>BQMO01000006.1 GCA_022180725.1 Phycisphaerae bacterium
GTGGGCATCCTGGCGATGAACGCGGCGGCGGAGCGCGGCGCGGGCACGGGGTGGGCGATTGCGGCGGGGGCGGGGGTGATGCTGCTGGGGGGCCCTCTGCTGGGGCTGGTGAACGGAAGCGTGATCGTGCTGGGGCGGGTGGCGCCGTTCATCGTGACGCTGGGGACGATGGCGGCGTACCGGGCGATCATTCTTCACCAGGCGGAAGGGGCCGAGGTGCGGTCGATGGTGTCGGCGTTCGGGGACCTTGGCTCGGGCGGGGTTCGGCTGCCGTTTCTGCTGAGTTCGCGCGGGGTGCCGGTGCTGGTGGGGGTGCCGACGCTGTGCTTTCTGGGGGTGGTGGTGCTGGGGGAGGCGGTGCTGAGGCTGACGGTGCTGGGGCGGCACGTGCTGGCGGTGGGGGGGAACGCGGAGGCGGCGCGGTACGCGGGGATCGGGGTGGGCAAGGTGACGATGGTGGTGTACACGCTGTGCGGGCTGACGTGCGGGGTGGCGGCGCTGCTGAACGCGTCGCGGCTGAACTCGGTGGCGTCGAGTTCGCTGGGGCAGATGTACGAGTTGGACGCGATCGCGGCGGTGGTGATCGGCGGCACGGCGATGGCCGGGGGGCGGGGGTCGGTGCTGGGGACGCTGGTGGGCGTGCTGCTGCTGGGCGTGATCAACAACATGCTGACGATGCTGAGCGTGGACAACTACATTCAGGGGCTGGTGAAGGGCTGTATCATCATCGGCGCGGTGCTGCTGCAACGCACGCGGCGCTAGCACACGGAGGCACCATGCTGAAACTCGCGACGGCGTTCCTGGCCCTGACCACCCTGGCGCTGGCGACCGCGCCGGCCGTGACCGACCCGGCCCCCGGGGCGGCGCCCGCGGCGCAGCCGGCGAAGAAGTACAAGATCGGGGTGAGCGTGCCGGCGGCGGACCACGGGTGGACGGCGGGGATCGGGTGGTGGGCCAAGCGCGCGATGGCGCTGCACCCGGAGATCGAGTGGGTGTACGCGACGGCGACGGGGCCGGAGAAGCAGATCGCGGACATCGAGGCGATGATGACCAAGGGGATCGACGGGCTGGTGGTGCTGGCGACGGAGTCGGCGCCGCTGACGCCGACGGCGAAGCGGGTGCGCGAGCAGGGCGTGTTCATCGTGAACGTGGACCGCGGGTTTCTGGAGCCGGTGGCGGACATCTTCATCGAGGGGGACAACAAGGCGTTCGGGCGGAAGAGCGCGGAGTTTGTGGCGGAGAAGATGAAGGCCGAGAAGCGGACGAACCTGGTGATCCTCTCGGGCATCCCGTGCACGGTGGACACGGACCGGGTGAACG
Organism: Phycisphaerae bacterium; assembly: GCA_022180725.1. Lineage (GTDB taxonomy): Bacteria > Planctomycetota > Phycisphaerae > Phycisphaerales > UBA1924 > RI-211. Next base: position 1,321 of record BQMO01000006.1, read on the forward strand.
CGGCGAAGGAGGTGTTCGCGCGGTACCCGGAGATCCGAATTCTGGACACGCAGGCGGCGTACTGGAACCGGCAGAAGGGGCTGGAGGTGATGCAGAACCTGCTGACCAAGCACCCGAAGATCGACGCGGTGTGGGCGCAGGACGACGACATTCTGCTGGGGGCGATGCAGGCGGTGAAGGAGGCGGGGCGCGAGCGCGAGATGTTCATGGTGGGCGGGGCGGGGATGAAGGACGTGGTGAAGATGGTGATGGACCGGCACCCGATGGTGCCGGCGAACATCACGTACCCGCCGAGCATGATCGCAGTGGGGATTCACACGGCGGCGAGCGTGATGCGCGACGGGAAGAAGGACCAGGTGCTGCAGTTCATGCCCAAGCACCTGGTGATGGACGTGGAACTGATCACGCCGGAGAACGCGAAGCAGTATTACTTCCCGGATTCGGTGTATTGAGGCGCGTCAGTGCCCCCCGCCGTGCGACTCGGCGGATTTGGACGCGCTCTTCGACGCTCCCGGTGCGGCGTTGGCGGCCTTGGGGGCGTCGGCGGAGGGCGTTGGTGCAACGGGGACGCGGCCTTCGGTGAAGTTGAAGGCTTTGGCGTGGGCCTGCTCGGGGGCCGGGCGGAAGAACAGGACGTACGCCCAGAGGAGCGCGCCCAGCACGAGGGTGTTCAGGGCGATCCACCCGACGGCGGAACGCACCACGGGCGGCTTGGATTCGATGGGGATGGACGCGACGGCGAGGGCCTGTAGGAGTGCGCCGCCGCGGGGTCCGGCGTGCACGACGGGGGCTGGGGTCGGCGGGATCACCGCGGCGGGCTGAACGGCCGTCGTTGGGGATGCAGGAGAGGTGGCGGGCGAACTCGCGGGCGTCGCGGCCGGTGTCGTACGGGCCGCGGCGGGCGGTGCGAGAGGCGTGGATGTGCTCACGGGCGCAGGGTCGGCACGCAGGCCGTGCTCGGGGGCGCCCGGCGGCGACGGCTCGGAGCCCGCCACGGGTGAAACCTCGGCGAAGAGCGCGTCGACCTGGGCGCTCAGGTCGGCCTCGGTGAACGTGGGCGGGGTTGGAGAGGTCGGGGTGGACATGGGGACATCAGGCCATGGTACCGTGGGGTGTCGCGGCCCAATCATCATCGACGAACCTGGGGTCGCACTCCAGCCACGGCCCGCAGGCAGGCCCGAGAATACCGTCGTGGCGAGCACGCGCGGCGTGCGGACGCATGGGCACGCACCGAATCCATCTTGATCCCATCCCTGCGGGCGGCGTGGTGGCCGTCGAGGGCGACGAGGCCCACCATGCGGTGCGCGTGAAGCGCCTGGAGGCGGGCGAAACGGTGGAACTGCTGGACGGTCGCGGCGGGGTGGCACGCGGTCGGGTGCGCGAGGGGATCAAGGCCGGGCGCGGGTGGCGGTTGATGGTGGAGGTCGCGTCGCGGCGCGTGGAGGCCAGGCCGAGGCCGATCGTGCACGTGCTGGCGTCGGCGCCGAAGGGCGAGCGCTTGCACGACATGATCGCGGGGCTGTCGCAGGTGGGGGCGGCGTCGTGGTCGCCGCTGGGGAGCGAGCGGACGGTGGTGCGGCCGCGCGAGGGGAAGCTGGAGCGACTCGGGCACGTGGCGATCGAGTCGATGAAACAGTGCGGGCGGGCGTGGGTGCTGGAGATCGGGGAGGCGGTGCGGGTGGAAGCGGCCATGGGTCGGCCCGGGCTGGTGGTGGCCGACGCGTCGGGCAGGCCGTATGGGCATGAAACGGGCGATGAGTTCACGCTGATCATCGGCCCGGAGGGCGGGCTGACCCCGGCGGAGGTGGAGGCGTTGACACGCGCGGGAGCGAAGGTGGCGTCGTTCGGCCGGCACGTGATGCGGACGGAGGTCGCGGCGGTGGTGGGGGCGGGGGTGATGCTGCACCTGGCCGGCGTGGCGTCGGGTGGCGATACGATGACCCCATGCTGAACCACGGGTTTGTCGTGCTGATCTTGGCGAGCGCAACGGCCATCGGGCAGGCGCCCCACGAGCCGCCCGAGCCGGCGCTGGGAGCGCTGGTCGCTCAACCGCCGAAGGACGAAGGGGCGGCGGGGGTCCACGACCGCATGGTGGCGTCGGCGGTGGCATACCTGCGGTCGGTGCAGCACGCCTCGGGCGGGTGGAGCGTGAACGAGAACGGCCCGACCTTCCCGGCGATCACGGGGCTGGCGGTGCAGGGCGTGCTGGGGGACGCGTCGGTGCGCGAGAGCGACCCGATGGTGGCCAAGGCCGTCGCGTTCATGCTGAGCAAACAGCAGCCCGACGGGGGTATCTACGACCGCATCCTTCCGACGTACAACACGGCGATCTGCCTGACGGCGCTGGCGTCGCTCCAGCACAAGACGCCCGAGGTGCTCGCGGCGATCGGCAAGGCGCAGGAGTTCTTGAAGGGGTTGCAGTACGGTGAAGGGGCGTCGGCGCTGCCGGGGACGCCCAACCCCGCCGAACGCGTGGGGCGCGAGCACCCGTTCTACGGCGGGTGGGGGTACGGGAACCACGGACGGCCTGATCTCTCGAACACGGCGTTCATCATCGAGGCGCTGCGGGCCTCGGGGGTGTCGGAGCAGGACGCGGTCTTTCAGCGGGCGCTGGTGTTCCTGCAGCGCTGCCAGATGGTCGAGAAGGCCCCGGACGGGACGGTGATCAACGCGATGGAGTACGCGAAGGGGTCGAGGCAGGGCGGGTTCATCTACGCGACGAGCGTGAACAAGGACGAGCGTGGCGTGGGGCAGTCGCAGGCGGCGGGGGTGATCGAGGAGACGCTCGACGACGGGACGAAGGTGAGCCGACTGCGGGCGTACGGGTCGATGACGTACTCGGGGTTCAAGAGTTACCTGTACGCCGGGCTGTCGCGGAACGATCCGCGCGTGACGCTGGCGCGGGAATGGATCGGGCGGCACTACACGCTGGAGGAGAACCCCGGCGCGGGAACGGACGGGTTGTACTACTACTACGTGGTGTTCGCGCGGGCGAACGAGGCGTTCGGGGAGGCGACGGTCCCCGCGGTGGGGGCGGACGGCGTGGTGACGCCGCGGGATTGGCGCGGCGATCTCGTGGCGCGTCTGGCGACGCTCCAGCAGCCGGACGGGTCGTTCCGCAGCGTGGACGACCGGTGGATGGAGAACAACCCGGTGCTGATCACGGCGTATTCACTGGTGGCGTTGCGGCACGCGAAGTAGCGACGCACGACGGGCTTGCCCGGTGGTTTCCGCCACTACACTTGCCCTCATTCCCCGGAGGGCCGAATGCCGACCGCGTACGCCGAACTGTGTTCGCTGCTGAAGCACGCCGCGTTGCTGGACTCGCTGGCGCAACTGGCGTCGTGGGACCAGGAGACGTACATGCCCGAGAAGGGGGCGGCGGCGCGGGCCGAGTCGGTGGCGCTGCTGGCGACGCTGATTCATGAACGGCGGACCAGCCCGCGCGTGGGCGAGTTGCTGGCGGCGTGCGAGGGCGACGCGGGGCTGACGGCGGCGGAGACGCCGACGGGGGCGAACCTGCGGGAGATTCGGCGGGACTACGACAAGCACACGAAGGTGCCGGCCGAGTTGGTCGCCGAGATCGCGAAGGTGGGGAGCCAGGCGCAGGAAGTGTGGAAGAAGGCGCGGGAGGGGTCGGATTTCGCCATGTTCCGCCCGTGGCTGGAGCGGATGATCGGCCTTCAACGGCGCAAGGCCGAGTGCCTCGGGCACGCGCCCGGGGGCGAGGCCTACGACGCGCTGCTGGATTTGTACGAGCCGGGGGCGACGGCGGCGGGGCTGGAGGCGGTGTTCACCCCGCTGCGGGCACGCCTGACCGACCTCCTCGGGCGCGTGCGGGGGAGCAAGGCGAAGGTTCGGACGCGGTGCCTTGAAGTGAAGATCGATCCCGCGGCCCAGCACGCCTTCGGGCTGGCGGTGATCGAGGCGATGGGGTTTGATCTGACGGCCGGTCGCGTGGACACCACGACGCACCCGTTCTGCTCGGGGTTCGCCCCGGGCGACACGCGCCTGACGACGCGGTACCGCGAGGCGCACTTCACCGATGCGCTCTACAGCACCCTGCACGAGATGGGGCACGGGTTGTACGAGCAGGGGCTGCCCAAGATGGGCAAGGACGGCGGACCGAGCGACCTGTACGGCACGCCCCTGGCCGACTCGATCTCGCTGGGCATCCACGAGTCGCAGAGCCGCATGTGGGAGAACTTCGTGGGGCGGAGCAAGGCGTTCTGGAAGTGGGCGCTGCCCAAGTCGAAGAAGCAGTTCGGCAAGGCGCTGTCGAAGTTCGACGCGAAGGAGTATTTCGCGGCGGTGAACACGGCGGCGCCGAGCCTGATCCGCGTCGAGGCCGACGAAACGACGTACAACCTGCACGTGATGATCCGGTTCGAGATCGAGCGGGCGCTGCTGCGGGGCGACCTGGCGGTGAAGGACCTGCCGGGGGCGTGGAACGGGAAGTACAAGGAGTACCTGGGCGTGAAGGTGCCCGACGACCGGCGCGGATGCCTCCAGGACGTGCACTGGTCGTTCGGGCTGTTCGGGTACTTCCCGACGTACACGCTGGGGAATCTCTACGCCGCGCAGTTCTGGGAGAAGATCAACCAGGACATTCCCGACCTGAACAAGCAGATCGCCAAGGGGCGGTTCGACGCGCTGAAGAAGTGGTTGAATACGAAGATCCACGCGCACGGGCGGCGGTATACGGCGGGGGACTTGTGCACGCGGGTGACGGGCGCGCCGCTGTCGTCCGAGCCGCTGCTGCGGCACCTGTCGGCCAAGGCCGAGCAGGTGTACGGCGTCTGAATCACCCCCGGCGGGGCGAGGGGCTGGGCGGCGTGTCCCCGGGCCGATATTCCCGGACCACTCCATTACAATTCAGATCGTCACGCGGCAAGGAAAAATCCGCCCCTCGGGAGAAAGTCGGCTCGCGCAATCCCTTTGGCCGTTGACACGCGCCTTCACGCCCCACGCCGCGTGACACGACTCCGCGAGGGCGACTCGCTGGCTGTACGCTCATCGCGCCTCCTCGCGTCGTCGATGCTCATGCCGGCGACGCACGCCGCGTCGCGACGAGGAGCGTGGACGATGCACACCCTTCACCTGGGCGATCTTCTGGTCAAGCACGGCGTGCTGAGCGCGGCGCAGCGCGACGCGGTGCTCGAGGCGCAGCGCGTGCGTGGCGGGCCGTTCGGCGCCATCGCCGAGCAGATGTTCGGGGTGAACCCGACGCTGGTCGAGCAGGCCTGGGCCGAGCAGTACGCCTCGATGGCCCCGCACATGGACCCGCGGGCGTACCCGGTGTCGGCGCGGACGCTGGAGATCATCTCGAAGCGGCAGGCGTGGCAGTTCCGTCTGCTGCCGCTGGAGATGACCGGGCGCGAGTTGCTCGCGTGCACGACGCAGGAGGCCCTGCCGCGGGCGCTGAAGTTCGCGGGGTGGCGGCTGGGGCACGGGGTGCGGTTCGTCATCGCCGATCCCAAGGCCCTCGGCGAGGCGTTGGAGAAGCACTACCCCATGGCGGGGATGTCGGCTGACATGATGCTCGAGCCGGTGTAGGCGAACCCACGACGCCGGGGTGTCGCCTCAGAATCGCTTGTGCACGGGGCGGCCTTCGGGTTCGCGCAGGCCCAGTACCTGCCGCGCCATCGCCACGTCGGCGGGCACGGTGACCTTGAGGTTCCGCGCCTCGCCCGTAACGACCACCACCCGCGCGCCCAGGCGCTCGACCAGCCCCGCGTCGTCGGTGCTCGACAGGTCGGGCTGCGCGTAGGCCCGCACGATGAGGTCCGTGGCGAAGACCTGCGGGGTCTGCACGAGCATCAGCCCTGCGCGGGCGAGGGTTTCCGTGACCACGCGCAGGGGCACTTTCGGGGCCGCCCCGAGGATGACGGCGGCCGGGTCGGCCCCGCCCATGGCCTCGCCCGTGTCCTCGACGCGCTTGACGGTGTCGGCGATCTCGACGGCGGGGATGACGGCGTCGTAGGTCGCCGCGGCGTGAAAGACGCGGTCGAGCAGGTCCATCGAGACGCAGGGCCGGGCCGCGTCGTGCACCGCCACGTGCGTGCAGTCGTCCGGCACGTGCGCGAGGGCGGCCTTGATCGATTCCCACCGGTGGCTCACGCCCCCGGGCACGAGTTTCGCCCCCATGATGCCCAGCCGGTCGCCGTGGCGCTGCTTGAACTCGGCGAACTCATCCGCCTTGCCCGGTCCGGCGACGATGAGCGAGGAGATGGTCCCCTCGCGCGGCTCGAACTTGGTGAACGTCTCGACGGTGCGCTGGAGGAGGGGCTTGCCGCCCAGGTCCTCGTCGAGTTTCGAGCGCAGGCCCCCGGCGGCCTCGTAGCGGGCCGAGGCCCCGCCCGCCGCGATGATCACGCAGAACTTCATGCGGCATTATTGCGCCGCGCGGTCGTCGGGCCGCCCCGCGCCGCCGCGCCGTTGCCCGAGGTCAACCGGCTCGCTTCGCGGCGCATCGACGGCCACCGACCCACGAGCAGCCCGGCTTCCAGCAAGGCCCAGGCGCTCGCCGCGGGGAGCATCCACCACGCGCCGTGGTCCATCCGGTCGGCCAGGCGCTCAAGGACCTCGGCGGCGTTGCCCTTGTACAGGCTCTTGGCGAGGCCCAGGAGCGGGTGGGGGGTGAGCAGCACGCGCCCGGGGCCTTTCGAGACGAATCGCACGCCCGCGGGGCCTTTGCGGGCGGCCCGGAGGAGCACGCGTTCCTGTGCCGCCGCCGCGTCGGGGGCGAGTTTCGCGGCGGCCTTCACCACCTCGGCCCCGTCGCGCCCCGCGACGTGCAACGCCCCGGCGGCCCCGTCGTGGCGCTCCACAAATCGACGCAGGGTCGCCAGTTCTTCGGGTGAGTCGGCGTGGCGCATGAGGCGGGCCGCCCCGCCGGGCGAGGCCTTGTCCGCCAGGGCGCGGACGTCGTCGAAGATCGCACGGAGATTGTCCGTGTCCTTCTGTTTCAGCATCTCGACGAGCGACGCGGCGAATCGTTCCGTCATGGCGCCGAGCCTTCGGGCCGCTTTCAGCACCGCCGCCGCCCAGTCGATCTCGGGGAGCAGGGTGGTGGCGATGCCCGCGGCGCTGAGGAGCAGGATGACCTCGTCGCTCTCGCCGTCGAGCATCTGCTTGCCGCCCTGGATGACCAGGTCGCGCACATCCCCCACGACGAGCATGTCCGCCGCCACCGCGCCCAGCAGCCCCTCGAGCGATTCGCCCCGCCCGGAGAGCGCCCCGAGGCCAACGTCCTTGGCGCGGCGGATCAGGCTGTCGCGTTCGGCGATCACGGCGTCGCGCTCGGCGACGAGGGTGGCTCGGGCCGGGCCTTCAAGGTCCGTCAGCCCGGACTCGGCGAGCATGAGCGCCTCGCCGTAGCGCCCTTCGAGCCGGAGCGCATGCACTTCGCCCGCGAAGTCGAAGTCGGGCATCTGCGCCAGGGCCAGGCGGCCCAGGCGCGCCGAGGCGTCGGCGAAGAGCACCCACGCCACGAACACCGCCAGCGCAAACCGGAGCAGGTTCCACCGCGACCGCCACACATATCGGATCGGCATGGGGAGCATCAGGGCGCGTCCTCAAATCGCACGTGGACGATTGTGCCGTCGCCCAGCAGTCGCCGCACCACGTCGGCGATCTGTTCGCGGGAGACCTCGCGGACCTTGGCGGCGTCGTCGGGGGCGAGCACGAGGGCGCGGGCCGCGTCCGCCGCGTCGCGCCGGGCCAGCCCCAGGTAATACTCCCCCGCGCGCGAGCGCAGCCGCAGCCACCCGACCTCGACCTCGGCCCGTTCCTGTTCGAGGAAGACCTCCGTCGCGACGCGCGCGGGGGCCGGCACGCGGACAATGCACACGCCCGGGGTGATGGGGGAGAACCCGACGGCGTCGGCCTGCATGGCGGCGAGGTCTACGCCGTAGTGCAGGCGCACGGGAACCTCGAGCCTCGCCGCGGCGTCGCCCCGCCAGGACATGTCCCCGCGTGAGAGGGCCACGGTGGTGTCGATCTCGACGGTGACGAGCTTGGCCGCCCGCAGGGCCGAGGCGATCTCGGCGAGGGGGCGGGGCGGGGCCTGCGTCGTGGACATCGCCCGGGCCTCGGCCAGGAAGGCCCGCTCGCGGTCCTTCATGGTCCAGGCCAAGGCGACACCCAGCCCGGCGCACCCGAGCATCCACCATGCCATGCCGCGTCGTCCGGTCTGAGTCACGGCCACCACTATCGACCGGACGCGGCGGCGTGTGATAGTCTTGCGAACCCTGCCATGACTCCCGCCGTTTTTCTTGACCGCGACGACACGCTCATCGAGTGCACGGGCCTGCCCGCGCCCAAGCCCCCCGCCAACCCGGGCGACCTGGTGGACCCGCGGCTGGTCCGCCTGCTGCCCGGCGTGGCCGAGGGCCTTTCACGGCTCGCGGCGGGGGGGTATGCCCTGGTGGTGGTGTCCAATCAGGGGGTGGTGGCGCGGGGCGGAGGCACGATCGCCGACGTCGAGGCCGTCAATGCACGCCTGCGCGAAGTCGTCCGGGCCGAGGCGGGCGTCGAGTTCGCGGGTATCTATTTCTGCCTGTATCACCCGAAGGGGGCGGTGCCGGAGTTCACGCGGGAGCATCCGTGGCGCAAGCCGGCGCCGGGCATGATCCTGGCGGCCGCGGCGGACCTGGGGCTGGACCTGGCCTCGTCGTGGCTGGTGGGGGATGCGCCGCGCGACGTGGAGGCGGGCCTGGCCGCGGGCATCGCGCGCGAACGATGCCTGCGCGTGGGGGCAGGGGGCGACGTGCCGGACGTGAGCGCGGCGGCGGACGTGATCCTCGCGGTGCACGACGTGCGGGCGATCGTCGAGGCCGGGGGCGAGGTGACGACGATGCTGATGCACGCGCGCGACGCGGGGGCGCTGCGCGACGAGCGCACGCGGGGCACGGTGCTGGCCACCGCCCGGGCGGTGGGCGAGCGCGTGGGCGTGCGCGTCCTGCATGCCGACATCGAGGGCGACGCACTGGTGGTGACCCTCGGCGCGGGGAAACTCGCCGGGCTGGGGCTGCTCGCGGAAGTGCGGCGGATCACCGATGCGTGGCACGCGAAGCGTCGCGGCGTGGCGCTGTGGCGCGGGGCGGACGCCGCCGAATAGCGCACGTTACTTCAACACCTTGAGCCCCACGCGCTTCTCGATTTCGTCCGCCGGACGGGCGACAAGGTCGTACCCGTCGTGCCCGGTGACGACGCACCGCACGACCTCGCCCGGCGCGAGTTTCTCGCGGCTCTGCACGTAGGTCACGGCGTCAATCTGCGGGGCCTGGAAGTACGTCCGCCCGGCGTACAGACGCCCGCCCGTGCCCACACCCGCCGTGGCACGACCCTGCGACCGCAGCGCCTGGTCGATCACCACGTCGAAGACGCGGCCTCTCGGCGTGCCGTCGGGTTTCAGCGGGCGGGCCTCGTCGTGGGCCGAGGCGAGTTCCGCCGCCCGGGCGAAGGCGAGGCGTTGCTGCGCCTCCATGACCTCGCCCCGGCGACGGGCCTTGACTTCCGGCGGCACGGCCAGGGCCGCGTCGGCTTCCATCGTGCCCGCGGGCGTGCCCGGCTCGCGGCTGTACTCGAAGACGCCGACGGCCTCGAACTTCATGTCGTCGATGAACTCCAGCAGTTCCTGATGGTCCGCCTCGGTTTCGCCGGGGAAGCCGGAAATGAACGTGGTGCGGATGGCCATGCCGGGCACGGCCTCGCGCAGGCGACGGATCACGCGGGCCTGCTGCGCTCGCGTCACGTGCCGACGCATGCGAGCCAGCACCCGGTCCGACGCGTGCTGGAGCGGGATGTCGAGGTACGGCAGGAGGCGGCCATGGCGGACCAGTTCCCCGAACGCGTCGATGATGGGGTCGGTGAAGTTCGAGGGATAGGCGTACATGAGGCGCAGCCAGCCCTTGGCGCCCATCTCATCCATCGTGTCGGAGAGACCGGCGAGGAGCGATGGGAGGCCGCCGAGCGACCGGGGGTCGGGAGACTTTCGCCCACCCCCCGGCCCCCTCCCTCCGGGAGGGGGTGAAAGACCAATGCCGAGGTCATCGCCGAAGGAGGTGGTGTCCTGCCCGATGAGGAGGAGTTCGTGGGCGCCGTCGGCGAGGAGTTCGCGGGCCTCGCGCAGGATGGCCTCGACGGGCTTGGAGCGCATCTTGCCACGGATGCTGGGGATGGTGCAGAAGGCGCACGCCTGGTTGCACCCCTCGGAGATGCGCAGGTAGGCGTAGTGCCGGGGCGTGAGGCGCAGGCGGGCCGAGTCGTCCTCGAAGTACCCGATGCCCTTGGCGTCTTTTCCGTTGACGGTGAGGCCGGCGGTCGCGAGGCCGCGTTCCTTCGCGGCGACGAGGGCGTTGCCGGCGATCCAGTACTTCGGCGCGTCGGCGTCGAGGGCCGGGCGCGTCCCCGCGCGTTGGGCGCTCCCGCCGAAGACCGCGTCGATGATCTTGTCGCGGTCGAAGACGCCGACCATCGCGTCGATGCCGGGCGCCCATTCGAGCATCTTCGCGCGGTGGCGCTGCACGAGGCACCCGGCGACGACGACCTTGCGCACCTCGCCGCGTTCCTTGGCCGCGATGGCTTCCTTGATGACCCCGAGCGATTCGTCCTTGGAGGCTTCGAGGAAGCCGCAGGTGTTGACGACGACGGCGTCGGCCCCGCCGAAGGTCGGGTCGTCCGCCGCGCACGGCACCGGCGTGAGGCCGCTCTGCGCCAGCAGCCCCAGCATCTTCTCCGAATCGACCAGGTTCTTGGGGCACCCCAGGCTGACGAAGGCCACGGTGCGGCAGTCATGGGATTTCTTCGCGGCCTTGGGCATGAAGGATGATTGTAGGGAACGAGCAAGGCGACGCCGTCGCGCAGACCCACACGACCCTGGGCTGAGCGAACTCGACCTTGCGGCGTCGCGAATGCGGCCGGCAATGTCAGCGACGTTCGGCGAGCGATGCTCACGCCGAGGGCGGCGCGGTGCGCGGCGTAAGTTGTTCGAGATTCACGCGTGAGCGGCGTGGCGATCGTGCGTTCTTCAACCCGGCCCACGAGGCCACACCGGAGAACTCGCCATGAAACGCACGCTCTCGCTCGTCCTGTCCGCCACGCTCGCCCCCGCGGCCTTCGCCGGCGTCTATACCGAATCCGGCGATGCGCACGAACTCGTGCCCCAGCCCGTGGTCGGGACCAATCCGATCACCGCCATCCAGGGGGCGCTCTCCGCGGCGTCCAACGACTACGCCGACCTGTTCTCGATCTACATCAGCAACCCCGCCGCGTTCTCCGCCTCGACCGTGGGCGGGGCGACGTTCGACACGCAGTTGTTCCTCTTCGACGCCGACGGGCGCGGCGTGTCGCACAACGACGATGCCCCGGGCGGCGGTTCGCTGCAGTCGCGCCTCACGGGCGCGTTCGTCCCCGGGCCGGGCGTCTACTGGCTCGCCATCTCCCCGTACAACCGCGACCCCTCGTCGGGCTTCGGGCTGATCTGGAACAACTCGCCCTTCAACACCGAGCGCGCCCCCGACGGCCCCGGCGCCGCCAGCGCCCTGCTCTCGTGGGCGGGCACGGGCACCACGGGGTCGTACACCATCGAACTGACGGGCGTGGTGGCCGTCCCCGCGCCCGGGCCGCTGCTGCTGGCCGCGCTGGGCGGGTTGCTGGTGACGCGGCGGGTGCGAACGTCGCCCACGCGATGAGCACAGGCTCGGCGCGGGCGGGCGGATCGGGTATTCTGTCGGCATGATCCGCTCCATGCTCCTCGCCGCGTTCGTCGCCTCGTCCGCTCTGGCCCAGCCCGCCGCCGGGCCGCACACCCCGCCCCCCAACGGTCCGCGCCGGGCCGACCCTGCCTGGGTCGCGCTCCGCAACTGCACCGTGCACGTGAAGCCCGGGGAGACGGTCGAGCACGCCACGGTGGTCATGCGCGACGGGGTGATCCGCGCGGTGCTGCCCGGCGAGGGCGCGCCCCTGCCCATCGGCCCGCGCGTCGTCGACTCCTCGGGGCTGCATGTCTACCCCGCGTTCATCGACGCCTTCGTCGAGGTGGACGCCCCCGCCCCGGCCGCGGGCGGCGTGGGGCTGCATTGGAACACGCTGGTCACGCCTCAGCGCCGGGCGGTGGATGGCCCGGGGATCGACGAGGGCACGCGCGACGCGCTGCGGAAGATGGGCTTCGGGGCCGCCGCCATATCGCCGAGAGGTGGGATGTTCCGGGGCACCAGCGCGGTGGTCAGCCTCGCCCAGCCCAGCGACGACGCGAGCATCGCCCGCCCGCCGGTGTACCGCGCCGATGCCTACCAGGCCGCGGCGTTTGAGACGGGCCGGGGCGGGTACCCCGGCAGCCTCATGGGCGCCATCGCCCTGTTCCGGCAGACCCTCAGCGACGCGGATTATCTCGACGGCCTGCCCGAAGGCCCGGCCCGGGTGCTCGCGATGCAGAACGACGGGTGCCTGGGCGCGCTGGCACGCCGCTTCGACGCGGTGACGCCCCTTGCCTTCGACGTGCAGGACGAACTCGATGCGCTGCGCGCCGCGAAAGTCGCACGCGAGTTCGGTCGGCGGGCGGTCCTCATCGGCAGCGGGGGCGAGTTTCGTCGCCTGGCCGCCATCGCGGAGGACGGGCTGCCCTTCATCCTCCCCCTGAACTTTCCGCGTCAGCCCGACGTGTCGTCGCTGGGCAAGGTCGAGAGCGTGGAACTTCGCGACCTGATGACCTGGGAGCAGGCCCCGACCAACCCGCGCCGCCTCGCCCGCGCGGGCGTCACCTTCGCCCTGACCACCAGCAAGGCCCGCGACCGCGGCGCGTTCATGGAGAACCTGCGCAAGGCCATCACCTGCGGCCTGACCGAGGACCAGGCCCTCGCCGCCCTCACGACCACCCCCGCGAAGATGCTCATGGTTGACGACCTGCTGGGCACCATCGAAGTTGGCAAGCGAGCCAACGTCATCGTCACGGATGGGCCGATCTTCGCCAAGGAGACCAAGGTCCGCGTCGTGTATGTCGACGGGCAGGCGCACGAGGTGACTGCCCCGCCCGAGAGCCTCGAGGGCGAGTGGACGATCGACCTGCCGGGAGCGGCCCCGGTCGAGCGGGCGCTCCTTATCGAAAGCGGGAACGCCGTCACCGTCCGCCGCGACGGGAAGACCGTGAAGGCCTCGCGTGTCACGGTTGAACGCGGGCGCGTGAGTTTCACGTTCGACCACGAGCCGCTCGACGGGCAGGTGGGGGTGTACGCCATCACCGCGGCGGTCGAGCGCGCGGCCGACGGGCGCCCGGCACGCCTCGTGGGCCAGGGCCTGCGGGCCGGCGGCGAGCCGTTCACCTGGACCGCGAACCGCAAGCCCCCGAGCCTGGAAGGGCCGTGGGCCTTCAACCTGGACATGCCCCATACCGCTCCGCGGACGCTGGCGGTGCTGAACGTCGCGAGCGATGGAAGCGCCTCGTGGATCGGGGTGGACGGCACCTCAACCCCCGTGACCATCGAGCGGCAAGGGCGGATAGTGCGTCTGACGTTGAAGCCCGAAGGGGGCGCGGAGCGCGTGATCGAGGGCGAGTTCGATCTCGACGCGAAGCCGCCAACCTTCGCGGGCACGGATGCCACGCCCGGGTCCAGCGTGCGCTACGCAGCTCGATTCGCCCCGCCGACGGGAACATGGAAAGTCACGCGCTTTGCCGGGCAGCCCCGTCCCGAGAACGAGGGGCTGACGCTCGACCTGCGCAAGGACGGCGTGACGCTCACCGTCGCCAAGCCCAACGACGCCGAGGGCAAGGCCCAACGCCCCGCGACGATCCGCGGCGAGGAGTTCAAGGTCGATGGCTACACCGTCACGTTCACCTTCGACCGCAAGGGCCTCGACGGCGAGGGCAAGGCCGCCGCAGCGCTGCGCGTGTTCGGCGAGGCGCTGACGGGCGAGGTGACCTACGAGGACGGAACGAAGGTGGCCCTCGAGGCCGAGCGCGAGCCGCCGAAGAAGCCCGACGACGCCGACGCCGACTGGGCCAAGGACATTCCCGAAGAACTCCCGATGCCGTTCGGCCCCTACGGGCTGAAGGCCCTTCCGCCGCAGGGCACGTACGTGCTGACCAACGCCACGCTGTGGACGAATACGCCGCAGGGCGTACTGAAGGGCGCGACGCTGGTCATCAGCCGGGGCAAGATCGCGGGCGTATTCCCGAACGGGAACACGGGCATCGTGCCCCCGCCGGCGGACGCGATCACCATCGATTGCGCGGGCAGGCACATCACCCCGGGGATCATCGACGCGCACTCGCACACGGGCATCAGCCGCGGGGTGAACGAGGGCGGGCAGGCCGTCACCGCCGAGGTGCGCATCCAGGACGTCACCAACCCCGACACGACGAACTGGTACTGGCAACTGGCGGGCGGGGTGACAACCGTGCTGAACCTGCACGGCTCGGCCAACGCCATCGGGGGCCAGTCGCAGACGAACAAGGTCCGCTGGGGGGCCGCCCGCCCGGACGACATGCACTTCGAGGGGGCGATTCCCGGCATCAAGTTCGCGCTGGGCGAGAACCCGCGCGGGGCCAACAGCGGCCCGGCCCGCGACCAGGGCGCCGGCGCCCCCGCCGCCCGCTACCCGCAGACGCGGATGGGTGTCGAGATGCTCATCCGCGACCGATTCACCGCGGCCCGCGAGTACGCCGAGGCCGTCAAGCACGCGCAGCGCGAGGGCGTGGAGAGCGACGCGCGGCTGGTCATGGCGGCTGGCGGAGGCATCCCGGCGATGGGCGGGCTGTTCGCGCACCCCGGGCACGCCGTGCGGCGGGATCTCGAACTCGAAGCCCTCGCCGAGATTCTCGCCGGCGAGCGCCTCGTGCATTGCCATTCCTACCGCCAGGACGAGATCCTCATGCTCTGCATGGTGGCCAAGGAGTTCGGGTTCAAGATCGGGACCTTCCAGCACATCCTCGAAGGCTACAAGGTCGCGGACTACGTGCGCGACTACTCGGGCGGCGGCTCGGGCTTCGCCGACTGGTGGGCCTACAAGGTCGAAGTGCAGGACGCCATCCCCCAGGGCCTGCCGCTCATGGCCATGGTCGGGGCGACGATGTCGTTCAACAGCGACAGCGACGAACTGGCCCGCCGACTGAACGTCGAAGCGGGCAAGGCCGTCAAGTACGTGGGCATGAGCGAGGAAGACGCGTTGAAGTTCGTCACGCTCAACCCCGCGAAGCAACTCCACATCGACGATCGCGTGGGGACGCTCGAGGTCGGCAAGGACGCGGACCTCGCCGTGTGGAATGGTCACCCGCTGAGTTCACTGACCAAGTGCGAACGGACCTTCGTGGACGGGCGGCAGCTCTTCAGCCTGGAAGACGACGCGGCCTCCCGGACGAAGATTCAGGCCGAGCGGTCGCGGCTGATCCAGAAGATCCTCGCCGAGCCGCGCCGACCCGCCGCCGAGGGCGACCGCCCCGCGGGCGCGCCCGGCGACGGCCCGCGTCGCCGCCCCGGCGGGGGCCGCCGCCCACCCACCCTCGACACCGCCGCCGAGTTCTCTCTCGATGACGTCGACGACGATCAAGCCGAGCGCCTCCGCGCGTATTACCTCGACCTCATGAACCGCGGGAAATCCCCCAACCAGCCCGGGGTGTGCGGCTGCGGCCTGTGGCACTGACCGATTGTTTCCCGAGACTCTCGCACCTCACGCACCCCGGTACCGACCAGAAGGACTCGCGACATGACCACCCTTGCATCATCCGCCGCACGCGTCGCGGCGTTCACGCTCGCCGCGTGCTGCTCCCTCGCCCCGACCTTCGCGCAGGACCTCACCCGCAAGGCCCCACCCCAGTCCCAACCCATCGCCATCGTCGGCGGCACGGTCCACCCGGTGGTCGGCGAGATCATCCCCGACGGCGTGGTGTATTTCTCGGGCGGGGAGATCAAGGGTGTCTACACGCGCGACGCCTGGGCCAAGGTCGTACAGGTCGCGCTCTTCAAGGACCCGCTCCGCGTTCTCGACGCCTCGGGCAAGCACGTCTACCCCGGGCTGATCTCGCCCTATTCGCAACTCGGATTGACGGAAATCCAGGCGGTGCGGCCGTCCAACGACATGAGCGAAACCGGCGACGTGACGCCCGAGGTCGTCGCCGGCAACGCCGTCAACCCGGATTCGACGCTGCTGCCCGTGACCCGCAGCAACGGCGTACTCCTGGCCGGGGTCTTTCCCACGGGGGGCACTATCCCGGGGAACGCGAGCGTCATCCGCCTCGACGGATGGACGACCAAGGACATGACGGTGATCGAGCGCGCGGGGCTGGTGCTGCGCTTCCCGGGCATGCGGGCCGTGCAGGCCTGGTGGATGGATACGCCCGAAGAGGACCAGCAGCGCGCCAGCAACGCGGCCTTGGAGCGTGTCCGCAAGTTCTTTGACACCGCCCTGGCCTACGACACCGCGAGGGACGGCGACCCGGCCACGCCGATCGACCTGCGCTGGGAGGCCATGCGCCCGGTCTTCCGCGACGCGGCGGGGCGCGACGCCGGCGAAGTGGCCGCCATGCCGCTCTATGTGCAGGCCAACGACCTCGACCAGATCAACGCCGCCGTCGCGTTCTGCCTCGAACGGAACCTGCGCTGCATCATCGTCGGCGGGCGCGACGCCGACCGCTGCGCCGACCTCCTCAAGGCCCACGATATCCCCGTCATCCTTTCCGCGGGCACGTTCCAACTCCCCCGGCGCGGGGACGCGGCGTACGACGATGCCTTCACGCTCCCCGCCCGCCTTCACGCGGCGGGTGTCCGCTTCTCGATCGCCGGGGGTGACGATACCGCCCACGAACGCAACCTGCCCTACGCCGTCGCCATGGCCGTGGCGCACGGGCTGCCCCACGACGCGGGGATCAAGGCCATCACCCTCGACGCGGCGGCGGTGCTGGGCGTCGCCGACCGCTACGGCTCGCTCGAGCCGGGCAAGTCCGCCACGCTCATCATCACCACCGACTCGCCGCTGGAAGTGCGGTCCAACGTCGTCGCCGCGTTCATCGACGGGCGTGAGATCGACCTCTCCAACAAGCAGACGAAGTTGTACGAGAAGTACCTCGAACGCTACCGGCAGTCGGGGGATCTCCCGCCCAAGCCGTAACAGCGCGTGCGTCGGGATTCAGGCGGCCCACTCGTCGCCGCGGGAAGGCCTTGTCCGCGACGCCGGCCTCGCCACGATCCGTGGCCACCACGCCTTCCGTATACTTCACCGAAGGAGTTTTGCCGCATGCCCACGAACATCCGCCAGGTGCTCGGCCCCGACGCCGACGCGCTGCTCTCGTACGAGTCCAAGACCGTCCGCAAGGGCCAGTTGCACCTCCCCGGGCCGGACTTCGTCGACCGCGTCTTCAGCCAGACCGACCGCTCGCCCGTCGTCCTGCGGAACTTCCAGACCATCCTGAACACCGGGCGCCTCGCGGGCACGGGGTTCGTGAGCATCCTGCCGGTCGACCAGGGCATCGAGCACTCCGCCGGGGCGAGTTTCGCCCCGAATCCCGCGTACTTCGACCCCGAGAACATTGTGAAACTGGCGATCGAGGGCGGGTGCAACGCCGTGGCGAGCACGATCGGCGTTCTCGCCGCCGTCAGCCGGAAGTACGCCCACAAGATTCCGTTCCTCGTCAAGTTCAACCACAACGAGATGCTGACGTACCCGAACATCTTCAAGCAGTCATACTTCGGGAGCGTGCGCCAGTGCTACGAGATGGGCGCGGTCGCCGTGGGGGCCACGATCTACTTCGGCAACGACTCCGCCCGCGAGGAGATCGCCTACGTCTCCGACATGTTCGAGGAGGCCCACCAGTACGGGATGGTGACGGTGCTGTGGTGCTACACGCGCAACGCCGCGTTCAAGGTGAAGGGCGCCGACGGGAAGAGCACCGACTACCACGCCTCGGCGGACCTCACGGGCCAGGCCAACCACCTGGGCGCGACCATCAAGGCCGACATCATCAAGCAGAAACTCCCGACGAACAACGGCGGGTACGCCGCGCTGAACACGGGCGGCTCCAGTTACGGCAAGTGGGACAAGCGCGTGTACACCGACCTCGCCGGGAGTGACGAGAGCGGCAAGGGCGGGCACCCGATCGACCTCTGCCGGTACCAGATTCTGAACAACTACATGGGCCGCGTGCCGCTCATCAACTCGGGCGGCGAGAGCAAGGGCGCGAGCGACCTGGCCGAGGCCGTCGCGACGGCGGTGATCAACAAGCGTGCCGGCGGGATGGGCCTGATCTCAGGCCGCAAGGCGTTCCAGAAGCCGATGAACGAGGGTGTTGCACTCCTGCACGCGGTGCAGGACGTGTACCTCGATGCAAGCGTGACCGTGGCTTGACACGACGCGGCATTACGCTTTTTACTGGTTCGCATGGTGTACGCGTGGTGTCCAAGTGAAAATCATGCTTGGAGCATCATGGACGTGGCGCGCCGTGGTAATCTGATGAAGTTCGGGGGGAGCGTTGTTCAGGAAACGGTTTTCCTATGGACTCGCTCGGATACAAAAATACAGCCAACGCCGCGCCATGGCCGGTCAGTGGGGGCGAGGCGGCGTGGGCCGCACTACGGGATGACGTCGGCGCGTTCGTCGCTCTGCTGTCGCGAGCGGGCGGGTTTGTGCACACCGGTCCGGGTGTGGCGGACGTGCTCGGCGGGTCCCACGCATTTCCGCCGGGCGTGACTTTCGAGACGCTCTTTGGCCCTGACTTCGCCGCCGAGCGCTCCGCCGCGATCACCCGCGCCTGTGCCGGCGAAAAGCCCGTGCGTCTGCTCAGCATGATCAACGGCGTGCTGCTCACCGAGTCGTACCGCGCCCTGGGGACGCTCAGGGCCGACGCGGCGGTGCTCTGGACGGCCCGGCCCGTCAGCCTCGAGGGGGACTTCCCGGCCTTCGCCGCGCCCGAGCGTGAGGTCGCCCGCGTGCATCACCTCGGCCCGCTGGCGACGCTCACCGAACGCGAACTCGAACTCCTCCACCACATCGGCATGGGCCGCACCAGCGACGAGACGGCCAAACTCATGCACCGCAGCACCCGCACCGTCGAATGGCACCGCGCCAGCCTCGGACAGAAACTCCGCTGCGAGAACCGCGTGCAACTCGCCCGCATCGCCGTCCGCGCCGGGCTGAGCGCCGTCGACATCGAGTTCATCCGCGCCGTCTACCACGCATCCCCCAAGCCGAAGGCGTAGCCGGCGAGTACGCGACGTGAACGCAACAAAAAACCCCGGCGCGGGGCGCCGGGGTTGGTGTGATGGCCCGCGGTGTCGCGGCTGGTTACGGGCAGACCCCGCCGACGGCGTTCTCGACCGCCTCCGCGTCCAGCCCGTTCACCGCCCCGTCGCGGTTGAAGTCCCCGTCGTCGTACCCGTAGATGCCCACCTGGCAGTAGTCGGAAAAGTCGCCGCCGACGGCCAGTTCCGTGGCTTCCACGTCCTGCCCATTGGCCGAGCCGTCGCAGTTCACGTCCCCGTCGCAGAGGCCCGCGTAGCAGTAGTCGATCTTCCCATCCGGCGGGTACAGGTCGTACTGCCCGCCCGAGTCCTCGATGTCCGTCACATCATCGATGCCGTTGCGGTTGCAGTCGCCCAGCAGCGCGAAATCGAACGGCGACGCGAACGCCGCCACCGGCGTGTTCTCGCCCGCGGGGAGCACCCCGTCGCACAGGAGCGGCGTGAGTTCGTCCCCCGCCGCGGACGCCGGCGCAGCGTGGTACAGCCCGGGGAGCATCTGTGCGAACCCGTTGCCGGAGATCACCACCTCGCGCGAGAGGGGGTTGCCCGCGTCGCGCGTCACCTCGAAGGTCATCCATCGTTCGCGAGGCGTGGCGGGGTGCTCGTCGTGCCGGGCCGTGATCGGGGCGTACGTCGGGTGCGCCGCCAGCACGGGGCCGTAGAAGACCCACGTCATCGAAACGTCGTCGTACCCCGGCGCTTCATTCGGCTCCAGGTGGCAGAACGCGCTGTTGAGGAACGTGCGGTGGTCTTCGACGTCCGAGTCCGGCGTGGGCGAACACGCCGTGCGGTGCAGCGCGTACGGCACGAGACCGATGGCTCCGCCGCCGAGGGCCGCAGGCAGGCCGTCGTAGTGCGGCGCGGTCCAGTCGCCCGTCTGCGTGGGGGACACTTCCAGCAGCGGACACCCGCTGCCGTTCTCGCCGATCTACACCGCCCCCGTCCACAGCGCGGCCTGCGAGATCGACGTGTGGTTCGCCGCGTTGATCACGATCTGCCCGTGCAGGCCTTCGTCCTCGTGGACCCAGATCTGGCCGCGGTTGTCGCTGTTCTCGGGAGTTGTACACAGGATGTGATACGGGTTCGTTGGATTCCGGAAGCCGCCTTCATCCGGATTGAAGGCGTAGTAGTTGTTGAAATCGGCCACGCAGGATTCGCATCCTTCCGCGGCATGAACGTGGCTATGGCACAGTTCATCCTCAAGGTCGCCTTCGTAGATCGCGTTCTCGTCATCACCTAGGATGCCGCCGATCTGAATCAGCGAACCTTCCGACACTTCGGGCACATGAATGTCCCCGAACGCGTGATGCTCGACGACAAATGACGTCCACCCCGTAGCGCGGACAGCGCTGTATCGGCGTGCGCAGCCGATCCGGATCGTGTCGATCGCCGCGTACACAGAATCGGGTTCGTTCTCAACGTACTGCCCGGACCAGACAGTGCCGGTCGCCAGTTCCTCGATGTCCAGCGAGCCGATGACGGGCGCTTCCACCACCGGCGGGTACTTTGTGCATGCATACGAGCCCGGAACGGCGAACAACTGGGTTGTCAGCGAGGCGATATTGGCGACGCCGATGCTGTTCTGCGCCCGAACGCACCCGTCGAGCGCCGCCCCGGCGATTGACGAGGCCGTGAACCACTCTTCGCCTTGCAGAATCACCGCGCGATGGCTGAAGATGCCCACAAGCCCCCTCGCGTTCGGGAAGTAGTTTGCAGTGAGCACTTCGGCGGGCACTTCGGTGTCATCGAGGTCGCCGATGGTGATCGACGGAATGTTGCCGTCGGCATACCCCGGAGGCGGCTCGCTCGGCGTCTCAGCCCCGCCCGTCGCCACGATTGCGCCGCGCATCGTCCGACCAACGCGGATCGGCTCCACAAAGGTCTTTGCAATGATGTTTGAGTGGTCAACGATGAACTCGATGTTGATCGGCGCGTAGCAGATGCCCCGGACAAAGATGCCGCCGCGCCCAGATGCGGACCCGATCAGGTTCGCGGCCTTCACCTCCCCGCGCAGGTCGCCGCCCACGTCGAGCAGCGTGAGTGGGCCGTCGGTGATCGGCTGGTTGTACGGGTAGTTCTCCGGGTCGGCGAGCATCGTCGCGTTGGCCGTGACGTTCGCCTCGACGCTCACGGCGACGAGGGTCGTCCCGTCGGCCTCGACGCTGCGGATCTGGCCGATGCCGTTGCCCGCGGTGATCTTGACAAAGTTCTCGGGATCAGTCTCGCCGTTGCTGATGGGGCCGCTGGAATAGACCAGGCCGATCGTGGCGCTGGCACCGTTCGCCAGAATGTCGCCGGAGATGCCCTCAATCGCCGGTGTGCTCGCTGAATCGCCCACCACTCGTACGGCGGCGATGTTGTAGCCCTTTGCCTCCACCGAGTCTTCAATGGAACTCCACGCTCGAAGTTCGCCGATCGCATCGCTCCCGCTATAGGGCGTGGCCGCGGCTTCGGCCGTGACCTTGCCGGTGATGTGCCCGCCGATCCAGGTGCTGCTTCCACCGTCGCGGCCGTGGGCTTGGATGCGCACAAACGAGTTGGCGTGCAGGTCGGGCGCGGCGGTGCTGCCGCCGACCTGCGTCACATCGCCCGTGATGGCGATGGAGGCGCGAGTCTTGGCGAGCACGTCGGCGTCTGTGATAGCGAGGCCGCCGAAGTCGATACAACCCTGAGCCAACGGCGTTCCCATGTCTTCCGTCCACGATTGATCTGGAGAAGCGACAATCACCGCAAGCGACGCAATCCCGCTCGGGTCGCCGGTGATTGTGATCTTGCCAACATTGACCGAAGGTGCGCTGCTCGAAGTCGCGCACTCGTAGATACGAAGCACCCAATCGCGCGGCGTTCCACCGCTGTCCCAGCCGCTCCATGCGCCGAGGTCAATGGTGAAGTCAGCCACGTTCGACCCACTGGCTATAGGTCGGCACATGAGGGTTTGGTTGCCGCCGCCAGAGAGAAGGGCACGCTCGACCGCGACTGGCCCCGATTGCCCTCCCGGGCAACTCGAACACTGGGCCCATGCGGCACCCGTCAGCCCGAACACGCTCGCCACGATCGTCTTGTTGAATCCACGCATAATGCAGGTCTCCTTCGTCGTGCACACTGGAGACCGAGCAACACACCCGCCGGTGCGCACGTTGATGCGGGGGGGACAATGCTTGCAATTCTGAACCCGTGTTCGTACGTCGGGATATGCGGATACTCGCCGCCCCATTCCTGAACCCTGTCTCTGATGCCAGACGTGAAGGCGTTTTGGCCCCAATGAGATCCGTCAAATACTCTAAAGCGTTCTCCGGTGACAAATGTTCGCACACTTTCCGTCCACTCCGTCGTCCCTCCGGCAGTGTCATACAGGCCCCACGGCGACGTGGTTGCGTACGCGCCGAGCGGAATCGCAAACGGACTCGGGGTCGTGAACCCCGCGTTGGCTTGCCCCACGCTCGGCGGCCCGTAGACATACGCGGTGTCACTCCCGTTGCTGTACTGCCACCAGCCGCCGGTGCTGCCGTCGCCGTTCACCTTGTTCGGGTCGTAGTGCGCGGCCTTGAGCCACTCATCCCACGTCGGAATCCAGTACTGCGCGCCGGGGCTGTGTACCAGTTGATCCGTAAAGATGCCGCCGTTGAAGCCGAAGGTCGAAACGTCGTACGCCCCGCTCAGGAACGCGGCTCGCTCGCTGCTCTTCCCGTTCGTGAGCCAGTTGCAGTACATCGCCGCCATGCGCCAACTGATGTCCCCCACGGGCCGCATCTCGTTGCCGCTGGGCACCATCCACCGCTGGCGGCCGGGGTTGTTTGGCGTCGTTCCAGCCGCGCCCCAGAAGTCCGGCGGCAACAAGTGCGGCAGCGGCGCATCCGCCCGGTCGTACGCGGCGTTGAAGAACTCAACCCATTGCTGGGTCGTGACCTCGTACTTGCCGATTCGGTACTCGTAATCAACCCCGCCCCGCCCGTTCACGAAGTCCGTCGGGAAGATCGATTGGTACGGCGCATTGCCGGGGTGCGTGATCCGTACAAACTCGATGCCCGAAAGCGGGTCCACCTCGCCACCGCCGGGCTGGGCCAGCGCAGGCACGGCAAGTACGATGCACAAGGCGGCGGCAACCGTTCGTGACTGGCGCATGGCACATGCTCCGGAAATGAAATCCCGTCGGAAAGATGCCACACAACTCGCCATCGGCAAGGAAAAGTACTGTAATCGCCCGGTTATTTCGCTGCGGTTCTTCCTCATCGCCATCCCCACCCGCGCGTCGCCCTCTCATAATCCCCGGAGCAGGTCGCCGATAATGTGACGACTTGTATGTAGACGCATTATGCGCCATCGACGACCCTGCGCCAAGTGCGGGGTAATCACTTTGTCCAAGAATTCGGCCTAAAAGTTCGTGCAGCCCGAAAAAGCATTGGGTTTTCACAGGAAGACCTCGGCTTTGAGGCCGGATTGCACAGAACCGCGATCTCGTTCATCGAGCGAGGCCAACGCTCGGCCACGCTCGAGACCATCGAAAAACTGGCCCGGGCACTCCGGGTTCAGCCCGCCGCGCTCATGCCCGGTTTACACGAACCGCCGAATCGGCGAAAGGACGGATGACGGTGGGTGCCACGGCTACGGGCATCGCGCAGGGCGGTTGAGGGTCGTCCGCACTGCCCCGACGAAGCGTCGGGACAGTGGCACGCCCCGTCGTCATTCAGGCCAATGCCACCCGCCGCGTGCGGTCGCGGAGCGTGGTGTCGCCGCCGTTGCCGGAGTTGTAGACCTTGATCCCCGCGCCCGTGCCAGAGCCGCCGATGTTGATGAGGCCTTGGTTGATTAGACTGTCCGGCAACGTTGGGAAAGTTGTCTGATTTGCACCTGCGACCAAGACGCGGAGAATCGGGGTGCCTGACGACACTGTGCCATCGATAGTCACCTTGCCGGCGCTGTAGGTCGGCGTGCCGCCGCTCACGGTATTGTCGAAGATGCGGATCAGCGTGTTCGTGCTGACGTTTCCAAGCGTGACCGTGATGTCAGCACCTGTATTCCATAACGTCGTGGTGGGCGATCCCCCGCCGACAGTGACCTCCACCGAAATTTCATTGACCGCCCAAGCGTTGGGGGTGCCTGCGAGAACCGCCAACAGATACGCCGCGTGGAACAGACGCATCATGGATGGCTCCTCGTTTTCGGACGGTGAGCCATGCTACCAAGGCAAACAGTGGAGCGCAAGTAGGGACACCCGGAATTACCGATGCCACACGGAACCCGAACTCATAGACGGGAATGCTCGGGTACTCGGCTCCAGCTAGATCAACCCTGTCCGCTAGCGAGAATCCTGGAGCAGAACCCCAATAACTACCGTCGGCCACTCTGAATCGCTGTCCGACTGGCAGCGTCCGAATCGTCTCCGTCCACTCACTCGTCGCTCCCGCCACGTCGTACAGCCCCCACGGGCTTGTCACGTTGTACGCTCCGAGCGGAACCGTGAACGCCCCCGCGCTGTAGCCGTAGTTCGCTTCGCCGGTGCCGCCCATGCTCGGCGGCAGGCCGCCCACCGGGGCCGTGTTGCTGCTGTCGCTGTAGTTCCACCACCCGCCCATGTTGGGACCATACTTATTCGGATCGTAGTGCGCGGCCTTCAGCCACTCGTCCCACGTTGGGATGAAGTATGTCGCCCCCGGCGATCGCGCGGACTGATCGGTGAAGATGTCACCCCCCGGCCCGGTGTACCCGAACGTCGAAACGTCGTACGCACCGCTCAAAAACGCCGCGCGGTCGCTCGATTTTCCGTTGTGAAGCCAGTTGCAGTACATCGCGGCCATACGCCAACTGATGTCGCCGACCGGCCGCATCTCGTTGCCGCTGGGCACCATCCACCGCTGCCGCCCCGGGTTGTTGGGCGTGGTGCCGGCCGCCCCCCAGAAGCCCGGCGGGAAGAGGTGCGGCAAGGGCGCATCGGCACGGTCGTACGCGGCGTTGAAAAACTCAACCCATTGACTGGTCGTGACCTCGTACCGGCCCATGCGGTACTCGTACCCGACCGACCCACGACCGATGGCGCGCGGGTCCGGCTCGTCGACACCCGTGCCGTCCCAGGCCGCGTTGCCGGGTGCCCTGATGGTGACAAAGTCGATGCCGGAGGGATCGGGCTGGGCCAACGCCGCCACCGGCAGGGCCAACAGCCCCACCACGCCCGCCATCACGCCCGAGAACTGACCCGAACCATGCCGCATCATCGGCCTCCTGATCCGCCCTCATAGCATGCGCTGCATTGGGACGTTGGCAAGGGAAAACGGGCTGAAAATTGAACGAATACCGCGCCTGCCAAGGGTCGGCCGCCATGCGGGGCCTTGCCGCGCAGGCCGTCGGCGCGTCCGAGATTGATGCGGCGGCTTTGATCACGGCAGCCTGCGGGAGAACCTCGGTATCTTACAGCGTGCCGGTCCAGGGATTGATGTGATCGACGATGAACGTGAAAAAACCCCGGCGCGGGGCGCCGGGGTTGGTGTGATGGCCCGCGGTGTCGCGGCTGGTTACGGGCAGACCCCGCCGACGGCGTTCTCCACCGCCTCGACGTCGGTGCCGTTCACCGCGCCGTCGCGGTTGAAGTCCCCGTCGTCCACGTTCGGGAGGCCGACCTGGCAGTAGTCGGTGAAGTCGCCGCCCACGGCCAGTTCCTGCACCTCGACGTCCACGCCGTTGGCCGACCCGTCGCAGTTCACGTCCGGGTCGCAGGCCCCGGCGGGCGTGCCCCCGGTGTAGATGTCGAACCCGACGTTGCCATTCGAACCCGAGGTGCCGCGCATGTGCCAGCGGGCGCCGTTGGGGTGCCCGTTGACGGTCTGCACGGCGACCAGGCCGATGCCGACGTAGTACCGTCCGGCGGGCAAGTTGCCGTTGGCGCCCGTGAAGGGCACGGGGTTGCTGCCGTAGGTGCGCGAGCCGGCGCCCGCGCCGAAGGAGAACTGCGGGAAGAGCGTCGGGCCGTGGTCGTCGGAGAAGGCCGCCACGTTCCCGTTGGCGTCGAAGATGTACGCGATGGGGTCGAACCCGACGCCGCACCGCCCGGCGAAGTCCAGGTCGAGGTACGAGTCGCCCGACCCGGCCTCGGCGGTGATCTCGAACGTGTTCCACTGGATGCCGCGCAGCCCGGTGGCGACCGACGTGCCCGGACGGGCGTCGGGGAACTGGATCGGCCCGCCGGGGATGACAAGGTCGAAGTTGACCTGGTTGATGATCGGCGTGGCGGCGTCGGGCGGGGCCGAGCCGTTCACGTTCGTCGCCAGGTGCAGGTTGACCAAGCCACCGACGCCGGCGGCGTTCGCCGTGAACCCGTCGCCGAAGGTCGACCCGTGCGGGGCAACCGCGAGGTAGTACGTGCCCGCGGTGAGTTGTCCGTGGCGCCCATCGTACTGCAGGCCGTCGCCGACGGCGCCAAGACGTCCGACGCCGAAGGTCAGTTGCGCCTGCGTCCCGCTGCCCGAGTCGTGATCGAACGCCACCATGGTGCCCTGGTCGTTGAAGAGGGCCATCGACACGTTCGAGGTGCTGCCCTCGGTGTCGGCGTTGAAGAACTGGTACGCGACGTCGGTCGCCGGCCCGGCCAGGCACAGTTCATACCACAGCGCCGAGGCATCGTTGAGGGTGTCGCCCGTGCGCACCAGCCCCGTGTCCGGGATGCATCCCAACGGGGTGGTGTTCGACGGGGGTTGCGGCACGATGTCGCCCGAGACGCGGAACATGTACCCCGCGGCCATGGAGTTCACGGAGTACGAGTACCGCTCGGGGGTGCCGAAGGCCGGCTGCCCGAGAAACTCGCCGTTCTGATCGGCGTCCCAGCCCAGGTCACGCAGCGTGGAACCGACCGTCGCGGCGTTGCCGCCGCTCGGCGCGGTCGAGTTGCTGGCGATCACCGTGCGCAGCGTGTCGGTGAGAAGCAGGGTATCTGTTCCTGGCTCCACGACCGAGACTTCGAGATAGAAGCCATCGTCCGGGATGCTGACCCCGCCGCCGGGCAGACCCGTGAGCGGGGCGGTAGTCTGCGAACCGGTGCCGGCCGTGGCGGTGGAGTTCTGGTTCGTGAATGCCACGCGTACCGTGGCGATGGGTGTCGCGTTCGCGTTGATCATCGGCGTGCCCGTGCCGAGGAATCCCGAGAACGACACGTCGTCCTTGTCCCAGAACCGGAAGACGTAGTCGCCCGCATAAGGCCCGCCGAAGGCACGCCAGCGACCGAAGGTCATGGTGGTGATCAGGCGCGTGGCCTGTGTGGCCCACGGCCCGGGGACGAAACTGATGTCCTCCAGGATGTGCTTGTGGTTCGCCACGCTCGTCCACCGCGCCGGCGTCTGCCCGAACGTGGAGGACAGGTTGTCGTACGTGATGCCGATGGCCCGCGACTCATACCCGCCCGTGCTCGGATACCCGACCGGGTCGCGGAACTCCACCTCTTCATGGACCACCTGCGCGACCACGGTCGGCGCTCCGATCGAGAACGCGACAGCCGAGGCCGTCACCCACGCTGTTCTTGTCATGATCCAGTCTCCTGGCGTGCCGCAGTTTCGCCGACGGTTCGCACGCATCCCCCGCCGACACGTCCGCACACGGTACCATCCTTTCCATGGGCGTCAACACGGATGCGCCGGCTCCTCGCTCCCGCCGCGACTTTCGGCATCGTGGCCGTTGGAGGAGCATCCTGGTCCGGGCACCCCATGGGGCGTCACCGGTTACGGGTGTTGCTCGGTAGTGCGATCAGGCCGCGAGGTATCGGCCCTACGGGCAGACCCCGCCGACGGCGTTCTCGACCGCCTCGACGTCGGTGCCGTTCACCGCGCCGTCGCGGTTGAAGTCCCCGTCGTCCACGTTCGGGAGGCCGACCTGGCAGTAGTCGGTGAAGTCGCCGCCCACGGCCAGTTCCTGCACCTCGACGTCCACGCCGTTGGCCGACCCGTCGCAGTTCACGTCCGGGTCGCAGGCCGGGGCCACCGTCACGGCGGCGAGGTTGCTCAGGAGGCTTCCGCACGCGGCCGACACGAGGCAGTCGTACGCGCCGGCGTCCGCGGCGTCGACGCCGGTGAGCGTGAGCGTCGATCCGGTCGCGCCGGCCACGCCCGGGCCGTTCACCAGCGGGACGTTGTTCCGCCGCCATTGGTACGCCACCCCGCCCGGGGCCGAGGCCGCGATGCTGAGTTGCACCGTGCCGCCCTCGACGGCGTCCTGCGCGGCCGGGTGCTGCGCGATGGCGGGGCACACGTTCACGCAGTCGTACGAGAACACGCTCATGTCGTCGAGGGCGGCCTCGATGAGCGACCCCGCGCCGGCGTCGTCGGCGATGAACTTCATCCGCATCTGCGCCGTGAGCGGGAGAATGGTCGTGGGCTGGAACTCGTAGTAGTTCCACCCGCCCCCGGTGCCCGGGCCCGAGGGGCCGACCACCTCGACGTTGCTCCACGACGTGCCGCCGTTGTTCGAGAGTTGCACGGTGAAGACGTCGGCGTTGGGCGCGCCGCCCGCGTTGTTCGAGTACCAGCGCCAGTACCCGATGCGCGTGTCCACGGGGGCGGACGACATGTTCATGACGGGGGAGAGCACCGCGGTGAACCCGCCGTCCACGTCGTTGGACCCGGCCCCCGCGCCCGCGGTGCGCCCGGTCACCCAGCAGTTGACGCCCGGGGGCGGGGTGTGGTCGTCCTCGGGCTGGGCGATGGTCCCCTGCGGGTCGCCCCGCTCCCACAGCCCGCTCGTGGCCGTGTCGTTCGCGGTGTCGCGCGACCACCCGGCGGTGGTCTCCATGTCGTACGAGAACAGCGTGGCGAGGCCGGCGTAGGCCTGGGCCGAGTTGCTGTACGTCGGGGCGCCGTTGGGGGACGTGAACTGGGCGCCGGTGGTGTTGCGTGCGGCGATGTAGTACGACACGACGGAGAGGCACGAGGCCGCGGGGAGGTTCGCCGTGTAGCGGTTGTTGCCCAGCGGGGTCATGACGACGGGCACGAATGCGCCCGCGTCGATCTTGGCGTAGAGCGTAACGCTCGCGGGATCGATCGCCGAGCCGGTCGTGGTGATGTCCACGGTGATGGGCGTTCGGGCGTTGGGCTGGAGGCGGGTGGGCAGCGGCGCGGGGTGCGCGAAGGTGAGGTAGTCGAGGTTGAGCGTGACCACGAACAGCCCGCGGTCGATGTCGCTGATGATGATGGTGCCGCTGGGGAAGTAGGGGTAGTTGCTCCAGGTGCCGTTGTACTGGGCGCCGTCGTCGCCGGGGTAGGTGTCGATCCACGCGACCTCGACGGGGGCCAGGGGCGTGCCCGCGCCCTGGGTGTCGAAGACGCGCAGGCCCGACTTGTAGTTGGACTCGAAGATGTACCGGCCGAGCGTGTAGAGGTTGTGATCGACCGCGCTGGGCGCACCGCTGGTGAAGGTGCCCGCGAGGGTCGGGTTGGCCAGGTCGACGACGTTGATGATGCGGGTAAGCGTGGGTGTCACGCCCTGGGCCGGGCCGTCGAGTTCATCGTTGAGGTAAAAGAGCGTGCGGTCGGGCGAGAGCCACCCCTGGTGGCAGTACGAGATGCCGGGGTAGGTCGTGCTGCCCAGGACCACCATATTCGACTTGTTGGTGACGTCCACGATGTAGAGGCCGTTGTCCTCGCAGCAGCAGAAGGCGATTTCCTTCCCCGCGTACGGGCCGGTGGTGTACGTCACGATCTGCGCTTCGTGGATGTACGGCCCGGCCCACTGCCCGGCGTGGACGGGCGCGGCCGGGTTGGCGAGCGAGTACGCGATCAGGGAGCCGCCGTTGGTGTTCGACCCGCACAGGTACAGGTGCCCGCTGGTTTCGTTCAGGGCGATGGTGTGCGTGCGGGTGGGCGAGCCGGCGATCAGCCCCACCAGCGTCGCGCCGGTGGTGTCGAGATTGGTCATGTTGATGACCTGGATGCCGCCGACCGCCGCCGTCTCGCTCGAGACGTAGCAGTAGGTCTGCCCGCCCGCGGAGTAGACCTTGACGTCGGCCCAGAGGCCCGCGGCGTGCGGGATGTTCGAGCGGATCACCGGGGCGTCCGGGTTCGTGATGTCCACGAACGACACCTTGTTGTCCAGGCCCATCACCGCGTACTCACGACCGCCGGGCGAGACCCAGCCCCAGCACGAGTTGCCGCTCGCGGCGGAGAACGCGGGCAGATCGACGTGCGCGCGGAGTTGAATGCCCTGCGAAAGGAACTGGGCGCGCGCCAGCGGCGCCGTCGCTCCTAGAAACGCCACGGACACGACGGCAACACGGGACATCGACTCGAACATATCAGCGGCTCCGGGTTTCAGAATAACGATTCAAGGAATAACCACGGGCAGCATGACGCCGCCGCCCACCCCCCGGCGAACGGATCAGCATACCCGAAGTTCCCGGATTCCCCAAGCACAAAAAACTTCATTCCGGCGAGGGGGCTCCCTCGTCCGGCGCGGCCAGGTCGCGCGGCGTGAGCGTCGCCAGCAGCCGCTCGATCTGGGCGTGCATCGGGGCGGGGGCCAGCACGATGATCTTCGTGCCCAGCGACCTCGCGTACGCCGTGTCCCCGCCGTTCTCCATCCACGCGTCGGGTTCGATATCGCGCGTGAGATGATCCATGACCGGGCCAAGGTCGCAGGAGAAACGCCGATCCGGCGGCGTCGGGATCGGTCCGCCGAGCAGGCATCGCCAGAATTCCGTGTCGTACCGCACCTCGGCCAGGTGCGAGGCGTCGTAGACGCGGATGAACGCGTACGCCGCGCGGGCCTGAGTGGTCGTGAGGATCACCACCCCGTCGCGCACCGTCCACGCGTCCAGCCGGGGCGCGCTGGGCGAGCGCGAACTCGCGGCGCTCACGCTCGCCGCGGCGTGATCCACCACGCACGGCACGCCCAGCCGAGCACGGATCATCACCGCCGTTCGCTCGGGGTCGTCGATCGGTCCGAGGTTCAGGTCGATCACGCGGGTGGCCAGCTCGGCGTCGCCCTCGCCCGCCCCCGCGCACGCCGGCGCATTCTGCCGGGCCTGTGTCAACGCCGCGAGCAGCGCCCGCACCCGCGTGTGCGCGCGCGTCGGCGCCACCAGCGCCAGCCGCCCGCCCAGCGCCCGCGCCCCGGGCAGGTCGCCCCCGTTGTCCCACCAGCGGTCCGGCGTCACAAACCAACCAACGATGTCGACAACCTGCGAGAGGGTCCAGTCCGTGGCCCCCGGCATGTCGGCCAGGGTGCCCAGGCACGCCCGCGCCGCCGCCGTCACGTCGTACGTATCGAACCGTGTCTCGTCCTTCTGTTCAGCGCCGACGTGCACGTGCACGGCCCCGCCGTGAACCTCCCACCACGACAGCGAGAACGCGCCGGTGAACACGCCGCGCGACGTGAGCGAGTCCAGCGTCGTACTCAGCCGAAGTCCCGCGATCGGCGCGGGGATTGATGACGGGTCCACGGCTTGGGCTTCGCTGTCCGACGATTCGACGTGCACCACGACCGTCGGGGGGTGATCGCGGCGAAGCGTCGCCAGCGTGTCCGCCAAGGTTGCGCCCGGCGCCGCGAGCCGCGTTTCATCGAGCCAATCCAACGTCGCCAGATCGGCGCCATCGAGGCCGCTCCGTCCGTCGAGGGCAAACCCCAGCCGTGTACGGGCGAGCCACACGCGCTGCCAGAGCCACGCGACCTCGCCCTGGCCGTCGCGCCGGCGCAGTTCGTCTCCCAGCGCCGTCATGATGCCGTCCGCCTGCCGGTCGAAGGCCGTGAGGTCGTCGGGTGAAACCCACGGCCTGAGGCACACCAACGTTGGTGTGGGCACGGCGCCGACCCACCCCTGAGCCTGCGTTCGGGGCACGACCGCCGAGGCATACGCCAGCAGAAATATCCCGCCCGCCAGCCACCACATTCGCCACGATCGTCTCCGGCGCAGCAAATCCATGCCACCAATGGATTTGCGACCACATTCCGGGCATTTCGGCGCCTCGTTCGACCAGTCCGTCATGTCGTAATGACACGCCGGGCAGTGGGGGTGGTGTGCTCGTCGGCCGATGGCGATCAAGGCCATGATCACGGCGCCAAGCGCGGTAAGTCCCCACGCAAGAACGAGGAAGATGGAATTCGCGGCCAGCACGTGCGATGATTGGATGCTCACGCCGTGAGGGTGTTCCGAACGCGCAACTTAGTGTGCATTGACATACGACCGGGGCGGCGCAAGGATTGTGGGAGATTCGGGGTGCGTTTCTCCCGGGGCGCTTCGGCCTGCGAACGGGCTTGTGTACGGCGCTTCGGGTACATTGTTGATCGCGATAGAGTCTGGCCGCGTTGCCCGGAAGGTCCGGGTCGGGTTGGGGTGTCTGGTCAGTTCAGGACCAATCGGCGGCGGGGCGAGAGTCGGAACGAACTCAGGAGGTTTCAAGTGAACAGAATCGTGACACTGCTCGGGATGGCGGCGCTCGCCGCGGCGGTCGGGTGTGCGCAGCAGCAGCGCAGCGAGCCAGCGAAGACCGAGCCTGCCAAGGCCGAGGCCACGCGTCCGGCGTTCGGGTCGAACACCGTCTTCTTCCCCGCGGGCACGTCGCACGGGGCGGCCTTGGCCGTCGAGCGGATGTACCCCGCCGAGGTCTCTTCGGGAGGCACGTTCGATTACTCTCTGAAGGTCACCAACGTTTCGGGGACTGATCTCCAGAGCGTGGTGCTCACCGAGAGCATCCCCGCCGGGTTTACCGCCTCGGCCACCAGTCCGCAGGGCACGCCCACGGCGGACAACAAGGCCTGGAACTTCGCCCTGGGCAACTTCGCCTCGGGCGAAGCCAAGACTGTGAAGATCACCGGGTCGGCCAAGGACGTGGCCGCCG
Organism: Phycisphaerae bacterium; assembly: GCA_022180725.1. Taxonomy (GTDB): domain Bacteria; phylum Planctomycetota; class Phycisphaerae; order Phycisphaerales; family UBA1924; genus RI-211. The sequence continues at coordinate 34,355 of BQMO01000006.1, forward strand.
TGACGTCGTGCGCCACGCTGACCTACGTGGTGCCGGTCTGCCAGACGATCCCCGTCGTGAAGCCCGCGCTGACGCTGACCAAGTCGGCCCCGGCCGAGGTCATGGTGTGCGACGTGATCCCGATGCGTCTGGTGGTGACCAACAACGGCACCGGCGCCGCGCGGAACGTGAAAGTCACCGACACGCTGCCCGCGGGCCTGACGGTTGATGGACAGACCACGGTGTCGTTCGATGCCGGCACGCTCAACGCCGGGCAGAGCCGCGAGTTCGCCTTCAACGCCAAGGCCGCCAAGCGCGGGAGTTACGAGAACACCGGCAAGGCCAACGCCGACGGCGGCTTGTCGGCGACCTCGAACAAGACCACCACCGTGGTGCGTCAGCCCGAACTGGACCTCAAGGTGGAATGTCCCGAGGGCATCCTGCTGGGCCGCATCGCCTCGTTCAAGTTCACCGTCTCCAACAAGGGTGACGGGGTGAGCGCGAACACCGTGCTGACGGCCCCGATCCCCGCGGGTTCGTCGTTCGTCTCGGCGGACAACGGCGGGGTGGTGAACGGGAACAACGTGGTGTGGAACCTCGGCTCGCTGGGCGCCACGGGCACCCGCACCGTGACCATGTCCGTCCGGTCGATGGGCGCCGGGTCGCTCGCCGCGTCGGGCAGCGTCTCGGGCACGTGCGCCAACACCGCCACGCACGCCTGCAACACCGGCGTCCGCGGCACGCCCGACATGGCGACCCTGCTCGACGACGGCGAGGGCGTGGTGCTCGTGGGCGCCAACCACTCGTACCGCTACGAGGTCACCAACCAGGGCCAGGTCGACCTGACCAACGTGAAGACCTCGATCGTGCTGCCCGAGGGCATGGAGTTCGTGTCGTCCACCTTCCCGGGCCAGCCCGTCCGCGAGGGCCGCAAGTTGACCTGGACGGCGGCGACGGCGCTCAAGGCCGGCGAGAAGCGTGCGTACACGATCGTCGTCCGCGTCACGAAGGACGGCGAGTACCTGGCCGTCAGCGAGACGACGTGCTCCGAACTGCGTTCGTCGGTCCGTGACGACGAAGTCACCGTGTTCGTGCCGCAATAATCGGGCGAGCAGTCAGGAATCTCAGGGGCGGCCCCGCGCGGGGTCGCCCCTTTTTTTTCGATCAAGACCACGGGGTCGCTGTTACATACCCGTGACGCCGGTTCAGGAACTGTGCGGGGTCGCATCCCGTATCCTGATTCGCGAGCGGAACCGCGCGGAAGCGTGTAAACTCCGCACCCCTTGCGCCGCCCGGCGCGGGGCACGAACGCAACCCGACGAGGTGACGCATGCCGAGTTCTTCCGTGTGCTGGGGCATTGAGATTGGCGCCTCGGCCATCAAGGCGATCAAGGTGGAGTCGGGCGGGGACGAGGGCGTGAAGGTCCTCGAGTACGCCGTCATCCAGCATCCCAAGGTGCTCTCGACGCCCGGCGTCGACGCCAACGACGTGCTGCGCGTGTCGCTGGGGGCGCTCACGAGCCAGCACGATCTTTCCAAGGCGACGATCGCGGTATCGGTGCCGGGGCACGCGGGCTTCGCGCGGTTCGCGAAACTCCCCCCGGTCGAGGCCAAGAAGGTGCCCGACATCGTGAAGTTCGAGGCGATGCAGCAGGTGCCCTTCCCGCTCGAGCAGGTGGAGTGGGACTACCAGACCTTCGTCAGCCCGGACTCGCCCGAGATCGAGGTGGGCATCTTCGCCATCACCAAGGAGCGGGTGAACGAGCGACTGGCGATGCTGGCGGACTTCGGCATCAACCCGACTTATGTCGTCCTCAGCCCGCTGGCGGTGTACAACGCCCTCGCGTACGACCTGCAGTTCGGCCCGGAGACCCCCGGCACCATCATCGTCGACGTGGGCACGACCTCGACCGACCTGGTCATCGCGACCCCGGGGCGGATGTGGGTCCGTACGTTCCCCATCGGGGGGCACCAGTTCACCGAGGCGTTGGTGAACCAGTTCCAACTGTCGTATCCCAAGGCCGAGAAACTCAAGCGCGAGGCCGAGGACAGCAAGCACGCCCGGCAGGTCTTCCAGGCCATGCGGCCGGTCTTCACTGATCTGGCGCAGGACATTCAACGGTCGATCGGGTACTACCAGTCGCTGAACAAGGACGCGAACCTGACGCGGCTGATCGGCGTGGGGAGCACGTTCAACCTCCCGGGGCTGCGCAAGTATCTCAAGCAGCAGTTGTCGATGGACGTGTACCGGATCGAGGAGTTCCGCCGGGCGTCGATGGACGGCTCCAAGCCGGGCGACGAGAAGAGCCAGGCGCTGAACAGCGCGTCGCTCACCCTGTGCACCGCGTACGGGCTGGCGCTCCAGGGCCTGGGCCTCAATGCCATTTCCGGCAACCTGATGCCCACCAGCGTGCTCCGCAAGGCCATGTGGAAGGACAAGGTGCCGTGGTTCGGGCTGGCCGCGGGCGTGGCGCTGCTCGCGGGCGGGGTCATGTTCATCGGCCCGGTGAAGGACTACTTCACGGTCAAGGGGCCTGACGGGGTGGCGCCGCCGATCATCGCGCAGGCGGTTTCCGCGGCCCAGCGGAACAAGGCCGAGGCCGACCAGGCCGGCGTGACCGCCCAGGGCGAGCCGGACTACCGCGCCGCGAACATGGTCGCGCTGCTCGAGGGCAAGGGCGTGTACCGCAGCCTCGCCGATGACGTGGCGCGGATGGTCGAGGCCGCCAACGCCAAGGGCGAGAAGGTGACGCCCGCCACGCCCGCGCTGACCCTCAAGAAACTCACGACGACCTACCTGCCCCCGATGCCCGAGGGCGGCGACCTGTTCAGCAGCGGCGGCCTTTCCGCCGACGATCCGCTGAACCTGGCCAAGGTTCCGCGCATCAAGTGCGTGCTCGAACTGTCGACCAATCAGCCCGAGGCGCGGCGGTTCGTCGACGCGACCCTCGTCGCGTGGCTCGCCGCGAATGCCTCGCGCCCCAACGTGCCGTACACGCTGAAGTTCGTCGAGCGTCCGGCCACCGTCACCGAGCCGGGACGTGCCGACCAACCCGCCCGCGCGACGCCCGGCGGGGGCGAGGCGCTGCCCATGCCCACCCGCGAGGGCGCGGGCCGGGGCATCGTGGTCAACCCGTCCCCGGTCGAGCAACCCCCCGAGCGGTTCGTGCCCGATCCGACGCGGTTCCGGCTGGTGGGCGATTCCGACGTCTCCGCCGCCGAGCAGGCGGCGATCTCGAACGACGTCGTCGCGATGGAGGAACTCAACAAGGCCGCCCCGCTGAACGCGACCGTCACGCAGGACGCGGTCACGGGCAACATCACGATCACCTGGTGGGCGGCGTTCATGCCGGCGACCGGCGAAGGAGGTGCGCCATGAAGGGCGTCCTGGCGTGGATCAAGTCGAACGTACTGATCGTCGTCTTTCTCGCGGTCATCGTGCTCGTGCTGCCCGCGTCCTACGTGGTGAGCCGGCAGTGGGGCGCGTCCATCCGCAAGGAGCACGCCGCCAAGGTCGGCGCGGAGATGACCAAGGTCTCCGCCGCGAAGGTCGATTACGTGCTCCCATCGTACGACCCGCGTGTGCCGACCGTCACGCACAAGGCCGAGCCCAACCCGAAACTGACCGAGTGGTTCCGCAAGGAGCGGGAGAACCTGTCGGCCCAGGCCGCGACCATCGTGCGGAGCGCGGTGGACTTCAACCGCGGGGTCGGCCCGGACGCGGCGGCGGTTTTCCGTCGGGAGCACCGTCCGCTGGTGGATCGGCTCTTCGGGGACGACGCCGCCGAGCCGCTCGCCGCCGAACTCCGCGCCGCGATGGGCGACTCGTGGACGGCGATGGCCCCGGAGGACCGCGTCAAGGCCGTGCGGACGCGCGAGAAGGAACTCGAAAAACCCAAACTTTACGAGATGGAGGACAAACTCCTGGGCAAGAGCGGGAACCCCAACCCGTACCAGCGGCTGCTCGACGGTATCCGCGCGGGCGGACGGGCCGACCCCGTGCGTCTGGCACAGGTCATCCGCGACATGCAGACGCGGGAGACGGAGAAGATCACCGCGGGCAAGCGCAAACTCACTCCCGCCGAGGAGGAGACCCTGCGCAAGGCCCTCGTCGACCGGCGCCTCGGCGAGTACCAGGCCCGTGCCCGCGAGGTTTCCGTTTACGCGAGCATGGACATCTTCTCCAAGAACAACACCGACGGGCAGGCCATCGCCTTCGGCTCGCTGGACGCCAAGGAACTCGACCCCACGTACCTGTTCATGTACCAGTGGGACCTGTGGGTCATGGGCGACGTGCTCGCGGGAGTGAGACTGGCCAACACCGGCCCGGACGGTCGCCCGATGAACGTCGATCAGGCGGTGGTCAAACGCATAGTCTCGATCAAGGTCAAGACCCCCGAGTCGCTCTACGACACGGGCGAAGGGTTCGCCGCCCCCATCGAGCCGACCGCCGCGGTGCAGGGCATGATCCCGCTCGATCCGCAGGTCTCCATCACGGGGCGCAGCGGGGGTTCGTGGAACAAACTCTACGACGTCCGCCGGGCCACGCTGAAGGTCATCGTCGCGTCGGACCGGGTGAGCGAACTGGTGAGCGCCATGGAACGGGCGAACTTCATGTCCGTCACGGGGTTGAATCTCAAGAGCGTGGATTCGTGGGCCGAACTGCGCGACGGGTACTACCACGGCCCGGACAACCTCGTCGAGGCGACGCTCGACGTGGAGACGGTCTGGCTTCGCGATTGGATCGCGCGGTACTACCCGACGACGCTCCGATCGATCCTGAAGTTCCCCGACCCGGCCCCCATCCCCGCGTGGGCCGCGAACGACACGACCGGCATGAACTGACCGCACGCGCCTGTCCGATCCGCACCCGCCTCGCCATGCGGCGAACGTACCCGAGGGCTGAACTATGAAGATGAAGGGCATCAAGGGCATCGAGCAGCACGCCGACAAGATCGCCTTGGGCGTGGTGGCCGTCGCCGCCGTCGGCGCAGTCTCGCTCCAGTTCATCAGCGGATCGTCCACGATCAAGGTGGGCACGCGGGACAACGTGCCGCTGGCGACGGCCTACGCGCCCGTCGAAGAGGCCGCCCGCTCCCTCCAGGGCAAGATCAACGCCGACACGGTCAACCCACCCCAGGCCCCCGCGTTCTCGCTGACCGGGAAACTCACGCTCGGCGCGGACGCCCCCAAGGCCAGCGGCCCGCGGGTTGCGCTGGGGCCGCTCCCGCAGATTCGCCAGGGCGACACCGGCGCGATCATCGCCGCCGCCGCGTATGCCCTGCCCGCCGTGCCCGCCCCGGCGGCCCCGCTGGCCGTCCCCTACAGCGCCGCCATTCACCCCGCGGAAAAGATTCTTCACCCCGAACTCGCCGCGGTACTCCCCGAGGCCCAGCCCTACGACAAGGCGATCGTGAGCCTGGAGTTCACGTTCGACGGCACGGCCTTGCGTTCCGCGCTCGAGGTGGACCCCGACGGTCCCGCCGAGCCGCTCCCCCTCGCCTGGTGGCGCGACCCCAACGCGCTCGGGGCGGACCTCATCACCATCGTCGGCGTCGAGGTTGAGCGCGAGCTCATCACGCCGCCCGACGGCGTGACGCCCCAAGGCCCCGCGACCACGCGGGTGGCGCCCATGCCCGGCCGGCCCAACGGGCTGAAGCAGTGGGCCGACAACGTCCGCAGCATCGGGGATGTGCCGATCATGGTTGATGCGCTCCGCGCCATGGCCGCGGATATCGAGCGTCCGGCGTTCTACAGCATCATCGAAGGTCCGAAGTGGGAGCCGCCGTCGGACTTCATCGCCAAGGGCGACCCCGCCGAACGCCGCAAGCAGATCGACGTGCTCCGCCGGCAGGAACGTCCCGTCCGCGTCCGCATCGCGACGCTCGAGCAGCAATACGCCGCCGCCCCCGCCGAACCCGCCCCGCGCGATAGCGGGCGCACGCCCCCGCCGACGAACACCCCCGGCGGCAAAGGCGGCCCCGGGGCCGGGCCCAGCGCCACACCCACGCGCCCGACGCCAACCCCCGCTTCGGGCGATCGGCGCACCATCGAACGGAATCTCAACCGCGCCAAGGATGAACTCGGCGTCATCGCCAAGAAACTCATGGCCCTGGGCGAAACCGTTGAAGGCTTCGACCCGGTTGATCCCGCCGCCGCGGATGCCGCCGGGGCGGCCTCCTCTGCACCGCTGCTGGAAAACCCCGCCGTGTCGCTCTGGGCGCACGACCTTGACGCCCTGCCCGGGGGCACGTACCGCTACCGCGCCCGGGTTGTCGTGAACAACCCGCTCTTCGACCGCAACCTGCAGGACGGCCCGCAGAAGCAACTCGGCGCCGAGTCCCTCCTCCGCGGGGCCTGGTCCGAATGGACCTCGCCCGTTACGGTCGACCCGATGAACGCCTTCTTCGTCACCAGCGCCGCCGAACGCAGCGAGATCACGCCGCGACCGCACGCCTCCGCCGAGGTCTTCCAGTTCTACTACGGGTACTACCGCGTCGCCCGCGTGAGCCTGGAGCCGGGCGACGTGGTCGCCGACGCCGCCAAACTGCCCGAACTCCGCGTCGCCGACCTCGCCAAACTCGCCGAGGCCGTCAAGAAGGGCACGCTCGGCGTCGGGCCAAGCCCCGTGCAGCCCGTGCAGCCCACCATCGCCCCGCGTCAGCCCGGCCGCGGGCTGCCCGGCCCCGGCGCGCAGCCCCCGGTCGTCACCACGCCCGGGTCCACGCCGCCCGCGGGTGAAACCCCCGCGATTCAATGGCCCGAGTGGATGTCGCAGGAACTCCCCAAGGCCCTCCCCCTCAGCGTTGATGCCATCTTCATGGACGTGCAGACCGTGCCCACCGAAACCGGCCAGGCAAAGTCACAGGCCATTCTGCGGCTTGGGAACGGCGCCCTGGCCATCAAGGCGCCCGACACCGAGAGCAAGACCGCGCTCTATCGAAGACTTGACGGCTCGGCCCGCATCGGCATGAACCAGGGCCGCGACGTCAGCAAGCCCGAAGAGTTCCGCATGCCGGTCATTCCCGGCCAGCGCGAGAACCGTACCCCAAGCGGGGGCGGCGGTGGCAAGGGCGGCGGAGGCGGGTAACCTGGCCGCGGACAAGGGGTTAGAAGATCGTTGCGGAAAGTGGAAACGGACAATTTGACTGGGCGAGGGGGCGGCCTAAAGTCCCCCCCGCCACCGAAAGCGCCGGGCAACCGGGGTCGAGGATGGCGGGCGGCCGCGAGGCCGAGGATCTTTGAAAACCGGATACGGATGAATCTCAAATCCCACGCGGGAGGTCGTCGGCTGCCTAGGCCGATGGACCCAAGGCGTGGGATGCATGCTGCCCAGGCGGGTTGTCTTGACCCGCGTGGATGAAAGCAGCGCGCACATGGCGAAAGAAAAAGAGAATGGGTCGTGCCACGGCCCGCGATGTTCGAAGTCGCGGCGTCCGGTTGGTGTGACCGAGTAAGAGCGCATGACGGATGTCTTGGCGTCGAGAGGCGATGAAGGACGCAGGAACCTGCGATAAGCCACGGGGAGCCGGTAACCAGGCCTCGATCCGTGGGTTTCCGAATGGGGCAACCCACCCGCAAGGGTACTTCACTCTGAATGCATAGGGGTGAAGAGCGAACGTGCTGAAGTGAAACATCTCAGTAGGCACAGGAAAAGAAAGCAACCGCGATTCCGTGAGTAGCGGCGAGCGAAAGCGGATCAGCCAGTGGACGAGTGAAGCGTTTGAATGACGCGCCGAAGAAGGTGAAAGCCCTGTAACCGAAAGCTGGTGAGCACATCGAGTAGATTCGGGCTCGGGAAACCCGGATTGAACATGGGGGGTCCACCCTCCAATGCTAAATACTCCTCGACGACCGATAGCGAATCAGTAAGGCGACTGAACGATGAAAAGCACCGCGATGAGCGGAGTGAAAGAGCACCTGAAATCATGCGCTTACAAGCGGTCGGAGTCCTTCGGGATGACGGCGTGCTTTTTGCATAATGAGCCGGCGAGTTGGTCTGTACGGCGAGCCTAAGGTCTACCGGACCGGAGGCGGAGCGAAAGCGAGTCTGAGAAGGGCGTGCAGTCGTACGGGCCAGACGCGAAACCTTGTGATCTACCGTTGGACAGACTGAAGGGCGGGTAACACCGCCTGGAGGGTCGAACGGGTGACCGTTGAAAAGGTCTCCGATGATCTGACGGGAGGGTTCAAAGTACAATCAAACTGGGAGATAGCTCGTTCTTTCCGAAATAACTCTAGGGTTAGCCTCAGGCGGCAAGTGTTGGGGGTAGAGCTACTGGATGAAGCAAAGGGTCTACCCGACTACTTTCTTCAACCAAACTCCGAATACCAATACCCAAGGCCTGGGAGATAGACGGTGAGTGACAATATCCATCGTCAAAAGGAGAACAATCCTGATCGCCAGCTAAGGTCCCTCATCTCTGCTCAGTTCGAAAGGAAGTTGGGTTGCTGTGACATCCAGGATGTTGGCTTAGAAGCAGCCATCATTTAAAGAGTGCGTAACAGCTCACTGGACGAGGAACTCAGCGCCGATAATGATCGGGAATAAGCAGAGAGCCGAAGCTGCGGGCGTCGTAAGACGCGGTAGGAAAGCGTTCCAGGCGCGGCGAAGCCGTCCCGTAAGGGTTGGTGGAGCGCCCGGAAGTGAATATGCCGGCTTGAGTAACGATTAACAAGGTGAGAATCCTTGTCGCCATATACCCAAGGTTTCCTGGGGAAGGTCATTCCGCCCAGGGTGAGCCGGGACCTAAGACGAGGCCGAAAGGCGTAGTCGATGGACAGCAGGTTAAAATTCCTGCGCCAGCATCGGGAACGGATCGTTGAGCTCCGCGGGACTGTCAGATGTCCAGGCCCTTGTGGCCGAAGCGGGGGGAGACGGTTCCTAGAAAAGCCGGTGCATAGCCCGTACCAAAACTGACACAGGTGGGTGAGGCGAATAGCCTCAGGCGCGCGAGAGAACGGTCGTGAAGGAACTAGGCAAGTTAACCCCGTAAGTTAGCGAGAAGGGGGGCCTCCCCGCGCAAGCGGAAGGCCGCAGAGAAAAGGGTCTGGGAACTGTTTATCAAAAACACAGCTCTGTGCCAAGACGCAAGTCGACGTATACAGAGTGACGCTTGCCCGATGCCGGAATGTCAAGGAAGCGGGTCATCGAAAGAGAAGCTCGTGACCGAAGCACCGGTGAATGGCGGCCGTAACTATGACGGTCCTAAGGTAGCGAAGTTCCTTGTCGGGTAAGTTCCGACGCGCATGAATAGCGTAATCACTGGACTCCTGTCTCCACGACCGACTCGGTGAAATAGTAGTGGCGGTGAAGATGCCGCCTCCCCGCAGCAAGACGGAAAGACCCCGTGGACCTTCACTGCAGTCTTGTATTGGCCACGAGCATTCACTGCGTAGCATAGGTGGGAGCCTTCGACGCCCGGATTCCGGTCCGGGAAGAGGCACAGGTGAAATACCACCCTGTGTACGTTTGTGGCCTAACCCTGAGTCCCGTGAATCCGGGCAGGGAACAGTGCATGACGGGCAGTTTGACTGGGGCGGTCTCCTCCAAAAATGTAACGGAGGAGTGCAAAGGTCGGCTCAGCACGGATGGAAACCGTGTGTCGAGTGCAAGAGCACAAGCCGGCTTTACTGCGAGACCGACGGGTCGAGCAGTCTCGAAAGAGGGCTCTAGTGATCCTGCGATCCCGTGTGGAAGGGTCGTAGCTCATCGGATAAAAGGTACCCCGGGGATAACAGGCTGATCGCGCCCGAGCGTCCATAGCGGCGGCGCGGTTTGGCACCTCGATGTCGGCCCATCACATCCTGGGACTGAAGGCGGCCCCAAGGGTTCGGCTGTTCGCCGATTAAAGTGGTACGCGAGCTGGGTTCAGACCGGCGTGAGCCAGGTCGGTCCCTATCTGCTGTGGGCGTTCCAAGCTTGAGAGGAGTCAACCTTAGTACGAGAGGATTGGGTTGGACGGACCCCTGGTGATCCAGTTGCACTGCTAAGTGCACCGCTGGGTAGCTACGTCTGGCAGGGATAACCGCTGAAAGCATCTAAGCGGGAAGCCCCCCTCAAGATAAGGCTTGGTTGTCGCAAGACGAAAGACCCCTGGTAGACCACCAGGTTGATAGGCCGCGCGTGTACAAGCAGAAATGCTTTGAGCGGAGCGGTCCTAACGGTCGAACGGTCACACCAACCAGCCGCCGCGGCTGGTTTGGAAATCCTGATGTTGTCCGCGACGAGCGGGCCACGCAGGTTCGCACCTTACGCACGAACCATTCCGGTTCGCCGTGGGCGTGCTCTTTCAAGCATGCGAGTTCCCCTCCGCCTCGGGCGCCCTTCACCGGGCCTCCGCCGCGGAGCACTCCACGAGATTCATCCGTCCGGCCTCCGGGCGTCGTGTTCATCACGAAGCCCGGTTCAGCCGGTCGCAGCGCCGAAAGGCGCTTCGATCGGATTGTCGGTGACCATAGGCGGAGGGAAACACCTGTTCCCATCCCGAACACAGCAGTTAAGCCTCCGCCGCCGATGATACTGCACTGCGGGAAAGTAGGTCATCGCCGACTCTTGACCCCCTTCAGGTAAACCTGACGGGGGTCTTTTCGTTTTTGAATGACGCTCGACCGCGATCAATGGTCGGATGATTCCCTCTCTGTCGCCACCGATCGATTCGCCGATTAGCCGCGGGGGGTCGCGAAGACTACCCGCGGCGCGTACACGATAACAAAGAGCAGGAACGCGGCGGACCAGGCGGCGCCGGCGGCGAGGATGGGCGTGCGGCCGAACTCGGGCACGAGGGCCGCGGCGACGCGCAGGATGCCCGCGAGAATGACCAGCGCGTACATGACGACCTCGGGGCGGCCGGCGCGCACGGGGCGGCCCGAGTGCGCCAAGGCCGAGCGGGTCATCATGCCCATGATCAAGCCGCCCATTGAGCCGGCGGCGAAGGCGTGCAGGGCGGCGGAACGCGGCACAAGGCCGAACGACGAAAGCCCGAGCAGGATCAGCCCGACGGGGATCCACGCGTAGGCCGCGTGGAGAATCCACAGGATGGGTCGGCCGCGCGTGGCGAGGGGGTTCCAGGCGAGGGCCAGGGCCAAGGCGGCGACGCCCGCGAGCAGCGCCGCCGCGCCCGACCAGGGCGATGCGGGGGCGAGGGCGTGGGCGAGGAAGGCATACGCCGTCAATGCAAGCACGGCGAGGTGGGTTCGAACAGAGCGGAAGACCCGTGCGGCGGGGAAGGCGCCGGCGGTGAAGCCCGGGATGATCCGGCCGCCGATGGTCATTTCGATGAGGACGACGAGGCACACCGCGAAGACCAGGGCCGAGGCAGGGGCGAGGGGAACGAGGTCGTGCATGGCCGCGTGAAAAGCGGCGTTGGCGGTCGTGAGGGCCATGAGCACAAGAACCAACGGGAGGTTTGCGAAACTTCGGGCGCGGTAGAACCGACGGGCGAGGATGATCGCGACGATGGGGAGCGGGAGCAGGTCGAGGATGGCCGCCGCGGGTCCGTAGGCGAAGAGCATGCCGACGCGCCCGGCGAGCCACAGGCCGACGAGCAAGGCCAGGGGCGTGCCCGCGGGGAAGGGCAGGCCGGTCCAGTGGCGGCCCGCGGTGAAGAGGAACCCGATGATGATGGCGACGGCGAAGCCGAAGACCATCTCGTGCATGTGCCACAGGAGCGGGGTGAGCGAGGTGAACGCCATCCCGAAGTGCCACGCGGCGAGCCAGAGCGGCACGGCGAGGGCGGCGAAGAGGGCGCCGACGAGGTAGAAGGGGCGGAAGCCGTCGCGGAGGAAGGTCGGGCCTGCGGGCGAAGCGGGGCTGCCGTTTTTGACTTCGGGGATGAGCATCGGCAGTCGCACCGTCGGCGAACCTGCGGCGGGGCGTGACGATTCGCAGCATCGTGCCGAAGTTGTCGGGTCCACGGCGTGAACTCCCCGAGACGGTCGGCCCGAACACACGGCGGGCAGAACAATGGACAAGTATATCCATAAATACGCGCGTGCGCCGAGGCGTGCCGCCGGCGCGCGGCCCGTGGATCGCGCGCCGGCTACTTCGGTGGGAGTTCGAGTGATTCGGGCGGCGTCTCAAAGACGTCGAGGAGCGCCGGGTCGAGGCCTTCCATCAGTCGCCGGTATCGCTCGGCGTCGCGCGGCTCGCCGGAGACATCGCGGATGAGCACCTTGACGACGCGGCCGGGATGCTGCCGTGCGAGCGCGAGGTACGCCTCGGGGTCCTTCTCGCCCGAGTCGCCGATGAGCACCCACGAGCGTTTCGGCCAGCGTTCGAGCAGCGGCCCGATGGCGGCCATCTTGTACTGCTCGGGGTCGTCGAAGAGCGCGAGCAACGTGCGGTCCTTGAGGCGGAACTCGCGCATAGACCAGTGCCCGGGCGGGAACCCGGCGTCGCGGAGAAACTCGGCGAGCGGCGGAAAAAGTTGCCAGGGCGAGGCGGAGACGTAGTGGAACGCCGCCCCGCGCGCGTGCAGGCGCTGGTACAGCGCGGCCATGCCGGGGGCCGGCTCGAACGGACGAACGAACGTGTTCTGCAGCAGCGCGGCACGGTCTCGCACGTTCGAGACTTTCACCGTGTCGTCGATGTCGGAGACCACGCTCAGCCCTTCGGGCGGGATGAGGTCCGCGGACGTGACGTACGCGCGAGCATCGCCCTCGGGGAGCGGCACGCGCAACGTGAGCGCGCGGATCGGCGTCGGGGGATCCGTTGGCGGCATCGTGGCCGGGTCGAGCCAGAGCGTGGCGTCGAAGTGCCCTTCGGGGCCGCTGGGGTCGGCAAGGGTGCGGACGGTCGTGCCCTCGACTTCGATCACGACGCGCTTCCCGCGTTCGTTGTCGGCGAGGAAGAGGGCGGCCCGCGCGCGAAAGCGATCGCCTTCGGCGTCGGCGGGGTCGAGCCCGAGCGTCTCCGCGAGTTTCCGCTGGAGCGCCGAACGGAGGCGATCGTCCTCCTCCGGCTCGAAGATCCATCCATGGACATCGACGCGCCACAGCCCGTCGGCGTCGAGGTATCCCGCGGCGGGGAACAGGACCACGCGCTCGTCGGTTTTTGTGACACTGGGTTGGGATTGCGCGGCCCAAGGGGCGGGGAAGGATGGAGCCGACGCGGGAGAAAGACCGCACATGGCCGCGATGATGTAAAGCACGTTGGAACTATACCGCTCGGCCATCCTTGGGTGCGTCGCGGCTACGCTTGGCCCGCATGCGGATCATCGCGGGAGAACTTCGGCACCGGCCCCTGGCGTCGCCCGGCGATGCCGACACCACCCGGCCCTACCCGGATCGGGTCAAGGAGTCGCTGTTTCAGTTGCTGCGCGGGCACTGCGAGGGGGCGGCGGTGCTCGACGCCTTCAGCGGGGTCGGGTCCATCGGGCTGGAGTGCGTCAGCCGGGGGGCCTTGCGCGTGGTAATGGTCGAGCAGGACAAGCGCGTGGCGGAGTTTCTTCGGCGGAACGTCGAGGCCCTCGGCGTGGGGGATCGGTGCGACGTGGTGGTGGGCGATGCGCTGGGGGCCGGGGCGCTGGCGCGGTGCCCGAGGCCCTTGCACCTGGCGTTCTTTGACCCGCCCTATGCGCTGATGGAAGATGCGGTGGGGTTTGCGCGGGTGATGGGGCAGGTGTCGCGGGCGATTGCGCTGCTGGACGACACGGGGTTCGTGGTCCTTCGTGTGCCCTGGCCGCTGACGCACGTCGTGGGCGAGGTCAAGCCGACGTCGTCTCGGCCGCGGCGCTTCAAGCCCAAGGCAAGCGAGCGCGAGCGGTGGAAGCGTGAGATGCGTCGGGGCGCGCCCGCGCGGGCGGTCGAGGAGACGGTGGACCTGACGCCCGAGGAGATCGAGGCGGCGATGCGGGGCGAGGCGATCGAGGCGCACGCGGCGGCCTCGCCCAAGCCGCCGCGCGTGACGCCCGACCTGACGCTGCCGAATGCGTCAGGCCCGGAGGTGCACGAGTATCGCGGCATGGCGGTGCTGTTGTACATGAAGAAGAAGGGGTGACACGGGAGCGCGGATGAGCAACGGGGCCGAGCAACCGGGCGTGGGGCGCGACCTGCTCGCGGGGCTGAACGAGGGCCAGCGCGAGGCCGTCGTGCACGAGGGCGGGCCGCTGGTCGTGCTGGCCGGCCCGGGCACGGGCAAGACGCGCGTCATTATCCACCGTGTGGCGTGGGCGATCGATACGCGCGGCGTGGCGCCCGACCGCGTGCTCGCGGTGACGTTCACGGTGAAGGCGGCGGAAGAACTGCGGACGCGGCTGGAGGGGCTGCTCGGGCCGGAACAAGCCGCCCCGATCCGTACGCACACCTTCAACGGCTTCGGATGGCGGCTGGTGCAGCGATTCGCGGATTGCCTGGGCCTGCCGGCGTCGACGACGATGATCGACGCCGTGCAGACGCACCGGCTGCTGCGCGATATCGTCGTGCGCGACCGGCTCTTCCCGCACGCGCGGGCCGAAGGGGTCGAGGTGCTGTGCGGGCGACTCGCCGGCGCGTTCAAGACCCTGGCCATGCTCGGGAAACTCCCCGAGGAGTGTCTCGCCCACGCCAAAGCCTGGCGCGAACGCTTCGACGCGGGCGAACGCGGCGAGGATGCCGTCGCCGAGGAGTTCCGTCTGCGGACGTGGGAAGACGAAGCGCGGGCCTACGCGGCGTACTCGGCCCTGCGATGGCGCCGCGGGTGGCTCACCTTTGACGATCAACTGCTCCTGCCCATCCGCCTGTTGCGAGAGCACCCCGGCCCGGCGAGTATTGTGCGGAGCGAACTCGCGACGGTGGTGGTGGACGAGTTCCAGGACTGCAACCCCGCCCAGATCGAACTCCTCCGGCTGCTCATCGGCCCGGGGACACGCGGCGCGCCGCCCGACGTGGCGGTGGTGGGGGACGACGACCAGGCCATCTACGCCTTCCGCGGGGCCGACGAGCGGTCCTTCGAGCGATTCCGCCGGGCCTGGCCCGGGGCGCGCGAGGTGGAACTCACCGATAACTACCGCAGCGGGGCGCGGATCGTGTCGGTGTCGAACGCGATCATCGCGCGGGCGAACCGGCGGTTTCACGCGGACAAGATGCTGCGTCCCGCGGCGGGCACCAAGGCCGTCACGCAGGATGTCGAGGTGGTGGGGCTGGTGAAGGAATCCGACGATGCCGTGGCCATCGCGACGCTGCTTCGGCTCGACGGCGCGGGACGCGCCGACATGCCCTGGGGCCGCTACGCGGTGATCGCCCGGTCCAACGGCGATCTGGCGCGCATCGCCGAGGTGCTGCGGCTGGAGGGCATCCCCTTCGATCTGTCGACCGACAAGACCGTGCTCGACGACGACGTGGTCGACGACGCGCTGGCCTGGGCACGGTGGGTGATCGACGCGGACGACGTGACGGCGATCACGCGGGCGCTGACGCGGCCCCCTGTCGGGCTTCCGGGCGATGAGGCCGTTGCCCTGCGCCTGGCGTGGCGGGCGGCCTCGGGGCGGGCGCGCGAGGGCGTGCCCGGCGCGACCGACCCGGGCACGATGACGGCGTGGCTCGAACGATCGCACGCGGCCAACCCCAGCGTGACCTCGGCGTGCGCGCGTCGGGCCGCGCTGGCCCGCGACCTCGCCGGCATGCGTGGCGATCAGGCCCTGACGGCCCTCCTGACCACGCTCGACCTGGTCCACGCCGACCTGGGCACGGCCCGGCAGCGGGCTCGGCGTGTGTCGGCGGTGGTGGCGCTCCTCAGCCTGGTGCGCGACGCCCAGCCGCGCCTCGAACCCCCGGGCGACCTCGCCGCCCTGCTGCGCCACCTCGACCAGTTGCGCGACCTCAAGGCCTTCAAGCCCCCGGCCTCGCTCAACGACGATGAACTGGACGAACCCGCCCAGGCCGAGGGCGATGGCGCGTACGGGCGTGTGCAGGTCATCACCGCACACAAGGCCAAGGGGCTCGAGTTTGACACGGTCTTCGTGCCCCGCATTGGGGGGCAGCACGGGTATGGATCGATCAAGTCGCGCGACGCGTGGGAGCCCCCCGCGGGGCTGTTCGACGCGCTGGACGACCGCGACGAGTCGGCCCGGGCGCGCGACGAATCCCGGCGGCTGTTCTACGTCGCCTGCACCCGGGCCGAGCGGCGCCTGATCCTCATGGGCTACTGGAAGGAAAAAGTCGGCAAGTCGGCGAACCTGCTCGATGAAGTCGCCCGCCCGGCGCTCCCCGGCGTTCAGGTTCACTTGCAGTCCGACCTCGCCGCCCAAGCCGCCCGCGCGGGGATCACCATCAGCGCGGGCGATGGCGGCACGATGCGCGAGCCGGCGGCGGCGTTCGCGGAAAGGGCGCGCACCGCGGCCCGGGTCGAACTGGCCGCGGCTCTTGAAGCCGTCGAAGCATCAGACACCGACGAGTCCGCACGCTTGGCGGCCCGGCGCGTGGTGGTCGAGGCGACCGACCGCCTGGCGGCGCTGGCCGAGTCCTTCCGCGCCGGGCGTGTTCCCGACTGGCACACCCCGGCCCACCCGGACGTGGTGACGCTCGCCGCCCGAGTTGCCGGCGAGGCGGCCCGCCCCGTGTCGATCATCCGCCCCATGCCCGCCCCGCTGCGCCTGAGCTACTCGATGCTCAAGGCGTATCAGGACTGCCCGCGGTGCTTCTACCTGCGCTATGTCATGAACCTCGGCGAAGCGGAATCCGACGAGGCCAACCTCGGCTCCGTGATCCACGTCATTCTCCATCGATACTTCGACCGCGTCCGCCTCGCCGCGGCGGAGGGGACGCCCCCGCCCGGCGCCGACGCGCTCTTCCGCCTCGCCCGCGAGGTCTACCACGCGCACCTGGGCGAGGCCGAGGCCCCCGACCGGGGCGTACTCGAACAGATCGAGGCCCAACTCAACCTGTGCCTCACGCGCCTGCACGACCCCGCCGCCAACATTCTTGAACTGGAGCACTCAATCCGTTTCCCGTACACCGTGGACGGCGTCGCCCACGAGTTCACCGCGAAGATCGACCGCATCGAACAGATCCCCGACGGGTCCTACCGCGTCGTCGACTACAAATCGGGCAAGGCGGCCAAGTACCTCACCGAACCCAAGGGGGAGGACCTTCAGTTCGGGGTGTATGCCCTGGCGTTGCGGCATCTGTTCGGCGAGGGAATCGACGCGGCGTTCGAGTATTGGGTGCTCTCGACCGGGCAGCGCGGGCGGCTGGCGCTGGCCGACATGAAGCACGACAAGGTCGCCCGGACGATCGACGACGCCGTGCGCGGTATGCTGTCGGGCGAGTTTCCACGCAAGGATTCGTGCCAAGGCGACTGCCGCCTCGTGCCCGAGTAACGTGGACCGACCGGAGAACAGCCATGCGGACCTCCATGTGCATGACAGCAACGGCCCTGGCCGCGGCGGGGATGTCGGCGTCGATCTTCGCCCAACCCCTCCCCACCGACCCTCGACTAACCACGGGCGAACTCGACAACGGGCTGCGCTACGTCATCATGCCCCACGCCACGCCCCCGGGCCGGGCCGCCCTCTGGATGCACGTCAGCACCGGTTCGCTCAACGAGACCGAGGCCCAGCGCGGGCTGGCGCACTTTCTCGAGCACATGGCCTTCAACGGGTCGGAGAACTTCCCCCCCGGTTCGGTCATCCACTACTTCGAGAGCCTGGGCATGACCTTCGGGCGCGATCAGAACGCCTTCACCAACTTCGAGCAGACCACCTACCAACTTTCACTGCCGAACAACAAACCCGAGACGCTCTCCAAGGGCCTGATGTTCTTTGGCGACGTCAACTCCAAACTCCTCCTGCTCCCCGACGAGATCGAGGCCGAGCGCGGCGTCATCCTCAACGAAAAAACTACCCGCAAGTCCGCCCAGCAGCGTCTGGGCGACTACATGCTCGAACGCATGGCCCCCGGCTCGCTGTACGCCCGCCGCAACGTCATCGGCACCGACGAAACCCTCCGCGCCGTCCAGCGGCAGGACTTCGTGGACTATTACACGACGTGGTACGGCCCGGCGAACAGCACGCTCATCGTCGTCGCCGACATGGCCCCCGAGGTCGTGATCAAGGAGATCAAGGCCCGCTTCGACACCCCCGGGCAGCCCCGGCGAGACGTGCCCAAGGACCCCGACCCGGGCATCACGCCGTACGCCGAGAGTTTCGCCGTCGTCGCGACCGACCCGGAACTCACCCGCGGCTCGGTGGGCGTGTCAGTCATCGCCCCCGCCGGCCCGCCCGTCACCACCCGCGCCCAGCAGCGGGCCGAGTGGGTCGAGGACCTCGCCCAGTCGGCCTTCAACCGGCGCGTGAGCAACCTGGTGGCCAAGGGCGGCATGCCCTTCCGCAACGGCGGGGCCAACGGCGGACAGCAAGGCCGCATCATGCGCACCGCGGGCGCCACCGCGGGCGGCGCCCCCGACAAGTGGCGCGAGATGCTCACCGCCATCATCACCGAGGTGCAGCGGGCGCGCGTGCACGGCTTGCTCCCGCGCGAGATCGACGAGGTGCGCACCGACATGCTCGCGGGGCTGGAGCAGGCCGCCCGCGCCGAAGACACCCAGCCCGCGTCCGCCTTCCTTTCGCGGATCAACAACGCCATCGCCTCGGGCCGGCCCATCCAGTCCGCCGCCCAGCGCCTCGCGTTGGCGAAAGACCTGCTCCCGACCATCACCGCCGAGGAATGCTCCGCCGCCTTCGCCGCCCAGTTCGACTTCTCCCGCGCCATGTTCTCCGTGCAACTCCCCACGGCGGCGGACAACCCCACCGAGGCCGAGGTGCTCCGCGTCGGCATGGCCGCCCTCGTTGCTTCCGTCGAGCCGCTCCCCGAAGAGACCCACGCGACGGCCCTGATGGAAAAACTCCCCACCCCGGGCAAGGTCGTCGAGCAGGCCGTGCACGAAGCGAGCGGCGTCACCTCGGCGTGGCTGAGTAACGGCGTACGCCTGCACCACCGCTTCATGGACGAACGCAAGGACAGCGTCATCGTCTCCATCACGCTTCTGGGCGGTGAACTCGACGAAACCGCCGCCACCCGCGGCCTCACGACCGCCGCCGCGATCGGCTTGGGCGGCGGGGGCGGGGGGGGCGGCCCGCGCGGGGGTGGGGGTGGTCGGGGTGGCGGGGGCGGCGGCCGCGCCGCGACTCAGCACCTGTCGAGCACGGATATCCGCGCGCTCATGACCGGCAAGAATGTTCGAGTCGGCGGCCGCGCCGGGCTCGACGCGGTGCAGGTTTCCATCAACGGCACGCCCGACGATCTCGAAACCGGATTCCAACTCGCGCACCTTCTCCTCACCGAGCCGCGCCTTGAGGCGCCCGCGTTCGACCAGTGGCGCGAATCCACGCTCCAGATGCTCTCGGGGCTGGACCGCAACCCCGTGCAGATGTTCTCCAAGGTCGAGGCCGAGACGCGCTTCCCGCCCGGCGAGGTCCGCACCGCCATGCTCACGCCGGCGATGGTGCAGGCCATCACCCTCGAGGCCGCCCAGGCGCGCCTGGAGCACCTCATCCGCGAGTCCCCCATCGAGGTGGCCATCGTGGGCGACATCACGCGCGAGCGCGCGATGGACCTGGCCGTGCGCTACCTCGCTTCGCTCCCGGCGCGCCCGCGCGTCGCGCCCAACGCCTTCCTGCCCTTGCGCACGCTGCCCCCGCCCACCGGCCCGCGCGAGGCGAAGGTGGAGGTGGACACCCTGACCGAGCAGGCCGGCGCCAGCGTCGGGTTCTACGGCCCGGACCGCGCGAACGTGCGCGAGTCGCGTCTCATGGCACTGACAGCCTCCATCCTCTCCTCGCGCATGATCGCCGTCATCCGCGAGGAGAAGGCCCTCGTCTACAGCATCCGATGCGGGTTCTCCCCCGGCACGACCTTTCCGGGCTACGGCCTGGTCCGCGCGGGCGCCCCGTGCCAGCCCGTCAACGCCGACGCCCTCGCCCCCGCCATCCGCACCGTGTTCGACGGTTTCCTGGCCTCCGGGCCGTCCGCCGACGAACTCGACACGGCCAAGCGCCAGATGGCTACCACGCTCGACGAATCCATGCGCCAACCCGCTTTCTGGGAGGGGGTCCTGTCGTCGCTCACGTACGACGCGGTCTCGCTCGACGACACCCTGGGCGCCAAGGCCGCGTACCAGGCCGTGACCGCGGATGAGATCATGGAGGTGTACAAGAAGTACTACAAGCCCGAGCGGGTCGTGACGGTGACGGTCAAGCCCCGGGGCGCAAACTAGGCGCGTTCCTCCGCCGAATAATGGCGGTTGGGGCCTTGGACGGGGTGTGACGGCTCAACGACCGGCTGTCCAGATTCAGGGCTTGGCTATCACTCCACGTGGTTTTGCTGTACTATCCCGGGCATGGCGACGGGGGCGAAGCGTCACGACGTGTTCATCAGTGCGGCCGCGCCCGACAAGGCGATAGCCGAGGCGGCCTGCGAGGCGTTGGAGCAGGCCGGCATCCGGGTGTGGATCGCCCCGCGGGACGTGGACCCCGGCCAGCCGTACGCGCGCTGCATCATGGAGGCGATCAATGCGTGTTCGCTGATGGTGGTGATCTTCTCGTCGCACACCAACGCGTCGGAGCACGTGTGCCGCGAGGTGGAACTGGCGGCGCGGGCGCGCCGGCCGATGCTGCCGGTGCGCGTGGAGGACGTGGAGCCGAACGGGGAACTGGTGTACTTCATGGGGCGGGCGCACTGGCTGGACGCGCTCACGCCCCCGATCCAGAATCACCTGGGGAAACTCGTCGCCGCGTGCGCCAAGATCGTGGACCGCAACGCGGAGAGCAAGACTCACGACAGCGGGTCGATCCCGATTCCTCCCGTGCCCCCGGTCCCTCCCGCCGTGCCCGTCAAGCCTGAATCGGCCGCGAGGCCCGTCCCGTCGGCGCGCCCGGAATCTCCCGCGCGATCGGCGCCGATCGAGGCGCCTCCCCCGCTCCCGCGGCGCGAGCCGGCGCCGACAGCCCGCGCGCACGCGCCGACCCCGGCGCACGCCGAGGCCTCGGGGCGTTCCGAGTCCGCGGCGCGACGCGAGGCGGGGGCGCGTCGCATGGCGCCTCCCCGACGTGAGGACACCAGGCCCATCGCGCCCGAGCCCCTGAAGCCCGCGCCGACCGATCCGGGTCGCGGGCGGACCTGGTTCTTGGTGGGGGTGGCGGTATTCGGGGTGGTGGCGATCGGCGGGGCCTGGTGGGGAAGTACGTACCTCGAGGACCAGAAGGCCCAGCGCGCCGCCGCGGAAGCGGAGAAGGAGCGTGCCGCGCTGGCCGAACAGCGCCGCCAGGCCGACACCGCCATGGCGAGAATCCGCGAGGCGATCAAGGGATCGGACGTCGTCGCGATCGACGCGTCGGTGGCGGCGGCGGAGATGGTGGCGCCCAACGACGATCGCCTGACCGACCTTCGTCAGCTGGCGGCGAGCGCCAAGGCCCGCATCACCGAGGAAGCGCGTGCGCGCGAACAACCGCTGAAGCAGGACACCCCCCGAACGCCGAACACCGCCGCCTCGGGCGAAGGTGACGCGGAAGGCGATCGGCTGTACGCCGCGGCCCAGGACCTGCGGGTCAAGGGCGACATGCCCGCCGCCGCCGTCGGGTATGAGCGGGCGTTGGCCGCGTTCACCACCACCGGCAATGTCTACAAGCAGGGCGAGAGCCTGTATTGGATCGCGCGGTGCACGCAACCGGACAAGAACCCCAAGGGGGATTGGGCTCGGAGCCGCGCGCTGTACGAGCGTGCGGAGGCCAAGTACAAGGAAGTCAACGACACGACAAACGTCGCGCACGCCACATACGGGCAGGCGCTGACCCTCCACCCGGACCGCGATCCGACAGGGTCGTGGGAACGGGCCATCGCGCTGTACGAACGTACGGCCAGGCTCTTCGCCGAGGTGAAGGAAAAGGAACTCCAGGCCCTGTGCATCCGCGACCAGGCGTTCTGCCAGCAGCCGAATCGAAACCCGAAGGGCGATTGGGCGCGGGCCATCGCGCTCTACGACCAGGCGGCGACGATCTCCATCGAGGCCAACAGCCTTCGCGGCGAGGGGTTGAGTTACGCCGGGAAGGCCTACTGCTACCGCCCCGACAACAACCCCCAGGGTGATTGGAACGTCGCGATGGTGTTCTACGAGCGGGCCGCGGCGAAACTCGGCGACGCGGGCGACATGATTCAACGCGCGACCTATCAGGGGTGGCAGGCGTTCTGCCTTCAGCCCAACAACAACACCACCAAGGGCGACTGGGCGCGGGCCGCCGCCCTGTACGCCGAGGTCGCCGCCGAACAGATTCGTCTGGGGCAGACCGTGTCCGCGGCGGCGACGCTGGCCGACCAGGCCTTCTGCCTGAGGCCCGACAAGAACAAGGACGGGAGTTGGGAACAGGCCCGCGCGCTCTACGAACGGTCCGCCGCGATCTGCGCCGACGCGGGCGATCATGACGGCGTCGGCGAGGCGATGCGGCTCGCCGCGTACTGCATGATCCCCAGCAACAACCCGAAAGGCTCGTGGTCCACGGCGCAGGACCTCTACGGGCAGGCGGGCGGGCGGTACGCCCTGGCCGGCAATGTCTCGATGCAGGCAACCTGCGTGGCCGATCAGGCCTTCTGCCTCCGGCCCGACAACGACGCCTCCAGCACGTGGGAGCGGGCGATCGAGAAGTACGAGCGGGCCGCCTCGCTCGCGCGCGACGCCAAAGACCTCTCGAAGCAGGCGCTCTATGTCCACTTCCAGGGGTACTGCACGAGGCCTGATCGGAACCCCAAGGGCGACTGGGGCCG
The DNA here is from genome assembly GCA_022180725.1 of Phycisphaerae bacterium. Taxonomy (GTDB): domain Bacteria; phylum Planctomycetota; class Phycisphaerae; order Phycisphaerales; family UBA1924; genus RI-211. Next base: position 57,065 of record BQMO01000006.1, read on the forward strand.
CGCGCGGACGTTCTACGCCGAGTCGGCGCGGCTCTACGGCCTGGCGGGCGACAAGGGGGCCCAGAGCACCAGCGTGCACCTCCAGGCGTTCTGCATCATCGAGGGCAAGAGCGAACGCATGACCGAGGAAGCCCGCCGCCTCTTCCAGACCGCGGTCGACCTGGCCTTGGCCGCGGGCGACGAGAAGAGCGCCGAATCGTCACGCAGCTGGATCAAGTAGACGCCCCGGCAACGAGGCCGCCGAGACTTACGCCAGCGCCGCGGCGCCGGAGATGATCTCGGTCAGTTCCGTCGTGATCTGCGCCTGGCGGGCGCGGTTGTATTGCCGCGTGTAGCGCTTCCCGGCCTTGCCGGCGTTGTCCGTCGCCGACTTCATCGCCACCATCCGCGCCACGTGCTCGCTCACGATCGCGTCGTTCAGCGCCTGGAAGAGCAGGCCCTTCACCGCCGCCGGCAGCAGGTCGCCCAGCAGCAGCGCCGCGTCCGGGCTGAACTCGTAGACCTTCCGCGGACCCTCGCCCGCACCCTTCTTCGCCGCGGGCGGCTGGAAGGGCACCAGTTGCATCACCGTCGGCGTCTGCTTTCCCGCCGAGATGTACTTCATGTACACCACCCGCACCGTCGAAATTTCGCCGGCCAGGTAGTCCTTGATGAACCCCTCGGCCAGGGTCTTCACCGCCTCGTACGACGCCTTGTCCCCTACCGCGTGCGTCGTGGCGACCTTGATCCCCGTGTAGCGGAAGAAGCCCACACCCTTCTTTCCGATGCACTCAATGCGCCCGTCCTTGGCCGATGCGTGCGTCTTGAAGAACTGCATCGCCGTCCGCAGGACGCTCCCGTTGTACGGCCCGCACAGCCCGCGCTCGCTGGTGATCACCAGCGTCAACTCTTTCCCCGGCCGCTTGGCGCCCCCGGGCGTCGCCAGCAGCGGGTGGGTCGCGTCGCCCAGTCCCCCGGCCAGTTCGTTGACCAGGTTGAACAGTGAATCGGCGTACGGCCGCCCCGCCGTCGCCGCCTGCTGTGCCTTGGCGAACTTGCTCGTCGCGATCATCTGCATCGTCTTGGTGATGCGGCGGATGTTGCCGACGGCCTTGATGCGCTTCTTGATTTCCCGCGTTTTGCCCATAGGGAGGCAAGGATAGGGGGCGTCCCGGGCCGTGTCCCGTGCCCGCGGATTCGCAGGGCCGAGAACCCGTCGCCGGTTCCCTTTTTGACGAATTTCGCGTTGGTGGTCGCGGTTTAGTCGGTATGCTGCGCGGTGGTCAAGGCTCCAGTTCAGGAGGGCGCCATGCAGATATCTTCGACGGTGTTCGTGCTCTCGGGAGTCACCCTGGTTGCCGCGAATGCCCTTGGCGACGTGACGATCGAACGCGTCGCGTACCAGAATGAGAACGCCCCCGGCGGCGGGTGGTACACGCAGTTTCTTGGGGGCTTCGGCATCGGCGCGCCCGTCATCGACCAGCAGGGCCGAGTCGCGTTCCGGGCCTTTCTCGGCGGGGGCACGCCCTCGACCGACACCGCGACCTTCGTCGGCTGGCCCGGTTCGGTCCAGCGGTGGGCGCGCGAAGGTGAAGTCCTCGGTGGGTTGGGCAACGTGTTCGGGCACAACAGCGACAACCAGAGCGGCTTCCCGTGGGTCAACGACGGACGCGTCGGCATGCTCGGCCCGACCAGCCCCGGCCTGGGCGTGATCGTCGGCCTGCCGGGGTCCGCCACGACGATCGCGCGTGCTGGCACGCCGGCCGCGGGCTTGCCAGCCGGGGCGGTTTACAACGGGTTCGACGCCTTGGCCCTCGGGCCGGGCGGGGTGGTCGCGTTCGTGTCCACCATCAACGGCGGGGGGTACTCCTTTCAACGGGCCGTGTTCTCCAATGCCGCCGGCCCCCTCGCCCCGGTCGCGGTCTACGGCCAGCCCGCCCCGGGCCTGTCAGGGCAGACCTTCGCCCACTTTGGCGGGGTTACATTCAACGCCGCGGGCCGCATGGCCTTCAAGGGCATGACCCTTTCCGGGCACGTGCTCTATTCCAACCACGGCGGGTCGCTCACGCCCGTCGCCTGGGCTGGCATGTCCATCCCAGGCGCGGGCACGCTGTCGTCGATCGGCGATCTCATGCTCGCCCCCGGCTTCAACGCCACCGGACACGTGACGTTCAAGGCCAACCTCACCTCCGGGGTGACCGCCGTGGTCACGAATCGATCCGGCACGTTCCAGCACCTGGCCGTGCAGGGCATGGCCATCCCCGGCGTCGCGGGGTCGCAGTTCAACAGCCTCACCCTCATGTCACCTCCCGCCTTCAACGACACCGGCGACGTCGCCTTCGCGTGCGAAGGGTGGTTTCAGGGGTTCAATCACGACCTGGTCTTCGTAAGCCGCTCGGGCGGGAGCGCCATGGTCGCCCGTGAGGGCCTCGCCTCACCGATCGATCCCAGCGTCACCTACGCCGCCATCGACACCACGTCGGTCCGCATGAACAACCTCGGGCAGGTCGTGTTCATCTCGACCATCTCCGGGCCTGGCGTGACCGGCGCCAACGACCGCGCCATCTTCGCGCAGGAAACCCCGACCGGCCCGCTCGTGGTGGCGCTGCGCGAAGGACAGGCCATCGATATCTTCGGCGACGGGTCCATGATCCGCACTGTTGCCTCGTTCGAGTGGTCGCAGCCGCAGGGCGCCCTGCTCGACCCCGCCGGCGGCACCGCCTCGGGCGCGGGCGCGATCAACGACTTCGGCGCGCTGGGCGTGCTCATCAACTTTACCGACGGCACCCAGGGCATCTTCCGCGTGACCATCGCGCCCACCCTCACCTGCGACGCCGACGTGAACGGCGACGGGTCCGTCAACGGCCTCGACGTCGAGTGCCAGGAACTCGCCGTCGGGGGCGACTTCTCCTGCTACGCCCCCGCCGACGCCGACTTCAACCAGGACGGCGCCGTGAACGGCGGCGACGTCGAGGCCGTCGAACTCGTCATGGGCGGGGGTCCATGCCCCTAAGTCCGTGTGCACCCTCGGCCATGGTCCCAATCGACCGTCTTTTGAGCGATTTCTCGGTCGTGAAATGGTATTTTTCTCGATTCGGCGCGAGAGAGGCTTCAGTTCTGCTTGTCCCGAACGAACGAATCAGTATCATGTCAGGGAGTCGTGTTTGGAGGAGGTGAGCGATGCGTCTTCAGGTGCTGGCCGCGGTGCTGGGGTGTGGTGCGTTCGGCGCGGGTGTCGCGAAGGCGGGCGACACCGTCGAGATCGAGTCGTCCTTTTCCGGCGGTATCTGGTCGACCGGCGTCACCGCGCCGCACTTCATGAACTACTTCGTAGGCTATTCCATCCCATCCACGCCGGTTGAACGCCGGAACTACTTCCTGTTCAGCCTGGCCGACGTCTCCGCCGAGGTGACCGGCGCCCGCCTCAAACTCTTCCTGCCCGGCGGGCCGTCGCTCCCCTCGGGCTATGTCAGTTCCGATCCGACCGAGACCTACCGCGTGAGCGGTTCGCCGGCGCCGTGGACGGCGTTCTACGACGCCTATTCCGGCACCGCCACGCCCGCGATGCTCTCGGCGATGTTCGGCACGATGGGCGCGCTCGGCCCGACAACCTACGGCCTGACCGTGGTTTCCGGCGACGACAGCGGCACCGACATCATCCTCGAACTCTCGCCCGCCGCCATCGCCGACATCAACGCCGCGCTCGGTTCCATGTTCGTCGTCACCGGGCGGCTCACCGACCTTCACCTCGACGCGCCGGGCACGCCGCCGTCCGAACTCGTCTTTGCGTACACGGACATTCCGCACCCGCTCATGCCCATGCCGCGCCTCGAGCTCGACGTCGTCCCCGCGCCGGCGGGCGTGCTCACGCTCGCCACGGGCCTGCTGCTCGCGGGCCGACGCCGTCGGGACTAGCCCCCCAGTTCCAGCCCGTCCCACGCCAGGAACATCCGCGCCGGCAACTCCGCCTGCGTCGCCTCGTGCGGCAGATCGTGGGCCATGTGCACGAAGTACGTCGCCCCCGGGTCCAGTTCCCCCGCCAGGTGCACCGCCTGGTTCAGCGTCAGGTGCGTGGGGTGCTGGCGATGCCGCAGCGCATCAAGCACCAGCGTCCGCAAGCCGAACAGGTGCTTCCACGACTCGTTGGGCACCCCCGACATATCCGTGCAGTACGCCAGCGGGAACAGGTCCGCCCCCGATGCGGGCAGCCGCGTCCGCAGTCCCTCGTCCACGTCCAGCCGGTACCCGAGCACCGGCAACTTGCCGTGAAGCAGACGGAACGGGGTGACCCGCAGCCCCCACAGGTCGATGGACCGCCCCGAGGCAATGGCCTGTTCGTCCAGAGTCCGCGGAACCAGGCTCGCCACGAAACTGTCGTTCACGTTCTTCTCGCGCTCGAAGATGTGCGTGTAGACCCGCCGCAGGTGCGCCATGGTGTGCGCGTCGGCGAGGATGTCGATGGGCGTGCGCTGCACCGCGTTGAACCGCCGCACCTCGTCCAGCCCGAAGGTGTGATCGACGTGATTGTGCGTGAAGAGGATCGCGTCGCAGCGCGTCAATCCGGCCCGGAGCGCCTGCTGCCGCAGGTCCGGCCCGGCGTCGAGCAGCACCACCCGCGCCTGCCCGGTCGTGTCCGTGAAGCGCACCGCCGCCGACGTGCGCAACCGCCGGTCGCGCGGGTCCGCGCTCGTGCAAACCTCGCACGCGCACCCGATCGCCGGCACGCCCGCCGACGTGCCCGTGCCCAGAAACAGGAACCGCATGGCCGAGCGTATCCCGCGGTGTGCGGCCCGATCGCGCTACCGCATGATCCACTGCTTCTCGACCAGTTCCAGCGATCGCGCGCCCATGTCGCGCACCTCGCCGGGCGTCTGGTACCGCAGCATCAGCGTCTTGCGGAGTACGGCCTTGGCGGGCTGCCCTTTCGCGTCGGTGAACTCCACCGCCCGAACCTCCCCGCTGAACCCCGCCGCGTAGATCGTGACCTCGTTCACGTGATGGTCCGTGATCGGCCAGATCACCACGCCTTCCTTCGCGTTGGCCTCGCCCTGCGCCAGGATGCCCACCACGCTGGTCTGATCCTGAATGAACGGACTTTGCAAACGGTTCAGGACATCCGCCGTCACCGCCCCGGGCACGTCGCGCCCCGACCGCAGCAGCACGCCCTCGTCCGTCCCGAGTTCGAAGCTCGGCGTGAAGAGCAGGTCCTGGTCCGTCGTGTTCGTCACCTTGTACGTCAGGAAGTAGTACGAGCGGGTGCCCACGCCCGGCAGGTCCACGCTCGCCGTCCGCAACGGGCCCACGTCCACCGCCAGTTGCCAGCGCCGGGGGATCGGGTCCGGCTCGGGGGCCAGGGCAACCAGGCTGGCCCCCAGGGCGGCCGCCGACATCAACATCGTGCTTCGCGTGAACATGAGGCCCCTTTCGCGTGCGGGGCACAAGTCTACAGGATTTTCGTCGCGGGTCAAACCCCGGATCGGGCAGCCCCCGTACCGTCCACCGCGTGAGCCGTACTCTCCCCAACCCCGCCTCCCCGGGTTCGCCCCGACCCGGCCCGCACCCGAACGTGGTGCGTATACCACGCGATCTTCACCTGGCGGCGGCGCGACGGCTGGTCAGCCGGGCCAACGACGATCTCGACGCCGCCGCCCAGCGACTCATCGAGTCCGCGTCGCGCCACGCCATCGACTTCTCCCTCTGTTTCGGCACGCTCGATCCGGGCACGGGCAAGGCACCCGCCCGTGTGCGGCAGGCGTGCCTGGCCGTCATCGGCGCGGGCCGCACCGCCATGCTCTTTCTGAGCGAGCCTGAACCGGGCGAAGGCGCCCCGGGCGTCGCCGAACGGGCCGCGTGCATCCGGGCGGCGTGCGACCACCTCGGCACGCACCTGTCCCGCAAGGCGACGCTGGCCCAGGCCCTGCCCGAGCCGGGAGACCGTTGGTCGACCGACGCCCTGGCCGCCGCGGGGTTCGTGAGCGTGGGGACGCTCGTGTATCTTCGGGCGGCGCCGCCCCCGCCCCGGGAACGTGCCGCGCCGCGCCCCTGGCCCGAGGGCGTGACCGTGGAGCGCCTGTCGGAGATCGGCGCGCTGGGCACGGCCGCCGAGCGCGACGACGCCGATGCCGCCCTCGCGCAGGCCCTCGAGGCGTCGTACATCGACACGCTCGACTGCCCTGAACTGTGCGGGCTGCGGGCCATCGACGATGTGCTCGACTCGCACCGGGCTACGGGCACGTACGACCCGTCGTGGTGGTCCCTCGTGCGCGACCACGGCCGGCCCGCCGGGGCCATGCTCCTCAACCGCTGCCCCGACCTGCGCAGCATCGAACTGGTGTACCTCGGGCTGGGCCCGACGCTGCGTGGCAAGGGGATCGGATCATGCTTGCTGCGTCAGGGCATGGACCGCGTGCACGCGTCCTTCCCGGGGTGGAGCGTGACATGCGCGGTCGACTCGCGCAACACGCCCGCGTTGGGGCTCTACCGCGCGCTGGGGTTCTCGGCGTACACGAAGCGCTCCGCGTTCGTGAGGCCGCTGGGCGGCACGCCCGAGCGGCCGGGCGATCGGTAGCGCGAACTTCACACATGTTTTGCACAATTCATTCCCACCGTCGGGGCCTGGTGGCGAGAGAAATTTTCGTGCGCGCAAGTCCATGATTCATGAGGCTCGACGCACAACCCGCGCGTGAACCTTTCCGAATCGCTTGCTGATCGCCGCGCGGTCGAGTACATTTCCGACCCACGTCCGAGACGCGCGGCTCACGCCGAACGCCCCGGGCGTGAACTCGAACGGTCACGGATCGACCGCCGGCCTGAACTTATCTCACGGGTTTGTGTCCCGTGTTCTCCATGATCGTGTCGCGGTGTCGTGCGAAGCGCGGGCGCGATCGGTCTGCCCAGGCCGGGCTGTGAAGGACTCTGTCAACCCAAGGAGGCCCGTGGGGGCCAGCCCGCCCGTGGCGACGTTCGGACCGCGACGGGGCGTGGCCGGTGCGCGCCGATCGCACCACCCCACGAGGTCGCACGGAAGTGTCCGACGGGAGGTGCGGCGCATGGAGAAGGCGGGCGACGGCATGAGCATCCGGCAGCGGGCAACGAACCTGGCCCCGATGGAGGCCCCGACGGGCCGATCGGCGGGCGAGCGCGAGGTGCGGGAATCCACCCGTCCCGGTCCGTCGGGCGGGGTGGGCACGATCCTCGATCGGCTGAGCGCCGAGATCGGCGCGGGGGCCTTTGAGCGATACTTCGGGACGCACACCAAGGTCGTGCTGCGCGACGGACGGGTGCAGGTCGTGGTGCCCACGCGCTTCGAGGCCGAGATGCTCGAGCGCCGCTTCGCCGACGCCCTGCGTCGCGCGGCCCGGGGGCTGGCCGACGCCGTCGAGTTCCACGCCGATCGTGACGCCTTCGGCCCGATGCCGCGCCCGTCCTCGTCGGCGGCGCCCGCCCGGGCCACGCCGATCCTCCGTCCGGTCGAGACCGTCCGCTACCGCTTCGACACGTTCCTGGTCGGGCGGTCGAACCGGCTGGCGCACGCGGCGTGCGTGCGCGTCGCGGAGGACGACACGCCGGTCCCGCCCATTTTTCTGCACGGCTCGTGCGGGCTGGGCAAGACGCACCTGCTGCGGGCGTGCGCCGCGCGGTTCGTCGAGAAGCGTCCGGGCGCGATCGTGCGCGTGACCACGGGCGAGCAGTTCACCAACGAGTTCATCCAGGCGGTGCGGGCCGCGCGCGTCGATGTCTTCCGACGAACGTACCGGCGCGTGGATCTTCTCTGCATCGACGACGTGCACTTCTTCTCGAACAAGGACGCGACGCAGGGGGAACTGCTGCACACGCTCGATGCGGTGGGCATCGACGGGGCGCGGCTGGTGCTGGCCAGCGACGAGCACCCCAAGGAGATCGCGAAACTGAGCGAGCGGCTGGTGTCGCGGTTCATGGCCGGGGCGGTGGTCAAGATCGAATCGCCCGAGCCGGACCTGCGTGGGAAACTGGTGCGGCACCTGGCGCAGCGGCGCGGGCTGGCCCTCGACGAACCCGCCGCCGATCTGATCGCCGAGCGTTCCGGGCGGAGCGTGGGCGCCCTGGGCGGGTTCGGGGGGAGCGTCCGCGAGATCGAGGGGTTGCTGAACCAGGTCGACGCGGTGTCGAGGCTGCTGCCGGAACTGGGCTCGTCCCAGGGGACCATCGGCGCCGCCCTGGTCCGCAAGGCCCTCGGGCTGGACGAATCGGGGCGCGCGCCCGCGGGGAGTGCCCCGAAGATGCGCCGCCCGCTGACGGCCGAGGCCATCGTCGCCGACATCTGCCGCGAACTCTCCGTGGACCTCAACGACTTCATGGGCAAGGGGCGGCACAAGCGCGTGGTGCTGGCGCGGAGCCTGGTCTCGAGCCTCTCGCGCAAACTGACCACGATGAGTTTCCCCGAGATCGCCCGCGCCATGGGCCGCAGCAACCACTCGACCATCATCACCGCGCAGAAGCGGCTGGACCGGCAGGTCGCCGACGACACGGGGAGGCCGCTCTCCGCCGAGGTCGCCGGGCCGTACGCCGGGTGCACCCTCCGCGAGGTGTACGAGGGGATCATGAAGAAGGTGCAGGGATAACACGGCCCGGCGTGTTGGGTCTGTTCCGGGGCGGATACGATGATGTCGGCGCGGTCGACCGGCGCGCCCGGGACATCCATGCTCGACCACGTCGCGACATCCGTGCTGCTGCCCTTGGCCTACCGCCCCTTTCTCGATCCCATCGATCTGCATCAGCATTGGTACGTTCTGCTGCTGCCGCTGGCGTTGTTCATGTCCATTGCGTACAAGTCTGTGCGGGTGAGCGAAATGCGGCACTTGCCCCGGGCCGCGGCGGTGATGACCATCCAGGTCTGCTTCTGGATGGCGGTGCTGGGCCTGGCCGGGTACCTCTTCGTGCAGCACCTGGCCCCGCTCATCGCCCCGAAGTGATCACTCCTCGGTGAGCAGGCCGTCGCGGAAGGCGTAGTTGACCGAGACGGTCCGCACGGGCATGTCGAGGTTCTGGATCATGTAGCGCAGGGCGTCGACGGCGTGGTCGTAGCCCTCGCGTTTGTCGGGCTGGTCGCTCCCCGGCTTGTAGCGGAACTTCTCGAGCGACTCGATGAGCCGCGTACAGCGGGCGTGCACGTAGAGCCGGGGCACGCCCGAGGCGGGTTTCAGCCGCGCCCGGAGCATCTCCAGCCCCTCGGCGGTGAAGCGGCGCGGGTGCCGCACGCGGAACCCGGCTTCCTTCACCTTGTCGATCGACCCCACCCCGGTCTGGTCGGAGCGGGCGCGCCCCGCCGGATCGACCCCGATCCACGCGAGGCGTGGCCAGGCGGGCACGCCCTCGCGGGCCAGCCCCCGCGTCATCGCCGCGAGGTGCTCGCCCAGCAGGACGTCGGCCTGGCAGCGCTCGTCCACCACGCGGACCACCCCCGCGCCGTCGACCGCCGCCCACAGGATCGCCGTCCCCCGGATGCCGAAGTCCATCCCCCCGATCCACTTCACGGCCCCGGTACGGGCGAGGGCGTCGTCGTCGAAGACGTGCACCTTGGGGTCGAACTCGGGGACGACCGTTTCGCGGCGGCGCGGGCGCAGGCACAGCATCTCGCTCTGCCAGGCCGCCTCGCTCACGCGGCGCTTCTGCGCGATCGCGTCGTCGATGGTCACGTGCCCGGCCTGCGCGGGCGGACGCCCCTTGGCCCGCCCGTCGCACTCGGGAAGCAGCGGGCAGTTCGTCGCCCTGGTCGCCCCCCGGCACGCCCGCGCGGGCGGGCAGTGCTCCAGCACGTCCACGATGCCCCAGCGGAAGAGCGTCCGCCGGCCGCGGTTCGCCTCGCCCACGATGGCGTGCATCACCCCGTGCGGGTTGTGCATCGTGCTCAGGCACTCGACCGTGCCGCGGGCGGCCACCCCCCCGCAGTCCTTCGACCGCGTGGTAAGCTGGGCCGCCTCCCACACCTCGGGGCTGAACAGGTCTACCTCGTCGCACCGCAGTTTCTGCACGCGCGTCCCGCGGACGCTGGTCTGCGACTGGGCGAGCAGTTCGACCCGGCTGCCGTTGGTGAGCGTCAGGCGTCGCTGCGTGATCCGCCCGCGCACCTGCGGCGCGAACACCTCCAGCGCGAACATCCATCGCAGGTGCGCGTACATCCGCGCGGCCTGGTCCATCGACCCCGCGAGGATCCGCACCTCGATCTCCGGCTTGAAGACCAGGTCCAGCAGCGTCGCCACCGCGCCCAGGAACGTCTTGCCGCCCCCACGGTTCGCCCACACCACGCAGTCGGCGGGGCGCTCGGGCGGGGGCGGGCCGTCGGGCGGGGCGTCGGCGAAGAATGCGTGCGCGAGGTAGTCGAACGGGGCGGCGTGCCCCTCGACGAGCGGCGTGCGGGCGATCGCCACGCCCACGTGCCGCGCAACCCACGCGTGCAGTTCGTCCGCCGTGCGCGGATATTCCTCGGGCCTCGGCCCCTCGTCGCGGGGCGGGTTCACCTTCGTCGTCATGTCGAAACCCTCCTGTCAGCCGTGCACGAAGACCGCGGGCCGGGCCGTCAGCGCCGCCCCCGCCAACGCGGGGAGCAGCCGCCCGGACCTCGCCGAACGCGTGGCGCGGCCGGCGCGTGCCCACGCGTGCACGGCCCGCCGGAGGGCAGCGTTCCGTGCCACGGTTCTCACCATCCAGTCCACGTCCATCAATCGCCACGCCGGCACCCCCAGGGTCCGCAAGCGCCACCCCAGCCGCGCCTCGCGCGATGTTCGCTTGACCGCCACCCGGCGCATCCCCGCGCGCTCGAAGAACGGCGCGTACGCACCCATGACGGCGACCGCCTCGGTGCGACGCGTGAGCGGGTTGGCCAGGTACGCCCGCACCAGCCGCGTCGCCACGCCCAGCCCGCGGTAGCGCGGGTGCACGATCACCCGCGAGATCGTGCGGACCTCGGCGTTGAGCCGGCGCGCCATCAGCCGCTTCCCGCCATGCCCCGTGGGCGCGTACCGCCCGCCCCAGGCGGCGGATCGCCACCGCCCGTTCAGCGTCGGCATCGACACCACCAGCACCCCCGCGACCCGCCCCCGCCCTTCCACCTCGGCGGCCAGCACCCGCACACGTGTCGCCGGCGGGCCGCCGCGGTAGTGATGCCCCGCCAGCGACTGATAGTCGCGCCACGTCCCCGCGCGGACGAGAATGGCCGGTTCATGCCCCCGTCCGGCGCTCATGACGCCCTCCCGCGGAAGGCCTGCGTCGTCCATCGCCCTTCGACCGTCCGAAGGCGTGCGTGCACGCGATCGCCGTCGCACTCCACGATTACCCGCGGCCGCAGGGCGGGGGCGAGATCGTCCTGCGCCGTCGCCACGGCCACCCGCGCGCCCGTCGCCCGCGCCCACCGCCCCAGCGCCGCGGCCACGCACGCCGCCGTTGCCCGGTCCAGCCCTGACGTGAACTCGTCGCACAGCACCGTGCGCCGCGACCCGGGCCCGGCGCACGCCCGCGCGAGCGCCAACCGGAACCGTTCGCCCTCGGAGAGTTCGCTCGGCGTGCGCCCCAGCAGCGTCGCGTCGCCCAGCCCCGCCCGGGTCAACGCGCCCAGCGCGTCCGCCATGGTCCCGCCCACCAGGTCGATCACCGCCCGCGACGACGTGTCTAGGCGTTGAACCCGCGACACCGATCGGCCATGCTCGGCCAGTTGGTGCTCCAGCGCCGCCAGCAGCGTGCTCTTGCCCCCGCCGCTCGCCCCGGTGATCAACGCCACCTCGCCGGTCCCCAGCGATTGCTCCAGCCACGCCGCCGCCCGCACGGCCCACCGCGGCGGACGACGCCGCGGCGCCGCCCGGCGCAGCGCCAGCCCGAACACCGCCATGGCCCGCAGCAGCCGCCGCGTCGGCCTCACGGTGATCGGGATCACGCGAACCGGGGCGAATCGATCGCGGGCTTGGCTCATCCCCGCGCCTCCGCGCACAACGCCGCGATGGCTTCCCGGTGTCGGCGGACCTGATGAGGACTCAGCCGCAATACCCCCGCCGCGGCCTTGGTCGACAGTCCATGCAGGAAGCACGCCTCCCCCACGCTCCGCCGCGTCGCCGTCCACCCGCGACGGGCCCGAAGCACGTACACGAACTCGCGCGACGTGACCCGGCGGATCAGCGTCTTCACCCGCGCTCTCACAATGTGGATCGGCTTGCCGGACAACCGGGCGATCTCGACCTTGGTCTGCCCGGCGATGAAGATCGCCCGCAGCAGGGCCGCGTCGTCCGGGGGCAAACCCTCGCACCGCTCGCGGACAAGATCCGCGACCTGTGCCCGCAGACGAACACGATGATCCCCACCCACCCCGCGATCCGCCCCGCCGTTCCCCGCTGACACCTTCTCGATCAACATGACCGCCTCCCACGCGCTTGCTCGCCCGGCTCGCGCCCAGGCTTACCAACTCGTCGTCCTCACAAAAGTGGACACTTGACCAAGTCTACATCTTTGTGTACACTATGGAAGGTTTATGTTTGAAAGTGACGCGGTTTTGCGCGCCGATGTGGCCGGAGGTGCGATGGGCGAGGGTCGAAAGCCAACAGCCGAAGACAGGCACAACGGCGTCAAGGGGCCGGCGGGTGACTCCACGTCGCCGCGAGGCACATCGCTGAACGGTCCAACAGCGGGTGCGTTCATCCGGGCGCGGCGCCAGCGGGCCAACTTGTCCTTGCAGGACCTGGCCATCCGGGTGGGGTGTGCGCGGTCGTATGTATCCGCGATCGAGACGGGGCAGCGGCACGCCAGCGACGAGGTGCTCACCCGGGTTGAAGAGGCGCTCATGATCCCCACGGGCGAACTGGTGCGGATGGCCCGATGGGAACGAAGCCTGGCCGCGGGGGGCGAGGATGTTCGGCGGGCAATGGCACGGCTTCAGGAAGATCAGCGCTTGGCGCGGCGGCTGATCGCCCTTCTGGCCGAGCGGCGTTCGCTCGACGAGGCGTTCAAGTCCGGGGAGTTGCGGCGGGTGGTCGAACAGTTGGAGCACGGCATGGCGGGCACGGGAATGGCGATGGGCGATGACGGCGAGCCTCACTTTGCCGATCCGGCGGGGGCGTTCTCGCCCACCGTGGTGCCGGTGATGCTCAACATGGACGTCCCGCTCATCAACAAGGTGGCGGCGGGGTACCCCGCGGAGTTCACCGACCTTTCGTACCCCGCGCGCGTGGCCGACGAGTACGTGAAGTGCCCGGACCTGCGCGACCCGGACGCCTTCGCGGCGCGGGTCGTGGGCGATTCGATGCTCCCTGTCTACGCCGAGGGGGACATTGTCATCTTCAGCCCCTCGCAGCCGGTGCGCAGCGGGATGGACTGCTTCGCCCGCCTTGAGCCCGACCACGCGACGACCTTCAAGCGGGTGTATTTCGAGAAGGACGGCGATCGCGAGATGATCCGGCTTCAGCCCCTCAACGCCGCGTACCCGCCGCGCGTCGTGGAGCGCGAGGGCGTGGCGGGGCTGTACCCGGCCGTGAGCGTGATGCGGAAGGTGTGAGCGTTCCCTCTTGGAGAAAGCGCCGCGGCGGTCGAGGACGTTCATGGTCTTCCGCGCCCCCTCCGGCTCGAAAACTCGCCACCTCCCCCGTCGGGGGAGGGGCGGCGCGTGGAATCCAACCCGTGCGGGGCTATCATCACGCCCTTCCCGGGAGGCCGGGCGGGGTGACAACCAGGAAAGCCGGGGGCATAGCTCAGTTTTGGTAGAGCGCATCCATGGCATGGATGAGGTCAGGGGTTCGAGTCCCCTTGCCTCCACTTCGGCGAGAACCCGCGAGCCTTTGGCCGCGGGTTTTTTGTTGCGCCGTCAAGGCTGGGCGGTGAAGGTGTGCGGCAAAAAAGCAACCGGCCCGCCGCGAGGCAGGCCGGTTGGGAAAACTCGTGTGATTCAGCAACTCGGATGATCCGTGGGGATCATCGCGAGGTCTTTACCACATGACCTGACCCTGGGCGCTGAAGGTGATTTCACCATCTTCGTCCTGGCCGAGGAAGCCGGTGCGCGTGTTGCTGGAGATGAAGTTGTCGAAGATCACGTCGGTCTCGTTGAGGGCGTAGGCCGCCTGGACCGTGAACTTGACGGCGTGGCTGTCGGGGCTCATGTAGTAGTTGACGCCCGCGGTGATGAAGTGGCAGTCGGAGTCATCGCCGAAGACATCGTCATCGGGGATGATCCAGTCCCAGCGGGCGAAGCCCTCGACCTGGTCGGAGAAGAAGAACCCGCCGCCGAGTTCGAGGCCGAAGTTGTCGGCGTCGCCTCCGCCGCCCGCGTCGATGTGCTGGCCGTAGCCGGCGAAGAAGATGTTGAAACCCTGACCCTCGAACGCGAAGTCGACGGTGTAATCAAGGGCGTCCACGTCGGGGGTGCCGCCGGTTTCGCCGCCGGACTGCCAGTTGATGCCGGCGCCGATGAGCAGGCCGTTGTCGGCCGCGCTCTTGAACGACGTGAAGTCGTTCCAGCGGTTCCAGTCGTTGCCCATGGCCTGGACTTCGACGCGGAGGTTGAGGGCGTAGTCCATCTCGGCGCCGCTGTTGAAGTCGCTGTTCTGCGACCCGATGCCGTCATGGAAGCCGGCGATCAGGCGGAACATGTCGGCCGAGTAGTGCACCTGCACGCCCTGGACGTACCCGGACGAGAAGGCCAGGTAGGCGAGGGAGCGGCCCATGCCCTGCTGGAACTCCTGGTCGACGAGCTGGGCGCGGTGCAGGCCGAGGCTCTGCTGACCCCAGCGGATCGTCACGCCGTTCTCCAGGTCGTACGCGCCCCAGGCTTCCTCAAGGGCGAAGACGCCCCCGCCGGGGTTCTCATCCGAGAAGTTGCCCTGGATCTTGTACGAGAGGGCCTTGTCCCAGATGGTGCCGTGCACGCGGAGGCGCTGCACGGGGGCGTTGAACCCGTGGGTGTAGTCGTTCTGGTCGCCGACGGCTTCGTCGTCGCGGAACGACATGTTCCACCGCCAGGTCGTCGTGCCGCCGAAGCGGAGCGTGTTGTTCGCCCCGTCGCCGATCTCGAAGAACCCGTTGTTGTACCCGGCCGCGGGGGCGAGCGCGCTGGTGCGCCCGGCCGCGTCGGCACGCAGTTCCGCGTCGTTGCCCGCGAAGGCCACGCCAGTCACCGCCATGCCCGCCACGATCGAAATCAACTTGGTCTGACTCATCTGTTCCAACTCCTGTAAAAGGACCAACACGAAACTCCGGTTTCTAACCCCGGGCGCTGCGGCCTGCTTTCGCCGCCCGTCCGGCACCGCGGGACAGGGTTCATGGCCCGCCCGCCTCGCATGCCCGTCCAGGCCGGGATTCCATCCCGTCCCGCACGGTTCGGGGCCCCAAGCCCCGCGATGTGCCCGACCACGCCGGGTCGGTTGAAAAACGCCGAGGACTCCGCCCCGACGCCGATCGGCCCGCCGCCGCCCGTGACTGGGCCGGGGTCCGATCACTCTCTCTGCCCCGTCGGCTTCACGACACCGAAACCCTGACCGAATACCCGAGCGTTTCGACCGTGCCGTGTCAGATGTCCGACGTGCTTGCCCGCATGTACGACGCTGCGGACGGCCCTCGATACTGATGCCCGCTGTCACGGACCCCCACGAGGGGCCGGGCCGAGGGCCGGACTATACCCGCCGTGATTAGCGAACGCAAACCACGGCCTTGTGAATTTCGGCACGCGCGTTATCAGTACACAAGTTTTCCTCAAAGTCGGTTCGGACTCTGGACGAGGGGGGCAACCTTAACCAAAGTTACACACGCGGCCTCTGGATGCCGTGAAGGCCTTTCGCTACCCTACCGCCGGGGGCGCAGGACATGCCCGAATATATCGCAATACAATGCAATCAATGGGTTTAGGTACGGTTGATGAGCCAGCGGAAGCACATCCTCATCGTCGACGACGAGCCGGACCTCGTCGAACTTTTGTCCTATAACCTGAAACAGGCCGGTTACGAGGTTTCCGTGGCGCTCAACGGACGGCAGGCCTTGGATCGAGTGTCCAAGGAATTACCGGACCTGGTTTTGCTCGATGTGATGCTTCCCGGCCTGTCGGGGACGGAGGTCGCCAGTCGGATTCGGAGCAACCCGGCGACCGCGAGCGTGCCCATCGTGATGCTGACGGCCAAGGGGGACGACGTCGATCAGATCGTGGGGTTGACGGTCGGGGCGGATGATTACATCGCCAAACCATTCGCGATCAAGGTGGTGCTGGCCCGGCTTGAGGCCGTGTTCCGGCGGGCGGCCCGCTCGTCGGCCGATCAGCGGCAGATCAGCATGGGCGGGGTGACGATGAACCTCGAAACGCACGAGACCCTGGTGGATGGCCAGCCTGTGTCGATGACCCTGACGGAGTTTCGGTTGCTCAGCGCATTGATGCAGGCCGGGGGGCGGGTGTTGTCGCGGTCGGCGCTGATGTCACGGGCGATGGGGCCGGGGGTGACGGTGACGGACCGGACCATTGACGTGCACGTGACGGCGATCCGCAAGAAACTCGGGGTGCACGCGGGGATCGTGAAGACGGTGCGCGGGGTGGGGTATCGGGCGACGCCCGAGCCGGACGCGGAGGAAGCCCCCGCCGACGGGCACGCGCGCACACCCTGAGGTCATTGCACGGCTTCGGCTAGCATGCACCGGCCATGAACCACTCCACGCCCCGCTGGTCTGTCGCGGCTTGGCTGTTTGCGCTCACGGGCGGGATCGGCGGTGGGGTGGCCACCCTGGCCGGGTATCCGCGCTTCGGCGCGGTGGTCGGCCTCGTCGGGGCGGGGCTGGCGCTGATCGTGATGGCGAGGGCGATGCGTGCACGCGCGACACCCACGCAGGCGGAGTCGATTCCCGCGGCGGTGCCTTCCGCATCCGACTCGCCGGCGAGGACCCTGCTCGACGGGGTGCCCAGCCCGGTCTTCGGGCTGGATGGGCGCGGGGTCATCGTGACGTGCAACCGGGCGGCGGAGGCGTTTATTGGGCCTCGGCCCGGGGGCATGATCGGGCGGCCCCTGGAGGACGTGTTCACGCAGCGGGACGTGCTGATCCAGCACGCGGCGGCGCTGGACGGGCAGACCGGGAAGGGGGAGATCCGCGTGCCGGTGGGGGACGCGACGCGGCGGTTCGAGGTTGTGGCGACGCCGACCCCTGGCGACGGACGGATCGCGGTGGTGATGACGCTGCGGGACGTGACGGAACTGGCCGAGGCCGACCAGTTGAAGGCGGACTTCGTGGCCAACGCGAGCCACGAGTTGCGGACGCCGCTGGCGTCGATCCGGGCGGCGGCGGACACGCTGGCCGGGGGGGCATGGCGCGACGAGGCGATGCGGGACCGGTTCATCGGGATGATCGCGACGAACGCGGCACGACTGGAAGAGATGGTGCGCGACCTGCTGGACCTGTCGCGGCTGGAATCGCCCGAGGCGCCGGCGCGGCTGGTGGAGGTTTCGGCGTTCGACCTGGCGGCGGGGCTGCGGGAGATGTTCGAGCCGGCCGCGGCGGCGCGGCGCGTGCGGGTGGAGTTTGTGCTCGACCCGGCGCTGGCCCGACTCCGCACGGACCCGAGGCTGCTGCACCTGGTCCTCAAGAACCTGATCGAGAACGCGGTCAAGTTTGCGTACGAGGGCACCACGGTGCGCGTCGAGGGTGAAGTGGGCGACGCCGGGCCGAGCGGGCGGCGTACCGCCCGGTTCCGGGTGATGGATCGGGGCGTGGGTATCCCCATCGCGGTGCAGGGGCGGATCTTTGAGCGATTCTTTCAGGCGGACCCGGCGCGGACGGGGACGGCCCTGGGGCGGGGCACGGGGCTGGGACTGGCGATCGTCAAGCACGCTGTCAAGACCCTGGGCGGCACGATCGGGGTCGAGTCGGTGTGGAAGGAAGGGACGACGATGACGCTGACGTTGCCGGAGAGCGTTGTGGAGGCGGCTTGATAGTGCGGTGCGAGGTTGAACCAGTTGGTATTGAGGCCCACCCCCCGGCCCCCTCCCATGGGGAGGGGGTGTACGAAGGAAGCCCACCCCCCGGCCCCCTCCCTCTGGGAGGGGGTGTACGAAGGAAGCCCACCCCCCGGCCCCCTCCCATGGGGAGGGGGTGTACGAAGGAAGCCCACCCCCCGGCCCCCTCCCATGGGGAGGGGGTGTACGAAGGAAGCCCACCCCCCGGCCCCCTCCCATGGGGAGGGGGTGAAGGAGAACGTTCACCCCCGGCCTTTTTTTCGGGGATGGGGTGTTAGCGCATGGGCGCGAAGTCTTTGCCCTTGAGGTCGGTGAGGCGCGCGGAGATGACCTTGAGAAGGGTGTCTTCTCGGGCGGCGTCACCGAAGCGGCCAACTTTGGCGGTGATCTCGATGGGCGTGGGGTCGCCGGTTTGTCGGGCGACGAAGGTAACGTGTGTCGGTTCGCCGCCGACGGTGACCAAGTCGTAGGCGCGGCGGCGCGTGGGGATGTCGATCACCTCGGCGGGCTGGAGTTGAAAGGCCACGCGGCGGACGAGGGCGTGCTCGGTCTTAGCGCACGCGGCCTCGATGGCGGCGTCGAGGTCGTCCCAATCACCGTCGGCGGTGATGACCGTTCCGGTGGGAGAAGGCTGGCCGTGGGACCGACGCGGCGAGCCGGTGCACGACACCATGACGAAAGCGGCGATGCAAAGAGAGAGGATGGAAGAGCGGAACGTGGCCCATGCCCGTCGAGCAACCGGCATGTTCGGGTTTGTTAGGGTCATGTCGGGCCGGTGGGCATGAAAGGGGTACGATTCGGGCGAGGCGGGGGAATCGGAGGCGAACAGCGCTTGGATATTACGGTCAAGGCACCATCCGGGTCGGAGCGGGTCCGGGTGTTTGGGTCCGCGGAGCGGAACCTGAAGTTGCTGCGCGAGGCGCTGGGTGTGCACGTGACGGCGCGCGAGGGCCGTGTGCACGTGACCGGGCCGAGGGTTCAGGTGTTGGCGGCGCGGGGCGTGCTGGAGGGGCTGACGGCGCTGGCCGAGCGGGGCCAGTCGCCGACGCGTGAGCAGGTCTTGGCGCTGATCGCCGAGGAACTGGGGCATGGCGAGGAAGGCGGCGAGGCCGACGCGTGGGACGGGCGGCTGAACGTGTACGCGGGCGGGCGAGCGGTTCGGGCGCAGACGCCGAACCAGGAGAAGTATCTCGCGTCGATCCGGGATCATGATCTGGTGTTCGCGTTGGGGCCGGCGGGGACGGGGAAGACGTACCTGGCGGTGGCGGCGGCGGTGCATTTGTTGAAAACGGGGCGTGTGAAGCGGGTGATCCTGGCGAGGCCGGCGGTGGAGGCGGGGGAGAAGTTGGGGTTTCTGCCCGGGGACCTTCGGGCGAAGGTGAATCCGTACCTGCGGCCGTTGTTTGACGCCCTGGCGGACATGATGGATTACGCCACGTTGCGGCGGTTCATGGAGAGCGACGTGGTGGAGGTGTCGCCGCTGGCGTTCATGCGGGGGCGGACGCTGAACAACGCGGTGGTCATTCTGGACGAGGCGCAGAACTCGACGAAGGGGCAGATGAAGATGTTCCTGACGCGCCTGGGGCACGGGAGCAAGATGGTGGTGACGGGGGACGTGACGCAGGTGGACCTGCCGGACGCGCGGGAGAGCGGCTTGCTGGACGCGGCGATGCGGCTGAGGCGGACGCCGGGGGTGGGGTTCGTGGCGTTCGAGAAGTCGGACGTGGTGCGGCATGATCTGGTGCAGCGGATCATCGAGGCGTACGGGGGCGACGACGAGGGGCCGAGGCCGGCGCGTGCTCGTCGAGCGGTCTCGAAAGCGGTGGAATCGCCCGATAACGCTGAAAGGGGCGGGGGGAATGGGACGATGGAGCCTTGATGGGAAGTGACGGGTCCAACACGCCGTCGCGGGTGGGGGCGCTGGCCGAGCAGGTGCGGACGGGCGGCCGCCCGTTGACGCTGCGCGCGGCGGACGCGATCGCGACGCCGAGCCTGGGGGTGGGGCTGATCATCGCGGTGGTGTTCGCGGTGGCGACGACGGGGCTGGCGGTCTTCACGCGGTCACAGCCGCTGGTGGCGGTCGGGCGGGTGATGGACGAGACGCGGCTGGTGCGGACGGAGTTGCTGACCGAGGACGAGGCGCAGACGCAGCAGCGGCGGGAGCAAGCGCGGCAGGCGACGCCGCGGGTGTACACGGCGGACCAGGCGGTGCTGGACCGGATTCAGACGGACCTGGAGAACCTGCCGCGGACGCTGGCGAGCGTGGAGAGCGTGGAGACGGTGGACCCGGCGATCCGCGAGGCGTTCCGCCTGACGCCGGAGATGTTGGCGGCGGTGAAGGCCGAGGTGGTGGACGGGCAGAGTTCGCCGGCGTGGGTGTCGCGGGTGCGGAGCCTGACGGCGCTGCTGTTGCGGAGGCCGATCCTTGATGGGCAGGCGCGGCAGAAGGCGGTGTTCGAGGGGACCAGCCCGACGATCCGGCTGGTGGCGGCGGGCAAGCCGGCGGCGATGATCGCGCGCGGGGACATCCTGGACCTGGACGACAAGGAGGGATTCGCGCGGGCGATGGAATCGCTGGCGCGGGATGCGGGGTTCGCGGGGGCGGCGCGGCAGGTGGTGGTGAACCGGCTGACGGTCGCGCCCAGGCCGACGGTGACGTTCGACGGGGCGCAGACGGCCAAGGACCAGAACGACGCGGCGGACCTCATCAAGCCGGTGGTGGTGGTGAACCCCGTGGGGCAGGTGATTTTCACGCGCGGGGAGATTCTGACCGAAGCGCAGGCGTCGCTGTTTGCGCGGGAGATGGCGGCGTTCGAGCAGACGGCGCCGGGGTTCGTGCGGTGGCTGCGGCGGGGGAGCGTGGCCGTGGTGTGCGGCGCGATCACGCTGGCGCTGGCGGGCTACACCTTGCTCTTCTGCCCGCGCGTGCGGCGGAACGCGTCGCGCATGACGGGCGTGGCGGTCATTCTGCTGGGGACGTACATCATCGCGGGCCTGGGCACGGCGATGGCGCCGGCGTGGTCGGCGTTGACGGCGCTGGCGCCGACGCTGCTGGTGACCATGCTCATGGTGGTCGGGTATGACCGGCGGGCGGCGCTGGCGTATGCGCTGCTGCACGGGCTGCTGGTGTGCGTGGCGCTGCGGCAGAACCTGGGGGCGTACGGGGTGATCGTGGCGGGCGTCGCGGCGATCGTGTGGTCGCTGCGGACCATCCGCGATCGGAACAGCCTGTTCCGCTCGACGGTGATCACGGCGATCAGCGTGAGCCTGGCGACGACGGCGTTCGCGCTGCTGTCGAGGCCGATCTCGCTGATCACGCTGCGGGAGATCGGGATCGACTCGGCGCTGGCCGGGGGCGGGGCGGTGCTGACGGGGGCGGCGACGCTCTTCCTGCTCCCGCTGATCGAGCGGGCGTTCAACGTGACGACGGGGATGACGCTGGTGGAACTGCGCGACCCGAAGCAGACGCTGCTGCGCGAACTCCAGCAGCGCGCCCCGGGGACGTACAACCATTCGCTGAACGTGGCGGCGATCGCGGAGACGGCGGCGGAGGCCATCGGGGCCGATCACCTGCTGACGTACGTGGGCGCGCTCTATCACGATATCGGGAAGATGAACAAGCCCGAGTACTTTGTGGAGAACCAGCAGGGCGGGCCGAACCGGCACGACAAACTCAGCCCGGCGATGAGCCTGCTGATCGTGGTGGGGCACGTGAAGGACGGGATGGAACTGGCGCGCGAGTTCCGCCTGCCGCACCGGCTGCAGCACTTCATCGAGGCGCACCACGGGACGACGCTGGTGGAGTATTTCTATCACCGCGCGAAGCGGCAGGCGTTGGCGACGGCCCCGCGGGACAAGAACGGGAACCCGATCGAGGACGACATGGTGATCCCCGCGGAGATCGAGTACCGGTACCCCGGCCCCAGGCCGCGGACGCGCGAGGTGGCGGTGCTGATGATCGCCGACGCGGTGGAGAGCGCGGCCCGGGCGATGAGCGAACCGACGCCGGCGAAGATCGACGCGATGGTGCGGTCGATCGCGATGAAGCGATTGCTCGACGGGCAGTTCGACGACTGCGAACTGACCCTGAAGGACCTGAACCTGATCGTGGAGAGCGTGATCCGTACGGTGACGAGCATGCACCACGGGCGGATCGCGTACCCGCAGGAGCAGGCCGAGGCGGGCGGGACGGGCGAGGCCCGGCCTGCGGAATCGCCGCGGACGCAGCCGGGGTTGCCGGAGAAGTCATAAGTCAAACGACGGGTTACGCGGGGACCGCGGCGGGGTAATACGCCGCGAGCACCCGGTCCCAGTCCTCGGCGCTGGCGACGGCGATCATGGCGCGGCGGACGTCGTCGGCCTTGGGGTGGTGTGCGGCGAAGCGGATGCCGAACTTGCGGATCTGCTTCGAGGAAAGGTCTTCGGTGTAGCGGGCGCCGTGGTTGACGGCCAGGAGCAGGTCGTAGTGCGCGCGCAGCACGGCGGCCTGTTCGGCGAGGGTGGGCGGGGCGGGGTCGCGCCCGGCCAGAAGATCGCGAGCCTGGCGGAAGAGCCACGGGTTGCCGATGCACCCGCGGGCGACGGCGACGGCCTTCACCCCCGTGTAGCGAATCATGCGGAAGATGTCCGCGGCGGACCAGACGTCGCCGCTGCCGAAGATGATGGCGCCGGGGTGCCGCCGAACAATCTCGCGGAGCACGTCCCAGCGGGACGGCCCGACGTACTTCTGCTGCACGGTGCGGGCGTGGATGGTGGCCCAGGCGTACCCCATTTCGAAGGCGGCGGCGAGGATGCGGTCGCAGTGGCTGGCCATTTCGGGCGTGTCGTCGAAGGCCCGCCGGAGTTTCACGGTGCAGAGCACATCACGGGGTACGGCGTCGCGGACGGCGTGGAGGATGTCGATGGCGCCGTCCGGCTCGGCGAGCCAGTGCCCGCCGCGGGCCTTGGAGGAGATTTTCTTGACCGGGCAGGCGAGATTGACGTCGATGGCGGTAAAGGAAGTTTCGGAGTTCCGAAGTTCCGGAGTTCCGGAGTGAGGAACGGCGCGGCCGTGCGATTCTTGCTCTTGGGAACTTTGGAACTCAGGAACTACGGAACTTTCTTCCGGGTCACACGATCCCCAGCCGTCATTGGCCTCGGCGAGGTCGATGCGCCCGAGTTGTTCGCCCCCGGGAAGGCGCAGGTGCTGGGCGGGCGGGGCGAAGGAGCCTTCGGCGGCGTAGGCGAGGGCGCGGTAGTCGCGGTCGGCGCGGCGGCCCTGCTCGATCATCTTGAGCGCGGCGGCGGCCATCTCGGCGGGTTCGCTGCCCATGATCTGCCCGGCGAGGGGGTGGTCGTCGGCCCCGCCGGGGACGTTGTCGTGGAGTTCGCCCAGGTCGGCCTTGGCGAAGCCGCGCCCGCCGGCGAGGAGGGTGCGGTCGAGAAGGGCCTCGGTGACGCAATAGGGGCAGCCGTGGCGGCGGGCGATGAGGCGCATCGCGGCGTCGGAGTACCCGGCGAGGCCGGCCTGGAAGAAGGGGGCGTCGAAGGCGGGGACCAGCGCGCGGACACGGGGGTCGATGCCGCCCCGGGCGGCGAGGTCGCGGGCGAAGGCGGCGGGGTCGATACACTCTGCGCCCGGCGCGACGGCAGGGGTCGGGGGCGTCGCGTTGTGGCTCTCGACGGACATCGCCGGCAATCGTACGGACACTCGACCCCGAACCCAAGGACCATGACGGCATGACCCATCGCCACGCCACGATCCTGATCGCCCTTCTCAGCGCCGCCGGATGGATGGGCGGGTGCCGCGGGGGCGCGACCATCACCGACTCGGGCGTGACGTACCCCGAGGGGACGCGGACGCGTCGGCCGGTGGATATCCAGGCGTTCCGCGAGGGGACGCGGCTGACGCTGACGAACACGACGGCGCAGGCGTTCGGCCCGAGCACGCTGTGGGCGAACATGCGGTTCGGAATGGCCATCGACGGGCTGGCCGTCGGGCAGACACTGGACCTGGACCTGCGCGACTTCAAGGACCAGTATGGGTCGGCGTTCCGGGCGGGGGGGTTCTTCGCGTCGGAGCGGCCGCAGCGGCTGGTGATGCTGGAGATCGAGACGCACGGGGAGGGGGCGGGGTTGTATTCGTGCACGGTGATGAAGGGCGAAGGCGAATAGCCGGATGCCGGGGGATGGACGACGCATGAACGTGCTCGTGATCGCCGCGCACCCGGACGACGCCGAGATCGGCATGGGGGGGACGATCGCGCGTTTGGCGTCGCAGGGGCACGACGTGGTGATCTGCGACCTGACGGACGGGAGCCCGACGCCGCGGGGCGAGCGGGCGGAGCGACTGCGCGAGGCGGCGGAGGCGCTGACGCACTTGCAGCCGACGGCGGGGGCGGGGCGCGTGCGGCGGGTGCTGCTGGACCTGCCGAACCGGACGCTGACGGCGAGCGTGGCGGCGCGGCACTCGGTGGCGGGGGTGATCCGGGCGCATCGGGCGCGGGTGATGTTCGTGCCGCGGCCCGAGGACGCGCACCCGGACCACGTGGCGGCGACGCGGATCGCGGAGGACGCGCGGTTCGACGCGAAACTGACGAAGGTGGAGATGCCCGCGCCGCCGGCGCCGCTGGGCGATGGGCGCGGCGCGGTGGCCGAGCCGCCGATCTATCCGACGTGGGTCTTCTACTACGACATCTCGCACCTGCGCGGGGTGAAGTCGCCGGACTTCTGCATGGACATCACGGGGTTCGAGCAGCGGAAACTGGCGAGCGTGACGGCGTATCGATCGCAGTTCGGCCCGTGGCCCGACGGGCCAGCGGGCGACCCGGGGAAGTTGGTGAGCACGGACTTTCCGTCGCGGATGATGGCGTGGGCGAAGATGTGGGGCTCGACGATCGGGGTGGAGTACGCCGAGCCGTTTTACACGCGCGAGCCGCTGGGGCTGCGGTCGCTGGACGGGGTGGTGATGTAAGAAGGCCGCCGCATTTCATCGAATACGGTGGAGGATGGGCCTTCGGCGACCCGGAGGGGATGGTCGTGGTCGAGCGTGAGGTGTCGGATGGGGCAATGCGCAGGAGAGTCGCACGCGACCTGAGACCGGGCGAGCCGAGTTTGAAGGTGGAGTGAATGGGGAACACGTCACGGGCGAGACGGTTCATCAGGGCTGCACCGAGAAGTCCGCGGGGCCGGGCATCTCGGTTGAACGGGGAAGGGCACGTCGGTGCCACCTGTCGGATGACGTGTCGCCGATGCCGCTCGATGGAGTAGGACGCATGAAAGCCCGGCTCATCCAGCTTGTTACCTTGTGCATCATCGTTGCGCCTGCCTCGGCACAGACGGCGATCACGATCCGCGAGATAGTGGTGTCGTCCGATGGGAAGGACACCGCCACCGGCACCCCGGCGGGTCCCTTCGCCACCATCGAACGGGCACGGGATGAGGTCCGGGCGATGCGGAAGGCGGGAACGCTTCCCCCCGGGGGGGTCACCGTCACGTTCCACGCCGGGGTGTACGAACTCGCCGGCACAGTGGTGCTGACCGCCGAGGATTCGGGCACGGAGGCCGAGCCCATCATCTACCGCGCTGCCCCGGGCGCGGCGGTCCGTCTCTCCGGGGGCAAGCGCCTTTCAGGCTGGAAGGTCGTCACCGACCCAGCCGTACTGGACCGGCTCGACCCCGCGGCGCGGGGACATGTCGTGCAGGTTGACTTGAACGCGCACGGCGTGAGCGACTTTGGGAAGATGGGCGGCGGATTTGGACTTGACGGCGGCCCGGGTTTGGAACTCTACTTCCGCGACCGGCCGCAGACGATCTCGCGCTATCCCAACGAGGGCTTCATCACCATCGCCGATGTGCACGGCCCGACCACGATCGACCGGCCCCGCGCCAAGGCGTGCGTCGAGGGGGACGTGTCGTACGACCCCGGGGCCGCCGATCGCCTGGCGCGATGGAAGGACGAGCAGGAGCCGTGGGCGCTGGGCTACTGGCTGCACGACTGGGCCGAGCAGCGGCAGCGGATCGCGTCGATCGACCCCGCGACCAAACGCATGACACTCGAAAAACCGTACCACCACTACGGCTACCGCAAGGGCGGGTGGTTCTACGGCTTCAACCTGCTGTGCGAGATCGACCGCCCCGGCGAGTGGTACCTTGACCGCGAGGCGGGCACCATCTACTTCTGGCCGCCCGACGCGGACACGAAACCGATCGAGGACGGCGAGGCGACGGTCTCCGTCCTCGACACGCTCGTCTCGATCAACGGCGCGCAGCACGTGACCTTTCAGGGCTTCACCTTCGAGGCCGCCCGCGGCACCGCCATCCGCATCGAGCACGCGCGCGGCAACCGCGTCGAGGACTGCACGCTCCGCAACATCGGCTCGTGGGCCGTGAGCATCAGCGGCGAGCGGAGCGGCGTCTACAACTGCGAGGTCACCGGCACCGGCGACGGCGGCATCCGCCTCTCCGGCGGCGACCGCAGAACGCTCACCGCCGCGCACCTTACCGCCGAGAACAACCACGTCCACCACTGGAGCCGCTGGAACCGCATGAACCGCCACGGCATCGCGCTTTCGGGCGTGGGGAACCGGGCCGCGAACAACCTGTTGCACGACTCGCCCCACACCGCGATCCACTTCAGCGGCAACGACCACCTCATCGAACTCAACGAGATTCACCGCGTCTGCACCGAGTCCAACGACGCCGGGGCGATCTACGCCGGGCGCGACTGGACCATGCGCGGCAACGTCATCCGCCACAACTACCTCCACCACCTCAGCGGCTTCACGGGCGGGCGCGATCGCGGGTGCATCGGCATCTACCTCGACGACCTGTTCAGCGGCGTGACGATCACGGGCAACATCTTCTACGACGTGACGAACGCCGCGTACATTGGCGGCGGGATGGACAACCGCGTCGAGAACAACATCTTCATCGACTGCAAGCCCGCCGTGCACGTCGACGCCCGCGGCTTGGGCTGGGCCCACAAATGGCCGGGCGAGTGGCTGCGCGAGGTCAAGGAGAAGGGGACGCTCTCGGGCGTGCGCTTCGATCAGCCGCCGTACAGCGAGCGGTACCCCGAGCTCGCGACGATGCTCACGCGCACCCCGCCACCGCCCGCGCCCACGGGCAACATCATCGCGCGGAACATCCAGTTCGGCGGGGCGTGGAGCGACATCGAGAAGCCCGCCGCGCCCTTCGTCACGATCGAGGGCAACCTTCTGGGGGTCGATCCGCTGTTTGTCGATGCGGCGGGGGCGCGGGCGGGCACGTCGGCGGGCGCGTTCCAACTTCGCGGCGATTCGCCCGCGCTCAAGGCCGGGGCGATGGGCGCGGTTGGGTTTGTGCGCCTCCCAATGGAGAGGATCGGGCGGCAACCCCGCGCCGGCGGCACGTCCACGCCGAAATGAGGGCGGCGCGGCAGAACTATCGCGTGGACCTACGCCGCCACCGTCGCCGTCGTGACTTCCGACCACGGCCCCTTTTCGCCGCGCATGCACACCCCGCGGGACATCTCGTCCGTTATCTTGCCCTCTGCCCCGGTCAGGAACTCGGCCCAAGCGATCGGCGTTCAGTCGTTCGATGTCTGGGCGCGGGCGGCGGTGATGGTGGTGAGGACGTCGGCCTGGTGGTCGGCGTGGTAGGAACTCCGGACGAGCGGGCCGGACTCGACGACCTTGAACCCGCGGGCGAGGCCCTCGGCCTTGAAGCGGGCAAAGGTATCAGGGTGCACCCAGCGGTCGATGGGCAGGTGGTTGCGGGTGGGCTGGAGGTACTGGCCGAGCGTGAGGATGTCGCAGGAGGGAAGTTCCGAAGTTCCGGAGTTCCGAAGTTCCGAAGTTCCGGAGTTCCGAAGTTCCGAAGTACCGGAGTGCCGAAGTTGCGAAGGACGAGTGGCTTGTTGGACTTCGTCCATCAGGGCCAGCACTTCGTCGTCGCGTTCGCCGATGCCGAGCATGATGCCGGTCTTGGCGACCATGCCGGCCTCTTTCACGCGGCGGAGGAGTTCGAGGGAGCGGTCGAACTTGGCGCTGGGGCGGACGGCGGGGTACATGCGGCGGACGGTCTCGAGGTTGTGGTTGATGATGTGGGGCTTGGCGTCGATGACCATCTGCAGGGCGGCGTGATTGCCCTCGAAGTCGGGGATCAGCACTTCGATGGACATGGTGGGGCAGGATTCACGGGTTCGAATGATCGTCTCGGCCCAGATCGCCGCGCCCCCGTCGGGGAGTTCGTCGCGGTTGACGCTGGTGATGACGACGTGCTTGAGGCCCATGAGGGCGAGGGACTCGGCGACGCGGCGGGGTTCGTCGCGGTCAAGGGCCTTCGGGCGGCCGGTCTTGACGTTGCAGAAGCCGCAGGCGCGGGTGCAGGTGTCGCCGAGGATCATGATGGTGGAGACGCCGCGCGACCAGCACTCGCCCATGTTGGGGCAGCCGGCCTCTTCGCAGACGGTGTGGAGGCGGTGCTCGGCCATGATGGCCTTGAGGCGGGTGTAGCCCGGGCCGCCGGGCACTTTGGCGCGGAGCCAGTCGGGCTTTCGGCGGACGGCGAGGGTTTCTTTCCCTTCGCGGTTGTTGAGGACCCTGTCGGAGAGGCTGAGTTTGGGGGGGTCGATGGTCCTGAGGGGGTCGCCTCCCAGGGGCCGGGGATGCCGGGCCAGGGTTCTGGCGGTGGGGGAGTCTTGGGTGGGGTCGGGCGTCACGGGTATGGAAGTGTAGGGATCGGGCAAACCAGGACCCATGCTTCGGCGTAGGAACACGCCGCGTGGCTGGAACATCAACGCGGATCCGGAGGAGAATCGGAAAATACGGGACGTGGTTCAACCAGACCCCCATGGGCGGTCGATCCATGGATGGTCCGGGAACTACTATTGCCCTCCCCGCCGACCACGAATGTTCGGATTGGATTTTGATAGGCTGAGTGTGGGGATGGAAAGATGGATAAGGAGCGTCGTGTGCCAGACCGGAACAGGGTGAACGTGCGGGTGATGGCGACGGGGCTGCTGGCCTTGGTCGGCGGGCTGCTGGTAGGGTGCAGCAACCGGTCGTTTTTCGATCCGAGCACGAACGGGGCCGGTCGGTGGGGTCGCACGCCGGTGGCGATGCCGGTGTTGACGCGGATTGCGGCGATCGAGGACGACACGGGGGACCTGGTGGAGTTCAGCGACCCGTTGCCGGGCGACCTGGTGCCTCAGCCGATGCAGTACCGGCTGGGGCAGGGGGACGCGTTGCGGGTGACGATGTACGACCTGATCGAGACGAACCGCGCGGAGACGTACGACGTGGAGGTGGATGCGCGGGGGATGATCGAACTGCCGCAGTTGGGGCGGGTGCGCGTGGGCGGGCAGACGACCGAGCAGGCGACGGAGACGGTGAAGGAAGCGATGAAGCGGCTGGTGGCGAATCCGCTGGCGTCGGTGCAGGCGATGGCGCAGCGGCAGCAGACGTTCAACCTGGTGGGGGCGGTGGACAAGCCCGGGCCGTATTACGTGCCGCGGGCGAACTACCGGCTGCTGGAGGCGATCTCGGCGGGGGGGCGGTTCGATGACACCGGGGAGTGGGTGTACGTGATCCGCGAGGTGTCGCTGGCGGAGGAGACGGCGGGCGAGGTCCGACCGGCGGAATCGCCGACGAAGCCGGGTGAGAACGTGCTGGATTTGATCGACGAGATTGCGCCGCCGAAGCCGCAGCCCGGGATGCTGCGAGGCGCCGGGCAACCCGAGAAGGGCCGCACGGCTCCGCCGCCGGTGGTGGCGTTGCCGGACGAGGGCGATCCGGTGAAGGCGGGGGCGAAGGCCGCCTCGCCCGTGGGAACGACGCGGTGGGTGTTTCTGAACGGGAAGTGGGTGCAGGTGGCGGCGGCGGTGAGCCCGGCGGGGAGCGATGGGCTACCCGAACCGACGGAGACGATGGTGACGCAGCGGGTGATCCGCGTGCCGATCAAGGAGTTGGTGGCGGGGAAGCAGGCGGTGAACATCGTGGTGAGGCCCGGGGACGTGGTGCGGATTCCGAACCCGCCGGTGGGGACGGTGTATATCGCCGGGCAGGTGGCGCGACCCGGCACGTACACGCTGCCGCCGACGGGCGGGCTGACGCTCATGAGGGCGATCCACGCGGCGGGGGGGTATCAGTCGCTGGCGATTCCGTCGCGGATTGACTTGACGCGGGTGGTCGGGAAGGACCGCGAGGCGACGATCATGGTGGACGGGGCGGCGATCGCGAATCGGACGCAGCCGGATTTTTATCTGAAGCCGAACGATTCGCTGATGGTGGGGACGAACTTCTGGGCGTACCCGCTGGCGGTGGTTCGGAATGGGTTCCGGGCGAGTTACGGGTTCGGGTTTGTGCTCGATCGGAACATCGGGAATGACATTTTCGGTCCGCCGCCCGTCAATCAGTTCGGGCAATAACCGGCCGAGTCCCGTGGGATCGAGGCCCGCGATGGAACGCGGGCGGGCAGATCGTGAGGTTGGCGACGCGCGGAGCGCGGCGTGAACCCGCAGGGTCGGTGGTCGTACCGAGCGGGACGGCTCGGGTCGGCGTTGGAACCACAGGCGTGTCGAGCATGACGGCGAGCATGGAGAAGACCCCGAGCGCGCCCACCCTGGGCGCCGGGTGGCAGGTGCTGCCGTGGCGCGTGTGGGCACAGGTGCTGGTGGTGCTGCTCGCGTTCGGGTGGCTGTTTCACGAGTGGCTGTGGACGCAGGCGCGGTTCAGCGCGGCGGAGGTCGAGGATTGGGGGCACTCGTTCATCGTGCCGCTGATCAGCGTGTACCTGCTGTGGCAGAAACGGGCGGCGTTGCTGACGACGGCGGCGCGGACCTTCTGGCCCGGGGTGTTGCCGCTGGTGCTGGGGGTGGTGTGCTACGCGTACTTCACGGTGGGGGTGCGGAACCACATGCTGCAGGGGTTCGCGCTGCTGTTGACGCTGGCGGGGGTGGCGCTGCTGACGCTGGGGCCGGGGATGTTCCGGCATCTCTTTCTGCCGCTGGCGTACCTGATTTTCGCGGTGAAGGTGGCGCCGCAGATCATGACGAAGGTGACGTTCCCGCTGCAGTTGCTGGCGAGCAAGGGGGCGGGGTTCGTGCTGCAGATGCTCAGCGGGGCGCTGGGGTATTTCGTAGATGTGCGCGGGAACACGCTGGAGATCGTGTACAAGAACCAGACGATCCCGATGAACGTAGCGGAGGCGTGCTCGGGGATGCGGATGCTCATCGCCTTCATGGCGCTGGCCGGGGCGGTGGCGATCTTTTCGTGCACGCACTGGTGGCAGCGGATCGCGCTGCTGATGCTGGCGGCGCCGGTGGCGCTGCTGATGAACATCATCCGGGTGGCGGCGCTGGGGCTGGCCTCGCTGTGGGACCCGGCGCTGGCCTCGGGGAGCGCCCACATGATGATCGGGACGCTGCTGCTGGTGCCGGGGATGTTCCTGTTCCTGGGTGTGGTGTGGGTGCTGAACCGGATGGTGGTGGACACGGAACGGAGGCCGTCGTGAAACCTGGGCTGGCGACATCCGGGGTGGTGACGGCGGTGCTGGTGATGGCCGGCGCCGCGGCGGGGCTGGACGCCGTCAAGGCGTATTGGGATTTGTACACGAAGAAGGAAGAAATTTATCCGGCGGACCGGCGGCTGGTGAACTCGATCCCGACGCAGACGGCGTCGTGGGTGCGGGTGGGGATGGATCAGTTGGAAGAGGCCGAGACACTGGCGGTGCTGGGAACGCAGAACTACGTGACGCGCGGGTACGTGGAGCGGACGCCGCGGAACCGGGAGAAACCGATCCGGCTGTCGTTCCACATGACGTACTACACGGGGGGCATCGACGCGGTGCCGCACGTGCCCGACCGGTGCTTTGTGGGCGGGGGGATGCAGATCGGCGAGATCGTGGGTAATCTGCCGCTGGCGATGTCGCGCGAGTGGTGGTCGCTCAACGAGTTCGTGCCCGAGGACCGCCGGGGGCAGGTGTGGTCGTGCCGGATCACGAACGAGTACTCCGCATCGAACGGACGGACGGTGAACCTGCCGTTCAATCCGCAGGACATCCGTCTGCGGACGATGAAGTTCCTGCACGACGGCGACCGGGCGGTGTACTCGGGGTACTTCTTCATCGCCAACGGGGGCGCGGTGAGCATGCCGGAGGAGGTCCGGCTGCTGGCCTTCGACCTCAAGTCGCGGTACGCGTACTACATGAAGGTGCAGGTGACGAGCGGGGATGTTTCGAGCGGCGAGGAACTGGCGGCGGCGGCGGGGAGCCTGATCGGGGAACTCTTCGGGGACATCATGCTGTGCGTGCCGGACTGGGTGGAGGTGGAGGCGGGGCGGTACCCGCCGAAGGCCACGGGCGAGGGCGGGCAATAAGCAGAACAGGCCCGGCGGAGTTATCGCCGGTCGGAGGTTGTCATGGCGTCGAAGGTGAATACGAAGTTCGTGGTGATCCTGGGGGCGAGCGTGGTGGCGGGGCTCGGCCTGCTGGTGGGGGCGGGGTACGTGCTGCTGTACAACACGCCCGAGGACCTGGTGCGCAAGGGCGACGCGGCGA
The DNA here is from genome assembly GCA_022180725.1 of Phycisphaerae bacterium. Lineage (GTDB taxonomy): Bacteria > Planctomycetota > Phycisphaerae > Phycisphaerales > UBA1924 > RI-211. The sequence continues at coordinate 89,497 of BQMO01000006.1, forward strand.
TGGCGCGGAAGGACTACGTCGAGGCGGCGGCGTACTTCGCGAAGGCGTGCGACAAGGACAAGAGCGACCCCGAGAACTTCCGGCGCTGGCGCGAGAGCATCGAGGCGCAGACGCCCGACACCCCGTCGAAGATGGACACGATGCTGCAGAGCTGGCGCGGGGCGACGCGGATGCTGGCGGTGACACGGCGGACGGACGTCGCGGCGAAGCGGGAGTACCTGGAGACGCTCAAGCCGGTGCTGATCGGGCCGTTCGACCGGACGGGGCTGACGTATGTCAAGACGGAGTGCGACAACCTGCTCGCGCCGTTCGCGGGGCAGCCGAGCGGGGAGTGGGAAGGGCTGCGCAAGTACCGCGGGCTGGCGCTGATGCGGATGGCGCTGCAAAGCCCGGAGGCGAAGCAGGCGGACTGGGACGCGGCGATCGAGGACCTCGAAGCGGCGCTGCGCGCGTCGCCGGGGGATTATGAGTGCACGATGGCGCTGGAGGGGATCGCGCAGGAGTTGGCGGCGCGGGCGCGGTCGGCGGCGCAGACCGAGCAGGCGGCGACGTGGGAGGCGCGCGCGAACGCCATCATCGCGGACTACACGGCGAAGAACCCGGATGATCCGATGATGATGCTGGCGACGCTCCGGCGTGACGTGAACCTGGCGGCGGAGTCGTTCCAGAAGCAGGTGCGCGAGGCGCGCGAGCGGGGCTTGCCGATGCCCGATCCGCTGGAGGCCAGCAATCGGTTCGTCGGCCCGGCGAAGGAGCGGCTCGACGCGGCGTTCCAGGCGGCGAAGGCGAAGGGTGGCGGGGCGATCACGCTGACCCTGGTCGGGCTGATGAAGGCGATGGAGCGGGACATTGACCGCCCGGCGCGCCTGGCCCGGACCGAGGAACTGATCCGGATGGCGCTGGAGGCCCAGCCGGAGGACCTGGACCTGCTGGGCGCGCGGGCCGAGGTCTACGCCGAGCGCAACGAGTTCGCGACGGCGATCGAGCACCTGAACCGGATCATCGAACTCCCGCCGCGGAAGGTGGGGCCGGACGGGAGCAAACTGTTCGCGTACCGGAACAACGCGCGGTATCTGCAGGCGCTGTGGGCGTACCGGGATTACGTGTTCGCGGTGAGCGCGACCGCCGAGGAACGGGCGGCGATGCTCGACCGTGCGAAGACGCGGCGGGAGGCGTTGCTGAAGACGCAGGACGCGTCGTCGGTCCCGGCGCTGCTGATCGAGGCGTGGCATCTGTACGCGACGGGCGATATTCCCGGGGCGGATCGGCAACTGAACATGCTCGACCGGCGCTCGCGGATCACCGACGGGGACACGCTGGTGCTGTGGGCGCAGGTGGCGATGCAGAAGAACGAACCCGGCTCGGCGCGGGAGCGGCTGCTGTCGGTGCTGCGGGTGCAGCCGGACAACCTGGCGGCGGGGCTGGCGTTCGGGCAACTCTCGATCTCGCTGCAGGACTATGACGCGGCGCGGGAGATGTACGAGAGCATCCTTCGACTGGCGCCGGACCTGAAGCAGGCGCAGGATGGCCTGCAGGCCGCGAATGCGGGGCTGGGCAAGGGGACGCTCGCGGATCCGGTGCAGCAGGTGATCCTGGACTCGATCCGGGTGCAGCGCGAAGGCGCGGGCAAGCCGGGGACCGAGGCGACGGTGAACACGATGCTGACGGAGGCGGTGGCGAAGTACGGCCCGCAGCCGCGGCTGATCCAGGCGCTGGTGAGCGCGCGGCTGAACCTGGGGGATCACGACGGGGCGTTGGAATACGTGCGGACCGCGCTGGCCAAGGCGCCGCAGGATCGATTGCTGCTGGACCTGCAGACGTGGCTGACGACGGCGGACCCGATCGACGCGGCGCTGATGATCATCGATGCGCGTCCGGACGTGCCGGAGATGAGCCGGCTGATCGCGAAGTTCACGACGCTGCGCGGGAAGCCCGGGCGTGAGCGGCAGGTGGAGGACGTGCTCGCGCAGCTTGTGGCGAAGTACCCGGACGAGGAGCAGGTGATCGAGATCCAGTTCCTGGAGGCGGCGCAGGCGAGGGATTGGGACAAGGCGACGATCCAGGCGGATCGTGCGGCGAAGTTGAACATCGACAAGGCCGACGGCCGCACGTTCCGGGCGCGGCTGCTGGCGCAGCGCGGGGATACGCGGGGCGCGATCGATCTGATGCAGCAGGTGATCGACGCGGGCGTGCGGACGCCCGAGGTGTACCGGCTGATGGGGCGGCTGTTGGCGGGGGTGGGGCGCGGGCCGGACGCGGTGAACGCCTACCGCGAGGCGCTGCGGCTGAGGCCGAACGACGCGGGCGCGATCAAGGACCTGATGACGGCCTTGGCGATGCAGGGGCAGCGGGACCAGGCGCTGATCGTGGCGCGGGACGGGGAGCGGCACGCGGGCAGCGACCCGGAGTTTCTGGACCTGTGGCTGAAGTTCGAGAGCGAGTTCGGGAACCTGCCGATGGTGATCGCGCGGCGGGAGCGGATGGCGGTGGCGGCGCCGAAGGATCGCGAGAACCTGTACGAACTGGGCCGGCTGTACGTGCGGACGGGTGAACTGACCAAGGCCCGCCCGATCATCGACCGGGTGCGGGCGCTGGGGGACGACTTCGACGCGGTGTCCCTCGACGCGTCGTGGTACTGGGCACGGGGCGATCGGGTCGCGGCGGACCGGGTGTTCGCGGAGTACGTGGCGCGCCAATCGGACAACAAGGCGAAGTTGGCGGCCCACATGGATTACGCGCGGTTCCTCCAGGCGCGGGGTGAGCGGACGCTGACGCTCGCGGTGCTGGAGGCGGCGCAGGCGTATCAGGACCCGGCGACGCGCGAGGCCGACAAGGCCCTGTCGGAAGCGCTGTTCTCGGACGGGAACCACGAGCAGGCGGTGCGGGTGCTAACGACGCTCCTCGACGCCAACGCGGACACGCCCGACGCGGGGTACCGCAAGCGGCTGGTGGAGGCGCTGATCCGGCTGAAGCGTCTGGACGAGGCGCAGACGGCGCTGGCGGTGTTGACGGGCGGGAAGGACCCGGACATGGTGTCGATGCTGCTGGAAGCGGACCTGCGCGAGGCGCAGGGACGCGAAGCCGAGCAACGGCAGATCCTGGAGCGGGTGGTGGCGAAGTTCCCGGGGGAGGCGGCGCCGTACCTGAAGCGCGGGCAGGCGCTGATGAAGAACGAAGCGACACGCCGGGCGGCGGAGGCTGATTTTTCCAAGGCGATCCAGGTGCAGCCGAGCATGTGGCAGGCGTACCGCCTGCGGGCGGCGTTGCGCGGGCAGATGAAGGACCCGGAAGGGGCGTTGGTGGACTTGCAGGAAGCGTTGAGGCTGAACCCGGGTGACGACGAGATGCTGGTGTCGCTGGTGATGGACCTGCTGGGGCTGAATCGGGACCAGCAGGCCGAGGACGTGGCGCGCGAGGCGCTCAAGGGGCGTCCGCGTGAATCCCAGGTGTACACGAAACTGGGGAATCTGTTCGCGCAGTTGGGGAGGCCGGCGATCGCGTCGAGGTTCTTTGAGGATTCGTACAACCTGTCGCCGCATCCGGCGGTGGCGCAGCGGCTGTTGGATTCGCTGCTGGCCCCGTCGGCGCCGGACCTCGCGAAGGCGGACGCGTTCCTGCGTCGGCTGGGGGACGAGGTGAACAAGTACCCCGGCGCGCTGATGGCGATGGCGAAGGTGCGGGTGATGCAGCAGCGGCCGCAGGAAGGGGTGCGGGCGGCGACGGAGGCGATGAAGCTGCTCGACCCCGGCAACGCGGGGATCATGCTGGCGTGGCACGCGGACATGGACCAGATCATCAAGGAGCCGGCCAACTACCTTCGGTTCCTGGACCAGACGATCAAGATGGGCGTGGCGCCGGTGCTCAACGAATGGCTCATGTTCTTCTATTGCGAGGTGCAGACCCGCGCGAAGGAGGCGCAGGAGCCGGCGATCGCCGGGCTGACGAAGCTCCTGACGGATTCACGGAACGCCCCGGTGCGGCAGTTCGCCCATCGCCTGCGGGGTACGGCCGCGTACACGCTGGGGAAGACCGCGGACGCGGAGCGGTACTGGAGCGAGGGGGTCAAGGAGTTCCCCGAGGACCCCGAAATGAACAACAACCTGGCGTACCTGCTCGCGCAGCGCGGGGAGTACGCGGCGGCGAAACCGCTCGCGGAGGCCTCGGCCCGCCTCTCGCCCACCAGTGCCGACGCGTGGGATACGTTGGGGTACGTGCTGATGCACCTGGGGGAGTTGGGGGATGCGGAGAAGGCGTTCCGCCGGGCGCTCGTCCAGGCCCGGACGGTTCGGCAGAACCTGATGACGGGGATCCACCTGACGGAAACCCTGTATCGGCTGGGACGAACGGGCGATGCGCAGAACCTGTTCGCCGATGTTCGGAAACTGGCCGACAATCAAGCGTCGGCCCTGGACGCGGAATCGCGCAAAGAACTACAGCATGTCGAGGAGTTGCTGAAGAAACCGCAATGAAACCGCGGGGCGTGGCGAAGCCGCCCCGGGTATCGGACCGAACAGGAGAGGGAGAGAGTCGTTCGGCGAAAGGGCCGGACGCCGCACCGTCGGGAGTCCGGCGGCGTAGAGCACGGCGGGCGAGGCCCGCAGATCGAAGGTAGAACCATGACGAGCGTTCCCATGTCATCCCATGCCGTCGTTCCGGCCGCCCGACCTGTCGCCGCGCAGTCGGCGCCAAGCCCCGCGCTGGGGGGCGGGACCATCGATCCCATCCGGCTGGTGAACAAGTACAAGTGGCTGCTGGGGATCGTGGCGGGGGTGGGGGCGGTGGTGGGCGTGATCAGCCACGTCGTGCTGACGAAGGTGTACCCGATGTGGACGTCGGCGGCGATCTTCAACGTGCTGCCGGCGACGCGGGACGTGGCGGACCCGGTGGGGACGCCCAGCCAGGAGGAAATGAGCCGGTTCATGATGACGGAGGTGCGGATTCTGACTTCGGCGCAGGTGCTGCTGAAGGTGGTGGAGGACCCCGCGCTGCCGATCAACGCGCCGACGTGGGCGAAGCAGTACATGTCGACGGGGAAGGACGGGCAGCCGTTCTTCGATTCGGCCAAGGCCCTGAAGGATCTGCGGGACGACGTGCGGAGCCGGGTGCTGCCCGGGACGAACCTGATCGAGTTGTCGTACGCGTGGCACGACAAGAACGATGCGAAGGCGATCGTGCAGCAGGTGCGCGAAAAGTATATGGCGCTGCTGGCGACGCGCGGGCGCGAGGGGCTGGACCAGAACATCGCGGCGCTCAAGAGCACGCTGCGGTCGCTGGACGACGAGGCGGCGGGGTTGTCGCTGCAGAAGGACACGCTGATCTCGCAGGGGCAGGTGGACTCGATCGACAACCGCGTGGAGGCGAGCCGGAATGAACTGTCGCTGGTCAAGCAGCAGTTGATCGAGGTGCAGCGGGCGCTGGACGCGATGCGGACGAAGTTGGCGCAGTTGCAGGCCGAGTGGGACAACCCCGGGGGCATCGTCTACTCCGATGAGCTCCGCGATTCGGTGGACAAGCACCCGCAGATTCTCGAGTTGAAGACGATGATCCAGCGGCTGGAGACGGACCTGCGCTCGCTGCCGGAGAACGGCATCGACCGGTCCCACCGGCAGTACCGCCAGGTGGAATCGCACCTGTCGGCCACGCGGCAGAAACTCGACGAACAGCGGGACGTGCAGTTGAAGGAAGCGTTCGCCGCGGAACTCGACATGACGCGCAAGAGTGTGGCGAGTTTCGAGGCGCAGCAGAAGTCGCTGGTGGAGAAGGACACGGCGACGATGAAGCGACTTCAGGACCTGGCCCGCACGCAATCGAGGATCAAGGACGTGGAGACGCGGCTGGCGGGCATCGGGCAGAGCCGCACCCGCGTCGCCGATGACCTGGCGACGCTGACCTCACGTTCGATGTCGGCGTCGGCGAACCGGGTGATCGAACTGGAGCGTGAGCGGGCCGCCAACGAGTTGTCGTTCCCGCAGCTCAAGATCATGCTGCCCGCGGGCGTGGCGCTCTTCGTGTTCCTGACGGCGGGGGTGGTGCTGCTGATGGAGATCGTGGACCAGCGCGTGAAGAGCCCGTCGGATATCACGCTGATCCCGCGGGCACGGCTCGTGGGCTGGGTGCCCGATGCGGCGGAAGACCCCGCCGGGCAGGGCGCCGTCGAAACGGCCTTCCGGGACCGCCCGCGCGGGGTGGTGGCGGAGAGTTACCGCCAGTTGCGCGCGGCGATCTCGAAGCGGCTGCAGCAGGCGGATCACCGCACGATCCTTGTCGCATCGGGCATGCCCGCCTCGGGGGCCACGAGCGTGGCGTCGAACCTGGCGCTGGCGTTCGCGGCGGCGGACAAGAAGGTGCTGCTGATCGACGCGAACTTCCGCCGGCCCGGGGTGCACCGGGTGTTCGCGCTCCCCGAGACGCCGGGGCTGGCCGACGTGCTGGGCGGGCAGCGGGAGTTGGCCCAGGCCGTGCAGGCGACGACGACGCCGAACCTCGACATTCTTCCGGCGGGGTCGAAGGACCAGCGCGTGTTCGAGCGGCTATCGACGGAGGCGATGGGCGAGATGCTCGCCAAGGTGCGGTCGATGTACGACCTGGTGCTGATCGACGTGGCCCCCGCCGTGGTCGGCGGCGACGCGGTGGCGATCGCGCACCGGTGCGACGCGTCGGTGCTGGTGGTCCGGGCGATGGCGGACAAGCGCGGCATGGTGGCCCGCATCAAGAACGAACTGGGGGAGACGCGGAGCGAGTTCCTCGGGGCGATCGTGAACGGGGTGAAGGCCTCGACGGGAGGATATCTCAAGAGCAACATCAAGACGGCCCACGAGTATCAGGCGTCCTGAGCGAGACCGCAAGCCGTGCCCGAGTCGCGATCCACCAACGCCGCGGTTCCGATCGCGCCCCGTCGCGTCCTGATCAGCGGCGGGGCGGGGTTCATCGGCTCGCACCTGGCGGACCTGCTGCTGGCGCGGGGCGACGCCGTCACCGTGGTCGACGACCTCTCGACGGGGCGGCGGGGCAACCTGCCCGAGGCGCACCCGCGGCTGCGGTTCGTCGAGGCCGACTTGAAGCACGCGCTCGACGCCTTCGGCAAGGGCGAGACGTTCGATGAAATCTACCACCTGGCGGCGGCGGTGGGGGTGGCGCTGGTGATCGCCGATCCGATCCGTTCGATCGACACCAACATCGAGCAGACCTCGGCGTTGCTGCGCTTCGCGGCGCAGCGCGGCCCCGGCGGGAAGCCCGCGCCCACGCTCATCGCCTCGTCCTCGGAGGTGTACGGGAAGGCGAGCAAAAGCCCGTTCCACGAGGACGACGACACGGTGTACGGCCCGACGACGGTGCCGCGGTGGTCGTACGCGTGCTCGAAGGCGGTCGATGAGTTTCTGGCGCTGGCGTATCACCAACAGCACGCGTTGCCGGTGGTGGTGGCGCGGTTCTTCAACACCGTGGGCCCGCGGCAGGTGGGCGATTACGGCATGGTGCTGCCGCGGTTTGTCGGCGCGGCGCAGCACGGGGAGGACTTGCTGGTGCACGGGGACGGGACGCAGTCGAGGTGCTTCTGCGACGTGCGCGACGTGGCCGGGGCCTTGCCGGGCATGCTGGCGGCCCCGGGGTGCCATGGGCGAGTGTTCAACCTGGGGTCGGATCGTCCGATCACGATCCGGGCGTTGGCGGACCTGGTGGTGACGACGCTGGGATCGCGCTCGGGCGTGAGGCTGGTCCCGTACAGTGAGGCGTATCGAGGGAACTTCGAGGACCTGAAGCAGCGGCGGCCGGACCTGACGCGGGTGCGCGAGGCCGTGGGCTTCCAGCCGAAAATCCCGCTGGAGCAGACGATCCGCGACCTGGCGGCGTGGAACCGGGAGAGGCACGGGGGATGATGCAGGCGGCGTATGTCAAGGCGATGCTGGCCCAGGCCGAGACGGTCGAAGCGGTGACGCGCCTGTCGATCTTCGAGGGGTACGTGGGGGTGCTGGTGGTGGCGTTCCTCGGGGCGCTGCTGGCGACGCCGCTGATGCGGCGGGTGGCGCTGGCGAACGGGATCATCGACAAGCCGGACCAGGCGCGGAAGATCCACACGATGCCCATCGCGTACCTCGGGGGCGTGGCGGTGTTCGTGGGGCTGATGGCGGGGATCCTGTACAGTTTCGTGGGCGTGAAGGTGACGGACCTGATCGACTGGCACACGACCAGGAACGTGCGGATCATCGACTTTGCCTCGCCCCCCGTGCCGTACTCGATCCTGCTGGGCATGACGGTGATCCTGCTGGTGGGGGTGATCGACGACGTGACGGGGATCAGCCCGCGCGTGAAGATCGGCGGGCAACTCTTCGCGGCGGCGGCGCTGGCGATGGACAAGGTGGGCGTGCAGTTGGCCGCGGGGCTGATGCTGCCGGTGGCCAAGACGCTGGGCATCCCCACGGAGACGATCGGGGACACCACGACGATCCTGTTGAAGATTCCGTTGCCCGTGGCGGTGATGGGGCTGGATCACGTGTCGTTCGACGTGATCTACTGGACGGGGACGGCGATCATCGCGGTGGCGGTGATCGGGCTGTGCAACGCGTCGAACCTGATCGACGGGCTGGACGGGCTGCTGAGCGGGACCACCGCGATCGCGGCGGCCGGGCTGCTCGTGGTGTCGCTGGGGCTGGCGTTGACGGACGACGGCCCGCGTGACCATCAGCGGATCGTGCTGTGCCTGGCGCTGCTGGGCGCGTGCCTGGGGTTCCTGCCGCACAACTTCAACCCCGCGACGATCTTCCTGGGCGACGCGGGGAGCCTGCTGCTGGGGTTCGTGACGTGCGTGGTGATCCTCATGCTGGGCGACACGGGCAAGACGAGCCTGGTGGCCGCGGGGGTCATCATCTACGCCCTGCCGATCATCGACACGACGCTGGCGATCGTGAGGCGGAAGATGGAGGGCAAGCCGATCTCGGCGCCCGACGACCAGCACCTGCACCACCTGCTGAAGCGGGCGCTGGGGGTGAAGGGGGCGGTGTTCGCGCTGTACGGCATCGCGGCGACGTTCGCGGCGATCGGGGCGAGCGTGGCGCTGATCCGGGCGCGGAGCGTGATGCTGCTGGCGCTGATCATCGCGGCGTACGTGGGGGTGACGGCGATCAAGATCGCGCGAAGGCGTGCGATGGACGCGCAGTCCGCCGCCATCGCCGCGGGGCTCTCGACGGGCAAGGCCAACGGCAAGCCAGGCCCGGCGCCGCGGGCGAGCACGACCCCCGAGGGCGGGCCATCGGCCGTCAAGACCTGAGGGACGGGGCATCCCGTATACTGGCCCCATGCCGGACGGAGCCAGGCCAGTGCGGGTCATCGCGCTCATGAACCAGAAGGGCGGGGTGGGGAAGACGACCACGACGGTCAACCTCGCGGCGGCTTTCGCCCGCGCCGGGAAGGACACGCTGGTGGTCGACCTCGATCCGCAGGCGCACGCCACGCTGCACCTGGGCGTCGACCCCGGCACGCTCGAACACTCGGCGTACGACCTGTTCACGGGCGACGTGCCCGACCCGGCGTCGCTGGTGCGCGAGATCGGCCCGAAGTTGAGCCTGCTTCCCGCGACGACCGATCTGGCGGGGGTGGAGAGCGAACTGGCGGCGTCGCCCGATCGGCAGCGTCTGCTCGAGCGGGCGCTCGATCGGCTTGGCGGGCGGTACGAGTTCGTGCTGATCGACTGCCCCCCGTCGCTGGGGTTGCTGACGGTCAACGCCCTGGCGGCGGCGCGGGAAGTGATCATCCCGATGCAGGCGCACTTCCTGGCGCTGCAAGGCGTGGGCAAACTCCTGGAGACGGTGCAGATCGTGAGCCGGGGCGTGAACCCCCGCCTGCGCGTGACGGGGGTGGTGCTGTGCATGCACGACCCGAGTTCAACGCACACGCGCGAGGTGGTGAGCGATCTGGAGGCGTTCTTCGACGCGGGGCGCGAGCAGGAGACGCCGTGGCGGTTTGCGCGGGTGCTGCGGCCGGCGATCCGGCGGAACATCAAACTGGCGGAGTGTCCGAGTTTCGGGAAGACGATCTTTGATTACGCCCCCGACGCGCCCGGGGCGCAGGACTACGCCGCCTTGGCCGAACCGCTCGTGAAAGAGTGGAACCTGCTGATGGCGCGGCTGGCGTCGCCGCCCGCGCCGACGGTGACGATCGCGTCGCCGGCGCCCGCGCCGACGGGAGCCGCCGGGTGAGCCGGGGCCGGGCGGGATGGCGATGGGCCTTTGCGATCTATGCCCTCATTCTGTTCACGGCGACGCACTGGCCGAGGCTGCGGATCGAAGGCCCGATGCCCCGGCCCGACCTGTGGCTGCACGTGGGGGCGTTCGGCGCGTGGGCGGCGCTGTGCGGGGCGTGCGCGTGGTGGGGGGCGTGGTCGGCGTGGCGGAACCTGGCCGTGACGTGGCTAGTCGGCGTGCTCTACGCCGCGCTGGACGAGGGGTTGCAGTTAATCCCCGCGCTGGGGCGGTTCGCGGCGTGGGACGACTACGCGGCGAACGTCGTGGGCGTGACGCTCGGGGTCGTCGCGATCGCGATCGCGGGGCGAATGTCGCGCCGGGCGTGAGGGGGCGGCGCTAGACTCCGCACCATGCACGGGGACGACACGATCCACACGCACTTTTTCTGGCACGGCCCGCGCATGTGGGCCATTAGCGCGGCGGCGGGCATCGCCGCCGGGTTCGGGCTGACGTATCTCCTTCCTCCGGCGTACGCCGACGCGGGGGCCGTGGCGCCGTCGATCCCGCTGCCGCTGGTGGCGCCCTTCGCGGTGCTCTTGCTGAGCATCGCGATCGGCCCGTTGGTGCGGCCACGGGCGTGGCACCGGCACTTTCCCGACGTGGCGTTCTTCCTGGGCGCGATCGTGGCGACGTATTACCTGGCGGGGTATTCGAGGCCGGGGTTCGAGGGGACGAAGTCGTACGGGGCGACGATGGCCCTGCACGCGGGGATGGAGTACTACGCGTTCATCGCGCTGGTAGGCGGGCTGTTCGTGGTATCGGGGGGCGTGCTGATCGACCTGAAGGGACGGGCCGGGCCGATCTTCAACTGCGTGCTGCTGGGCATCGGCGCGGTGCTGGCGAACGTCGTGGGGACGACGGGCGCGTCGATGCTGCTGATCCGGCCGTTCATGCGGGCCAACGAGGGGCGGCTGACCCCGCTGCACGTGGTGTTCTTCATTTTCATCGTGAGCAACTGCGGGGGGTGCCTGACGCCCATCGGCGATCCGCCGCTGTACCTGGGGTACATCAAGGGCGTGCCCTTCGAGTGGACGCTGCTGCACCTGTGGGGAGACTGGCTGTTCACCAACGGCCTATTGCTGGTGTTGTTCTTCGTGGTGGACACGGTGATGGAGAAGCGGGTAGCGGATCGGCGTCGCGAGGCGGGGCAGCCCGCGCTGGCCCCGGCGGTGGCGTTGCCCCGCGTGTCGATCCGCGGGAAGGTGGGGCTGATCTGCCTGGGGCTGATGATCGGCGGGGTGTTCGTCGATCCGCTGCTGCACCACGTGGCGCCGCACCTGCCGCACCTGCCATACGGCGCGACGTTCCAGATCATGGTGGCGGTGGTGTCGTACCTGCTGGCGCCGCGCGACATTCTGGCGCGTAACGACTTCTCGTTCTTCCCGGTAAAGGAAGTGGGGCTGCTCTTCCTGGGCATCTTCCTGACGATGATGCCGGCGCTGGGGTACCTGGCGGCCAACGGGCACAAACTCGGGTTGGACACGCCCACGGCGTTCTACTACGGCACCGGGGCGCTCTCGGCGGTGCTGGACAACGCGCCGACGTACCTGAACTTCCTCCAGGTGGCGGTGCCCACGGACCTGAATAAGTCGACGATCGCGGCGTTCCTGGCCGACCCCTCGGGGAAGGGCATCCGGGAGTTGATGGCGATCTCGACGGGGGCGGTGTTCTTCGGGGCGATGTCGTACATCGGGAACGGGCCGAACTTCATGGTGCGGACGATCGCGGAGACGGCGGGGGTGCGGATGCCGTCGTTCTTCGTGTACACGTTCTGGGCGTGCCTGCTGCTGCTGCCCATCCTCGTCGCCCAGTGGTACCTCTTTATCCGATAAAGAGGGACCCCGGACGATGCCGACGACGCCGACACCCAGCCCCGCGCACGACCACGCCGACACGGGGCGTCTGGCGGCGGCGGTGCGGGTGGTGTCGGGGCTGACGCTGGTGTCGCGGTTCGCCGGGCTGGCGCGGGACATCGTGACGGCCCGGGTCTTCGGGGATGACGCGCTGGGGTCGGCCTTTCGGGCGGCGTACGCCGTGCCCAATCTGTTCCGGCGGCTCTTTGGCGAGGGGGCCCTTTCCGCGGCGTTCGTGCCGGAGTATGTCATCCTGACGCGCGACGATCCCGACACGGCGGGGCAACTGGCGCGGCTCATGGTCCGGTTCGTGACGCTCGCCACGGGGGCGCTCACGCTGCTGATCGCGGTGGTGCTCGCGGCGCTGCTCTGGCTGCTCCCGCCCGAGGCCGACCGTGCGCTCTCGTTCCGGCTGATGCTGCTGATGCTCCCGATGATGCCGGCGGTGTGCCTGACGGCGATTCTCGGGGGGATGTTGCAGGCGCACCAGCGGTTCGGTCCGCCCGCCGCGGCCCCGATCGTGCTCAACGTGTTCCAGATCGCCGCGGGGGCGTTGTACTTCATCGGGATGGTGACGGATCGGGTGGCGATGGCGTACTGGGTGGGGGGAGCGGCCTTGGCGGCCAGCGCGGCGCAGGTGGCGTGGAGCCTGTGGGCGTTGCGTGGGCGGGTGCGGTGGGGGAAGGCGGGGGAGGCGGCTCGGGCGCGATCCAAGGCCGTGCTGGGGCGGTTCGTGCCGGCGATGCTGGGGCTGGGGACGCTGCAACTGAACACGACGCTGGACATGGTGATCGCGATGTGGCCGATCTGGGTCGGGCCGACGGTGCTGGGGCGGGCGGTGCCCCTGGACGACAAGTCCAACGCGGTGCTGTCGTACACGCAGACGATCTACCAGTTCCCGCTGGGGGTGTTCGGGCTGGCGGTGGCGACGGCGGTGTTCCCGCTGCTGTCGCGGACGGCGGATCGGCCGGTGGCGTTCGTGGCCAACCTACGCCGCGGGCTGCGGCTGAGTTTCTTCATCGGACTGCCCGCCACGCTCGGGCTGATCCTCGTGCGCGACGACCTGGTCGCGGTGATCTTCGGCGGGGGCACGCGGCACGCGTTCACGGGCGAAGGGCTGGCCCGCTCGGCGAGCGTGCTGCTGGGCTTCGCGCCCGGCGTGTGGGCGTATTCGCTGAACCACGTGTACACGCGCGCGTTCTACGCCCGGGGCGACACGCGCACGCCCATGCGCGTGGCGATGGCCATGGTCGGGCTGAACCTGACGCTGAACCTGACGCTGGTGTGGGTGTTGCGCGAGGCGGGGCTTGCCTGGGCGACGAGCATCTCGGCGACGGTGCAGTGCCTGGTGCTGGGGTGGCTCTGCCGCACCCGGTTGGGGGTTGAGACGTTCGACCCGGAAACGAAGACCGCCTTCGCTCGGATGACACTCTGCGGGCTGGCGATGGCCTCGCTGGTGTGGACGCTGGGGCGGGCCATGCCCATCGCGGGAACGTGGACAGGACACCTGGTCAATCTGACGGCGGCGGTTGTCGTGGGCGGGGGGGTGTTTCTGGTGCTCGCCCGCATGTTCCGCATGCCGGAACTGGGGTGGCTGGTGCGGCGAAGCCCGGGGGATGACGAAACCCCAACGGCGGGGGAGTAGGTTAGTATTGACCCATGAAACTCACGCCCGCCGAGGGGATCGGCCGACATGGATGGTTGGCCCGCGCGGCGGAGCCAAGGATGACGGAGCAGGCCATGAGGAAGTTTCGCAGAATGACGTTGCTGGCGTTGCTGGCGGCGACGCCGCTGGTGCTGACGGCGTGCAACACGATCAAGGGCATCGGCCGCGACATCACCTACGCCGGGGAGCGCTCGGAAGAGGCGCTCTCGGGCAAGAAGGGCGGCACCGAGCCGGCGCGCTAGGCCCGTGCCCGCTCTCAACCTCAGCGGCCTGCCAATCGCGATTACCGGGGCCAGCAGCGGCATCGGGATGATCACCGCGCTGCTCTGCGCACGCGCGGGCATGCCCGTGGCGCTGGCGGCGCGGCGGGTGGATCGGCTGGAGCACTTGGCCGTCGAGATTCGCCGGGGCGGGGGGCGGGCCATCGCGGTGGCGTGCGACGTGGCCAAGCCCGAGGACTGCGCCCGCCTCATCGACCGGACCAACGACGAGTTCGGGACGCTGTACGCGGTCTTCGCGAACGCGGGGTACGGCGTCGAAGGGGGCGTGTGCGAACTCTCGGACGCGGCGTGGCGCGGCATCTTCGAGACGAACTTCTGGGGCACGCTGAACACCATCCGGCCGGCGTTGCCGCACCTGCTCGCCGCGGGACGCGGGCACGTGCTCATCTGCTCGAGCGTGGTGAGCAAGATGGGCGTGCCGAACCTGGCGGCGTACACGACGACCAAGGCCTGCCAGGACCACGTCGGGCGGGCGCTGCGGCTGGAGTTGGGGGGCAAGGTGCACGTCTCGACGGTGCACCCCATCGGCACGAACACCGAGTTCTCGCAGGTGGTGACGGAGAAGTCGGGGAATCGCCCGCGTACGGCGCGGTCGCCCGAGGCCTTCCGGCAGACGCCCGAGCACGTCGCCGAGGCGGTGCTGCGGTGCCTGCGCCGACCGCGGGGGGAAGTGTGGACGAGTTTCACGGCTCGGATGCTGGCGGCGATCGGGACGGCCAGCCCGGGGTTCGCGGACTTCATCCTGCGCAAGCACTTCGAGGGGAAGAAGAAGGCCATCGCCCAGGCCGCCGCGTCGGGCGGGGCTTGATGATTGACGCCGGTTCTTCGGTGGCGCGGCCGGCGCGCGAGGTCATACCCTCGTCCATGCCCGCCGGAACGACGACCCCTTCACGCCGACGCACGGCCCGACGCCCCGCAAGCACGACGAAGCCCGGCGGGATCGAGCCGACGTTCGTCACCGGCGATGGTCGATCGTGCGTGTACGTGGGCGACTGTCGCGGGGTGCTCGCGGCACTGCCGGACGTGCAGCGCGGGGTGTTCGACCTGATCTTTGCCGACCCGCCGTTCAACTGGAGCCGCGCGTACGACAAGTGGGACGACGCGATGCCGGAGCGTGAGTACCTTGACTTCACGTTCGACTGGCTCGACCTGTGCGTGCGGGGGCTGAAGCCCGGGGGGGCGCTGTGGGTGAACATCCCCGACGACTGGGCGGGGGAGATCGTGTGCTACCTGAAGGGACGGCTGGAGCGAAAGCCGCCGACGGTGCTGACGATGCAGAACTGGTGCGTGTGGCACTACCGCTTCGGGCAGAACACCAAGGCGCGGTTCATCAACAGCAAGGTGCACGCGCTGTACTTCGTGAAGCCGGGCGCGGCGCACACGTGGAACGCCGAGAAGGTGCTGGAGATGTCGGACCGGGCGAGCATCTACGACGACCCGCGGACGTTCTCGAAGCGCGACGGGATGCCCGCGGGGAAGCGCGTGCCGATGGACGTGTGGTACGGCAAGTTCTGGGGGCGCGTGCAGGGGAACAACAAGGAACGCCGCCACGGGCACGACAACCAGTTGCCCGAGGCGTACCTCGCCCGCGTGCTGCTCGCGTGCAGCAACGAGGGCGGCCTGGTGCTCGACCCGTTCCTGGGGAGCGGGACGACGGGGGTAATCGCGCACGCACTGGGGCGGAAGTTCGTGGGCGTGGAGTTTTCGGCGGAGAACGCGAAGCGGGCGTTCGAGCGGATCAAGGCCGGCCCGATCCGCCCGCCGGAGCAGCCGGCGGCGTCGAGCGCGATCTTCCCGCACCGGCGGAAGGGGCGCACCGCGCCGCGGGCTGATCGTGGCTGATCACGGGCACGGCGCGCCGCCGACGACAAGTTCGACGGCCTCGACGTCCCCGCCGTTCACCGCGCCGTCCTGGTTGAAGTCGGCGTCGGACAGGCAGTAGTCGGCCAGGTCGCCGCCGACGGCGAGTTCCTGGACTTCGACATCAACGCCGTTGACCGCGCCGTCGCAGTTGACGTCGGCGTCGCAGGGCGTGGTCGTGCATTGTTTCCAGACGGCGATCCCGAAGGAGCCGAACGCGCCGGCGTTGGAAAATGAACCCACGACGATGATCGAACCATCGGCCAGGCGAACCATGTCGCGGACCGCGGTGGAGCCGGGCGATGCTGGATACGTGATGCCCTCGTCCATGGGGTGCCACGCGGCGCCGTCCCAACGGGCGACTCGCGAGGCCGGGCTGCCGCCGGCGGAGGTGAATGTCCCCCCCGCCACGATCTCGTCGCCATCGCCTCGAACAAGGGTGTTCACGGTCGAACCGACGCCCAGGCCGAGCGGGGTCCAGGCGGCGCCGGTCCATCGAGCCACGCGGGCGGCGCTGACGCCGCCGATGGTGGTGAACGATCCCCCGACGACGATCGAGCCGTCGTCGCGCGGTAGGATGGAATAGATAAACCCGTTCGCCGACCCGCCGATGGATTGCCAGGTTGTTCCGGTCCACCGCATAAGCGAAGCGATTTCACCCCCGGCCAGCAGGTCGCCCGCGGGGGAGAGACGGATCTCACGAACCGTGCCATTCAGACCCGCGCCCATCGCGCTCCACGATTGGCCGTCCCATCGGGCAGTTCGGTTGACGAAGACGCCACCGGCCATGGAGAAACTCCCACCGGCCACGAGGTCGCCGTTGGGCAGCACGCACAGCGCCGAGACGGTGGAGCCAGAGGGAGTCATGCCGGTACCGAACGGGTGCCACGCCGCGCCGTCCCACCGGGCGATGCGGTTGGCGGTGACGCCTCCGACGTTCGTGAACTCGCCACCCACGACGATGTCACCGTTGGGAAGTTCGATGACGGCGTCGATGCGGCCATTGAACGACGTTTGAGCGAGCCGTGACCAGGAGACGCCGTTCCACCGGGCGATGCCGCTGACGGGCAATCCACCGGCCGAGGCAATGGAACCGCACACCAGGAGGTCGCCATTCGAACACTCCAGCAGACACTCAATGGACGGGTCTACGCCGCGTCCGAGTGCGGCCCATACGTCGGCGTTCCATTCGACGATGTAGGGCGCGACCTTGTCGCCCGCGTTCGAGAACAACCCGCCGATGATGAGGCGTCCGTCAGGCCAGGCGTCGAGGGCGTAGACGGTGCCGGGTTGTTGCGTGGAAAGCCGGACCCCTGGCGCAAGCCCTAGCCATGTCGTACCGTCCCACTGCGCGATCCCCACGGCCGGCGAGCCCCCGGCGGAGGTGATCGAACCGCCGGCGACGAGGTTGCCGTTGGGCAAGACGGACAGCGCCAGCACGTTCCCCACAACGCCCGCGCCGAGCGGCTGCCATGAGGCGCCGTTCCACCGCGCGATGCGGTTCGCGGGCGAACCCCCCGCCGCGGTGAAACTCCCCCCCGCGACGAAGTCGCCGTTGGGCATCAGGGCCAGAGAAAGGACCCCCCCTCCGTTCACACCGCCGCCGATCGGCTGCCACGTTGTGCCGTTCCACCGGGCGATTCCGCTCGCGCCCACGCCGCCGATGGTTGTAAACGAACCGCCGGCGATGAGATCGCCGTTGGGGAGCACAAGGAGCGCAGTGACGAACCCGTCACCGGCGCCGGAGCCGAGAGCATGCCAGGTTGTGCCGTCCCATCGCGCTACGCCTATTGCGGGAATACCTCCCGCAACGGTGAACTCTCCCCCGGCCACAAGATCGCCGTTCGGGAGCAGTGCAACGGCCTTGACATCCGCGGGGAAATCAGGCCGGGTCAGGCCCGTGCCGAGCGGATGCCACGCGAAGCCGTCCCACCGGGCGATGCTCGACGCGGCGTTCCCGCCCGCGGTTGAGAATGCTCCGCCGGCGATGACCTCGCCCGTGGGCAGGAAGGCGACGGCGTTAACCCGGCCGTTGGTGCCTGCGCCGAGCGGATACCACGCGGTTCCGTCCCATCGCGCGATGTTGGCAACGGGAACGTGCCCGGCCAGCGTGAACGCGCCCCCTGCCACGGCCACGGTGTCGCGATGCGCCAGCGCGGTCACGAAACTGTTCATTGCCGGGAGGTGCCAGCCCGGCTCCCATCCTGGAACGCACTGCCCTCGAACCGTCCACGTCAGGCACACCATCAGCGCGATAATGATCCAACGGGGGAGTGCCGTGACGAGTGGCCATGAGGAGTGATCGATGAGAGCCGCCCGAACGGGCGGCGGCACAATCCGCACGTGGAAGGAGGGTGCTCCGGGCTGGATTCGTGTCGTGCTCATCGACGAATGGCGTGGTCAGGATGATGTGATCGCTCACGTTTCCGATTGCCTGACCTACGGGCACGGGGCGCCGCCGACGACGAGTTCGACGGCCTCGACGTCCCCGCCGTTCACCGCGCCGTCCTGGTTGAAGTCGGCGTCGGGCAGGCAGTAGTCGGCCAGGTCGCCGCCGACGGCGAGTTCCTGGACTTCGACATCAACGCCGTTGACCGCGCCGTCGCAGTTGACGTCGGCGTCGCAGGCCGGGGGCGGCGAGACGCCCGTGCCCGCGAGATTGGCATTGATGGTGGTGGTGGTATCGACGCTGGCGAGGACGATGGTGACGAGGAGGTTGCCGCCGCAGATCGGCTCGGCCATGGGCATGGGGTCGAGGGGCGCGCCCGGCTGGCTGTCCTGTTCGTTGATGCTGATGGAGGCCGAGACCGTCGCGGTGCCGTCGCCGTGCGGGGTGATGGTGCCGGTAAGGGCGAAGGCGATCTGGACGGGATCGACCGGGAAGGCCTCGCCGTCGAGCGTGGCGGTGATCTGGACCATCGCCGTCATGGGGACGGTGAAGTTGAACGCGCCACCCCCGGCGGGGGTGAGCGTGCCGTCGGCGGAGGGCGTGTCCTGCAGCGCGGTCAGCCCGGTGACGGTGACGGTGCCCAGGGGGACGTTGAGCGGCGCGCCGGGCACGAGGCAGAAGGGGACGTACGTGCGGAAACTGCCGAACGAGATGGAAAGGTTGGCGGTGGAGGAGGTGGATTGTCCGTTGAGGATGTCGGCGAAGAAATCCGTGACCGTGCACAGGCCGTCGTCGGGTTCGAGGTAGATGCCGAAGGTCGAGGCGGGGTGCAGGGGGTTGGCGCCCGAGCCGGCGTTGGCGGAAATGGAGCCGCTGGTGATGGGCACGGGGGTGTTGCCCGAGGTGTTTCCGCCGATCCATCCGGGCACGGTGCGCGTGCCGCCGGGGTTGGTCGTGGCGTCGTAGTTGCCGAGGATGTTGCAGGTGCCCGAGGGGGAGGTTTGGAAGGGTGCGGCGAGTTGGAAGGTCCACGACGCGGTGGAGGCGGCGGGATTCATGGTGACGTCGAAGGGCTGAGCCGAAGCCGCGGTGGTCGCGAGCAGCCAGGCACCAAGGAAGGTTCGAACGCGCATGGGATTGCTCCAGGAGTCGAGGTACTCAATGTACGGGGAAGGGGCTGAAACGCCAAGCCCATTGTTCGCCGAGGGGGAGAAAGTGCTACCGCGGGCCAAGAAAAAAGCCCCGGGGACGGCCCCGGGGCGTTGAGCGTGGAAGGTGAGGGGTTGGTTATGGGCAGGGCCCGCCGCCAACGACGGACTCGACCGCCTCGACGTCGTTGCCGTTGACGGCGCCGTCGCCGTTGAAGTCGGGGTCGGCGAGGAAGTAGTCGGACATGTCGCCGCCGACGGCGCGTTCCATGGCCTCGACGTCATTGCCGTTGGCGGCGCCGTCGCAGTTGACGTCGGCGGTGCACGCCGGCCCGGAGGGGACGGAGGCGGGCATATCGAGGCTGGTAGGCGTGCCGGGCTTGAAGAGGCCGATGGAGGCGGTGCCCGCGGCGGGCGGGAAGTTCGCCTCGAACCAGAAGTTGTACATGGTGCCCCAGCGCAGGGCGTTGGTGTTGGCGTTCTGGGCGAAGGTCTGGGGGCTGCGGAACTCGACGGTGGTGCACCCGCGCGTCATGGTCCACGGGTCGTTGGAGTAGACCTCGTTGGAGTGGTAGAGCGGGGCGTTGAAGCCCATGTTGGTGACGGTGACCCCGTTGGGCACGGGCACGACGAACGAGCCGCCCGAACGGTCGGAGGAGAGGTTGTACACGGCGTAGTCGTAGCGGTACTGCCCTCCGCCGAGGTTGGTGACCTTGTAGGCGGTGTGGAAGCGGCCTTCGCCGGGCACGTCGAGGACGCCGTCGATGACCGAGGGGTCCATGATGCCCGCACCCAGCCCGTTGGCGCGCCAGGCCTTGATGGCCGGCTCGTTGGTGGGCGAGCCGGTGAGGGCCATGGCGTTGCTGGCGTTGATGGTGACGCGCTTGTAGGTGGCGTTGTTATTGTGCTTCATGCCGGCGGCGTCGTCGGTGGCGACATAGACGCCCTCGACGAAGTACAAGGCGTTGGGGAAGTTCGCCGTGCCGATCTGGGCGGCGGGCACCTGGATCTGCTTGAAGATCGCGCTGCCGGTCGCGGTCGAGTACGTGCCGTACGCGCCGGTCCAGGCGTTGATCGCCGAGCGCTGGGCCAGGCGGCCCTGCCCGGAGTTCCAGCCCGAGGAGTACACGTCGAGGCATCCGACGCCGAGCACGCTCCCGCCCTGCCCGTTGCACGAGACGGCGCACATGCTGCTGGTGCCCGCGGCGGCGCAGCAGGCGGTCTTCGCGAAACTCAGCCCGATCTGCACGAGGCGGCCGTCGCTGAGGCGATAGGCGTTGCCCGCCAACCCGGGGGTGCCGTTGTTGGCCCAGGTCAGGTTCGCCGTGCCGACGTTGCACGTGTGCGAACCGATCATGTACCCGTACACCCCGCCCACGACACCATGGTTTGAGATCGACTGAATGTCGCCGAGCTTGACGTCGGCGCCGATGGGGAAGGCCGCCGCCAGCGAGGCCATTCCAAGACCAACCAACCCAGCCAGTGAACGCAGTTTCATGAATCCTCCGAGAGAGTGTGAGGCACCGACCCGGTGCAGACGAGACAGCCCAACCGCACCCGGACGGGTTCGAGTGCACCCGCCGGCCCCCGGCAGGCCGCGCCGTAGCCTATCACACATTGGGAGACCGTCAAACCCCTAATCCCACGAAATTCCAAACTCGGCCATTGCCCGGCCCGGACCTATAGTCCGCCCCAACTTGATTCCAAACAGAAAGGCATGGTCATGGCGAATCGCCACTTTGACGTGGTTGTGATCGGGGGCGGGCCGGCGGGGTACGTCGGGGCCATCCGGGCGGCGCAACTCGGGTATTCGACGGCGTGCATCGAGCGGGCGAAACTGGGCGGGGTGTGCCTCAACTGGGGGTGCATCCCCTCCAAGGCGCTGCTCGCTAACGCCGAACTGGTCGAGAAGATCCGCGCGAGCGAGGATCAGAAGTTCTGGGGGCTGAAGATCGCCGGCGAGGTCGGGCTGGACTGGGACCGCGTCATCGGACGGTCGCGCGAGGTCGCGGGCAAACTCAACAAGGGCATCGAGTTCCTCTTCCGCAAGAACAAGGTGACGCACCTGGTGGGCAACGCCAAGATCACCGGCGCGGCCACGGGCGGGAAGAAGTGCACCATCGAGGTGCAGGAGTGCGCCGTCAAGGAAGAGTTGACCAGCGCCCCGGCGACCCCGGGTAAGGTGATCGAGACCATCACCGCCGACCACGTGATCGTGGCGACGGGGAGCGTGGCGCGCGACCTGCCGTTCGCGAAGTTCGACGGCGACCGGATCTGGGGCGCGCGCGAGGCGATGTTCAACAAGGAGCAGCCCAAGAACCTCGTCGTGGTCGGGGCCGGGGCCATCGGGATGGAGTTTGCGTACTTCTACCACGCCATGGGCACGAAGGTGACCGTGGTCGAGATGATGGACCGCGTGCTGCCGGTGGAGGACAAGGACGTTTCCGCGGCGATCGAGAAGCTGTACAAGAAGCACGGGATGAACATCCTCACGTCGCACACGACGCTGGCGGTGGAGAAGTCGGCGACGGGCGTGAAGGTGACGGTGGCGCCGATGGCGGGGGGCAAGGCCGACGAGAGCCGCAAGGCCGTGCTCGAGGCCGACCGGGTGCTGCTGGCCATCGGGGTGGTAGGGCGGACCGACGGGCTGTGCGACGCGTCGCTGGGGCTGAAGGTCGAGAAGGGGCACATCGTTACTGACTTCAAGCCGGGCGTGACCAGGAGCGAGGCGATCGACTACAAGACGAACCTGCCGGGCGTGTACGCGGTGGGCGACGTGATCGGCCCGCCGTGGCTGGCGCACGTGGCGATGGAAGAGGCGATCCTGTGTGTGGAGCGGATCGCGTGGCGGGCGAAGAAGTGGCACCACGAGCCGTACCCCATCGATTACGGGAACATCCCCGGGTGCACGTACTGCATCCCGCAGGTGGCCAGCGTGGGCCTCACCGAGCAGAAACTCGTCGAGATGGGCAAGGTGAAGGGGAAGGACTACGCGGTGGGGCAGTACGGCTTCACGGCCCACGGGAAGGCCATCGCCGCGGCTCACACGGATGGGTTCGTGAAGATACTCCGCGGTCTGCCCCGGGGCGAGGTGCTCGGGGCGCACATCTTCGGCGACCAGGCGACGGAACTGATCGCCGAGATGACCCTGGCCCGACGGCTGGAGGCGACGACCGAGGAACTCATCGCGACGATGCACGCGCACCCGACGATGCACGAGGCCATCCACGACGCGGCCCTGGGCAGCGAGGGTCGGATGATCCACGGATGATGCCGCGGACTCGCCGTATATAGGCGGGGTCCCCCAACGTTGGGCACTCGTTGTGGGCCACCCGGTCCGAGAATTTCCATTGCATCACGGCCGTGATCGGGTAGACTCGGCCGCGGGAGGCTTAGTCCGATGCGTGGACGTCGTTGGGCCGTGGTGTCGTGCTGCGCGCTGGGCGCGTCGGCGGTTGCGCAGCCGTATTTGGATGTGCCGTACGTCACGACCCAGTCGCCGCAGGTCTTTACCAGCCTGTTCACGAAGTCGCGGTGCGGGACAGTGCGGGTGGTGCTGCTGGGAGATTCGCAGGAGACGGCCCCGGGCGGGGCGGGGGCGGTGTACATTCCGCGTCTGCAATATGAACTGTGGGCGCGTGTGGGCAATGCCCCCGAGACGCCGTGGATGCAACTGGGCGCGAGCACGGGGGGCGGGTCACCCTGGGCGGACTGGCTGTGGCGCGGCGGGAACATCCCGGGCGGGCTGACGGTTTCGCGGCTGAGTGAGGCGGAGACGGTCCCCGGCCTCTCGCCCGCCAAGACGTCGACGACGAACGGGAACAACATCAACGGCAACCAGGTGTACGGCAACCTGCTGATGCTCCAGCATGACTGCGCGAACGTGTCGCCGTCGGCGATGCTCTCGGGCCTGGGGCCGTTCTTCGACCGGACCGACCCGATCGGGCTGGACGTGCTCGCCGCGACCAACGCCAGCAGCGGCGAGGTGCGGGTGCGCGTGACGCCGGCGCCTACGGCGCAGACGGGGTTCTTCTTCCCGAGCACGGCGTTCTACAACTCGG
Organism: Phycisphaerae bacterium; assembly: GCA_022180725.1. Classification (GTDB taxonomy): domain Bacteria; phylum Planctomycetota; class Phycisphaerae; order Phycisphaerales; family UBA1924; genus RI-211. Next base: position 112,990 of record BQMO01000006.1, read on the forward strand.
CGATGGGGCTCCAGAGCGGCACGCCCGAGTTTCGCGCGCAGCGATTCGGCCCGCTGCCGATGGGGGCGGGGCAGTACATGCAGGTGGAACTCGCCGGGACGGATTCGGCGGCCTTCACGGACTTGGTCGCGGCGCGGTTCGTGAACCTGGCCGACCCTCGCGGGTGGGCGATCACCAGCCTGTCGCGCGGCGGGTACAAGGCGCTGGATCTCGCGTACTTCCACCCCGCCTGCGGGCCGATGATCGGCGCGCTCGGGCCGGACGTCGCGTTCATCTGCTACGGGGCCAACGACGCCAGCGGGAATACGCCCCCGCCCGACCCGGTGCGCATCACGCCGGCGCGCTACCGCGCGGACCTGGAGTGGGTCATCGCGTATCTTCGCCAGCACACGCGGGCGGACCTGCCGATCGTGCTGATCTCGGACCCCGCGCGGACCAACCTGCCCGACCCGGAGGCCGGGGAGTATCTCGACGCCCAGCCGGGCATTCACCGGGACATGGCGCTGGCGGACCCCCTGGTGTGCGCGCTGAACTCGCGGCGGCTGACGCACGAGGCGGGGTGGACGCCGCAGAACGGGGCGCCCTACCTCGCCGACGGCGTGCACTACACCCCGTACGGGGCGCAACTGAAGGCGCAACTCGAAGTGCAGGCGTTGTTCGCGGCGTTCTTCCCGCCGCCGACCGACTGCAACACCAATGGCGTCGACGACCGATGCGACATCGCCTCGGGGACGAGTCTCGACCTCGACGGCGACGGCGTGCCCGACGAGTGCGCGTGCAGCCCCGACGTCAACTGCGACGGGGCGGCCAACGGGGTGGATGTCGAGGTGCAGGAGCGGGCGGTGGGGGGGGATCTGGCCGACTATTGCCTGCCCGACGCGGACTTCAACAGCGACGGCGCGATCAACGGGTTCGACGTGGCGAGCGTCGAGACAGCCGTTGGGACGGGTGAGTGTCCGTAACGATGACGCTGCGCCGCGACGTGCGTGCGAAAATGCAATGCGGTGGGGCGCATTCCGCCGTCGAGGTCGCCGTCATGCCGCATCCCGTGTGGGGTCACACGTCGGGCGTTTACGGGCACGGCGCGCCGCCCACGACGAGTTCGACGGCTTCGACGTCAAGGCCGTTGATCGCGCCGTCCTGATTGAAATCCGGGTCGGCCTGGCAGTAATCCGAGAGGTCGCCGCCGACGGCCAGTTCCTGCACCTCCACGTCGAGGCCGTTGACAGCGCCGTCGCAGTTGACGTCCGCGTCGCACCCGGTGGGGAGCGGCGGTTGGCAGGTGGTGGCGGAGGTGCGGGTCAGGATGAGGGAGAACGCGCGGATGTTGCCGACGTCAGCGCTGGCGTTGTCGGAGACGAAGAGGGTCCACGTGCCGTTGGGGTTGATGCCGTTGAAGGCGGACAGCGGGTTGTTGGGCGTCCACGACCCGGTGAAGGGAGCGGCGGCGACGGCGGCGTCCTCGATGGGGCCGAGCGTGCCCTGGTCGTCGAGGACGGTCTGGCAGAAGTTGTTGCCGCTGTTGCCGAACTGCGACGCGGGGACGCCGGGGCGGTCGATGATGGTGACGCTGGGCGCGCCGCCGGGCGCGATGAGCGTCACGATGAGGTCGCCGATGTAGGAGTGGTCGAGGCCGACGGTGGTGCTGCCTTGCGTGGCCGAGCAGGACGTGCCGTCGAAGCGGAAGTTGACGTCGGTGAGCGAGCCGGTGAAGCCGGAGATGGCGAGGGGCACGGTGACGCCCGCGGGGTTGTTGTCGGGGATGGCCACGGCGGGGCCGGTGTACAAGTAGGTGAACTCGCTGGTGCCGCCGGGCAGACCGGTGGGCAGGCTGAAGTCGTAGGTGCCCGACCCCTGCGCGGAGTTCATGGAGAGCCGCAGGGTGATGGGGTTCCCGCAGGGGTGCGAGGGTGAGACGGCGATGACAAAGGGTGTGGAGTTGGTCTGCGGCACGCCGACGGCCATGTTCGGGTAGGCCGCGGTGCCCGACACGATCGACGCGGTGCCTGTAAGCGAGGTGAGCGTGCCCGTGACGCTGGTGGCCGTCTGGGCGCCGGAGTTGACCATCTGCACGGTGACGGCGATGTTGGATTCGCCCGGGTCGATGCGTCCGTTGTTGTTGCCGTTGGGGGCGGCGTCGTTGGCGGTGTTCACGCCCGTGCCCGAGAAGGCCACGCCTGTGGCAGGGGTGATGCTGAAGTTGGTGTTGGAGATGTCGAAGAAGATGTTGCCGACGCCCTCGACCTTGATGCGGGCCTGGCTCGTGGTGAGGTTGGGCAGGGTGACGTCCTGCGACCCGTCGTTGGGCGTGCTGGCGAGCAGGACCGTGGGGAAGGTGTTCCCGCCGTCGGTCGAGAGGCTGATCTTGACGTTGGCGCAGTTGACCGGGGCGGCGGTGGTGCCGGCGACGTTCCAGGTGACGGTGCGCACGCCCGACCAGGCGACATTGGTGTTGGGGCTGGTGACGGTGAACGGCCCGGAGACGCCGTCCACCACGATCGAGACGTTGCTGACGGCGATGCCGCCGAAGCCCGCGCGGTTGTCGCGGGCCACCACGCGGTACGCGAGGTTCGCGCGGGCCACCTGCGGGAGCATCTCGCCCGTGGCGAAGGTGTTGCTCAGGAGGTTCGACAGGCGCGGGATGGTGCGGGCGGGGCTGCTGGTGGGCAGCCAGGTGCGCTGGATGGGGTTGGTGCCGTTGTCGGTGCCCAGGGCGACGACGCCCGAGGCGGTGTTGCGCTGCTCCCAGGAGTAGGTGACGGCGTCGCCGTCCTGGTCCGAGCCGGTCGCGGTGAGGGTGAAGGGGGTCTGCTTGGGGATGGTGTAGGCCGAGCCGGCGCTGACGGTGGGCGTGTTGTTGCCGGTGACGGTGGTGGTGGGGCAGGTGGTGCCGGCGACGAAGGCGGCCATGAGGTCGATGCTGCCGGAGTGGAACATGGCGTCGGAGTTGGACTGGAGGTTGGTGCTGCCGCAGATGCCGGCGTAGGCCATGATGGTGACGCCCGAGCCGGGTTCGTAGGCGTAGGTCTGGCTGTCGCCCGCGCTCCCGCCGCAGTTGTTGAAGCAGTGCCGCCCGGCGTATTGGTGGCCCATCTCGTGGCAGACGTAGTCGATGACGAAGGGGTCGTTGATGGGGCTGGGCTGGCCCGAAAGCCCGCGGGCCTTGTTGGCGCTGCTGCACGCGGAGGAGAGCGTGGCCACCCCGCCGCTGCCGGTGCAGAGCAGGTGCCCGATGTCGTAGTTGGCGCTCCCGATGACGGTGTTGCAGGTGTTCTGGTTGTTGGTCAGGTCGGTGCTCGACCCGGTGTTGAGGTACGGGTCGGTCGCGGGGTTGGTGTACACGATGTTGATGTTGTTGGCGACGAGGACGAAGCGCACGGCGAGGTCGCGCTCGTACATCTGGTTCATGCGGTTGACCGCGGTCACGATCGCCGCCTGCCCGAGCGCCGCCGTCCCGCCGTGGAAGATCGTGTACTCGCCCGTGGCGGCCATCGCCAGGCGGTAGGTCTTGAGGTTCACGATCGCCCGGTCGACATAGCCCGGCGTCCAGGCGACTTCGTCGTGCTCGTCGGTGTGGCACTGCCACCCGCCGGGCTGCGGCTCGCAGTCGCGCTTCCAGTATGAGGTCACGGTTGTGGTGTCGTCGAAGGAGTAGGGATCGACGTACCACGACCCAAACTCGCTGAGCACCTGGGCGTGAAAGCCGTGCGGGGTGTAGTCGAGGCGGACCGTGCTCGCGGGGTCGTCCAGCCCCTGGCCGAGGTAGGTCTTGACGCCCGGCAACTGGGCCGCCAGCCCCGGCTCCATGACCGGAGATTCGACGACGGCGAACCGCGCCCACGCGCCGTCGGGCATGGGCAGGGTGAAGGTGATGGGGTGGGCGGCCTGGGGGGTGAACTCGAGCGGGGCGGCGTCAAGCGACGCGGTCATCGCGTCCCAGTGGACGCGGATGGGCTGCCCGAGGGTGGGGCGGACGTTGGCGCGCTTGGCGGCGACGGCCGCGGGGACTTCCTTGAGGAGTTCGAACGCGCCGTCGGGGGATTGAACCTGCGCGAAGGCGGTACCCGTGGCGAGGGCCAGACCCGCCGCCATGCCGAGAATCGAGATGGTCCGCATGAGTGCTCCTGTGGAATCGCCCACGTGCCGGGGGACGAAGGCACCAGACTATCACGAAGGCGGCGGGCGTCAAGGCGTCGCGGAGGCCTACTATTGTCAACTTTTCCGCCGTCGGGGACGCACGAATCGGCTTCTCCGCCGAGCACCGCACCGGCTGAAATCCGCCGATTCACCCCTGCCGCCGTCGCGCTCGCAGGCCGATAAGCCCTATGACTCCAGCCACACCCTTGCCGATGACTAGCACGCCCGACTCCGCCAACCCGATGAACGATCCGCCGACCGACGGCTCCAGGACGAACACCAACCCGCACGAGGGCATCCCCGGCGACCCGCTCGCGGACCACTACATCCCCGCGACGCCGGTGAAGGGCGAGATCTTCGACGAAACGCACACCTTCGCGGACCTGAACCTCAAGCCCGGGGTGCTGCGGGGGCTGGAGCAGGTCGGCTTCAAGCACCCGACCAAGACGCAATCCATGCTCATCCCCGCGATCCTCGCGGGCAAGGACGTGCTGGGGCAGGCCAAGACGGGGACAGGCAAGACGGCGGCGTTCGGGCTGCCGCTGCTGAACAACCTCGACACCGAGACGCCCTTCCAGGCGCTGATCCTGGCGCCGACGCGGGAGTTGGCGATCCAGATCACGCACGAGTTGCAGGACATCGGGGGGAAGGAGTGTCCGATCCGGGTGATGACGCTGTACGGCGGGCAGGCCGTGCACACCCAGGCGGGCAAACTCCAGAAGGGCGCGCACATCGTGGTGGGCACGCCGGGCCGCGTGATGGACATGCTCGAGCGCGGGCACCTGCACTTCCGCAACATCAAGGCGGTGGTGCTGGACGAAGTGGACCGCATGCTCGACATCGGTTTCCGCGAGGACATCCGCAAGATTCTGGAGAAGACGCCTCCGAGTCGGCAGACGGTGCTGGTGTCGGCGACGATCTCGCCCGACATCGAGAAACTCGCCCGGCGGTACCTGCGCGACCCGGAGAAGATCGTCGTCCACAGCGGCTCGCTCACCGTGTCGATGGTGAAGCAGTACTACCTGCCGGTGAACCAGTGGGACAAGAAGCGGCTGCTCCTGCACCTGTTGCGGCACGAGGAGCCGGCGATCACGTTGATTTTCTGTCGCCTGAAGCGCACGGTGGATGAACTGGCGCGGGGCCTCACGGAGCGCGGCATCGAGAGCCACGCCATCCACGGGGACATGCCCCAGGGCAAGCGCAACAAGACCATGGAGCAGTTGCGCACGGGCACGCTGAGCGTGCTCATCGCCAGCGACCTGGCCAGCCGCGGCATCGACGTGGAGGGCATCACCCACGTCATCAACTTCGACATCCCCGAAGACCCCGAGGTGTACGTGCACCGCATCGGGCGGACGGCCCGCGCGGGCCGCGGCGGGGTGGCGTGGACCTTCGTCACCCCCGAGCAGGGCGACCTGCTGAGCAACGTCGAGAACCTCATCAACGCCGAGGTGCCCAAACTGGCGTACCCGGACTTCAAGCCCAGCGAGGCCCCGCCCGGGTGGCGCGGGGAGACGCGTGGCGGACGGCGCGAGGGCGGGCTGACGCTCGCCGACGCGCCCGCGGGGGCCGACGCGCCCGCACCGGAAAAGACCAACCGCGTCGAGGCGACGCTCAAGCCGACGCTTCCCGCCGCCGAGCCGGACAAGGTGGACCTGTCCAAGTTCCCCGGCGGGATCGTGCCGACGAAACTGCCCCCCAAGCGGCTCATCCGCGGGTACAAGTCGGGGCGGTAGGCCCCTTCCTCATCAAGGCTCGCGTTCGAGATTCAGGTGCCACGGCTTGCCGGTTTTCGGCAAGCCGTGCGGGGGGTGTGATCCCGGGCGCGCGTGCACGGCATCCGCCGAGCCGGAAGCCGTGGCACAGTCGGTGATACAGGGGATACACATCCCGGTCACAAAGTGTGCCGTTCGGCGTGAGTGACCGCCGGATACCGCGTTGATCTACCTCGCGGGCCGCATGGCCCCCCGAGGAGGTCAGCAATGGCACGGAATCTCACAGCGTTGCGGTTGGTGTTGGTGGCGGGTTCGGCGTGCGGATCGGCGTTGGCGATCGATGGGCCGACGGCCGTGGTGGTCGGGAACCCCGACCCATACCCGTTTGTCGGGCGGGTGCAGACGATCTTCACCGCCTTGAACAACCACATCGGGACGGGGGCGTACCTGGGCGAGGGGCGCGTGCTGACGTGCGCGCACGTCATCGACCCGCACGCCACCGGCCCGATCGGGGACCGGATGGACGTCCAGTTCGAGCGGTTCCAACTCGGGGGAACGCGGTACGCGGCCTTGGGCGTGCAGCACCCGAACTACGAGCGTCGCTTCGCGCAGGCCGAGGCGCTGTCGGAGAACGACGTGGGCATCATGCTGGTGCTGAACCGTCCGCCCAGCCCGGGCGCGAACCCGGTGCTGGCGAACGCGGGGCAGGCCGTGGGCACGCGGCTGACGGTGATCGGGTTCACGGACAACTCCGCCCCTTCGCCGCACAGCCGCAAGAAAGAGGGCACCTTCCGCATCCACAGCCGAACGGCGATGCTGTACAGCTACCGGAGCAACGGCGTGGCGGCGAACGGCGACTACTCGCAGCCGGGCGATTCGGGCGGGCCGCACATGGTGAACATCGCGGCACCCGGCGATCCGGCGCAGTGGGAGATCGTGGGGATCACGCGTTCGGGCGGGCGGGCCGACGACGGCGCGAACTGGTCGCAGGCCGTGCGTGTCGACGCGCAGCGGCCGTTCATCGACGGCAACGGGGTGGCGGGCAAGCGCGTGTTCGCGGAGTTCATCGACGGCGGGAACATGGACTGGAACACGGCGAACCGCTGGGGGCGGACGTCCACGGGTGTGGCCCAGGTGCCGCGCGACAACGACGTGGTGCGGCTGGACCCGACGCGCTTCGCCGACCGCGACATCACCGTGCGGATCACCTCGAACACGGCGAACCTCGACGGGCTGCTCAACGACGTGACGCTCGACGTGCGCAAGGGCACGCTGAAGGTGACGGGCACGGTGGGCGAGAAGAACGGGCGGCGGACGGGCACGGGGGCGCTCAACGGGGGGGTCATCCTCGTGGGCGGTACGAACGACCGTGCCTCGATGGATATTGGCTGGAGTATGCACAACGTCGGCACGATCACCATCAAGAACAACGGCGACGCGCGGTTCGGGGCGTATCTGCCCTCGCGCAAGACCGACGCCGTGCTCTACAACGACGGCGGGGCGAGGTTCCAGATCGACGGTGGACGTGCCCTCGTCGACCTGGGCATGATGAACTCCGGGGCCGTGTCCGTCACGAAGGGCACGCTCGAGGTGGGAAAGTTCCTGCCGGACTTCACGGGGGAAGGCGTCAATCGACGCGATCCGCTCGCGGTGCGCAACTGGGGGCAGTTCACGGTGGATTCCGCGGGAGTGCTGAGCGTCACCAACGGCGCGGGCCGACGGACCGCCGTCTTCCAGAACAACGCCGGCGCCACGCTGACCGTGCGCGGCGACGCGACGGGAACCGCTCGGGCCGACGTGGACCGCCTGGACAACGTCGGCACGGTTCGCGTGCAGGGCGGTGGCATGCTGATCACCGATGGGCGGCTGAACAACCGTGGGCAGGTCACCATCAGCGGCACGCCCGCCCGCGGGGGGTATGTTGAGGGGTGGATCCTCAACGAGGGCGTGGGGAACATCCGCGTCGAGGCGGGCGGCATGCTCAAGGGCCGCGTTCCCACCACGGTCTTCGGGACGATTTACACCGGCATCGAACTCCGGGGCGCTTCGAGCCTGGATGTTCGCGGCGGGGGCGTCGCCGAGGCGACAGGACGATTCGAGATCAGCGGCAACGCCGTCGCGCGGGTGGCCTCGAGCGTGGCCGACGGCCCGGGCATCCTGCGGCACACCACCACGGTCGGCGAGGCCATGCTCCAGTGGGGCAAACTCGAGTTCGATACGCCCGCGGGGGCGCCCAACGCGCGGCTGGAACTCACCAACTCGTACTGGACGCTCAGCCCCTCGCTCGCGAGCATCACCGGGCGCGGCACCATCGAGATCAAGGGCGACTCGGGCCTCAACAACGTGGCCCGGCCCGCCGGGAACAACTGGAATGACATTCACATCGTCTACAACGGCGCCAAGACCACGGCCAACGGCTTCGTGCGGCTCGAGATCGCCAGCCACGACCTGGGCGGCGACACGTTCGCCGGGCTGGCCACGCCCTTCGCGCTGGAGTCGCTCTGCCTGACCAACAACAGCCGCGTGACGCTGACGGACCTGTGGGGCAGCGAGGACGCGCTGCCCGGGGCCGAGGTCATCTATGTCGAGCGGCTTGGACTGATGGCGGGGTCGGTGCTCGATCTGGCGGGCAAGAAACTCTACTACAAGGACTTCGGCTGCGGGGGCGAGTTCGCGGGGACGTTCCTCAACGGCACGCCGATCCGGCTGACGCCGGCCCCGGGCGCGGTCGCGCTGCTGGCGCTCGGGCTGCTGTCGGCCTCGCGCCGCCGCCGGATCTGATCGGCACTCTGTTTTCTTGCACGACACGGGCGGGACGCCGGAGGAGCGTTCCGCCCGTCGTGCGTTGGGGTCATCGAGCGTCGCGGAGCCGGTCCCGCAATATGGATATCATTATCTATAATACGGCCGACGCGTCGCCGAAGGAGGCTGCCATGACTCGCACGCTGATCTGGGACCTGCCTGTTCGAATCTTCCATGGGCTGCTCGTGGCGGGGCTTGGGTCCGCGGGGGTGATCGCGCTGGCGCTGGACGACGACAGCGCCCTGTTCCCGTATCACGCCCTGATCGGCCTGACGCTGGCCCTTCTCGTGGCCTTGCGGATCGTGTGGGGGTTCGTGGGCACGCGGTACGCGCGCTTCGGGTCGTTCTGGTTCAGCCCTCGGGCTGTCGTGGCCTACATGAAGGGCGCGTCGCGCGGCGGGGGCACGCGGCACCTCGGGCACAACCCCGCGTCGGCGTACGTCATCCTGCTCATGCTCCTGCTCGTTGCGGCCCTGGCGGTGACCGGCGTGCTGCTCGGGCGCGGCTATGAAGGGGTCAAGGACATTCACGAGGTCTGCGCGTATGCCCTGGCCGCCGCGGCGGGGGTGCACGTCCTGGGCGTCGCGCTTCACACGATTCGATATCGCGAGAACATCACGGCGAGCATGGTGCACGGTCGCAAGCAGGCCGACCCGGGCGCGGGCATTCCCTCCGCGCGCCCGATGGCGGCCGTGGTGCTCGTGCTCCTGGCCGGCGCCTGGGCGTGGGCGCTCGTCTCTCGCTATGACGCCCCGACACGGACCGTGACGATCCCGGTGCTGGGCGTCTCGCTTCGCCTGGGCGACGCCGAGCGCGACGAACCCCGAACCCCGAGGCCGGCCGAGCGGCGCGCGGTCGATGACGACGAGGATCACGACGAATGAGAATCCCGGAATGTCCGGTGTGGACGGCGGCTTGTCACTCCATCGCCAGCGACGCCACCGTGATGTCGTCGGCGAAGCCCGAGTCCGGGCCGCAGTGACTCCGCACCGACTCGATCAGGTCCTCGACCTCGGCCTCCGGTGAACGAAGCGCACGCAGCGCGGCGAGGGTCTGGTCCAGGCCGAAGGGTTTGCCGTCGGCGTTGCGTTGTTCGATCAGCCCGTCGCTGAACAGGATGAGCCGCGCCCCCGGCTCGACGCAAATGGTCGTCGATTCGTACGCGCTCTCGGGGGAGACCCCCAGGGGCGCCCCGCCGAGCATGAACGGGCGCTCGGGCGCGGCCCCGGGACGGCGGAGCAGCCCGTAGCCGTGGCCCGCGTCGGCGTACCGCATGGTTCGCGCGCGCAGGTCGATGACGGCGGCGAAGAGGGAGACGAAGAGGCTCACCCGGCCGTGCTCCTCGGCGAGGCGGTCGGAGTAGCGGGCGACAAGCCGCCCGACCTCGTTCAGCGCCGGGGTGGGGTCGCGCTCGCTCCGCATGAGTCGGGAAAGATGCGCCTGCACGTTGGCCATCACCATGCCCGCGGCGATGCCCTTGCCCACCACGTCGCCCAGCAGCACGCCCACGCGGGCGTCGTCGATCGCGAAGATGTCGAAGAGATCGCCGGCGACCAGCCGCCCGGGGATCGACGCGACGTGATACGTGAGCGTTAACCCGTCCGCGCACGCGAAACGGCCCGAGGGCGGGGGCATGATGATGCGTTGCACCTCGCGGGCGGCGTTGAGTTCGCCCTCGCGCCGGTGCGATTCGCGTTCGACGGCGGCGCGGGCCTGGTTCGACAGCGCCAGCCCCGCGAGGCGCGCGACGGCCTGGCAGAAGGCCACGGTTTCGGATGACGCCGGATGGCGTGCCGCGGCCTCTCCGCGTGCGTCGAGGTAGACGAACGCCTCGGGCGCGAGCACTGCCGCGGGCGCCGAGGCGGCGCCGAACCCCGCGTCGGAACGCGCCTCGGGCAGGCGCTCGACCATGACGGGCGCGCACACCGCCGCCGAGATGTCCAGCATCGTGATGCTCTGCCCGAGTTCGTGCCCGGTCGTCACCTGCCCGGGGTTGAGGATCACGGTCTGCCCGTGGTTGTCCCTCTCGGCGGCGGCCTGGAGGAGCGAGCGGCTGAACCGCGCATCCTCGCACCCGTGGGCGGCGAGAATTTCCACGGCATCCTGCCCGGCCACGCGAAGAATCGCGCACCGCGGAAAGCCCGACCCCTCGACCAGCGCCCGCAGCGCCACCGCCGCGATGTCGTCGGGCGCGCGGGCCGTGGGCATGTCCCCCGCGCACCGCATGAGGATGTTCAGCCGGCGCTGGGCGGCGGATTCCAGCGATTGGTCGCCCAGGCGCTGCACGAGCGTGCCGGTGTAACGGCGGTCGTCGGTGGTAGATCGGAAGAGCGTCGTGTAGGGGAAGAGTGTAGAGCTCGGTGGTCGCCGTATACATAAAAAAAAAAAGCAAGACAGACAAACACGAAGGAAGCGGTACGTGCACACACATCACCAGCATGGAACAAG
>BQMO01000007.1 GCA_022180725.1 Phycisphaerae bacterium
CCCGACGCTCTCCCGGTCTCGCCGCGATGGTGGCGACGCGGCCTGAATGACAGGCGGCCGCGGCCTTCCTTGACACTCCCCCCCAACCCCCCAACCCTATCCCATGGGGACCGTGACCACCGCCAAACGTTCAGCCGCCGGCCCGGGGCCTTCGCCCGCGGGGTTCATGCCCGCCGACCGCATCGCCTTCGACGGCATCACCTTCGACGACGTCCTGCTCCTGCCCGCGCGATCCGCGGTCATGCCCGCCGACGCCGACACCGCCACCCGCCTTACCCGCGGCATCGCGCTCAACATCCCCCTCGTCTCCGCCCCCATGGACACCGTCACGGAGTCCGCCCTGGCCATCGCCCTGGCGCAGGAGGGCGGCCTGGGCATCATTCACAAGAACCTCTCTGTCGAGGCCCAGGCCCGCGAGGTCGCCAAGGTCAAACGATCCGCCAACGGCATCATCCTCGACCCCATCACCCTCGGCCCCGACGACACCGTCGCCCGCGCCAAGGACCTCATGCGGGCCCACAACGTCTCGGGCTTCCCCGTCACCGAAGATGGCTCGACCAACCTCCGCGGCAAGGGCAAAGTCCTCGGCGTCATCACCCGCCGCGACCTCAAGTTCGTCGAGAACACCGGCGTCAAGGTCCGCGACGTCATGACCGCCTCGGGCCTCATCACCGCCCCCGCCGACACAACCCTTGACACCGCCGAGCGAACGCTCAACGAGAACAAGGTCGAGAAACTCATCCTGGTCGACGCCGCCGGGCGCCTCGCCGGGCTGATCACCATGAAGGACATCGATCGGCAGGCGCAGTTCCCCAGGGCCTGCCGCGACGGGCGCGGTCGCCTGCGCTGCGGCGCGGCCGTCGGGGTCTTCCAGTTCGACCGCGTTGAGGCCCTCCTCGCCGCGGACGTGGACGTGCTGGTCATCGACACCGCCCACGGGCACAGCGAGAACGTTCTCCAGACCGTGCGCGACGTCAAAGCAAAGTTCCCCGGCGTGCAGGTCATCGCCGGGAACATCGCGACCCCGGAGGCCGCCCGCGATCTCGTCGAGGCCGGCGCCGACGCCGTCAAGGTCGGCATCGGCCCGGGCAGCATCTGCACGACGCGCGTGGTAACGGGCGTGGGCGTGCCGCAGGTGACGGCCATCATGCACGTCGCCCAGGCCATCGCCGACCTCGGGAGCGACGTGCCCGTCATCGCCGACGGGGGCATCCGCCTCAGCGGGGACATCCCCAAGGCCATCGCCGCCGGGGCCTCCGCCGTCATGATGGGGTCGCTCTTCGCGGGGTTGGAGGAATCCCCCGGCGAGGTCGTCATCACCCACGGCCGACGGTACAAAAGTTACCGCGGCATGGGCAGCGAAGGGGCCATGTCCGCCGGGTCCGCCGACCGCTACCGCCAGGCCGACAAGGTCGCCGCCGACGGCTCGGTCACGCGCAAGTTCGTGCCCGAGGGGGTCGAGGGTCTGGTGGCCTTCCGCGGCACGCTCGCCGAGTTCGCCTACCAACTGGTTGGGGGCCTGCGCAGCGCGATGGGCTACACTGGGTGTCGCACGATCGAGGAGTTGCGGACCAAGGCCCGCTTCTGCCGCGTTTCCGCCGCCACGGTCGTCGAGAACCACCCGCACGACATCCTGATCACGAAGGAATCCCCCAACTACATGGTGGGCCCCAAGCCCTGAGCGGGTTCGGATTGCTCCGCCAACATCCCTCGCGGCGTCGATTCGCATCGGGACGCCCTCCGTCCCGGTATATTCAACCCGAGTGCTTCCCCGGCGTTCAGCGAATCACGTTCGTCCTATCTGGGGCTTTGGGCCTGTGGGGTACACTCTGCTGTTCGTGCTCGCGGCGATCGTCGGGATGCTCGCCTGGGGGGTGGACATCCGCTACCAAGGGCAGCGGTTGGTCTCGCACCTGTTCGGGCCGGACGTGATGTACGACGTCACGATCTACGGCATCGTCGCCCAGGGGCTGATGGCGTACGTCCCAACGCTCTTTCCGTGGGCGGGCATTCCCTTGTTGGTGGCCCTGCACCTGGCGCCCGGGCGCCGCCGGCTCATTTTGGGCGGGCTGATTGTCGCGTGGATGTTCCTGGCCGCCGGCGCCTGGTTGCGATTGGCGCACGTGTATAAGAACGCAGGCCTGGTGCCCGCTGGCTGGCCGATGATCGACGCGGGACTCATGGCGGGCATCACGATCGACCTGGGCACGCTGATCGTGCTGTGGGTTCTGACCCGCGATACATGGATTGCCGTCGCGGGGGTGGTTGCCCTGGCCATCGCCTGGCCCATCGCCTCGATTCCATCACCCATGAACATCTGGTGTTTCGTGGGGGTGGGCACGCTTCATGCCATCACGACGCCCGCCATCATCCGCTGGGGCCTCCATGCCCGCCGAGCCGCCATGCGCCCGCCGTACGTATGCCCGTCCTGCGGGTACGACCGGCGCGGCGTCTGTGACCGCCCGTGTCCCGAATGCGGATTCATCGAATCCGAATCGGCGAGTCGATAAGGACAGGCGCGCGTGCCGGCGGCGGTGGGCCGCTTTCGCGCCGAAGTCCAATCCGCCCGTGGTCCCTATGGTCAGCGTGATGACCCAATCGGCGTCCCTCCTCGAGGCCAAGGCCGCCCTGCGCGAGCGCATGCGCGCGGCCGTCCGCGCCGTGTCGCCCGAGCAGTGGGTACAGGCCTCGTCGGCGGTGTGTGCGCACGTGCTCACGCTCCCTGCCTACCGCGATGCCCGTGTCGTCATGCTCTACCACCCCACGTCGCGCGAACTGAACCTCCGGGGTGTGGCCGAGGCGTGCGCCCGTACAGGGCGATTGGTCTGCCTTCCCCGCGCCAACTGGGCCAACGGCGAACTTCAGGCCGCCCGGATCGCCTCGTGGGGTGAGGGGCTGACCGAGCCGAAGCGGGGCATCCGCGAACCGTTGCCCGAGGCGGCGGTCGTCCCCCCGCGCGAGATCGACCTCGTGCTGGTCCCCGGGGTGTCGTTTGACGCCGTCGGCGGTCGGGTAGGTCGAGGGGCCGGCTTCTATGATCGATTTCTTCGCACGGTCCGCGCGTTCAAGGCGGGCGTCGCGCTCGACGAACAGGTCGTCGAGCACGTCCCGATGGGCGAGGGCGACGTGCGGCTGGACGCGGTGGTGACACCCACCCGGGTGCTCGTCCGCGAAGCGTGAGTGGGGCAGGCCCGCCGGAGGCGGGCAACGAGTTCGCAGGGAGGATTACCGATGGCGCTTCCTTCGCAGTCTGAGCGTTCAACCCCGGCCGGGCGGTCCATGGCGTCGCGCCCCGCGGGCATGGGTGCCAACAAGCCCCTGGTGATCGTGCTGCTCCTGGTGGTCTGTGCCGCCGGGGTGTACGCGCTGTTCACCATGCTCCCCACGAAGGATCAGCCCCCTAAGGGCGACCCAACGCTGACGAAGGCTCCGAACACGGGCACGCCCGCGCCGGCCAACAACGCCGGCAACACTCCCTCGAACGTGCTCGGTGCACAAGGCCCGAACGCCAGCGATTCGGCGGCGAAGTTTGCCACCCCCTCGGGCGCGACCCCGGCGACCGACGGCACCAAGCCCCCCCCGGCGGACGTCACCCAGGCCAACGGGACGCCGCCGACGATCAAGAGTGACCCGACCTCCAACCCGCCCACACCTCCCGCGATTGTCACGCCGACCGCCTCGGTCATGTCGGTGCGAGCGAAGATGGACGCCGGCGAGCAGGCCTTCGCCCAGGGCAAACTCGTCGAGGCCCGCGAAACCTTCAGCCGGGCCTACCTCGACAAGGACTGCGCCCCGCTCGACCGCGCCCTGATCCGCGAGAAACTCACGGCCATCAACCGCGACCTGCTCTTCTCCCCGAAAATCACCCCCGGCGATCCGCTCGTCGAGGCGTACACCGTTCAGAGCGGCGACGTGCTCGACCGCATCCGCAAGAAGCGCGAACTGACGGTGGATTCCAAGTTCATCGCACGCATCAACGGCATGGCCAACCCCGACGTGCTCAAACTCGGCCAGAAACTCAAACTCGTCCGCGGGCCCTTCCACGCCGTGGTCACCAAGTCCGAGTTCCGCCTCGACCTCTTCGCCGGCTCACCCGACGAGCCCGAAACCTGGACGTTCATCCGCTCATTCTCGGTCGGGCTGGGCGATGGCAACAGCACCCCCGTCGGGCTGTTCACCATCCGCAACAAGATGGAGAACCCCTCATGGCGCAACCCGCGCACGGGCGAAGCCTTCTCCGCCGACGACCCCAAGAACCCGATCGGCGAGTTCTGGCTCGGCTGGGAAGGGCTGGGCGATTCGAAGATTCACACCGGGTTCGGCGTGCACGGGACGATCGAGCCGGCCTCCATCGGCAAGGAAATGTCCATGGGCTGCGTCCGGATGGCCACCGACGACATCGCCATGGTCTACGAGATGCTCAGCGAACGCATCAGCCTCGTGCGCGTCGTTCCCTGACGCGTGGAATTCGCGGCTCATCCGATCAGTTCATCGTCGGGCAAGGCCGGGCGTTCGTGCTTCCAGCGGGCGGCCTCGAACACGGCCCGGTACAGGTCGTAGGGCTTCGGGCTCCACATGCCCAGATCGATGACCCGGCTCTCACCCGAATCGGGGGTCAGGATGATCGTCGAGCCGGGGAGGTTGATCAGCACCCGGTGAAGGCGCAGGTCGTAGGTTGTCACCCGTGGCGTGCCCGACCCCAGCGGGCCATACTCGAACACGTCAAGCCGCCCCGGCGAGACCCGCACGTACGTGGGCCAGAAGAAGGCCAGCGGGGCCGCCGTGAGCCCGAAGCACGCCCACCATTCATAGAACTGCACGTGGCCGCCGCCGATCCAGCCCAGGTGCCGCTTCACGTAGAAGTACCCGGCGCACACCGCAAGGCTCACGATCACCCACGCCGTGATCACCACCGCCTTGTTCCCGCGCAGCGCGAAGTACACCGGCGCGATGACCGGCTCGAACGGCGCGGCCCGGAGTTCGCCCAGCATGTTGACCTGGTGGCGGTTCCCCATCACCCGCAGGCGATACGACTCGTCCGGCTTCTTCGCCGGCGCAATCGGCGCGTCCTTCGGCGCCTTCCTCGCCCGTCGACGACGCAGCACCATGATCAGCGGCACGCCGACGATCACCCCGAGCACCGCGAGCGGGATCACGCGTTGGAGAGACAGCGCCCGTGAAAGTGTCTCGCCCACCACGACCACGAACACCATGGCGATCCCGACCACGAAGATCGGCGGCGGGCGCAGCACGTACACGATCGGGGTCGCCTTCGGCAGGTCTTTGGCGAGTTTCACGAACTCGCTCACGTGAACATCTTCGTGATGATCGTCACCGCCACATGGCGGGATAAAGGGACGCCCGATGGACGTTCCAGCCTCGCTCCGGACTCGGCTCATGCACGATCTTAGTGACAACCGTTGAGGTTACCGCATGGGCCTCAATGTTCGGTATAAGTACGATAAAAAATAGGGTTGTGAGCCGGCCCGAGAATGGGTGCTCAAAAGCGGCCTGAATTCCCGTTGGAAACTCGGCTCTGGAATGCGTCATGGCCTTATGTTCGGGTATGGATCCTATGGTGAAATTGCCGATATTATTAGGGAAAAACCGCTGAAACTACCGCCGACACAACGGGAGTTCACGTATACTCCCGGCTGATAGCCGCGCTCTCGGAATCGGGACGTGAACATGCCCTGAAACACCCCGGATTGACCTGCCCGTACCCTAACTGCAGAAAACAACATGACGCACGCCCCTACGACGACGAAAAGCAATGCCGAATCAACCCCACCGGCGCCCGTGAACGGTGCGTACGGGGCCGACCAGATCCAGGTGCTCGAGGGGCTGGAGGCCGTTCGCAAGCGGCCCGGGATGTACATCGGCGGCACCGGGCTGAACGCGCTGCATCACCTGGTGTACGAGGTGGTCGACAACTCCATCGACGAGGCCATGGCCGGGCACGCGACGTTTGTGCAAGTCACCATTCAGGCCGACGGATCGTGCGCGGTGGTCGACGACGGGCGCGGCATCCCCACCGATCCGATGAAGCACGAGGACCCCACCCTCAACGGCAAGCCCGCGGTCGAGGTCGTGCTGACGAAGCTCCACGCCGGGGGCAAGTTCCAGCAGGAAGGATCCGCGTACAAGGTCTCGGGCGGGCTGCACGGCGTGGGCGTCTCCTGCGTCAACGCCCTGAGCGAGTATCTCGACTGCGAGGTGTACCGCGACGGCAAGGTCTACGGCATCGGCTTTGAACGCGGGCGCGTCACGACGCCCCTGAAAATCGTCGGCAATATCCCCGCGGCCTCCACCCGCACGCGCGGCACCACCGTCACCTTCCGCCCCGACCCCACCATCTTCCCCGACACCACCTTCGACTTCGCCATCCTCGCGGCCCGGCTGCGCGAACTCTCGTTCCTCAACCCCGGGGTCACGCTCACCCTCACCGACGAACGCGTCGGCGCGGACGGCCGCGTCCACAGCGAGACCTTCCTCGCGAAGAACGGCCTCGTCGAGTACGTCGAGCACCTGCTCTCGGGCAAGACGCCGCTGGCCTCGCCCGTCTATGTGAAGCGCGAGGACGCCGCCAATGCCCTGGTGTGCGAGGTCGCGTTCCAGTATCACGACGGGTACAACGAATCGGTGCTCACCTTCGCGAACAACATCAACAACGTGGACGGCGGGACGCACGCTCAGGGCTTCAAGGTCGCGCTCACCCGCGCCCTCAATGCCTACGCGAAGAAGGCCGGCATCATCAAGGACAAAGACCCCGTCCCTACGGGCGAGGACCTGCGCGAGGGGTTGGTCGCCATCGTCTCCGTGAAACTCCCCAGCCCGACCTTCAACAACCAACCCAAGGAAAAACTCCTCAACCCCGAGATCGAGACCTTTGTCGCCGCGGCGGTGGGGGAGGGGCTCGACACCTGGCTCGAAGAGCACCCGTCGGAGGCCAAGAAACTCTGCCTGAAGGGCATCGTGGCGGCCCAGGCGCGCGAGGCCGCCCGCAAGGCCCGCGAACTCACCCGCCGCAAGAGCGCCCTCGACAGCGGCAGCATGCCCCACAAACTCCGCGACTGCAAGACCCGCAACGTGGAGGAGAGCGAACTGTTCATCGTCGAGGGCGACTCGGCCGGCGGCAGCGCCACCCAGGGACGTAACGTCGAAACCCAGGCCATTCTCCCCCTCAAGGGCAAGATCCTGAACGTGGAAAAGGCCCGGATCGACCGCATGCTCGACAGCGAGGAGATCCGCACGCTGATCGGGGCGCTGCGCGTGGGCATCGGCAACGAACTCGACCTGTCAAAACTCCGCTACGGGAAGATCATCATCATGACGGACGCGGACGTGGACGGCAGCCACATCCGCACGCTGCTGCTGACGTTCTTCTTCCGGCAGATGCCCGATCTGATCCGCCGTGGGCACGTGTACATCGCGCAACCCCCGCTCTTCCAACTCGCCAAGGGCCGCGGGAAGGCCCGCAAGACGACGTACGTGCTCAACGAGAAGACCCTCGACGATGCGCTGCTCGACATGGGCCTGGACGGGGCGGCCCTGGTCGCGCGCGAGGTGACGATGCGCGGGCCGGCGTCGTGGACGGTGCGCGAGGCGGCGCGGCTGCACGGCCCGACCCTCCGCCGGGCGCTCTTCCTCCTCCGCCGCGTGGGCGAACTCGTCGAAATCGCCGAGCGCCGCGGGCTGAAGTTCACCGATCTGCTCACGGCCCGCGAGGCGGACCCCGCAGGGTCGCGTCGCCTGCCCACGCACCGCGTCACCTGGCGAGGGGGCGAGGCCTACGCCTGGTCCGAGTCGCAAGCCCTCGAAACAATCGCCACGCGGAATCTTCGCCTCGCCGACCGTTCCGCGAATGGTGAAGGCGCCGCCGCAACCCACGCCGGTGATGCCGTGATCCGCGAACTGCACGAGAACCGCGAACTGGAGCGGCTCTTCATCGAGCTGGGGCAGGGCGGTCTTCCCGTCGACGCGACAACCTGGGCCGGACATCAGCAGGAAGCCGTGACGGGCGAGAAGATTCCCGCGCGCTTCGCGTGGATCACCGACACGCCCGGGCGTACCACCTCCGCGGACGATCAGGGCGACGGCGAGGGCGACGAGGTTCCCGCCAAGGGTGTCCCGCGCGTGATCGAGTGCCCGAACCTGCCCTCGATCCTGCACGGGTTGCGCGAGATCGGGCGGCGCGGCATGGAGATCAAGCGCTTCAAGGGGCTGGGCGAAATGGACGCCGAACAGTTGTGGGACACGACCATGGACCCGACGCGGCGGACCATGCTCCGCGTGAACTGGGACATGGGGTCCAACGCCGGGGCCTTGTTCTCGGTCCTCATGGGCGAGGAAGTGGAACCCCGCCGCAAGTTCATCGAGGACCACGCCCTCGAGGTCAAGAACCTCGACGTGTAGCCCTTCAACGAGGTTATCGCCCGTCCCGGTCGGCGCGCCTGTGGATTCCATCGAGGTCGTGGCGCCTGTCGGTGCGACGGCGTACATCGCCCGGCCCGATTCGCCGATAGTTCCCGCGCGACGCTGTGTTTCGGCGACGCGACCGAGGCCCGCTCATCTTCCCGAGGCTCGTGCATGCCGCCCTTGCCCACCCGCCGATCGATCGCTTCCCCCCGCGTGCTCTCCGCCGAGCGACTGAACACGCTGGGGCTTGGCCCGCGCGAGTTGACGGCCCTGCTCGACATGCTCGACGCCAGCGATGGGCAGAAGCACAACGCCCGCCGCGAGTTCGCCCGCTGGCCCTTCCGCGAAACCAGTCTGAACGTGCGATTCATTCATCCCGGCGGGAGCACCACCACGCTCCGCCTGGCGGGTCGTAACATCTCCCGCGGCGGGGTCTCGCTCTTGCACAACGGCTTCGTCCACACCGGCACCAAGTGCCTTGTGGAACTCCCATCGCGCGCGGGCGGCCTGCGCGACGTTGCCGGCGTCGTGGCCCGCTGCCAGCACCGCCGCGGCATGCTCCACGAGATCGGCATCCGGTTCAATAAGCAGGTCAACCTGCGCGAGTACGTCCGCACCGACGGCGACAAGGAACTCCTGTCGATGGAGTGCGTCGCGCCCCAGAAACTCAGCGGCACCATCCTCCACGTCGAGGACAACGACCTCGATACACGCATCGTCGGGCACTTCCTGCGCGAGGCCCCCGTCAAGCTCCTCCAGGCGCCCTCCGGCGCCGAGGCCCTCGCCAAGGCCTCCTCCGGCATCGACCTCATGCTCGTCGACTACCAACTCCCCGACATGACCGGCCTCGAGTTCGCGCGGACCGTCCGCCAGCGAGGCATCACCTGCCCGGTCATCATGCTCTCCGCCAATCCCTCCGCCTGCATGGCCGACGGCCTTTGGGAAATCCGCGGCATGGGGCTCCTCCCAAAGCCCTACACCCAGGATGAACTTCTCCGTGTGCTCGGCGAACGCCTGCTCCTCCGCGACGAGGGGGACGGCGGCGCGAATCAGGTACACGACGTGATGAAAGCCTCGGCCCCGCAGCTGCGCGCCTTCGCCGACCGCCTCGACGCCGCCGTCAAGGCCAACGACCTCTCCGCCGCCAAGGATGCCGCCACGCAACTCCACGGGAGCGCCGCCTCGCTCGGGCTGGCGCACGTGAGCACGGCGGCCCGTGTCGCGTTCGACCTGCTCCCCTCGCTCCGGTCGCTCGCCGACAACCCGCGCGTCTTCATCGAACTCGCCGCCGCCTGCCGACGCGCCGCCGCCTGATTGCCAAGGGTGGCCAACGGGACTCGAACCCGCGACCCCCGGGATCACAACCCGGTGCTCTAACCAACTGAGCTATGGCCACCATGGTCCCGCGGGGGATTCCCCTCGGGCCAGGATGATAGGAAACCCACGCCCCGAACGTCCAACGTTCCCGGTGTTCGTCCCGGCAAACTGGCCATCTCGCTTTTCGCCCACTACCCTTGCCTCCCGGCGGGCACGTCGGGACCGGGAGTTGTCCATGAGCCAGGCCGCCCTTGATCGTCTCGATCTCTCTTCCGCGCGTGTTTTCCGCAACCTGTGTTCCGCCGAGCTCGTCGAGCGGGCGATCCGTGCCGGCGAGGGACAACTGGCCAGCAACGGCGCCATTGTCTGCATGACCGGCGACCGGACCGGCCGCAGCCCCAAGGACAAGCACCTCGAGGACGTCCCGGCGATTCACGACAAGATCTGGTGGGGCAAGGTCAATACCGCCGTCACGCCCGCGCAGTTCGACGCCGCTCTCGAGATCGCGGTCAACCACCTCAACGCGCGTCCGAACACGTACGTATTCGAGGGGTATGCCGGGGCCGACCCCACGTACCGGCTCGGTGTGCAGGTCGTGACCGAGCAGGCCTGGCATGCCCTCTTCGCCAGCACCCTCTTCATCAAGCAGGGCAGCAAAGCCGCCGGCACGCCCGTGCCCTTCAAGAAAGACTGGACCATCATCAACGCGGGCCGCCGACGCCTCACCGCCGAGGAACAGGCGAAGATGGGCTACAAGGCCCCGGTCATGATCGCCCAGAGCCTCACGCGCAAGATCGTTGTCATCCTCGGCAGCGAGTACGCCGGCGAGATGAAGAAGAGCATCTTCTACGCCATGAACTACGACATGCCCGAGGCGGGCGTCTTCCCCATGCACTGCTCCTGTAACGTCGACCGCGCCACCGGCGAGAACCCCGCCCTCTTCTTCGGTCTCTCCGGCACGGGCAAAACCACACTCTCCGCCGACCCACGCCGCGCCCTCATCGGCGACGACGAGCACGGCTGGAGCGACAAGGGCGTCTTCAACTTCGAGGGCGGGTGCTACGCCAAGTGCATCAAACTCAGCAAGGAGGGCGAGCCCGAGATCTGGAACGCCATCCGCTTCGGTAGTGTGCTTGAAAACACCGTCATCGACCCCGTCACGCGCGTCCCCGACTACGACTCGGCCAAACTCACCGAGAACACCCGCGTCACCTACCCCGTCGACTTCATCGACGGCGCGGTCATCCCCAGCGTCTGCGGGCACCCCAGAAACGTCATCTTCCTGACCGCCGACGCCTTCGGCGTCATGCCCCCGGTCTCCAAGCTCACGCCCGAGCAGGCCATGTACTATTTCATGAACGGGTATACGGCCAAACTCGCGGGTACCGAGGCCGGCGTCACCGAGCCGCAGCCCAACTTCTCCCCCTGCTTCGGCGGCGTCTTCCTGCCCCGCCCGCCCATCACCTACGCCCAGCAACTTGCCGCCAAGATCAAGCAGCACGGGGCGAATGTCTGGCTGCTCAACACCGGGTGGACGGGAGGGCCTTACGGCACCGGCCAGCGCTTCAGCCTCAAGTACACCCGCGCCTTCGTCACCGCCATCCTCGACGGTTCGCTCGCCAAGGCCGAGTACCACACCGACCCGGTGTTCGGCCTCCACATCCCCAAGGCCGTGCCCGGCGTGCCCGCCGAGGTGCTCATGCCGCGCAACACATGGAAGGACGGGGCGGCCTACGACGCGCAGGCGAAAAAACTCGCGAAGGGCTTCCGCGACAACGACAAGACCTTTGACATGCCCGACGCCGTCCGCAACGCCGGCCCCCGCGTCTGACCGCGGCCCCGCCCGCGCGCCGTCATGTGTTTCTCGGGTCGGTCATCACGCCCGGCCCCCGACCGCGAAAGCGCCCCAGATGAAGATCTCCCGCGACACGTCGCGGCTGGCTTTCGGCTTGGTCGTACCCGCCTTCGCGAACATCCGCTTCGTGCGCGCAATCACGTCGGGCGTGGGCTCGCCCTCGAGAATCTTCATCAGCAGCGTGCCCCCGGGGCGGAGCACGCGCGGGCAGAGATCGAGCACGCGCTCGCACAGCCGCGCCGACAAAAAATCGTCCCCGTGTCCCGACGTCGACGGGGCCATGTCGCTCAGGACCACGTCGAAGCGCGAAGCGGGGTCGCCCAGCGGCGCCAGCAGGGTTTCCGGCGGTAGGGTCAAGGCGTCGCCCGCGATCGTCGTCACCCACGGCCGCAGCGGGATACGCACCTCCTGAAGATCGACGCCCACGACCCGACCGTGCTCGCCCACGACCTCCTGCGCCACTTGGAGCCACGACCCCGGCGCACACCCCAGATCGAGCACGCGGTCATTCCGCCGGATCAGCCGGCGCGATTCGTTGATCTCGATCAGTTTGTACGCCGACCGCGCGGCGTACCCCTCGGCCTTGGCCTGCTTGAAGTATCGATCGTGGAGTTGACGCGGTCGCGGCACGGGCCAGTGTACGGGCCGGCCCGATCAGTCGTCGTCGCCCACGCGCCCGCCGCGCCGGGCCTCGATCCACCACCGCTGGATCTCTTCCAGGATGCGCTCGTTCACCGGATGCCCCGCCTGCTCGCGGAAGTTCGGCAACGCCGCCACCAGCCGCCTCAACTCCACAAACCCCACGCGCATCGGATCGACCGATGGGTACGCTACGGCCAGTGCCTCACCCAGGTCCTCAACGTCCAGCCAGTGCAGGAAGTCCTCGGGCATGAATGGCCCCCGGCGTCAGTGCGCCTCTTCCTTCACCGCGTTGCGGTTCCACGCGGGCACGCGCACCACGATCGGCCCTCGCCCCGTGATCACGCACTGGCACGAAAGCCGGCTGTTGCGCTGCAGGCCGGGCGCCTCCTCCACGCGGTCTTCCTCCGCCTCGGTCGCCTCGGTCACCTGGTCCATCCCCCGTTCGATATACACGTGGCACGTCGAGCACGCGCACACCCCCCCGCACGCGTGCTCGATGTTGATCCCGTGGTCCAGCGCCAACTCGAGCAGGCTCATCCCCGTGCCCCCCTTGAGGGTGACCTCGCGCTGGTCGTTCCCCGTCAGCGAACGCGGATCCTCCATCACGATCGTGACGGGGGTGGTCGGTGAGCCTTTCTCGCCCTCGGGTCGCTTGAACGTCATGCGGCACTCCTTGCGCCCCATCGTAGTTCGGCGAACCCCGCGGGGCGGGTGATTCACGTTGGACGGCTATCGTTGGCCCGATGCCGACCAGGTCCGACCCGACCTCGCCCGCCGTGGATGTCTCCGTGGTCGCGCCCGCGCACAACGAAGAGGCCAACATCGACGCCCTCGTCGCGCAGATCGGCGACGCGATGTCCGCCTCGGGACTTTCCTTCGAGGCCGTCATCGTCGACGACGGCTCGACCGACGGCACCCGCGCCAAGGTCCGTGCACTCATGCCCACCCGTCCCTGGCTCCGGTGCATCGCCATGACGCGGACGCCGCCGGGCAAGGGCAACGGCCAATCGGCGGCCTTTCATGCCGGGTTTCGCGCCGCCCGGGGGTCCCTCATCGCCGTTCTCGATGCCGACCTCCAGAACGACCCCGCCGAAATCCCCGCCATGGTCGCCCGACTGCGAGATGCCGGCGCCGACCTGGTGCAGGGCGACCGCTCGCACGCCCGCCGAGACAACGCGGTGCGCAAAGTCGGCTCGCTCGTCGGCCGCCTCTTCCGCCGCTGGCTCCTGGGCGACACCATCCGCGATACCGGATGTTCGTTGCGCGTGATGAAACGCGAGGTGGCCCTCGCCCTGCCCCTGGAGTTTCGCGGCATGCACCGCTTCATCCCCGTCACCGCGCGGCATCTGGGCTACACCGTCGTCGAGATGCCCGTGACCCACCGCCCGCGCGTCGCCGGTGAAACCAAGTACGGCATGGGCATCGTCCAGCGGGCCTTGCCCGGCCTGCGCGACCTCTTCGCCGTGCGATGGATGCGATCCCGCCGCCGGCCCACCACCAGCGAGGACGTCACGCCGTGAGCGACGCTGCGCCCAAGCCCCGCAAGCGCTTCAAGTGGGAGCCGCTCGCGCTGGTCGTGCTCGTCACCGCGCTCGGGTTGCTTATCGTCTACGACCCGTCCCCCGGGGTCGCGCCCCGCCCGGGGGCCGAGGTGATCGCGATGCGCCTGGGCAGCATCCGCGGCGCCGTCGAGGTGTACCGCGCGTCGGACTCCTCGCCCCCCGAGTTCCGGCTCCTGCAGCGCGACGGTCACGCCTCACCCGTCATGCAAGCCGAGGAGTTTCGCGCGGTCTTTGGCGAGCGTGCCTACGACGCTTCCGTGGGCGCCAGCGCCAACTGGGCCTTTCGGCTGTTCAACATCACCTCGTGGTGGAGTCTGGCGTGGGTGGCGGTCGGGCTGGGCGGGCAGGCCGCCTTCTCGGGCCGCATGCTCGTGCAGTGGATCGCCTCCGAACGCCGACGCGAGAGCATCGTGCCCGAAGCCTTCTGGTGGATGAGCCTCATCGGGGGCGTCGCCCTCTTCGCGTATTTCGGATGGCGGCAGGACATCGTCGGGGTGCTCGGGCAGAGCAGCGGGCTTGTCGTATACGCGCGAAACCTGCGCCTGATCTACAAGCAGCGTCGCCGGGTGCAAGCCGAAGACCAACAAAAACCCTGATCTCGGGGCTGTGCGGCCGATAAATCTGCGGATTCGGCGCTGGAATTCCGGCCCGCGGGTTGCGAAGAGCCGGAAATGGCGCACATTCATGGCATGGACGTACTGCTCGATGGGGAACCGTTGCGGGTCGAGGGGAACACCCTGGCGGCGGCGATGAAAGCCGCGGCGGATGCCGCACGGGCGCGGGGGCGCATGATCGTCGAAATGAAGTCCGATGGTCGCCCGATCAGCGACGACCAACTTGCCAACGCGGCAGGGGCGATGGAAGGCGTGGGCGTGCTTTCCTTCGCCTCGGCCGACCCGAGCGCTCTGGTGTCGCAGTCGTTCGTCGATGCGGCCGAGGCCCTTGGCGGGGCCATGGCCGACCAGATGGCGGTCGCCGACGCGATCGCGGCGGGGCAACTCGATGACGCCATCGAGCCGCTCCAGCGGGTCATCGCGACCTGGCAGAGCGTGCGCGAAGTCGTGGATCGATCCTCGGCGGTGCTGGGGGTGCGCCTGGCTGACGTGCGCGTGAACGTCACCGAAGGGGCCGCGACGCTGAACGAGGCGTCCACCCCCCTGCGCGAGGCTTTGCGGGCGCTCCGCGACGGGATGGAGAACGAGGATTGGTCCGCCGTGAGCGACGCCGTCGGGTACGACCTCGACGCGCAGGCGAAGGAGTGGATCGTCCTGCTGCGTGGGGTCGCGGCGAAGGTGCGCAGTTCGAGCGTGGGTGCGTGATGCCAAGGATGGTCGTGGACAAGTCGGGCGTCGATGCGTTGATGGAACGGGCGAGTTCGGCGCTCGCGCAGGGTGACTACTTCGAAACCGCGGGGCTGGCCCGTCGTGCCCTCGACCAGGCCCGACGGGACGATGATTTCGAGCGCATGGCCCGCGTCTGTCTTCCCCTTCAAGAGGCGCGCCGGCTGATCCGCGAGCAGGCGCTGGACGCCGGCCGGGTCGTGCCCGTTTCGGCGTTGCCGAGCGGCCGGGTGCGCCTGGAGCCGGGGTGCTACGACGTCCACCCCCCGGCCGTCGGGATCACCGCGAACTCGCTCCGGGCAATGCTCGATCGTCGCCGCGTGCCCGCGATGGTCGTGGCGCGCGAGCCGGCAACGCGCGAGGGACGGTGGCCCGTGGTCTTGGTCGGTAGTGGGCAGTTCATGCCTGTGGTCGCCCGGGCCAAAGTCGCTCCGCCGCCCGACGGCGCGGCGACCCCCGCCTGGATGCTCGCCGCCCACGAGGCCCTCGGCGACGCCGCCATCGCCCAGGTCCGCCCCGAGTGGCCCGCCGACCATCGCGTCGACGATCTGCTGGAACGGCTCGAAGGGTTGCCCGACCACGAGAAACTCATGCAGGCCCTGGCGACGGCGTGCCGCGAGGCCGCCCGATTGGAATCGCGATCACCCCCGAGGCGACGCACGCCGCTCGATGATCCGTACGGGTTTTAGCACCCGCTCAGTTCCAACTACAGCCCTTCGGCCATTCTTCGGGGTGCTGCTTCGGCGCCTTCCGCAGCAACTCGGACAGGTGCTGGAGTTCGGTGAGAATGATCCCGGCCCGGCTCTCGGCGTGCGGCTCGGCCAGCAGGGCGTACCGCAACGCGGGGTCCGAGATCAGCGTGAACGAGACCAGTTCCATGACCGCGCTCGTGGGCAGTTCGTCGTTGCGGACGTATTCCAGCACCGCCCCGGCATGCTTCATCTCCGAGAGCGGACTTTCATCCAGCAGTTCGCGAATCCGCGACCGGGCCGCGTCCAGCGTCGGGTTGTGGTCGTCCACCAGGTTTATGGATTCAGCCTCGTCCGCATCGGCGTCGTGCAGGTCGTCGGCGCTGGGCAGCCCGACCCCCACCGGCTCGAGAAACGCCGTGCGGTACAGCCGCCCCGGCTCGGGCGGAGTTTCGCGGATGATCCGCGCTCGGCACACCCCCTGTACAAGCAGGTTGTAGCACCCGTCGGGCAGTTTCTCATGCTGGGCGATCTGCGCCACGCACACCGCCGGGCGCAGCGCCGCCGACGCCCCCTTCGCGCCCTTCCCCCGCGCGGCGTACACCGCCAACGCGACCTGCCCGGCCCCGTCCAGTGCGTGCTCGATCATCTGCCGATACCGCGGCTCAAAGATAAACAGCGGGATCACCTGCTGCGGGAGCAGCACCGCCTGCTCGAGCGGAAAGAGCGGCATCGCCTTCCCGAAGTTCACTTGGATGGAATGTTCCTCGCTCACCGGGTGATTCTAGAACGATCAAACCACCCCAACGAGCCGCGCGCGAAAGCGAGCGGATTCCGGGCGGAGTAGCCGTGCCACCCGCTGGTCACCCCATCACTTCGGCGCAGGTTGCTTCGGATCGGGCATGACCAGCCCGCTGGTCGAACGCGCGGGACGCGCGGGCGCCGGCTTCGGTGCTGGCGCGGGGGCCGCCATCACAGGTACGGGAGCGGGCGTGGGAGGCTCGGGACGCGATTCCGGCGTCGTTCGGACGTGGGTCTCGATCCGCCGCTCCGACGGCGGGGGGACGCGCATCGTGCTCGGCGTGCCGCTCTGGTCGCGTCCCACGTCGCTGATCGACCAGCGCATCTCGTCCCATCCCTGCCCGTCGGCGATGTCCCCGCGGCGCATGAACCGCATGTTCAGTTGCTTGCCGACCGGCACTTCCTGGCTCCACACGCTCTCCCCGGTGCGCGTGTCGACCAGGGTGATGGTCTGTGGCTGGTGTGCTGAACTGGGGAAGTGATACGCCTCATGGCCGCCGCATGACGCGAGCAGCAGGGCGGGAACCGCGAGAGCGAGCAGCACAGGGAAGGATTTCATGACAGACTCCGAAATGCCCGGCCGATCAGGCAGGGTTGGTACGACTGTATCGACACAAGACGGCGGGGGGCCAAACTCCGCTCCGCGGATTCCGATCGCCTCGTAGACTTCGGGAATGACTGAATCGCCGCACGCGTCCGGGGCCTCGTTCCGCGTCGGGCATGGGTACGACCTGCACCGCCTCGACCGCCGACCCCCGTTGGGCGCGGGCAAGCCGTTCATCCTGGGCGGGGTGCGCATCCCTGCCGATCGGGGACCGGTGGCGCACTCCGATGGCGATGTCCTCCTCCACGCGGTGACCGATGCCATCCTCGGAGCCCTGGCGTTCCCTGACATCGGGCAGTTGTTCCCCGATACAGACGCAGCCCATGCGGATGCCGACTCGGGCACCTTCCTGGCCGAGGCAGTCCGGCGCGCCGCCGCGGCCGGCTGGCGCGTGGTGAACCTCGACGCGACGGTGATTCTGGAAGGCGTGAAGATCGCCCCCGTGAAGGAGGCCGTCCGGGCACGGCTGGCGTCCATGGTGGGCGTTCCGGAAGCGCGCGTGAATGTCAAGGGAAAGTCGCACGAGCGCGTCGACGCGGTCGGCGAAGGCCGGGCCGTCGAGGCGCATGCGGTCGTGCTGATGGAACGGGTTCCCGACGGTCATTGAGGCGCCGACGGCGTGGCCACGAGCGGCGCGGGCGTCGATGGCATCGCGTGCCCGCAGCAGGCCTCGCGCTCCGCCTCGGACTTCTCCGGGCAACAGGCGGGGTGATCAAGACCTTCCGAGAGCGGGCAGGCCGCCGGCGGGGACGTCGAACTGACGGGGACCACCGTGCTGGCCTTGTCGGAGCGGCACATCCCGAGCGGACAGCCCTTCGTGATCAGGTTGTACCCCCCGAACCCCACGGCGCCCAGCCCCGCGACCACAAGGATCGATGACCACACGCCGCCGCTGCACGCACACTTCATGGTGGGACTCCCAAGGGCCGAACCGGCCGATCCGAAGGGTACGCCGGACCTGTACGGGTTGTTCGGGCTGGTTCGAACAGCCGGTCATGGGGTTCCGTTCAGTCGGCGGCGCGTGTGGACGATGCACAGGCGGATGCGCGCCCGGATTGGCGCGGGGCAGTTATCGGAGCCGAGAGACATGCCGACCCCCTCGGACAGCAGCGACCAACTCCGTGACGTGACGGACGATGGCCAGCACCCGGCGTTCCGCGCGACGACCCCGAGTGAGCAGCGGACACACGACGACATCCTCCGCGTGCTCTCGGACTTTCAGTCCGGGCTGGAGAGCCTGAAGCAACTTCACGCCCAGCGGGAAGTGCTCCAGCGCGAACTGCACGCGCAGCGCGAGGCCTTGGCGCTCCGCGATCGGTGGCTGGAAGAACAGCGGGCGGCCTTCGAGGCCGAGCACGCCGAACTCCTGGCGCGTCGCGAGGAACTCGCCGCCAAGGACGCCCAACTGGCCGAACAGGCGAGGGAGTACGACCTGGCCGTCACGCAACTCGCCGAGCGTCAGAAGACACTTGCCGAGCGGGACGCCGCGATGACCCAGTCGGCGAACGACCTCGCGTCGGCCCACGGAATGGTCGAGGAACAGCGGGTCGTGGTGGCCCGACAGACCGAGGAACTCGACGCGGCCCGGGCGCTGGTCGAGGAACAGCGGGCCGTGCTGTCGGCCAAGGACGCCGACCTCGCGCGCCAGGCCGACGTGCTCCGCGAACGTGAGCGCGACCTGAGCGCCCGCGAAACGGATCTGAACGAGGCGCGTTCGCGGTTGTCGGCGCGCGAACGCGAGGTCGAGCAGTTGCGCGTGGCCCTGGCCAGCGCGGGCGATTCCGCGTCCGAACAGACCCAGCGGGCGGTTGCCCTCGCCGAAGAGGTGGCGCTCCTGCGCGCGCGGGGTGACCTGCTCTTCGACCTGGCGCGAGAGTACGAATCGCTGTGGCACACGGAACGGCACGCCTCGGGCGTGCTGCTGGTCGAGGCGCAGTCGCTGCGAGGCGCCTTGGCCGAACTCGAAGCGCAGGCACGGGACCTGCAGGATCGTCTTGCCGATGCGGCGTCCGTGGCCGTGGACCTCGAGCAGGAACGGGCGGCGTGTCAGGAGCTCGAAGGGTCGCTCGCGACCGCGCAGGGGCGACTGGCCGCGGAAGTGGCTCGGCGTGAGGCCGAGGCCCGCCGCGCCGACGAGGCCGAGGCCATGCTCGCCGAACGCTCCCGGATGCTCGAGGCCGCCGCCGAAGGACTCGCCCAGGCCCGAGCGCTGGCACAGTCCCAGGCCGAATCGCTGGCCAAGGTGAACGATGAGAACGCGCGGCTACGGGCGTTCGGCCCCGGGCGGTGCGATGAGTTCAACCGCGCCAGGCGGACACGGCTGGCCAACGTGCGGTCGGCGCTCCGGCGGCAGGCCAAGAAAGTCCGCATGGCGAGCGAGGCCTTGGGAAAACGCATGGAACAGGTCGACCAGGTGCTGGCCCAGCGCGCCGACCTGGCCCAGGCGCGGCATCGGATCATCGAGACCGAACGCCGGGTTCAGAAGGCCGCCACGCGGAACAAGGCGGGTGTGTTCTGCGTCTGTCTCGTTGCGTCACTCTGCATGCTCGCGGGTTTGAGTTGGGTCATCGCGCGCGAGGTGGCGCCGGCGACCTATGTCGCCGAGGCGTCGATCCGCGCCGACGGACGCGGACGCGATCTCAACGACGCCGAACTCGAGGAATGGCGGAGGTACCACCTCGAACTGCTCGGCAATCCGATGTTCCAGGAGGCCGCCGCGGAGCGGTTCATGCGCCAGGGATTCACCTCGCTCGGCACGGCGTCGTCCGTCGCGGCCATGGTCAACACCTCAATCCACGCCGACAGCATGGCGCCGGGTGAAATTACCCTGCTCCACACCGGCTCGGGCCAGGACGCGACCCGCCGAACTCTCGAGGCGTTCACCGCCTCGCTCGCGAGTTTCGCCAATGCCGCCATGCAGCGGCGGATCGACGGCGCCGCCACCGTCGTCCCGGCGCAGGCTCGCGTCGATGTCGCGCCGACCGACAGGACCCGGTCTATCTACGCGCTGATCATCCTCGGCATCGGCGTCCTCGGTGTCGGCGGCACTTCCATCGTGGTGTGGAGGCGATTGGCGTCCGCCAAGTCATCCTTCGAGAACGACACCCAGATCGCGGGAATTCTCGAGGAGACGCGGTGGACTGC
Source organism: Phycisphaerae bacterium (assembly GCA_022180725.1). GTDB lineage: Bacteria > Planctomycetota > Phycisphaerae > Phycisphaerales > UBA1924 > RI-211. Next base: position 20,373 of record BQMO01000007.1, read on the forward strand.
GCCGGGGCGGTTCTGATCACGATCAGAGGGTCGCGGTCAGCAGGATATCTCGCGCCGGGTTGAACTCCTCGCGGTCATTCACGAGGATAACGGCCAGGCGAGTGCCTTTGGTCAGTTCGTCGAGCGCCGCGGTGATCAGCCCGGCCTTGGCGTCCAGGTCCCGCAGGACCGTGCTCACCGCGCCCGCCGCGTTCAGCACGACCAGGCGATAGACCCGCCCCCGTTGCTCCGGGAGGTTCGTGCAATAGAACTGCGGCCCGGTCCAAGACTTGTTCACGAACACCGACGCCTCGACTGTCAATCCCAGCGCGTGCGCCGCGGGGGTCGCCTCGAACACGATCCGATTCGTGTCGGGCGAGAACAGCGTATCGCGCAGCACCTTGCCCCCGGCCCGTACACCCATCACGTCGTCCATGACCTTCCCGCTCGCCACCTGACGCGAAATGGTCCCGAAATCCGAATGGACTTTGAGCACCGCGGCCCCGAGCAGCGCCGCGGCGCACGTCATCCCAACCGCCGCCGTCCGCCACCACCGCGCCACGCGCGGGCTCGCCGACAGGGCGTACGGCTCTTCGGCACGCTGCGGCCCGGTTTCGAGCATCGCCAACGCAACCGCGTCCAACACCTTCTGCCGCAGCTCCGGCGAGGGGTGCACGTCCGGGAGGAACGACGCCGCCTCGGCCCATCGCGCCTGCTCCGCCCGCACCTGCGCCTTCACCCCGGGGGGGGCCGCCGCGAAGGCAACCTCGAACGCCGCCTGTTCGTCGGCGTCGAGCATGCCCAAGGCATCAAGATGTGCATTCTCGAGCAACTGCTGAATCGTCATAAGGCCAACTCCTCGCCCGTCCGTTCCCGCAACCGTGTCAACGCCCGGCTCAGGGCCGATTTCACCGTGCCCAGCGGCGTGTTCAACTCATCCCCGATCTGCCGCAACGTCTGTCCACCCAGATACGCTCTCATGATGACCGTCCGTTGAAGTTCCGGCAGCGCGTCAATCCGTTTCATCAATCCTGCCATCCGCTCGTCCTGGTCCATGTGGCTTGCCGATTCCCGTGCGGCCGTCAACGGCACCTGCGGCTGGTCCAGACTCGTGGCCTTCAGCCGCGCTCGGCTCCGGCGAAGTTTGTCCACCAAGTGCCTACGCGAAATCAGCATGACCCACGTCACCAGGGCCGATCGCGTCTGGTCGTACCGGCCCGCCGTCTTCCACAGGCGTACAAAGACCTCCTGGACCGCGTCCTCGGCTTCCTGACGGTTCGGCAAGGACTGATACGCCATCCGAAAGACCAGCGAGCCAAAGCGATCGTACAACTCCGCGATCGCGGCCTCCTCGTTCGTGGCGACGCGGCGCATCAACGCCATGTCGACACTCCCCTGGTCCCCGGGATCACCTCGCCGAACCCCCATGACGCACCTCAAGATCACGTCGAATGTCCCGACACGCACACATGCGCCGGGCGACGGTCGGCGAATTCCCTGAACTTCAGGTACCCGCCACGCGTCCATACGGATGCACCCCCGATTGGGATGCGACTTCTTCAGTCTAGTTGAATTCCGGGGAATCAGTACGGACATTGGATCGTGAACTCGTGACTTTTACTGATATCCTATCGGAATACGAACAAAATCAATGAAGACCTGTTGCCATGTGAACTCCGAACAAAAAAGTCTTGCTCTTGGATTCCAAACGAAGTATTCTAGAGAAGTTCGAAGGCCACTCGTGGAAGCAGAACGATGAGCGCGGCAACCACAGATCGTGGATTGCGTCAGCGGGCCGTGTGCTGGCGAGATTCGGGGCGGGCGTCGGGGCGTGGGTTTTCACTCCTCGACGTGCTGGTGTCTATCTCCATCATCGCGGTGCTTATCAGCCTGCTCCTCCCCGCGATCTCCAAGGTCAACGAGACGGCCCGCCGCGTGGTGTGCCAATCAAACATCCGTCAAATCGGTTTGGGCGTCATCATGTACGCGGACGTGAACCATGGCGAACTCCCGCCGAGCCAGTTTGTGACCATGAACGGCGTCGCCCGCAGTGATTCACCGAAGCAGAACATGGACATGGTGCGCGTGGGCGACCCCGAAGTGCCCGGGATGTACTGGGACGGCCTGGGTGTGCTCTTCCGGCAGGGGTACCTGGACGCACCGAAGGTGTTCTATTGCCCCTCGCACCACGGCGAGAACCCGTATCGAGTGTATTCCTCGTCATGGCTGGATGACGAAGGGGACATTGTTTGCAACTATCACTACCGCGGCAGCGGGCCCCAAGGGCACCGGGTCAACGCCGCGGGCGTGCGTGTCCAGACAACGCGGCTTTACCTGATTGATCCGGCGCAATCCTCGCTGATCGCCGACGGCCTGCGCACGCAGAGCGACTACAACCACTGGGTTGGCGTGAACTTCTTCCGGGCCGATCTGACGGTCCACTGGTTCGACGATTCCGCTCGAACCTTGCTCCTGTCGCTCCCGGAAACCAAGGACGAGGTGTCAAGTTCACAGCCGGTCGATGCCGCCTGGATGATGTTCGACGCATCGGCGAATCAGGCCGATTGACGACGCTCCCGTTTCCATGAAACCGTGCCCGGAGCGTGCGGGTATCATGCCGCGCATGATGGTGACCCGTGTATCGCTCCTGATCATGTCGGCGTCGGCGTGTGCTTTAGGGCAGGTAACGCCCGACCGCATGTACTACGGCGTTGGGCGGGCCGTGCCCATGACGGTGCGATGGGCCACGGACGCCGGGAATGACGGCCAGTCCGAGGCCCGGGTGGAACTCTTCAGGTTCGGGGGCGAGTCGCCGGTGGCGTCGGCGCCGGTGACGGCCGGGGCGATCAACATGGGGAGCCTTTTCCCGACGCTCTGGGCCGACGTCTCGGCGGGTGTGCTCTATGCCCAGTTGACGGTGGGGGAGATGCGCGTCGGGCCGCCGGTGGTGCTCCGGCCTCTGCACAGCCCGTCGCGGGCCATGTTGTACAGCCCCGAGGCGGGCAGGCCGTACTACCTCGATCCGGTGACCAAGGTCGAGAGCATCGACCCCAAGAAAGGCGAGCTGATCTATATCCCCGACCCGCCCGCCTTCACGGGAATCTGCGCCTATGTCGAGAAGCACGTCGAGTTGAACACAACCGCGGGCACGATCGAACTCATGCTCCGACCGGACCAGGCGCCTAATACGGCGATGAACTTCATGCACCTGGTCGAGGGGGGGTTTTACACGGACATCATCTTCCACCGCATCGTGCCGCGCACCGCGAACGGGCACCCCTTCGTGATCCAGGTGGGTGACCCCACCGGCGGGGGCGACGGCGGGCCGGGGTATGCCATCGACCTCGAGGACTCCAAGTTGCCCCACGACTTCGGGGTCATCTCCATGGCGCGCGACACCGACCCGAATACCAACGGGTCGCAGGTGTTCATCTGCCTGAGCCGCGAAGGCACGGCCAGGCTCGACGGGCGGTACACCGCCTTCGGACATGCGGTCTCGGGGTCGGATGTCATCCAGGCCATCGGCGCCTCGCCGGTGAACGGCGATAAGCCGATCGACCCGCCGATCCTGCTCAGCGCCCGGCTCATCGACGCGCCCCCGTTCGGGCTTGGCCCCAGGCCCGTCACGCGGCCCGCGCCGCCGCCGACGGCACCGGTCCAGGGGCGATAGGAGGCTCCGGCATGAAGCGTGCCCTGACGATCGCGGCCGTGCTCCTCGCGCCGTCACTCGCCACGGCGCAGCCCGATGAGCCCAAAGTCCGCTGGCTTCGAGAACACGCCGCGCCGTTCGAGTTCGACAAGGCGGGCCGGGGGCTGGACGACCTGGCGTCGGTGCGTGGGCTGGTCGGCGACGCCCGCATCGTGTCGCTCGGCGAACCCACGCACGGCACGCGCGAGTGCTTCCAGTTCAAGCACCGGCTGGTCGAGTACCTCGTGCGAGAACTGGGTTTTTCGATCTTCGCCATCGAGGCGAACATGCCCGAGGCGGATCGACTTACGTCCTATGTCCTCGGCGGCGAGGGCGACCCGCGTGCGCTCATCGCGGGCATGTACTTCTGGACGTGGGACACGGAAGAAGTGCTCGCGATGGTGGAGTGGATGCGGGGCTACAACGCCGCCCAGCGCGAGGCCGGGCGCGAACAACGCATCACCTTCACCGGCTTCGACATGCAGACCGAGCCGATCGCCATGGCCAACGCCAGGGCCTTCGTCGAGCGCGTCGAGCCGGCGTACCTGCCCGCGCTCGACGCGGCGTACGCGAAGGTGGCGGGCGCCAACGCCTCCTCCACGACCCCCACCTCGGCGGTCATGCTCGGCGAGTTTCCCGCCGCGCTGGTACGCGGGAAGCGTGTCACCCTCAGCGGGTTGATCCGCACGGCGAAGGTCGCGGGCTACGCCGGCCTGTGGTGGCGGGCGGACGGCCCCAGGGGCGCCCTCGCGTTCAACAACATGCAGGACCGTGGTATTCGCGGCGATTCCCCGTGGGCGCGCCACGAGTTCACGCTGGATATTCCCGACGACACCCAGGCCATCTACTTCGGCATGCTGCTCGTCGACGCGGGTGAGGCCTGGTTCGACGACCTGTCCATTTCGATCGGGACCTCGACCTACCGCGACCCCGAGGCGTTCGACCTGGGTTTCGAGGGGCCGGGCCACGCCGGGTTCACGCTGACCACGCCGGGCACGCGGGCCGTGCTGGACCGTGCCGATCCGGGCGTCGGGCGGCAGTCGTTGAAACTCGCGGTGCCCTTCCGGCCCGCCGGGGAAATCGCGCAGGGCACGTCGATCGACGCGTACCGCGAAGCCGGGGCGGTGCTCGCGCACCTGGAAGCGCATCAGGACGAGTACGCGAAGGCGGTGGGGGCGCGCGACGCCGCCTGGGGCGTGCACAACGCCCGCATCGTCGTGCAGTGCATGGCCAACAAGGCGCTCATGGACGGGGACAAGTCGCTGGACCTCGACAAGTGGAACCGGGACGCGTCGATGGCGGCGAACGTCGCTTGGCTGGCGGACCAGAACCCCGGCGCGAGGTTGATCCTGTGGGCGCACAACGGGCACGTCGGCCGCAGCCAGATGGCGATGGGGCACTATCTCGAAAAACGATTCCCCGGGCAGATGGTCGTCGTTGGGTTCGCCACGGGTACGGGCGAGTACCAGGCCATCGGGGACGGGGGTCTGAAGGCCCATCCGCTCCTCCCGCCGCGCAAGGGAACGCTCGAGTGGCATCTCGACGCCGTTGGGCACCCACGCGCGATCTTCGACCTACGCGGGGCCGTGAAGGGCGACGCGGCCTCGGGCTGGCTCCGAGAGCCGATCGGGTTTCGGTTGATCGGTGCGTTGGCCATGCCGCGGGAGCAGTTCTTCCCGCGGATCGTGGCCGACGAATACGACCTGATGGTGTGGCAGCGGGCGACGACCCGGGCCAGGCCCCTGGGGGGAACGATTCGTGGGGAGTGATTGTGTTTTCGAGGACGCGAGGTACACTGTGGGCGTGACGACGACCGCCCCCCAACACGGATCGAGCACCGTGACGAACGGTTTCCGGGTCGATGTTCGCCCGGAGTACCTCCCCGATCACAGCCGCCCGGACCGGAACAAGTTCGTCTTCGGCTATCGCGTGCGCATCACGAACGAAGACGGCCAACGCGCGCGGCTCCGCAGCCGTCACTGGGTCATCGTCGATGCCGACGGCGACCGGCACGACGTCGTCGGCGAGGGCGTCGTCGGCCACCAGCCCGACCTCGCGCCGGGGCAGACGTTCGAGTACACCAGTTACTGCCCGCTCGAAACGCCCTGGGGCACGATGGAAGGCCGCTACACCTTCATCGCCGAGGACGGCGAGTCCTTCGACATCACCGTGGCGAGGTTCTATCTCGTCTCGGCGGAGATCGAGGCCAAGGGCTGAGGCCGCATGGGCGACTGTAAGTCCCGCCCGCGGCGTGCTTAGCACTTGTTTTCAGATTATCCCGCAGTGCTGCGACCGCCCGTTAGACTGCCGGTAAATAGGAGTACCGTCATGCGTCTCACCACGCTCATTATCGCTTTCGCTGCCATGGCACCCGTGCTGGGCCAGCCCGTCCCCGACTACGGCCTGGACTGGCGGACCATCGGCGATCCTGGCAATGTGGCCGCGCAGCCCGCGGACTACTTCTGGCTCCAGGTCATGGAGTTCGGGCCGGTCGGGCGTGTGGACTACGAGTTCCGCATGAACCAGTTCGAGATGACCAACGGCCGGTGGGTGGAGTTTGTTGACTCGTACACCCGCGCGAATCCAGCCGCGAACGTCAGCGACCTGTCGCTCACGGGCCTCAGTGTCCGCCGGAGCAGCGACGATCCACAAAACTACGGCTGGTACGCGATACCGGGCACCGAGAATGTGGCCGTGGAGATCGGCTGGTTCTCTGCCGCACGCTACGCAAATTGGCTGCACAACGGGAAGGTCACGGCGTCATGGGCGTTCGAGACCGGGGCCTATGACATGAGTTCGTTCTATCAACTTCCCGGCGGCTTGTGGGAGGGTAACTCGCAGCACCTTCCCGGCGCGCTCTTCTGGTTGCCGAGTTGGGACGAGTGGACGAAGAGCATGCACTGGGACCCGAACAAGTCGGGGCCGGGACAAGGTGGCTACTGGCTCTACCCACATTCGAGTGATTCCCGCCCCGTCACAGGCTTGCCCGGAGAGCCGGGCGCGCAAACGAGCGGGGGCCTCTGGCCGAACGTGCAGTACCCCATTCCTGTAGGCTCCTATCCAAACTCACAATCTCCGTGGGGGTTGCTCGATGGATCTGGTGGGTCGTCGGAGTACCTTGGTTACTGGGTTGACGGGGTGCCTGATACCCGTGGGTCAAACAGAGGGCTTTCCCCGTCCCACTGGGACCGACTGGACTATCTCGGAACTACTGGCTTCCCGGATCTCCCAATGGCGACGTTCCGGCTTGCCTCGGTCGTCCCATCCCCTGTGACGTTGATCGTGCTGGTCCTGATCCCATTTCGAAGGAGACGAACATGCGTGGAATGAGATTGCTCGCGGTCGGCCTTGCATACCTTGCCACGTTCGCGGCGTGGGGCATCAGCATCACGATCACGCCAAGTGCTCAGAGCAGCGGGAACCAGACGGGTATCGCGGCCGGAAGTGACCTCACCATCACCACCGCGTTCACAGGCGGCGGCTATTCGGAAGTGGAGATCGTTATCAACGGCGGAACGGGCGCAATTGGCGACATCTCCATTGTCGCGACCTCGAACATTCCGGTGAGTGTCAGGATCATCGGCACTGGGACCGGCGGAACTTGCGGGCCGATTGACTCGATCGACACGAGCGGGAGCACTGCCTCAGTCACCCTGTTCGAGGTAAAGTCGGGTGGGCATATCGGAACGATTTACTCGGGGAACATTCAGTCTATTCTCTCGCTTCCAGTATCGGGGAACGGCTGGCCCGGCACGGTGGGTTCGATCACGGTCGCGCCTGCCTCGGGCGGCCATACATCGAGCATCTTCAGCGTCAACGCTGGCGGCGGCGTCTTAGGGAACATCATCGCCGAGAGCGGAAGCATCGGCCAGATTGTGTCCACCGGCACATCCGGCACCATCGGCATGTCATCGACCCCCATTTCTATCCGGGCGCTGACCGGGATCGGGCTGGTTCAAAGCCGTGAGGTTTACGCGGACATCTCCGGGCCATCCGGCAACGAGTTTGGGCCGACGTTCACATACCTTTCAACGTCTCACGGCCCGTTTGTCGGCTCGATCAAAGCGGCCAACTTCTCCTCAGTAGTACTCAACTCGACGACGTATGCCGCTGGGATCGACATCACGGGCGGCGATCTCGACGCCGACATCACCATTGCCGGCGATTACACCTTCGATCCGAACAGTTCGTACCGTGTGGATGTCAATGTGCTTTCGTCCGGCCGCGCGATCCCCGCTGGCCGCACCATCACCATCGGCGGCGGGCTGTACGGGAGCAACAGCGAGGAAACTCCGGTTGCGTTCGACCTCCCCGCGAATGGTCTTGAGGGCCAGATCATCATCAATGCCGCCAATAGCGACCCCGACAGTTGGACGGCTCCGATCCGCGTGGACGGCATCAAACTTGACAATGCCCGTTCGCAGCCGCACACCGCGCCGTACTACGACCGGCTCTCCTCCGAACTCGGTGGCGGCTCGGTCGGCCTCGTGCCGTACCACCTGCACAAGACGGACTGTGTCCCGTATGACTCGGCCGAAGGGTACAACTGCATGGAGGTCACGACGGTGCTGCGCACCTGGCCCGCTTCGCACGGCGGCGAAGAGCGGGAGACCATCGTTCTGCGGCATTACGGCCCCGTCTTCGACGGCGAGGACGGCTCCGAGGAAGACGACCCGGCGACCAACCCTCTCATCATCAAACGCCGCGGTCTCGTGCTCTGCTCTCCCACGCCGTGCGAAGAGTATGAAGAGTGCTGGACCGACCGCAGCGAGCGGTTCGACGTGTATGTGGTCGGCGGGCTGACCCGCGAGGTGTGGATCGCGATGAAACTCGATGAGGAAGACGAGCCGCAGAACATCAGCCAACTGCACCGCTACAAGGTGGAACTCCGCGACATGGCGTACGGTGGCGGGACGCGGACGCAACTCCGCAGCGGAATGACCTTCTTCGACGACACCAACGCCCCGCCCGTGGGCGGCTATCCGTACGAGTACAATCCGTACTGCGAGTTCTTCTCGTACTCACCGCCCAACCAGAATGAGTAGACGAAGTTCTGCTCCACCCGGTGGGCGCGGGGAAACCCGACTGGCGATACAGTTCCCGCGTGACCATCATCGTCAACGGCCAGCCGCTGCAACTCCCCGAGGGGGCCAGTGTTCGCGCGTTGATCGAGCACCTGGGCCTCGCCAGGGCCGCGACCGCGGCTGAGGTGAACGCGAGTCTGGTGCCGCGGCGCGAGCAGGAGCGGACCACCCTCCGCGAGGGTGACAAGGTCGAGGTGGTGACGCTGGTGGGTGGAGGATGAACGCCGTGACGATGCAGCCAGCCCGAACGCAGCCGGTCATGACGCCGCTGACAATCGCGGGGCGAACCTTCGCCAGCCGCTTGATGGTGGGCACGGGCAAGTACGCGACGATGGAACTCATGCGCGACGCGCTGGACGCGAGCGGGTGTCAGGTGGTAACGGTCGCGGTGCGCCGGGAGCGGCTTGTGAACGCGCAGGGCAAGAGCCTGCTGGAGTTTCTCGATCTCTCGCGGTACACCGTGCTTCCGAACACGGCGGGGTGCTTCTCGGCGGAAGACGCCGTGCGGGTGGCGCTCCTTGGGCGCGATCTTCTGGAACAACTGGACAACCCCGGCGCGTCGTGGGTGAAACTCGAGGTACTCGGCGATAAAAAAACGCTCCTCCCCGACCCCGCGGGCACCGTCGAGGCCACCCGCACGCTGGTGAACGAAGGGTTCAAGGTCCTGGCGTACACCAGCGACGATCCGATCGCGGCGGTGCGGATCAAGGAAGCCGGCGCGGCCGCGGTCATGCCCGCGGGCAGCCCCATCGGCTCGGGGCAGGGCGTTCTCAACCCCGCCAACATCGTGCTGTGCCTGGAACTGCTGAAGGCGGGCGACCCCGACTTCCCGGTGATCGTCGACGCGGGCGTCGGCGCGGCCAGTGACGTGAGCGAGGCCTTCGAGTTGGGGGCCGACGGCGTGCTGCTCAACACCGCCATCGCGCACGCCAAAGACCCCGTCCTCATGGCCCACGCCATGCGCAACGCCGCCGACGCGGGCCGACAGAGTTACCTGGCCGGGCGGATGCCCAAGCGCCGCTACGCCACGGCAAGCAGCCCCTGGGAGGGCGTGGTGTCGTACATCCCCGGGGAGTAGCGGGCGGGGAACGCGTGGGGCGGGCGGGCGTCTAACCTTGAACCAGCGTCGAGCCGCGACACGTCGCGCCGCACGCATCACCCGGAGTTGAACATGAACCGAGCAACGTGGTTGAGTCGCGCGGGCGTCATCGCGATGGTGGCGGGTGTGGCCTTCGGCGCCGCGGCGCAGGATGCTCCCCAGCCCGGCAGGCCGACCAAACAGGCCCCGGTGCGCAAGCCGCCGCCCGCGACCACCCCCGCCGGTCCGGCGACGCCCGCGGAACCCGAGCAGGCGGCCCCGAAACGCGAGGAACCCGAGGTCGGGCCGTACGTGACCCAGACCATGCCGCGGGACCTGATGCTCCGCGTCCATGTCCGCGTGAACTCCGACGCGCCCAACGAGAAGATCACCTACCGCGACCCGTTCACGGGCGAGACGGTGAACATGCCCGTCATCCGCCCCTTCGAGTTCCAGACACTCGCGATGGTCTTCCCCCTGATCCCCTCGACGGCCAGCAGCGACCCGTACCCGAAGGATTTCAAGGGGCAACTGCGCCTGAACGACCTCCCCGCCGACGAGTCCCCGCAGTTCATGACCGGGTACCCGGGTGGTATCCGCCTGGCACGGTTCGACGCCAATGAGAAGGCGCAGGCAACAACGTGCCGGCAGGTCGAGTTGACTCTGGAGATCCCGATGCGGTGCTACCGCACGGCGTACGACGAGGCCGGCGCGCTGCTGGTGCGCTGGCCCGAAGGCCCCTGGCCCAAGGAGGCCGCCTCGGTGCAGTCCCCGCAGTTGTACATCGAAACGGGAGTGGACGCCACGGGGACGGTTCGTCCCTACGACGACGCGGTGCTCAAGACGGCCGTGGCACGATGGCTCGCGGAAGAAAAGATCAGCGACCCGCGCGGGGTGAACCCCGCGGCCTTGGCGAAGATGCTCACGGGCAAAGTCTGGGGCGCCTTCCAGCCCGACCGCGAGGGAATGTCTTTCAAACGCACCGGCGAACTATCCGGCGTCATGCTCCAGCCCCCGGCGTACTCCCTCGAGAGCGGGCGCGGCTCGACGCACGACATGGCCGTGCTCCTCGCCGCCGTGCTCCGCTCGGTGGGCCTGCCCACGCGCGTCGTCGTCGGGTACGACGTCGGCCCGGGCGACGAAAAGTACATGAAGCGCAACAAGGCCAACGAACTGCGTTCCTGGGTCGAGTTCTGCCTCTACAACGAGGACAAGAACACCATCAACTGGGTCCCCATCGACATCGCCCGCCTGCGCGCGTCGTCCTCGCGCCCCATGCCGCTCACGCGCCTCTGGAAGCACTTCGGGACCAGCGACGAACTCAACTCCGTGACGCCCTTTGCCTTCCACTTCCACCCGCCCACCGATGTCGTGAGTTACGGCTGGCCGGGCTTCTGGGGATGGTTCGTCACGCCCAAGCCCCCGGAGAACGCCGAGCAGGCCATCCGCTTCACGGCGATGGTGATGCCCTCGCGCGGCGGACAGCCCCCGCGCGATCCCAAGAAGAAAGACGAAACCACCATCGCGCCCACCCGCGGGTACTAACGCCGCTTCAGAACCGCACGCGCACGCCAAGCCCCGCGAAGAACCCGAGGTCGGCATCCGCGTCGGCCAGTTCGTCCCCGTTCGCGTCGTCGATCGTGTAGTTCTGCCACAGGTTCACGCCCGCCTCGCCCAGGAGCGTCACCTGCTCGCCCAGTTTCCACTCCACGGCCAGCGACACCGGGGCCTTCCAGTCGCGACCCACCCCGTCGGGGATCGGCCCGGCATCGTCAAGTCGAAACTCGCGAGCCTCCACACCCCCGCCCAGCGAGAAAGTCAGCGACTCGTTCGGCGCGAACGCGACCTCGAGGCGCACGCCCCGCGCCGAGCCTCGCCCCGTCCGGAGCGACCACTGGTCGGTGATCTGCCAATCAAGAATCGGGAACGGGATGATGATCGGGTCGTCCTCGAGGCGCGTGGACACAAGCACGCCCAGGCCCACCGTCAGCCGCTCATGGGCGGAGTACGTCGCCCCCACGCGACCTCCGAAGGTCAGCGAATCGGCGAAGTCCGCCCCGACCTCATACGACGCGTCGGCCGACGCCGCGAGGATCACGTGCCATTGCGGGGAGACCTTCCCGCGGTACGTGACCGCGACGGTGTGCGAAAGTACGTTGTCCCACGGCTCGTTGGTCGAGGCGATGCTCGTGTCCTCGTCGAAGTCGTACGTGGAGTACTCGGTGCCGAAGGACACGATGAACCGGGTGCTGTCCGAGGGGTCGATGGCCACGTCTATCGAGCCGCCCGCGCGCGCCACCGAGACGCTCCCCGGGCCGTCGGAAAAGTCCGATGGGAACGAGAACCGTCCGCCGAAATCGAAGGTGGCGTTAACCTTGGGGCCGTCCCGCGGAGGAGCGCCGCCGTCGGCAGGGTTGTACTCGGGCACGGGCGGCCCTTGCTGAGCGAACGCGGCGGGAGCAAGCCCGGCGAGGGCAACGAGCATCAGGACGGATCGAGACATGGATATCTCCGGGTGGGAACGGGCCAAGAGTGTACTCGACCCCGCGACGCTCGTGGGCGCTCGCCGCACGCCCGCCCTACCCTTGGCGATCGGCTTCGGGGCGGTAGCTCAGTGGTAGAGCACTTGCTTTGCAAGCAAGGGGTCAGGGGTTCGACTCCCCTTCGCTCCACGTGGTTCACGGCACACCCTCGGGGGGTAGAAGGCACGGCATGAGCACGGAGGCGAGGGCGCACCCTGGGGTCGGGCTGGGGCTGGTCACGGTCGTTTCGACCCTTCTGGGCTGGTCCAGCATCCCGCTCTTCCTGCGGTACTTCATCCACGACATCGACGCGTGGACGGCCAACGGCTGGCGTTACGGGCTGTCGGCGCTCATCTGGCTCCCGCCCTTGCTGCTGGGGTGGCATCGGCGCAACCTGCCGGCGGGGTTGTGGAAGGCCGCGCTCGTGCCCAGCCTGTGGAACATCCCCGCGCAGGTGATGTTCGGCCTCGCGCCCTACTACGTCGCCCCCGGGCTGATGACCTTCGCCCTCCGATTTCACATCGTCTTCCTGGCCATCGGGGCCGTGCTCATGTTCCCCACCGAACGCCGCGTCATCCGCTCGCCGGGATTTCTGATCGGCGTCGGGCTGGTCCTCGTGGGCACGCTGGGCACCATCGGCCTGAAGGAAGGTGGTTTGGGGGAGGGTTCCGGCCTGGGCATCGCCTTCTGCGTCGGCGCGGGGCTGCTCTACGCCTGCTACGCCCTCGCGGTGCGCAAAACCATGATGGGCATCAACCCGCTGACCGCCTTCGCCGCCGTCAATCAACTCACCGGGTTGGGCCTCGTGGGTGTCATGCTGGCCTTTGCACGCTCAAAAGCAACGGGCATGTGGGACGGCGGAACTTCGGTGCTCGCCATGAGCCACGCCAGAATCGCCCTGCTCGCGGCCAGCGCCGTGATCGGCATCGGGCTGGGGCACACCTTCTACTTCCTGTCGATCAAGCGGCTGGGGCTGGCGGTGTCGTCGGCGGTGGTCCAGTTGCAGCCGGTGGTCACGTCGATTGCCTCGTATTTCCTCTTCGACGAGGTTCTCAGTATGCTTCAATGGTCGGCCGGGGGCGTGGCGCTCGCGGGCGCGGGGGTCGTGCTGTGGACCCAGCACCGGGCCACACGAGCCGTGCCCGCAGCGGTGGAAGGAGCGACATCGGCATGAACCGGGTCGATGAATGGGTGCGGGAAGCCCGTGCCGCGGCGCCGCTTGTCGCCGGGCTGGATCATGCGACGCGCGCGGCGGTGCTGCGGGGCGTCGCGGAGTGCTTCGAGCACGCCGGGCCTCTCGTGCAGATGATGAACGGAAAGGACGTGCAGTCGGCCCATATGGCCGGGCTTCCCGACGCGGAGGTCGCACGCGTGCGCATCACCCCGGACGGGCTGGCCCGGGCGGTCTCCGTGCTGAACGAGACCGCCGCACAACCCGATCCGATCGGCGCGGGGTCGAATCGGAAGCCGTTGGGTCTGGTGCTGGTGTGTCACCAGGCCGACCCGATGTTCACCGCTCACGCCTTCGCGCGTTGCTTCATCGCCGGGAATGCGTGCGTGATCCGCGGGTGCGACCGGACGCCCGAGTCGGGCATCACCCTGATGAAGTTCATCCAGGCCGTGCTGGAGGGTCACGGGCTGCCCGTCGCCGCGTGCTCGGTCATTGCACGGGCGACGCCCGAGGAGATCGCCGATTTGCTCAGCCGGCGACGTGAATTCGATCTGGCTCTCGAAGGCGAGGCCGCCCTGGACATGGCATGCCTGACGGCGTGACGGACGTGCGCGTCCGGGACGGAAGTCGGGTAAACTGGGTGAAACCGCACGCCCGCCTTCCGAACAGTGAGGGTGAAGGAGACCACCATGGGCATCTGGGACCGCTTGAAGAAGGAACTGATCGACATCGTCGAGTTTCTCGACGACTCGAACAACACGCTCTGCTACCGCTTCGAGCGGTTCCAGAACGAGATCAAGAACGGCGCCAAACTCGTCGTCCGCGAGGGCCAGTCCGCCGTCTTCATCAACGAGGGCAAGATCGCCGACGTGCTCGGCCCGGGCACGTACACGCTGGACACCAAGAACGTGCCGATCCTGGCGACGCTCCTCGGGTGGAAGTACGGCTTCGAGTCCCCCTTCAAGGCCGAGGTGTACTTCGTCTCCACGCGCCTCTTCACCGACCAGAAGTGGGGGACGATGAACCCGGTGATGGTCCGCGACCCGGAGTTCGGACCGGTGCGGCTGCGGGCCTTCGGAACCTACGCGATCCGCGTGAAGGACCCGGGCACGTTCATCCGCAACGTCGTCGGCACGGACAACCGCTTCACCACCGAAGAGATCACCGGCCAGTTGCGCAACCTCATCGTGACCCACTTCGGTGACGCCCTCGGGCAGGCCAAGGTGCCCATGCTCGACCTCGCGGGGAACTTCCGCTCCCTGGGTGGGCGCATCGCCGGCGTCATGCAGCCGGAGTTCGACACGCTCGGCGTTGAACTCTCCACGCTGCTCATCGAGAACATCAGCCTCCCGCCCGAGGTCGAGCAGGCCCTCGATAAGCGCTCGAGCATGAGCGTCATCGGCGACGTGAATCAGTACGCCAAGTTTCAGGCGGCCGATGCTCTCCGCGACGCGGCAAAGAACCCCGGCGCCGCGGGCACCATCGTGGGCCTGGGCGTCGGGCAGGTCTTCGCCGGAACCATGGGCCAGGCCGCCGCTGGGCAGGCGGCCCCGCCCCCGCTCGCCGCGGCGTTCTTCGTCGCCGTCAACAACCAGCAGCAAGGCCCCTTCGACCCCGGCATGCTCGCCACCATGGCCAGGAGCGGCCAACTCACCCGCGACACGCTGGTGTGGAAGCAGGGAATGGCGGCGTGGGCCAAGGCGGGGGAGGTGCCCGAACTCGCGACGGTCTTCGCGGCGACGCCGCCCCCCATCCCCGGCGGCCCGCCCGCGCTGCCGTAACGTCCGATGCATCGCCCCTTCGGTATGGGTGGCACAGGCGTCCGGCCTGTGCGGTCGCCGGATTCAACAACATGCCCGAGCCGACAGCCGCGGTCCTACGTCATTTTCCATGTCGCCAGTGCGGCGCCAAGGTTGAGTTCGCGCCCGGCACCACCTCCCTGGTCTGCCCCTATTGCCAGACGCACAACGACATCATGGTGGAAGGCAAGGCCGAGGAACTCGACTTCGTCGCCACGCTCGCCTCGCTCGAACAGGCCGCCCCGCACGTTTCGGTCCGTGTGATGAAATGCCAGGCGTGCGCCGCAGAGGTCACGGTGGGCGCGACCACCACCAGCCTCATGTGCTCGTTCTGCGGGACGAACATCGTGTCGCAGATCGAGTCGGCCAGCCGCGTGAAGCCCAACGGCGTGCTCCCGTTCGCGATTGCGCGTGAGAAGGCCGTGGACTCGTTCCGGTCGTGGCTGAAGTCCCGTTGGTTTGCCCCCGGCGCCCTGAAGGGACAGAGCCTCATCGACGAGCAACTGAGCGGGGTCTATCTCCCCGCCTGGACGTACGACTGCAAGGCCGACACGTCCTACAGCGGGCAACGGGGCGACGCGTATTACGTCACCGTGGGCAGCGGAAAGAACCGGCGAACGGAGCGGCGGATCCGCTGGCGAAGCGTCTCGGGGCGCGTTCACGACCGCTTCGACGATGTGCTCGTGCTCGCGAGCCAGTCGCTCGAGCCGAAGATGATCCGGGCGCTCGAACCGTGGGACTTGAAGGCGGTCAAGCCCTACGCCGACGAGTTCCTCGCCGGCTTTCGCGCCGAGTGCTACCAGATCGACCTCAAGGGCGGGTGGAGCACGGCCCAGCAGATCATGGCGCCCACGATCGACGCCACCATCCGAAGCGACATCGGGGGCGACGAACAACGCATCACCTGGAAGCACTCGGCCTACTCGGCCATCACCTTCAAGTACCTGCTCCTGCCCGTCTGGGTCTCCGCATACCGCTACAAGGGCAAGGTCTACCGCTTCCTGGTCAACGCCCGCACGGGCGAAGTGCAGGGCCAGCGCCCGTATTCGCCCTGGAAGATCGCCGGGGTGATTGTCCTCGGCTTGATCGTCATCGGCGCGATCATTCTGTTCGTGTCGCGTCAGTAGTCACGCTCTACTTCCCCGCCGGGACGTCGTTCTTCAACTCGAGTTTTTCCAGCCGCCGCAGCCCGGGGAACGCCATCGCGATCGCCGCGACGACGACGAGCGTACCGATCCCCCCGCTGACGACCGACACCACCGGGCCGAAGAACTTCGCCACCAGCCCGCTCTCGAACGCGCCCAGTTCGTTGCTGCTCTCGATGAACACGCTGTTCACGCTGGAGACGCGCCCGCGCAGGGTGGGCGGCGTGCGCACCTGCACCAGCACGTGCCGCACCACCACCGAGATGTTGTCCAGCGCCCCGGCCGCGAACAACGCCCCCAGCGCCACCACAAACCCCACGCCCTCGGGAAACCATCCGCAATACCCGAACAGGATCGTGCACACCCCGAACCCCGCGACGCTCAGCAGCAGCGTCCGCCCGGCCTTCTTGAACGGCGGCAGGTGCGCCAGCACCAACGCCATCACGAACGCGCCGACATACGGCGACGCCCGCAGCAGCCCCAGCCCCTCCGGTCCGACCTTCAGGATGTCCTTCGCGTACACAGGCATCAACGCCGTCGCCCCGCCCAGGAGCACCGCGAACAGATCGAGCGTGATCGTCCCCAGGATGGTCTTCTCGCGCCACACGTGCCCCGCCCCGGCCGTCACGCCACGCAGCGAGAGGGCCCCGCGCGCCCGATGCTCGACGTGCGGCTTCAACGTCGAGGCGGCCAGCGAGAACGCCAGACACGTCGCCGCGCACACCACGTACACGGGCCACGCCGTCTTCGTCCACGCGATCATCATGCCCGCCACGATCGGGCCTACGGTCGACGAGAACTGGAAGATGCCGCTGTTCCACGTCACCGCGTTATGAAAATCCTGCGGCGGGATGATCTCGGGCAGCAGGCTCGCCCGGCTCGGGCCGTTGAACGAGCGCGCACACCCCATCACGAACAGCATCGTGAAGATCGACGCCACGTGCAGGGTCTTGTCGTCGATCAGCGCGGACGCGAGCGACAGCACGCCCGCCGCCACGCCCATCGCCGCCTGCGTCGCCACCAGCACCCGCTGGCGCGACAGGTGATCGATCAGGTGCCCGGCGGGCAGCGCGAGCAGAATGACCGGCAACGCCCGCGCCAGCCCCGCCCAGCCCAGGTCCATTGCGCTCCCGGTTTGTTCGTAAATCTCCCAGCCGATCGCCGTGCCCAGCATCTGCAACCCGCACGCCGAGAGCACGTACCCGCTCGCGAAGCGGCGGTAGTTGGGCGATTGCAGCGCGGCGTAGGGCTTGTGATGGTGTTGCGGCGTCGATTCAGGCGGCATGGGGTCGCCCGGAGCGTACGGGCCGTCACGTTGATGCGCACCAATCGGTTTCCCGGCGTCAAAACCCGACCTCGTCGGTCCTCAGCACGTTCGGCTTCCCGCACTCGGGGCACCGGGCCGACGTCAGCCCCGTCCGGTCATACCCGCAGTGCATGCACAGGTCGCCGATCGGCGGACGCGTCCCAACCCACGCCGCGCTCACGATCGACCCGACGATCCCCGCGTGGAGCAGCATGACCGGCAGCATGGCCTCGCCGAGATTCATCGCCAGTCCGGGCCATGCCGCGAGCACCGTACCGAGAGTCGTCGCGACCGCCAGGGGCCACACGGCACGCCACACGCCCGTGACGCCCCCGATCGCCGCGGCAAAGATCATCCCCGTGCCGACGATCCCCGCGGGGAGTTCGGGTACCCCCAGTGACCCGGCGACCTTGAACAGCACCAGACACCACCCCAGATGTGTGCTCCCGAGCACGAACAACGAAAACGCCAGCCACCCCCATCGACGAACTTGCAGGATCACCGCCATCCCCGAGCCATACACGGCGACCCCCAGGCCGCTCGAGATCGCGTAGCCGGATTCATCCAGCATGAACGCCGGAGCAGACGCAATGCTCGCCGCGATGATCGCGATCAACACGATCACGCCGCGTGGCATGGGCCTCGGCGCGGGCACATTACACCCCTGCCCGCCACGTCTTCCCGTCGCGCACCACACGACGGTACAGCGTGTCGCGCTCCACCGGCTCGAAGCCCGCCTCGCGGATCGCCTTCTGCAGCGTCCACACGTTCACTTCCTGGTGCGTGCTCGCCCCGCCCACCTTCGTGATGTCGTACCACACCACTGTGCCGTCCAGGTCGTCGGCCCCGCTCTGGAGCATGATCTGGGCCATCGGCAGCGTCTGCATGATCCAGAACGCCTTCACGTGCGGGAAGTTGTCCAGCATCAGCCGCGCGACGGCCAGCGTGCGGTAGTTCTCCAGCCCGCCCGGGCCTGGCAAGTGCTCGAGGTCGCAGCCGTCGGGAAAGAACGGCAGCGGGATGATGGTCTGGAAGTACCCGGCGGTGGGCGTCCGGGTTTCGGCATTCGAGTTGAAGACAACATGCTCGGGCAACGGCGTGCCCGGCTTCGTGAGCGCGACCGGCCACGGTGATTCCCCTCCCGTGCTCGGTGGCGCGTTCGCTGCGGCCAGTCCGTACCCCAGCCGCCCCAGCGCCTCGTCCTGCGCCCGCCGGAGCATGTCCATGTGCACCAGCCGCTCGCGACGCTGCTCGATGTGCCCGTACAGGATCGTCGCGTTCGTGTTCAACCCCTGCGCGTGCGCCTCGCGGTGCACGTCGAGCCACACGTCGCTGCGGATCTTCCCCTTGTACGCCTCGTCGTGCACGCGGTCGTCAAAGACTTCCGCGCCGCCCCCGGGCAATGAACCCAGCCCGGCCTCCTTCAACTGCGACAGCACCCACCTGATGCCATCGCGTCGCGCGTCTCGCCCTGCATCCGAAAAATCGTTCGCGCCCTTGTACACCTTGGCGATCTTCGCCAAGTGCACGATCTCTACCGCCGTGAATGCCTTGACGTGCAGTTCGCTCCCCAGCCGCCTCGCCTCATCGCGAATCGTCGAGACCAGGTCGGTGTAGTACGAGAAGGGCAGGTACGGGTGCAGCCCGCCGACGGAGTGGATTTCCGTTGCGCCGCCCTCCACGGCCTTGCGTACTTCCTCCTTTACATACGCCATGTCCCGCGTGTACGCCCCGTCGTCGTCCTTCTTGCGGTAGAACTCGCAGAACTTGCACGACAATGCGCACACGTTCGAGTAGTTCAGGTGGCGGTTGATGTTGTAGTACGCGGCGTTTCCGTGCAGCCGTCGCCGCACCGCGTCGGCCATGCCCAGCACGCTCCACAAGTCCCATGTCGAGTAGAGCAGGTCGCCCTCGTCCACCGAAAGGCGTTCGCCCCGATCGATCTTCTCGCGCAGCGGCTCCAGCCGGGGGTCGCGGCGGGTAGCCGATCGGGGCGGTGGCGATGCGATAGTCATCTTTGCCATCGTAGGGGGCGGCTACGTGGCGACTTTCGGGGTGGCCGAGCCGCAATCCATGCATCGCCCTTCGCGGGCGACCTCGCCGCCGCACCGCCCGCACGGCCCCGCCTCGGCGGTGTCCGCATCGCCGATACCGGCCTCGGCGGCGCGACGTGCAAGGGCGTACCACACTCCGGCCGAGCCGAACACGCCGGCCATGCCGACGCCCGCGCCGACCGCGAGGACGAGCCGATCCCCTTCGCCGAGCATCGACGCCAGACCGATGACGCCAAAGTACAACATGGACGTCAGCCCCGGCCCGGCCCGATCGGCGAGTTCGTGAACCAGAGCACCGTCCATGCCTGTACTACGACCCACCGCACGGAGCAGTTCAGGCCTCTTCATTCCGGGGTCGCGAGATCACGCCGCCCGGCGCCTGCGCGAGGCAACGAGGCCGCCGTAGGCGATCAGCGCCATCGCCCCCGGCGCGGGCACCAGGTCGTACCCGATGACGTCGAGCGCGATGAGGTCAAACGGCAACCCCGCCGCGGACGCCAGGAACATGCTCGTCAAGGGGAAAGCGTCCCCCAGCGTCGGGTCCATCAGGCCCCACCACGGGCCGAAGAAGTCGTCCTTCCAGTGGCTGGCCTGCTTGCCGTCGCCCCCGAGCACGGTGCCGGTCGAGAACGGCGCGAGCGGGGTCATCCCGCCGTCGATCGAAAAGAAACGCATCGGCACGTCGGTGGGGGAAGGAACCGGCACGGAGATGTCGAACACGAACGGACCGGCGGTCGCCGAGATCGGCGAATACCGGAACAGATCCAGCGTGTTCACGAGCCAGTAATCGTCCTGATCACCCCCGATGCCGCCCAGCGGCGGGGGGAGGAGGCCGCCGATGTAGTCGGCGCCGCTGGTGAACCCCAGCAGGTGGGCCATCTCGTGCAGGATCATCCCCGTGTAGTCCTTCATGCCGGGCATGATCCCATCCGAATGCTCGAAATCGAAGGTGGACGGGCCAACCGTGATCGTGCCGTCCGACCCCGCGGCCCCGCTGTGCGGGCTGATCAGGCCCAGCGCCTTCGCGTTGGCCTTGCTCACCCACATGTGCGTGTTGTTCGGCGAGGTGTCGGAATCGATGTACGGCAGGAACCCCGGGAACGGCGGCGGCACCGCCATCGTCGTGTCATTCACCCGCATCGTCATCGTCGGCCCGGGCTGTAGCGCGCCGATGGACGTGAAATCCTCGGGTGACGTGGCGTCGGCCATCATCGCCCCCTTCACGGACATGTACGTGTACTCCGACGACGTCCCGCTGGTCGATCCGATCGCGCCGAGAGTCGGCGAATAATCCAGTTTGAACTTGACTGTGATCGGGTCGAACAGTTTGCTCGACCAGATCGACCCGGCGTACAACGCCTTCGAATACATTGACGCCGCAAGCGTGGGGTCGCTTGTTTCCAACGCCAGCAGCCCGGGGCCTTTCGTAATCTCAAAGGTGATCTGGCCATGGGCGGCCGAGGCCACAAGCAGTAACAAGGCCGTCGTTGGCATCCCGGTCGCTATCATGGTGTGTCTCCCTCAGCGGACGGTCGATTCGACCCTTCCCACCTTACATCCATGCGCCCCAGTCGCAACTCCGCATGACAAGGATTCTCCCGAAACCTAGTACTTCTACGGATACCGAACGTCATGAATGGCCAGCGACAATCACACGGGACGCTCATGCCCCATGACGCACATCCGGCAATCTGCCACCTTGGCAGGATCGATCAGCGGAGAACCCGGCGCGACTCGACACGACCTGTTTCACAGGGCCTCTCTCTCGGACTTGTCGCGATCAAACCCCGTACAAAGAACCTGTGATTCGGCATATCGGTTGCAAGCGTCGTATGAGTCGGCTAGACACCATAACGTGTCCGGCAGGAAGGAATCCGAACCATGGCATCCAAGATCATCGGCATCGACCTGGGCACCACGAACTCCTGCGTTGCCGTCATGGAGGGTGGGGCCCCCAAGGTCCTCACCAACAGCACCGGCAACCGCATCACCCCCTCGGTCGTCGGCTTCACCGACAAGGGCGAGCGGCTGGTCGGCCAGCTGGCCAAGCACCAGCAGGTGACCAACCCCAAGAACACGGTCTTCTCGATCAAGCGGTTCATGGGCCGTCGGCGCGCGGAAGTGTCGTCGGGCGGCGCGGGTGGGTACGGCAAGGCCGGGAATGAGGAGAGCAAGGTCCCGTACACCATCACCGGCGGGCCGGATGAGTTCGTCCATGTCCGCGTCAACCAGGGCGAGTTCACGCCCCAGCAGATCTCCGCGTTCATCCTGCAGGACCTCAAGAAGACGGCCGAGGACTACCTCGGCGAGAAGGTCGAGCGCGCCGTCATCACCGTCCCCGCGTACTTCAACGACGCCCAGCGTCAGGCCACCAAGGACGCCGGCGAGATCGCGGGGCTGAAGGTCGAACGCATCATCAACGAGCCGACCGCCGCGGCCCTGGCCTACGGCATGGACAAGAAGAAGAACCAGAAGATCGCCGTCTTCGACCTGGGCGGGGGCACCTTCGACGTCTCGATCCTCGACATCGGCGACGGCGTCTTCGAGGTGCTCTCCACCAACGGCGACACGCACCTCGGCGGCGACGATTGGGATCAGGTCGTGATCGACTTCCTCGCGGAAGAGTTCCGTAAGAAAGAGGGCATCGACATCCGCAAGGACGCGATGGCCCTTCAGCGTCTGAAGGAAGCCGCGGAAAAGGCCAAGATCGAACTCTCCACCATGCAGGAGACGACCGTCAACCTGCCGTTCATCACGGCGGACCAGAACGGGCCCAAGCACTTGCAGGTGAGCCTGACACGATCGAAGTTCGAGTCGCTGACCGACACGCTCTTCCAGCGCCTCCGTGAGCCTTGCCAGAACGCGCTCAAAGATGCGAAACTCTCGGCGGACAAGGTCGACGAGGTCGTCCTCGTCGGCGGTTCCACCCGTATGCCCAAGGCTCAGCAGATCGCCAAGGAGATCTTCGGCAAGGAGCCCAACAAAAGTGTCAACCCCGACGAGGTCGTCGCCATCGGCGCGGCCATCCAGGGCGGCGTCCTCATGGGCGACGTCAAGGACATCCTTCTCCTCGACGTGACCCCCCTCTCGCTGGGTGTCGAAACGCTCGGCGGCGTGATGACCAAACTCATCGAGCGCAACACCACCGTCCCCACCAGCAAGAAGGAAGTCTTCTCCACCGCCGCCGACAACCAGCCCAGCGTGACCATCAAGGTCTACCAGGGCGAGCGCGAGATCGCGCAGCACAACCGACTGCTCGGGCAGTTCGATCTCGAGGGGATCGCCCCGGCGCCGCGGGGCCTGCCGCAGATCGAGGTCGAGTTCGCCATCGACGCCAACGGCATCCTCACCGTCGTGGCCACCGACAAGGGCACGGGCAAGAAGGCCGACATCAAGATCACCAACAGCGGCGGGCTCTCGAAGGATGAGATCGACCGCATGAAGCGCGACGCCGAGGCCCACGCGAGCGAGGACAAGGCCCGGCGTGAACTCATCGACGCCAAGAACAAGGCCGACGCCTTCGTCATCCAGACCCGCAAGGCCCTCGAAGAGCACGGCGGCAAGGTAACGCAGGAAGTCCGAGGCCGCATCGAGTCTGCCCTGTCCAACCTTGAAGGCAAGATCAAGGGCGACGACAAGGCCGCCCTCGACGCTGCCATGAAGGAACTCGAAACCGCGAGCATGGAACTCGGCAAGGTCGTCTACGAGGCCGAGGCCGCGAAGGCCAAGGCCGGCGGCGCGGCCCCGGGTGCAGCCCCCGGCGGCGCAACCGGCGGCAAGGACGACGTCATCGACGCCGACTTCAAGGTCAAGGATTAATAACTGATGCCCAACGAGCCGCGAGCGTGAGCGCGCGGAATACTGAACCAATCCACGCCCCCCGCACCGCCGGGGGGCGTGTTACTTCCGCTACGCTCCGCCAATGCCCGCCCCCGACCTGCCCCCACCTCCGAACTTTCGCGTTGACGAGCGCCCCCTCCACGTCCACCTCCACGCCAAACTCACCGACCCCGCCGCGTTCGCCGGGGCCGTCGTCATCGTGATCGACGCCCTCCGCGCCAGCGTCACCATCACCGCGGCCCTCGCCAACGGCGCGGCACATGTTGTGCCGGTGTTGACGGTTGAAGAGGCGATTGCCACGAAGGCGAGAATGGCGGGGTCCGGCACGCAAGGCGGTACTGGTCGCCCACCCCCCGGCCCCCTCCCTCCGGGAGGGGGGGTTGTGCTCGGCGGCGAGCGGGGAGGCATCCTCATTCCCGGCTTCGACCTCGACAACTCCCCGCGAAACTACACCCGCGAGCGTGTCGCCGGCCGCACCGTGATCTTCACCACCTCCAACGGCACCGCCGCGCTCCTGCACGCACGCGCCGCGGCGGAGATCCTCGTCGGGTCCTTCGCCAACCTCTCCGCCGTGTGCGACGCCGTCGCCCACGACCCGCGCCCCGTCCACATCCTCTGCTGCGGCACGCGCGACGAACTCAGCCTCGACGACATTCTCCCCGCCGGCGCGCTGGTCGATCGCCTTACGCTCGCCGGGCGCAAACTCGTCGCCGATGACTCCGCCCGCGTCGCCCTCATGGCCTGGCGCGGCGCCAACGCGTCGCCCGGCGGTCTTGCCGCAGCCATGCACCAATCGCGCGGCGGGCGCAACCTCGCCCACCAGAACCTCGGTGCCGATGTCGACTTCTGCTCCAAACTCGATACGGTGACCGTAGTGCCACGCTTCGATCCCGCCGCGGGTCACATCATCCTGAAATTACGGCCCGCCTAGAGCTTCGCCCCGCGCAGCCATGCCGCCATCGCCTTGGCCGCGGCCCCGCGATGGCTCTTCGCGTTTTTCTCGTCCGCCGTCATCTCCGCGCTCGTCCGCGCGAAGTCCGGCGGCAGGAGGAACAGCGGGTCATACCCGAACCCATTCGCCCCGCGCGGCACCTCGCCCGGTTCGCCGATGCGCCCCTCGAACACTCCGCGTGTCGTCTTCAGGCGACCGCGTGCCGGGTGCGCGAGCACCATCACGCACACAAACCGCGCCGCCCGCCTGCCGAACACCACGCCATCGAGCTCTCGAAGCACGCGTTCGTTGTTCCGGCGGTCGCGATCCTCGCGCGACAGTTCCGAGGCGTATCCATCGGTGCAGTAGTGCGACGAGATCACCCCGGGCCGTCCGCCCAGTGCGTCGACCTCCAGCCCGGAATCGTCGGCCAGGCACAGCCGCCCCGTCGCCTTCGCGTACGTCATCGCCTTGATCGTCGCGTTGTCCTCGAACGTCTTGCCGGTCTCTTCCGGCTCGCCGAACGGCCCGCCCGGCACCTCGTCCAGCCCGACGAGCCTGACGCCCTCGACCCTCTCGCGCGCGAAGATCGCCCGGATCTCCTCGACCTTGTGCGGGTTCCCGGTGGCGACGACGATCTCGGGCATGGCGCGCCAAGCGTACGCTGGCGGCATGGCCGACCGCGCGACCATCGCCCATGCCGCCGCCGACGCCCTCGACGACGCCGCACACCGTGGGATGTTGCCCCGGGTGCTGGTCGGGTTCGACGGCTTCGTCGATTCGATCGTGCACATGGTGCGCCGCCGCCGATCGATGACCCCCGAGGGGTACGAACGAATCTCGACGATCGCGGAGTTCGCCCAGCGCTGCGCCGCTGCCGCCGGCACCAGTACGAACATCGAGCGTGTCACCCTCGAAGACCGCTTCGGCGGCAACGGCCCGCTCATGGCCGGCGCCCTCGCCGCGCTCGGCGCGCCCACCACCTTCATCGGCGCCATCGGCACCCCCTCCCCGATGGGTGCGAGGGCCGGGGGGTGGGCCGTGCACCCGACCTTCGCGGAGTTGGCCAGCCGGTGCGCTCGCTGTCTCCCCATCGCCGAACCCTCGCACACGCTCTGCATGGAGTTCGACGACGGCAAACTGATGTTCAACGACACCGCCAACGCCCAGGCCGTCACGTGGGACCGCCTGCTCGCGGTCGTCGGGCTTGACCCGCTGCGTCGCATGGTCGCCGAGTCGTCGCTGATCGGCGTCGTGAACTGGTCGCTCCTCGGCGGGGTCGAGGGGATTTGGGACGGCCTGCGCACGCACGTTTTCGAAACGCTCGTCGCCATCGATCCACGCCCGCGCCGCGTCTTCATCGATCTCTCCGACCCGGCCAAACGTCTCGACAACGACATCCACCACGCGATGGACCTGCTCCGCCGGCTCGAGCACACGACCGGCGTCCGCGTGACGCTCGGCCTGAATCTCGCCGAAGCCCGGCGTCTCGCCCAGGTCTTCAACACCTTGACGCCCGAGTCCCCGAGCACGCTCCCCGATGCGGCGCAGACGCTCCGCGGAGTGCTCGATCTCGACACGGTGGTGATCCACCCGCGCGAAGGGGCGGCGGGGGCGGACGATTCCGGCGCCGCCTGGTTCGACGGGCCTCTCGTGGCCCGCCCCATCCTCTCCACCGGCGCGGGCGATCACTTCAACGCCGGCTTCGCCCTGGCGCAATCACTGGGCCTGCCACTGCCGCAGTGTCTCGCCTCGGGGTGCGCCGTGAGTGGGGCCTACGTCCGCGACGGTCGCAGCCCCGATCTCCCTCGCGTGGGGGCGATGCTCCGCGACATGCCGCCGCCGGAAACATGATGGTCTGTGCTGGACCGACGCCCGGCCCGCGGGCCTAGACTCTCCCGATGTTGCATGCGTTGCTCGAACGTCTCGGAGTCGCGGGCGATGCGCGACTCGTTGCGCCGGGTTCGCCCGGGGCCGTCACGGTCATCAACCCCACCACCGGCGAGCCGCTCGCGGGTGTCCGCCTCGACGATGAAGCCGCGTACGAACGCGCCGTCGCCCGCGCCGACGAGGCCTTCGCCGCGTGGCGTCGCGTCCCCGCCCCCGAGCGTGGCCAACTCGTCCGCGCCCTCGGCGACGAGTACCGCAAGCACAAAGACGACCTGGGCTCCCTCGTCTCGCTCGAGGTCGGCAAGATCCTCCAGGAAGGCCTCGGGGAAGTGCAGGAGACCATCGACATCGCCGACTTCGCCGTCGGGCTGTCACGCCAGTTGTACGGCCTGACGATGCCCAGCGAGCGAGCCAGCCACCGCCTCATGGAGCAATGGCACCCGCTCGGACCCATCGGCGTGATCTCCGCGTTCAACTTCCCCAATGCCGTATGGGCCTGGAACGCCATGCTCGCCGCCGTCTGCGGCGACACCGTCGTGTGGAAACCCAGCCTTCTCGCCCCGCTCACCGCCATCGCCACCAATGCCATCGCCGAGCGTGTCGCGAGGGCGCACGGCCATCCCGGCGTGTTCGGGCTGACCATCGGCGCCGACGACGTGGTGGGGGCGAGGATGACCGCCGATCACCGTTTGCCGCTCATCTCCGCGACCGGTTCGTGCCGCATGGGCCGCCTCGTCGGCGCCTCGGTCGCGCAGCGATTCGGGCGCTGCCTGCTCGAGCTCGGCGGGAACAACGCCGCCATCGTCGACCAATCTGCCGACCTCAACCTCGCCATCCCGGCGATTGTCTTCGCCGCCGTCGGCACGGCCGGGCAGCGCTGCACCACCACCCGCCGCCTCATCGTCCACGAGTCCATCGCCGACGAGGTCTGTACGCGCCTCGTGGCCGCGTACAAGACCATCCGCCTCGGCGACCCGCTGAAGGACGGCACGCTCGTCGGCCCGCTCATCAACGGGCGCGCCGTCGAGGGGTTTCTGGCCGCGGTGCAGGCGGCCAAGGCGCAGGGGGCCACGCTGCTCGTCGGCGGCGGCAAGGCCGAGGTGCCCGGGCTGAAGGGGAACTTCGTCCAGCCCACCATCCTCCGCGCCCCGGCGGGCAACCAACTGCCCATCGCCCGCGAGGAAACCTTCGCCCCCATCCTCTACGTCTTCACCTTTAAGACCCTCGATCAGGCCATCACGATGCAGAACGGCGTCGCGCAGGGCCTTTCGTCGTCGATCTTCACCGACAGCGTTCGTGCGGCCGAGACGTTCCTGTCCCCCTGGGGCAGCGACTGCGGCATCGCCAACGTCAACGCCGGCACCAGCGGCGCCGAGATCGGCGGGGCCTTCGGCGGCGAAAAGGAAACCGGCGGCGGCCGCGAATCCGGCAGCGATTCCTGGAAGGCCTACATGCGCCGCCAGACGAATACCATCAACTTCGGGTCCGAACTCAAACTCGCTCAGGGGATCCGCTTTGACTGACGCACGACCATCCCCGCAGCCCCCCGCCGACATCGACCGCCTCGCCCTCGCTGGCGTCGAGCCGATCCGGTCGGGCATGATCGTGGGCCTGGGCACGGGTCGGACCGCCAACCGCGCCATCCGGGCCTTGGCCGCGCGCGTCCGCGACGAAAAACTCGACATCGACTGCGTCTGTTCCAGTTTGGCGACCGAGGTGCTGGCGAAGGAACTGAACCTCCCCACGGTCTCCTTCAACGATATCGAGTCCATCGATTACACCTTCGACGGGGCCGACGAGGTCGACCACAAGGTCCGCATGATGAAGGGTCACCACGGGGCCATCACCCGCCAGCGCCTTGTCGCGGCGGTTTCCAAACGGTGTGTCTGTTTGGCCACCGAAGACAAACTTGTCGAGCACCTCGGCAGCAAGGCCCTCCTCGCCATCACCGTCATCCCCTTCGGCGTCGCCAGCACCCGCAACCGCCTCCGCGAGATGGGCCTGTCCGGCGTCCTGCGTCGGACCCTCGACGGGGAACTCTTCGTGACCGACGGCGGGGGCGTCATCCTCGACATGCGCATCCCCGACTCCGCCGACATCGAGAAACTCGCTCTCGCCCTCGACCACGTCCCCGGCGTGGTCGACCACGGCCTCTTCCTCTCCGAGGCCGACGAGGTCATCATCGAGTGCAAGAAGGGCGAACTCCGCCGGCTTGTGCCGCCGGAGACCTGACCGCTACGCCGACGATCGGAAGATCGCGGCGCACACGGTCTGCCCGTGAACAAAGTTCGTCCCGTCCAGCGGGCCGATCTCGCCCGCCGCGAAAAAACCCGCGAGTGGTACCCGCGCCGCCGTCCCGGGCTCGATGGCGATCCCCGGCTTGGCCGCGGCTTCCCCCGCGGGCTGGGGCGCAAAGGCGCGCAGCACGGCCCCCGCGTCGTGGTTCGGCCCGCCGAACATCTGCCTCCCGCGACCTCCGCACGTGATCAGCAGAACCCCCGCGGGCGGCGCGTACAACTTCTGCGCGTCGAGCAGCAAGGCCAGGTCCTCGTGCGCCGTCTGCGCATCGCGCATGTGCAATCGCACCGTCTGCCCCACGGAAACCTGCTCGTTGATCGCCAGCGCCGCGTGCTCCGTATCCACACCCACCACGTTCCGGATCAGGAAATCGCCCCGTCCGAAGTGGCTCTTGTATTCGTTCACCACACGGCCCAGGAACAGGCCCGCCTTCAGCCCCTCGCGTTGCTGCTCGGTGAGGTCCGACACCGTCGCGGAAACCACCTCGAGCGCGGGCCGCCCCCCGAGCTCGAAGATCAGGTTCCGTCGGGCCTTCGTGATGACAAACGTCGGCCCGAACGGGCGGCACCCCTGCGACACCAGCGCATCCACCGCAATCGACCCTCGCATCGACACCAGCACCCCGCCCCGCGTCTCCAATCGATCGTTCAGCAGCACCGCGTTCCCCCCCGGCTCGCCCGACGCCGACGCCAGCCCGCCGAAGATCGGCACGCTCCGCCCCGCCCCCCGCGCGGCGTTCAGCGACGGCAACAGCCGCACCAGCGGCACCGAGAACGGGTCGGCCAGCATGAACGCCGCCCGAAGGTCATCCCCCGCGCCAAGCCGATCCGCCAACCGGGCGGCATGGTCTTCCTCGGCCTCGTCGGCGATCAGGTCATCCGTCCAGCAGGTCGAAAGTTCAACTCCGGGTAACCGAGCCGCGAGGATCGACACCGACGGCGCGTCCTCCAGTTCCGTCGCGTCCGCGATCACGCCCGACGCCGTGCACCCCACGAGCACCGTGGGCGAGAGGGCCTTGCGGATGATCGACGCCACCGCGGCGGCCTGCGCCACGTGGTGCTTTGATATAAAGACGAACACCAAGTCCGCATGGCGACGAAGCCGCATCGCGCACGCGCCGCACGCCATCGACGCCGCGCGCTCGGCATCGTCATGGGCGCCCAGGCCCGATGCAAACATGACCCGGTCTCGTCCCTCGCCCTGTTCCACGGGCGGAGTGTAGGGATTCGCCCGTCATCCGCGATGGGTTACTTGCCTTCCGCCGGCTCGGCCGCCGGCGCGGGCACCGACTTCAGCAGGTCCACGTGCACCGGCGTGATGATGTTCAGTTGCAGCGAACGATCCAACTGAGATTCACCCACCACCCCGACGACCTGCCCGATCATGTCGTCCAGCCGTACCGAGTCTGTCGGCCGCAGGTACCCCAACGTGCGAGACGCCGTCGCCCCGACCGACACGATCCGGTACATCCGCGGCAGGCTTTTGCCGTCGTACACCAGGCTCGTCTGCAACTGCCCAACCACCGTGTAGTACCGCGTCCGGGCGAGTTCATCGAGTTGGGCCGACACGGCCCGACGGCCCTGGTCCGCCGCGGCACGCTCCTCTTCCTGCCGACGCAGCGTGTCGCGGAACTCGCGACGCACCACCAGCGCCTCGCGCCGAACTTCCAACTGCCGCCGCGTCCCGGCCTTGTCCGCCGGCACCGCCGAGATCGCACGATCCAACTCCACGATCAACTCGTCCACCTCCGCGGACAGGATCGGCTGCTTCCACATCGCCTGGAACGTCTGCTCCAGTGCGTCCCACGTGCCCACCGTCCGCGTCGCGGGCGGCGTGCTCGGCGTCGCTCCCGGCGGGGGCACGGTTGCCGCGTCAGGGGTCGTCGCCTGCGTAATCGTCACCGGCGCCTCGTCCACGGGTGTGGTGTTCGTGGCATTTGGCGAGGGCGTCGGCGTCGGCGCCTCCGCGGTTCCGGTGGGTGCCGGCACGGGCGTCGCCGTCAACGGTTCGGTGGGCAACTCGGGCAGGTACGTGCCCGCGGCGGCCCTGAACGCGGTGATCTCGGCCTCGGTCGCCCGGCGAAGATTCCGCGTCGGCGTGTACGCCTTCGCGCCCTTCGGAGCGGCCACCCGGTACCCCGCGATCGACCCGCTCACGTCCTTGATCGTCTCCTGCACCGTCAACGCCGTTCCGATCGGCAGCGGCGCATCGAACAGCGCCTTGTACGAGCCGTCGTACCCCTGCGCGGCGTTCGGCGCCCGCAGCCGACTCGGCTGCGTCAGCGTCACCACCTCGCCCGCCAGCGCCCCATCCATCGCGCGTACAAACGCCCCGACCCCCGCCGGGTAGTTCACCCGAGACCACCCACCACCTTCCGCGTCGACGAGAAGCACCGTGCCCGACTTGGCCTCGGCCACGCGGTAGAACCGGTCGCTGTCGCTGCAGTGCAGGGACGTCTTTTCAGCCTGTACGAAGGCGTAGTATGGCGCGACGACGCGAACCTGCGCCGCCGCCGGCGCGACGCACGCGACCAGGGTGATGACAGCACTTCGGACCATGACGACCTCCTGAGTGACTCACGGCATTCCCGACGGCCCGCGACTCCGCCGCGCGGCCGCCGATCCCGCTTGACCGACGCGCCAAGGCTACCCCGCCCGCACGGGGCGCAGTTGACGACCATTCACACGGGTGCAGCCTGTAGGTATCGGTCAACCCGGCCTCGCGTCGCCACTTTGACGGCGGGCCTCGGCACGGCTACTTTTGCCCGCGGCGTGCGCGTCGCGACTTGGACCAGTTGAATCGTAAAACTCGACTGGTCAATGTTTTACGGCTGCGACGGCGGGCGGCAGCCACGGAACACGCTCCATGAAGTGTGCGAGATTCAGGATGATCCCGGGGTGTGCACTCGCCGGGCTGGTCGTGGGTGTCGGCTGTACGCCGTCCCCTTTCCGACAAGAAACCGAGCGGAGCCTGCGCGCCAGTGTGATCGACACCGCCGAGCGAGAACTCCGCGAGGCCCAATCCTTCCCACAGCGGATCGTCACCACGCGCGAGGACCTCATCGCCTCGCTGGGCATCCGACCGGAGTTCATGCCCGAACTCCAGGGCATGGCGGGTATGGCTTCCTACGACGTCGCCGCCTTGCACTTGGGCGATGATCTGCTCGGGCGGCCTACCCAGGTCATCACGCTCAACCTCGAGCGCGTCATGCGCACCGCCGTCGAGCGCAACATCGCGGTCCAGTTCGCACGGCTCGGGCCGGCGATCAGCGAGGCCCAGGTCCAGGCCGCCGAGGCCGCCTTCGACTGGACGTTCTTCCAGACCGCCACCTGGAACAATACGAACAGCCCGATCGTCTCGACGGCCTTCACAGGCTCGAGCAGCCCCGTCAACTCGACCAACGCCGAATCATTGACCGGGGCTACCGGCGTTCGACGGAACCTCGTGGGAGGCGGTCGGCTGACCACGCAGGTCGATCTCGGGTACTCGGACAACAACACCCCCGGGCAGGTTGCCCGACCGAATCCCTCGGCCACCTCGTCCTTCCTCATCCAGTGGGACCAGCCCCTGCTCCGCGGCGCGGGGTCGGAAGTCACGCAGGCCGAGATCCGCGTGGCGCGCAACGCCGAGCGCGGCGCCGTGCAGACCCTTCGCCGCGACCTCATCCGCATCCTGACCGACACGGAAAAAACCTACTGGGACCTCACCCGCGCGGTCTACGACGTGCTCATCATCCAGCGGCTGCTGGACCGCGGCATCGAAGTGCGCCGTCAGTTGGAGCAGCGCCTCCCGCTGGACGCCAACCAGGCCCAGATCGCCTCCGCCCGCGCGAGGGTCGAGCAGCGCCGCGCCGACCTCGACCGCGCCCGGCGTCAGGTTCGGCTGCTCAGCGACCGCCTCAAGCAACTCATGAACGACCCGCACCTCACGGTGGGGAGCGAGGTCGTCGTGCTGCCCGCCGACCGGCCCGTGGACCAGCCCGTGCGGTTCAGCCTGCTCGACAGCCTTCGCCAGGCCGTCGCCTATCGCCCCGAAGTGCAGCAGGCCATGCTCGCCATCGACGATGCGTCGATCCGGCTGATCGTGGCGCGCAACGCACGCCTTCCGGACCTGTCGATGCGCCTCCAAGTGCGATGGTCCGGCCTCGACAACGACATGAGCAGCGCGATGACGGACACCTTCGGGGGGAACTTCATCGACTACCTCGCGGGGCTGAACTTCGAGCAGCCCATCGGCAACCGCAAGGCCGAGGCCGACGCCCGCCGACGCCTCCTCGAACGCAGCCAGACCGTGCTCGCGTACCGCAACGCCGTGCAGACCGCCGCGGGGGACGTGAAGACCGCGCTCAACCGCGTCAACCTGAACTACGCCCTCATCGCGCAGATGGGGTCCAGCCGCGTCGCCGCCTCCGAGGACCTGCGCGTCCTCCAGGTCGAAAAGGACTTCCGCCAGGGGTACACCGTCGAGCGGCTGGACCTGGAACTCAACCGCCAGGAGCAACTCGCGGCCCGCGAACGCGACGAGATCGCCGCCCTCATCGAATACAACCAATCCATCGCCGAACTCTTCCAGTCGATGGGCACCACGCTCGAACGAAACAACGTGTCCGTTGTCGCCCCGTCGTCGGCGACCACGCTCGACCTGTGGAACCTCGACGCCGGCATGGCCCCCTGATTCTGCACGCCCCGTCGCGCCCGGTCGCGTCCGCGCGGCAACAATGCCCGCGTGATCGACGGGCTGATCGATATCTCGCAGGCCGTAGCGCACCTCCGGGCCGGGGGGCTGGTGGCCTTCCCCACCGAGACGGTCTACGGCCTGGGCGCCGACGCGCTGAATGAGGCGGCGATCCGCCGCGTGTTCGAACTGAAAGGCCGGCCCGCGGCCAACCCGCTCATCGTCCACGTCGCCGACGCCTGGATGGCGCGCGAGGTCGTCGCCCACTGGCCCCGCGAAGCCCAACTCCTCGCCGACGCCTTCTGGCCAGGCCCGCTCTCCATCGTCCTCCCCGCCGGCCCGCACATTCCCAAAGCCGTCACCGGCGGCGGACCCTCCGTCGCCGTGCGATGCCCCAATCACCCCACGACGCTGATCCTGCTCCATGAGTATGAAGGCCCCCTCGTGGGCCCGAGCGCCAACCTCTCCGGCAAGATTTCCCCAACCTCCGCGGCCCACGTCCGCGAGGCCTTTTCCGCGACGGACGTCCCGATCCTCGACGGTGGCGACTGCGAGGTCGGCATCGAATCCACCGTTCTCTCGCTCGTCGGCGGACGCGCCACCATCCTCCGTCCGGGCGTCATCGGGCCCGAGCAGATCGCCCGCGTCATCGGTCGCGGGGTCACGTACGAGGCGCCCATCCCCAGCGCGGAGGGCGCGCCCAGCCCCTCGCCGGGGCTGATGCCCACGCACTACGCACCCGCCGCCAAGGCCGTCATGGTCAGCGGCGAGGACCTGCCGCGAGTTGCCCGCGAGGCGACCGGACAGGTCGTCGCGCTCACGATCTCCGACGTCACCCTGCCCCCGCCTCACAAGTGCATCCCCATGCCCGACACGCCCGAGGACTACGCGCGGGCCCTCTATACGGCCCTGCGCATGGCCGACAAGCCCCGCACCAGCGTGATCGCCGTCGAAACGCCGCCCGCCGGTGTGTCCGATGAGGAACGCGCCGTATGGCGCGCCGTCATGGACCGTCTCACGCGGGCCACCGCGCCCGCCGACACTGCCGCCCGCACGTGATCGGGTGATTCGTCGCTGTTATCGGCCCCCGGATCGGATATTCGCGCACGCTATGCGCGGCGGGAATGATTCTCGCGGGTTCGTGCTTGTTCCGCACGCGTCACGGTGTAAAGTACCACCGCATGGATGCGACCCCGATCCCGCCGACGATTCCCTTCCGCGTCGCGCAGGCGTACGGCGTACGACCCGCGGCCGCGCCGGCGTCCTTCCCAACACACCCGGATCGTGTCGCACGCGTCACGGCACAGGACACCGTGGTGCTCACCGCGCAATCGCCCGAGGCGTCGGCCATGCGCGAACGCGTCAGGCCCCTCGTCGCCGCCAAGGTCCCTCAGGGTGTTGACTTTGTCGCCCAGGGCGTAGCGTCAACCCCGGGCACGATCAGCATGTACCGTCACCCGGCGGACAAGAACGCCGCCGCGACGGGCGTTGGCGCGGGCCGCACCCTCGACGTGCGCGGCTGAAGCCGCCGATCAGTTCCGCCGGCGCCGCCGTTCACCGCCCGAGGGCGGAGCCAATTCGCTCGGGGTGGGCGCGTCCTTCCCGAGCATCGTCCGCAGAATGAACTCGATCTGTACCTGCTGGTAGTGCCGCCCGCCGATCCCGTGGCGGGCCTCGGGGTACAACATCATCTCGAAAGGCTTGTTGGCCTCCTGCAGCGCCCTGATGAGCCGCGTGTTGTTCTGCAGGTGCACGTTGTCGTCCATCATGCCGTGCACGAGCAGGAGCCGGCCGTGCAGGTCCTTGGCCCGCTCGATCACGCTCCCGTCGCGATAGCCGTCGGGATTCTCCTGCGGCGTCAGCATGTACCGCTCGGTGTAGATCGAGTCATACTCGCGCCAGTCGGTGACCGGGGCGCCCGAGATGCCCGCGGCGAAAAGTTTGCTCCGCGTCATGCAGTACGCGGTGATGTATCCGCCGTAACTGTGCCCGGCCATGCCCACGCGGTCCGCGTCCGCCCACGGGTGCGCCGTCAGCCAGGTGATGGCGGTTTCGATGTCCTTGAGTTCCGATTGACCCAGGCGCTTGTAGCACGCCCACGCCGAAACGGCGCCCTTGCCGCTCGCGCTCCGCGGATCGGCCCGGAACGCGAGGATGCCCGCCGACGCCAGCGCCTGGTCCCACGTCCGCGCCGGCCCCGCGCCGTTCCACGTGTCGCTGATGGTGGGGGCGTGCGGGCCGGCGTAGGTCATGAACCACACGGGGTACGTGCGCTCGGGATCAAAGTCCGGCGGCTTCACGAGCGTGGCTTCCATCGCGAACCCGTCGGGCGTCAGAATCTGGAAGTGCGAGCTCTCGCCCAGGCGAAACTTCTCCAGGTCGCGTACGGGGTTCGTGTCGAGCATGCGCACGATCGCGCCGTCGGCGAGCGAACGCAGTGCGACCTGCCCCGGGCGCTGGGCGCTCGACCACGAATCCACGAACAGGTCGCCCCTGGGCGCCACGGCGACTCGGTGGGCTCCCCGCTCGTGCGTCAGCCGCGTGATCTCCGTGCCGTCGAGTTTCACGCGGTAGAGGTTCTCGCCAAGGGGGTTGTCCTTCGTGCCGGTGACATACGCCACGCCCTCGGCCTCGTCGACGCGCGCGATGCTCCGGCATTCCCACTCTCCGCTCGTCACCGCGTTCAGGAGTTTCCCGTCGGCGGCGTAGCGGTACAGGTGGAGCCATCCCGTCCGCTCCGAGCCGAAGAGGAACGTACCGTCCTTGAGGAAGCGGACGGTCGGGCTTTCGTCGATCCATGCGTTGGTGGTTTCACGGAAGAGCACCTTCGCGGCGCCGCCGGTCGCCGGGGCCGCGACCAGGTCCATCCATGTCTGCACGCGGTTGGTCACGCACGCCACCAGCCCGCTGGAATCGGGCCGCCAGAACACGCGCGTGACGAGCATGTTGTCCGGCTCGTACGCCGAGAGGTCCACCTCGGCGGGCGTGCCCCCCGCCGCGGAAACGGTGAAGACCTTCGCCCGCGGGTTGGGCTCGCCGGCCTTGGGGTAGAGCGTGTTCTCGATTCGCTGGTCGAGCCGCGCGTTGTTGACGATCACGTAGTTCGGCACCGGCGAACTGTCGACCTCCATGTACGCGAGACGCGTGGAATCGGGCGACCACCAGTAGACCTTCCACGACCGGCCGAAGATTTCCTCGAAGTAGACCCAGTCGGCCTTCCCGCGCCGCAGCCGGTCGTGGCCCCCGGTAGTGATCGCCCGCTCCGTCCCTGTCACCACGTCCACCGTCCACAGGTCGTTGTTGCGGACGAAGGCGACGAACCGGCCGTCGGGGCTGAACGAGGCCAACTCCTCGGCGTCGGGCGTGCTCGTCAGCCGCAGGGCCCGTGTGCCGTCGAGCGTGGCGTAGTAGAGGTCGTTCTCGTGCTCGGCGAAGAAGGCGGTGCGGTCGTCGTTCCATCGTGCCCGTCCCGCGACGGCCTTGGCGGCCTTCTCGCCGATGGCCGGCAAGGCGGCGAGCGCCCCGGCCGCCGGCTCGGTGTCGATCGAGGCCACGACGCGCCCGGTTCGGGCGGCGAACGTGCGCAGCATCCCCTCGCGGCTTTGGCGGAAGTGTTCGCCGTCGTCGAGCCATTCGTGCCCACCCGTGGGCGAGCCGGCCAAGTTGGCCGCGTTCGGTCCTTGCAGGTCCTCGAACGTCAGCGGCCGCGGCGACGGGCGATCCTTCTCCGGCGCCCTCGCCGCCACCGTCAGCAGGGGCGTCGGCGTCATCAGCCGGAGTATGGCGAAGTCGGCGTCGGCGCGCCCCGCGCGTACCGCGTGCCCGCCCGATGCGCCCGGTTCCAGCAACGCGGACGCCCACGGGGCGAACACCCGGTCGGCCCGAATGACGAACATCCCCGGCTCGAGCCGGCGCGGCTCGAGGCGCACGGTCGCGGCGTGACGCGTGACGCCGGCCGGGCGGACCACCTCGGCGTCGATCTCGACCTGTTCGCGCAACTCCTCGACGCGCACGCCGAGCCGCTGGAGTTGCTCGACGGTGTGCGTTGCCGACGCGGGCAGCACGTGCGCGAAGGTCCGCGCCGACTCCCGCGACTGGGCCGAGGCCACGCCAACACTCACCACCAGCACGCTCAGGCCAGACATCAGGCGCATGGAGTCACTCCAAGGGGACGCCGCATGATACAGAGTTCTGTCCTTGCCCCGCGCGCGAAGTATCAGGTTGCCACGGCTCGGCGGATGGCCTCGCCGTCGATCTTGACCATCGTCATCATGGTCTGCATGGCCTTGCCCGCCGTCGCGGGGTCGGAGATCAGGTCGATGAGGTCCTTGGGATCAATCTGCCACGAGACGCCGAAGTGGTCGGTGATCCAGCCGCAGGCCACCGGCGTGCCGCCCGCCGCGACGAACTTGCCCCAGTATTCGTCCACCTGCTGCTGCGTGTCGCAGAGCACGCTGATCGAAAACGCCTGGCTGAACTTGAACTGCGGCCCGCCGTTGAGGGCCGTGAACGCCCGGCCGTCGAGCGTGAAGTCCACGGTCATGACCCCGCCCGGCGTGAAGGGCGTGCCCGGCCCGAGGTCGGGGTAGCGCGTGATGCGCGTGATCTTTGAGTTGGGGAAGATCGACGTGTAGAACCGTGCGGCCTGTTCGGCCTGGTCATTGAACGTCAGGAATGGCTGGATCTGGGGCATGATGGGATGGTACAGGGGGTAGCGCTCTTCGGGGACTCGTCGCTTCACCGCCCTGCGATGGACGGTCGAGGCCTTTGGCCTGAGGAGAGGAGTGGGAGGGCGTTGCGCGCGGGTGATGGTGGGAGTGCGGCCTTCCAGTGGCTGGCTCGAAGACTCGCTGCGCCACTGGCAAACTTCGTGCGCCCTTCCGGGTGAAGAGCCGCGCGGGCGCACTCGCGCTCGTCTACTCCTTCGCCACCTTCGCCCACGCGTCTTTCAGCGTCACTGTGCGGTTGAAGACGAGGGAACTGGGCGTGGAGTCGGGATCGACGCAGAAGTAGCCGAGGCGTTCGAACTGGAACTTGTCGCCGGGCCGAGCGTCTTTGAGCGCGGGGTCGGCCCAGCCCTGGACGACTTCGAGGGAGTTGGGGTTCAGGTCGTCCATGTGGTTGCCGGTGCGTTCGCCGGGGTGTTCGGCGGTGAAGAGGCGGTCGAAGAGTCTGGCCGTGAAGGGGATGGCGTGCGCGGCCGAGACCCAGTGGAGGGTGCCCTTCACCTTGCGCGTGGGCAGGCCGCCCTCGCCGAGCGGGGCGTCGCCCCCCCGCGTGGCGGGGTCGTAGGTGCAGCGGACCTGCGTGACGTTGCCCGCGGCGTCCTTGTCGACG
Organism: Phycisphaerae bacterium; assembly: GCA_022180725.1. Classification (GTDB taxonomy): domain Bacteria; phylum Planctomycetota; class Phycisphaerae; order Phycisphaerales; family UBA1924; genus RI-211. The sequence continues at coordinate 59,169 of BQMO01000007.1, forward strand.
CCGACGCACTTGATGAAGTAGGCCCAGCGCAGGCGGACTTCCTGGCCGGGCGCGAGGCGGAAAAACTTCTTCGCGGGCACCTCCATGAAGTCCTCCTGCTCGATGTAGAGCGTGCCGGAGAAGGGGACCTTGCGGGTGCCGCCCGATCCGCCGCGGGCTTGTTCCTCGGGGTTCACGACAAAGTCGAGGTGCTCGACGTGGCCCGCGGGCCAGTTCTCGATCACGACCTTGAGGGGGCGCAGCACGCACATGGCGCGGGGCGCGACCTTGTTCAGGTGGTCGCGCACGGCGTTCTCCATGCGGCCGAGGTCGATGAAACTCTCGACCTTGGTGACGCCGACGTCTTCCATGAGGGCGCGGATGGCCTCGGGGGTGTAGCCCCGCCGGCGGAGGCCTGCGATGGTGGGCATGCGCGGGTCGTCCCACCCGGAGACGACCTTGTCTTCGACCATCTTGAGGAGGTTGCGCTTGGAGAGGATGGTGTACGTCGGGCGGAACTTGGCGAACTCGATCTGGCGGGGGTGATGGATCCTCTTGCCCCAGGGGCCGCTGCCGTCGGCGGTGCGGCCTTCGTTGACCGAGTCGATGAACCAGTGGTAGAGGGGGCGATGGTCCTCGAACTCCAGGGTGCAGATGGAGTGGGTGATGCCCTCGAGGGAATCCTCGAAGCCGTGGGCCCAGTCGTACATGGGGTAGATGCACCATGTCGCGCCGGCGTGGGGGTGTTCCTCGTGGAGGATGCGGTACATGACGGGGTCGCGGAGGTTGAAGTTGGGCGAGGCGAGGTCGATCTTGGCGCGGAGCGTCATCGAGCCGTTAGGATGCTTGCCGTCGCGCATCTCGCGGAGGAGGCGCAGGCTTTCGTCGGTCGGGCGGTCGCGGTGGGGGCTGGTCGCGGGGATCTGCGGCGTGCCGCGGCGCTTGGAGACTTCGTCGGCGGAGAGTTGGCAGACGTAGGCCTTTCCTTTCTTCACCAGTTCCTCGGCGAAGGCGTACATGTGTTCGAAGCAGTCGGAGGCGTGGAAGAGGCCCCCGCCGTGCGGGCCTTCCCAATCGGCGCCGAGCCACTTCACGTCGCGCTTGATGGCCTCGATGTACTCGCGTTCTTCCTTGACGGGGTTGGTGTCGTCAAAGCGGAGGTTGAACTTCCCGCCGTACTTCTTGGCGAGGCCGAAGTTGAGACAGATGCTCTTGGCGTGGCCGATGTGGAGGTAGCCGTTGGGCTCCGGCGGGAAGCGCGTGTGCACGCGCGGGCGGCCGTCGGGCCAGGTGCCCCAGGCCTTGGCCGCGTTGTCCTGCTCGATGATCTCTTCGAGGAAGTTTCGTGGGCGGTCGGGGGAGTTGGCGTGAGGATGGTCGGGCGTCGTCATGTCGGCAAGGGTAGCGGGCGGAACGTGTGGCGCCCGATCTGAGAGTAATCCGGAGGCCGGTCGAACGGGGGTTGATCAACGGGGTACCCTTCCAACACGGCCGCCGGAATACCGGACGGCGCGCATCCAAGCGCAGAAGCCCCCTCATCGGTCGGCCTCGCGCCACGTCGGCGCGACGAGCCAACCGAATCGAAAGGTCCGATATGAAACGCACCGCCCTGTTCGCCGCATTGTCGCTCGTTCTCACCGCCGGTTCCGCTCTAGCGCAGGACAAGACCGCCACCCCGGCCGCGCCCGCGAAGGCCGCCACTCCAACCTTGAAGGTTGGCGACGCGGCGCCGGCGCTCGCCGTGACCAACTGGGTGAAGGGTGAGGCCATCACCGGGTTCGAGAAGGGCCGGTCGTACGTGGTGGAGTTCTGGGCGACGTGGTGCGGCCCGTGCATCGCGAGCATGCCGCACCTGACGGAACTGCAGGCCGAGTACAAGAGCAAGGGGCTGGTCATCGTCGGGGTGTCGGCGAAGGACCCGAACAACTCGCTGGAGGCCGTGACGGCGATGGTGAAGGACAAGGGCGACGGGATGGGGTATACGGTGGCGTACGACGCGGATCGGGCGACGTCGGACGCGTACATGAAGGCGAGCGGGCAGCGCGGCATCCCGTGCTCGTTCGTGGTCGATACGAAAGGGACGATCGCGTACATCGGGCACCCGTTGTTCCTGGACGGGGTGCTGGAGAAGGTGACGGCGGGGACATGGAACGCGGATAAGGACGGGGCGGCGGTGAAGGCCCTGCAGGAGGAGTTCTTCGGGGTGTACAGCGCCGGCTCGCCCGAGGCGCAGCTGGAGAAGATCGACTCGCTGGAGAAGAAGGCGCCCAAACTCGCCAAGAACCTGCTGATGATCAAGTACATGGCGCAGATGGAGAAGGGGGACACGGCGGGGGCGTCGCGCACGGGGAGCACGATCGTTGATCAGGCCATCAAGAGCAAGAACGCGATGGAACTGAACTCGATCGCGTGGGGGATTGTGGACCCCGATGGGAACGTGACGAACAAGGACCTGGACCTGGCATTCCGCGCGGCGAAGGCGGCGGTGGAGATTACCCAAGAGAAGGACGGGGCGATTCTCGACACGCTGGCCCGGGTGTATTGGCTGAAGGGGGACAAGGCGAAGGCGATCGAGACGCAGAAGAAGGCCGTCGAGCACGCCGAGGGCGACATGAAGGCCGATCTCGAGAAGGTGCTGGCGGAGTACACAAAGGGCAAGTAATCGCGGCTGATACGCGATTTCCTTCGGCCCCGGGGCAAACCCCCGGGGCCGTTTTCATGCGCGGGCGACGACGAGCACGACCCAGTCCTCGCCGAGGTCGCGCGGGTCGGAGACTGGGCGGGGCGGCTCCTCCGGCGCGAGGTTGACGTCTTTGTGGACCTCGACCGACACGAACCCGGCTTCGAGCATGGCTTCGCGGAGCTCGGCGATCGACCACAGCCGCCAGCGGTACTCGAAGGCCCGCGGGTATTCGGCGACGACTTCGCCGTCGAGTACGACGCGGAAGGAGATCGAGTTGGTGACCATGGCCGTGATAGGGTCGGCATCTTCGTGAACCCAGGAGTAGCGGATGAGTTCGCGGCCGCGGGAGGGATGATTGCGTTCGATGGCGCCGAGGCGGAAAGCGCCGGCGCCGCCGTAGGTGTCGCAGACGAAGACCCCGCCGCCGAAGCCGGAGGCGCCGCGGGCGAGGCGCTCGCGGGCGTGGCGGAGGTACGCGACGAGCGCGGGGCGGGTGTGGATGTAGCCGATGGAGAAGTTGCCGACGAAAACGACATCGGCCCCCCCTCCCGGAGGGAGGGGGTTGGGGGGTGGGCGAACGGGTTGCAGCACATCAGCGCGCACGAAAACGACACTTCGCTCCGTGCCATCTGCGCGAGCCAGCATGGCCGCGCGGTCGAGCGACCTCGCATCAATATCTACGCACACCGCTCGGGCAGTTTCGCCGCGTGACGCCGCGTCGGCACACCAGCGGCGCGAGACGGCGGCGGTGCCGCAGAAGTCTTCGTGCAGGATGCGCGGTTCGTTCCCGTGCACGGCGCGGAGGAATGAAACAACGTGCCTGGGGGACTGGACGCAGAGTTCGTAGCAATCGAAGGGGTCGAGCATGACCCCTCATCATTCGCGCATCCTCCGGTGTGAGGCGCGCCGCAGGTTGATGAGGCGAGGTGGAGGAGGAAACCGCTCGCTTACGCTCGCGGCTCGTATGCTCGCGGCTCGTAAAGCGCGATGGAGTACGTTGCAGGAACGAGATCGGCTGCTAGGAGAGTTTCTTCAGTTTTGTGACGCGCCCGACCTCGACCCATTCGACGACGAAGATGTTGCCGTCGTGGTCGAAGCACGCCCCGTGCGGGGCGATGAACTTGCCGGGGATGAACTGGTCGCGAGGCTTGTCGCGCAGGCCGTAGTTCTCGCCGTCGCCGAGGTGGGTGATGAGTTTGTCGTCTTTGTCGAAGAGCGTGACGCGGGCCTCAAGGTCGGGGATGAGGAGCACGCCGGCGCGCTGGTCAAAGTGGCAGGGAGAGCGGAGTTCAGCGGTGACGAAGTTGAGGTGACGGCCATCGAGGGAGAAGTACTGGAGGCGGCGGTTGGAGCGGTCGGCGACGACAAGGCGTGGCTGGTCGAGGCGGGTGTCGAGGAAGATGCCGTGGGGGCAGGAGACCTGGCCACGCTCTTTGCCGGGGCCGCCGAAGGAGTTTAGATAGGTTCCGTCGGCGTCGTAGTGGTGGATCCAACTCTTGCCGTAGCCGTCGGCGACGAAGAGGTGCCCGGCGTACTTGAGCCAGGGAGCGCCGCGCGGGGGGCGCGCGGGGACGACGGCGATGTTGGTAGGTTTGAACTCGCCTGGGGAGTTGTACAGCCCGCTCTCCATCGGGCATCCACGACGCCACAGCTCGCTCCCGTCGATGAAGGTCTTGGCGAAGAGGCCGCGACCCGGGTCGGCGAGGTACAGGTATTCGGTGGAGTTGTCGACGCGGTCGAGGAGCAGCCCGTGCGCCCCGCCGCGATATTCGGCACCGAACGAGTTGATGAACTTTCCATCGGGGTCAAAGACGCAGATGGCGTCGGCGGAGGAACTGGTTGCGTGGACGGTGTGCTTGACGACGACGCGGCCGTCGCGGAGGACGCAGACGCCGTGTGTGTTGCCGAAGGCGTGGCTGGGCGGCAGCGTGGCCCAGTCGTGGATGCACTCGTAGGTGTGCTCGCCGGAGCCGACGATGGGGTTGCCGGAGCGCCATTTGTGGGTGGCGAGGACGGCGGGGGCGGCGAGAAGGGAGGCGGAGGCGCCCAAGAATCGACGGCGGGAGAGGGTGGCCATGCCGGCAGTCTACCGCGCGGGGACGGGTTCAGGGCGTCACGGGCGTGGTAGCCCAGACAATGGTCCCGAGCGGGCGGGCGGCACGCGGCTCGGCGGCGTTCCAGTCTTCGCCGAGGAGGTGGGCGAGGGTGGCGGCGGTCTGGGCGAGGGTGAACTCGCCGTCGGATGCTTCGCCGGTGGAGGGGATGCCGGCGCCGATGGCCGCGAGCCAGACCTGGTCGCTCCCCGGGTGCTTGGCGCCGTGGTTGTTCCAGTCTTTCATGCCCTTCTCGGGGAACACGGCCCCGTCGCCGCGTCCATGGTCGCAGGTGATGAGCATGGCCGTGCGTCCTCGGTAGAACTCGTGGTGCTGCAAGAAGGCCCATAGTTCGGCGAGAAAACCATCGACCCGTCGTGCTGCTCGCAGGTACTGCTCGTAGTCCCCCTCGTGGGCCCATTCGTCGGTTTCGCCCTGCCCGAGAAACACGACCCGCGGGGTATTCGCGGGGATCCACTCCATCGCCGTGCGGAAAACAATGGCGTCGAAGTTGGCGCTGGCCCAGCGGCGGGGGATTTCGGTCTTGACTTTGTTGATGGTTTCGAGGCCGGGAGTGATCGTTCCGGCGGTGAAGGGAACGATGCTGTCGTCGACGGGGATGCCGCTGCGCATGGTGTTGAGGATGAAGGGGAAGACGTCCCAGCCACCGAAGCCGGCGACGCGTCCGCGGTAGGGCTCCTTGGCGTTGAGCCATTCGAAGACGGTGGTGTTGGGGTTGGGGACTTTGCGGTTGCTGTCGATGCGGTCGTCGGGGAAGCCGCAGAGGACCTCGCTGTAGCCCGGGTAACTGAACCAGTGGGGGTTCTCGGTGCGGCCAAGGGATCCGCGGTCGCGGTTGCCGAGGATCACGCCCTGTCGGGCCACGATGCCCCAGAGGAAGGGGAGCAGGGCCTGACGGCGTTCCTCGGGCGAGTCGCGCCAGTAGGCGTCGAGGACGGGCTGTTCTTTCTCGACCTTGCCGTGCTCTTTGGAGATGAGGGCGCGTTCGGCACCGCGGAAAACTTCCTGCCAGCGCAGGCCGTCGATCATGACGAGGATGACGTTGTGCGCGGGGGGGTTGGTGGTGGGGGGCTGGGCGTGTGTCGATGACACGCAGAGACCGACGATCGTCGCGAGAAGGCTTCGGATGGTCATGGCGTGCTCCGGGAGCGAGTATCAGCATAACCGATGACGAATGACAGGGTGGCCATGGGACGTGCTGGAGTTCGGACGGGGTGAACGCTTCGCGTGATCTTGGGTCATCACGGCGCGGGAGTAAAGTCACTTGTGGAAGCGCGGGTTCTTGTGGAAGTTGTACCGCTCGCTGACGCTCGCGGCTCGTATGGGCATGCAGGCAACCCGCGCGCTGACGCTCGCGGCTCGTAGAGCGAAGGCAATGGAACCGCTCGCGGGTCGTTGAAGCGCCGCGTTGCAGTGCGTGCTGTCGTTGCGTCATGAGGCAAGTGCTTCCAGGCACCGCGTGATCCGTGCGAGGACGCTGGACTTGCCGAGAACCGCCAGCGTCTCGCCGAGGCCGGGCGTGACGGGTTCGCCGGCGACGGCGACGCGGACGGCCTGGGCGATGGGGCCGGGATTGGGCAGCGCGTGCTCCTTGACGAACGCGTCGATGAGGGCGTGGATGGTCGGCGGGTCGAAGGGATCACAGGCGGCGAGGCGCGTGGCGAAGGCGCGGAGCAAGGCCGCACCCTGGCCGTTGTTTGCTTTCAGGTGCTTCTCGACGGCGGCGGGCGCGAACGACTTCGAGTCGTCGGGTCGAACGAGCCAGTTCTTGCACGAGTCGTACGCACCGCGGAGCGTTTTGGCGCGGGCTTTTATGGCGGTAACGAGCCAGGCGCCGCGCCGGGCGTCACGCACGATGTCGAGCACCGGACGGAGCGTTGCAACGCCGGCGTCACCGTGGATGGCCTTGTCACCGAGCCAGGAGGCCCAAGCGGCGCGGAAGTCGGCGTCGGGCATGGCGGCGATGGCATCGGCGTTGAAGGAGAGGAGTTTCGCACGATCGAACTTGGAGTTTTGTTTGCCGATGCGCTCGAGGGAGAAGTGTTGGGCGAGGAAGGCCATGTCGAACTTTTCGAGGTCTTTGCCGTCGGGGGTCTTGAGGCCCGGGTTCCAGCCCAAGAGCGCAAGGTAGTTACAGATGGCGGCGGGGAGGTAACCCGAGGCGCGGAAATCGGCGACTTCGATCTCGGGGAGCGTCAGGCCGAAGCGCGAGGCGATCTTGGCAGCGATCTCGTTGGAGTCGTTCTCCTTGGCGAGGAAGGCGGCGAGGTCGGCGGGCGCGACGCCGGTGTCGGCGGACGCGGCCGAGGCGGTCGTGGCCCCTTTCTTGATGGTGTCGCTGAGGAACTGTCGCGCGACCTTGGCCTTGTCGCGCTTGCTCATCTTGCTGCCGTCCATGTTGCAGATGATGGGCATGTGCCCGTAGACGGGGGTCGGGTAGCCAAGGGCCCGTTGGAGCGCGACATGGCGTGGCGTGTTCGCCAGGTGCTCTTGCGCCCGCAGCACGTGGGTGACGCCCATGGATTCGTCGTCGACGACGACGGCGAAGTGGTAGGTTGGGAAGCCGTCGGCCTTGCGGATGACGAAGTCGTCGAGTTCGCCGGCAGCGATTCTGACGTCGCCGAGGACGCGGTCGTGGACGACGATCTCTTCGCGCGGGGCGGCGAAGCGGACGACGTGGCGCTCGCCGGCTTTGGCCCGAGCCCAGCGGGCCTCGAGCGCCGGGTTGAAGACGCCGAACTCGATCTCGGCGGGACGCGGGTAGCGGTAGGTCTGCTTGGCGGCGGCGGCGGCGGCGCGCTGGGCCTCGGTCTCTTCGGGCGTGTCGAAGGCGGGGTAGGCCCGGCCGAGCCGGACGAGGCGTTCAAGTTCGCGGTCGTAGATGGGGACGCGCTGGGCCTGGAAGAAGGTGCCGACGCGCCCGTCGGGCCAGTCGCGTTGGGCGATGGAGCCGTCGGGGGCGAGATAGGGCCCGAGGTCGTTGTGGATGCCGAGCCATTCGAGGTCTTCGATGATTCCGCGGGCGGATTCGACGCTGGAGCGGGCGGCGTCGGTGTCCTCGATGCGGAGCATGAACTTGCCCGCGTGGCGTTTGGCGAAGGCCCAGCAGAACAGGGCGGAGCGGGCGCCCCCGATGTGCAGGTGGCCGGTGGGGCTGGGGGCAAAGCGGGTTACGACGGGAGGGGTGCTCATGCGGGCGAAGCGTACAACCGCCGCCGGGGTGGACGAGGGTGGGCCGGGGTGATTTCGGCTGCCACCCCCAACCGTCCCCGAATGGGCCTTTCCACGCGGGGCGGTTCTGGTTTACACTGTGGGGACAGTCCATCCATGGGTGGGTGGCCTGACCAACGAGGACCCGGGGTCGGCGTCGGCTCATTGACGCCCCCTGTCATATCGACGCCAAGGAGAATCGCCATGCCCAATCGAGCGCCCGCCGACATCCGCAACATTGTCCTGTGTGGTGGGGGCGGGTCGGGGAAGACCACCCTCACGGAACGGCTGCTGTTCGCGGCGGGCGCGACGAAGAAGATGGGGTCGGTCACGGAAGGGAACACGCTCAGCGACTACACGGAGGAGGAAAAGCACCACAAGCACTCGCTGCACGCGTCGTTCCTGCACTTTGACTACGAGGGGCACCTGGTCAACCTGATCGACACGCCCGGGCTGGTGGACTTCATCGGGCACGCGATCGCGGTGTTCCCGGCGGCGGAGACCATCGCGGTGGTGATCGACGCGAACAAGGGGATCGACAGCGTAACGCGGCGGCTGCTCGCGGTGGCGGAGGAGCGGCGCATCCCGCGGCTGATCATCATCAACAAGATCGACGAGGCCTCGTCCGACCGGCTCGAAGAGCTGACCGATCAGGTGCGGGCGACCTTCGGGGCCGTGTGCCTGCCGATCAATCTGCCCACGGCGGGCGGAACCAAGGTGATCAACGTCTTCGAGCACGACGGGCACGACTCGGCGGGGGACGACACGGACTTCTCGTCGGTGCACGACGCGCACAAGCGCATCGTGGAGCAGGTGATCGAGGTCGATGACGAACTGACGATGCAGTACCTGGAGAAGGGCGAGGGCTTCGACCCCGCGAAGCTGCACGCGGCGTTCGAGAAGGCGCTGGAGGATGCGCACTTGGTCCCGATCTGCTACGCGTCGGCCAAGACAGGGGCGGGGGCCGATGATCTGCTGCACGTCTTCGCCAGCCTGTGCCCCAGCCCGGAGGAGGTGAACCCGCCGGAGTTCGTGATGCGGCAGGGGGATGGAACGGAGAAGGAGTGGCACGCCAAGCCTGACGCCGGGGCGCCGGTGCTGGCGCACGTGTTCAAGGTGACGAACGATCCGTTCCTGGGCAAGATCGGCGTGTTCCGGGTGTGGCAGGGGACAGTGAAGAGCAAGGCGGACCTGCTGATCGACGACCACAAGAAGCCCGTGCGTGTCGGTCACCTGTTCGTGCTGCAGGGCAAGGAGCACGTGGAGGTGCACGAGGTCGGCCCTGGGGCGATCGCCGCCGCGGCCAAGATTGATGAACTGAAGTTCAACGGCGTGTTGCACGCGAGCCACGAACTCGACGCGGTGCACCTGGTGCCGCTGCCGCTGCCCAAGCCGATGTTCGGGCTGGCGGTGGAACTCAAGAATCACGCGGACGAGGCGAAGTTCTCGTCGGTGGCGCACAAACTGATGGCCGAGGACCCGTGCTTTACGGTTGAACGGATTGCGGCGACGAAGCAGACGGTGATCCGGGGGCTGGGAGAGTTGCACCTGCGAGTGATCGTGGAGCGGTTCAAGGCGGCGGGCATCGAGCTGCTCACGACGACGCCGAAGGTGGCGTACAAGGAAACGATCACGGCCCGAGCCGAGGGGCATCACCGGCACAAGAAGCAGACGGGGGGCGCGGGGCAGTTCGGGGAGGTGTACCTGAAGGTCGAGCCGTTGCCGGCGGATCACCCCACGGGGTTCGAGTTCGTGGACGACACGGTGGGGGGCTCGATCCCGCGACAGTTCATTCCCGCGGTGGAGAAGGGCGTGCGGATGACGCTGACCGACGGCGCGGTGGCGGGGTACCCGATGACAGGGGTGTGCGTGCGCGTCTACGACGGGAAGTACCATGACGTGGACAGCAAGGAGATCGCGTTCATCACCGCGGGCAAACGCGCCTTTATCGACGCCGTGCAGAAGGCGCGTCCGGTGCTCATGGAGCCGTACGTCAATCTCGAAATCTCGGCCCCGGCGCGGTACATGGGCGACATCGCCGGGCACCTGTCGACCAAGCGAGGTCGTGTGCAGAGCAGCGAGATCGTGGCGGGGGACGTGTGCATCGTAAAGGCGCAGGCCCCGCTGGGGGAGTTGCAGAACTACAGCAACGAACTGAAGAGCATGACCGGGGGCGCCGGGGCGTACGGGATGGACTACAGCCACGACGAGCGGACGCCCGCGCACATCCAGGCGGCGGTCATCGCGGCGTACAAGCCCAAGCACGACGAGGAGTGAGGCCTCGGGTTGGGGGCCGCGTCGTCAGTCGGGACGCGACGCCGCGGGGATGTGATTCGTGGCGCGCGACGTAAGTGTTGCCAAGGCCTGCCCGACGGCGTCGGCCTGCGCGATCAGCCGCGCGAGGGCATCGCCCACGCGGGTGCTCTCGCGGATGAGCGTCGCAAGGCGATCCTCCTCGTGGATCGGCGAGCCGACCACGGGCGACAGGCCCTCGGCACGACGGGCTGCGTCTACCAGGGAGGCTTCCAGCCCGGTCGCGATGGTCTGCGCTCGGCGCTCGGCCTGTGCCAGCGCCGCGCCGAGTTCGGTGCAGGTCGATCGGGCCGATTGTTCGATCCGTTCGAGTTCGGCGATGCGTTCCTGGGCGGCGGCGCCCGCGGCTTCCGCCTGCCGCGCCAGCGCGGTCACGCGGATAATGATCTCGCCCGCGGCGTCTTCGAGCGCTGCGTGTGCATTCAAGGCGCCGTGTTCATCGATGACGGCGGTCGGCGGAATCATCGTCGCTCGGGCGACCTCGTCGCGCACCAGGATGCGCAGTTCAGCGGCGTCGATCGCGTGGGGACGGTTTTCGAGCGTGCCACGCAGATCACGTACCATCGCCGAAAGCGTCTCGGCGAGGGACGCGACCTCCTGCCCGGCGGCGCGGAGGGAGACTTCCTGGGCCGACGCGGTCGTGATGAGCGAATCCAGGCGCGACGAAAACTCCTCGAACGCGGCCCGATCGACGACGCGCGGGGTCAGAAAGATCCGCTCGGAGTCGGCATTCGTCGGTTTGAGTTCCATCCCGGCGCCGGGCGGGGGGTGGCTGGTCATGGGCGCCTCCTGCGAACGACCCGTAGGCCGGGGCAGGATACCACGGTCGGCCATGGCCCGCCGCATACGCTTGCGACATGGCATCGTCGACCAGTCCCGCGTCCCGTGGCGTCCGCCTGCAGCGTGTGCTCGCGGACGCGGGCGTGGCCGCGCGGCGCGTGTGCGAGGCGATGATCGAGCAGGGCCGGGTCCGCGTCAACGGGGAGGTCGTGCGGACGTTGCCGGTGTTCGTGGACCCCGCTCGCGACCGTATCGAGGCCGACGGGAAGCCAGTGGTTGCGGCGTCGCGGCACGTGTATGTCATGCTGCACAAGCCGGAGCGGATGCTCGTGACGACCGCGGACGAACCGGGAATGGACCGGGCGACGATCATGGAACTGGTCGATCACCCGGCCGCGGCGCGGTTGTTCCCCGTGGGCCGGCTGGACTTTGATTCATCGGGGCTCGTGCTGCTGACGAACGACGGCGATTTGGCGCATCGGCTGACGCACCCGCGTTACGAGGTGCCCAAGACGTACCACGTGCTGGTGCGGGGCGGGCTGGACGAGGCGGCGCTCGGGGCGGTCCGCGAGAAGATGCGTTTGGCCGGGGCACGTGACGGCGACGCTCCCCACGGGAGGCTAGGGCTGGCCGTGGGGGCTCGCGAACCGGGGCGGACGATTCTGGAAGTGACGCTTCGGGAAGCGCGCAACCGGCAACTGCGCGATGTGTTGAAGCACCTCGGAATGCCGGTGAAGAAGTTGACCCGCGTGGCGCTCGGGCCGCTGCGGCTGACCGGGCTGGCCTCGGGCCGGTGGCGCGAGTTGACGCGTGAGGAACTGCGCGATCTTCGGGCCGCGGCGGCACAACCACCCGACCGGCGGGCCGCGCCACGCCCGCCCAAGGCCCGTTTCGCGGAAAGCCCGCGACCCCGTTCGCCGAAGAAGAAGATGCCCCGGCGACCACGCCGAGATCGACATGCCTGACCACCCCTCCAAACCTCGCAGGCCGTTCCCCGTGCGCACGATCCAGGCGGTGCTCGGGGGGAGGCCGATCCGCGTGGACTCGACGGTGGACGAGGCGATGACCCCGGGGCTGCTGCGCGGGTTGTTCCACACGCTGCACCTGCTGCTGGTGGGGATACGGCGGACGCACCTGACGCGGATGGCGGCGGCGCTGTCGTACCGGACGATGTTCGGGATCATCCCCGTGATCGTGGTCGTGGCAGTAGCGCTCGCGGCCTTTACGAGCGTGGAAACGCAGCAGAGTGTGATCAAGAATCTGCTGACGTACGCGGGGCTGGACAAGATCAAGGTCGAGGGCACGCCCCCGCCGCCGGTGGTTGATCCCGGCACGCCGGGCGTGACGGCTCCACCCCCGGGACAGGCGGCGAACGGGGCCGAATCGGCGCGGCTGGACGAATGGATCAACGCGAAGGCGGTGGACATCGCCGGGAAGATCAAGAAGTTGCCGTTCAACCTGATCGGGCTGGTGGCGATCCTGACGTTGATCTACGCGGCGATCTCGATGCTGGTGGAGATCGAGCAGTCGTTCAACGACATCTACAACGCGCCCGAGGGTCGCGGGTGGATGCGTCGCATCATTCAATACTGGACGTTGCTCACGTTCGGGCCGATCCTGCTCATCGCCTCGTTTGCAATCACGCACTACCTCAGTGATTCGGCGCAGTCGTTCGCGGACCTTGGGGGTGAATCGCTGAAGCAGCACATCCTCGCGGTGGTGCGGTTTGTAAGCGCCGCGGCGGTGAGCACGCTGCTGCTGCTGGTCATTTACGGGACGGTGCCGAACACGCGGGTGCACGTGGCGCCCGCGGCGCTGGGGGCGCTGGTGGCGGGGGTGCTGTGGGAACTGGGCAAGTTGGGGTTCACGCGGTATGTGGAGTTCGCCACGGCGCCGACGTCGTCGACGAACTTCGGGTCGCTGTACGGGGCGGTGGCCATCTTGCCGCTGTTTCTGATCTGGGTCTATTTGTCATGGCTGATTGTGCTGTTCGGGCTGCAACTGGCGTACTCGATGCAGTCGTACCGGCAGGCGACGGCGCGGGGCCTGACGCGTTCGGTGCTCGCGGCGCTCGGCCTGATCGAGGATGCACACCCCGCCGGGCGTGTTCGATTGCTCGACCCGTCGGCGATGCTCACGGTGCTGGCGGCGGTGGCCGAGCGGTTTCGGGCCGGGCATCCGAGCGATCACAACCAGGTTGCGCAGGCCACCGGGGTTGATGAGCAGGCGGTCGGCGAAATGCTGGAACGCCTCACCGCCGAGGGGCTATTGCTGCGGGTGCAGGCGAGTGGGGAGCGGCTCTCGACGTATGCGCTGGCCCGGCCGCCCGAGACGATTCCCGCGGGGGATGTGCTGCGGATCGCAGAGGAGTTGTCCGGCCCGCGGTCCGGGCTGAGCAAGCCTACCCGCGTGACCGGGCTGATCGGACGTGCCCGCCATGAGGCCCTGGCGGGCAAGACGCTGGCCGACCTGTTGCCCCCGACCCCCACAGCCCCGCCGGAATCCGCCCCCATGCCCGCGGGCGCCTGACGTGCAACAATCCCCCATGGTCCGCCGGCTGGTCAAGGTTGTGGTCGCTGGTCTTTCACTCGCTGGAATCGCGGGGTGCTACAAGCAAACCGTGTCGACGTCGGGCATCGGGTCGTATGGGTCGGACGTGCAGCCCTCGCGGCGCTCGAACACGGCGGCGGACCGTTGGATTGACAGCCTCTTTGCGCCGCCCAAGACCACCACCCGGTCGCACTGGGTCGAGCGGTAGGAATCCGCTCGCGGACGCCCGCGGTTCGTTGGGGCGTGTTCCGCGGGTCCTACACTTGGGCATGGGTCTCGAATCCGCCCTTCCTGTCGACGGCTTTCTCACGACGCAGTTACGCCACGTCATCAACTGGTCTCGTCGCAGCAGCCTGTGGCCCATGCCCTTCGCCACGGCGTGCTGCGGGATCGAGCTGATGGCCACCGCCTGTTCGCGGTATGACCTGGCCCGGTTCGGGGCGGAGGTCATGCGGTTCTCTCCGCGGCAGGCCGACCTGCTCATCGTCGCGGGGCGGATCGCGGTGAAGATGCTCCCGGTGCTGCAGCGGATCTATGAGCAGATGCCCGAGCCGAAGTGGGTGATCTCGATGGGGGCATGCGCGAGCACGGGGGGCGTGTTCGACACGTACGCGGTGGTGCAGGGGTGCGACCAGTTCATCCCGGTGGATGTGTACGTGCCCGGGTGCCCGCCGCGTCCGGAGCAGTTGATCGAGGGGGTGATGGCCATTCAGCGGCACATCGACCAGGAAGGGTTGCCCCCCCCGGGCGGGAAGCGCGTGCCGCTGGGGCTGGTGCTCCAGCCGACGCACGCGGTGAGGCCGCAGCCCGTCGGGCTGACGCTGCCGTCGTAGCCCTCTGCGCGGGGTGGCGAACGTTTCTACGATCCGGCCATGCCATCCTTCGACATCGTTTCGCGCGTGAACTACGCGGAGTTGGACAACGCGATCAACAACACGCACAAGGCCGTCGCCGCCCGGTTCGACTTCCGAGGCGTGACGGTCGAGATCACGCTCGACCGCAAGGAGAAGAAACTGAAGTTCGTCACGGACGACGCGACCAAGATGAAGGGTTTGCGCGAGATGTTCGAGACGGCGGCCCACAAGCGGGGCATCTCGGTGGCGACGTTTGATTGGGCCGAGCCGGAACCGGGCCTGGCTGGGAAACTGAAGTGCGAGGTGAAACTCCACGACGGTCTGGAGCAGGACCTGTCGAAAAAGATGGTCAAGATCATCAAGGACTCGAAACTCAAGGTGCAGGCGTCGATCCAGGGTGAGGAACTCCGCGTGACGGGCAAGCAGATCGACGATCTCCAGGCGGTGATGAAGATGCTCAACGCCTCGGGGTTGGGTGTGCCGCTGCAGTTTGTCAACCTCAAGAGTTAGTGCGTGAGTCAGGAATCGCTCGCTGACGCTCGCGGCTCGTTGAGGCAAGGATCAGGAATCGCTCGCTGACGCTCGCGGCTTGTTGAGGCAAGGATCAGGAACCGCTCGCTGACGCTCGCGGCTCGTTGGGAAGCCGCTTACCCCCACACGCGCGCCCAGTTGCGCCACGCGAAGTCCTCGACCTGCGTCATGGTCCAACCTCGGCGGGTCAGGCCGTCGGCGAGCCTGCGGAAGTGCGCCGGCTGGTCGATGCCGACGGGAAGTCGATCCGCGCCGAAGCCGCCGTCGAGGTCGCTGCCCAGCCCGACGTGGCGCGTGTTGCCGGTGAGTTCGCAGATGCGATCGACGTGCGCGAGGGCCTCGTCGACGGTCGCCCGGCGTTTCTCGCCCGCCTCGCCGCGCACCAGGAAGCCGGAGAAGAGGTTCAGCCCGATCACCCCGTCCCGCCGGGTGATTTCGCGTATGGCGCGGTCGGTGAGGTGGCGCTGGTTGGGGGGCTGGCCGTCGCGGTCGAGGAGCGCGCGGCAGTTGCTGTGCGACGCGACCACACGGCGGGGCGTGGCGTCGAACAGGTCGTCGAGCGCGCGGTCGGAGAGGTGCGAGACATCGTGGAGCACTCCGAGGCGATCCATGCCCGCGACGAGTTCACGGCCGAGGGGCGTCAGCCCGACGCGGTCGGCGGGGTCGGCGGTGTTCCCGCGGGCGTAGCGGCCTGACCTGGCCCAGGTGAGGCCGATCATGCACACGCCGCGTTCGACCCACCAGGGCAACTCGTCAGGGGCGCGGATGGGATCGGCGTTCTCCATGAGGATGCCAAGGTGCAAGCGCTCGTCGCGGAGCAACCGGGCGGCACGCGCGTCGGGGGGCGTGGGCACGACCTCGCTGACGCCCATCCCGCCGCGGATGGTCCCCACACCCTCGGGGGCGTGCAGGCCCGCCGCCAGGTCGAGCGCCATCTCGCCCTCGTCGGACCATGTCCGGTACACCTCCAGTTGTGCCCGACCGCGGCGGTGGGCGGCGTCGGCATCGCCCGCGCGGTACTGCTCGGCGGTCAACGCGCCGGCGTGATCCGTCGGGACCACCTCGGTGAAGATGGTGCCGAGGATCATGCGCACGCCCGCGTCGCGCAGCGCCGGGAGCGTGACCCCCGCCGGCGGATGGGGGCCTTGCGTTGCATCGTTCAGGGCTGCGAGTGGGCGGCGAAGGTCGCGGCCTCGCACCGCGAGGTAGGCCAGATCCAGGTGTGCATCGAACCACCAACGCGGCATGAAGTCTCCCTACGAGCCTCGACGATCCGGGAGTAACGGCGAGGGAATACGTCGAGCCTCACACCGCCACGACGCCGACGTTCGCGGGCACGACGATCTCGGCCGCGGTATTCGTCTTCACGTCCTCGATACTCACGCCGGGGGCGAGTTCCTTGAGCACGAACCGCTTGGCCGCCCGGTCCATTTCCAGCACGCAGAGGTCGGTGATGAGCAGGTCGACGCAACGTTTGCCGGTGAGCGGGAGCGAGCACTCCTTGACGACCTTGGTCTGACCCTTGGCGGTGTGCTCCATGACGACGACGACGCGTTTGACGCCGGCGACGAGGTCCATGGCCCCGCCCATGCCCTTGACCATTTTGCCGGGGATCATCCAGTTGGCGAGGTCGCCGCCCTGCGAGACCTGCATCGCGCCGAGGATGCAGAGGTCGATGTGGCCGCCGCGGATCATGGCGAAGGAATCGCTCGAGGAGAAGTACGAGGCCCCGGTGCGGGCGGTGACGGTCTGCTTGCCGGCGTTGATGAGGTCGGCGTCGACTTCGGCCTCGGTGGGGAAGGGGCCGATGCCCAGCAGGCCGTTCTCGGATTGCAGCCAGACGTCCATGCCCTTGGGCACGTGGTTGGCCACGAGCGTGGGGATGCCGATGCCGAGGTTGACGATGTAGCCGTCGCGGAGTTCCTTGGAGGCGCGGACGGCGAGCTGGTCGCGGGTGAGGGGCATGGGGCAATGGTACCGCGGTCAGTGATCGTGGCCGTGCCCTACTTGTCCTCGACAACTTGCGCCAACTCCTCCAACGACTTCACCGAAACCGCGGGCGTGGTGCCCGATGCACTTTCCGGCGTCATGCCACGACCATCCAGCACGCTGGGTCGATTCACCCACGCCGTGCGCATGCCCAGCGTCGCGGCGGGCGCGAGGTCGTGGTAGCGGCTCTGGGCCGCGTGGAGGACCTGATGGGGCGCCAGGCCCAACAGGGCGAGGGCGACGCGGAAGTGGCGCGGGTCGGGCTTGTAGGAGCGGCAGTACTGGGCGGTGACGACGCGTTCGAAGGAGGCGCCGGCGGCGGTGAGTTTCGCAAGGGTCGGCTGGAAGAGGTCGTCATCGATGTTCGAGCAGATGGCCAGGCGATACCGCGACCCCAGCGCCGCGAGGGCCTTGGGCGTGTCGGGAAAGGGTTCCCACCGGGCGATGGACTCGGGGAGACGTTCGCGTTCACGGTCCTCGGCCTCGAAGCCGCAGTGGTGCGCGAAGCGGTCGACCACGTTCATCAGGACGTCGCGGTAGGGTTTGTACTCGCGTTCTTCCTCGGCCTCGAACTCGGCGTAGAGGCGGACGATCTCGGCGTCGGGGAGCACCTTGCCGTGCACCACGAGCATGGGGCGGAGCGCCCGCAGGATGCCCTTCTCCCAGTCGATGAGCGTGCCGTAGCAGTCGAAGGTGATGGCCTCGATTCCCTGGAACACGCCGACGCCTCCTTGATCGCCTCATGCCACGCCGCTACTTGCCACGCAACCTCCGCACGAGCGCCGCCTTCAGCATCATCTTTCCGACGATCATCAAGACCACGCCCGGCAGAGCGACCCACACGCCACGGAGCATCCGCGCCTGGAGGTCGGTCTCCGCGGCGGTGGCACTGTCGCCCAAGGCGTCGGCGAGGTTGGCGCGATAGGTCTCGATGATCGGCCAGAGGCCGACGCCCAGCCCCGCGAGGATGACGGCCCCGCCGATGAGCACCAGGAGTATCCCGACCACACTCCGCACAAACGCACTCCCGATGAACCGTTCCCGAGGCCTCGCCGTACCCTCGTCAAGGGGGCGGCGTCGGATACCCGACGTAGACTCTGTACCCGAGGAAGGACCCCGGTTCCCGGGTTTTCGGACGTTGGCATGATAGTGGTTCGGAAGGAGATGTGCATGCGCTCGCCCGCCCGCCGATGGTGTGACGTATCACCCGCCGCGTTTGAGCCGCTCGAACCACGATTGGCGCTGGCGGCGGACTTTGTCGTGACGCTCGGGAGCGTCGTGAACGGGTTTGAGCGCAAGGCCGACGCGGAGATGATCCGCGTGACCGCGACGATCCAGAACCTTGGCGACGTTGCGGCCCGCGGCGGGGCTTCGCTGGAGTTCTACCTCTCGACCAACCCCGAGTTTGACGACAACGACGCCCTCTTTGAGGTCCGCCGCCTCGGGCGGCTCCCGATGCCCGGGCAGACGACGGTCGTGACGCTGGGTGTGACGGAGCCGACGCTGGTCGACCCGCCGGCGCCGTACCGGGCGGTGGACCCGGGAGATTACTACGTGATTGCGCGACTTGTGCTCGACCAACCATCCCAGGAGCCCAACCGCGCGAACAACATCGCCGACGGCGACGGTACCGTGAACATTGCCTATGAGTTCGGTTTTTTGAACGGCAAGAACCGTCCGTTCTCGTGGACGCAGCCGGACGGGTCGAAGGTCACGCTGAAGTTCGACGGGCAGGGCCAGGGAAATCTCAACCGCACCGACAACGGCATCAACATGGTGGTCACGTCGGCGCGGGTGAATACGTCATTGCTGATCTCGACGACCCGCAGGGCGCCGGTGCGGTTCTCGCAGATCATTCTTCCTGCGGGTCTCGACAACCTGCGCGCGCCCAACGTCACGCTGACGGGCCTGGTCAGCATCCAGTCCATCGCCACGAACATCACGCTGGGGGGCATCACGCGCGGGTCGATCTCGATCACCGGGTTTGCACGCCACATCACGCTCTCGCTCGGCGAGGTGACGGATACCGTGGTCACCTCGACCGTGCCGATCAGCAGCCTGGGCGTCAAGTTCTGGCGGAACACCGACAGTGCGCCGGATTTCGTACGCGCGCCGTACATCGAGCGGCTGACCTCGGGCGGGGACTTCGCCCCGAGCATCACGGCGTCGTCGTCCAACTCGAAGGGGTACGGCCTCGAAAAGGTCAAGATCAAGGGGGAGGTTTCGGGCGTGTGGTCGGTGGCCGGGAGTTCGAGCCTGATCGACGTCGGCTCGACCGCGGCCTCGTTCCGTGCCGGATTCCTGGGCATCATCGACATCTTCCGCACGAAGAATGACATGCGGGGGTTGCTCGCGGGCTCGCTGATCGAGAAGATCGACATCGGCCGGGACCTGATCAGCGCGCAGATTCTCTCGGGATACAGCCTGGGAGCCGACCTCCAGATCGGCGGCACGGGCGCCAACGCCGATCAGTTCCGCAACGGGATCATCGACC
Source organism: Phycisphaerae bacterium (assembly GCA_022180725.1). GTDB lineage: Bacteria > Planctomycetota > Phycisphaerae > Phycisphaerales > UBA1924 > RI-211. The sequence continues at coordinate 78,666 of BQMO01000007.1, forward strand.
GCCTGATCATCGGCGGCAGGATGACCAACTCCATCGTCGCCGCGGGGCTGGTGACGTCCGACGCGGTGCTCCTCAACGGGGACGACGGATTTGTCGCCAACCCGCCGGGCGCGCGGATTTTCCGCATCGACATCCGCAAGGGGATGCAGAACTCGTTTGTGCTGGCGCCCACACTCCCGGCGACGGCGCGAGTCGGGTTTGGCACGATCGACATCACGGATGACCCGCGGTTCATCACCGAGTTGCCGTTGCCGTAGGGGCGGGGCACGAGCCGCGGCTCATGGCACGCGCGTCGTCCGTTGCTCGATCCGCTTGACGCTCACCGTCCGTACGACCCGATCCACGTAACTGCCCGGGGTGTGAATCGCGTCCGCGTCGAGCGCGCCCAGCGGAACCATCTCGTCCACCTCGGCGATGACGAACGCCGCGGCGGTCGCCATCATGGGGTTGAAGTTCCGGGCCGTCTTTCGGTACACGAGGTTGCCGAACGGGTCGGCCTGGTGCGCCTTGACGAGCGCCAGGTCGCCATAAAGTCCCGTCTCCATCACGTACTCGCGCGGCTCGGCCTGGTCCAAGCGCACCGGCGATGGGCCGTCCTTCATCACCCGCCCCGCGTACCCGCGGCCGGGAACTGTCGCGCCCCCGGGCGCTTCCCCCGGGCGGTAGAACTCGCGCGTGTCCTTCCCCTCGGCCACCAGCGTGCCCGCGCCCGTCGCCGTGTAGAAGGCCGGGATCCCCGCGCCCCCGGCCCGGAGCCGCTCCGCGAGCGTCCCCTGCGGGTTGAACTCGACTTCCAGTTCGCCGGACAGGAACTGTTTCTCGAAGGTCGCGTTCTCGCCGACGTAACTCGAGATCATCTTGCGGATCTGCCGCGTCTGGAGCAGCAACCCCAGGCCCCAGTCGTCCACGCCGGCGTTGTTCGAGACGCACGTGAGGTCTTTGACCCCGCTGTCGCGGAGCGCGAGGATGAGATGCTCGGGGATGCCGCAAAGGCCGAAGCCGCCGACCAAGATGGTCATCCCATCGCGGAGCACCCCCTTGGCGGCGAGGTCGGCGAAGGCGGCGGGGGCGGTGTCAAAGACTTTCTGTCCCATGGTCTCCGAGCGTAGCCGACGCCCGTACGGCGCTCAACCCCACAGCCGACCCTTCAGGCGCGACCAGAACCCCCGCGGTGGCATCGGCGCGGGGATCGGCTCGGCGGGCGTCTCGGGCTTCGTCGGCTTTGCCGCCGCGGGGGGCGTGCTCGCCAGCATCCGCCGGTAGGACTCGGGGTCGAGCGTGTAACGCACCAGGAGCAGGCACGACGGGCACCGTCCGGTGGTGGGCTGACCGGCGAGCGCTCCGGCGCAGCGGATGCACGGCGTGCCCTCGGGGACTGACTCAAAGAGCGGGGCCGGGGTAACTGTCCCGCCCGGGTCGGGTTCGCCGCTCTTGCGCTTGGCGGCGATGGTGCTGAGGCGGTCGTAGTACGTCGCGCCGTGTTCGGGGGTGGGGGTGGGTTTGCTGCCGCCATCGCCGCCGGCGCGGACGCGCTGCACCATGGCGAGAAGTTCGGCCTCGCCGCGGGCCTTGTTGACGAGGAAGGCGTCCATCTGCGCGAAGGCGTCCTGGACAGCCAGCAGCAGATGCCGCGCCGTTTTCACCCGGAACATCGGGTTCTTGGTCATGGCGCGGGCCACGACATCCGCCAGGGCGGGGTGAATCGCACGGACGGCGTCGAGGGGCGGATCGACCTCGCGGTGGGCGGCCCGCACTTGCTCGAAATCCCCGTCGTATGGCAGATTCCCCGTGAGCATCTCGTACAGCATGACCCCCAGGGCGTAGACATCAGAGCGAGGCGACACCACGCGGTCGAACATCTCGGGGGCCATGTAGTCCGGCGTGCCCGCGACCGCCTCGACCTTCGCCCCCGTCAGCACCACCGCCCGCGTGCATGCCAGGCCGAAATCCGTCAGCACCAGCGTGCCCTCGCCCGTGAGCAGGATGTTCGCCGGCTTGAGGTCGCGGTGGATGACGTTGGCTTCGTGGAGCACGGCAACGGCCTCGCACGCGGCTTCCATCGCCACCCGGGCGACCGCGGGCGGGAAGGGGCCGACGCGGTGCAGGAGCTGGGCAAGTGTCGGCCCGTCGACGTATTCCATGACGATGAACGGCACGCCGCCGATGACGTCGGCGTTGAGGACGGTGTTCAGCCCTGCGTGCTGGAGGGCCGCAGCGGCCCGCGCCCCCTCGAGAAACATCGCGAAGTGCGGGTCGTCTTCGCTGGACACCATGTTGAGGAGGAACTTCACGGCGACGTCGCGGTTGAGGAGGGTGTGGCGTCCGAGCCAGACCACGCCCATGCCGCCCTTGCCCAGTTCGCGCACGAGGGTCACCGGGCCGAGCGTCTTGGGGATCTCGACCGACGCGGCGGCGACCGTCGGCGCGTCGGGCAGGCCGACCGTCGTTTTCGTCGGGTTCCGCGTCAGCGTGATGGTGTCCGTCCCGCTCATCAGGCCCCGGAGTGTACCACGGCGGGGCGTGCGCCCGGCCTTACTGCCCCTGCGCCATGCTGTAGCCCTTCACCCCGTCAAAGGTTCGCAGCAACTCGTAGGAGCAGACGGTGAACGCCTCGGCGATACGGGCCAAGAGGGCGAGCGCCCGGCTCTGCCCGATGGTACCGGCGGGCACGCCGTCGCGGAGTTCGAAGCGCACGCGGTAATAATCGACGCACTCCGTGAACACGCTGCCGACGGGCCAGACCTGCGTGCCGCGGTTGCTGATCAGCGTGAGTCGGAACGGGGTGTCGGCGCACGCCCGCTGCATCTCCTCGGCCAGACTGACCGGGGCGAGCGGCGAGTCGAGGTAGACGTCGCAGCCCACGACCTGCGTCACGAGGTTCTTGAAAGTGCGGATCACCTGCTGCCCCGTCGGCCTGGGGCCGCGCTCGAAGGGCGACCCCGCGCCCGCCGCCGCCGCGGGAACCGTTCGTGGCGATTGGCCCAGCCGGTCGATGATCGCCCGCGTAAATGCCGCCGTGCCGAGCGCGGGCGAGGCCTTGTCGCCGAAGTCGCCGGTGCGCGCGCCGCTCTCGAGGGTTGCCAGGAGGGCATTCTCGATGGCGGCGGCCTCGCGCCCCAGCCCCAGGTGACGAAGCATCATCAGCCCCGAGAGGATCAGGCTGGTCGGGTTGGCGACGCCCCGGCCGGCGATGTCGGGCGCGGTGCCGTGCACGGCCTCGAAGATCGCCATGTGATTGCCGATGTTCGCCGAGGGCGCGAAGCCCAGCCCGCCCACCAGCCCCGCGCAGAGGTCGCTGACGATGTCCCCCTGGAGGTTGGGGAGCACGACCATCTGGTAGGTCTGCGGTCGCACCACGAGGTTCATGCAGAGTGCGTCCACGATCACGTCCGCCGATTCGATCTCCGGGAAGTCCTGTGCCGCACGACGGAAGCGATCGAGGAACAATCCGTCGGTCATCTTCATGATGTTCGCCTTGTGCCCGCAGTGGACGCGCGTCAGTCCCATGGCCCGCGCGGTGTGGAAGGCGAAGCGGTGGACCTGGTCGCACCCCGGCGCGGTGATCAGGCGCTTGCACTGGATCGTGTCCTGGCTGAGGCGATGCTCGACGCCGCCGTACGTGTCCTCGATGTTCTCCCGCACGATGGCCATGTTGATCGTCAGCCCGGCCTTGGAGTAGACCGTCTCGACGCCCGGGAGGCTCTTGAAGACCCGCAGATTGGCGTACGTGTTCCACAACTTGCGGGCCGTGACATTGATCGACTTGCCGCCTCCGCCCTTGGGCGTCTCCATGGGCCCCTTGAAAAGCACGCCGCAGTCTTCGACGACGCGGATGGCCTCGTCGGTGATGCCGCGCGAGTTGCCCTTCGCGAAGACCGCCGCGCCCATCTCGACCGGCCGGAACGCAACGCGCTCGTGCACGCCCGCGGCCTGGAAGAGGTCCAGCGTCGCCGCCATGATCTCCGGGCCGATCCCGTCGCCCGCGGCGACGGCCACGCTCAGCGTCGATGCCATGATCGTAACTCTCCTTGGGTCAATGATTTGCGTGCTTCGTCGGTCTGGTAAACTACGGGGCCAAGCATAGCCCACCGACGCGGTGTGTCCGCGTGGTGTGCATCGACTCGGAGATAGAGAACCATGAGCAAGAAGCCCGCAAAGAAGTCCAAGCCTGCCAAGAAGGCGGCCAAGAAGGCCGCGAAACCCGCCCGCAAGCCTGCCAAGGCCGCGAAGCCGGCCAAGAACGCCACAAAGGCCGCCGCTCCCGCGAGACCCGCCGGCAATCCGCTCCGCGACCGCGCCCTGGCGATCTTCAAGTTTGCGCACAAGACGACGGACAAGTTCTCGGGCGGCTTCAGCGACGCGCAGATGACGGCGATGCCCTGCGCCACGAGCAACCATGTTCTCTGGAGCCTCGGGCACCTGGCCGTCAGCAACGCCTGGTTCGCGAGCATGATCGACGGCGCGCCCGTCGGAGTCGAGGAATCGTGGGACAAGATGTTCGGCATGAACAGCAAGCCGGTGGCCGACGCGTCGGCCTACCCGTCGATCGCGGACGTGCGGGCGATGTACCAGAAGACGGCGGAGCGGCTCGAAGACGCGGCCCGTGCCCGCACCGACGCCGACCTGCTCCAACCGCCGACGGGCGAGAGCGGCGGGTTCCTGACCGATCGGCTCGATTCGGTTCTGAAGGCCGCGTGGCACGAGGGGTGGCACCTCGGGCAGATCGCCGAGTGCCGCAAGGCCCTCGGGTTGCCCAGCGCGATGAGCAGTTGATCCGGTCCTACCGGTAATCTCCATCATCCCACAGGCGGGGCACGACGACCTCGTGGCTGGGGACGATGCGCGCGTGCGTGTCGAGGTAGAGCACGTTGGCCCCGGTGACGTGGCGGCGCGGCGCAACACGCGGGGCGGTGGTGGGGTCGGTGCTGTTGGGGTTGCCGTTCACGCTGCTGATGCGCCACATGTCGTAGAAGATGGAGATGCGCAGTTCGTCGTTGCCGGGGGCGTAGTTGTTCCCCCAGCGGACGCCGTCGGGGTCGTCGATGAAGCACGTGAGGTACGCGGTAGACGAGGCCCGCGGGTAGCGGAACATGCGTGTCGGGGGCTTGCTCTCGTCGGTGGCGGTCGGCTGCCCGCCGATCATGCGGAAACGCAGGCCGTTGTTCACGTAGTGGATGTTGTGGGGGTCCTTGGGGCGTGCGGGGTCGCGAAACGCCGCGCAGTCGCGGAACTGGTCGCCCAGGCCGTTGTCGCCCCGGCTGGCGACGGCGCGGCCGTCGACGAAGGGGCGGAGGTTGAAGGCCCACGAGATGTTCGTCGGCGCTCGATTCGTAGGCGAGACGTACCAGGCGGGGACCTGGGGTACGCCGGGCGGGTTGGTGTTGAGCGTTTCGCTCACGCCGCTCTCGCGCGGGGTGAACTCCTTGTAGGACTCGGAATAGAGGCCGAAGGCGACGCCGATCTGGCGTTGGTTGGAGAGGCAGACGGCCGCGCGCCCGGCGGCGCGGGCCTTGCCCAGCGCGGGGAGGAGCAGCCCGATGAGCAGGGCGATGATGGCGATGACCACCAGCAGTTCAATCAGCGTGAACGCGCGGGGGGGTCGGACCTGAGGCCGAGGGCGCATGACCACAGCCTACCGCGCCCGGGGCGGCGTGTCGAGGAGTCTTGGGAAGGCGTGATTCGGCTACTTGTCGGCCGAGTTGAGCGACCGGCCCGCGCGACGCTTGCGGTTGATCATTTTCCGCCCGTTGCTGGTCTTCATCCGGGCGCGGAACCCGATGGCCCGCTTGCGCTTGATGCGGCTGGTGCGCTTGGGATAGTGCGTGGACATGAGGCCTTTTCTCCGTGCCTGCCCGGCGGCGGACCTGCCTGCACGGGGCCTGTATTCTAGGCCGACTCCCCGGCTCCGCGGGGACTTTGGCGTGGTGCGATTGCGGATTTCCGCGGGCAATCCGGCCCCGACTTCGGTAAACTAACTTTGGGAGAATGGCACCCCCGTTCGGCGGGCCGTTCGTGCAGCATGGACTCTGACCAACGCAGCCATGCCGAGTTTCTCATCGGGTACCGTTTCAAGGACGGCGGGCTGCTCGAACGCGCCCTGACCCACACCTCGACCACGGACAACGGGCTGGCCAGCAACGAACGGCTGGAGTTCCTCGGCGACGCCGTGCTCGGGATGATCGTCTGCGACCTCATCTTTCAAAAATACCCCAACCTCCGCGAAGGTGAGATGACCAAGATCAAGTCCGCGGTTGTCTCCCGCGACACGTGCGCCCACATCGCCCGCGACCTGGGGTTGGAGGAACTGCTCATCCTGGGCAAGGGGATGCAGACCAACGGGGCACTTCCCCCGTCGCTGGGGGCGTGCGCGTTCGAGTCGGTGATCGGGGCGGTGTACCTCGACGCGGGGTGGACCGGGGCGGTCGAGTTCGTTCGGCCGCTCGTGGAGCCGGTGATTCTTCGCGCGGCGGTGTCGGGGCACCAGGAGAACTTCAAGAGCGTGCTTCAGCAGTACGCCCAGCAGCACTTTGCCCGCACGCCGAACTATCGCATTCTCGACGAGCAAGGCCCGGACCATGCGAAGTGCTTCAAGGTGCGTGTGGAGATCGGGGGGCGGTGCTTCGAGCCGTGCTGGGGGCAGACCAAGAAGCGGGCCGAGCAACTGGCGGCGCTGGCGGCGTTGCGCGACCTGGGGATGGTGCGCGAGAAGGAAGACGGGGCGATTACGCTCGAAGTGCCGGAGGAATGACCCGGCGCGGGGCACACCTTGATGGAGCAACAAGGGGTTGGGGCTTGGCGATTATTATCAGGAGTGTGGATTGGCCATCATTCCACGCCCTGCAATGTTGAGGGTGATCCGAACGTGCCGCCGTGCACCGCGCACGGTGTCACGACGCGATGCTCCGCGCGGGCGGTCGGCACGCCGGATGCAGGCCCGGCCGTTCCCAAGCTGAATGTCGGGAGTTCGATCCTCCTCGCCCGCTTTGTCTGCCGCCGATGTCACACGATGACACCGGCGGCTTTTCGTTGACAAACTCCGCAGATTCCGCGAGTTCTGGCGAGGTGGGCGGGAGCGTCCAGATCGGGGCCGAAGGCCGGACGATGACAGGGAATGACCGGGGTGGACGCTCGCTTGTGCAAGCGCGTGTGCAAGTGGTTGTGCAAGGCGTGGCGGGAGAGGGCTCCCGGCTTAGGATTTCCCCATGCACGGCCGCCAGTTCTGCACGCCCCATCTCGTGAGCACCCTGGGAGCGACGCCCCTGGAGCGAGTCGTCTTCGACGATCGCTCGATCCGGGAGGGGTGGTTCCAAGACCTGCTGTTCAAGAATCCGTCGCTCATCCCGATCGACGAGGTCGAAGAGGTCTTCGGCCCCCTAGTCCCGGTTGCTCGCGAGCTGCCCACCGAGGCCGGGCCCGTTGATGTGGTCTATGTGAATCCGCGCGGGTACATCACGCTCGTCGAGACGAAGCTCTTCCGCAACCCCGAGGCCAGACGGGAAGTCGTGGCCCAGATCCTCGACTACGCGTCCGCCATGTCCAGTTGGACGTATCAGGATTTCTGCTATGCCGTGCGCCTCAAGCGCAGAATCGACGATGGACGACCGACCGGCCCCAGCACGCCGATTGAAGGGGACGACGATCCGATTCTGCCATTGGTGCGCGACCATCCGGACTTCGACGAAGCCCGCTTCATCGACTCGGTGACAAAGAACCTCGCGCAGGGGCGCTTCCTGTTGCTGGTGGCGGGCGACGGCATTCAGCACGGCGTGGAGCAACTCGCCGACACACTCGCCGCCGCTCCGGCGCTTGGATTTACCTTTGCGCTATTGGAGATAGCCCTGTTCAAGACCGGGATGGCGGACAAGGCGATGGTGGCGCAGCCCCGGGTGCTGGCTCGGACCCGAGAGATCGTGCGGGCTGTCGTCGAGCTTCGTGCTCCGCTTGCTCCGAAGGATGTCACCGTCAAGCTACCAGAGGTGGTCTACGGCGACGACGGCGGCAAGCGCCGGCGGCTTACCGAAGAAGCGATGTTCGAGACTATCTCCGAGTCGCTGGGCGAGCCGGTCATCGAACAGTTCCGCGGTTTCCTTCGAGAGTGCGAGAAGGTCGGGATCGAGCCGGAGGCACGCGGAACCAGCCTATCACTCTTCTGGTACGAACCGAACACCGGCAGGCGATTCTCTTTCGCGTCCATCTACGCGGAAGGTGGTGTTGTAGATCTTCGATTCGTCCTGCACAACTACCGCAAGAGCGGAATCGACCAGAAAATCGGGATGGAGTACGTGAACGCCGTCGCAGCACTCGTTCCCGGCGCGAAAGTCAGGGAGAACTTCAAGGAAGGCAAGGCGTGGACGCGCGTGTTCGTGAATCAGCGTGAAGTGTCGCTGGCCGATCTGATGCCGAAGTCTACAGAGTGGCTCCAAGCCCTTGCCACGGTGATCGCCAAGACTGAGGAAGGCGGAGCATCGCGACGCGAAGATGCATGAGGCGGTGATGCTGGTGCGGTGCACCAATCTCAGCGAGCGCCCACCGCTGCCGTTCGCTCGCCAACCCCGCCCAACGGCAGGTCCGGCAGGCTCGCCACCGCTCCGGCCACGTCGAGGAGTTTCGGGTCGGTGTAGACGTTGGCCGTGAGGCTCGGATCGCTGTGCCGCATCGCGGCCTGGGCCGTTCGGAGCGGGACGCCCGCCTTGGAGAGGTGCGTTCCAAACGTGTGCCGCAGGGCATGAACGTCGATGGAGCGGCCACGGTCGTCGGTCTTGAAAACGACCGTCGTCTTGCCACGCTCCCGAGTGCCCGACGCGAGAAAGCGCGGCGATGACCAACTCACGGCGCGTGTTGACGCGTGTTGACGCGTGTTAACGCGCGCGGGGACCGTGGTCGACGGGGAGCACCTATCGAATCGGGACCAGGTCGACGACGACGGGGCAGTGGTCGCTGGCGGCGGAGTCGTCGGCGCGGACGCCGGCGGCGTCGAGGGCAATGGAGGTGAGGCGGGCCGAGTCGAAGACGAAGGCGTGGGCGGCCTCGAGGGAGGCGTCGCTGTAGAGCACGTAGTCGAGTCGGCCGGGGGGGAACTCGGTCCCGCCGTCGCGCCAGGTGGTATAGGTGAGATCGCCCATGACCTTGGCGTCGGCGATGACGAGGTCGGACCCGTCGGCGTCGATGCCCGCGCGGAGCAGATCGAGCGGCGGGCGCGAGCCGACAAGGTTCATGTCGCCGGCGATCACGCGCATCGAGGCCTTCCCGCCGGCCAGCGTGGCGTTCAGCAGCGCATTGATCGCGCGGGCCTCGCTCATGCGTTTGCGGTCTTCGGAACTGTCCTTCGCGCCGCAGCACTTGAGGTGGACGCTGGCGGCGGCGAGGTCGCCCAGAGGGGTGCGTACCAGTCCAGCGGCCAGGCGCACGATGCCGCCGCCCTCGGCGGAGAGCGTGCCGCCGAGCGGGTCGATCGGGTAACGGCTCGCGACGAGCACACCCCCGCCGTTGGAGAGGTCGCCGTCGGTCTTGCGGACGTGCCACTCGGGGAAACCGGCCGCGGCGAGCCAGGTTTGGACACCGGCGGCGTCGCCCGTGTCCCATTCCTGCAAGAGGAGAATGTCGGGCTGCAAGGCGGTGAGGATGCGTCGGAAGGGGTCGGGGTTGGTCGTCGGCGCGCTGCGTTCGATGTTCCACGAGATGACACGCAGGCCCTTGGCGGGCTTGGACGGGAGGAAGACGGTCGAGAGTTCCTTGCCTCCTTCGCAGACGCGTCCCGGCGCGATGTCGAAGCGGTCGGTCCAGGCTTCGATGGAGCCGTCGGCCGCGAGGACGCCGACCAGACCGCGCACCGGCCCTTCGCCGCACAGGCCGCGCGGCGGCAGGGGCGCCCCGTCCGGCGTGCGGGAGATGCGCATCTCGTACCAACTGGAGGCGTAGGTGGGGGCGATGGCGATGTCGAAGGCCGAGGGCTTCTGGGCGGTGCGTGCCCCCGATGCGTCGAGGGTCCATACCGCGACGCCACGACCCGGACCGCGTTCGCGGCGTGGGGAGAACTGCGCCTCGAAGTCGATCCCCATTCCCGCGAGGGGGCCATCGGTGTACGCCTGTCCGGTGTTCGGGTCGCCGTCGGCGTCGAGGTACACCGCGACGGTCTTAGGTCCGGCCTGGAGCGAGAACTGTTCGCCCTCGACAGTAAACCGCAGGTAGAGGTAGTGCTCGTTGCCCCACGCTGCCTCGGCGTCGTCCCACTCGCCGATATCCCCGTCGAGGACGATCTGCCGTTCGAGTTCGATCGGGACGTGCGGCGTCGACTGGCAGCCGAGCAGCCCCAAGCACGACCAAGCGATGATGTTGAGCAGCCCCAGTGCGCGTGAATGCGTGTTCATGTCCCCAGACTAGGCCGGGTGTGGTGGCGTGTGCAACTCGGAGTGGATCGACTCACGCCATGCGGCGGGCGCGGCGGGAGACCAGCCCGAGGCCGACGCCCGCCAGCGCCAGCACCCCGGGCGCGGGGACGGCGGTGAAGTACAGGTCGTCGAAGATCGCGTGAACCTTGGTCACTTCCACGCGGGCGATGTCGCGGTCGGCCTCGAAGCCCATGAACCCGTAGTCGGCGGTGGTGTTGGGGATGGTGATCGTGTCGTCCACGAATACGCCGCCGAACTGCACTGTGGTGATGAGCACGTTCTGGGTGTCGTAGAGGCTGAAGGTCGGCCCGGCGGCGTCCTGGAGGCGGTTGTTGACCACGAACATGCCCATGGCCCGGACGGGCACGGTGAAGGCGAAGGAGAAGGAACTGACGAACGAGGAGGGGATGGCGTTGGCAGGTGACCCGCCGAGGATCTGTGCGGCGTCGAAGGCGGCGTTCCCGTCGTTGACCCAACGGACCGGCGTGAGGAAGTCGACACCGAGGTTGGAATAGGCGTTCAGGGGCATGACCTGGGTCTGCCCCTGGATCAGCCCGATGGTGGAGCCGGCGCCGTCGGTCTCGAAGTTGATCTTGGTGTGGGGGAAGGGTGTGAAGTAGGCGGTGTCGGTGATGATGCCGGCCTGGGCCGAGCACGCGGCGAGCAAGGACAGTACAACACCCGAGCGGAGCGATACCTCGCCCCGCCCACACAGGGCGGCAAGCAACGACATGACTTCTCCCTTTCCCTCTCTTCAGGGGTTCCGATGTCAGACCGACCTCGGAAGCGTCTTGTCCAAAACCCTACGGGGCCTTGAGCCGGACGGTTCCGGTGCCGTTCCACGGGAAATATGCGCCACGGCGGAGGCGACGCAAGGCAATCGTCAAGTATTCAGTGTGGCGAGGAGGGATTATGCGGAATGCTCGGTCGGCGCGGCTCGGCACGTTCCGGCCTCGGCGCGTGATTCCGGGCGTTCTCGGACGCTTGTTACTCGCCCAGATCGATCGGCGACCCATCCGACACGGCGGAGAAGGCCACGTCGAGGTTGCCCGCCTTGGCGGCGATGATCAGGTCGTTGAGGTAGACCCGGCGGCCCAGCGAATCACCCGCCCCGAGGGAGAGGAGGATGGTCGGCTGGGCACGAAGGAGTCCGGGCGAGGCGGTGGTTGTCGAAGCGGACTTGCACCCACCAACCAACAGAATCAGACCGGCCGCGGCGATCACAGCGAAACGACTCGACATGACGAACTCCCTTTGGACCGAACCATGGCCTGAACCACTCTCCGCATCGACAAAAAAGCGGGCGTACTCCATCAGTGCGCCCGCGAGAATGGCCGATCCGTACAGTCTAACAGGATGCTATCGGACCCCACAATCCGAAAAGCACCCGAACTCGCTGGAAAGGACTTCCATGAAAACGCGTGGGCGAATCGGCGGACGGCAATACACCATGCGAAAAGCGGTGGTGCTTCGTGTCATGGCGGGCTTGGCGACGGGCATGTGCGGGACGTGGGCGAGCGCCCAGACGGCCGAGGTAGCCGCGGCGCCCGCGGGAAGCCATCGAGTGTCGTCGGTCGTGATTGTCTACGTGCGTGAGAATCCCGGGCATCCGCCGATCGAGGCCCTGTTCGACGCGCGCATGGCGGTGGTAGAGACACCCGAGGGGTTCGCGCCGGCCGACGCGGACCACGCGGGCCGCTCGATCCGTCTGGCGGACGTGGCGTCGATGCCGGACGTGCGCTTCACGGATGCCGGGCTGGCCGGGATTGCGCCCGCGGTGGTGCAGCGACTGCGGTCGCTGGGGTTGGTGGGTGTGTATGTGACACCCGACCCGACCCAGTTCCGGGTTGAGGATGGGCGCGTGATCGACACGCGTGCGCCGGGAGACACCACCCTGGTGCTCCAGGTCACGACCGGTACCGTGATGGAGCTTCGGACGGTGGGGCTGGGTGAGCGGCTGGACCCGAAGAAGGACGAGACGATCAACCATCCGCTGCACGCGCGGATCCGGGAGAAGTCCCCCGTGCAGCCGTACGCCCCGGGATCGACTTCGCGCGAGGACCTGCTGCGGCGGGACCAGATCGACGACTACACGTTCCGGCTGAACCGGCATCCGGGGCGGCGGGTGGACGTGTCTGTCGCGGCGCCGGGCGACGTGCCGGGGGGCGTGACGCTGGACTACATCGTGACGGAGAACCGCCCGTGGCTGCTGTTCGCGCAGGTGTCGAACACCGGCTCGGCGAGCACGGATTCGTGGCGCGAGCACTTCGGGTTCATCCACAACGACCTGACGAACTTCGACGACATTCTGACGCTCGACTACCAGACGGCCAACTTCCGCGACGTGCACGCGCTGTACGGGTCGTACGAGCGCCCGTTCTCCTTCAACGACCGCCTGCGCTGGAAAGTGCACGGGTCGTGGTACGCGTACACCGCGTCGGAACTCGGATTTACCGAGGACGAGTTCAAGGGGGACGGGTGGTTCGCGGGTGCGCAGTTGACGTGGAACTTCTACCAGCGGCGGGACCTGTTTCTGGATCTCGTGGGCGGGGTTCGATTCGAGCACGTGTCGGTCGAGAATGAAGTGGCCATGGTCGAGGGGGATTCGGACTTTCTGATCCCCTCGCTGGCGCTGCGGCTGGAGCGTCGGCGCGACGGCTCGCAACTCGAAGGCGGCGTCGGGGTGGATTTCAACCTGGCGGACGCCGCGGGGACGGAGGACGACCTGGACGCGCTGGGGCGAACGGGCGCGGACCGCAACTACGCCGTGCTGCGGGGGGATGTCACGCATTCGTTCTACCTGGACCCGTTCCTGGACCGCGACCCCGAGGCGGCCAAGGGCCTGGCGCACGAGGTGCTGTGGTCGGTGAAGGGGCAGCACGCGCTGGGGAACCGGCTGATTCCCAATGAAGAGATGACGGCGGGTGGGTTGTACACCGTGCGCGGGTATCCGCACGCGGTAGTGGCGGGAGACAACGTGATCATGGGGACGGCGGAGTATCGGTTTCACCTGCCGCGGGCCTTGGGGGCGCGGGTCGATCCGGGGTCGTTCATGGGCAAGCCGTTCCGCTGGAGGCCGCAGTATCGGTACGGACCGACGGACTGGGATCTGGTTCTGAAGGCGTTTATTGACGCGGCACGGGTAACGAACACCGACCGGCAGGTGTTCGAGGCGGACCACACGCTGGTGGGGGCGGGGATCGGCGCGGAGTTTTCACTTACCAGACGATTCAGCGTGAGAACGGACCTTGGTTTCGCGCTGGAGGAACTGAACGACGCCGATGGCGAAAGTATGGTTGATGCCGGACATGCCGAGTTGCACATCGTGATCACGCTGGTCTATTGACCATTTCCCTGGTGAACGGGTGAAAGCCGTGTACCTTCGGGGTACCGCCGCTCCAGGGAGAGCGGCGTCACGGAGGGAATCGAAGATGAGTGGTCACACCCCGCGTTTGGCAGGCATTCCCCACGCCCGAGCGTTGGCGCTGATCGCCGGATCGGTGCTGGCGATCGTGACGAACCCCGCGCAGGCCGGCCCGGAGGGGGCCAAGGTCGTTCGGGGCGACGTGCAGATCCGCCGCGAGGGTGGGCTGACGACGATCACGGCGGGGCGGAACGCGATCATCAACTACAAGTCGTTCGACATCCGCCCGAGCGAGTCGGTGCGGTTCATCCAGCCTGACGCGGCGTCGCGCGTGCTGAATCGGATTACCGGCCCCGCACCGACGCGCATCGACGGCACGCTGACGGCGAACGGGCGGGTGTACATCGTGAACCCGGCGGGCGTGATCTTCGGGTCGGGGAGCGTGGTGAACGCCGGGGCGATCTATGCGGCGGCGGGGAACCTGAGCAACGCGGACTTCCTGCGCGGGGTGGATCGGTTCACGAACGTGCAGGGGACGGTTTCGACGCAGGGGTTGATGGACGCCGGGTCGGTGACGCTGGTGGGCGCGCGGATCGAGAACTCGGGGACGATCGTGGCCGAGGGCGGGGTCGTGGCGATGCTGGTGGGCCGCGACGTGATGGTCCGCGACCAGGGTGGGACGATCATGGCGAAGATCGACGGGAAGGCCGTCGACGCAACGAAGCCCGTGGCGGCGAAGAAGGGCGTGACGAGCCTGGGGGCGGGCGACGCGGTGGCGTTGGCGTTCTCGAACACGGGCACGATTGCGGCGTCGGGCGGGTCGGTGACGATCGCGGCGCCCAATGGCCGCGCGACCAACGCGGGGACGATTTCCGCGAGCGTGGACGCCGGGCAGGCCGGACGCGTGACGGTGACGGCCCAGCGCGTGGTGAACACGGGTGAGGTCCGGGCGGATGCGAACCACGGGCAGGCCGGGGCGGTCACCGTGACGTCGTCCGCGTCGACGACGCTGGCGGCGGGGAGCGTGGTGTCGGCGTCGGGCGGGTCGGGCGTGGCCGACGGCGGGACGGTGCTGGTGCACGCGTACCACGGGGACACGACGCTGGCGAAGGGCGCGACGGTGGACCTGTCGGGCGGGGCGCTGGGCGGCGCGGGGGGCACGGGCGAAGTATCGGCGGCGCATCGGCTGAGCATTCAGGGGACGCTGAAGGGCGACGCCGCCGCGGGCGAGAAGGCGGCGAGCATCCTGCTGGACCCGCGCGACATCATCATCCAGGCGGCGGGCGCGAACGACAGCGACGTGGCCGACGGGATCGTGCTGGCGGGCGACGGCGGGCTCGCCGACTGGACGATTTCGACGGGCGCGATCGAGGCCTTTGCGGGCGATGTTCGACTGGAAGCGACGCGCGATATCAACATTCTGTCGTCGATCAGCAAGAGCAACGGCGGGCTGGAGTTGATCGCCGGGCGCGACATCAACTTCGGCGTGCCGGCGACGATCACGTTCGCCGGGCTGACGGTGCAGGCGCATCACCTGAACCTCGACGCGGGCGTGAACATCAACGACGGGATGCTCTTCGGGACGACGCTGCGGGCGACGCTGGGGGACATCGTCACCCGCGGCGCTGCGGGCAACGTGCAGTTCGGCATCGCCGACGTGCCCGTGGGCCGGACCGTGTCCGTCACGCAGGCCGACAGCAAGTTCGTTGGCGCGGGTCCGTTCGGATTCATTGAGGACCCCGGGAACACGAACGTGGTGGTGAACATCACGAACGGGTGGCTGGTGCTGGGCGGGGACTTCGGCGGCTTCAGCGGGTACCAGAGCGTGAAGTCGATCGACGCCCGGGCGTCGCAATGGGTGCGCGTCGAGGACAACTTTGACGTGGGGACGACAGCGAACATCCGTGCGGGCGGGAACCTGACAGTGGCGGGGTTCATCCACGCGGGCCAGGGCGTGACGCTGCACGCGGCCCAGGGCGGGACGGGTGTGCTGAACTTCGAGATGCACCTGGACCCGATGAGCGGGGCGCTGAGCGTGCCCGAAATCTGGTCGCCGACGATCACCCTTCGCGCGGGGAGCAACACGGGGCTGAACACGGCGAGCATCGACGCGCTGACCACGACGCCCATGTTCCGCGGGGCGGGGGGCGGGGCGACTCGGCCCGATGCCTTCGCCTTCGAGCAGGACGTCGCGGTGACGGACGGCGTGCGCCCGGCCCTGGCGCAGTTCGGCGCCGCGATCGACGGGATGACGTACCGGGCGGAGTCGTACGACGCGCACGTCTCGGTGACGAACGCGAACAGCCTGGACGGCACGTACCTGACGCTGGCGAGCGAGACCGGCACGACGGTGTACAACCCGCTGTCGGTGCGGACGCTGGACGTGTACGGCTCGGCGTTGCTCGAGGCTGACGTGACCTCGACCGGGCACCAGACGTACCACGGCGCGACGGAACTTGTGGACGACCGCACGCTGACGGGCACGGTGGTGACGTTCGAGAGCACGCTGAACGGGGTGACACTCCCGGGGTTTGGTTCGCTCCCGCCCTCGTCGGGGCTGGTGGTGAACGGGCAGTTCGTGGCGCAGGGCGCCGTGGGCGGCCTGACGCCGCTGGAGTGGCTGATCGTCAACGGATCTTCGCTGATCAACGGCGGGCTGGTGAAGACCGCGGGCGACCAGCGATATAACGGGTCGGTCATGCTCGGGGCCGACACGCGGCTGGAGTCGTACGACCCGGCGCAGGGCGGGGTGATCCGCTTCGGGAGCACGCTGGACGGGACGCACGACCTGGACGTGCTGACCACGCCGGGCGGGCTGATCATCTTCAACGGCGACGTGGGCATGGTTGCCATGCTCGACGACGTGACGCTGTGCACGGGCAACGGTGTTTCGCTGCGGCCGATCGCCCAGATGGCGACCATCATCGGCGAGCAATCGCTGGCGATTCGGGCGAACAACTTCACGATGGGGCAGCACGAGAAGTTCACCACCCTCGGCTCGCTCAACCTTGCGGCGACGAACACCGCGACGCTGGGCGACCTGACGACCATGGGTGACATGAGCGTGACGGCCGGGGACATCGTGCTGCGTCTCCGAGCGGCCGACACGCTGACGGAATACACGGGCGATCCGATCACCGACCGCGGGCTGGACTTTGTGGCCGGCGGGCAGATGGCGTTCAACGGCACGGTGTCGTTGGGCGGGATCGGCGGCTCGCCCTCGCCGACGTTCTCCGACGTGGATGGCGTGGCGCCCGGGTCGCTGTCGGCGTTCGAGTTCACGCAGACACCCGCGGGCGACGTGACGCTGTCGGCGTTGACGCTTGACGGTCGCGTGCTGGATCAGCGGACGCACATTCCTACTCCACCTCCGCCTCCTCCTCCGCCCCCGCCGCCTCCGCCGCCGCCGCCGC
The DNA here is from genome assembly GCA_022180725.1 of Phycisphaerae bacterium. Lineage (GTDB taxonomy): Bacteria > Planctomycetota > Phycisphaerae > Phycisphaerales > UBA1924 > RI-211. The sequence goes on from BQMO01000007.1 coordinate 95,831, forward strand.
CGCCCC
>BQMO01000008.1 GCA_022180725.1 Phycisphaerae bacterium
AACACACGACTGACGTTCCGCCACAACAAGGCGATCAACGCCGCGTTCTATGACGGCAGCGTGCGCAACCTGTCCGCCGACACGGTGTACCGCCGCGTGGAATACTGGTACCCCAGCGGCAGCACGTTCACGGGCGGCCCGGCGACCCCCGAGTCGCTCGCCGAGTACACCATCGGCAAGCCGATTCCCTGAGACGCTACCTCGTCACGCCGGGGCATGATCACCCGCCCGGCCCGAGAGTCCCGGCGTGATGGCACGGGCATGGCGTTCGGGCGTCATACCTTTGGGTATCACCCGGAGCCACCCGATGCACTGCGTTCTCTCGCTCACCCTCGCCTTGACGGCTCAACCCGCCGAGACCGCGACACCCGCCCCATGCCCTCCCGCCCAGGTGCAGGTTTCCGCGGTTGACGCACTTCTCGACGCCATCGAGAAATCCGACGCCGCGGTGATGTCCATCTCGGCGGACATTTTGTATGACCGCGTTTTCGAAATTCAGGGAGATCGTCAGATCCGCACGGGCAAGTTGTACGTGGCGGATCGCCGTACGCCCGGGAGCCCCGTGCCCGCGCGGGTGATCGGAGCCAGGTTCGAGAGCCTCCAGGTCGGTGAACGGTTCACCCCCGAGATATACCACGTGATCTTCGACGGCGCGTACCTGGTCGAGCGCTGGCCCGGGCAGAAGCAGTTCGTCAAGACGCAGTTGGTGCGCGCGGGCGAGGTGGCCGATGCCTTGCGGGTCGGCAAGAACCCGCTGCCGCTCCCGATCGGGCAGAAGAAGGCCGACCTTCTCGCGCGGTACATCGCCGAGACGCCCGCGGCGAAGGAGGGCGCCGTGGGGAATGTCGAGGCCGAGACGCCGAAGATCGCGGCCTTTATCGCCGGGACGCGGCAACTGAAACTCACCGTGCGTCCCGAACTCGTCTCCACGGAAGAACTCCACGAGATCCGCGTGTGGTACAAACCCGAAGGAGATCTGCTTCTGCCCCGGCTGGTTCGGGCGGTCAATCGTGCGGGCGACGTCTCGCTGATCCAACTGATCAACGTCCGGGCCAACCAGCCCATTCCGGACGAAGGGCTCGACATGACCAGTCCGACCGATGGATGGAACGTCCAGGTGCGTGAACTCCCCCCGCCGTCCACAGGCACGCCGTAAACACTCGGGTCGAGAGTCGAGCCGCGCGGTGAACGAGCCGATAATCATGAAATCCATCGGCCACGCCGGTGCGTATGAACATCGGCGGCAAGGAGGCCACGTGACCCTGTGCATCCGACTTGTGATGATCATCATGGCCCTCCACGCGACGCGTGCGGGGTGGGCGCAGACGGGCGAACCGTTCCCCTCGCCCGAGCCCGCGCCGGCGCTGAAGTCGCTGCTCGCGCAGGCGTACCTCACGGATGATGAGAAACGGCGCATCCGGCTGGATCACGGTCTGTGGGATGAAGCCGACCTGAACGACGCCGCCGCGAAGGCCGCCGCTTCTCTCTCGCGGGGCGACCTGGACAATCCGGCATTGCTCGCGGACGTGGCGGTGGTGGAGGATCGTGCGGAGGCCCTGATGTGCCGGGGCGAGCCATCGAGGGCGCTGGACCTGTTGGCCGGGCGGGAGAACACGCGGGCGGTGCGTCTGCGTGTGCAGGCGCTGCTCGACCTTGGGCGATCGTCGCAGGCGGCTCGCGAGGCCGAGGCCGTCGCGAGGCGGTTGACGGAAAGTGACACGGCGACAGAGGTGGCCGAGGCGGCCCGGGCGATGCTGCTGCTCGCGAAGGTGCGGGGGCCGAGCGGCGAGGGCGTCGTGGGGTATCAGGACATTCTGAATGCGCTGGGGCGAGCGCGCGACCAGCTCGACCGGCTGTCGTGGCGGGTGTACCTGGCCGAGGCAATGCTGCTGTACGAGAAGGACAAGTACGCCGACGTCGGGCCGGCCCTGCAGAGCGTGCTCACGCTCCATCCGCGGTGTGCCGAGGCGTGGGCGTTGCTGGGGCGCGCCGCGGTGGACGGGTTCGACTTCCCCCGTGCCGAATCCGTCGCGGCGAGGCTCGAAGAACTGGCCGGCGGAGCGACGGCGGACGCGGCGATCATCCGCGCTCTTGTGCTGATCCGGCAATCCGAGGGCGAAGCCGCGGAAGGGATGCTTGCACCACTGCTGGAGCGATATCCAAATCACCGAGGGCTTCGGGCGGCGTACGCCGCCGCCGCCGCGGCACGGTTCGACTTTGACGCGGCGAACGCGCGGCTGCGTGCCTTCGACGAATTGGCGCCGGAATCGCCCGACGCGTACCTGGCGGTGGGGCGGGCGATGGCCACGGCGCGGCAGTACGACCAGGCGGCGGCGTATCTGCGCACGGCGGCGGCGCGGGCCCCGAACTGGTCGCAGCCGGCCGTCGAACTGGGCCTGTCCGAACTCCAGGCCGGGCGTGACGATGCCGCCCGCGAGGCACTCGAGCGCGCCGCGGTGCTGGATCGATACAACGTGCGTGCGGGCAACTCGCTCACACTGCTCCGCGAACTGCGCCTGTACGCGACGCACCAGAGCGAGCACTTCATCGTGCGGTGCCGGCCCGGCGAGGACGAACTGCTCGCCCGCGAAATGCTCCCGGTGCTCGAGCGCATCTACATGCGCGTGACGGGGTCGGCGGCGGGGGGCATCGACCACGCCCCGACGCACCGGACGACCGTGGAACTCTACCCGAACCACCAGTGGTTCAGCGTGCGCATCACGGGGATGCCCGCGCTGCACACCATCGCCGCGGCGACCGGGCCGGTGATCGCGATGGAGGCGCCGCGGCTCGGGCCCGGGCACAAGGCCGGCCCGTACGACTGGGCACGCGTCGTCCAGCACGAGTACGTCCACACCGTCACGCTTTCACGCACCAACAACCGCCTGCCACACTGGTTTACCGAGGCGTCGGCGGTGTACCTGGAGGATGCGCCGCGGGCGTACAGCACCGTGCAGCTGCTCGCCCGCGCGTGGGAGAACAACGAACTCTTCGACCTCGACACGATCAATATCGGGTTCGTTCGCCCGAAGAAGCCCACCGACCGTGCCCTGGCGTACGCGCAGGGGCACTGGATGTACGAGTACATCATCGACCGCTTCGGCGTGCGAGCGCCGCTCGATCTGATGGACCTGTATGCGAAGGGCGTGCGCGAGCCCGCGGCGTTCCAGCAGGTGCTCGGGGTCTCGCGCGAGGTGTTCCTGGCGGATTTCCGGGCCTGGGCCGGGCTGGAGCTCGAGGCGTGGGGCATGCTCCGCACCGACGCGCACCCCGATATCCCCGCGCTCATGGCCCGCGACGGGGTGGCCAAGCCGACGCCCGAGCGCGTGGCGGGATGGCTCGCGGAGCAGCCGGGCAACCCCTTCGTGCTTGAGGCCGCCGTGGCCGCGCTCGCGGAGCAAGGCCCGCTGGCCGATGACAACGTAGACATGTGCCGGCGGTACGCCGAGGCCAGGCCGGTCGATCCGCTGCCGCACAAACTCCTCGCGGCGTATTACCTCGCCGGACCGGGGCGCGACCCGGCCTTGGCGATTCCGCACCTGGAGTACCTCGATCTCCGCGAGCAATCCTCGTCGGGGTACGCCATGGAACTGGCACGGCGGTACCGCGACCTTGGCGAACATGCCAAGGCACTGGGCAAAGTTGAACGCGCGATCCAGATCGCGCCGTACGACCCGAAGTTACGGGAGTTCGCGGCCACGACGGCCATCGTGGCCGGGGATTGGGCGATGGCGGAGCACAACATCCGCGCCCTGATGACGCTGGAGCCGGATCGGGAGATTCACGCCAGGCGGCTGGAGGCGTTGCAGGTGATGCGTCGCGACCAGACCCCGAAGTGAGGGACGGCCGATCAGCTCAGGCCACCCTTGAACTGCATGTTCTTGGCTTTTTCGCGCATGCGGCGCAGGGCGGGGGTTTCCTTGAGGATCTCCTCGGCACTGCGTCCGGCGGATTGCTTGCCCTTGCCCTTGCCGCCGCCGGGGCCGCCCCCGCTCCCGCCGAGCGTGACCTCGGGCATGGGCTTGAGGGCCTTGATCGAGAGGCTCACGCGGCGGTTGTCCTTGTCGATCTTGAGGACCTTGGCCCGCACGATCTCGTCGGGCTTGAGGACGTCGCCCACCGACGCGACGCGGCGATGATCCAACTCGGAGATGTGCACCATCCCCTCGACGCCGGGGCCGATCTCGACGAACGCCCCGAAGTCGAGGATCTTCGTGACCCGCCCGGAAACTTCCGCGCCCTCGACGACGGCGTTGAGGGCCGTGGCGAAGGGATCGGACTGGGTTTGCTTCAAGCCCAGCCCGATGCGCTTGTTCTCCCAGTCGAGTTTCAGGATGCGCACCGTGACCTGCTGGCCTTCCTTGACGTACTTCTCAACGTTTTTGGCGCCGAAGTTCACGCGGTCGTAGGTGAGATCGGAGAAGTGGATGAGGCCGTCCACCCCGCCGATGTCCACGAACGCGCCGAAGTCCATGATTTTGCGGACCGTGCCGGCGATGGTCTGACCCTCGGCGAGCGTGCCCTTGAGCGACTCGGCGAGTTGCGCCCGCTCGACGAGCAGGACCTCGCGGCGCGAGAGCACGATGTTGCCGCGGCCTGATCGCTCCACCCGCGTGACCTGAGCCTTCATCTTCTCACCGACGAAGACCGAAAGGTCCTTGATGTGGTCGAGCGAGACCTGCCCGGCGGGCATGAAGGCCTTGTGCCCGGCGACTTCCAGCTCCAGCCCGACCTGCTTGGTTTCCTTCGTCGCGACGCCCGTGACACGCCCTTCGACGACCTGGCCCGGTTCGAGAAACTCCCACGCGGCTTTTTGCACCGCGCCGGGCCGCGAGCAGATGAAGATGCTCTCCGACGGCTCGTACTTGTCGATGACAACTTCGAGGGTGCTGTCCTTCGCGGGCAGTTGATCCTCGGGGAACTGCGCCCGGGGGACGATGCCCAGTTCCTTGGGTCCGAACTCGACGAAGATGTCCGAGGGGCCGATGGAGACGACCTTGCCGTGCCGGTGTTCGCGTCCGGCGTTCACGACGCGAGGCCCGCGGATGGCCGGGGACGCCCCGGGTTTGGTCGGCAACTCGGCCTTGGCCTGTTCGAGTTCCTTCATCGCCGCCTCGATCTCGGCGTGCATTTCGGCGGTGATGGGATTGGACGATGTGGAAACTGAATCGGGGGTCATGGTCTACCAGACATCGAGGCCGGCCGGTGGATGACGACCCCCGGCGGCCGGTGCCTCGCGTTATGCCGGGGGGAGTAAGGATACCCCTTCGGCGAGCGGGCGCGGTGGGGTGAGGAGAAAAGATGGAAGGCCGGGGGATGGGGGGCTTGGGGCGTTACCATTGGACGTGTCGCACGCGATTCTCGACAAGGCAAGTCTGGAGATGGCCCGACGGGTGGCGGCCGAGGTGACTCGCCGCCCGGAGTTGATCGAACTGGCGCTGGCCAACTTGGACCGCTGGAGCCGTCGCAACCACGACGCGCCGGGTCTGCTCCGGTGCTACGCGGAGTGGCGGGCGATTCTGGAGAAGCCGGTAGCGGAGGTGCTCGCCATCCTCACGGCGGAGACAGACGAGGGGCAGCGGCTGCGGCAGAACACGCCGTTCGTGGGGGTTCTGTCGCCGCAAGAGGTGTGGGATATCAAGCGGAGGGTGCGGGATGACGCGGGCACAACTTGAACACATTCTCCGGGCCGCGGGCGGCGTGACGGGCGTTGACCGGCTGGTGGTGGTCGGTTCGCAGTCGATCCTCGGGCAGTTTCCCGACGCGCCGGAAGAACTCCGCAACTCCATGGAGGCGGACGTGTACGCGCCGGGCGATGCAAACCTCGCGCACCTGATCGATGGTTCAATTGGTGAGGGATCACCCTTTCATAACACGTTTGGGTACCACGCGCACGGGGTGGGCGTCGAGACAGCGACGCTGCCGAAGGACTGGATGACACGCACGATCGCCGTGCGCAGCCCCAACACCGGCGGGGTGACGGGCCTGTGCCCCGAAGTGCATGATCTGGCGGTTTCCAAACTTGTCGCCGGACGCGAGAAGGATCTGGCGTTCTTGGCCGCACTTCTGCAGCATGGTCTCGTGCAGGGGCGTCTGATTCGTGAGCGACTTGTCGCTACGGAGGTCACGGACGGTGTTCGGCGGGCGTGCGAGGCCCGGTTGACACGGCTCGGCGCGTAGTTTGATCACGCGAGTTATTTTGCAACTCTGGACAAGGTCATTCGGTAGACCCCGTGCCGGGGGTTCCCGGCCGCAACGTTATTGCGTGGTCTTGGACATCCCGTGTTCGGTAAAAGGAGGCGCGTCATGCGTCGGAGTCATGGCTTTACGCTGGTGGAGTTGGCGGTCGTGCTGGTGGTGTGCGTGGCCGTGGGTGTGGTGATCATGGCCGTGCTGCTGCCGAGTATCGGGCGGCGGAATCACGGAATACGCCACCTCAAAGACGCGACGCAGGTCCGTGGGATTCAGCAGGGATTGGTGCTCTGGTCGCAGAACAACAGGGATCGGTACCCGCGGCCGTCGTCGCTCGACAAGGACAACATGACCATCGCTCTGGCCGAGGGCGAAGACCCGTCGACCAAGGACACCACTTCGAACATCATCTCGATCCTGATCTACAACGGGTTCATTCCCCCCGAACTTTGCGTCAGTCCGGCGGAGGTGAACGGGAATATCAAAGTCTTCGACACATACGACTACGAAGCCCCCGCCGGGGCGGCCGCGGCAGACAAGAAACTCGCGCTCTGGGACCCTGGGTTCAATGCCGACTTCACGGACCCGTCGCGACCCGGGAACTTCAGTTACGGGCACATGCTCCCCGCGGGCGAACGGCTGGCGAAGCAGTGGATGAACACGTTCAGCGCGACCGAGGCCGTGCTGGGCAACCGCGGGCCGGAGATCGCCGGGCTTGGATCGCCCAAAGGCGGCGTGCGGCCTGCCACGCTGAAGAACCCCACCTCGAACACGCTGCTCATTCACGGCGGACGCACGACGTGGGAAGGCAACATCGCCTACAACGACAACCACGTAAGCTTCGAGACGCGGATGGACCCGGAAGAGACGCCGTACTCGTTTGATGGGAAGAAAACATACCTCGACCACCTGTTCTACGACGAGCTGGACGACGCGGCGGGGTTGAACAACTTCCTGAGCATCGTCACGAAGGCCGGGCCGGCGAGGGCGGACTTCGTGTCGATCTGGGATTGAGTACGCGCCACCATCTTGGTGTGTTTGCGGAGACGGTGCGGGGTGTGCGGACTCGCCGCGATCGTCGGACTGGCAGGGATGTGGTGCTGTGTGGAAATAGCCGCCCGGCTCGGAGAGCCGGGCTCCCCAAAGAGCCGGGCTATCCAAAGAGCGGGCTCCCCATTACATCGTGCGTTTGATGGCCTCGACGATGCGCTGGGCGGTGCGGACGTTGGCGAAGCCGGCCTCCGCGTCGATGGAGGGGCGGCGGCTAAACCGCACGGCGTCGATGAACTCGGCGAGTTCCGCCACGATCGGCTCGCCGTCGTCCACCTTCAGTTCCTCGATGTTCACCAGTTGATCCCACTTCAGGCTCGAGAGGTCCCGCCCCGCGGCCAGCGATTCGCGCATCTCCTGCATCTGGATCTCATTGGCGATCCGGCGGATCATGTTGCCCTTCTTGGCCCCGTAGTCGATCTTGATGTAGGCGTTCTCGCCGGTGATGCGCGTGACGCGCTCGGTCTTGAGGGCCAGGCGGCTGGCGGTGACGTTCGCCACGCACCGCCCGTGCGGGGTGTTGAACTCCAGCCAGGCGTTGCACAGATCCTCGTGCGGGGTGATGACGCTGACGCCCGCGGCGCGGATGAAATCAGGCTCGCGCCCGCCCATCATCATGAGGACCACGTCGATGTCGTGGATCATCATGTCCATGACGACGCCGACGTCCACGCTGCGGAAGGTCATCGGGCTGACGCGCACCACCTGCATGAACCGGGGGATGATGGGCTGCCCCAGTGCCGCCGCCTTCTGCATCGCTCGCATTACCGGGTTGAAGCGTTCGATGTGCCCAACCATGAGGCACGAGCCGGTCGAGTCGGACAAATCGCGCAGGCGCTGGGCCGTCTCGGCGTCGCCCGCCAGCGGTTTCTCGATGAGGCACGCCACCCCGGCCTTCAGCAGCGGCTCAGCACCGGCAAAGTGGTGCACGGTGGGCGTGGCGATACTGACCGCGTCCACACCCAAGGCCAGCAACTGCTCAACCGTCTCGACGCCTTTACATCCGAACTTGTCGCACACCTCCGCACGACGTTCGGGGCTGGCGTCCACCACGCCCACGAGCGTGCACCCCGGCAAATCTTTCGCGTACACACGCGCGTGATGCCGCCCCATGCGCCCGACGCCCACGACCCCGCATCGCACGGTTCGTCCGGCGAAGCGGTCGGCGGAACTGCCGGCGGAGGCTGGGGTGGCGGTCGTCATCGGAGAAGTCCCCACGGGCGCCGAGCTCACTTGGCCCCGGCCTCGGCCAGCGCCGCCACCAGATCGTCCTTCTTCTTGAACCCGACGAACTTCTTCACCACCTGCCCGCCCTTGAAGATGATGATCGTCGGGATTGCCGTGATCCCGTATTTCATCGCCACCCCGCGGTTCGCATCGACATCCACTTTGCCTACGCGGGCCTTCCCGGCCAGTTCATCCGCTACGGCGTCGACGATCGGCGCCAGCGTTCGGCACGGCATGCACCACTCGGCCCAGAAATCCACCAATACCGGCTCGGCCGCGCCGATCACCTCACCATCAAAGTTCGCGTCGGTAAACTGCCTGACATTCGCGCTCGCCATGGCTACTCCATATCCGGTGACGCAAGGCCGCCCGGGCGTCGGGTGTTCGTACCCGTGATCCGCTCGACTGCGCCCATCGTGGCCCATTCTACGCCGTGACCGATGCTGCCGAATCCGATGCCGACAGCCCGAACATGGCCGCGTGCGCCGCCACGTCGTGTACGCGGAAGAGCCTCGCCCCCGCGGCCCGGTGCCGCCGGCTCAGGTCGAGCGTTCCGGGGAGGCGTTCGTCGGGGGTTGAGTCACGTCCGAGCGAGACCCGCCCCACGAAACTCTTGCGACTCAGGGCCGAGAGGATCGGGTACCCCAGCGACGCAAGTTCGGGCGTCCCGTCGATCAGTTCCAGGTTCTGCGCGACCGACTTGCCGAAGCCCAGCCCCGGGTCGAGCACGATCGAATCGCGATGGACCCCGGCATCCAAGGCGGCCTGCGCGCGCGCCGCGAGAAACTCGCGAACGCACGCGACCACGCCCCCGGGGTACTCCGGTTCGTGCTGATACCGGTCCGAGTACGTATCCGCGGGTGGGGGAACCGCACGGTGCATGAGCACCAACCCGGCGCTCATCTCGGCCGCGAGCGGAAGCATGCGGGGGTCATCAAGCCCTGCCGAAACATCGTTGATGACGGTGGCGCCCTCCGCAATGGCCGCACGCGCCACCTCGGCACGGGTGGTGTCGATGGAAATGGGGATGGCGGGCTGTCGGTCGCGGATCGCGCGGATGACCGGGATAACGCGGCGGAGTTGCTCATCGACCGGCACCCGCGGCGCGCCGGGGCGGGTTGATTCCCCGCCGACATCGATCATGGCCGCGCCCTCGGCTACCCATTGCGAGGCCGCATCCGCTGCGTGAGCCGGGCTCTCATGGCGTCCACCATCCGCGAACGAATCGGGCGTGACATTGAGGATGGCGATCAGGCGAGGGCGGTCGAGCGGGATCGCCAAACGTTCGGATAACCGCCACCATCGCATGGTCAAGCGTAGTGGGGGTGATTGGCCTGACGGGGAGCCGGCGGCGAAGAACATTCAGGCAACCGTGTGAGAGGTGATGCTCCGCCGACGCATAATTACGTCATCCGATCGCGAAGTTCCTCGTTTACAATAGTGGGAGCGCATCCGTGATGCGACACCAATGGAGCCACGACATGCTGCGCAAGACTCACGCTCGGGCCTGGATGATCGGCGGATGGATCGGCATGGGCCTGTATCTCGGCGGGTGCCTCGATCGGATCGAGACGATCACCGTCCATCAGGACACCTCGGCGGACGTGGTGTCGATCTTCAAGGGCGACGCGGCGGACATGAACGCGGGCGACGCACTGCCGACCGCGGGCCGGGTGTGGCGTCTTGAGGAGACGGCGACCAAGCATCCCGATGGGGGCGTGAAGGTCGAGCGCGTGGCGCGAGCGAGTATTCCGGCAGGCGGCGTCATTCCCGGCACCTACGCCGCGGACGCCGCGACCGCCGCGGTAGCGCTGCGCTTCCCGAGCGAGCTGACGACCGAGGTGCGAGGGGACGGGGTGTACTACCACTTCTCCCGCGTCTACGAGGGGCGAACGGATGCGGCGTACACACGCACGAAGCGATCTCTTGAGCGTGACAAGGCGATGCGTGCGTTGATCGAGGCCGACGTGGAGACGCTCACCCGGGATGACCGCACCAAACTCCTGGACGCATTCCGCCGGATGGAACTGGAGAAGCACGCGCAGTACGTCGCGGCGGGCGCCCGGGCGCTCGAGAGCCTCCCGCAAGACACCGGCCTTCGCGTGGCCGCGGCCGTCGTCAACGCGGGCCACGACTTCGATACCTCGCGGGCCTTGGATTTGCTTGAGGCGCCCGAGACCGAGGCCCGGAACAGCGAGATCGAGCGGCTCGCCGTCTCGTTCGAGCAGACCCTTCGAGACGCGGTCACGAACGCGATCGAACGTGAATCGTTGACGGCGAAGGATCGGGCGGTGTTCCTGGCCGCGTACGAGGACGAGCGCCGTCGCCGTGAAATCACCGAAGACCTGATGGACGAGCGGTGGGAAGTGCGACTCGTCCTGCCCGGCACGGTCGTGGCGCACAACGCCGACGCGGTCGAGGCGGGTGGGGTCCTGGTCTGGAAGTTCGACGGCGCGTCCCTGATGGATGTTGACAAGGAGGTCCGCGCGACCAGCGTGGTGCGCGGCGCGGGTCATTGACTGAAACCAAGCCCAGTCCCGGGGCGAACACACCTCCTCGGCCGATCGGGGAGTTGTTCGCCGCGCACCGCGCCCGCGTGTACCAATGGGCGAGTGCACACGGACTGACGCACGAGGAGTCGCTCGACGTGGTGCAGGAAGCGTTCGCACGGATGATCGCGTCCAGGCCGCTCTGTCCCGGCGAAGGGTCGCAACTCGCCTGGCTCCGCCGCACCGCGTCGAACCTGTCGATCGACACCCATCGAAGCCCGCGCTCGCACGTGCGGCGCCTGCCCGAGGGGATTGTCCGCGCGCCGGTGCCGGACGCGATGGAAGACACTCACCGAGCGAGACTGCGTGCCGCGGTCGCCAGCCTATCGGAACTCCAGCGTCTGGTGCTGCTCGCCAAGGTGATTGACGGGATGACCTTCGTGCAGATCGCCGCGGACCTCGGGGTCGCGCCGGCCACCGCCAAGACCCATTACGCGCGGGCGATATCGAGTTTGCGAGGGGTGATGGGAGACGGCCATCGAGAAGGAGTGCGGGTATGACGTGCGAGTCCTGGGATGCCATCAAGATCGACCTGGCCAGTCACGAGATCTCGCCCGAGACGCGTGCGGCGTTCGAGGCGCACGCGGCGACCTGCGCGGCGTGCGCGAGCGATCTTTCAGCGATGAGGGCCGCTTCAGACCTCGTCGCCAAAGCCGCGGGATCGCGGGCCGAGGCCGTCGCCGCGACGGCGAACCTGACGCTGACGCTCCCGAAGCAGCGTCAGGCTATCGGACGCTGGGGGATCGCCGCGTCGCTCGCCCTGACCTTCGCCGGAGGCTACGCCGTGCGTTGGTTCGCCGAACCGGAGCGTGGGACATCCGACGAGACGATCGTGACACGCGCCGCCCGGGACGTCTCGCTCGCGGGCGAGTACGCCCGGCTCCACGCGACCTCACCAGGGCTTTCGACCATCGGGAAGGGCATGCTCGGGCTGGCGCGGCGGTAAACCCGGGCGGCCTTGACAACCCCGCGTGCAGAAGTCATGCTGGTGTAAGTGCATCCGGCACTGTGCCGGATGCCGAGCACGGCGCACGCGTCGTGGCGAGTCGTTGGCCGTGGGCGTGCCATGGAGAAAGTCCATGGAGTTCCTGACGACCCTCTGGCTTCCGATTGTCCTGAGCGCGGTGATCTGCTTCGTGGCGAGTTCCATCATCTGGATGGCCACGCCGCTGCACAAGCACGACTACAAGAACCCCGGCGACAAGGAAGACGCCATCCTGTCCGGGCTGAAATCGTGGGCGCTGTCGCCGGGGGTGTACTTTGTTCCCTGGATGCAGTGCGACAAGAAACTCGATGAGGCCGCGAAGAAAGCCGCGATGGAGCGCGCCAAGACCAGCCCGCGCGCGATGATCATCGTGCACGGCGGGGACCACAGCATGGGGAAGATGCTCGGGATGTGGTTCGTCCACCTGCTCATTACCGGGGTGTTCGTGGCGTACGTCGCGTCGCACGCCGGGCTGGGGGCGGCCTCGTATCTGAAGGTTTTTCAGGTCGTCGGCGCGGTGGCCTTCCTGGCCCACGCGGGCTACGCCCTGCCCCTCTCCATCTGGCACGGCCTCCCGTGGTCGCAACTGCCCGGCCGGTTGCTCGACGGGCTGATCTACGCCCTGCTCACGGCGGGCACGTTCGCGTGGCAGATGCAGTTTAAGGCTCCCGAGATCAAGATCCCCGGGCTGTGATCAATACCTAGGCCGCGTGGCGCAGGTCCTCGTCGATGCGGGGCAGCCATCGCCGTGCCCGGGCCGCGTCGAACTCGGACGGGAGTGCCTCCCATCGATGCGCCAACACATACTCCAGTATGCGCTGCACGACGAGCGAAGGCGCCGCCGCGCCGCCGCACCAGTAGTCATGATCGCGCCAGCCGAGCGTCATGGTGTGTGTCGTGGTTTCGCCGGATTCACGTGAGATTTCAACAACATAGCGCCAACCGCGTTCGGTGGCGGTCTCGCGAAGTACACGCACGGTAAAGCCATGATGGGCCGGATCAGTCATCAGTCAGGGTATCGGCGGTTTCCGAGGTGGTCGTGACTTTCACGGCTCGGATTGAGGCCGCCGCGTAGCATCCTGCTCCCCGGCACGGTGAGCCGGAGTCACCCCGACGTGGAGCAACGGCGATTATGGGATTCCTCCTGGAGATTGTGCGACTCGGGCTGGGAAACCTGCGGCTGCACATGCTCCGGTCGATCTTGACGGCCCTGGGCATTATTTTCGGCGTACTCGCCGTGATCGTGATGAGCAGCCTCGGCGAGGGCACGAAGCGGCAAGCCCTGGCGCAGATCGAGCGATTGGGAGCCAAGAACATCATCGTGCGCTCCCAGAAACCGCCGGAAACACAGAACCAGCAGGGGGGGCAGCAGCGGAGTTTCGTGAGCCGTTACGGCGTGACACGGGCCGATCTGGCCGTCATCCGCGAGAACTTCCCCGAGGCCGAGGCCATCGTGCCGCTGAAGGAAGTCGGGGGGCAGGTGATCCGCGAGGGGATGCGTCGTACGAGCCAGGCGTTCGGCACCACGCCCGACTTGGCGCGCGTCGCCAACCTCACCATCGCCCAGGGGCGGTACCTCACCCCCAGCGACATGGACGAACGCGCGTCGGTCTGCGTGATCGGCGCGGAGATCGCCCGGATGTTCTTCCCGTTGGAGGATCCGCTCGGCAAGTCGCTCCGCATCGACACCAAGCCGTTCATGGTGGTGGGGGTGCTCGGGCCGGTTGGCTTGGCGGCGGGCGCGGGCACGGCGCTGGTCGGGCGCGACCTCAACCTCGACGTGCACGTGCCCATGTCCGCCGCCCGCGAGCAGTTCGGAGACCTCGTGGTCCGCGGCACGAGCGGTTCGATGCAGGCCAACGCGACCGAGGTCAGCGAAATCTATATCGCGCTCAAGGATCGCGACCGCGTGATCATCGACGCGGAGCGTCTGCGGCTGGTACTGAAGAACCGTCGTCCGGGCCTGCCCGACGTGGCGCTGATCGTGCCCTATGAACTACTCGAGAACGCCCGTCGGACGGCGTTGACGTTCAACTTGATCTTCGGCGCCATCGCCGCCATCTCGCTGCTGGTTGGGGGCATCGGCATCATGAACATCATGCTCGCGAGCGTGACCGAGCGGATCCGCGAGATCGGCATCCGCCGCGCCCTGGGCGCCACCCGCCGTCACATCATGTGGCAGTTTCTCGTGGAGACCGGCGTACTTTCGGCCATCGGTGGTCTGATCGGCGTCGGCGTGGGGATCGGCGGGAGCCTGCTGGTCGGGTGGGCGGTCAAGGACATGCCCACCGCGCTCACGCTCTGGTCGATCCTGGTGTCCTTTGCCGTGGCCACGGTGACAGGGCTGGTCTTCGGGCTGTACCCCGCGAAACGCGCCGCCGCCGCCGATCCGATCGAGGCGCTTCGGCACGACTGACCGCACGTGACAATAAAAAACCGGCCCACCCTGCGGAGTGGGCCGGTCCTACGAGTCATTGCCGTAGCGGGCTGCGGTACGCACCCCGTCGAGTGCGCCTTAGGTGCGCAGCCCTCTGGAACAGTCAGACATCAACACTGGATCACCTCCTTCTGTAGAAGCCGCGTCGGCCGTCGCGGGCTGGTGCCCGCCGCCGAACTCCTACCCCGCGGGCCGTCGCCCGCGGCACACCGCCCGTACGGGATTCACGCGGAGGTGCCCGTGCGGTCGTCGCGGCCTGAACAGAGGGCCGGGCCGTGGTTGCCGCCCGGATCGTTCCGTTGTGCCGCGATGCCGACAGTATCGCCTTGCGCGGGCCTTTTGGCAACACAATTCGCGTCGTGAATTGACATGATGTTCACGCCGGGACTCGCGACGCTACCCGTGCGGCGGACGTTCGTACACCCATTTCGCGAACGCCGTCACGAACGCGTGTTATTCGCCGTGTCCGTCGTAGGCCTTGAACGCGCCCTTGCGGTCCTGGTCCTCGACGTACTTCTGGAACTCGCTCATCTGGTACGAGATAAAGCAGAAGGCATGGTGCAGCGCGAGCCATTCAACATCGGTCGGGTCCTCGCGCAGGTCCTTGCGAAGTCGGTTGAGTTCGGCGAGCAGTGTTTCGGCTTTCATGGTTTCATCCACGGTCGATCGGCGGCGGATTATCGCGGCGCATGCCGCGGCCTGAGGATATGGGTCGTGGCGTACATCGCCCCGAGCACGGCGACGATACATGGCCCGGTCGGCCAATCCGTCTCAAAGCTCAGCACCACCCCCGCCACCACCCCCGCGAGCGAAGCGCCCAGCGCCAGCAGCACCGCGGGCCAGAGCCGATCGCTCCACCGAAGCGCCGTCGCGCCGGGCAGCACCAGCATCGCGGTCGCGAGCACCACCCCCGCGAGTTTCATCGCCGTCACGATGGCGAGCGCCAGCAGCGTCATGAGCACGGCGTTCATTACGCGGTCACGCACCCCCGCCACCCGTGCCACCTCGGGGTCGAACGCCCAGAAGAGCAACTGACGCCGCGTCCCCCACAGGGAGGTGCTGATCGCCAGCGCGACCCCCCACGCCAACGCCGCGTCCCGCCAGGTCAGCCCCATCACGGACCCGAACAAGAACGATTCCCACGAGACCGGCGACCCGGAAAGATGGATCATCACCGCGCCGGCGGACATCATCACGACCAGCACAATCCCCACGGCGGTGTCCGGCTCGGTGCTCCCGCGATCCGCGATCACCCCGATGAGCAGCGCGCTCCCGAGGCACACCAGCACCACCACAATGAATGAAAGCGTGGTCGCCACGCCGGGCGTCACGGGATGGCCCGCCAAGGTCGGCTCCGCGCCCGCGCCGGCGATCAGCCCGAGCACCGCCACCAGCCCCGCTCCACCGAACGCCGCGTGACTGACGCCCTGCCCCACGAACGCCAATCGCTTCAGCACGACGAGCACCGACAGGAGCGATCCGATGCACGCCACCGCCAGCCCCGTGACGACGCCCGGCCAGTACAAGTCGCGCAGCATCGGATCGACGAGGTATCGCAGCGTGTTCACGAACGGCCTCCCCTGGGCGAGGCGTGGTGGTGCGAGGGGTCGGTGCACGCGTGCGCCGGGTGCGCGTCGACGTGCACGTCGCCGAACACTCCCGCCACGTCATGCCGGAAGATCTCCGCCAGCACCGCCGGCGTGAGTCCCGACGGCGCCGTGTGCGCGTGCAGCGTTCGCGAAAGGCATGCGACCCGGTCGCACCCCGCGGCGATGGTCCGCAGATCATGGCTCACCACGATGACGGTCAGGCCCAGAACATCGCGCATGCGGGCCAACAGGTCCGCGAAGCGTTGCTGTCCTTCGAGGTCGACGCCCACCGTGGGCTCGTCCAGCAGCAGCAGTTTCGGCGAGGACGCCAACGCCCGTGCGATCTGCACCCGCTGAAACTGCCCCCCCGAGAGTTTCCCGATCGGTCGCTCCGCGAACTCCTCCGCGCCGACGATCGCGAGGGATCGTTCCACGTGCGACGCCGTTGCCGCCGGGAGACGTACCCACGGCGGCAATCGAACCGACGCGGCCATCGTGACGACCTGCCTTGCCGAGAGGGGGAACGCACGTTCGCACGCCGACCGTTGCGGCACATATCCGACCAGCCCATGCCGGGCGGCCTCGGCGGGCGCGTGCCCCAGGACACGGATGGTTCCCGTGTACCCCGCGAGCAGTCCCAGCGTGAGTTTCAGGAGCGTGGACTTGCCCCCGCCGTTGGGCCCGAGAATACCCAGCCGCTCTCCCGCGGCCACGTCGAGGGTGATCCGCTCCAACGCCGGACGCGCTCCATCGCCCCCGGCGGCGGGAAACGTGAACGATACGTCGCGGTACTCGACGGCGGCCTGCGTCATTTCGGATCGCTCGGGGATGAAGGGGATGCCGATGGACCGAGGTTCGCCGTCAGAGAATCAAGATTGCCGGCCATCATGGCAAACCAGTCGCCCGCACCGAGCGGGTCGAGACGTGCCACGCGCACGCCCGCGGCCTTGGCGATGCGCTCGGCCAGCGACGCGTTGAACTGCGGCTCCACGAACACCGCGTGAACCTGCTCACGACGGACGGCCGTCACGACCTTCTCCATCGCCGAGGGGGGGGGTTCGACGTTGTCCAACCCGCGGATCACGGCCGCGACGCGCAGACCGTACCGCGCCGCCGGGCGGGGGAACGCGTTGTGGTGCGTCACGATCGCCCGGCCGGCGTAGGGCGCCAGCCGGGTCCGCCATGCGTCGTCCATTGCCCGGACTCGCGTGACGAGGGCACGTTCCTTGTCGGCAAGCGCCGCCGACGCGGGTTCGCTCAGGGCTTGCTTTCGTGCCGAAGCCTGGCGGACCGCCGCCGCCGCGTGCGGGATGAACTGCTCGACCAGCACCGGATCGAGCCACAGGTGCGGGTCCACGGCGTGTTCGTGATCCGCGTGATCGTCGTGGTCATGTTCGTCGTGGTCATGCGCCGCCGTGATCTTCAACGCCGCGGCCATGCACAAATCGATCCGACTAGGGCGAGGCCGATCCTTCACGAACGATTCCACCCGCGGCTCCAGCCCCAGCCCGACGTACACCACCACGTCGGCCTTGGCCAGGTCGGCCAGGTCGCGTGGAGTCGGTTCATACCCATGCTCGCTCCGCCCGGGTGGCATCAAGGTGCGCACGGTGCTTCCGGCCGGCGCCAACGCCTCCATCACCCCTTTCAGCGGGGGGATCGTCACGACGATCGAGATCGGTGCTGGTAACTCCGACCTTCCGGGTGCGGTTGATTGCGCCAAGCCATGTGTTCCGCAGCATGTACACAGCGCGAGCATGATCCAATGCATGAGGCGTGACACCGAGCACACTCCATGGCGGTCGCGGCCGCCCGTTATTGAGAACGCAATCTCATCCAGAGCATAGCCTCTGTCCGTGCACCATGCCACGCCCGATTGGTCGCCATCGAAATCGGTCAGTTGCCAGTCCGACCGATCGTGCTTGCACGAGACGCGGTGGTGATCAAGGAGCTCCACATCGCGCTATTCGCACCGCAACTCGCGGACGAGGTCCGCGAAAGGCGAACGTGTGCGTCATGCGTTGCGGCGTCTTGCCGACCCATGACGATCCCTCCTACACTGGTCCCCGCGGCGTGCCCGCCGCGACGCAATCACGGGGCGGTAGCTCAGTTGGTAGAGCGCATCGTTCGCAATGATGAGGTCGGGAGTTCGACTCTCCTCCGCTCCACTTGGATCCCCTTCGCATTTCCGGTGTGCAGGCACGTTGACAGAAATCGCCGGACTTGGCCGCGGAGAACGGCGTGCCCACGCTTCGTACCATGCAGCCCGAGACGCCGAACCGCGCGGTCGACGGCGGCGTGCACACCGCATGAAGCGCATTCTCATCGTACGAACCTCGGCGATCGGTGACGTGGTGCTGGCATCGCCCATGGCCGACGCGATTCGGCGTGCGCACCCGGATGCCCACGTCGCCTGGCTCGTCCAGGCCGAGTATGCCTCGCTGATTGCCCACGACCCCGCGATCAACGAGATCATCCCCTGGCCTCGAGGGCAATGGCTGCGTGACGCGAAGGCGGGGCGGGTGCTGGCGCTGCGCCGGAGCATCGTCGAGTTTCGCCGAGCGCTGCGCGAGCGCGCGTTTGATACCGCGATCAATCTCCAGGGATTGCTGAAGAGCGGGTTTCTGACGTGGCTCTCGGGCGCGCCCCGGCGCGTCGGCCTCTCGCCGCGCGAAGGGAGCCGCGTCTTCCATACCGAGCGGCTTGACGCACCCGCTTCGTTGGGTCGCATCGGAGGCGAGTATCGCGCCTTGGCCGAGCACCTCGGCCTGGACGCGGGCGCGTTCATCCCGACGCTTCACGTCTCGCCCGAGGCCGAACGCCGCGCCCTCGATCGGCTTGCCGGGCACGGCGTTGGCCCTGGCGCCTTTGCCGTATTCGCCCCGCACACCACCAGGCCTCAGAAGCACTGGTTTGGGCAATCCTGGCGCGAGTTGGCCCCCCGAATCCGCGGTGAGTTCGGGTTGGTGCCGGTGCTGCTGGGCAGCCCGGGCGACCGGCCGGCCTCCGAGACCATCGCGGCGTCGGATTCGCGGGATTTCATCAATCTCGTTGGTCACACGCGGCTCGACGAGGCCATGGCCCTGGTCAAGCACGCGTCACTGGTTGTCGGCGTCGATACCGGGCTGACTCACATGGGCACCGGCTTCGCCAGGCCGACCGTCGCGCTCTTCGGCTCCACCTGTCCGTACACCGATCCCGGCCGATCCACCACACGTGTGATCTACCTCGGGCTGCCGTGCGCGCCGTGCCGCCGCCACCCAACCTGCGGCGGGGCGTTCACGTGCCTGCGGGAGATCACGCCCGAATCGGTGATGACGCACGTGCGTGCCGTGATGAGCACACGCGCCGGGGAGGGATCGTGAGAATCCTGCATGTCGAGGCCGGCATGCACTTCTACGGCGGGCCACGCCAGGTGGCCTACCTGATCGAAGGGCTTGCGGCGCGCGGGCACGAGTGCGTGCTGGCGTGTCCGCCGGGCGCGGCCATCGGGTCGAAGGTTTCGGCGCACGCCCGCGTCCACGCTACCGCCATTCGCGGCGATCTGGACGTGCTGGCGGTCCGGCGTCTGGCGCGGGTCATCCGCCGCGAAAAGCCGGATCTTGTCCACGCGCACAGCCGGCGCGGCGCGGACGTGTGGAGCGGGCTGGCGGCCAAGGTCGGTGGAGTGCCGTGCGTGCTGTCGCGACGCGTGGACAACCCGGAATCCCGGTTGGCCATGAGCACGAAGTACCGACTCTTCGACCACGTGGTGGCCATTTCGGAGGCCATACGCCGCGTGATGCTGTCGAGCGGGATGGCCGCTTCGCGCGTCACCTGCGTCCGCAGCGCCGTGGATGCGTCGCCCTACCTGAGGCCCGTTGATCGGGCGGCGTTCGAACGAGAGTTCGACCTCCCCTCGGGCTCGTTGGTCATCGGCATGGTGGCCCAGTTGATTCAACGCAAGGGGCATCACCACCTGATCGAGGCGCTCGGGCCGCTCACGCGGGAGTTTCCGCGTCTGCGTGTCGTGATCTTCGGGAAAGGGCCGCTTGAGCGCGCGATTCGTGCGGCCGTACAGGAGCGCCGGCTGGAAGCCACGGTTCGATTCGCCGGGTTTCGGGACGATTTGCCGAAGTGGCTCGGCGGGCTGGACGTGCTCGCGCACCCCGCGGAGATCGAGGGGTTGGGCGTGGCGTTGCTTCAGGCGGCGGCGGCGGGCGTACCGATCGTGGCCAGCCGCGCGGGCGGCATGCCCGAGGCCGTGCTCGAGGGTGTGACGGGCCTGCTGACCGAGCCGGGGGATGCCGTCCAACTGGCCGTCGCGTTGCGCACGCTTCTCGCGGACGAATCGGTGCGCCGCCGGATGGGCGAGGCCGGCCGCGCACGCATCCTCGCCGAGTTCACGGTGGACGTGATGGTGGAAGGAAACCTGCGTGTCTACGAGCAGGTGCTGTCGTGGAAGCGTGGCGCGAGTACTACAGCTTGATCTTGACGCCCTCGGCCTTCATCTGCTCTACGAGCAGCTGCAACTCCACCAGCACGCGTTCCAGCCGCTGGGCCGAGCCGGTCAGCGACTTGTAGAGATCGGGGTTCGTCAGCAGTTGCCCCACGGTGCCTTCGCCCTTGTTCGCGGCTTCGATGGACTTGCCGAGCTCGGCGGCGGCGGCGTCGACGCGGCGCAGGGTCTGCATCGCCTGGGCAGCCAGTTCGTTCGTCTTGACACTGATCTCGCCCGCGGCCTGGTCGAGGTGTTGCGCCGCGAGATCGACCGAATCCGCGGTTTCGGTCCAGGCGGTCAGAAACGATTGCATGTCGCCCAGCACCACGCCCGCCCGGGCGAGGATGTCCTTGACCCCGGACCGGATCTGCTCGTCGCGGAGCCAGGTGTCCGCCGACGCGAGCGCCCGGTCGAGACGCTCGATCGTGCTCGCGATGTTGGGCGCCTTGCCGCTCTCGACGTCCGCGAGCGAACGGGATTCGAGCAGGTCGTTGAGCCGCTGTCCGGTGGTGGTCCAGGCCGACGCGAGGGCGTCGATCTTGTCGGCGGAGGCGGAAAGACGATCAAGCGGCTTCTGGATGGACTCCGCGAGTCGGTCAAAGAAGGACCCGGCGACCGGGGCCACGAGTGTGGCGCCGTCCACGATGTACTCCTCGGGGCGGAGATTCATGGCGCTCCCGGGAGGAATCGTGAACTCGAGCGACGCATCTCCGATGAGGCCTTTTTCGACCGAGAGCACGGCGGAGCGGGGGACGCGAACCTCGCGCTTGATCTTGACCGTCAGCGCAGCCCCCTCGGGCGAAACCTCGGCCTTCTCGATCTGCCCGACTTTCACGCCGTTCACCATCACCGGCGAGGTGGACCCCAGCCCCGAGGCGGACGGCAGCACCACCGTGAAGCGGTAGTACGACGCGCCGAACTCGGCGATCTCGCCGAACAGGACCAGGATGGCGCACAGCCCGGCGATGGCCCCCAGGGCGAACAACCCGGTCAGAAAGTCGCGGACGACGGCGTTGCGGAACATCTACTGCTTCTCCGGGAGGAGGACGGCGGGGTCTACGGCGGCGACGACGGCCTCGGGGATGTCCTCGCTCTTGACGTACGTGCCCGTGAGAAAGTGTTGCACGCGCGGGTCGCCCGAGCGAGCGACCTCCTCGAACCGGCCCGACGCCGCCACCTTGCCGTCGAGCATCACCACGGCGTGATCGGCCACCTTCCGGGCGGAGGTCAGGTCGTGCGTCACGACGACGTTCGTCACGCCGAACTCGCGTTGAAGTTTGAGAATGAGCTGATCGATGCCGTCGGCGCGGATCGGGTCGAGCCCCGTGGTCGGCTCGTCGTACAGCACCATGCGCGGGCGCAGCACGATCGACCGCGCGAGCGCCACGCGCTTGCGCTGGCCGCCCGAGAGTTCCGACGGAAGCCGCTTCTCGTACCCCAGCATGTCCACGACGTGCAGCGCCTCGGCGATCCGCGCGGCGCGGTCGCGTGGCGCGAGCGGCGTGTGCTCGCGCAAGGGAAACTCGACATTTTCCGCGACGGTCATCGAATCGAACAGGGCGCCCATCTGAAAGAGCAGCCCGACTTCCAGGCGGATCGGGAGCCAGTCGCGCTCCCGGAGTTGATCGACGCGCCTTCCGTCGTAGTACACCTCGCCGGCGTCCGGTCGCATCAGGCCCAGCATGTGCTTGAGCGTGACGGACTTGCCGCACCCCGACGGCCCCATGATGACCGTGGTCTTGGCGGGCTGGATATCGAGCGTGAGGCCGTCGAGCACGCGCTGCGGGCCGAAGGACTTGCGCAGGCCGACCAATCGGAGAATCGGGCCGTCTGTGACGATGGCACCGTTGCTCTGACTGGTTCTGGGTTTCAAGCCCGGCCCCATCGCGTGCCTCCGTACGATCCGCCATGTTAGGCGACACGAACATCGTCCCAACTGTGACCCGGCGTCTCCTTCACGCCGGCGCCAAGTTTGACTTTGAAGCCTTGACCGTCACGGACCCGAGCGGCCGCTCGATCACACGTGAGTGTGTCCGGCACCCCGGGGCGGTTGTCGTCGTTCCGGTCCTTGGATCGCGGATCGACCCGCGGATTGTCTTGATTCAGAACTGGCGTGCGAGCGTTGAAACAACCCTTTGGGAACTCCCCGCGGGCACTCTGGAGCCGCACGAAGAGCCTGCCGCCTGTGCCGCTCGGGAGTTAATCGAAGAAACCGGGTTTCAGGCCGCAACCTTGACCCCGCTCGGTCGGTTTCACACCTCGCCGGGATTGTCCGATGAACTCATGTGGGCCTTCTCGGCGACCGGCCTGACGCCGGTCGGGCAGCATCTGGAGGCCGACGAACGAATCACCGTTCACCCAACGCCGATCGGGCGCGTATTCGAGATGATCAGACAGGGTATCTTGATGGACGCGAAGAGCATGCTTGCATTGTTCATGGCGCGGGACGCGGGGGTCCTGCACGCCTGAGTTTGGGACGGCCATGACCGAAAGACCCGGGGATGTACGATCGACCCGACCACCCGACATGACGTGGCGGGAGCCGCGCGTCTGGGGTGTCGGCGAAGACCCGCTGATGTGGTCGTTCCCCGTCGGACGTGTGGGATCGCTGGCCATTCGCGTGCACGTGCTGCTGGTGATGTGGATGGGCGCGGAGTTGGTGGCGTGGGTTCCCCGCAGCGCCATCGGCCTGGTCCACATCGTCGCGGCGGTCGTCGTCACGTGCGGCATTCTGCTCGTCCGCGAGATCACGCGTGAAGCCTTCCGTCGGGGGCTGGGCGGGGAACCGCTGCCGGTGGTGCTGTGGCCCCTGGGTGGGCTGGGGGGCACGCCCGCCGGCCCGGTTTCCCGCCCATTCCTCGCGGAGTCCGGCGGGTTGCTCGCCGGGGCCCTCCTTGTGCCGATCCTCGGTGGACTTGTCGTGGCGTCCGGCGCGGGGTGGTCGGCCTTGTCGCTCGACCTGCTCTCACCCCGCGTGACCGCGGGAGGACTTCGTTCACACATTCAGATCTGGGCATGGTGGGCGTACTACATGAACGCCGTGGTGCTCGTGACCAACGCGCTGGTGCCGATGCTCCCGTTCGACGCCGGTCGAATCCTGCGGACCTTTATGGCACGCCGCGGCGAGGCGTCGGCGGCACGCGCCCTCCGGCTCGGGCTTTACACCGCCTTGGCGGTGTTTATTGTCGGTGCGTGCATGGGAGAGTTGCGCATCCTGACGCTCGGCGCCCTGGGCGCCCTGGCCACGTACCTCGAGATTCGCCGCGCCGAGTTTCTGGCCGCCGCCGTGGAGGAGCACCCCGTCATGGCCGCGAGCGATTCGCCGGAGCATGATCCCCGCGAAGAGGACACGGTCAGTCCGGTGGATCACGCCTCGTCCTGTCTCGATCTCGATACGATTCTCCGGCAGATATCACGTGACGGAATGAACTCACTCTCCCCTGAACAGCGCGACGTCCTGCGGCGGGAAACCCAGCGGCGACAGCGACGCTAAACTGCCCCCCGCCGTGGCCAGCGTCGCGGCGGAGCACGGATGATCATGGGCATCTACGACCGGGACTACACCTTCGGACGCGGCGGCAGGGCTTCCAGGCCCGGCCTGTGGTCATTCAACACCTATCTGATCATCGCCAATATCGCCGTGTTCCTGTTGCAGGTCTTCGTGCCTCCCAGGGGCGGCGTGTCGCCCGTCGAGGCTTTCGGGTACTTCTCGACCTTCAAGGTCACGCTCGACGGCGGGCTGGAGTTCTGGCGGTTCCTCACCTTCCAGTTTCTCCACTCCGGCATGGTCCACCTTTTCTTCAACATGCTCGGGCTGTACATGTTCGGGTCGATGGTCGAGCAGCACCTCGGCTCGAAGCGGTACATCGCCTTCTACCTCACCTGCGGGGTGTGCGGCGGGCTGGCCTACCTCCTGCTCAACGCGGGCGGAACCCTCGCCGCCCATTACGGCGTCAAGGTCCCCGGCCTGCTCTTCAACGACCCGCGTACACCCCTGGTCGGCGCCTCCGCCGGCGTCTTCGGCGTCATCCTCGCCTGCGCGTACATCGCCCCCAACCTCGTCGTGCAACTCATCTTCCCGCCCATCCCCCTGCGCATGCGCACGTTCGCGTACGTCTACGTGGGCATTGCCGCCGCGTCGGTGATCTTCGGGAGTCGCAACGCGGGCGGCGAGGCGGCCCACCTCGGCGGCGCCGCCGCGGGGTTTTTCCTCATCCGCCGGGCTCACCTTCTCCGTGATTTCTTCGATATCTTCACGGATTCGCGCAAGGCAACGGCCCGCCGCGCCCCGCCGCCGAGGCGTGAGCCGGGGCCGGACCCCGCCGAGGTCGACCGCATTCTCGACAAGGTGCGTGCCCAGGGTGTGCACAGCCTTTCCGAATCAGAAAAGCGCATCCTCCGTCAGGCCACCGAGCAGCGGCGTTCGAGCGGGGCGGCGTGAATCCGCTGCGGTTCACCATCCACTCCCGCTCCGCGTCGACCCATGCTCGCGTGGGTCGGGTGGAAACGCCCCATGGCTCTTTCGACACGCCCGCGTTCATGCCGGTGGGCACGCGTGCCTCGGTCAAGGGCATCCCCCCGCACTGGGTTCGCGAATCCGGCGCCCAGATACTCCTCAACAACACCTACCACCTCATGCTCCGCCCGGGGGCCGATCTCATCGCACGCCGCGGCGGGGTCCATCGCTTCATGAACTGGAACGGGCCCATCCTCACCGACTCGGGCGGGTACCAGGCCTACTCCCTCGCCGACACCAACCGCGTCGACGACGACGGGGTTACGTTCAAGTCGATCATCGACGGCCGCCCTGTTCGGCTGGCGCCGGAGGACGCGATGCGCGTTCAGAACGAACTCGGCGCCGACATCATCATGGCCCTCGACGACTGCCCGCCCCCGCAGCCGCCGGGCGAGGCGGACGATCCTCGTCAGGCCCGCGCCGCCGCGCGCGATCGTGTCGGCCACGCCGAGGACCACGCGGCCCGGCTGGAGCAGGCCAACGAACGGACGCTCCGCTGGCTGGAGCGGTGTGTCGCCTCGCACGCGAGGAAAGAGGATCAGGCACTTTTCGGCATCGTGCAGGGAGGCACCGACCCGGCCCGTCGTACGTGGTGTGCCCAGCGCGTCACGCAGATCGACCTGCCGGGCTACGCCATCGGGGGCGTGGCGGTGGGGGAGCCGCCCGAGGCGATCGCCGCCGTCGTGCGGCACACCGCACCGCTCCTCCCAGCCGACAAGCCGCGGTACCTGATGGGGGTCGGGTACGAACGCGATCTCTTGGCGGCGGTGTGCGCGGGCGTGGACATGTTCGACTGTGTTCTGCCAACGCGCAACGGGCGCAATGCGAACGCGTTCACGCCGCATGGACAGATTCGGCTCCGGAACGCCCAGTACGCCGAGGACGACGGCCCGATCGATTCATCTTGCGATTGTCACGCCTGCCGTCCACGGGTTCATGGATGGGACACCCCCGATGATCGGGCGTTCTCGCGGGCCTATCTACGGCATTTGTTCATGGTCGGGGAGATGTTGGGGCCGATCCTCGTGAGCCTGCATAACCTTCGCCACTTTCAGCGGTTCATGATCGACGTACGGGCGTCGATCGTGACGGACGACTGGGCCGGGTTGAAGGCTCGATGGCCGGTCGTATCGGAGATGTAAGGATTTGCGGGATATCAGGTTGTACCTTCCGTGGTGAAGCGGCCACGGGTCCATGGATGAAAGGCGGATCGATGATTTTGAATGATGTCAGCGTGTTCACCCTGGCGCAAAACGGCACCGGAACGGTCGAGGCGGTAGGAGTGCCGGGTGCCGGCACCACGACCACGCCCCCCCCGCCCGCCGGGGCGCCGGGCGGCGGCGCATCCTCCCCGGGTATGGGGCCGATCATGTGGCTCCTGCCCGTCATGCTCGTCGTGATGATCCTCGTGAGCGTGATGGGGAGCCGCAAGGAGAAGAAGCGTCAGGCCGAACTTCTTTCGTCGGTGAAGAAGGGTGACAAGGTCCAGATGCTGGGTGGGGTCATCGGCACCGTGGCGGAGTTGGGCGAGACCGAGATCGTGCTCCGGGTTGAGGAGGGCAAGATTCGGTTCGCGAAGTCCGCGCTGCAGGGTCTGGTCCGCCCGACCGTCGCCAGTGGCACCGTAGAGGCCAAGCCGGAGGCCAAAGTCCCGGTCTAGGCGACGGGTACGAAGGAACGAAGTCACGAACGTTCGCGCCGATTTCGCCGGGCGGACGCCGCATCGAAACGACGAGTATTTATGAAGCAGACATGGCGTAGCGTGGTCATCGTGATCCTGGCGGTCCTGTTCGCCGCCTGGAGTCTGTACACCAATCCTCTCCGGCGGGGCAAGGACCTGGCCGGCGGCGTGAGCATGGTCTACGCCGTCACCATCGGCCCCAACGAGAACGCCGGCGAGACCCTCGACCGGCTCATCGAGGTCATCAAACGCCGAATCGATCCCAACGGCCTGATGGAAGTCACGATCGTCAAGCAGGGGCAGGATCGGCTCGAAATCTCGATGCCCGCCCCGAGCCCGGAAGCCAAGAAGAACCGCAAGGCCTTCGAGGACGCCCTGGCCACGCTCGGACGTGCCACGCTCAACGAGGCGAGAATCGACGCGATGGCCCGGTTGAGCGGGGCAGAGCGCGACGCCACGCTCGAGCAACTCGCCGCGGGGAGCGCCGCGCGTCGCGCGATGCTGACCGCGGCCATCGCCGCGTACGACGACTATCGCGCCAAACGCGCGGCCTACGACGCCGAGATCGACCCGGTGAAGAAGGACGCGATGGTCTCGGACGTCGGTCAGGCCGAAAGTCTGTATGAGCAGGCCCGCCGTTCGGCGGTTCAGGGCACGGTATCGGCCGAGGAAATCCGCGAGATCGTGAGCGCGTCGACCAAGTCGCGCGTCATCGCCGACAAGGAAGGAAGCGTCACGATCCCCAGCGCGCGGGAACTTGCGACCCGACGCCTCTACGAGGCGCACCCTGCTGCCACGGACGACATCCGGGCACTCCTTGCGCTCTACGAGCGGTACGAACAGTCCGGCACGTCGCTCGACGATCCGCAGGACCTCATGCGGCTCCTCAAGGGCGCGGGCGTCCTCACCTTCCGGATCACCGTTCGCCCGGGCGAGGTGCTCGCCGAGATGCAGGCCCGCGAGGAACTCCGCGAGCGTGGTCCCCGAAACACCTCCGTCCCCAACGTCAAGTGGTGCAAGGTCAATGACATTCAGCAGTGGATCCAGACCTCCAAGGAGGCCAAGGCCTTCAGCGAGGACGCGAACTATGGCGTGGCGTACTTCAACGCCCGCGGATTCGTCGCCGAGATGTACGCCGGTGACTACTACCTCCTCTGCCACGATGTCCGGACGTCGCGACTGACGCCCGCGGAGGGCATCTGGGAAGTCACCCGGGCCTTCCCCGACAGCGACCAGTTCGGCCGCCCCGCGATCGGCTTCGCGATGAACGCCCCCGGCGCGGTTCTTCTGAGCAAACTGACGCAGGAACACCTCGGACGGCAGATGGCCGTGCTGCTCGACGACGAAATCTACACCGCCCCAACGCTCCAGGGCGTGATTTCCAACCGCGGGCAGATCTCCGGCTCGTTCACCGCGGAGGAAATCAACTACATCGTGCGCGTCCTCTCGGGGGGCAGCCTGGCGGCCAAACTCTCACCCGAGCCGCTCAGTGTGAA
Organism: Phycisphaerae bacterium; assembly: GCA_022180725.1. Classification (GTDB taxonomy): domain Bacteria; phylum Planctomycetota; class Phycisphaerae; order Phycisphaerales; family UBA1924; genus RI-211. The sequence continues at coordinate 28,203 of BQMO01000008.1, forward strand.
CGCCGTCGGGCCGGAACTCGGCGCCGACAACCTCCAGATGGGCCTCGAAGCCGGGTTGTGGTCGCTGGTCGTCGTCGCGGTGTTCATGGTCGCGTATTACTTCACCTCCGGCGTCATCGCGGTCGTCTCGCTGCTCGTCAACTCGATGCTCATCATGGGCGCCATGGCGCTTTCGCAGGCCGCCTTCACCATGCCCGGCATCGCCGGCATGATCCTCACGTTCGGTATGGCGGTGGACAGCAACGTCCTGATCTACGAGCGCATCCGTGAGGAAGTCGAGAAGGGCGCCGACCTGCGCACGGCCATCCGCCTCGGGTTCGATCGGGCGCTCGCGTCGATCGTGGACGGCAACGTCACCAATCTTATCGTCTGCGTCGTCCTGTACTACCTCGGCACGACCGAGATCCGCGGGTTCGCCATCACCATGGGCATCGGCGTCGTCTCGACCCTGTTCGCCGCCCTGGTGGTCAGCCGCATGATCTTCGATGTCGGCATCTCGTTCGGGTGGAAGCGCACGAGCATGCTTCCCATGCTCATCCCCGGCCTGCAACGGGCGCTCACGCCGAACGTCAACTGGATCCGGCTCCGCTGGACGTTCTTCGTGATCTCCGCCGTCTACGTTGGGTTGGGAATGTGGATGGTCTGGACCCGCGGGCAGCGCATGCTCGACAACGAGTTCATGGGCGGGACGCAGATCACGCTCCAGCTGCGCGCGGGCGATGATGGCGTGCCGCTCACGCTCAAACGCCCCGAGGTCGAGGCCCGGGTCAAGGGGGTGGCCGCCTCGCTGCCGCCCAGCGACCCGCTCGGACAGCGCATCAAGAACGCCGAGGTCTTCCCCATCGAACCGGAAGCCGACGGCGTGACCGCGAGCCGCTTTGCCATCAAGACGCGACCGAGCGAGTCGGACCTTGCGCCCGCGGGCGGCGAGGGGGGCGTCTCGGCCGAGGAAAACCGCGAACTGGTCCGCATTCTCCTTGAACAGTTCACCGATGTCATCGAGACCAAGCCCGCGCTGCGGTTTGTGGGCGCCACGGAACGCGATGTGCGGCTGATCCCCGCGTTCGGGATCGACAAGCCCACCGTCGGCCCGAATATCGAACGTCCCGAGATCACCTGGCCGTGCCGCGAGTATCTCGGCGGCGTGGCGATCGTGGTGGACCGGATCGATCCCCCCCAGCCGCTGGCCAGCATTGAGGCGCGATTGCGCCACGCGCGAGAATCCGCGGAGTTTTCATCGACGCTCTCCCGCCGAGTGCACGTGCACGTGATGAGCGGCACCGAAGCGGCCGCGACCGGCGTGGTTATTCTTGTCAAGGACGACAGCGCCAGCCTCTTCGACAACGAGCCGCGGTGGGAGCGCGAAGTCCGCGACCGCGAATGGGCCTTGACGCTCGCGGCGCTGGCCGAGGCCTCGACGCCCGCCAGCGTGCAGACCTTCAGCGCCTCCATCGCGAACACCTTCAAGGCCAACGCCATCGCCGCGACGCTGGTCAGTTTCGTCCTCATCGGCATCTACATCTGGGTCCGGTTCAAGACCCCGCGTTACTCCATCGCCGCGGTCGTCGCCCTCGTGCACGACGTTGTGACCGTCATCGGCCTGCTGGCCCTGTGCGAAGTCCTGTACGAACACCCCGCGACGCATGGTTTCGCCGTCTCCATCGGGCTGCTCCCCTTCAAGATCGATCTCAACGCCGTCGCGGCGCTGCTCACCATCGCCGGGTATTCCCTCAACGACACGGTGGTCGTCATGGACCGGATCCGCGAAAACCGAGGCAAACTCCCCCACGCCACCGCCGCCATCATCAACTTGTCCGTCAACCAGACCTTCAGCCGCACCATCATCACCGGCGGTACGACCATGGCCTCGTGCCTCATCCTCTACTTCATCGGGGGCGAGGGGATGCGGGCGTTTGCCTTCACGCTTTTCACCGGGCTGGTGGTGGGAACGTATTCCTCGGTCGCTGTCGCCGCGCCCATCGTCTGGTCGCGCGAGCATGACACGGAGCATGCGATGCTCGGCGGCACGCCCGTGCAGGCCTAGCGCGGGAGACGTACGTGCAACCGCGGAGCGGCAAACTTGTCGCGGGGGCCGGGGCCTTGGCCTTGCTGTGGATCGTCGTGTACTGGGCGTGGTCGCCGAGCACCAACCGACGGCCTGCGTCTGCCGAAACGACGGGAATGCAACGCGCCAGTGCGCGGCCCATGCCGACCTCGGCACCTCCATCGACGCCCTCGGATCCAACCGCCCCCGCCCGCGAGGCGCCCGCGACCAACCCGCCAAGCCCGTCGATCGCCGTTCGGCCCCCCGAGTTCATCGCGCACACCGTGGCGGAAGGCGAAACGCTCGCGACCATCTCGGCGCGGTACTACGGGACCGAGACGCACGCCGAGGCCATCACGCGGGCCAATCCGCTCGCGAGCCTCACCCCGCTCCGCGCAGGCCGCGTGATTCGCATCCCCCGGGACCCCACGAACATCCAGGGGCGACCGCTCCGACCATCGATGCCCGATCCGCCCGGCAAGGATCGTGAATACACCGTCCGGGAGGGTGATTCCTTGTCGAAGATCGCGCAGTTGATGTACGGCGACGCCGGTCGCGCGGACACGCTCTTCAACGCCAATCGCGATCAACTCTCGAACCGCGATACGCTTCGCCCGGGCCAGCGGCTGCGCGTGCCGCCGCTGCCGACGCCGGATCATGCCCCCGTGAGCGATCGGCCATGAGCCACCATGCCACCTACATCGTGACGGGCGGGGCGGGGTTCATCGGCGCAAACCTCGTCGCGGAACTCCTCCATCGTCAACCCGTGGCCCACGTCGTGGTGATCGATAACTTCCGGTCTGGAAGCGTCGAGAACATCATGGCCGCATGCGCCCGGCGGAGTGTCGGGGCCTTTGCCGGAACCATCCTCCCCTGCTCAACCGCCGCGCTGGATTGGGACATGGTGCTCGAGCGGTATGAGCCTTCCGTGGTCTTTCACCTCGGCGCAATCACCGACACCACGCTGAACGATGAGGCCGAGATGTTCCGCGAGAACCTCGGCGGGTTCGAGCGTCTGCTGGCCCTGGTCGGCGAATCTCGCCGGCACGGTTGCCCCGTGCGGCTGGTGTACGCCTCGAGCGCCGGCACTTACGGCGCTCCGCCGCAGGCGGCCACGCGTGAACCTTTCCCCGAATCCGCGGCCGGTCAGCCCCGGAACGTGTACGGCATGAGCAAGTGGCTCATGGAAGCCGCCCATCGACGGGCCGCGGAGCGCGACGAGGCCCTTCCCGTCATCGGGTTGCGGTACTTCAACGTGTTCGGGCCAGGCGAAGCACGCAAGGGCGCGATGGCCTCCATGATCTACAAACTCGCCCGTCGGCTGCTCGACGGCCAACCGCCCCGCCTCTTCGCCGACGGTTCGCAGGCGCGCGATCAGGTCGCCGTAGCCGACGTGGTCGAGTGCACGCTCGCCGCAGGCGGGCTGGCGGGTGGGCTGGCCAGGCCTCCCAAGCCCGGCGTTTACAACGTCGGCTCGGGCCGGGCGGTGTCGTTCAACCAGATCGTGGATTGTCTTCGAGAGGCGTTGGGGATCCCGCCCGATCGGCTCCCGACGGAGTACTTCGAGATGCCCGCGTCGGTCCGTGCCTATTACCAGGACTACACCCGGGCGGATATCGCCGCCGCGGCGTTGGGGTTGGGCTGGTCGCCACGCGTCGCGCCGCTCGAGGCCGTGGCGCAATACGCTCTGTGGATTCGTTCGCAAGGACGGCCCGTGGGAGAACGACCCGTATGAATCTGAGGCGCATTCTCGTCACCGGCGGCGCCGGCTTTCTCGGTTCGCACCTCTGCGAACGACTGGTCGAGCAGGGGCACGACGTCATCTGTGTTGACAACTTCTTCACCAGCCAGAAGATCAATGTGGCGCACCTGCTCGCCCGGCCGAACTTCGAACTCATCCGCCACGACGTCACCCACGCCCTCTGGCTCGAAGTCGACGAGATCTACAACCTCGCGTGTCCGGCCGCCCCGGGGCATTACCAGCACAACCCCATCAAGACCATGAAGACCAGCGTCATGGGCGCCATCAACGTCCTGGGTATGGCGAAGCGCTGCGGGGCCAAGGTGCTCCAGGCCTCCACCAGCGAGGTCTACGGCGACCCCGACGTCCACCCCCAGCCCGAGTCCTACCGCGGCAACGTCAACCCCATCGGCCCGCGGGCGTGCTACGACGAGGGCAAGCGCGCCGCCGAAACCCTCTTCTTCGACTACCACCGCCGCAACCGCGTCCGCATCCGCGTGGCGCGCATCTTCAACACGTTCGGCCCGCGCATGCACCCCTTCGACGGCCGGGTCGTTTCCAACTTCATCCGTCAGGCCCTCGCGAACGAGCCGATCACCATCTTCGGCGACGGCTCACAGAGCCGCTCCTTCTGCTATGTTGATGACCTCATCGACGGGCTGATCCGCCTGATGAACGCGCCCGACGCGGTCACCGGGCCGATCAACCTCGGCAACCCCGTCGAGTGCACGATGCTCGATCTGGCCCGGACCATCATCGATCTGAGCGGCTCGTCATCCACGATCACGAACAAGCCCCTTCCTTCCGACGACCCGCGCCAACGTCAACCGGACATCACCCTTGCGCGAACTGCGCTGCAATGGGAGCCGAAAGTCCCGATGCGGGAGGGGCTGGCGCGGGCCATCGCATGGTTCAAGACCATCGACCTGCGCAACTACCGCCCGCCCACGCCAAACTACTGACCGACGCCCGGCCCGACACGCACGCGATGAAGGCCTCTGCCGCGGCGACTTCCGCATGAGCACTCGTCGCCTATTTATCGCCCTCTACCCGCCGCCCGAGGTTGCGGAGCGTCTGCTCGCCCGGGCCGTTGCGCGCAACGTGCCGGGCGCGCGCTGGGTCCAACCCGACCACGTGCACCTCACCGTTCACTTTCTGGGCGAGACCGACGATCGAGACCTTCCGCGCGTCTCCGAATCTGTCGAACGAGCCGTGGCCGGGCTTGAGCCCTTTACGCTTTCAATCACCGGCCTGATCTCGCTGCCGGCGCATGGATCGCCCCGGCTCATCGCCGCGCGATGCGATGATAACTCCACGCTCACCGAAACCCACCAGCGGCTTGTGGCTCGCCTGGCTCGGCCACGGCGCCGGTCTGGCGGCAGGTACCTCCCGCACCTGACCCTTGCCCGCTTCGGTCCCGCTGGTGGGCCGCGCCACGCGGCGGTCTGGGATGAAGCCATGTGGATCGCCTTCCGGGTCGATCACCTCACCCTGGTCGAAAGCACCCTGCGACCCGATCGGGCTGAGCATCGCCCGCTCGCGAGATTCCCGTACCTCGGCCGATAGTCAGGGCGGGCGTGTCGACTTTCCTGTTCGGGGGCCCGGTAGGATCATCCATGCTCACGAGGCCATTGATCCTCAGCGACGGCGATCTTCCCTCGCTGGTGGCGTGCGCCGCCGCGGCTGAAATGTCCCTCGCCGAGACAGATCCGGCCAGGCGGCCGGTGGTGCTCCCCTTTCCCTCGGCGCTCAGCGCCGATCAATGTCGAGCCGTCGAACGACAAGCCAAGGTTCTCAATCTCTCGGCCTTGCCGCCGATGGCGCCCGTCAGCACATCCGCCGACGGCGAGGCCGAAGTGCGGGACCTTCTTTCCGCGTCCTACGGTGCGGCCCGCGCGGGGATCGACACGGTCACCTGGCCTCTCTCGGCCACGCGGGGGGATTCGATCGACGTGGACCGTGCCGGGCGTATCGCGACGCGGGCCATGCTTGTCGGCCGCCTCGTCGGCCTCGACGACACCAGGCACGGTGAACCCGCGGCTCGCATCGAGACGCCGTATCTGGACCTTTCCGACACGCAACTTGCCGACCTTGCCGCCGACCTCGCCGTACCGCTCGAAACCGTGTGGTGGTGGGGGAGTCAGACCGGCGACGCGGCGAGGGCACGTACCCGCTGGGGCGCCGCGCTCGCCGCCGTCGGCTGGCCTCTGGTCGCGCCACGGGCCACGTAGCCACCCCTGCGCGCGACCCATCAGGCCTCGTGCCCGGCGACTTCGTTTCCCTACCATCCCGCCCCATGCCCACGATCACCACCACCCGCCGCGGCGTCACGCAACGCTGGACCACCACCCTCATCCCCACCACGCGCGAAGCCCCCAACGACGCCGAGGTGCCCAGCCACGTCCTGCTCCACCGCGCGGGTTTCATCCGACAGGTCGGCGCGGGCATCTACGACTACCTGCCCCTGGCGTGGCGCGTGCTGGGCAAACTCTCCGCCATCGTGCGCGAGGAAATGGACGCGGCCGGCGCCAGCGAAATGCTCATGCCCGCCCTCGAACCCTTCGAACTCTTCAAGGACACCAAGCGCGACGAGACCTACGGCGACAACCTCTTCCGCGTGAAAGACCGAAAGGGCCGCCTCAATGCCCTCGCCCCCACGCACGAGGAAGTCATCACCGAACTCATGCGCGGCTGCGTCAACTCCTTCCGACAACTCCCTCTCAACCTCTACCAGATTCAAACGAAGTTCCGCGACGAGGCCCGCCCCCGTGCGGGGCTGCTCCGCTGCCGCGAGTTCATCATGAAGGACGCCTACTCCTTCCACCTCGCCGTTGAAGGCGCCGGCGGGCTCAACGAAGCCTACGACGCCATGTACTGCGCGTACACCAACATCTTCACGCGCTGCGGGCTGGACTTCTCCGCGGTCGAGGCCGAGTCCGGCCCCATCGGCGGCTCCGCCAGCCACGAGTTCATGGTCAACTGCGCCAGCGGTGAGGATACCGTCCTCAAGTGCCCCGCCAGCGGCTACGCCGCGAACGTGGAGAAGTGCGAAATCGGCCTTCGCCCCGCTCCGTCAAAGGGCTACTTCGCCGGCGAACCCACCGGCGCGCTCGAAGAAGTCCATACCCCCGCCTGCCCCGGCATCGACGACGTCTGCAAGTTCCTGAAGGTCAAGCCCCAGCACATGCTCAAGAGCGTGCTCTTCAAGGTGCAGAGCACGCCCGAGCAACTCGCGAAGTATGGCGAGGAATACATCCTCGCGGTTGTTCGTGGCGATCACGACGTGAACGAAGGCAAGGTCAAGGAACTCTCCGGCTGCACGAGCATCGCCATGGCGGAACCCATGGAAGCCGTTGCGAAGGGCTTTGCCATCGGCTTTGTCTCGCCCCGCGCGGCGGTCGGCAAGAAGGGCGTGTTGCTCCTCGTCGACCGTGACGCCGCCGTGGCCTTCGACGACGCCGCGGGCAAGTCCAAGTTCTGGGTCACCGGCGGCGACAAGCCCGATTATCACGTGAAACACTTCAACTGGCAACGCGATCTCGGCAAGGACCCGCTCGCGGCCGGCGCCCAGGGCGAGCACAAGGGCGGCCTGCGCGGCGGGGATGATCACATGATGGTCGGCGACGTCCGAAACGCCCTCGAGGGCGATCCTTCCCCGCGAGCCGCAGGCTCGAAACTCATCGCGGCGCGCGGCATCGAAGTCGGGCACATCTTCAAACTCGGTACGAAGTACTCCGACGCCATGGGCCTCACCATTCTCGATCAGGCCCAGCAGAAGCGCCCCGTCATCATGGGCTGCTACGGCATCGGCGTGTCGCGCACCATGGCCGCGTGCGTCGAGATGTCGCACGACGCCGACGGCATTATCTGGCCAGCCGCGCTGGCGCCCTTCCACGTGCTCGTCACATTGATGAAGCCCGACGACGCCCGCCAGCGCGATGTCGCCGCACGCCTCGCGAGCGACCTCAACACCGCCGGCGTCGACGTGCTCCTCGATGACCGTGACGAACGCCCGGGCGTCAAGTTCAAGGACGCCGACCTTGTCGGCCTGCCCATCCGCCTCACGCTGGGCGACAAGGCCCTCGACGCGGGCGGCGTCGAGTTCAAACAGCGAAAGGCACCCGCCGGCGACAAGGGGCACGTCGTCCCCCTCGGCGACGTCGTGGCCTCGGTGGTGGCCAAACTGAACGGGTGACAGAATCGCGCTCCGCGAGCCTTACGTGCAAGTGGTGCATGATGCGGGTGCTCAGCCATCGCCGAATCCTGTATCATGCGCTACTCAGGAGCACCCCATGCCCGACGCAACTTCGACCCCCGCCGCCCTCTGGTACGCCTCGCCCGACGGGAAAGCCCGGACTGGCCCGCTCACGCCCGGCCAGGTCCGCGCCATGATCGCCGCGGGCACGCTCCACAAGGGGTCGCTCCTCTGGCGCGAGGGGATGCCCGCATGGGCCATGCTCGCGGATCTCCCCGAGTTCACGGACGCCCTCGCATCGGCACCCGCCAATCTGCCCGCCGGCCTCCAGATGCCCGCAACCCCGGGCGACCTGGCCCCCGCCCCGCGCAAGACCAGCGCCACCGTTGTCACGCTGATCGTCGTCGGGTCCATCCTCGGCTTGTGCCTCCTCTCGGCCATTCCCATCGGCATCCTTCTACCCGCCATGGGCAAGGCCCGCGGCACCGCACGGCAAATCAAAGATTCCACGCAGATCCGCGGCGTGCATCAGAGCATGATCCTCTGGGCGCAGAACAACGCCGACCTCTACCCGCAGCCCAGCCTCATCGACAAGGCCAACGCCACGGTGCGCGCCGGCGAGCCGAAGGACCTCCCCTCGCACATCATGTCCATCATGATCTACACCGGCTTTATGTCACCCGAGTTGTGCATCAGCCCCGCCGAGACGAACCCAAACTTCGCGGTGTACGTCGACTACGCCTTCACGAATCCCGCCGCCGCCGCAGATCCCTTCAACGCCCTATGGGACCCCGCCTTCCGCGCCTACCCCATCGAGCACACCTCCCACGGCCTCACGCCCCAGGGCGTTGGGAACCTCTCGTACGCGATCATGCCGCCGGTCGGCGCTCGCCGAGCCAGGTGGTCAAACACCTTCTCCGCCACCGAGGCCATCGTGGGCAACCGTGGCCCGGCGTATGACGCCGTTGGCTCGGGCGCGTCGCAGACGTGGACGCTCCACCCCGATTCGGGCGGCACCGTGCTCGGTAACACCGAGGTGGGCACGTCGTCCTACACCCTGCTCATCCACGGCGGACGAAGCACCTGGGAAGGCAACATCGCCTACAACGACAATCACGTCAACTTTGAAACCGCCCCTGATCCACCGTACGTCACCTTCCGTTTCACCGGCATGTCCTCGCCGGGCAATCTGTTTCCTGACAATCACTTCGTCGACGAGAACGACGCGACTCGCGCCAAAGACTCCACCACCGGCGTCAACAATGCCAACAGCAACAACCTTCTCCGCGGGTGGAACGGGGGCGAGTTCGACCCCAAGACCGGCAAACTCCTGAGCATCCCCGCGCACCTCTGGTTCGATTGACCGCCCCCTCCCGGAGGGAGGGGGCCGGGGGGGTGGGCTGCCGGTCGAGCTCGACACACGCCCCGACGATCGCGCGCCGGTCTACGCTCCGCGTCGCCGCGCGGTGCCTCAGAGCCGTGGATAGCACTCTCCCCATCCTCCTCCGCCGTGCCGAGATTGAGGCGGCCCTGCGCAGTCATCAGGTCCTCGTTCTCTGCGGCGCAACCGGCTCGGGCAAGACCACGCAACTCCCGCAGATCGCGCACGCCATGGGCCTGGGCGCCCGCGGACGCATCGCCTGCACCCAACCCCGCCGCATCGCGGCACGCGCCGTCGCCTCACGCATCGCCGACGAGATGGGCGCCCGACTGGGCGGGCTGGTCGGGTACAAGGTCCGTTTCGACGAACGCACCGGCCGCGACACCGCGATCAAGGTCCTCACCGACGGCATGCTCCTGGCCGAACTCGAGCACGACCGCGACCTCGCCGAGTACGCCACGATCATCATCGACGAAGCCCACGAACGCTCCCTCAACATCGATTTCCTCTTGGGCTATCTCCGCACCCTGCTCCCGCGACGGCCCGATCTCAAACTCATCATCACCTCGGCCACCATCGACCCCGCCCGTTTCAGCACCTACTTCGGGGGGTCATCCGAGGCGCCCGTCATCGAAGTCAGCGGGCGGCTGTTTCCCGTCGAAGTCCGCTACCACGCCGATCAAGATGACGCCCTCGACGCCGACCCCGCCGATCTCGATCTCGACCTTGTCGCCGACGCCGTCGAAGAACTCACCGCGCGGCGCGTCCCCCCGGGCGAACCCGCCGACATCCTCGTCTTTCTTCCCGGCGAGCGCGAGATCCGACTTGCCGAACAAGCCCTCCGTCGGCGCGGGGTCGACGCCGATCTCCTCCCGCTCTACGCGCGTCTCAGCACCGCCGACCAGGACCGCATCTTCCGCGTCGGCCAACGCCGCCGCGCCATCCTCGCCACCAACATCGCGGAGACGAGCCTCACCGTGCCGGGAATCCGGTACGTTGTCGACACGGGCTTGGCACGCATCGCCCGCTACGACCCGCAACGCAAGGTCGCCGGATTGCCCATCGAACCCATCTCCCGCGCCTCCGCCGAACAGCGCGCCGGACGCTGTGGCCGTCTCGCCTCCGGCGTCTGTATCCGCCTCTATTCCCGCGCCTCCTTCGAGCAGCGCCCCGCCTTCACCGCGCCCGAGATTCAACGCGCCAACCTCGCCGCCGTCATCCTCCGCATGAAATCCCTCGAGCTCGGCCGCATCGAGGAGTTTCCGTTCCTCGACCCGCCCGATCCCGCATCCATCCGCGACGGGCACGAAACCCTTTTCGAACTCGGCGCGGTGCCCTCGATCGACCCCGACGCCCCGCTCACCCCGATCGGCGTGCAACTGGCACGGCTGCCGCTCGATCCGCGCATCGGCCGCATGCTCCTGGCGGCAAGCCGCGAGGGCGCACTCGCCGAGGTCATCATCCTCGCCGCGGCGTTGTCGATCCAAGACCCGCGTCAGCGACCCGCCGGGCAGCACGACGCCGCCGATCGCGCCCAACTGGTCTTCCGCCACGACACCAGCGATTTCCTCACCCTCCTGCGCCTCTTTGACCAATATCAGTCCGCGACCGAAACGCTTGGGCAGGGCGCCTTGCACGCCTGGTGTCGCGAACATTATCTCTCGGCCGCGCGCATGCGCGAATGGGACGACATGGCGCGTCAACTCGCCGCGACCGCCCGCGAACTGGGGCTGACGCTCAACACCACGCCCGCCAGCGAGGGCGCCGTGCACCGCGCCCTGCTGCCCGGGCTTATCTCGAACGTCGCCTGCCGCGACGCCGCCGGTGGTTCCTTCGATTACAAGGGTGTTCGAGGCAACACGCTGGCGCTCTTCCCCGGCTCCGTGCTCTTCAAGAAGGGCCCCAAGTGGATCATGGCCGCCGAGGTCGTCCACACCTCGCGCCTCTACGCCCGCACCGTGGCCCGCATCGAGCCGGAGTGGATCGAGGAACTCGCCGGTCACATGTTCCGGCATCAACTCTCGGATAGGCACTTCGACGCGGAGACAGGACAGCCCAGCGCGTGGGAGCGCGTCACGATAAACGGCGTCGTGGTCGTGCCCCGCCGGCGCACGCCCCTCGCCCCGCACGACCCCGCCGCCGCACGTCGCATCTTCATCGAACAGGGCCTCGCGCAGGGCCTCTGGAGCACCGACCTGCCCTTCGCCGAGCACAACCGGCGCATGCGAGCCAGCGCCAAGGCGGCCGAGGCCAAACTGCGACGGCGGGGCCTCGCTATCGGCGACGAGGCCGTCGCCGCGTGGTTCGACGCCCGTGTGCCGCCCCACGTCCACGATCCGCGCACGCTCCTCGACTGGTATACGTCGGCGTCCGCCGCCGAGCCGGGGCTCCTTCGCCTCGCGCCCGCCGACGTGCTCTTGCCTGATGCAGCGAACGCTGCCGGCTTGGCGCTCTTTCCCGACGTGATCGAACTCCGCCATGCCGGCCGAACAATCCGCGCGCCGCTGGCATATGCGTGGAACCCCGGCAAGGACGACGACGGCCTCACGGTCTCCCTCGACGTGGCCGACCTGCCCGCCCTCTCCCCGGAGCGTGCCGCATGGCTCGTGCCCGGCCTGCTCGAACCTCTGATCCTGGCCATTCTCAAGACGCTGCCGCGCGGGCACCAGGCCGCATTGACCGCGAAGGCGCCGCTCGCCGACATCGCCGCCGCGTGCGCCTCGCTTCTCGATTTCGGCAAGGGCACGCTTCCCGCGGCGCTGCGCGAAGCGATCGCGGTGCTTCACGGCGTTGAACTTGACCCAGCCGCCATCGTCCTGCAAGGTTTGCCATCGCACCTGAGGCTGCGCGTGCGCGTCATGGACGCCGACCGCGAACTCGCCGCCGACCGTGACCTTGCCGCGTTGCACGCCCGGTTCGCCCCCCGCGTCGCCAAGGCCGCCGCCGCCCGCGCCCGCGCTGCCTACGAACGCGACAACCTCACCGAGTGGTCGTTCGGCGACCTCCCCGAATCCGTTACCGTCGAGCACAACACGCAGCCCGTGACCGCGTACCCCACGCTTATCGACGAGGGTGGGTCCGTGGGCCTCACACTCGTCTACGACCCGCACGCCGCCTCGGCCCACCTTCCGCGGGGCGTCCGACGCCTCTTCGCCCTCGCCATCCGCGACGAGGCCTCTCATCACCTCGCCGCCTTCGACACCTGGCCCGAGATCGTGAAGCAGTACAGCGCCCTCGGAACCGCCGAACACCTCCGCGACGCCGCGATCTGCCTCATCGCCGAGCGCACGTTCCTGCACGGCCAGTCTCTCCCTCGCACCCGCGCCGAGTTCGACGGCCGCGCTGCCCAGCAGTGGGGGAGGCTCGCCGCCTCCGCCCGTGAGGTCTGCGACGTGATCGCACGCACCCTCGAACCCCGCGCCAGGCTCGCCCAACGGATCAGCGGCGGTACCCCGCGCCTCTGGGCCAACAGCGTCGCCGACATCCGCGAGCACGCCTCCTTCCTCATGCCGCGCGGCTTCCTCTCCCTCGTGCCGTGGGACCGCTTCCGTCATTACCCGAAGTACGTCACCATCATGCATGAACGCCTCTTCGGCCTCCGCGAGGGCGGTTCATCTTCCGAGACGGCCGCACTCGCGACGGTCGCCCCGCACTGGAAGCGATTCACCGGCTGGGTGGCTCGCGCGCAAGCCGCACAACGCGCCGCCGCCGATGCACCCGCGCCGGCCCGCCCCACAAACATCAAGGCCCCGATCCCCCAGACCCGCCGCACGGCCCAGGTCATCAACCTCGACGCCGCCGATTGGGCCTTGCAACCCGGCAACCTCCCGCAAGCAGTGGGGGAGTACCGGTGGGCGCTCGAAGAGTTCCGAGCCGCGCTGTTCGGCCCGCAGCCGCCCCCCAAAGACGCGCCCGCACCAACGGCCCTTGACGCGCTCTGGACACGCGCGCAAGGCTGAACTCGGCCGCCCGTACACTCCCCCATGCTCACCGCCCTTGTGTTCGTCGCAGCACTGGCGCAGCCCGACCCCGCCCTCCTCGCTCGCCCCACACCCGCACAGGCCCGCTGGCACGACCTCGAAGTCGGCATGTTCATCCACATCGCCCCGCAAACCTGGCAGGACAGCGAGTGGGACAACCTCGGCACGCCCCTCTCCACCATCAATCCCGACAAACTCGACACCAACCAATGGGCCGACATCGCGGTAAGCATGAACGCCAAGTACATCGTCTTCGTCGCCAAGCACGAGGGCGGCTTCTGCTGGTGGCAGACCGACACCACCGATTTCTCCATCAAGCACTCCCCTTGGCGCGAAGGCAAGGGCGACGTGCTCGCCGACCTCGCCGCCTCCTGCAAGGCCCGCGGCCTGGGCCTTGGCGTCTACCTCTCCCCGCAGGACAAGAAGCACGCCGTGGGCGTCGGCGGCAAAGCCAAAGACCCCGCCAAGCAGGCCGAGTATGAACAAGTCTTCCGTACCCAACTCACCGAACTCCTCACCCGCTACGGCGACATGATGGAAGTCTGGTTCGACGGCTCGCTCGTCTTCGACGTCGGCGACATCCTCATGGCCCATGCCCCCAACGCCGTCGTCTTCCAAGGCCCCCAGGCCTCCATCCGCTGGGTCGGCAATGAAGACGGCCACGCGCCCTACCCCGCGTGGAACGCCGTGAAGTTCGGCGCGAAGAAGTGGGGGGACTACACCGCCGCCGACGGCGACCCGTCCGGCGACCGCTGGCTCCCCAATGAGTGCGACGCCCGCATCCGCGCGACATGGTTCTGGCGCACCGACAACGAGAACACGCTGAAGACCTTGCCGCAACTCATGGAGATGTACGACAAGTCCGTCGGTCGCGGCGCGGTGCTGCTCCTGAACAACACGCCCGACCGGACAGGCCTCATCCCCGAGGCCGACGCCCGCCGCTCAGCCGAGTTCGGTGCGGAGATCCGCCGACAGTTCGAGACCCCCGTCGCCGATTCATCCGGCAAAGGCCCCGAGGTCCGCGCGACGTTCAGCACCCGCGCCACGATCGACCGGGCCGTGACGATGGAGGACACCACGCACGGCGAACGCGTGCGCGCGTACGTCCTCGAAGGGCTGGTCGACGGCGATTGGAAGCCCCTCGCCACGGGCACGGCCATCGGCCACAAACGCATCGACCGGTTCCCGCCCATCGAGGTCGAAGGCATCCGTCTCCGCGTGACAGAGGCAGTGGGGGAGCCGATCATCCGCCGCCTCGCCGCCTTCCGCGCTCCGGAGCCGGCCCGATGACCGACGCCCCCCCCGAATACGTCGCCGCGACGACGCCCGCGCACCGGCGCGACTTCGAAGCACTCTGCCGCGAGTACGCCGCGAGCCTTCCTTTTTCCCTCTGCTTCCAGGGCTTTGACGAGGAGATGCGCACGCTCCCCGGCAAGTATGCGCAGCCCAAGGGCGTCATCCTCCTCGCGTACGTCAACAGCGAACCAGCCGGCTGCGTCGCGCTCCGTGAGATCGAGCACCAGCCCGGCGACGCCGCCCCCGTCTGCGAAATGAAACGCATGTTCGTCCGCCCGGCCTTCCGGGGCCTGGGCCTCGGCCGCGCCCTCGCCGAGCGACTCCTCGTCTTCGCGCGAAACGCCGGCTACGCCACCATGAAACTCGACAGCGAGGACACCTTCACCGCCGCCATCGCTCTCTACCGCTCGCTCGGCTTCGCCGACATTCCCCGCTACAACGACGACCCGCACCCCCATACCGTCTGGCTCGCCAAGCGCCTGTAAGTCGATCCGCGAGACCTACAGCCCCCATACGTCCTCGAAGTCGAAGACGACCATGTCCTGCGCCGGTTGCCGCACCGCCTCGCGTTGCGAGGCCGTCAGCACCGCCTCGACCTTCCGCCTCGTCGCCCGGTCGAGTTCAAAGCGCCGCTCGCGGAGCGCGATCATCGGATCATCCGCCGGCGGCTTCAACGCGTCCGAGGAGTAGAAACTGATCGTGTTCCCATCCTCCGTGGTCGCCACCTGCATGTTCGAGCCTTTCGGGTCCAGCCGTGCGGGCTTCTTCTTCTCCTGCTGCTCCTTCGCGACCGCGGCCATCTCGCGCAGCAGCGCCAGCCGCCGCGTCTCGTAGCCCTCCACGATCTCCCGCACCTCGCGCCGCTGCGACTCGTCCAGCGTGCTGAGCGCCGCCGCCGCACGGATCACCTTCTCGCTCCGCGTCGGCTCGCACAGTTTCGGGTAAGACTTTTCCAGCACCGCCCGCCGCAGCGCCGTCGCCTGTTCGGGCGCAAGCACCGACGCGACCTGCTCCGCGTACCGAAGGTTCAGGTCGCGCACGGCGATCCGCGCCGCCTGCGCCTCTTCCCACACCCGCAACGCCCCCGCCCTGTCCGTGCCTACCAGCCGCTCGAACTCCTCGCTCCGCGACTCGCCGATGGCCTCATCACGCGTGCGCAACGCCCCGTCCATCGCGTCCGCGTACCGCAACAATGCCTCGGTCACATCCGCGCTGCCCCATGCCTCGGGCACATGCTCCTCTACCAGTCGGACCAGGTCGAGACTCTCCCCACCCAGCCGCCCCGCGCTGATCCGCTTGAACCGCCGCATCTCCCGCTCCGCCAAGGGCCAGCGGTTCGCCTGGGCTGACGTCAACAGGCTCTTGAGGTCATCCACGAACGCCCGCTTGATGCGATCCGCCTCCTCTTTCCAGCGTCCGACTTCCTCTTGAGGTACCGAGGCACTGCTCACGTCCTTCAAGGCCTCCGCTCGTTCGATCCGATCCTCCAACGCCGCGGTATGAACCTCCGCCGCGGCCTTCAGGTCGCTCGCGTGCCCTTCGTACAGCGCCAAGAGCGGCTCGCGCTCCTCGTCGCTGAGCAGCAGCACGCGTCCCAGGATCGTCATGTCCGTCCGCGTGAACTCCGGCTTGTAGAACTGGCGTGGGCTTTGCACGCCCACCGCCATGCTCTGAGCCAGCGCGGCCCCCTGGAGGCCCAGCAGGACGGTCAACGCCATTAGTCGCGGCATGAGCAACGTGAATCCGGGCCTGCTGGACATCATGAAATGGCTCCTCAGTCCGGGCATTCGTCGCCCGGAGAATCAGATGCACCAGCGGGCCGTTCGGCCACTGATCACTCGTCGGCGTCATTTAACATAACATTTCTTATAGGACGTTCCGTGCCGTGGCGGGCTATTGGGCCAGCTTCGGTGAATCCTGCCTCCGCCCTCGCCATAGCGCCCACTCGAAGATCGGCGTCGCCATCAGCGTCGTCACGATCGCCATGAGCACCATGATCGAAAACAGTGTCTGCGTGATCAGCCCGCGCTCGTACCCGATGTTCAGGATGATCAACTCCATCAGCCCCCGCGCGTTCATCAACGCCCCGAGGGCCACCGCGTCGCGCGTCGGCTCCCGGTGCACTTTCGCCGCGGCGAAGCACGCCACCCCCTTGCCCACCGTCGCCGCGAGGATAATCGCCGCCGCGATGCCCGCGAGCGACCACGAGTCGATCAGGCCGATCTTCGTGTTCAGCCCCGAGTTCACAAAGAACAGCGGCAGCAGCAGCGTCGTCACCGCGGGGTACAGCATCCGGTTCAGTTCCGACGCGAACTTGCCCCGCGGCATGGCCGCGCCGAGGATGAACGCCCCGAACACCGCGTAGATCCCCATCGCGTCCGTCGCCCAGGACCCCACCATCACCATGGTGAGCACGAACGCGAGCATCGCCAGGCTCATGGTCCCACTCCGTTCGACGGACGTACCGAGCGGCCGCAACATCCGCCGCAGCACAAGCAGGCACAGCACCGCGTACAACACCCCCCCGCCGATGGCCTTCGCCGCGATCATCGCGTCGCTCTGGAAACTCGCCAGCACCACCGCGAGCACGCACCACGCCGCCGCGTCGTCGATCGATCCCGCCGCCAGCGCCAGCGTGCCCAGGCTCGTCCCCCCCAGCCCTCGTTCGTGGATGATTCGCGCCAGCATCGGAAACGCCGTGATCGACATCGCCGCGCCCAGGTACAGCACCGCCTCCCATGCGCCCACACCCTCGGCGAACATCCGGGCGTCGTGGTGCATGAACGCCGCGAGGCCCGCCCCCAGCGCAAACGGCGCCGCGATCCCCGCGATCGACACGCTCGCCGCCGCCTGTTTCCGCTGCGCAATCAGGTCCCCGCGGAACTCCACCCCGATCAGGAACATGTACACGGCCAGCCCGATCTGCGCCACGCAGTAGATCACGGTCCGTGATTCCGCCGGGAACAACCACGCCTGCGCCTCCGGGAACATCGCCCCGAAGATCGACGGCCCCAGCACCACGCCCGCGATCATCTCCGACACCACCGGCGGCTGCCCCACCCACTTCGCCACCACCCCTACGGCACGGCACGTCGCCAGGATCACCGCCATCTGCAGAAAGAACAGCACCGAGAGATCGAAGTTGCTCAGGGCGGCAAGGCTTGTCATGATCACCATGCGGCTTCATCATCGGACGGTTCACACGCCCACCCTGATTTCTCATGGGCGGCGTGCCAGCCGTCAGAACCCATACCTTTGCTCTTCACACCACCCGGAGCATTCGATGCCCCACCACGCCACCCCCCCGCTCACGCTCTCGGGCCTGCCTCTCACCTTCGACGAGGTCCTCGCGGTCGCACGCGGCGATCGTGTTGTGACGCTCGGCGACGCCGCCCGCATGGCCATGACCCGCGCCCGCGCCGTCGTCGAACGCCGCCTTGCCGACGGCCACGCCCATTACGGCCTCAACACCGGGTTCGGCTCGCTCTCCCGTCAGCGCATCGACCCCGCCGACCTCCGCGACCTCCAACGCAACCTCGTCCGCTCCCACGCCGCGGGCTTTGGCAGCCCGCTCCCCGCCGACGTGGTCCGTGCCATGATGCTCCTGGCCGCGGCCTCGCTTGCGAGGGGCCTCTCCGGCGCGCGCCCCGTTCTCGTCGATCTCCTCCTCGGCATGCTCAACGCACGCCTCACACCGGTCATTCCCGAGACCGGTTCCGTCGGCGCGTCCGGTGACCTCGCCCCTCTGGCCGCCATGGGCCTCGCCATGATCGGCGAGGGCGTTGTCTCCACCGCCGACGGCCGAACCCGCCCCACCGCCGACGCCCTCCACGACGCCGGCCTTGTCCCCATCGCCCTCGAAGCCAAGGAAGGCCTCGCCATCATCAATGGCACGCACCTCATGGCGGCCCAGGGCGCCCTGCTCTGCCATGACGCCCGCCGACTCCTTGACGCCGCGCTCGTCGCCTCGGCCATGTCCATCGACGCTTGCCGCGCCACCGACGCCTTCCTCGACGATCGCGTCCACGCCGCGCGGAACCAGCCCGGCCAGCGCGCCGTCGCCGCACGCCTCCGCGAACTCCTCGCCGGCAGCACCATCATCCCCAGCCACCGCGAGAACGACCCTCGCGTGCAGGACCCCTACTCCCTCCGCTGCATCCCCCCGGTGCTCGGCGCCGCCTCCGATTGCCTCGCGTACGTCACCGCCGCCGTCATCCACGAACTCGCCGCCGTCACCGACAACCCGCTCGTCCTGGGCGATGACATCGTCTCCGCGGGTAACTTCCACGGCATGCCGCTGGCCATTCCCCTCGACGCCCTCACCATCGCCCTCGCCGCCCTTGCGGGCATCGCCGAGAGACGCGTCTTCTGGATGCTCTCCGCCTTTGATCCCGACGCCGGCCTGCCCGCCTACCTCTCGCCCAAGCCCGGCCTGCACTCGGGCCTGATGATCGCCCAGTACACCGCCGCCGCGGCCTGCAACGAGATTGTCGGCCTGTCCCACCCCGCGAGCGTTGCGAACATTCCCACCAGCGCCGAAGTCGAGGACTTCAACTCCTTCGGCCCGCGTGCCGCCGCCAAGGCCCGCCGCGCCCTCGACCTTGCCTCGGGCGTCGTTGCCATCGAACTCCTCTGCGCCGCCCAGGGCGTCGAGCACCACCGCCCGCTCCGCAGCGGGCACAAGGTCGAAGCCGCCTTGGCGAATGTCCGCGCCGTCGCCCCCACGCTCACCGCCGACCGCCCCCTCACGCCCGACATCGAGGCCGTCCGTACGCTCATCCGCGACGGCGATTTCTCGGGGTGACCCGCGTGCAGATCCTTGCATGGAACATACAGCACGGCGGCGGTCCTGACCGCACCCCGGAGATCGCGCTGACGATCCGCGCCGGCATGCCGGACCTCGTTGTGCTCTGCGAGTTCCGCCCCACGCGAGGCTCCATGCTCCGTGCCGCCTTCGCCGACATGGGCCTCGACCATCACGCCGTTGGCGCGGCCAATCACGATCTCGCAAACCGTGTCTTCATCGCGTCGCGATGGCCCTTGGAACGCTGCTCGTACGTGCCCGATCCCGCGACCGCGCGGCTTCTCCACGTCCGTACCGTGGGGATCGACGTTATCGCCGCCCATATCCCCGACGACTCCGACCTCGGCGCGCGAAATGACTGCTGGCATCGACTGCTGACCCTCGCCCGCTCCTGCCTTGACCGTCCCGCAATCATCCTCGGCGATTTCAACGCGGGCCGTCGCGGGCAGGACGGCCGCGCCTTCCATGGCGAGGCCCTGCTCGGCACGCTCACCACCCTCGGATTCGCCGATGCGTGGCGCCATTCCCGCCCCAACCAGCGTGAAGATACATGGGTCGGCTCGTGGGGCGCCGCGCGCCTCGACACCGCCTTCCTTGCTCCCCCGCTGATCCCCCGCCTCGTGAGATGCGACTACGACCACGCCCCACGCCTGGCCGGCCTCTCCGACCACAGCGCGGTCATGCTCGACCTCGATTGGTCGTGCGATCCCCACGCGCGCAATCACCCCGGCCTTTTCAACCCGCCGTGCCTCAACGACGCGGAGCGTCCTTCTTCATGATGAACAGGTAGTTGAACCCGCGCAGGAAGAAGTTCCCCTCTTCCGCCGCCTTCCGCCAGTTCCCCTGCGACAATGTCCTGTTGTGCCGCACCACCGCGATAATGTCCACCGGCGTGAATCGCCGCGTGAGCCGCTCGTACAGCTCGAACCCGATCGGCATGAACACCCCGCCGCCGCGTTCGCCCTTGCGCTTGCGGAACGAGTCGCTCACGTACAGCGCCATGTACCGTCGATCCCGCAGCACGCGGTCGATCTCCGCGATGACACGCTCCATCGCCCCGTAGTACGCCGCGCCGTGGTCGTCTCCCGCCGCGCTCAACTTCCCGATGCACCGCGGGTCGTCGCTGTAATCCACGTGCGTGGAGTACGGCGGGTCCACGAACACAAAGTCCGCCGACCCGTCCCCCATCGGCAATGCCCGCGCGTCCGCAGGCTCGATGTCCGCCCGGCTCGGGGCGAGGTCAAACCCGCGCCCGCGCCGTCTCAGGTCCGCGCACACATCGAGCGTCGTCCCGCTCCCGCACATCGGATCCGCCACCACGTCGCCCTCGCGCGTATACCGCATCAGGCACTGCCAGATCACCCACGACGGCGTCGCGCCCACGTACGCCTTGTCCCCCTGCATCGCCGGCCCACGCCCACCCTCGGGCCGACGCGTCGATCGCACCACCTCGCCCTGGTCATTCACCCACGCGTCGTAGTGCTGGCTCGGGTACTCCCACAGCGTGGTCGGAAAGACGCGCAGCGGCGGCCTTCGTTCCATCGCTCGCCGTGGCCGCTCATGCCCCATGGCCCCGCTCCGCGTCGCGCAACTGCGCCGTCACCCTCGCCACCACCGCCCGCGCGGCCTCGTCCATCGCCAGCCCCACCCGCGCCCCCGCCGCTTGCACGTGCCCCCCGCCCCCGAACGCTTTCGCCACCGCGTTCACGTCCACGCCGACTTTGCTCCGAAGACTGATCTTCGTGATCGGGCCGGGGCCGCCGCCATATTCGCCCGGCGACGCCTCCGTCAGCAGCGCCGTCACCTGCACGCCGCGGATGGCCTGCCCGTAGTCCACGAACCCGCCCGATTCACCCGGCGATGCCTGCGCCGCCCTGAAGTCCTCCCGCGTCAGTCGCATCACCGCGATACGCCCATGGTCGAAGACCTCCAGCGACGCGAGGGCGCGCGCGAGCAGGTGCAGGCGTGAGGGCGTCTCGTTCTGCTCCAGCACCTGGTACAGATGCACGGGGTTCGCGCCCGCCTCGATCAACTCTCCCGCCGTGGCCATGACCGCCTTCGAGACGTTGCTGTGCCGGAACCACCCCGTGTCCGTAGCCAGCCCCAAGTACGACGCCTCGGCCACATTCGACGGCAGCCCCGACAGCCCCGATGCCCCCAACAGCAATCGGCATAACTCCGCGACAGGTTGGCACGCCGCCGCCGCACTCGTGTCGATATGCCGCCGCGGCGCCACCCCCGCGTCTCCCTGCACGTGGTGATCGATCACCGCCGCCTTGTCATGGTGCGACTCCAACCAACCTCTCACCGGCTCCAACTGCATCCATGATCCCGTGTCCACCACCACCACCGCGTCCAGCCCCTCGACCACGGGGGGGCCGTCCGCGCCCAACACCCTGTGCGGCGTCTCCCCCACCACCTCCGAAAGCCACGGCGGGGTCGGGCCGAAGTACCACGCCTCCGCCCGGTTCGGTTGGCTCCACGCCCCCGGCGCATTCAACGCACGCACCAGCGCCATCGACGACCCCACCGCATCCCCGTCCGGCTTCAGGTGCGTCGTAACGACGACCCGGCGCTTCGGACGCAGGAATGTGGCGAGGTCTTCGAGGGATGACGATGTAGCCCATGATTCAGGCAAGGCGGCTCCTTGGGTTGTCGAGCACAGGATAGCCGCGACGACTTACGCCGTGCATGCGCCAGCGGCCGCCGACGGTTCAAAGGCGCCCAACTCGGCACGACAACGCGCCAGGTCGCGCGAGATCTGGTGCATCATCGTCGCGGCCGAGTCAAACATCAGATCGTCACGCACCCACGCGATCAGTTCGACACGCAGGGGCCATCCGTACTCCGGCACGCCGGGCAGCGGGGCCCATTCGTTCCCGCCCGTATCCCGCATCACGTGAACTTCCATTCGCCTCGCGCCCCCGCCGAACACGGGCCTCGTTCCTACATTCACAGCCGCGGTGAACCGCGCCCCGTCCGGCAGTACCGCCCACCCCGCGTACACCCCGTCCGCCGGGAGCAACTGCGCCGTCTCCAGGTTCGCCGTGGGAAGGTCGAGTTCTCGACCGCGCCGGTCGCCGCGCACCACGGTCCCCTCGATCGTGTAAGGCCGACCGAGCACCCGGGCCGCGTCGCGCACCCGCCCATGCGACACGAGCCACCGCGCCATCGTGCTGCTCGCTCGAACGATCTGGTGATCATCCAGCGCGATCTCCACGGGAGGGACGACCTCGCACGCAAATCCCAGCCGCGTGCCGAGTTCACGAAGCGTCTTCACGGTCCCCGCCCGGCCCTTCCCGAAGTGAAAGTCATCCCCCTCCACAATGCCGGCGGGGTGGTACCGCTCCACTTTCGCTCGAATAAACGCCTCCGGGGACATCGACAAAAGGTCCCGGGTCGGCTCCAGGCGATCCACCATGTCCGCGCCGGCCTCCCGTAGCGCCGCGACGCGCTGCGCATGGTTCATCAGCCGGGCTGGCTCCAGCTCAGGGCGGAGCACCGCCATGGGGTGCGGATCGAACACCAGCGCCACCACATGCCCCTGCGCACCGACTTGCTCGCGGGCGCGCTTCACAAGGGCCTGGTGCCCCAGGTGCACCCCGTCGAAGTTTCCGATGGTCAGCGCGGTCTTCATCGCGGCCCAGCGTAGCGCCCGAATCGACGTCTATGCCGAGTCTTGCGACCTGCCGGATTGGCAGCCCGCGGGGCGATCGACATTCAGTTCCCCGACCCTGCACCACAACCCACCCCCTTCTTCCCGACAAGAGGTCGCTTCCATGATCCATGGTTCCGAGTGTTCGTGGCATCCCCATTGCCGTGGTGTTCCTTCACGGCATACATGCCGTCCTCAACGATCCCCAAACCAATACCAGACAGATCGAGGAGTCATCGACCATGGCAGCGAAGGAACTCGTGTTCGACGTGGATGCTCGTCAGGCCCTGCTCGCCGGCGTGGAAAAACTCGCCAAAGCCGTCAAGGCCACGCTCGGCCCCCGCGGCCGCAACGCCGTCATCGACAAGTCCTGGGGCGGGCCCACCGTCACCAAGGACGGCGTCACCGTCGCCGAGGAAGTCGAACTCAAGGACAAGGCCCAGGACATGGGCGCCCGCCTCGTGAAGGAAGCCGCCAGCAAGACCAGCGACGAGGCCGGCGACGGCACCACGACCGCCACCGTCCTCGCCGAGGCCCTCTTCCGCGAAGGCCTTCGCCATATCGCCGCCGGCGTCGATGCGAACGCCCTTGTCCGCGGCATGAAACTCGCCATCACCACCGCCGCCAAGGAAATCGATGCCCTTGCCACCCCGGTCAAGGGCAAGACCGACATCCAGAATGTCGCCTCGATCTCCGCCAATAACGACCCCGAGGTCGGTCGCATCATGGCCGACGCCTTCGAGAAGGTCGGCAAGGACGGCGTCATCACCGTCGAAGAAGGCAAGAACGTCGACACCGTCGTCGATGTGGTCGAGGGCATGCAGTTCGACCGCGGCTTCCTCTCCCCCAACTTCGTCACCGATGTCGATGCCATGAAGGCCTCGTACGACAAGTGCCTGGTCCTCGTCCACGAGGACAAGATCGAGGGCGTTACCAAACTGCTCCCGCTCCTCGAGAAGGTCATGGCCGCCAAGAAGCCCCTCCTCATCATCGCCGAGGACATCACGGGCGAAGCCCTCTCCACCCTCGTCATCAACAAGCTCCGCGGCACCGTCCAGGTCGTCGCCGTCAAGGCCCCGGGCTACGGCGACCGCCGCAAGGCCATGCTCGAGGACATCGCCATCCTCACCGGCGCCACCGCCGTCATGAAGGACCTCGGCCTCGAACTCGACAAGGTCGAGATGAAGCACCTGGGCCTCGCCAAGCGCATCGAGGTTGACGCCGACAACACCACCATCATCGAGGGCGCCGGCGAAACCAAGGCCATCCAGGCCCGCATCGCCCAGATCCGCAGCGAGATCGACGCCGCCACCAGCGACTACGACCGCGAGAAACTCCAGGAGCGACTCGCCAAGCTCGCCGGCGGAGTCGCTGTCGTCAAGGTCGGCGCTGCCAGCGAGGCCGAACTCAAGGAAAAGAAGGCCCGCATCGAGGACGCCCTCCATGCCACCCGCGCCGCCGTCGCCGAGGGCATCGTCCCCGGCGGGGGCGTCTCCTTCCTCCGCGCCCGCAAGGCGCTCGAAGCCCTCAAGGAGTACAAGGCCGTTTTCGGCAAGAACGACGATGCCACCAGCGACGACATCGGCCGCGCCAAGTTTGACATCGCCGCGGGCATCCGCACCGTCGTCACGGCCCTCGCCCTTCCGCTCTACACCATCGCCGAGAACGCCGGCGCCCGCGGGTCGGTCGTCGTCCAGAAAGTCGCCGACGCCAAGGGCAACTTCGGCTACAACGCCCTGACCGACGAGTACGGCGACCTCCTCCAGATGGGCGTCATCACCCCCGCCAAGGTCGATCGCCTCGCCCTCGTCAACGCCGCCAGCGTGGCCACCATTCTCCTTACCGCCGATTGCATCGTCACCAGCAAGCCCGAGCCAAAGTCTCCGGCCCCGGCCGGCGGCGGCATGGGTGGCGGCATGGGCGGCATGGGCGGCATGGGTGGCATGGGCGGGATGGGGTTCTAAGTTCCTCACGCACATGCACCGCACTGCCAACGCACACTCGGAGTAATGAACATGGCCAAGGCCTCGCACCTCCTCAACAAGTTCGGCAGCGGCGGCCTCGGTCCGGCCCCCGCCAACAAGGACGCCATCGACCTCGCCGCTCACCCGAAGAAGGACGCCAAGCACGACGCGCCCAGCGCCGCCGCCCAGCGCCCCGATGCCGGCTCCACCCTCCACGCGCCCGCCAAGGCCCAGGGCGGTGGCGGGCAGGCCTCCATCCGTCCAAAGGTGTAACGGGGCACGCGGCCATGATCGCGCATGCAGCAACTCCTCGACATCTTCCGAGACCTCCCGGGGTTCCTGGATCAGTTCATCCAGAACCACGGCCTGTGGGTCTACGCGCTCCTCTTCGCCATCATCTTCGCCGAAACGGGCCTCGTCATCGCCCCCTTCCTCCCGGGCGACTCCCTCCTCTTCACCGTGGGTGCGCTCTCCGCGCGCGGCTCCATGAACGTCTGGGCGATTTCCGCGCTGCTCATCGTCGCGGGAATCCTCGGCGACGCCGTCAACTACCACATCGGCAAGTGGATCGGCCCGCGCGTCTTCACGAAACAACCCGGCGAGCACGCCACCCGTCTCGAACGCGCCCTCAACCGCAAGCACCTGGCCCGGGCGCACGCCTTTTACGAGAAGTACGGCGGGAAAGCAGTCGTCCTCGGGCGCTTCGTGCCGATCGCCCGCACCTTCGTCCCCTTCGTCGCCGGCGCGGGGGCCATGTCGTACTCGAAGTTCGTCTTCTTCAACATTCTCGGCGCGGTCCTCTGGGTCGGCGTCTGTGTGGGCGCCGGATATCTGTTTGGCAACATCGAGTGGGTGAAGCGCCGCTTCGAGGCCGTCATCGTCGGCATCATCGTGGTCAGCCTCATCCCACTCGCCGTGGAGTTTGTGCTCGAACGCCGTCGCATGAAACGCGCCGCCGGATCGGCCGGCGACGCTCTGAAATCAACCCTGTCCTGATATTGGAGTAATCGCACCATGGCTATTAAACCGCTCGAAGACCGCGTCCTTGTCAAGCCCGCCGACCCCGAAACCAAGACCGCCTCAGGTCTTTACCTCCCCGAGGGAAGCAAGGAAAAGCCCGTCAAGGGCGAGGTCGTGGCGACCGGGCCCGGCAAGCGCCTCGACAACGGCAAGCGCGGCGAGATGTCCGTCCGCAAGGGCGACACCGTCGTCTACGGCAAGTACGCCGGCACCGAAGTCGAGATCAAGGGCGTCAAGCACCTGATTCTGCGTGAGACCGAACTTCTGGGCGTGATCGAAGGCTAAGCAGGAGATGGAACGCGAAATCCGCGAAGATCACGACGAGGGATTCCCTCTTCACACCTTCGAGGCCTTCGCGCACTTCGCGTTGAAAGGATCGAGCAAATGAGCACGAAACAGTTGATGTTCAAGGATTCGGCGCTGACGGAAATGAAAAAGGGCGTCGACCGCCTCGCCGACGCCGTCAAGTGCACCATGGGCCCCTCCGGGCGGCACGTGGTCATCGAGAAGTCCTACGGCGGGCCTCAGGTCACCAAGGACGGCGTGACCGTCTCCAAGGAAGTGACGCTCCCCGAGCCCTTCCAGGCCATGGGCGCCAAGATGGTGAACGAGGTCGCCAAGCGCACCGCCGACAAGGCCGGCGACGGCACCACCGCCGCCACCGTCCTCGCCCAGGCCATCTTCACCGAGGGCCTGCGTCTGGTCGCCGCCGGCGCGAACCCCGTGCAGCTCCACCGCGGCATCAACGCCGCCGCCAACGCCGCCGCCGCCGAGATCGACGGCATGGCCATCAAGTGCAAAGGCAAGGACGACTACCGCAAGGTCGCCATGGTTTCCTCCAACTACAGCGCCGAGATCGCCGAGGTCATCGCCGAGGCCATCGACCGCGTCGGCGCCGAGGGCGTCGTCGAGATCGAAGACGGCAAGGGCGCCACGACCACCCTGGAGTACGTCGAGGGCATGCAGTTCGACAAGGGCTACCTCTCCCCCTACTTCATGACCGACCCCAAGACCGGCGAGTGCGTCCTCGAGGACGCGTACATCCTCATCTACGAGAAGAAGATCAGCAGCCTTCCCGATCTGCTCCCGCTCCTCAACAAGACCGTCACCACCGGCAAGCCCCTCCTCATCATCGCCGAAGAGGTCGAGAACGAGGCGCTCGCGACGCTGGTCGTCAACCGTCTCCGCGGCATGCTGAAGATCGCCGCCGTCAAGGCCCCCGGCTTCGGCGACCGCCGCAAGGCCATGCTGGGCGACATCGCCGTCCTCACCGGCGGCACCTTCTTCGCCGAAGACCTCGGCCGGCAGATCGAGAGCATCGAACTCTCCGAGCTCGGCCGCGCCAAGAAGATCATCATCACCAAGGACGACACCACGATCATCGAGGGCGCCGGCAAGAAAGCCGACATCAAGGCCCGCGCCGAGCAGATCAAGGCCCAGCACGACAAGTCCACCAGCGACTACGACCGTGAGAAGTTGATGGAGCGGCTGGCCAAGTTGACCAGCGGGGTCGCCATCGTCTCCGTCGGCGGAGCCACCGAGGTCGCCATGAAGGCCGCCAAGGACATGGTCGATGACGCCCTCAAGTCCACCCGCGCCGCCGCGAAGGAGGGGTACGTCCCCGGCGGCGGGGTCGCGCTCCTCCGCACCCAGGCCGCCATCCGGGCCGCCGCCAAGAAGGCCAAGACCGACGACGAGCGTCAGGGCTTCGAGATCGTCGCCCGCGCCGTCGAGGCCTGCGCCAAGCAGATCGCCGAGAACGCGGGCTACGACGGCGACTTGGTCGTCGAGAACATCAAGGAGGGCAAGGGTGGGGCGCACGGCTTCAACGCCGCCACCGGCGAGTACACCGATCTGGTAAAGGCCGGTGTTATTGACGCCGCGCTGGTCGCCAAGACGGCGCTCATCAATGCCGCGAGCGTGGCCGGGCTGATGCTGACCACCGATGTGCTCATCACCGACCTCAAGGAAGAGGCCGAGGCTGTCGAGGGAGCCGTGGCCTGACCGATCCTCCCGACGCATGTCGGGAAAAGCGACTCTCTCCGGGCCTGCGTGTGAAAGCCGCAGGCCCGGTTTATGCCCGCCGCGCGTGACTACTACGAGGTTCTCGGCGTTGAAAAGACCGCCGACGCGGAGGAGATCAAGCGCGCCTATCGCCGCCTGGCGATGAAGTATCACCCCGACCGCAACCCGGGCGACGCGGAAGCCGAGGCCAGGTTCAAGGAGGCCGCCGAGGCCTACGAAGTCCTCGCCGACCCGCAGAAGCGAGGCATCTACGACCAGTACGGCCGCGAGGGCCTCAAGGGCGCCGCCGGCGGCCCCGCCACCCACGACTTCAGTCGCATGAACATCGACGACATCTTCTCGATGTTCGGCGATATCTTCGGCGGGGGCGGTCCGCAACGCGGCCGCCGCGGGCCGGCCCGCGGATACGACCTCGAAACCGAAGTCACCATTACGCTTGAAGACGTTCTCAACGGCTGCGAACGCGACGTCGAGTTCACCCGCCTCGACCTCTGCGACAAGTGCGCAGGTTCGGGTGCCAAGCCCGGCTCCAAGCCCGTCCAGTGCCCCACCTGCGGCGGACAAGGTCGCGTCCAGCAATCCGGCCTTGGCGGCATGTTCCGCATGGTCACCACCTGCCCCGCCTGCGGCGGCAGAGGCCAGGTCATCCGCGACTTCTGCGACGCCTGCCGAGGAAAAGGCCGCGTCTCGCGAAAGCGAAGCCTCGCCGTCAAGATTCCTCCCGGCATCCGCGTGGGACAGGCCGTCCGCGTCCAGGGAGAGGGCGAACCGCCGCCTCCCGAAGTCTCGCCCAAGGGCGAGGGCCTCCGCGGCGATCTGCACGTGGCCGTCCGCATCGCCGAGCATGACCTCTTCCACCGCGACGGCGACGACCTCCTCCTCGAAATGCCCGTCAGTTTCACCCAGGCCGCCCTCGGCGCCGATCTCGAAATCCCCACGCTCGACGGCGGGTCCAAACTCACCCTGCCCAAAGCCACTCAGTTTGGCCAGACCTTCAAGATCCCCGGCAAGGGCCTCCCCAACCTCCGCTCGGGCCGACGTGGCGACCTCATCGTCGGCGTCAAGATCGAAACCCCGCGCAAACTGACCGCGAAGCAGGAAAAACTCCTCCGCGAGTTCGCCGAGACGGAAGACAAATCCGTCCATCCCGAGAGCACCGGATTCTGGAAGAAAGTCGCCGACGCGCTCGGTGGATGACCCCCCTCCCCGAGCGATGGGTTGGGGGGTGAGCGAGCCTGTCACCCTAACCTAGCCGAGAACACCCATGCCCGAAGACCCCAAAGCCAATCCCGGCCACGAGCCTGAACCCCGCGAGTGGGACATCGCCGATTCCAACATCGGCGACACGTCGCCCATGGAAGACCGCGTCGCGTCGCTCATCGCCGAACTCGAGGACGCCAAGGGACGCTCCCTGCGCATCATGGCCGATTTCAACAACTACCAGCGGCGTGCCCTCCAGAACGAGAAACTCGCCCGCCAGGACGGCGCGGCGGAGGTCATCAAGACCGTTGTCGGTGCGATCGATCACTTCGACATCGCCCTCAACGCCGACCTGAGCAAGGCCACCCCCGACCAGATCGTGCAGGGCGTCCGGGTTATCCGCGAAGAACTGCTGAAGACCCTCGCCCAGCACGGCGTGAGCCTCATCAACCCCGCGCCCGGCGAACTGTTCGAGCCGGGCAGGCATGAGGCCGTCATGCAGATGCCCAAGGAGGGCATCGCCCCGGGTCACGTCGTCCAAATGTTCCAGGCCGGGTACATGCTCGGCGAATCCCGCGTCCTTCGCCCCGCCAAGGTTGCTGTCGCGCCGTGAGGTTCCGCCATGCCGACCTACGACTACCGCTGCACCGCCTGCTCGCACGTTTTCGAGCAGTTCCAGTCCATCAAGGACAACCCCATGCGCACCTGCCCGAAGTGTGGCAAGAAGTCCCTCGAGCGCCTCATCGGCACGGGCGGCGCCATCCTTTTCAAAGGCTCAGGCTTCTACCAGACCGACTACCGTGGTGAGTCCTACAAGAAAGCCGCCGAAGCAGACAAACCCGCTTCCGCCCCGGCCGTAGATTCCAAGTCCAACACCGAGGTCAAGCCCAAGACGTCAGAGACGCCCAAGCCCGCCAAACCCAGGAAGTCCCCCGCCAAGTCCTGAGGAGTGCCCGTATGTCCGGGATTGTCGGCCACGGCATCGACCTCGTCGAAACCCGACGCATCGCCGACCTTCTCGACCGTCACGGCGAGCGATTCCTGGCCCGTGTCTACACCCCACGCGAACTGGACAAGGCCCTCCCCCACCGCCGCCGCGTTGAACACCTCGCCGGCCTCTTCGCCGCCAAGGAAGCCGTTTCCAAAGCCCTCGGAACGGGTATCACCGGCTTCCACTGGACCGATCTTGAAATCGTCCACAGGCCGTCCGGCCAGCCCATGATTCACTTGCACGGTCAGGCCGCCGCCGTCGCCTCTTCACACGGCATTGCCTCGTGGTGCCTCTCGATCACCCACACACGCGACCTCGCCGTGGCCTCCGCCATCGCCTGCTCGGCCTGAGCCTCATTTCGGCGGCACCACCCCGCCCGTCGCCTCGGCCTTCTTCGCCTCCGCGCGACGCTTCATCTCCGGTACAAACTC
The DNA here is from genome assembly GCA_022180725.1 of Phycisphaerae bacterium. Taxonomy (GTDB): domain Bacteria; phylum Planctomycetota; class Phycisphaerae; order Phycisphaerales; family UBA1924; genus RI-211. Next base: position 58,930 of record BQMO01000008.1, read on the forward strand.
CGTCGCGTACCACTCCCGCCACGCGGGAATGTTCCACCCCAACTCCCGCGTCGGCTTTCCCCACGCACGCTCCGTGAACTCCGTCAGCGTGTTGAAGATCGTCACGTTGTACGTCACCACCACCGCGTCCACCACGCGCAGCACCACCCCCTCGTTCACGACGCTCAACTGCGGATCGAACGCCACCGCGCTCGGGCCTACCACCGGCGTCAGGTCGCTCACGAACGCCGTCTGCTGCCCCACCATGATCCACGCCAGCGCCCCCTGACGATCGCCCCCGCCCAGCCCCACCGTCTGCGCCTGCGGCGTCTGCACCGGCTGCCCCGTCACCAAACTCGCGATCATCCACGGAATCGCGTCGTACATCTCGATCCCCGACGCCAATCGCGCCGCATTCCCGACCGTGTCCCCGCTCCCCGACCGCATCCCCTCGTACACCGCGTACTTCACGGGCGCGGGAATCTCGCCGGCGTACTTGACCCGCGCCCTCACGCGCTTCGTCGCGTTCGCCCGGACACCCTCCTCCGCGTCGAAGATCGCCATCCACGCCATCGCCGCGTCCCCTTCGGGCGAATGAGAATCCTCGAAATGGTCCAGCAACGCCGTGCGCACGTCCGTGCCCTCGCGCTCGAACAGCCGGATCATGCTCGCGAACAGCGCAGGATCCGTGAACTCCCGGAGTTGCACGATCCCTTCCTGTCGGATCGGCACGTTCTTGATCGGCCCGAAATGCTTCGCGCGGATCTTCCGCAGCGCCTTCTCCGCCGCCACCCGTGCCTTCTGCTGATCGGCGTAGCGAATCGCCGTCGTGCCCGCGGGATCAATCGAGAGCCGCTTTATCCACGCGGGGGAGGCGTCGGTCTCTCCCGAACCGGCGTCGTCCGCCGGCACGGCCCTCTCGGTGGATTGCGCCAACATCAAGGGCGACCATGCCGCAAGGGTCAGCGACACAACCAGCCGACGAAGCATCCGCGTGTTCATGGGGGGCATGGTATCTCTGACGCTCGAACCATCCGAACGGTTCCCGAGGATTACTCCGCTCCGGTGATGATCGCCGATGTGCCGACGGCCTTCCGAACCGCCTCCGCCTGGGCTTTGGTCGCGTACCGCCCGACCCTTACGGCGTACAGCGTCACCCCGGCCTTATCTCGGATCGGCACCACCCGAGCCTCATAGCCCCGCTTGATCAGCCCGTCCGCCGTCGTCCGAGCCGTCGACTGGGCCTTGAACGCTCCGGCCTGCACGGTGAACACCCCGCCACCCCCGGGCGGGCCGGACTTTTCGCCTCCGCCGGATGTCACGGGCGTCGCCCCGCGCCCCGCGAGCCGATCCCCAAGAGCTAATCGCAATGAACCGTCATCCTGAACCTTGCCTTGGGCCTTCGTGTACAACGCCTCGGCTTCGTCCTTCTTCCCCAGGGCCACCTTCGCGTCGCCCGCATACATCAGCGCCCGTGCCGCGTCGTCCCCCGTGAGCAATGACCCCGCCTTCGTGAAGTACTCCGCCGCCGACGCGTGCGTTCCCTGCGTCGCCGCGAGCGACCCCAGCGCCGCGCACGCCCTCCCCGCGACCGCCGCGTTCCCGCTGCTGGTCAGGGGCACCAGGTGACGATGGGCGTCGCCCGCCCGTCCAAGCCGGTACGCCGACAAGCCGGCGTACAAACTTGCCTCTTCGGCGACCGAGCCGCGCGAGGCCGACGCCTTGGCCGCCGCCGCGTCATACGCCGTGGCGAACTGCCCGGACTCGTACATCGCACGATAATCGCCCGGCGGGGGCGACTTGGCCGACGACGCGCACCCGGCCACCACCCATGCCACACACACCGCCGCCGTCCATGCTCGTATCACGCTCATCCCGGGTTCCTTCCGTGCTGTCCGATGCTGTCCGTGCACCGATTTGATAGCATACGACCCCGCGCCGTTCCGCGACGCGACCGAACCTCATGAGCATCCACTGGGCCATCATCCGCCGACTTCTCACCCACCCCTCGCGCGTCGCCGTCATCGACGACCGCCGGGCATACCGCGGCGGCGAGCTTCTCGTCGCCGCCTTGCACGTCGCCTCGCGCCTCCGCGCACGCTGTGAATCGCGCGCCGTGGGTATCCTGCTCCCCACCAGCGGGGCCTTCCCCATCGCCGCCCTGGGCGCGTGGTTCGCGGGCAAGGTTATCGTTCCGCTCAACTACCTCCTCAAACGCGAGGAACTCGAGTACGTCATCCGCGACTGCGGGACCGACTCCATTCTCGCCGCCCGGCCCATGATCGAGTTCATGACCTATGAGCCGCGCGGCGCCTCCCTTCACTATCTCGAAGACATCGACTTCCGCTCAATTCCCGAGCCGGTCTGGCCCGCCCCGGCCGCCGCCGAGGACCTCGCCGTCCTCCTCTACACCTCCGGCACCAGCGGCAAACCCAAGGGCGTCATGCTCTCCCACGGCAATATCGCCGCCAACATCCAGCAGGTCCTCGACTACATCGAGATCACCCCCCGCGATTCCATCCTCGGGGTGCTCCCCCAGTTCCATTCGTTCGGCCTCACCGTTCTCACGCTCATGCCCCTCGCCGCCGGCCCCCGCGCCGTCTACACCGCCCGCTTCGTCCCGCACAAAATCATCAAACTCCTCCGCGAGCATCGCCCATCCATCTTCATCGCCATCCCGTCCATGTACAACGCCCTCCTCAGCGTCAAGGACGCCTCCCCCGACGATTTCGCCTCGCTCCGCCTCATCGTCTCCGGCGGCGAGCCCCTGCCGCGTTCCACCTTCGACGCCTTCCGCCAGCGATTCGGGGTCACCCTCAACGAAGGCTACGGCCTCACCGAAACCGCGCCCGTCTCCAACTGGTGCCGACCAGACGAATGGCGCCCCGGCTCCGTCGGCCGCGCCATGCCGGGCCTCGTCCAACGCATCATCGACCCCGCCACCGGCGCCCCGCTCCCTCCGCATCACGACGGTGAAGTCCAGATGCGTGGCCCCAACATCATGCAGGGGTACTTCCACCTTCCCGATGAAACCGCCGCCGTCTTCACCCCCGACGGCTTTCTCAAAACCGGCGACATGGGCCGACTCGATGACGACGGGCACCTCTTCATCACCGGCCGCATCAAGGAAATGCTCATCGTCGGCGGCGAGAACGTCTTCCCCCGCGAGATCGAGGAAGTTCTCAACAAGCACGAATCCATCGCCGCCTCCGGCGTTGTAGGGCTTGCCGACCCCCTCCGCGGCGAACTCCCCGTCGCCTTTGTCGAACTCCGCGAGGGCGCCTCGTTCGACGAAGCCGCGCTCAAGCGCTGGTGCCGCCAGCACCTCGCCGGGTACAAGGTCCCCGATCAGATTCGCGTGTTGGACCAACTCCCCCGCAACCCCACCGGCAAGATCATGCGCCGCGAACTCAAGAAACTTCTGCCGCACCAGGCCTGACGCCGTACGCCTGCTCGGCGTACTCCCGCACCATTCTGTGCGTCGAGAACCGCGGCCCGTTCCGCGTCACCACCCCTTTCATCACCTCCGCCCACGCCTCGGGCCGTGCGTGATACAGCGGCACAATCACGCGCTCCAGCTTCTCGTACAACGCCTCCGCGTCCCGTGCCCACTGCTCGTGCTCCTCGCGCGGCGGTTCATCGTCGCCAATCGCCCAACCCGTCACGCCTTCCTCATGCCCCTCTACCCACCACCCGTCCAGCACCGACAGCGACGGCACGCCGTTCATCGCCGCCTTCATCCCGCTCGTCCCCGACGCTTCCAGCGGCCTGACCGGCACGTTGACCCACACGTCCACCCCCGCCACGAGGTCCGCCGCCAGCGACAGGTCGTAGTTCGGCACGAAGGCCACGCGAACCAGGTCGCTCGATGCCCGCGCCGCCGCCGTGAGCCGCGCCAGCATTTCTTTCCCGCCCCCGTCCCGTGGGTGCGACTTCCCCGCGAACACGATCTGGATGGGTCCGTGCATCGCCGCCAGCCGTTCCAGCCGCGGCACATCGGCCAGGATCATGTCGAGCCGCTTGTACGGCGTGCAGCGCCGCGCCACCCCCAGCGTGAACGCCTCGGGCGTCAACCCCGCGTTGGCCTCGTGATTGACCCGCCGCACCATCGCCGCCTTCACGCGTCGGTGGGCCGCGAGCACGTCCCACCCCGGCACGCGCGTGAGCCCCGCCAGCGCCGCCGAATCCCCTTGCCACCCCGGCGCGTGCCGATCCCACACCTCGCGCATGGTCGGGTGCACCCAGGTCGCCGGGTGCACGCCGTTCGTGATCGCGTGGATCATGTGCCCCGGGAACATCTCCCGCGTGACCTCCGCGTGCCGCCGCGACACGGCGTTGGCGAACCGCGACAGCCCCAGCGCCGTCCGGGTCGTGTCGAGCACGTGGTCGTGCACGAACGCAGGGGCGCGCAGAAACACGGCCCCTTCCCCGGCCACCTGCCGAGTCAGGTCGAACGAGAAACGATCGTGCCCCGCCGCCAGCGGCGTGTGCGTCGTAAACACGCACCGTTCCCGCACCAGCCGCGCCGCGGCCTCCGAATCGATGGGGGCGCCGATCCGCAGCGCCAACTCCCGCATCAACTCCGCCGTCAGGAGCGCCGCATGCCCCTCGTTCATGTGATACGTGCCCAGGGTGTCCAGCCCCAGGCTCCGCAGCACGCGCACCCCGCCGATGCCCAGCACGATCTCCTGCGCCAGCCGATGCGCATGGTCCCCGCCGTAGAGCGCGTCCGTCAGCCGCCGATCCGCCGGGTCATTCACCGCCAGGTCGCAGTCGAGCAGGTACACCGGGACCGTGTGCCCCCCGTGCCCCACCACGTCGAATCGCCACGCGACGACGTGCACCTCGCGCCCCTCGATCGACACCGAGGCCGTTCCCGCCGTGCGAGTCAGCCATGACTCAGGGCGCCACCGTGCCGGCTCCTCCACCTGCCGGCCATCCCCGGTCAGCCGCTGATGGAAGTATCCCGCCCGGTGAAGGAGCGTCACGCCCACCATCGGCAGCCCGACGTCCGCCGCGGCGCGCAGTGTGTCCCCCGCCAGCACACCCAGCCCGCCGCTGTACGTGGGCAAATCAGCCGAAAGTGCAACCTCCATCGAGAAATACGCGATGCGCGGCCGAGCCGATGAAGTCAGGTGTTCCGGCGGTGTCATCAAGGGCGCGGAATGTACACGAAATGCGACGAGCTTGCCTTGGCCGCTCCCGCGTGCAACGCTAGGACCTCCGCGTGCGTACCGAGGTCAGGGGGGGCATTACCCGTCAAAATCGCCGTTCCCATGTTCGCGGTTCGTCGATACACTGCCCTTCAGGGAATCGGCGGACGCATGTTATCGGGACGCGCCATGGTTCGTACGTCACACATCGCCGTGCTTTCGCTCGTGATCGCATCCGGGACCGCCGTCGCTCAGGACAGCGTTTCTCGCAACGCCAACGGCGGCAACGGCCTGCCGGGCGACGCCACCGCTCCATGGGCCACCGCCTACGCCCGTGTCTCCTACGTGCTCGACCTGGCGCCTCTTCAAGGTTCCTGGGGCACGCCCTTCGGCATCGGCCCTGTCCTCAAGGCCGGCCGAATCAATCAGTCCCGCTTCACCGCCTACAACCTCGCCCCCACCCTAAGCCCCTCGGCCCGCCTCTCTCAACCCTACCCGGCGTCCTCGTTCGCCCGCTGGTCCGCCGCCGGCGGGGGCATCCACACCACGGAGAACAACACCGCGCTCAACACCGCCGTCACGCCCGTCGGCACGGCCACACGCTTCGCCATCGCCGCCCTCGACGTCGACGAAATGCTCTCCGGCTCATCCGTCTACTTCGCCAACGTCCTCTACGGCGCCCACGTCGCTTTCGACCCCGCCGTGCCCGATCGGCTCTACATCACCCGCGTGACCGCCGCCCACAACACGTCCGGCCCCGCCGTGCTCGACCGCTCGCAGTTCGGGCTTGGGGCGATCGACGCCGACGGCAATCTCGTCTTCCGCGCCGATTCGTTCGGTTCCGCCGGTCCCGCCACCGCACTCCTCCAGGGCGACAACATTCTGCGCGTACGCCTTCCCGCACGATCCACGGCCCCCAACCTCATCGATGCCAGCGGCGCGAGCCAGGCCGCCTCCACCGATTGGATCGCCCAGAACCACCCCGTCACACTCGCCGCCCCCGCGGCTATTCCCGCCGATCTTGCGGGCCTCAGCCGCGCGGTCGTCGCCGATTTCGCCGGCAACCTCCGCCTCGAAGTTTCTCCCAACACCACCACCCCCACCACGGCACACCGACCGGGTGCTCTCGATCACCGTGGCAGCCCCGCCATCTCCGCCGCCCAAGTCTTCCCGAACACCGCCGCCACGGGCGGCATGCTTACCCGCTCCACCGGTGGCGGGGGCAAGGTTGATTCCATCAGCCTGTGGGGCCATGCCGCCACGGGAATCCTCACGAGCCCTGTGACGCTGACGTTGCCCGCCTCGCTGACCGACGCCTGCGATGCCTTCGCCTGGCCCATCGCCGGCGGGGGGTTCCGCGGCTATGACAGCCAGATCACCTTCCGAGGCGGCGTCGGCCCCATGGCCATCGGCAAGGACGCCGCCGGGCGTGGCCTCGCCGCCGGGGTCATCTACGCCGGCTCAACACCCAACCCCGCCGCGGGCACCAACGCGATCGCCGTCGTCCGCTTCAACCCTGCCAACCCCGTTGCCTCCGCTCAGTGGACAGTCGCCGCCTGGGTTGATGCCGCGACCATGACCGGCAAGAACATCCTCGGCGACTTCGGCGCCGACGGCGCCCCCGGCTCGGGAGACGCCGGCGAGGGCGACGGGCAGATCAACGCCCTCGACGCGCCCATCGGCCGCCTCGCGGGCCTTCACGAATCCTCGCTCGGCCTTGTCGGGCCTTCCCTCTCCTGCCCCGCCCTCGACGCCGCCGGCAACCTCTATTTCATCGCGTCCTCCGCCCTCAAGCGATGGACGGGCGCCGCCGTCGTCACCGATTTCGATATCGCCCTTGTCCGTGCCGTCTACGACCCCGACTCGTTCTGCTACAAGCTCGAACGCCTCCTGCGTGTCGGCGATGTCATCGCCGGACGGAACGCCGCCCGGAACTACCGCATCGCCTCGCTCTCATTGGCCGACAGCGACTCCGTCTCCTCCGCCGCCCTCTTCTCCGGCAGCGTCGCGTCCACCGCCTGGAACAACCTCGACCCCGCCTCCCTCCAGCCCGCCTCCCCGCTCGCGCTCGGCGGCCTCGTCTTCATCGCTCGCGTCGTCTACGACGTCGATCAGGACGGCCTGTTCATCGACCCCACCCTCCCCGGCGCCAACAACGCCAGCGTGGACGAGGCGTACAACGTCACCCTCTACCTCGGCAACATCACCCCGCCGCCCCCGGCCTGCGATGCCGATGTCAACTGCGACGGCGCCGTCAACGGCCTCGACGTCGAAATCATGGAACTCGCCGTGGGCGGCGACCTGTCCGATTTCTGCCAGCCGGACCCTGATTTCAATCAGGACGGCGCCGTCAACGGCCTCGACGTCGAAGCCGTCGAACTCGTCGTCGGCGGGGCGCCCTGCCCCTGACCCGCATCGAACTTCTCCTCGCAGCCTGATCGCACGCTACAACGGCGCCCGATCGTCCACGCCCGCCTGCTGTCGCGCGGTGGCCGTCGTATCGAACTGCAACCGATCCGTGTTCACGTAGATCAGCGGGTAGCCCGCGTCGATTGTCCCGAAGTCACGCCGCAACTGCGACAGATGAATCAACTTCTGCGCCGTGCTGACCTCGCCCAGCCTCGGCTTGGTCGGCCTCCCGCCCCAGACGATCGTGTTCCCCCCGCGCGTCACCAGCATCAGCGACCCTTCCGCCGCGTACTTCGACACGTCCACGCCCGCCACCTGACCCGCCCAAGGCTGCGACGCCGCCGTCGCCAGCAACTCCAACGCCGCCCCCACGTCCTCTCCGGGCCACGGGCGTGCCTTGTCCGGCATCCCGTCCGGGTGCATCGGCGGCGTTTGGGCCGGGTTCAGGATCGCCGGAAGCCTTGATCCGCCCGCCGGGTACACCTTCGGCAAGGGGGATGCTTCCCATGAGATGAGATAATCCTTCTCGCCCGCTCGAACCACCGCGGCGGGTACACGCCACGAACCCTCGACCACGTACCCGTGCGTGTCGCGTCGAACGATCGGCGTACCTCGGAACCACCCCGAATCGGCCATGGACTGGCTCAGCCGCTCGAGCGGCATGCGCGAGAACGACGACCCGCCCTCCACCGCGTGATAGGCCAGCCGCATCAAGCGTTCCTGCTCATCGCCGGGGAGCCATGTTCCCTCGCTACCCGGGAGTGAATTCGGCCAGACGATCCTGACATGCGGCGTCGTCCGGGCGACGCGTGCCGATGCCCGCCGTTCCAGCGGTTCCAACCCAAGTATCGCCCCCGCCAGCACGCCCAGCCCGACCGCGACGGCCCCGAACATCCCCACGTGAACAAAGAATGACTTCCAGGCGAATGGTTCCGTTCGGGTCGGCGGCATGGAGGATTCCACGTAGAAGGTGCAACTGGACCGCCCTAGATCGGCCGAGCGCCCGCCGGTACTCGAATCATCGCGGCCCAGCGGCGTCTCGCAACGCCAGTTCCACCAACCTTGTGCATAAGCCGGTGAAACTCAACCCGGCATGAGCCGCCGCTTTCGGCAGCAGTGAATGCGACGTAAACCCCGGGATCGTGTTCACCTCCAGCATCCAGGGAACACCCGACCGATCCACCAGAAAGTCCACACGCGCCATGTGCCGCAGCGCCATCGCACGCCCAAGCCGCTCCGCGTCTCGACGCATCGTTTTTCCTACATCCCCCGGCAGCGACGGGTCCACGTCGTACCGCGTGTCATCCCGGAGGTACTTGGCCTCGTAGTCGTAGAACTCGGTCGCGGGCTTGATCTCGATGGGCGCCAGGGCCGCCCCGTCCAACAGCCCCACCGTAACCTCGCGCCCGCCGAGCACCGCACTCTCCACCATGTACACCCGACCGGGGTGCTTCGCTGTGTCCCCGATCGCCGCCTCGCGAGCCGCCCGCCACGCGGCCTCGTCGCGGCAGATATGCACCCCGACCGACGATCCCTCGTGAATCGGCTTCACCACCACCGGCAGGGGCAGCGGGCACGCCGGGTCGGCAGCGTTCAGCACACACGCCGGGCACGTGCGGACCCCCTCGCGCGCCGCCGACAGTTTCGTCCCCATCTTGTCCATCGCCAGGCGCGAGGCCCCCGGCCCGGAACCGACATACGCCCGACCGTCGGCCTCCAGCAGGTCCTGCAACGGCCCGCCTTCCCCAAAGGCCCCGTGCAGCACCGGGAACACCACGTCCCCCGGCAGGCTGCGAAGTTCCTCCGCCGTGATCCGCCCAATCACCTCGTACCGTACCGTAAACCGCGCGTCGCTCGCCAGCGCCTCGGCGACAGCGCGCGACGACATCAGCGACACCTCGCGCTCCGCGTCCGGCCCGCCCCCCAACACCAGCACGCTTACCGGCGACGCCATACCACCACCTCGCGCTCCAGCCGCACCCCGAACCGATCGAGCACGCGCCGTTCGACCGTCTCCATCAACTCGATCACGTCCCTCGCCGACCCGTTCACGTCCGGTACCAGGAAGTTCCCGTGCCGTTCACTCACACACGCGCTCCGCACCCGCAGCCCCTTCAGCCCCGCACGGTCGATCAGAAGCCCCGCCGACACTCGATCCCCCGCCCGCGCGATCTCCACCCCATCGTCGCCCACGAGGTCGTGCGTCACGGTCGGGTTCTTGAAGCAGCACCCGGCCGACCTTGCCGCCATCGGCTGGCTTTGCTTCTTGTACTCCATCACACGCTTGACCTGCGTGCGCAACCCCGCCGCATCGCCCGGCCTCAGCCGTAACTCCACCCGCGTGATCACCCACCCGTGCAGCCCGGATCGGCGGTACCCGAAGTCGATCTCGGCCCGCTCCAGCGTCCGCCGATGCCCGTCAGGGTCAAACCCGTGCACGCGCGCCACCGCGTCCGCGATCTGTCCGAACGCGCCCCCCGCGTTCATCACCACGGCGCCCCCAACCGTCGCGGGAACTCCCGCCAGCCCCTCCAGTCCGCCCAGGCCACGCCTTACGGTCTCCGCGATCAACTTCGGCAGGTTCGCCCCCGCCGCCGCCGCCACCGCCCCGCCCGGATCCATCGCGACCTCGCCGAACCCGCCCATCGCCAGCACCACACCATCCACCCCATCGTCATCCACCAGCAGGTTCGCCCCGTCCCCGAGCACGCGCGGCGACGGATCGATCTCCAGCCCGCGGCACACATCCTCCTCCGTGCGCACCTCAATCATGGAGTCGGCGCCGCCCCCCACCCCGAACCACGTCGGGATCGGCGCGTGCGTGCGAACAGGCCTTCGAACAGCGACCGACATCATCCGCTCCCTACGCCGCCGCGAGCCCGCGAACGCCCGCAACAAACTCCCGCGCCACCTGCCACACCGGCCCCGCCCCCATCGTCACCACCACGTCGCCGGGGCGGCAGAGGTTCTGCAGGTGCTCCACGATCGCGCCGAACGTGTCGAGGTGCATCGCCTCGCTCCCGCGCTCGCGCAGCCGCGCCACCAGGTCCGCCGACGATACCCGCGTCTTCTCCGCCTCGCTGTCCCGCACGAAATAGATCGGCGGCACGATCACCACGTCCGCCTGCGAAAAAGACTGCGCGAACTCCTCCAGCAGGTGTCGCGTGCGGCTGTGCTGGTGCGGCTGAAACACGCAGATGAGCCGCCCCCCGCGCGCCTCGGGCCGCTCATACTCCCGCAACGCCCGCAGCGTCGTGTCCACCTCCGTCGGGTGGTGCCCATAGTCGTCGTACACCCGAACCGCGCCTCCCGGCACGACCACCTCGCCCACCCGCTGCATCCGCCGATCGATCCCCGCGAACGCCGCCAGCGAGGCCTCCATTCGCCCACGCTCGGCCCCCAACCACCGCGCCATGACGAACGCCGTCGCCGCGTTCACCGCGTTGTGCGCCCCGGGCACCATGTTGATCCAGGTTCCCACCACCGCACGATCGCGCACGACCGTCACCCGCCGCGTTCCCGGGTCGAACTCCACCACCCAATCCGCCTCGGGCGAAAACCCGATCGTCTCCACCTTGCATCGCAGCCCCGCCGTCACCCGCGCCCGCTGCGTGTTGTCGTGCCCGATCAGCAACTTGCCCCCCGCCCGTGCCGTGGGCAGCATCGCCGCGAACTCCCGGAACGACTCGATCACCGCGTCGAACGTCGCGTAGCAGTCCAGATGGTCCGCCTCCACCGACGAGATACACGCGACCTTCGGCCTGTAGTGATGAAATGAGCGGTTGTACTCGCACGCCTCCGCGACCAGAATGCCGGGCTTCCCCCCCCACGGCCCGGCTGTCGTCGTAGCCGCCCCGAGCCGGAACCCCGACCCCGCGCCCGTCGGCCCGCCAAGACACCCCCGCTCCAACTGCGAACTTGTCGCCCCCACAATGACCGTGGGGTCCAATCCGGCGTCCGTCAGCACACACCCCAGCATCGCCGTTGTCGTCGATTTCCCGTGCGTTCCCGCCACCGCCACCCCGACCCGCCCCGCCATGCACGCCCCCAGCGCCTCGGCGTACAGCACCACCTCCACCCCGCGCGCCACCGCCGCCGTGTACAACGGATGGCCCGGGCTGATCGCCGCGGACGCCACGACAAGGTCGCAGGCCTCAGGCAACCCGGCCCCCGCGTGCTCGTAGGTCACGCCGATCCCGCCGTGCAACAGCGCCTCCGTCATCGCCGACGGCTCGCGATCCGTCCCCGTCACGCGCGCCCCGCGTGCCGCCAGCATCCGCGCCAACCCGCTCATCCCCGACCCGCCCACGCCCAGCAGATGCACCGCCCGACCGGCCAGCGACGCGCCCCCGAGCCACGAGAGCGCCGACGTGCGTTTCCGCACGGGCCTCACTCGGTCGTCGTTCCTCGGCTCGATCCCGGGCACGCCGGACGGTACGGTTTTGACCTCCGGCGTAACGGACAGTTGGTGTTGGGTTGTGGGGGTTGTGGAGCGCATGGCCGACTCGTATCGGCTCGCCGCTCGCGACCGCACCAATCCCGGTGCGCTCCCTGTTATCGCGACCCCACCCCCGCCGCCGACACCGGGCTGCGATAACCCTCCCGGTCTACCGCCCGCACGCCGAAGAAGAAGTTGTCCTTGCTCGCCCCTGTCTTCCACTCCGTCACGTTCCCTACCGTCGCCGATTCTTCCCATGTCGCCGCCGTCGTGCGTCGCCACACGACCTCATACCACGCCACGTCGGGTTCCGGGCTGGCCTCCCACCGCAGCGTCGTCCCCTGCTCCAGTTGGGCCGCCACCATCCGCACCTTCCCCGGGGGCCGGGGCGCGTTCGCCAGGTGCACCAGCACGGCGGCGTTCAGCCGAGCCACGTCGGCAACATACGCCCCGCTTACAAACTCCGGAACGTCCCCGTACTTTTTCCCATCCCGCTCGGTCACGTTCACGTGCTGCCGCGTGTAATCCTCCGCCGGCACGCTGAACCGCACCGCCGGGAACCCCGCCTCGTTGAACGCCGTGTGGTCCCCCCCGCGCAGGAACCGATCCGGGCGAAACACCAGCATCGGCCTCACCACCGTGTTCTCCCGCTCCGCGACGTACGCGACGAACCGCGCCAACTGCCGGCTCGCCGAGTCCGACTCCGCCCCCAACTGCCGGATACTCGCCAGCTCTTCCGCCGACGGATTCCGCGGCACGCCTTCCGAAAACACCCGCACGAACCCGCTCGCGTCCGGCCTCGGTCCGCCCCCGGGCAACACGAACGGCACGCTCGGGTCGCCCACGATGTCATTGTTCAGCACGCCCAGGATCTCATACGGCCTCTTCGCCGCGACCGCCTCCGCGTGGAACTTCGCGCCCACCAGCCCCTGCTCTTCTCCCGCCGTGCACAAAAACACCACCGTCGCCTCGAGCGGTACCCCCGCCAGCACCCGGGCACACTCCAGCACCACGGCCGTCCCCGAGGCGTCGTCGTTCGCCCCCGGCGCATCGCCCTCGGGATCCATCCGGTCCGCGTTGATCGTGTCGAAGTGCCCCACGACGTAATACGCACGTCCCGCCGCCTCGGGCATCGACCCCCGCTTGATGGCCATCACGTTCACCACCTCGCCCCCCCGCGGCAGGCGCGGCATGGGCGGCACCTGGTGCGCATCCAACGACACCTCCAGCCCACCGCCGTACGACTCGAACTGCGTCTTCAGCCAGGTTCGCGCCGCTCCGATTCCCCGCGTCGGGTGCGCCGGGTCGGACAGCGTGTGCCGCGTGCCGAACCCCGCGAGCGATTCCACCGCCGCCTTGGCGCGATCCGCCGAAACCGCCGCCGCCAGTTCCGAGGGCAACGCTGGCGGAGGTTGGGTGAGTACGAGCATCGCGATGATCGTGTGCAGCATGAGCGCAGTCTACCCGCCGTGGCACCGCCATGCCGCAGGACCCTCTCGGCGTTCTACGATGCGCCCATGACCACGCCGGGACATCGTTTGCGAGCGCTGATGAACGCCCAATGTGTGGCCGCCCCCGGCGCGTTCAACGCCCTCGCGGCCCGCGCCATCGCCAAGGCCGGTTTTTACGCCTGCTACGTCTCCGGCGCCGCCACCAGCGTCTGCGCAGGGGTGCCCGACGTCGGCCTGCTCACCCTTGAGCACTTCGCCCGCCTCATCCGCGAAGTCGCCGACGCCTCGGGCCTGCCCGTCCTCGCCGACGCCGACACCGGCTTTGGCGAGGCCGAGTCGGTGCGACGAACCGTCGTCGAATACGCCCGGGCCGGCGCCGCCGGGCTTCACCTCGAAGACCAGAAGTTCCCCAAGCGATGCGGGCACCTCGACGGCAAGGAACTCATCCCCACCGATCACATGATCGAAAAAATCCAGTGGGCCGTTCGCGCCGCGTCCGCCTTCGAGGGATTCGTCGTCTGCGCCCGCACCGACGCCCGCGGGGTCGACGGCCTGGACGCCGCCGCCGACCGCGCCGCCGCCTACGCCCTCGCCGGCGCCGACATGATCTTCCCCGAAGGCCTCGCCACCGAGGCCGAGTTCGCCGCCTTCGCCGCCAGAATGCAATCGCTCCGAGGCCCGTCCCCCCGCGGCGGCCCCTACCTCCTCGCCAACATGACCGAGTTCGGCAAGACCCCCATGATCCCCCTCGCCCGCTTCGCCGCCATGGGCTACTCCATCGTCATCTACCCCGTCACGCTCCTCCGCGTCGCCATGGGGGCCGTCACCCGCGCCCTCAGCACACTCCGCGACGAAGGCTCCGCCGCCTCGCTCCTCGATGCCATGCAATCCCGCAAGGACCTCTACGACCTCGTCGGCTACACCCCCGGCACGCCCTGGGAATGGCCCCAAGGCCCGGACGTCTGACCCACTTCAACTCAAGGCCCGCCCATGCCCGAGACCATCCGAAGTCCCCGTGGCTCCGCACGTTCCTGTCAGACCTGGCAGGCCGAGGCCGCCCTCCGCATGCTCATGAACAACCTCGACCCCGAGGTGGCCGAGCGTCCCGCTGACCTCGTGGTCTACGGCGGGCGGGGTCAGGCCGCCCGTTCCTGGCCCGCCTATCACGCCATCGTCGCCGCGCTCCGCTCGCTCGGGCCCGACGACACCCTGCTCGTCCAGTCCGGCAAGCCCGTGGGCATCGTCCGCACGCACGCCGACGCCCCGCGCGTGCTCATCGCCAACTCCAACCTCGTCCCGCACTGGGCCACGCAGAAGCACTTCGACGAACTGGCCGCCAAGGGCCTCATCATGTTCGGGCAGATGACCGCCGGTTCGTGGATCTACATCGGCACGCAAGGGATTCTCCAGGGCACGTACGAAACCTTTGCCGAGTGCGGCCGGACCCGCTTCGGGGGCGACCTCGCCGGGCGGCTCTGCGTCACCGCGGGCTGCGGCGGCATGGGCGGCGCCCAACCCCTCGCCGTCACCCTTGCCCGCGGAACCTGCCTCATCGCCGACGTCGACCTTGCCTGCCTTCAGCGCCGCCAACGCGACCGCTACCTTGACGAGATCGCCCCCACTCTCGACGACGCCATCGACCGCGCCGTCCGTGCCGCCGCCGACTCTCGCGCCGTCAGCATCGGCGTCCACGCCAACGCCGTTGATCTTCTCCAGCGACTTCTCGCCCGCGATATCACCCCCGACGTCCTTACCGATCAGACCAGCGCCCACGACCCGCTCCACGGCTACCTCCCCCAGGGCCTCTCCCTCGAACAGGGCGCCGCCCTCCGCGCTGCCAACCCCGCCGAGTACGTCCGCCGAAGCATGGCCAGCATGGCCGACCACGTCCGCGCCATGGTCGCTCTCCAACGCAAGGGCGCCGACACCTTCGACTACGGCAACAACATCCGCCAGCGCGCCCTCGAGCACGGCTACGCCGACGCCTTCGCCTTCCCCGGCTTTGTCCCCGCGTATATCCGCCCGCAGTTCTGCGTCGGGCGAGGGCCGTTCCGCTGGGCCGCGCTCTCCGGCCAGCCCCGCGACATCTTCGTCACCGACCACGAAATCCTCAAACTTTTCCCCGCCGACGTAAGCGAGTACAACGCCCGACTTCACCGCTGGGTCCTCGGCTGCCACGCCAACCCCGACGCCCTCCTCGCCGGCGACTTCGACCGCTGCGCCCCGCGCTTTGCTTTCCAGGGCCTCCCGGCTCGCATCTGCTGGCTGGGCCTGGGCCAACGCGACAAGGCCGGCCTGCTCTTCAACCGCCTGGTCGCCGAGGGCCGCGTCGCCGCTCCGATCGTCATCGGCCGCGATCACCTCGACTGCGGCTCGGTCGCCTCGCCCAACCGCGAAACCGAGGCCATGAAGGACGGCTCCGACGCCATCTCAGACTGGGCCATCCTCAACGCCCTGGTCAACACCGCCTCGGGCGCGTCTTGGGTTTCCTTCCACCATGGCGGGGGCGTGGGCATCGGCTACTCCCAGCACGCCGGGCAAGTCATCGTCGCCGACGGAACGCCCGACGCCGCCCGACGCCTCGAACGCGTCCTCGCCAACGACCCCATGATGGGCGTCTTCCGCCATGCCGACGCGGGGTACGACCTCGCCCGCGATTGTGCGCGCGAGCACGCCGTCCGAATCCCCATGCTCGGCGCCTGATTCACCCGGGCGGCAGCCGCGGCACCACCACCACCGCCGTCCCGTAGCACAACACTTCCGTCGCACGCCCGCCCCCGCCCACGTCCGCCGCGTCGTAGTGCAGCCCCACGATCGCGTTCGCCCCGACGGCACGCGCATGGTCCATCATCAACTCGTACGCCTGCTGCCTCGCCTGCTCGCACATCTCCGTGTACGCCCCGATCCGCCCCCCCACGATCGACTTCAACCCGCCCAGGAACCCCTGCGAGATCGTCGGCGCCCGCACAATGATCCCCCGCACCACGCCCTTGTACTCCACGATGCGATATCCTTCCAGCGTGAACGTCGTCGTGACCGGCATGCTCATGGTTCAGTCTCCGCGGCGAACGCGCCACACCCATGGGATCCCGCGAGGGTAGCCGTCACGCCATGAATCCTCCCACGCCCCCACCCCTGCCGCCGCGACGCCTCCACGGGCTCGAAGTTGTCCCAGAACCCGTCCACGCCACCCCGGCCCACCTCGCGCCGACCCCCGCCGACGCCCTCCTCCCCGGCGGCACCATGTTCGACCCAACCGGCCCGTGGTGGGAACCCGGCTTCGCCGATATCGCCCGTGCGCTCGGCTGGCGTTGGATCATCATCGCCGGCATCCTCATCGTGTTTCTCGGGCTCCTCACGCTCATCATCCTCTCGCCCTGGCTCGGAATCAACGCCCTCGCCGGCGAGATCAAACTCCTCATCTTCGTCGGCGCCTTCGGCGCCCTGGTCGTCACCAACGTCATCAAAAAACTCGTCAAGGAACGCAAGGACGATTTCTGTATCCATTGCGGCTACTCGATGGTGAACGTTCCGGAGCACGGCCGCTGCCCCGAGTGCGGGCGGGGCTACCACCAACTCGTCGTGCAGGAATACCGCAAAGACCCGCACTTCTTCCGCGTCCGCTACCAGGCGCTGCGGCGGCTGCCGCCAAGGGCGACCGCCTTCGCCGCCGGCGCGTTTGACAACCCCGACGACGGCACGTGCTGATCATTCAAGTCAACCGACCTCGGCCCGCCGCAGCGTCACCGTCGCCACCTCCGCCGGCGCGTTCACCCGCAGCGGGAACCAGTTCCCCGCGCCGTTGCTCACCACCAGCGACGAGGCTCCGCGCTGGTAGAGCCCGCTCCAATATTTGAAGATCGCCGGCCCGGCCCCCAGCCGGTCCGTCAGCATCAACTGCCCCCCGTGCGTGTGCCCCGCCAGCGTCAGCGGAATCGCCGTCTCCGCCGCCGCGTCGAACGCGTGCGGGTGGTGCGCCAGCAGGATCGGCACCGTCCCGGGCTCGCGCAACCTCGCCACGCGGGCTACGTGGTCCGCCGCCTCCGCCCCGCGCCGCGCCCCCCACGCGATGCCCAGCACCTGCACCGCCGCCGAACCCACGGGCACGATCATCGACTCGTTCGTCAGCAGGTTCAGCCCCGCGTCGCGCACGCCCCGCCGGAACACCTCGACCCCTTCGAACAAATCGTGGTTTCCCTCACACAACGCCAGCCCGCGTGTCGATCGCAGCGACCGCAGGAACGAAATCGCCTCCGGCAGGTCCGCCGTCGTGTAGTCGATCAGGTCGCCCGTGAGCACCACGAGGTCCGGCGACATCGCGTTGACGGTGTCCGCGATTCCGCGCAAGGCCGCTCCACGCGTGAATCGCCCCACGTGCGTGTCCGACACGTGCGCGATGCAGAACCCTTCCAGTTCACGCGGCAAGTCGCGGATCGGAACCTCAAACGCCCGCGTCCGTACCGTCCCCAGGCTCGCCAGTCCTTCCGCCAGCGCTCCGGCGTGCGCGGCGACCGGCGCGCCCACCAGCGCCATCGAGGCCAGCGCCCGCCGACGCGACTGGTTCACCCGTGCCGGCTCCACCGCCACGCCCCAGCGCCGTTGCAACCACCGCCACGCGGCCAGGACGCCCTCGCCCGACATCACGGCCACGGTTCCCACGCACGTGAGCGGGAGCACCACCATGCACCACACGTACACCGTCGCCAGGACCGGCATCGGCGGCGGCACGCCCACGCCCCCGCGCCGCGAGAGAATCACCCACGCGTACCCCGCCAGGTGCAGCAGCACGAACGCGGCCAGCGCGGCCCGCGTCCACCGCGGCGCCCCGGCCCGTGCCAATCGCCTCCCCGCCCACCACCACCACAGCACGTTCAGCGTCGGGATGAGCAGCAGGATCATGTAGAACACATTCATGCGTACCCACCCTACTCGTCATCTCTTTCCCGGGTTCGCTCGCGTGCTATTCGACCAGCGACTCCCCCGCCGCGAACCGTTCCGCGTTCGCCTCGCACTGCTTCGCGGCCCGTTCATGGCCTAGCCGCCGGTGCACCATCGCCGCCCGGCGAGCTACGGCCTCCGCCTCGGTGGCCCACCCGTGGCTTGCGTACGCCGCCGCCAGCGTCTCCAGCACCAGCGGGTTCTCGTACTGGCTCAACCCCGCCGCCCGCTCCGCCAGCGCCACCGCCTCCGCCGGCTTCCGCACCGCGTCATCGCGCGCCGTCGCGAGCACTCTCGCGGTCATGTTCAGCAGCGGCACCTCGTCGGGCGTGATCGCCAGACCCACCCGCAGCGTGGCCACCGCCTCTTCATCCCGCCGCAACGCCCGGAGGCACTGCGCCGCGCCGACATACCCGATCGTCTCTCCCGGGTGCGTTCCCGTCAACGCTCGAAACTGGCCCAGCGCCTCCTGATATCGCGCAAACCCGAGGTACATCTTCGCCAGCCCCAAGCGCGCGTCCTTGTTCGTCCCGTCCGCCGCCACCGCCGTCTCGAACTCCCGCAGGGCTTCTTCGATCCGCCCGCTCCGTTCCAACGCCTCGGCCAGCCCCACGCGCGCCGGCACGTTGCCGGGCCTCAACGCCAGCAACGACCGATACGCCTCCGCCGCCTTGGCCCAGGCGCCCTCCGTCGCCCTGGCCTTGGCCAGCAACTCCCACCCATCCGGCCACGTAGGGCGGATCGCCACCGCCCGCTCGTAGTGCGCCACCGCTTCCGCGCGTCGCCCAGACTTCGCCATCCCTTCCGCGAGCCCCAAATGCGCGATAAAACTTCCGGGCGCCACTTCCACCCCACGCGTCCACATGCTCACCGCGTCCCGATACACGCGCGTATCACGCCATGACACCACGCTCAGCCACGCCCCGAGCACGCCCGCCACCACCCAGCCTCGCCCGCCGAGCCGCTCCACCATCGCCCCAACGGCCGCAAACACGCCGATCGTGGCCAGATACAGGAAGTGATCCGACACCGGTGTCACCGCGAGATTCCCAAACGGAACCAGCCCCAACACCGGCCCGAGCACGAGGCCCATATGCAGCACGCCCCACGACGCCACGGCCCCGACCCGAGGTTGGCCGTCCTCCCCGCCTCGCCTTCGCTCACCCCACCACCACACCAGCGCCGCCACGGTCACACTCCCCGCGAGCGGCAGCCACCACCTCCATCCCGCTAAACCCCACGACTCGTACACCGGCGACAGCCGCATCGGCCACACCAGGTGCCACGCGTACACCCACGGCCCGGCCCCCGCCAGCCGCACCCGCGCCCACGCGTCCGGCAGCCACGCTTCCGTCGCATGGTCCACGAACTTCTGCTCGAAGACCACCGTCACCACCGCCAGCACCGCCCCGGCCGCCAGCATGGGCACGCTCCGCGCGAGCGCCCCGCGCCACGCCGTCCCCAGCACGAATCGATCCATCATCGCCATCGCCACCGGCAGCCCGATCACCGCCGACTTGGCCAGCATCGCCAGCACGAACGCGACGACCGCGCCGGCGTACCACCACCCGCCGCGCGTGCCGTTCCTCGACCGCTCCCAACACAGCATCGCCGCGAACGCGAACACGCCGCACAGCGTGTTCTTGTGCTCCGCGATCCACGCCACGCTCATCACCTGCGTCGGGTGCAGCGCGAACAGCCCCGCCCCCACGCACGCCCCCAGCCGCCCCAACCCCAGCGCCCGCAGCAGCGCCAGGCACAGGACCGCGTTCACCGCGTGCAGCACGACATTGACCGCGTGATACCCGCCCGGGTTCACCCCCCACAATCGATACTGCAGCCAGTACGACGTGTTCGTGAGCGGGTAATACTGCTCGCTCTCCCGGCTGGTCCAGATCCGAACCAGCCCATCCTCCGCGGTCATCAGCGGGTTCTTCACGACGTACGCCGTGTCGTCCCACCCCGTCCACCCGTTCCGCAGCGCCGGGCTGAACACCACCAGCGTGAGCAGAAACAGCGCCAGCCCCGGCAGCGTCATCGACCAGGGTTGTTCTCGCGGCCTTATCACGCCGCGACACTGTACCGCGTGACTATTCACCCCGCCGAATCCGCCGCGACAGCGTCAGCAACTCCCGCACCGCCCGCACGATCACGCCCAGACTCGCCCCGCTCGCCCGCCCCGCGCGCCGAGGGCGATGCCGCACGCCGATCGTCGCCACGCGCAGCCCCGCCCGCTTCGCATGCGCCAGGAGCTCCGCCGAGATCAGCGCCCCATCCGACACCAGCCGCACGCCGCGCACGAACTCGCCCGGCATCACCTTGAACGCGCAGTCCACGTCACGCGCCCGCAGCCCGAACACGACGTTTACCCCCAGCGTCCACGCCCACGCGTTGAACCGCCGCCCACACCCCTCCGCGCGATTCACGCGAAACCCCACTACCGCATCCGCGGTCGCCAGCAGTTGTGGAACGTCCGTCAGCGCCGACGGGTCTACCTGGCCGTCGCCATCTGTATAAAACACCCAGGCGCCGGTGGCCGCCTCGAACCCCGTCCGCAGTGCCGCGCCATACCCGCGGCTCATCTCTCGCCGAACCACGCGCACCCGTCCATCGCCCACGCTCAGCGCCGCCTCACCTGTCCCATCCTCGCTCGCGTCGTCCACCACGATCACCTCGACACGTGTCGCGATCCTCTCCGCCGCCGCCATCACCTCGCGCACCGTCCCCGCGATGCTCCCCGCCTCGTTCCGGCTCGGCAGCACCACCGACAAACTCGCCAACCGCGATCCCACACCAACGTGCGCCATGACCCGCCAGACTATCCTCCCGCCGATACGCCCGCTCTCGCATCTCGGAGTTCCCATGTACGACACCGGCCCACGCTACCACTGGACGCTCCTCCGCGCCGGCGAGTTCCGACTCGAGGGCGGCTCCATGTTCGGCCTCATCCCGCGCTCCGTCTGGTCACGCTCGGTCCCCGCCGACGACCGCGGTCGCATCACCGTCCAGCACAACTGCCTCCTCCTCACCCCCGACCAGCCCGGCCCGCGACAACACATCCTCATCGAAACAGGCTCCGGCGACAAGCTCGACGACAAGAGCAAGGACATCTTCGCCCTGCAAGACCGCTCCATCCTCTCCGCCCTTGCCGAAGCCAACACCGACCCCGCCGACATCCACGCCGTTTTCGTCACCCACCTCCACTTCGATCATGCCGGCGGCCTCACCCGCAAGCCCCGCCCCGGCGAGACCCCCGAATGGACCGGCCCCGGCTCCGCCGGCGAATCCAGCGTCGTCCGCACCTTCCCCAACGCCAAGGTCTTCGTCCAGGCCCGCGAGTGGGACGACGCCCTCGCCAACCGCTCCGTCATGACCCGCACGTACTTCCGTGATCACCTTGAACCCCTCCGCACGCACCTCGCCCTTGTGGATTCCCCTCGCCCCTTCCCCCTTGGCTACACCCCCGACCGCGACGAACGCCCCGCCGCGCCGCTCGCCCTCCGATGCACGCAGGCCCTCCCCGGTATCCACGCCTTCCTCGCGCCGGGCCACACGTGGGGCCAGCAGGGCATTCTCTTCACCGACTCCCTCGGCCGCACCGTCGTCTTCACCCCCGACGTCATGCCCACCCGCGCCCACGTCGGCGCCGCGTACAGCCTCGGGTACGACGTCGAGCCGTACACCAGCATGGTCACCCGCGGATGGCTTCTCGACGAGGCGGCCTCGCACGACCTCCTCCTCGTCCTCGATCACGACCCCGTTGCGCCCGTTGTTCGCGTGCGGCGAAACTCAAAGGGGTGGTACGACCTGGTCCCCGAACCCGAGCAGCGCGGCACGCGCTGACACTTTCGCCGTGGGTGTTTACTCCCTAAACTCCCGCACGTGACCCAGGCCGCTCAGCCCATGCCCGAGCCGACCGACGAGGCCGCCCTCGAAGCGCCCGCGCCCGTCGCTCGACTTTCCATTATGGACCGCGTCGAGGCCTTCATCGCGCGCCTCTCCTCCCGCAGCCACTTCTGGAACCGCGTCTGCTCGCTCATCTGGCTCCCGTACGCCTTCCGCAGCGGCATCCGCATGAAGAAGGTCGGCGAGAACACCTTCGCCGCCGAGCTCCCCTTCCGCCGCTTCAACCGCAACTGGTACAACGCCATGGCCGGCGCCGCCCTCCTCGCCAACTCCGAGATCGCCGGTGGCATGTTTATCTTCGCCAAAACAGGCGGCGACTTCACCCTCGTCTGCAAGGAACTCACCTACAAGTTCCTCCGCCCCTGCTTCGGCCCCGCCCTCTACAAGGTCACCCCGCGCGAGGACCTCGACGCCCTCATCGCCTCCGGCAAGGAGTTCAACCTCACCCTCGATCTCGAGATCGTCCAGCAGGCCCTCCTTCCCGCTGCCCTGGCCAAGAAGCGACCGAAGGATCACCTCCTCGCCCGCATGGCCGCCCGTGAACGCCGCGTCGGAAAGTGCACCGCCACCTTCCACCTCACCCCCGCGACGCACAACAAGGCCAAGCACGGCCACGCGCGCGCCGTCGGCAAAGGCTCCGATCTTTCCCAGGGCTGATCCGCGCCGCGCCGTCGTGGTACGCTTCGCCGACGCGCATGCACCGCCTCCGCCCGCTCATCTACGCCGCCTTCCTCGCCGCCTCCTGGACTTGGTGCATCGGTATGTACCTGCCGGTCCTTCTGCTCCGCGACTACGGCCCGTGGTCCTTCCTCGTCTTTGCCATCCCCAACTGCCTCGGCGCCGCCGCCATGGGCGTCTTTCTCTGGCGACCCGCCGCAAGCCAGCGGTTCCTCGCCAACCACTACCCCGCCTGCCGCGCCTTCTCCTTCGTCACCATCCTCTTCCAGATGTGGTTCACCCTCAGCCTCATCGAGCCGTACGCGCCGAAACTCGGCCTGACGATCGGCCTCGCCGCGGTCGTCGGCCTCATCCTCGGCATCTTCGCCGTCCGGCCCTCGCTCACCTTCCGCGCGGGCGGTTCGCTCGCCGCCTTCGCCTGTTCGATCGCGCTCGGCGCGTGGTGGCTCTCGAACGCCGGCCGTTCGGTGCCCCCACCACTTCCCGTGCCGCTCCATTCACCCGCCGATCTCGCCGCCCTCGCGCCCGTCTGCGTCTTCGGCTTCGCCCTCTCCCCCTACCTCGACCTCACCTTCCACGCCGCGCGTCAATCCGTACAAGGCCCCGCCGGCTCACGCACCTTCCTCGTCGCTTTCCTCGTCCTCTTCCCGGCGATGATCGTCCTCACGTTCCTCTACGCACGGCACGCGCTCGCCATCGACCCCGTCCATCCGTTCGCCGCCCTCGCCCCGCCCATCCTTGCCCACGTCATCCTCCAGGCCAGTTTCACCACCGTCATCCACGGTCCGGGGTTGCGGCCAGATCCAACAGACAAGTCCCGCCGTATTCCTGTGCTCGCGTCTTTCGCCGTCGCCATTCCGCCCGCCCTCGCCACCATCCTTTCCATGCTCCCCCCCGACCTCTCGTACAAAGGCCTGGCGCCCTTCGAACTTATCTACCGTGCCTTCATGGCCTTCTACGCCCTCGTCTTCCCCTCGTACGTCCTCATCGCCTGCGTCGGCGCCGACGGCTTCCGCGGCCCGCCCTCGCGACGCACGCTCCTCACCTTCGCCCTTGCCGTCGCCGCCGCCGCCCCGTGCTTCTGGCTCGGCTTCATCGAACGCCAGCCCCTCTTCCTCCTCCCCGGGGTCCTCATCCCCTTCCTCGCCCGCGCCACCATCTCTGTACCGAAGTGAGGCGCATCCCGATGCCGCGTCATCACCCTGTGCCATAGCTTCCGGCCTTGCGCAACCCATCAAGGCCATGGCATAGCGACCGCGTGTGCGGGCCCCTTCTTTGTCTCTGGCGCGAATCGCTTACCGCTTCTCGATCGGCGTGTACGCCACCCCGTGCGGGCCGGTGTAGTCCACGTCCGGGCGGAAGAGCCGGTTGTTCGAGAGTTGCTCGATCGCGTGGGCCGACCACCCGCCCACGCGCCCGATCACGAACATCGGCGTGAACAGATCCAGCGGCAGCCCGATGCAGTGGTACGTCGTCGCCGAGTAGAAATCGACATTCGGGTAAATGCCCTTCGCCGCCTTCTCCCGGTTCATCACCGCCTCGATCGCGGTCGACTTCTCGTACAACTCCATGTTCCCCGTGTCCGCGGCCAACTGCTTGGCCAGCACCTTCAGGTGCGTCGCCCGCGGGTCGTACGCCTTGTAGATCCGGTGCCCGAAGCCGGGGATCTTGTCCTTCTTCGCCAACTTGTCCTGGATGAACGCCTCGCACGCCGCCACGCTGGGGATGGCGTTGAGCATCTTCATCACGCCCTCGTTCGCCCCGCCGTGCAGCGGCCCACGCAGGCTCCCGATCGCCCCCGTGATCGCCGAGTAGATGTCGCTCTCCGTCGAGATAATCACGCGCGTGGTGAACGTGCTGTTGTTCAGCCCGTGGTCCGTGTGCAGCACCAGGCACACGTCCAGCGCCTTCACCATCGCCGCCGTCGGCTTGGTCCCATTCAGCATGTACAGGAAGTTCTCCGACAGCCCCATCGAGCGGTCGGGCCGCACCAGCGGCTTGCCCTGCCGATGCCGATGGAAATACGCCAGCAGCGTCGGCGTCTGCGCCAGAATGCTCAACGCCCGATCGCGGATGCCGGGGATGTCGATCGCGTTGGGCTTGGGGTCGTGCAGGCCCAGGGCCGACACGAGCGTACGCACCGCGTGCATCGGCTCGGCCGTTGTGGGGATGGTCTTCAGCAACGACTCGACCCCGCCGGGAATGTCATACCGCGACCGCAGCGTTGTCGTGAACTCGTTGAGTTCGCCCCTGGTGGGCAATCGCCCGTTCCACAGGAAGTACACCGTTTCCTCGAAGGTCGAATGCGAGGCGAGATCGCCGATCGGGATGCCGATGTACTCCAGCACGCCCTTTTCGCCGTCGATGAACGAGAGTTTGGTCTCGGCGGCGATGACGCCTTCGAGTCCCTTCGAGAACGTACGCATGGTTGAGGAGCCTCCGGCCGTGCCGCCGTGCGGGGTGGTGAGTGAGGTCATGGGGGTGCCTTCCGAAGTAAGGACACACTATACGAGTGTCCCGGCACCAAGGCCACGGCCCACCGCCCGCCACGCGCATTTCTCGCGATCGGATACGCTCTGCCATGCTTCCCGACCGCGCCCTCATCGGCATGATCCACGTTGGCGCCCTGCCCGGTACGCCTCACGCCCGCAAACCGATCGAGGCCCTTGTCGCCGCCGCGGCCGCCGACGCCCGCGTGCTCGCCTTGGCCGGCTTCGATGCACTGCTCATCGAGAACATGCACGACCGCCCTTACGTGAACCGGCATGGACCGGAGACAACGGCCTGCATGACCCGCCTGGCCCTGGCCGTCCGTCAGGCCGTGCCCGATCGCCCCCTGGGCGTGCAGGTTCTCTCCGCCGGGCACGCCGAAGCCCTCGCCGTGGCCCACGCCGTCGGGGCCGACTTCATCCGCGTTGAAAACTTCGTCTTTGCGCACGTCGCCGACGAAGGCCTGATGCCCGACGCCGTTGCCGGCCCGCTGCTTCGCTACCGGCGGCAGATCGGCGCCCAGCGCGTCCGCATCTTCGCGGACATCAAGAAGAAGCACGCCAGCCACGCCCTGACCGCGGACGTGTCGATCGCCGACGCGGCCCACGCGGCGGAGTTCTTCGGGGCCGACGGGCTCATCGTCACCGGCGCGTTCACCGGCCGTCCCGCCGACGCCGACGACCTCGCCGCCGTACGCGCCGCCTCGAAACTCCCCCTCTGGGTCGGCTCCGGTGTGACGCCGGCAAACCTCGCCGAGACCTTCCGTCACGCCGACGCCGCCATCGTTGGCTCATCGATCAAGCGCGGCGGCGTGTGGAGCAACCCCGTCGACCCCGCCCGCGCCAAGGCCCTGGTCCGCGCCCGAAGCCGACGTTCCTGATCCCACCACCCTCGGAGTGCTGCATGCTCGCCCTCCTCACGCTCGCCGTCCTCGCCCAGGTCCGCCCCGTGCCGATGCAGGACGTGACGCTCGCGGACCAGTTCTGGACCCCGCGCCAGGCCATCAACGCCGGCGCCACGCTTGATCACGTGCTCTCGCAGTGCGAATCGACCGGCCGCATCGCCAACCTCCGCCGCGCCGGCGAGCATGGCACCGAGGGCAAGGGTGGCTACCAGGGCCTGTTCTTCAACGACTCGGACGTCTTCAAGGCCGTCGAGGGCGCCTCGCTCGTGTACGCGCAGACGCAGGACAAGGCCGTGAAGCGCCGGCTCGACGAACTCGTCGGCGTCATCGCCCGCGCCCAGCAGCCCGACGGCTACCTCAACGCCTACTTCACGCTCGAAAAACCCACCGAACGTTGGTCCAATCTCAAGGACATGCACGAACTTTACTGTGCAGGTCACCTCTTCGAGGCCGCGGTGGCGCACCACGCGGCCACGGGCGAGCCCGACCTGCTCACCGTCGCCACCCGGTTGGCCGACCACATCGACCGCGTCTTCGGCCCGTCCCCCAAGCGTGCCGGCGTCTGCGGGCACCCCGAGATCGAACTCGCACTGCTGCGCCTCTGGGAGCACACCGGGCAGATGCGGTACTTGGATCTCGCCCGGCACTTCATCCACGCGCGCGGAAACGTCGCGATGGGCCAGCGCGACCTCTTCGGCGAGTACGCCCAAGACCATAAACCCCTGGTCGATCAGGACAAGGCCGTCGGCCACGCCGTCCGCGCCACCTATCTCTACGCCGCCGCCACGCGCCTCGCCGCCATCGACGGCGACGAGGCCCTCGGGTTGGCGATGGACCGCCTCTGGGACAACCTCACGCAGCGCAAGATGTATGTCACTGGCGGTATCGGCAACTCGTCCTCCAACGAGGGGTTTACCAGGGACTTCGACCTTCCCCTCACCTCCGCCTACGCGGAGACGTGCGCCGCCATCGGCCTCGTCCAGTGGGCCGCCCAGATGAACCTCCTGCGCGACGACGCCCACTACGCCGACATCCTCGAACTGGCCCTCTATAACGCCGTGCTATCCGGGGTCTCCGCCGACGGCCGCGCTTTCTGTTATGTCAACCCCATTTCCTCCGCAGGCCAGGTGCGTCGTCAGCCGTGGTACGACTGCGCGTGCTGCCCGCCAAACATCCTGCGCACCATCGCGGGCGTGGGGGGCTACGTGGCGACCCAGGCCCCGGGGCAGATTTCCATCAACCTATACGCCGCCGGATCGATCCGCGCGACGCCCGGCAACGCACCCGTCCGCCTCGACGTGGCCACACGCTACCCGTGGGACGGCATTGTCACGATCCGCGTGCGGCCCGCGGCCGCCCAGCGATTCACGCTCCGTCTGCGCATTCCGGCATGGGCCGACAGGCCAACCCTGTCCGCCTCGTTCGGCGGGCTGAAATACTCGACCCGCCGCGGGTATCTCGAGATCGACCGCACCTGGAACCCCGGCGACGAAATGACGTTGACGCTGCCGATGCGCCCGCGCGTGCTCGTCGCCGATCCGCGCTTCGAAGACATGCGGGGGCGGGTGGCGCTGGCCCGTGGTCCGCTGGTCTATTGCATCGAGAACGCCGACCACCCGGCGGGCGTCCACGCGCTGGTGCTCAACGCCGGGCGGGGCATCACGGAGCGGTGGTCCGAGGCCGGCGAACGAGGGCCGACGCCGCTCCTGTGGCTCGAAGCCTGGGGCAACACCGCACGCGCCGACCCGAACGCCGACTCGCCCTATCGCGCCGTATCACGCGGCGACGAGGTCTATATCCGTGCGATGCCCTACTTCGCGTGGGGCAACCGGGGAGACGGCGGCATGTCCGTGTGGATCGCGGCGACGGAATCCGTCGCCGCCGCCGCTCAATCCGGCCCCGCTTTTTCGTCCTCGCACCTCTTCTCACGCGATTCGCTCGACGCGCTGACCGACGGCCTCGCCGATGACGACCCCAAGACGCCCCGCGCCACCTGGTGGCCCCGCACGGGCACGAGCGAGTGGGTGCAGGTGACATTCCCCTCGCCCCGCGTTGTCACAGGGGCCCGTCTCTGGTGGTTCGATGATTCGGCTCGCGGCGGCGGGTGCTCCACGCCGGCCTCGTGGCATCTCGAATACCGCGACGGCGACGCCTGGAAACCATGCGAGGCCTTGCCAGGCACCACCTACGGACTCGAGTCGGGCGCCTTCAACGCCGTCCGCGTGAAGCCCGTGACGACGACGGCCGTGCGCGTCTCGGTCACCCTCCGGAACGCCCGTTCCGCGGGAATCACCGAACTCTCAATCGACGCGCGAAGGCCCTGAGGCCGATCGCCCTCATCGAGCACGCGGCCTGTTACCGTGTACAGTCCGGGCCGCGTGTCAGCCGAAGGAGATGCGACGTTGATACACCTGATCGTGACGGCGCTGCTCGTCGTGCCCGGACCGGTCGATTCACTCCCGGCGCTGCGTCAGGCCGCGATGGCCGCCAAGCCGGGCGACCGTGTCGAACTTGCCTGCGGCGTCTATGAAGGCTCGCTGTGGTTGGATAACCTCCGCGGCCAGGAGGGGGCGCCGGTGATCATCGCCGGGGCGGACCCCGCGAACCCCCCCATCCTCCGCGGGCGTACCGAGTGCATCCACCTCGTCGCGCCCGCCTGGGTCACACTCGAGAACCTCATCCTCGAGAATGCCACGGGCAACGGCCTCAATATCGACGACGGAGGAATCACGAACGTCCCCGCGCAGGGCGTGACGCTCCGTTCGATCCGTGTCCGCGACATCGGGCCGGACGGCAACGCCGACGGCATCAAACTCTCCGGGCTGACGAACTTCACGCTGGAAGGTTGCACCATCGAACGCTGGGGACGCGGCGGATCGGGCATCGATATGGTCGGCTGCGCCAACGGGGTGATCCGCGACTGCGTCCTGCGAGGCGATGGCGGTGCAGACGCCGTCCGTGGCGCCAGCGGAATCCAGATGAAGGGCGGCTCCCGCGACATCTCCGTTCAAGCCTGCCGATTCGAGCGGGCCGGCGCGAGGGCCGTCAACATCGGCGGCAGCACCGGACTGCAATACTTCCGCCCCGCGCCGCGCGGCTATGAGGCGGCCGCGATCACGGTCGAAGGGTGTACCTTCGTCGGCTCCGACGCGGCAGTCGCCTTTGTCGGTGTCGATGGCGCAACCGTGCGGTTCAACACCATCATCCACCCGACTCGATGGGTCTTCCGCATCCTCCAGGAGACGCGGGCCGAGGGATTCGTTCCCTGCCGCGGTGGGTCGTTCTCCGACAACCTTGTGGTCGTACGCCACCCCGCGGCCCGTCACCCCAACATCGGCGACGGCACCAGCCCCGAGACGTTCACCTTTGCGCGAAACGTGTGGTACTGTGAGTCTGATCCCTCGGCAAGCCGCCCGACCCTGCCGACGCCCGAGCGCGACGGGGTGTACGGCCAAGACCCCCGCCTGATAGACCCCGCCCAAGGGAACTTCACCCCCGCGCCCGACGGCCCGGCGGCCAAAGCCGGCGCCGGCGCGTTGACAACGCCGAAATAGCCTCAATCCGACCATCACGCCCTCTCGCGATACGAAGTGCAGTGCACGACGCCGTGCGGCACGTTGACGTTCTGTGTAGGTGACCTGGGAGGCATGCCGGCGCGCCCTCCGTAACCGAGGACAATGCTCTTCACGCGATCGCTCCCCTACCCTTCCACATGGCACTTTTTTCCCGCAAACCCAAAGCCCCTGCCACCATTTCGGCCAGCACTCCCTCCCCCGCGGGGAGCGGGCTTGAGCCACGCATCTTCGAGATCGGCTCGGACCTCCTCGCCCGGGCACGCGCCCACAAGTCCGGCCTCCTTTCCGCCAAGTTCTACTCCGACGCGCTCATGGAATGGTCCATGAAGGACCCCAACTTCAAGGTCCAGCTCTTCCGTTTCGTCGACTGCTTCCCCATGCTCCGCACGCCCGAGGACATCTACGACCACCTCGACGACTACCTCGCCCAGCCCGGCGTCACCACCCCCGCCGTCATCGACGCCGCCATGAAGGCCGGCAAGCTCGCCAAGGGCCTCGCCGCCTCCCAGATCTCCAAGCAGATCACCGGCATGGCTTCCAAGTTCATCGCCGGCACCGACGCCGCCAGCGCCCTCCCCGGCCTCAAGCAGATGTGGGACGACGGCGTGGGCTTCTCCGTCGACCTCCTCGGCGAAGTCTGCGTCTCCGACGAAGAGGCCGACGCCTATCAGGCCAAGTACCTCGACCTCATCCGCAACCTCCCCGCCGCCGTCGCCGCGTGGCAACCCAACCCGCGCCTCGAATCCGACCATCTCGGCGCCATCCCCCGCACCAACGTCTCCATCAAGGTCTCCGCCCTCACCGCACGCTTCGATCCCATCGACCCCGAAGGCTCCATCCGCGACGCCATGAAGCGCATCGTGCCGATCCTCGAGACCGCACGCGACCGCGGCGTCTTCGTCAACTTCGATATGGAGCATTACGCCCTCAAGGACCTCACCATCGACCTCTTCATGCGATGCGTGGAAACGGTCGACTTCCAGGCCGGCCTCGCCATGCAGGCCTACCTCCGCTCCGGCCCCGACGACGCCCGCCGCGTCTGTGAATGGGCCAAGGCCAAGGGCAAAGCCGTCACCGTCCGCCTCGTCAAGGGCGCCTACTGGGACGCCGAGATCATCAAGTCCGAACTGCACGGCTGGCCCATCCCCGTCTGGAGCGAGAAGTGGCAGACCGATGCCTGCTACGAACGCATGCTCGCCATCTATCTCGACGCCTGCCCTCGAGGCCGTGGCGAGCCCGGCGTCAAACTCGCCCTCGGTTCTCACAACGCCCGCTCCATCGCCGCCGCCCTCGCCATGCTCGATCAGCGCAGCCTGCCTCGCGCCGCCATCGAACTCCAGATGCTGCACGGCATGGCCGACCAGCTCAAGTTCGCCGCCTCCGACATGGGCCTGCGCGTCCGCGAGTATGTTCCCGTCGGCGAGATGATCCCCGGCATGGCCTACCTCGTCCGCCGCCTCCTGGAGAACACGAGCAACGAGTCCTGGCTCAAGGCCGGCTTCCTCGACAACGCCGACGTCGGTCAACTTCTCCGCGCCCCGGGCCCTCGCCATGGCGCCGCCCCGACCGTCGCCTCCCTCTCGCCCGAGGCCCTGCCAGAACGCCACAACCTCTCCCCCGGCATTCCCGGCATGGAGAACTCCCGCCCCTTCTTCAACGAACCCCTCCGCGACTTTGCCGACGCCAGGCAGCGCGACGCCTTCGCCGCCGCCGTCGCCAAGGCCACCGTCCCCAAGATCATCAACGACCGCACGCCCGACCACGCCAGGGAGATGGTCGGCAAGGCCGCCGCCGCGTTCCCCCTCTGGCGCGATCTCGAACCTCGCGTCCGGGCCGCCGTCCTCATGGGTGCCGCCGCCCGCATGCGCGCCGAACGTGACGGCCTCTCCGGCGTCATGGTCAAGGAGGCCGGCAAAACCTGGCGCGAAGCCGACGCCGACATCTGCGAGGCAATCGACTTCTGCGAGTTCTACGCCCGCTGCGCCGTCCCGCTCTTCGAGCGCCAACGCCTCGGCCGCTTCATCGGTGAACTCGACGAACAGTGGCACCAGCCGCGCGGCGTCGCCGTCGTCATCGCCCCATGGAACTTCCCCCTGGCCATCTGCTGCGGCATGACCACCGCCGCCCTCGCGACCGGCAACACCGCCGTCGTCAAGGCCAGCGAGCAGACCCTCGGCATCGCCAGCATCATGGTCGACATCCTCAAGGAGTCCCTCCACAAGGTCCTCGCGAGCCTCCCCAAGGACTCCGCCTACGCCAAGGGCAGACTCAAGCCCGACGACATCCTCCAGTTCTGCCCCGGCCCCGGCAGCCGCACCGGCGCCGCCCTCGTCCGCGACCCGCGCGTGGCGCTGATTGCGTTCACAGGCTCGCGTGAAGTCGGCCTCGACATCCTGAGCGCGGCCGCGCCGCCCTCGCCCTTCGACAAGTCACGTCCCTTCGGCGCGCCCACGCACGTCAAGAAGGTCGTGTGCGAGATGGGCGGCAAGAATGCCCTCATCGTCGACACCTCCGCCGACTTCGACGAGGCCGTCCTCGCCGTCCGCTACTCCGCCTTCGGCTACCAGGGCCAGAAGTGCTCCGCGTGCTCCCGCTGCATCATCGTGGACCCCGCCGGCCCCGACGGCCCGGCATTCACGGCCTTCCGCCGCCGGCTCGTCGAGGCCACCAAGGCCCTCGTGGTCGGCGACCCCGCCAAGCCCGGGACCGACATCGGCCCCGTCATCGACCAAGGCTCCAAGGAGAAGATCGAGGGCTTCATCACCCGCGCCAAGGCCTCCGGGCTTCAGCACGCTTCGCTCGACGTCCCCGCAGGCCTTGAAGCCGCCACAGGCCGCGACTACGTCGCCCCGCACCTCTTCTGGCCTGTGCCCCCATCCCACGAACTCGCCCAGGAGGAGATCTTCGGCCCGGTGCTCGCGCTAATGCACGCGCACGATTTCGACGAAGCGCTGCGGATCGCCAACGACAGCGTCTTCAAACTCACCGGCGGCGTCTTCACCCGCAAGCCCAGCCATATCGAACGCGCCAAACGCGACTTCCGCGTCGGAAACCTCTACATCAACCGCGGCATCACCGGCGCCCTCGTCGGCCGCCACCCCTTCGGCGGCTCCGGCATGTCCGGCGTGGGCACCAAGGCCGGCGGCCTCGAATACCTCTACCACTTCGTCGAGCCGCGGAACGCCGCCGAGAACACCATGCGCCGTGGTTTCGCCCCCGAACTCTGATCCCCGCTACGGCCCCTTCATCAGCATCTCGTACACCTCCGCCGCCGCGCCCTTCAACTCCACCCGGCTCTGCAACCGCGCGATCGCCTCGCTCCGCCGCCCGCTCTGCGCCAGGATCGCCGCCGCCAGCCCGTCGTGGTTCGGATGCGTGTACCAATACCCCTCGGTCCGCCACTGCCTCGGGCCGGCCTCCACCAGCGTCGCAGCCTCGGCCAGCCGCCCCGCGAAGTGCGCCTCCTCCGCCGCCTTGTTCGCCAACCCCCCCACCCGATACCAGAACAGCACCATCTCGTCATGCACCGGAAACTGCCCCTCGCAGATCTGCATCGCGTCCAGAACCGCCCCGGCGAAGGCTGTGGCGTCCGTGGATTTCACCACCACGCCGGCCGACAGCATCGGCGTGCCGTTCCGCGCGGAGTCCAGCCACTCCCACGCCAGGTTCATCGCCTCGTCAAACGTGTAGGTTTTCGCCTTCCAGTCCGCCGCGATCTGGAACGCCGCCGCCTTCCGCCCACCCGCCGGCGATACCGCCACGCCCGCGGCCGCGTCCAGCGGCGTCGACGAGTTGCACGCGGTCAACACCAGACAGGCAAGCACCATCGCGACTCGAACCATGCCGCAGTGTACCGGTTCGCACACGGACCGGTTGCATCGTGGTACGCTCCGCGACTGGAGGCCCCATGGTCCGTCTAGTCCTCGCCCTCGCGGCCTTGATCATCGCAGCGTGTTCAGCCCCACACCGCGGCCCGTTGTTGGTCGCCTCGCCCCTGCCCCAGCCGTTCAGCGACGGCAGTTTCAACGTCGTCGTCTCGCGAACCGCTGGGGCCATGGCCGAGTCGGGCACTTTGAAGCAATGGTCCGTGCTCCAGACACCCATCGACCATGAGCCGATCAGCCCGCCCGCGCCCGGCCTCACACCCCTCGACCCCGCTTCCGTCTACGCCCAGCGCGTGCCATCCGTCCTGGTCATCATGAGCATCTACAAGTGCGAGAAGTGCCCCCTCTGGCACCTCGGCAGCACCGCCGCCGGGTTTGTCATCGCGCCCGGCGTGCTCGTCACCAACTGGCACGTGGTCGAGAGCAAGACCGACCAGTTCGCCGCCGCCGTCACATGCCGGGGCGACGTGCTCGCCATCACCGACCTTCTCGCCCGACGCGAGCCGGACGACATCGCGCTGCTCCGCTTCGACCCCGCCGGCCTCGACCTCGCGCCCATCCCGCTGCGCGACGCCGCCCCCGTCGGCTCGCCCGTGCTCGCCATCGCCCACCCCGACCGCAAGTACTGGACGCTCACCGAGGGGTTGCTCTCCCGCCGTGCCTCGGTCTACGGCGGGGTCAACGCCGACCGACGCGACCTGCGACCCCGCAACCTCAACGAGGCCCCGCCCACGGGCCGCCTGTACGAGCCTGTCTACCCGAACATGCTGCGGCCCATTGTCACGGTGACCGCGGACTTCGGCGTCGGGAGCAGCGGCGGCCCCATCCTCGACTTCGCCGGAAACGCGCTCGGCATGATCGCCTCGACTCACACCGTCTTCAGCGCCGGCGGCGAAGGACACGACCACGAACGTGAACCGCAGATGACCATCCGCACCTGCGTGCCGGCGGAAAGCATCCGCGACGCCTGCCGTTCCCGGAGCGACTAGGCCTCGGGGGTATCCGTCTCATCGGGCTTCTGCCGTCCCCACGCCACCCAGCCCCAGACGCACTGCCCGATGAGCACCGGCGTCGCCGCGATGATCAGCCCCATCGGCTTGATGTGCAGCAGGTAATGCGCGATCACGAAGACCGACCCCGTCCCCACCAGCAGCGGGATCATGATCCACGGCCGGAACCGCTTGCGCGCCGCCGCCGCCGATTCCTCCGCCGCCCGCACCGCCTTCGCCCGGTACTTCGCCGTCAACTCCCGCGCCCAGGCAAACTCGTTGCCCAGAATCGCCATCGCGATGAAGACCACCACCAGCCCGGGCCCGGGCGCGGGAATCATGATGATCCCGATCACCAGCAGCGTCAGCCCCACGACGAGCACGATCACCTGCCGTGCCTTGCGAAGGGCCAGCCGCGCCGCGTGGTCGGCCTCTTCACCCAGCGGCGATACCCCCGCCACCGCGGCCGCCTGCGCCCCGGGCCTCAGCATGAACACGCTCCCCGCGCCCACGCTCGCCACCGCCAGCAGCAGCGACCAGATCGTCGCGGGATGTTCCCGCGCGGGCAGCGCCATCAACACCGCCGCATACGTCAGGATGCAGGCAAGCCCGATCTTCACGCACCGGAGCCATCCGCGCAGGTCCTCCAGCGCCACATACACCGATCGCAGGCACAGCAACGCCGTCGCGCTCGACGCAAACAGCAGGAACGGCTCCCGCGATACCGCCAGCATCGCCGGCGTCGAGTCCAGCGCGATCCATACATCCGCCGTGGCCAAGAGCACTACCGCGATCAGCAACGGCGACATGGCGAGACGCCCGCCCTCGCGCGTCACGAGGTTCGCCCCATCGAATCGGTCTGCCACGTGCACAAACCGCCGCAGGACCCGGATCAGCCAGTTGCGCGATGGGTCGTAGTTCTCCTGCCGAAGGATCAGCATCCGCAGCGCCGCCAGCACCAGCAGCCCCGTCAGCACGTACTTCGCCCAGTGGATGGTCCACGGGGCGCTCAGCACCCACAACCCCGCGGCGAGGAGCGCGGACCGCACCACCAGGGCGGGGATAGTCCCCCACAGCAACACGCGGTGCCGCGCTTCGGGCGGCGTCCGCAGGTGCGCGAACAGCGCCGAAACGACGAACACGCCGTCAAGGTCCAGCGCCACTTGCCACAGCGTCAGCGTGATGAACTGCGTCGCCGCTTCGCGCCCGGTAAGCCGCGACGTGCCATCGGCCGACAGCCCCATCCCTAGCACGTGATTCTCGTACCCCGCGTGGATGAACCCCGCCAGCACGAACGCCAGCACGACATACAACCCCGCCGTGATGAACCCCCCACGCCGCGACGTGTGCCGCGTCCGGCGATGCCAGCCGAAGAGATCGGCCAACACCAGCAGCACGAACGTCGCGATGAACGTGATCCACAGCCAGGGCATGGGGCGATTGTTGCGCCCGATTGGGCGGCCGTGCTACTCCGTTGCGGACCGCGCCGCCACTTTCTTCGGCGGCCTCGCCAGCGACACCCCCACCCCCGCCGCCAATGCCACCGCGATGATCGACAGCGACACCGTCGGCGTCAGGTGCACCGGCTCCACCGGCAGCCACCCCAGCCACGAGGGCAACCCGCCCGACCATCGCTCCACCAGCGGCCGGACGTGGTGCACCCCCTCCAGCATCATCTTCACCCCGACAAACACCAGGATGAACGCCAGGGAGTATTTCAGGTACGTGAACTTGTTCATCAGCGACGCGAGCGCGAAGTACAGCGACCTCAGCCCCATGATCGCGAACACGTTGCTCGTGAACACCAGGAACGGATCGCGCGTGATGCCGAAGATCGCCGGGATCGAATCCACCGCGAAGACCACGTCCGTCGATTCCACGATCAGCAGCACAATGAACAGCGGCGTCACCATCAGCCGCCCGTCCACCCTCGTGGTAAACCGCTCACCGTCAAGGCCCGCAGTCACGGGCAGCAGCCGGCGTGCGGTCCGAAGGACAATCCCCTGCTCAGGGTCGTAGTCGTCCGAGTTCTGGCCGACCATCTTGATGCCCGTGTAAATCAGGAACAGCCCGAACAGGTAGATCACCCACTCAAACCGAGTGACCAGCACCGACCCCGCCAGAATCATCACCCCGCGGAGAATGAGCGCGCCCATGATGCCCCAGAAAAGCACCCGGTGCTGATACTTCGCCGGAATGCGGAAGTGCGCGAAGATGAGCGCGATCACGAAGATGTTGTCCATGCTCAACGAGTACTCGATGAGCCATCCCGTGAAGAACTCCGTCGCCGCGCGCTTGCCCATCCCCGTCGGCACGACGAGATGCTCCGGCCCGCCGGGGGCCGTCAGGTTCGCGAAGTTCGAGCCGATCCCGAGCCAGTCGTGCTCATAGATGTAGTACACCGCGACGTTGAACAGCAGCGCCAAGGCCACGCACACGCCCGTCCACCCCAGCGCCTCCTTCATCCGAACTTCGTGCGGATCACGATTGACCAGAAACAGGTCGATCGCCAGCATCGCCAGCACGAAAACAATGAAACCGATCCACAGGAGCGAGATCATCCCCGCACCCCGCGGCACGCCGCACTCATGCTGTCCATGGATGGCCTCCGCATCGACGCAACGAACCTTCGCCGCGCGGGCGTGAACCGCGTGCGCGTGCCGGTGGTTGGTCTTGCGCGGGCGCCGAAGCGCTCACCCGGGCCGGGAAGCAGGGCACACGCGCCCCGCTCCGTGTTGACGACCCGAGCACCCCCCGGCATCCCGGCGGGCGGCTACTCCCCAAGTCTTGTGTTGTCAGACGCGACGATAGTAGCAGTACATCCGCGCACGCGACCGACGGGCTCCCTGTTGCCGGCAACAGGCCCTCGACGGTGCAGCCGCGCGTATCCTGCGCGACCATGCCCGCGTCCGCTTCGACCACCCTCCCGTCTCCCCTCGGCTTGATCACGATCCGGTCCTCAGTGCGCGGGATCACCCACGTCGCGTTCGGGGACGACGGCACGCGTGCCGCCATGGCCGAGGCCGATCCGAACGCCGCCGACCTCGTCCATGCCGCGCGCGACCAGCTCGCCGAGTACTTCTCGGGAACACGCCGCGCGTTCGATATTCCGCTCGATCCCGCGGGCACCGCGTTTCAACGTCGCGTGTGGGATGCCCTGCAGGCGATTCCCGCGGGGGAGACACGCTCGTACGCCGACGTGGCACGGGAGATCGGGTCGCCTTCCGCCGTCCGTGCCGTCGGCGCGGCCAACGGCGCCAACCCCATCGCCATCGTCATCCCATGCCACCGCGTCATCGCGTCCGATGGCTCGCTCCACGGCTACGGCGGCGGGCTGGAACGCAAACGCTGGCTCCTTGGGTTCGAGGGCGCGGCCCACCGAACGTCCCTTTTCGCCGCCGAGGTGTGATGCCCCGCGTTCTCATCGAAGCCGCCGTGGATTCCCTCCCCGACGCGACCGCCGCCATCAACGCGGGCGCGGACAGGCTCGAACTGTGCGCCGCGCTCTCCACCGGCGGGCTGACTCCGCCCGCCGACCTGTACCCTCGCGTGAACGCCGTCGCCCCGGGCCGGTGGGTGGTGTTCGTCCGCCTGCATGCCGCGCACTTCCACGCCGACGACGAAACCCTTGCCATCATGGAACGGGCCATCGGCAACGCGCGCGACGCCGGCGCCACAGGCGCGGTCTTCGGCTGTCTCACCGCCGATCGTCGACTCGACCACGCCGCCCACGCGCGCCTGATCAGGGCATGCGGCGAGATGACCGCCGTGCTCCATCGCGCCTTCGACCTGTGCAGCGACTGGCGGACGGCACTCGATCAGGCCGCCGACGCGGGGTTCGGACGCATCCTCACCTCGGGCGGCGTGTCGCTCCGTGCGCCCGCCGCGCTCGACCGACTCGCCGCGATGGCGGACTTCGCGCGAGGCCGCCTCGAACTGCTCCCCGGGGGCGGCCTGCGGCACGATAACGCGGCCGCGGCGGTCCGCGCCGCGCGGGCCCGCGCCGTGCATACCTCGGGCCGCGACCCCGCGGGTCGGTTCAATCCGGAAGCGTTGCTTGCCCTTCGTCGTGCGCTGGGGGGGTGATGCTCACGGCTTCTACGATCCGCGACGCCCGAAGGAATCCCGTATGTCTGACGCACTATCCCCCGATCGCCTCGACACGCTCCGAACCCTCGCCGCACAGTTCCCCTCCGCCGATGCCGCGATCGCCGAGGCGGCCGCGCTCCGCGCCAAACTCTCGCTCCCCATGGGCGTCATCCACGTCATCTCCGATATCCACGGCGAGGACCTCAAGCTCCGCCACGTCATCAACAACGCCTCGGGTTCGCTCCGCCGCCTCGTGGACACGATCGTGGGTGATCGGCTCAACCCCGGCGACAAGCAGCGGTTTCTCGCGGTGCTCTACTACCCGCGCGAGGCCATCAACGCCTTCTCTCATGAAATCGTCGCCTCCGGCGCCCGCCTCGCCTGGGTGCAGCGCACCCTCGAACTCCAGTTCGACATCGTCCGCCGACTCCGCGCCTCCTACCGCCGCGACCACTTTGAGTCACTCCTCCCCGTCCACTATCGCGAACTCTTCATCGAACTCGGCTCCGCCCAACGTCCCGAGTACATCCGCGAAATGATCGCTTCGCTCGCCCGCCACGACCGCGACTGGGGCGCCGTCCGCGCCGCCGCGAGACTCATCCGCAACCTCTCCATCGACGAACTCCTCGTCGCCGGCGATCTCGGCGACCGCGGCCCGCGCATGGACCGCGTCTGCGAAACCCTCATGCGACAGCCCAAAGTCTCCCTCCTCTGGGGAAACCACGACATGCTCTGGCTCGGGGCGCATCTCGGGCACGAGCCGACCATGCTCACCTGCCTGCGCTTCGGCGTGCGGTACCGCAAACTCAGCCAGTTCGAGGAGGGCTACGGCGTCATCATGGCCCCCCTCGAACGCCTCGTCCGCCAGGTCTACCCCGACGATCCCGCCGAGCGATTCACCCCCAAGGGCGAGGGCTTCCGCGAAACCGCCGTCATGGCCCGCATGCAGAAGGCCGTCGCCGTCATGCAGTTCAAGGCCGAAGGTCGCATGCTCCAACGCCACCCCCAGTGGGGCCTCGATCACCGCCGCCTGCTCCACCGCATCACCTGGACCGGCGCGGGCGCCTCGCGCCGCGCCGCGACCGTCACGATCGACGGCCGCGAGCACCCCATGCTCGACGGGTACCTCCCGACCATCGACCCCGCCGACCCGTACGCCTACTCCCCCGAGGAGCAGGCCTGCGTGGACCGGCTGAAGGAATCGTTCACGAAGTCGATGCACCTGCGCAGCCACATGCAATGGATCGTCCGTCACGGCGGCATGTGGACCCGGCGCGACGACGTCCTCCTGTTCCACGCCTGCGTCCCGGTCGACGAGGACGGCACGCCGCTCTCGATGACCATCGACGGCCGCGAGGTCGCCGGGCGAGAGTTGATGGACGCGCTGGGCAGCATCGTCCGCCGCGCCATGCGGAAACGCTGGTTCGGCCTCGACGCCGACGCCGACTACCTCTGGTACCTCTGGGGCGGCCCGCGTTCGCCACTCTTCGGCAAGGACAAACTCGCCACCTTCGAGTCCTACTTCGTCGCCGACAAGGCCGCCCACAAGGAAATCAAGAACCCGTACTTCGACCTCATGCACGACCCCCAGTTCATCCGCCGCATCGGCCGCCTCTTCGCCTGCGGCGACGACGTCCTCATCGTCAACGGCCATGTCCCCGTGAAGATCGAAAAGGGCGAACAACCCCTCAAACGTGGCGGCAACGCCCTCACCATCGACGGCGCCTTCAGCCAGGCCTACGGCGACCGCGGGTACACCCTCGTCCTCCGCCCCGACCGCGTCGAACTCGCCGAACTCGCCCCTTTCGGCGGTGTCGAGTCCGTCATCCGCGCGGGCGCCGACATCGAGCCGACATTGACTCCGATTCGCCGCTACGGTCGCGACCGGTCGATCGGTGAAACCGCCGAGGGCGACGCCATCCGGCGTCAGGTCGCCGATCTTGAGGCACTGGTCATGGCGTACCACGAGGGACTGGTCGTCGAAAAATAAGCGTGGCAACAACGCCGCTCGGCTACGCCCCGAGCAGCCACACCATCAGCGCCACGAAAACCGCCGCGCCCAGCACGACCGCCGCCAGCATCCGTCCGGTCGTGGCCTCCGGCGATTCCCCACGCGGGATCATCGCCAGGAGCGAATCCTCCGGCTCGGAGTGCCCTCGCCGCGCCGCGTCCTGCACAATCGCAATGATCAGGTTCGCCTCGAACTCGCGGAGGCCCCGCGCCCGCGCCGAGGCGATCAGCCGCCGCCGGCTTTCGGGGCGGAGGATCGCCGAGCGCCCGCCCTCGATCGCCCGCGCCGCGTCCGACGCCACGATCCACCGCGCATCGTCGGGGTCCAGCGTCGCGGCACGTCGATTCTCCCGCGCCGTCGCGCGGCGAGCCGCCTCGCCCGCGTGCCCGGCGGGTTCGTCGTGCACCAGCCGCAAGTACCCGGCCACGGGTTGAATCGCGCGATCCGTCATGACGCCCCTCAGCGTACGCCACCCGACGCGAAACGCAAGACTTCTCGCATCCGGACGCTCATCCCGTGCCGTCATATCCGGCCCGGGCAGCATTATCGGAACCGGGCAAGGCGGCGCCCATCACGACGGCGCGGGCGGTCGCTCGCACCAGGGCGTCTTCATGAGCGTCACCGGCGATTGCACGGACTCGTGCCCATACCGCCGTGCGCTCCGATTCGGAGAGCGTCCCCGACCGGGCGAGATTCCCCGCCGCGATCATCGCGTTGCGCTTCATCATCGCCAGCGTGACCCGCTTCATAGCGCTCCGTGCAAAGGCTTCGCGCCGCGACGGCTCGTCCCACCCCATGATGTCGAACAGGTTGAACCCCGTTCGGATCGGCGCGTACGCCGCGTGGGGTGTCGCGCCGACCTCCGCCCGTGCCGAGTTGTGCGGGCACACCTCCTGGCACACGTCGCACCCATACACCCACGTCCCGATCCCCGCGTGCATCGCCGCCGGAATCTCCCCGCGATGCTCGATCGTCAGGTACGACACGCACCGCGACGCATCCACGCGGTACGGCGTAATCGCCCCGGTTGGACATGCCTCGATGCACCGCGTGCACGTCCCGCAGTGATCGGCCACGCGCCCGCCCGCGGACGTCGCCTCCAGTTCCAGATTCGTCGCCATCACCCCGAGCACGAACCAGCTCCCGATCCGCGGGTGAATGACCATCGTGTTCTTGCCGACCCAGCCCAACCCCGCCAACGCCGCCAGTTCGCGCTCCGGCACCGGCGCCGTATCAACGCAGGAGCGAAAGTCCGCCCCCGCGTAGCGCTCGCGCAACGCATCGGCCAGCGCGTGCAGGCGGCGTTTCATCACCGCGTGATAGTCGCGACCCCGGGCATATCGCGCGATCCGCCCCTCGCCCGGGGCGTGTTTTTCCGGCTCGCCGCGACGCGCGTACTGGTCCGCCACGACGATGAACGCTCTCGTGCCGTCAAAGATTCGTCCGGGGTTTGTTCGAGTTTCGATCTCATCGGCGAGGTACGCCATGGAACCGTGCATGCCCCGCGCAATCCACTCACGAAACTGAGCGGCCCAAGGCGACGGTTCTACCGGGGCGATCCCGGCCAGCACGAACCCAGACGCCCGGCATCGACTCAGCACGTCCGCGGATCGTTCATGGGGAGAACCTGTCGGTTCGCCTTCCCATTGCGGGCCGAGGGTTCGCGTGGCCGGTCGCATGCTCGACTGTATCAGCCGGCACGCCCTCCCCCAATCCGGTTGATCGGCGAATCGCCGGGGTCTACTATCCGCCTTACGAACGAACGCACCGTCGAACGGACACCACACATGGCCCTGATCGCCGAAGAACGAAAAGAAATCGTCGCCAAAAACCACCGCCACGCCAAGGACACGGGCTCCCCCGAGGTTCAGGTGGCGTTGCTGACCGCCCGGATCGCCGAGGTCTCCGATCACCTCCAGACCCACAAGAAGGACGTCCACAGCCGCCGCGGCCTCCTCCTCATGGTCGGCCGGCGGAACCGCCTCCTCAAGTACTTCGCCCGCACCAACCCCGAGGGCTACCAGAAGCTCATCGCCAAGTTGGGCCTCCGCAAGTAACTCACGGCCCGGTGCGAAACCTCGCTCCGGGCCGTTTCGGTTTTGGACACGCCCCGGCGATCCTCCCAAGGGTGAGCGGCAGTGGGCACGACTCAGCCGGCCTTCCGTCTGACTCCTGCCTTCTGCCTCTGACGCAGATTCCTTGAAGGACGCCGGGTGCACGACTCCCGCACCAGGCGCTCGCCGCGCTCACGCTCGGCCCGCGCCGGGCCTGCCCATTGGCCGGCCTTATTCAAGGAACGATCATGGCAACCCTCCTCCCCTCCGACTCCGGCCTCATCCGCGTTCAGCGCGACATCGGCG
Source organism: Phycisphaerae bacterium (assembly GCA_022180725.1). Classification (GTDB taxonomy): domain Bacteria; phylum Planctomycetota; class Phycisphaerae; order Phycisphaerales; family UBA1924; genus RI-211. The sequence goes on from BQMO01000008.1 coordinate 102,184, forward strand.
GCCGCGCCCTCATCCTCGAATGCGGCGTCATCGGCAAACAGGCCAACGCCACCGTCATCGCCCACTTCGGCGGCAGCACCGTCCTCGCCTCCGTCGTCCGCGCCGCCCCGAGAGAGGGCATCGACTTCTTCCCCCTCACCGTCGACTACCGCGAGAAGACCCCCGCCGCGGGCAAGTTCCCCGGCGGCTTCCGCAAGCGTGAAGGCCCGCCCAGCGAGAAGGAAATCCTCACCATGCGGATGATCGACCGCCCCATGCGGCCGCTCTTCCCCGACGGCTTCCTCGACGAGGTGCAGGTCCAGGTCATGGTCCTCTCCCACGACCAGGAGAACGACACCGACGTCCTCGCCGGCACCGCCGCCTCCGCCGCCCTCGCTCTCTCCGACATTCCCTTCGAAGGCCCCACCGCCACCGTCCGCGTCGGTCGCATCCACACCGACGACGGCGCACGCTACGTCATCAACCCCACCGTCTCCCAGCTCGACTACTCCGACATGGACGTCGTCATCGCCGGCCACAAGGACGGGCTGAACATGATCGAGGTCGGCGCCGCCGAGGTCGAGGACAAGGCCGTCCTCGGCGCCCTCGAGTTCGGCCTCATCCACATCAAGGACATCCTGAGCCTCATCGACGAACTCACCTCCAAGTGCGGAAAGCCCAAGGTCGCCGGCGAACTCCACTTGCCCTCCCCCGAGATCACCGCCAAGGTCGCCAAGATCGCCGAGGCCGACATGATCAAGGCCCGGCAGATCAAGGGCAAGAAGGACCGCTCCGACGCCGTCGACGCCCTCCGCAAGAAGGTCCTCGACGAGCACTTCCCCCTCAACGCCACCGGCAACGTCGCCGCCTTCGAAGAGTCCAAGAAGGCCCGCACCCAGGCCAAGGAAGCCTTCAAACGCCTCGAAGAGAAGATCACCCGCCGCCTCATCGTCCAGCAGAAGACCCGCGCCGACGGACGCGGCCCCACCGAAATCCGCCCCATCGCCGGCAAGGTCGGCCTCTTCGCCCGCACGCACGGCTCTGCCCTCTTCCAGCGCGGCGAGACCCAGTCCATCTGCTCCGTCACCCTCGGCACCGGCAAGGACGAACAGATCATCGACGGCCTCCTCCCGGAATACTCCAAGAAGTTCACCCTCCACTACAACTTCCCGCCCTTCTCCACCGGCGAGGTCAAACGCATCACCGGCCCCGGCCGCCGCGAGATCGGGCACGGCGCCCTCGCCGAGCGTTCCCTCATGGCCATCCTCCCCGCCGCCGACGTCTTCCCCTACACCATCCGCGTCGTCTCCGACATCACCGAGTCCAACGGCTCCTCTTCCATGGCCTCGGTCTGCGGCGGATGCCTCGCCCTCATGGACGCCGGCGTCCCCATCACCGGCACCTGCGCCGGCATCTCCGTCGGCCGCTTCGCCGACGATAACGACCAGAACGAAATCTTCGTCACCGACATCATCGGCGAAGAGGACTTCTTCGGCGACATGGACTTCAAGGTCTCCGGTACCCGCACCGGCATCACCGGCATCCAGCTCGACCTCAAGACCCGCGGCCTCTCCATCAAGCAGATCGAAACCATCTTCGATCAGGCCCGCATCGGCCGCCTCGAGATCATCGAAGTCATGGAGCAGATCATCGCCAAGCCGCGCGAGGCCATCTCCCCGCTCGCCCCGCGCCTCATCACCCTCCACATCGACCCCGAGAAGATCGGCAAACTCATCGGCCCCGGCGGCAAGACCATCCGCTCCATCCAGGACCGCTACACCGTCACCATCGACGTCGACGACGACGGCACCGTCCAACTCGCCGGCCTCAACGCCGACACCATCAACGCCGCCCGCTCCGAGATCGAAGCCATGTGCGAGGAGATCAAGGTCGGCACCGTCTACACCGGCAAGGTCGTCTCCATGAAGGACTTCGGCGCCTTCATCGAGCTCGCCCCCGGCACCGATGGCATGTGCCACATCTCCGAACTCGCCGACGGCTATGTCAAGAGCGTCTCCGACGTCGTCAAACTCGGCGACGTCGTCAAGGTCAAAGTCATCAATGTCGACGAGCAGGGGCGCATCAAGTTGTCGCGCAAGGCCGTACTGCTCGAAGAGGCCAAGGCCAAGAAACCGCCGTTGGCCTGATCGAAGAGTGCGCAGTACATCTATGTCCGTGCCTCCCCATGCTACCCCTTGACACGGGGGGGGGGGGGGGGGGGATTTGTGTCGGTTGGGGTACCCCCGGCACGAGGGGGCGCTGCGGATGTGGGGGGGTTCCGGGTGGATCCCTTTTGGGGG
>BQMO01000009.1 GCA_022180725.1 Phycisphaerae bacterium
ACTCCGTCTTATTCGGCCAAGCCGCCCTGGCCCTGCGTGTGATTGAGAGGCCGCCCCGGGGGTGGCAGGGCGATGGCTGATGATATGCGCGGCTCGACAATCATTCCGATCCCGTCGGAGATGTATGCTTATCACGTGAACCCTGACGACGAGGTGTGCCTGTGCTTTCATGTGACGCTGCGGAAGATCCGCACGTACTTGGCGCGGGAGAACCCCCCGGTGGCGTCGCTGATCAGCGAGTGCCTGGGCGCGGGCACGGGGTGCATGTGGTGCGTGCCGTTCCTGAAGCACCTGCACGCGGAGCACCAGAAGGGCCGCGTGCCCGATCTGAAGGTCAGCCCGGAGGAGTACGCACGCACTCGGCTGACATACCACGACACAAAGCGGCGCGACCCGGACGTGGTGAAGCGGGCGACGGAGGGCTGACGCGGGGAGATCGGGTCAGATCGGCGGGCGGAGGGCCGTGGGGCCGAGCGTGAGGATGGTGGGCGTGCCGAAGTCGCGTCGGGCGAGGTAGGCATTGAGTTGGTCGAGGGTGACGGCGTCGACGGCGGCGGCCATTTCGTCGAGGGAGCGCGGGCGGCCGAGGCGACGCATGTCGGCGGCGAGGGCGGCAGCGCGGGCGCCGGTCGATTCGCCGCTGAAGACCAGCGAACTCTTCATGCCCACCTTGGCACGCGCGAACTCGTCGGGGGTGATACGACCGGCGGGGGTGGTGATGAGCCGCAACTGCTTCCAGAGTTCGTCGAGTGAATCCTGGGCGCGTTCGGGCGTGGTGCCGACGTAGGCGGAGAGCACGCCATAGTCGCGGTCGCCGCGATAGCCGGCGGCGACGCTGTAGCACAGCCCGCGTTTCTCGCGGACCTCGGTGAAAAGGCGCCCGGCCATGCCGCCGGAAAGGACGCTGACGGCGAGTTTTTCGAGGATGGCATCGGGGTGGGGTTCGGCGGGGGCGTCGAAGGCGGCGAGGACCTGGACCTGGTTGGTTTCGTCGTGCTCGTGGCGGTAGCCGCGCGGCGGCGTGGGGCCTAGCAACGGTTCCGAGGAGTTGCCGGTCCAGTCGCGGAGGAGGCGGTCGAGTTCCTCGGCGAGCAGCGTGGGGTTGACATCGCCTGCGGCGGTGAAGCACGCGCCGCGGGGGCGGGCGGACCCATGCCACCCTTGGAGGAGATCGTCGCGGGAGAGGGCGGCGAGGCCCTCTTCGGTGCCCAGGCCGGTGCGATCGAGGGGCGTGGGAAGGTGGGCGGCCCGGAGCAGGAGGGAGGCGCGCTCCTGCGGATCATCGCGGAGCGAATCGAGGGCCTGGAGGGCGAGGTCGCGGGCGGCCTCGATCGAGGCCGTGTCCATACGCGGGGCGAGGACCATGTCGGCGAGCAGCGGGAGCACGCCGCGGAGGTGCTCGCCGAGCATGGTGGCGCTGAGACGGAAGGTGAACGCGCCCGGCTCGGTGCCGCGCGAGGCGCCGAGGCGATCGAAGGCGTCGGCCTGGGCGCGCGAGTCGAGCGTGCCCGCGCCGCGGAGGAGGAGTTCGTCCCACATGGCGGCGCGGCCGAGAAGGTTGGGCGGGTCGTAGGCGTTGCCGCAGGGGAGCGACCAGTTCAGCGCCACGGTGCGCACGCCGCGCATCGGTTCGACGACGAGGGGCATGCCGCACGCGAGAGAATGAATGGTGATGCGATCCATGATGATGGAGCGGGAGTCTATCGCGCGCGGCGAGGAGGCGCGGCTGAACAAATTCCGCAAAATAATTTCGCGAACTCATGCACAAGGGCATTGACTTCCGATAATCTCTCCCACATGAGCGCGGCGGATCATCGCAGCGTGTGATGGTTCGGCTCGAGGCTCGGCATTCGCAAGGAGCACGACCATGGCGAAGAAGGCCAAGAAGAAGGGCAAGAAAAAGAAGTAAGACGGACACCGTGTCCGTCGGGATCGATCCACACACTTTCAGGAGACTGAACCATGGCGAAGAAAGCCAAGAAGAAGGGCAAGAAGAAGAAGTAACGCCCGGCCGACGGGATGGATCGGCGGGGCGCCTCCACGCGAGGCGGATTCAACCCCGGCGTGTGACGCCGCCCCCGATCGATAATCCGCGTCGGTGTCTTTCCCCGCGAGCGCACGCCGATGCGTGCACCCCCGGCCCGGAGTCGGGGATGAGGCTCGCGGGACAACCGAATCAGAACTCGACGAGACGGGGCCGAGGATTCGGTCCCGTCTTGTTTTTGCTTGCCAATCGGCCGCGGTCTTCGCGGCACGGCGCACGCGACACCCCGACTTTGCCAAGCGAGGTACCATGGCGCGGCAAGGGAGTTCAGGGCGCAATGGGCGATAAATCATTGACAGGACAAGTGTTACGCCGAACGTTGCGTGCGGCGTTTCGGGCGGTGCTCGTGGTTGATGCGAGGGATGACGCGGTGAACTTCGTGATCCAGGCGGCGACGGGTTGCCCTGTGTTCCCAGTTCGGGCCGACGTGCCCGACGCTGAATCGTGTGCCCTGGTTGTGCCCGAGCATGGACCGACGGCGATCGTGCTGATGGGGACCCCGGGGGAGGTTGATCCGACCCGCGAGGCGACGTGCGACGTGCACGCGGCCCACTTCGGCCCGACGACGCTACCGAGGTGGGTGCGATTGAACATCGAGAGTGCGCGATTCAGCCAGGGTGTGTGTGACGGCGGCGAGGTCGCGATGCCTGACGTGGTCGCGGCGCAACGATCAGCGTTGTGCCGCGAGGTGAATGCCGACCGCGCGGCCCTGACCGCCGCGTGCCTCGGTCGCACGGGAGTGCACGCGCCGGATGTTCGCGCGATCAATGTCGATGCGTCGGGGATCACGGTTCGCGCGGCGTTCGACCTGTTGCGACTCGAGTTTGGTGACGAGGTTGATTCCGTAGACGCCGCACGGGCGGAGATCGCGCGACTCCTGCGTACAGTCGGCCCGTGAGCACGCCGGCAACCAACAAGTTGTCCACACGCCATCTCCGTGAAGCGCATGCGCACCTGGCGATGCACGGGCAGGCGCTCACCATGCTCCACCTGAACGATTGCGGTTCGCACCGGGAGAGTCTGGAGCGGATCAGGGGGCTCGCGGGGACGCTCGATCGTGATGACCGGTCCGGGCGGCGATGGCTCCTGGCCGATGCGCTTCGGATTGAGGGGTGGGACGAGCCTCGCTGGCCAACGCGCGACGACCTGGACCGAGCCTGCCCGGATCGTCCGGCGGTGATCCTGTCGTTCGATTACCACGCCGTGGTCGCGAACACCCCGGCCTTGCGCGCGTCGGGCATCGGCGAGGGGGACGCGGACCCCGAGGGTGGGGTCATGCAGCGCGACGGGGCGGGGCGGCTGACGGGGGTGCTCTTCGAGGCGGCGGCATGGAAGGTGCGGAACGCCATCCCTGCACTTACCGAGCCTGAACGTGAGGCGGCGGTGCTGGCATCCCTGGAGCATCTCGCGTCGCTCGGGTTCGTGGAGGTGCACGATCTACTGGCCCCGCCGTGGCTGGGCGGGGTGCTGGCGAAGTTGGCGGCCGAGGGACGGCTGCGGCAGCGCGTCTTGCTGTATCCGCCGCTGGAGGAGTTGCCCACGGCCTTGGCGACGGCGTCAACGTGGGAGGATGGGGAACGGGTAATCCTGGCGGGGGCGAAGGTGTTTGCCGATGGAACGCTGAACAGCCGGACGGCATGGATGCTTTCGCCGTATGCACACCCGATGAGTGGGCACCCGTGCGGCACGCCGCTGATGACCGTCGCGCAGTTGGAAGGCGCTTTGCGCGTAACCGCCGAGGCGGGGGTGGGGTTGGCGGTGCACGCCATCGGTGATGGGGCGGTGCGCGCGGTGCTCGACGCGCGGGCGCGGGTTCAACGAGCGCCGGGATGGATTGAACGGCGAACGAAACACGGCGAGGCGGCCTCGGTACCCGGGGTACGGATCGAACACGCGGAGATCGTGGACGCAGCGGATGTGCCGCGATTCGCAGAGTTAGGGGTGGTGTGCAGCGTCCAGCCGTGTCATCTGCTGGCGGATGTCGAGGTGCTCCGACGGGAACTGCCTCATCGTCTGGATCGCGTGCTGCCCTTGCGGGAACTGCTGGACGCTGGGTGTAAGTCCGGAACTGGGCTGATGTTCGGGAGCGACGTGCCGATCGTTCGGGCGGACCCGCGAGACAGCATCCAAGCGGCGGTGCACCGTCGGCGGCGAGGGGCCGGCGTGGCCGAGGCGATCGGGCGAGAGCACTCGCTGACTGAATCCGTGGCCGACTCATGCTTTTTTGCCTTGACAGAGTGACATGATTTCTTGATGATTCTCCGTGAGTGGGAGCTCGTGGATGCGATTGAAATCGTGCCGCGTGGCAGGCACGCGAAACGCAGACCGGATCTGCACTCGAGGAGAGAGTCATGAACTGCTGTGTGCGCCCATGTCCTGCCCGCATCGTGTCCGCGATTGCAGGATTGGCGGTGGCCTTTGGAGCGTTCGCCCAAATGCCGTCGCACACCATCACGAACATTGACCTTCTGAAGAACAGGGGTCTGACGGGTAACGGCATCGCCATCGGCATGACCGAGAGCGGGCTGGCGCCGGCGCACCTGAGTTACGAGCATCGGGTGAACGGGCGACAGCCCGTGGGCGCGGGGAACACGGCGGACGCGATACTGCACGCCTGTCACGTCGCGGGGATCATGCTGTCGGACAACACGACGTACGGCGGGACGAACGTGGGCGGGGTGGCCCGCAACGCGAGACTGTGGTCGGCGAACAGTTTCGGCGGGGGCGCCACGCACTTCGCGGCGATGGATTGGCTGGTACAGAACCCCGCGGCGGACCTGATCAACATCAGCTGGGGCGGGAACCCCGCCGCCGATCCGGACCCGGACACGGTGTGTGTGGATCGCGTGGTGCATCAGTACCGCAGGCTCGTGGTGTGCGCGGCGGGGAACGAGGGGAACGGCACCGGGCGGATTATCTCGCCCGGCGACGGATTCAACGTGCTGACGGTCGGGGCGACAGGGTTCGGCGGGAGTTCGCTGGTCACGCCGAACTACCGGCGGATCGCGAACTACTCGTCGTATGGGCTGACGACGGGGGCCACCATGGGCAACCGGGCGAAAGTTGACCTGGTGGCGCCCGGGTCGTTCATTTTCTCGGCGAGCAATCGCGATCACAACACCAACGGCCTGGCCGAGGATTTCCACAACAGCGACTTCGGCGGCGCGAACATGAACCCGGTGAACGGGACGAGCTTTGCCGCCCCGCACGTGACGGGGACGGCGGCGTTGCTGATGGAGCACGCAACGGGGCGGGCGTGGGAGGCGGCGGGGAAAGACCCGCTGGTGCTGAAGGCCGTGCTCATGAATGGCGCCTCGAAGAATGTGTACGACCGCAACAATCAGCGGTGGGATGATCCGTCGGTCGCGAAAGCGGCCAACGGGAACGACCTGGTGACGGGCACGGGGCTGCTCGACGCGGAACAATCGTTCCTGACGTACCAAGGCGGGCGCGTCGGGTTCAACTACAAGACGGGGAACATCTACGGCGTGGGCGGGACGACCCCGAGCACCGGCTGGGGCACCGACAGCGTCGCGAGCAGTTCGGTGACGCAGTGGTGGACGGACGCCAAGGTCCGCAAGGGGTCGTACATCATCGCGACGCTCGCGTGGGAGCGGCCGACGCAGGGGAACAACTCGGCGAGCGCGGCGTACACGCGGTCGCTGACCGATTTGGACTTGTACGTGCGCAACTTCGCCGACGACAGCACCGTGGGCTCGTCCACGAGCGTCTTCAGCAGCACGGAGCACGTGGTGGCGAAGATGCCGACGCGGGAACGCGTGAAGATCGAGGCGAAGAACCTGGGGTCGAACTCGGAAAACTTTGGAGTCGCCTGGCACACGTTCGCGGCGCCGACGGCCCTGCAATGCTTCAACGGCGATTTCATGGGTGACCGCGGGGCGCTCAACGACAACGGGTGGTTCGATGTCTCCACGCACGGGACGTCGTCGGTGCTGCGGCCGTCGTTTACGAACCAGACGGCCGACGCGTCGTTCGCCATGTCCCTCCTGCCCGACAGCCTGGGCCTGCCCGCGGGCATGGCGCAGGAACTCGTCACCCCGACCAGCGGGTTCTGGATGCGGTTCGATGTGGCTTTCACCGGCTCACTCAACGATCATGCACTGATGGTGACGCTGGGGAACGTGGACCTGCTGACCGCGGCGGGCTTTGACAACGGGCGGATCACTCCCGACGGCACGAACACCAATCAGTACCGAACCTACATCATCGACCTCGCATACAACCAGAGCATCTTCTCGGGTCTGACCGGGGGGTTCCAGGATCTGGCCTTCACGGGTCTGGGCTACGGCGGCGGACGGATCAACGTTGACAACATCTGCTATATCCCGACGACCGGCACACTGGCACTGGCGGGCATGGGGATGCTCATCGCCGTCCAGCGGCGGCGGCGTTCATGAGGAGAATCGAACGGTCACGTGAGGGTGATCGCCGGGTGGTTCAGGCCGCTCGGCGGTCGTTGTTGAACTGATCGGCGGCGGCCTTCTGGCGCTGCCATTGTCGCTGGGTGCGCACACCGCTGGGCGTATCGGGACTTTCACGCCAATCTTCGGCGGCGTTGAGCGTCACTTCCATGGGCATGGTCTTGCGATAGCCCAGCAACCGGATGATCTCGAGCACGTCGGTCCAGGTCGGGAACGTGACCTGGTTGGATTTCTTGAACTGCTCGACGGCCATAAGGAAGAGGAACTGCTCCTTGGTCATGTCGCCGGATTCCGCGGCGCGGGCGAAGTCGGAGAGGCGTCGGCCCGGCCCGCGGCGGCGTTCCATCCCGGACGGGGGAGCCTCGCTGATCGGCTTGCCATCGACCGTCGTCGTGCGGCGATCGGTCCAGAGTCGGCGGTCGACCACGCCTCCCGGGTTGCCCGCGGGCTGGGCGTTGTGATTCGCGGGATTCGTATTGCGATTCTCCGGCACGGGGCACCTCCGTCAAGGGCGCCGAAGCCGGTCAGGTGGCCGTGGGAGCGGCCGCTCTACAGGTCGTCGTCCTCGTCATCTTCATCGTCTTCGTCGCCTTCACCATCGAGGTCCTCTTCGGTGTCATCGTCGAGGAAGTCGTCGTCGTCGTCGCCAAAGTCGGCATCATCGTCAAAGTCGTCATCGTCGCCGAAACCTTCGTCGTCCTCGTCGTCGAGGTCGTCTTCCTCGCTCATGATCCACCGGGGTCGGGGCAGGCTGGAGGTCTGCTCCCCGATCGGGCGGTGGGAGGGCGTGACGCGGGGAAGATCGACCACGTCGCCGCCGGAGAGGCCTTTCGTGGTGCCGTTCGCGATGAGGAGTTGCTTCGCCATGATCCACCTTCCAAGTTCAAACCCGAGTACTCTCCAAGCCGCCGAGCATACGCCCCGTCGCCGCATGTTTCGCTCCGGGTACACCCTCGGTTCCCGTCCAGAATCACTCCCAATGTTTCATGGCGGCGTGGCGTCCGCCCGAAGTGGCGGTACGATACAGCCCGAGCCGGACAAGTCAAACCGGTCTCCGCGGTAAAGTTCTCCACCGGTTTTCCACGCACCGAGCATGCCCACCCCTCCTCCACCGTCCGGCTTTCAACCACTCGCGCTTCTTGGCGCGGCCATATTCCCCGGGCTGGGGCACGTGCTCGGCAAGGACCCCAAACGCGGGGCCTGCGTCGCGCTGGGCGTGCTCGGGTTGTTTTTCGGGGGCATTCTGATCGGGGGGATCGACGTGATCGACTCGAAAGAGGACCGCGTCTGGTTCTATGGGCAGGCGCTGGTCGGCCCGGTCGCGTTTGGCGTGGATTACCTCCACCAGTCACGGTTCAAGGTACATGCGCCCGGAGGGGTGGTTCGCTCGGCGTACCCCACGGAAGGCCGGGATCCCACAACCGGGGCGCCCGTCGTTGGTGGTCGCCCGCCGAACACCAAGAGCATCGGGAAGATGAACGAAATTGGCACGCTCTTTGCCACGATCGCGGGGATGATGAATCTGATCGCGGTCATTGACGCGGGATTCCCCGTCTCACGAACCAGGAAAACCTGATCATCTCCGAACTGGCGTGCGCACGATCAGTTGAGTCGGGGTGTACGCTGCTGAGCCAGAATCCGGCGGCACAGATCGTGCGTCAGTGCATGCCCGGCACGACGGGCCACGATGCGGGCGTGGAGCGGTCGGCCCAGCAAAGCCAAGTCCCCGATCAGGTCGAGGAGTTTGTGCCGTGCCGGTTCGTTCTCAAACCGCCACGCATTGTCGACCGGGCGCCCGTCGTCACCCACGACAAGCATGTCGCGGGGCGTCAGGTGCCGGAACAACCCGGCGGCGTGTGCGGCGCGGGCCTCGTGCAGGAGCGAGAAGGTTCGCGCCGGGGCGATGTTCGCCGCGAAGTCGTCGGGGTCGCCCAGCCAGGACGCCTGCTGCGGCGGAAGGGGCGCTGTCGGGCCGTAGTCGAGTTCATAGGTGAAGTCGATGCCCTCGAAGGGTTCGGCGCGGATCATGTCATCGCCCCGGCGCACTTCGACGGGTTCGGCCAGGCGGATGGGCGAAAGGGATGCCGCGGCTTCAAGGCCGGGGCGAAGGGCCTTGACGAACGGGGCGGCGGAACCGTCCATGATCGGCACCTCGGGCCCGCCGTCGAGCGCGAGGGCGGCATGCCAGAGGCCCAGCCCCGCGCACGCGGCGAGGGCGTGCTCGATGGTGGCGATGGTCGACGCGGAGGCCTCGCCCACCGGGCCGCACAGCGTGGTGTTCCGAATGGGCGCGCCGTGCGGAAGGCCCGCCCAGGCGGTGTCGTTCGAGATGAACGCGACCGACACCGGCGTGCCCGCCATGGCGTGCCCATGGCGCAGGCGCACGACCGAGAGGGCGTCGGCGGGGATGAACATGAGCGAGGAGGGGATCGCTGAAAACAGCCCGACGCCGCGGATCGGTTCGGTGGGGCGGGAGAGGCGACAGGCCCGGGGCATGATGAGATCAGGCCTCGGCGTGCGAGCCACGCTTCCCCATCCGGCGGAGGGCGGCGTAGGTGCGTCGCCACTCGGTGGCGGGGCCGGCGGGCACGCCCATGTAGACGGCGCCGGGCGGAACGTTGCCGGCGACGCCCGAGTTTGCGGCGATCTTCGCGCCCGCGCCGATCTCGACGTTGTCCGCGACGCCGACCTTGCCGCCCAGGACAACCCCATCGCCCAGGACCACGCTCCCGGCCAGCCCGACGTGCCCGCAGAGGACACAGCACCGCCCGAGGCGGCAGTTATGCCCGACCTGAACGAGGTTGTCGATCTTGGTGCCGGCGCCGATGACGGTGGCGCCGAACTTGGCCCGGTCGATGCAGGAGTTCGCGCCGATCTCCACGTCGTCCTCAATGTTGACATGGCCGGTGTGCGGAATCTTGATCAACCCCTTCCCGTCGGAGGACGGGCGATACCCGAACCCGTCGGCGCCGATGACGACCCCGGCGTGGAGGATGCACCCGGCGCCAATGACGCACCGATCGAGCACCTTGACGCCGGGATGAAGGATGGTGCGCGGGCCGATGCGGGCGTTTGGGCCTACGAACACCCCGGCGAGGAGAATGGCGTGGTCACCGACATGCGCCCCGGCCGAGACGACGGCGTGCGGACCGACGTGGGCCGAGGGGGACACGACCGCGCCGGGTTCGATGGTGGCGGCGGGGTGGATGCCCGAGGGCGGCGGGGCCGGCGCGGGGACGAAAACCTGAGCCGCGGCGATGGCGGCGAGGTCGGCGTCGGGCACGATGAGCAGGGGGCGGGGTGAAGCCGGACGATTGGCGTCGAAATCGGGGACGAGGTCCGCGAGGGCGATGGTGCGGGCGATCAGGGCGGCGGAGGCCTTGCTCTCGATCCACTGACGGGCGAAGCGGTGGGAACGGATGAAGGCGAGCGAACCCGGCCCGGCCTGGTCGAGGGTATCGAGGCGATGGAGGACCACGTCGTGCGGGCCGAGCAGTTCGGCCCCGAGACGCTGCGCGAGTTCGCCGGCGGTGACGGTCGTGGCGGCGTTGAGGCTCACGGGGCCATCCTTTCTCCGCCCGGCGGACTAGGGCTTGCCCGCGCCGGCGGCGTAGTCATTGTTCATCACCGCCGACACGCGGTCGGTGAGGCTGAGGGCATCGGCGGCGAAGAGGATCTGCCGCCCTTCCATGCGGCGGCGGTTGTCGGCGAACGACGTGTTCGGCTCGGTCATCACCGAGCGGTCGTCGGAGAGGACCAGGTCCAGCCCTTCCTTGCGGGCGAGGTTCGCGACCGTGTCGAGGACCTTGGTGTAGAGCACGTGGATGACCTCCCCCTGCTCGATCTCCATCAACTGCTCGTACCCCTTGGTGCGGGCCTGGAGCAGGGCACGGTTCTCGGTGAGTTCCCGGTACTTCTCGGCCCGGCGCTTCAGGTCGCTGGGGGGGATGGTGTTGCGCAGTTCCCCTTCGGCCTGCTTGATCTTGTCGTCGAGTTCCTTGAGCGACCGCTCGATGATGGCTCCGCGGGCAACAAACTCGTTATTGCGGTCGTCGAACTCCTTGAGGGCCTTCATCACCTTCGTGACGTCGACGATGGCGACGGTGGCCGGACCGGACGATCGGCCTTGCCTTCCCGCGGCAGCGCCGCCCGCCAGAACCATCGCCCCCGCCACGACTCCCACCGAAACGGCCAACGCCCGACGTGCTGCTGCCTTCATGCGGTACTCCCGAGTGATCAAGTGTAGGGGTGTGACGCCGCGTACCGGGGCGCGGTTCCTCGGCGGGGCGACGGCCCGTCCCGTACCATGGCGATCCATGCCCCATCTGCCGTGGACATTGTGGCGCGCGTACACGTTGGAACTGACGCGCCTTCTGGGGGTGACGGCGGGGGTGCTTGTGACGGTCATCGCCTTCGCCGGGGCCGTGAAACCCATCTCCGATGGGCTGCTCCAGGCCGGAGACACGGTGAAGTTCATCACGCTGGCGATTCCCCCGATGCTGGCGTACGCCCTGCCCTTCGCCGGGGGTTTCGCGGCGACGCTGACCTATCACCGGATCGCGTCGGACCTGGAGGCGGTAGCGGCATTCGCGGGGGGCCTGTCGCACCGGGTGCTGCTGGCTCCGGCGCTGGCGCTGGGGTTGCTCTGCTCGTGCGGACTGATGGTGCTCAACGAGCAGGTCATCCCGGGGTTCTTGCGCGAGATGCAGCGGCTGGTGACGGTCGACGTGGCCCGGCTGATCGCGCAGCAGGTGTCGCGCGGGCAGACCGTGTCGCTCAAGGACATCATGATCCACGCGGACGGCGTGCGGTCGGTCCCGCCCGAGCCGGGGTCGGGCGTCATCGACCAGTTGCTGCTGACGGGCGTGGGGGCGATCACGCTGCGCGACGGCGTGCCGACGGCGGAAGTGACCGCGGCGAGCGCCAAGGTGTGGCTGCTCCCCGCGCCCCCCGACGCGGAGCCGGACCTGCTCTCCCGCGACGACGAGGGGCAGACCATGCTCGTGGCACAGTTGGAGGACGTGGTGGCGGTGCGCGAGGGGGAGGGGCTGGTCACCAGCGCCGAATCGCGCGTGGCCCGGGTCGTGCCCAACACCTTCCGCGACAACGTGAAGTTCCTGACGTGGCGCGAACTGGCCACCATCCGCGAAACGCCCGAGCGATTGAACTGGATCGACCCCAAGCGCAAGGCCTTGGCGCTGATGCTGGCCCGTAAAGCCGCGCTGGAGTGGATGGCTTCGTCGCTGCGCGCCGAGGGCCGGGTCGAACTGGTGGGCGAGCGTGGGCACGCCGTGGTAGTTCGGGCACGAGACCTGCGCCGCGACGGGGCGCGGTACGTGTTCGTCCCGCCGGCCCGGGGCGCGGTGCTGGTCACCTATACCCGCGTCGTACGGGGCGGCGCGGGCGAGGGAGAAGCCACGCACCGTCGAATCGCGTCCGGCCAGAACGTATTCCTGGAAGTGGACCCGACCGCCGAGGCCGTCGAACGTCGCATCTCGTTCCGGGTCACGGTTGAGCAGGCCCGCGAGCGCGATGAGTTGAGCGGGGAAGCCATCGGCCCCGAGCGCGCGGTGCTCCCCCTGGGGCGGATGAGCGTCCCCGACTCATCCGCACCGGCCTACCTCACGATGCCCGCGCGGGATCTGCTCGCCGCGGCCCAGCCGTGGCTGGATCGTCCGGCGCCCGATCGGGATATCCACGATCGCGTGAACGGGCCCAACGGTCTGGCCGGGGCCTTGCGCCGGCTGGACCACGACGTGCTGGCCAAGCGGCACGAACGGCTGGCCCTGGCCGCGTCGTGCCTGGTGATGGTCCTCTGCGGGGCGGTGACGGCCCTGAAGTTCGCGGCGCGCCTGCCGCTCACCGTCTACCTGGCCTCGTTCTTTCCCGCCCTGGCGGCGATGGTCACCATCAGCGGCGGGCAGCAGGTCACGGTCAAGCAGGGCGTGCCGGGGCTGTTCCTGATGTGGAGCGGGGTCGTGCTGCTGGGGATCTACACCCTGGTGGTGTTCGTCAGACTGAGGAAGCATTGATGCGGACGCGATCCCGGACAATCCGACACTCGACCACGGCCGCGCGAGGTACCACGAGTACGGGAGCGGGCGCATGAGCCCGGCGCGGCCCTTTGCTCCGTGGGCGGCGTCGTGGAAGGCCACGGCGGTGCTCGTGCTGGGCGTGCTCGCGGTGCGGCTCGTGTACCTGGCGTTTGCATGCCGCTACACGCTGATCGAGGACGAGGCGCATTACTGGGAGTGGTCGCGACGGCTGGCGCTGAGTTACTACACCAAGGGGCCGGGCATTGCCTGGGTAATCGCCGCGTGCACGCACCTGCTGGGCGACAGTGTCTTCGCCATCCGCCTGACCGCGCCGATTTCGAGTGCGATCGGGGCGTGGTTCACGGCAAGTCTCGCGGGTGAAATCGCCGAGGATCGTCGCGCGGGGTTCGTGGCGGCGGCGTGCTGGACGCTGGCGCCGATGTTCCAGGCCCTCGGGCTGATCATCACGATCGACGGGCCGTACAGCGCGTGCTGGGCGATGGCCGCGTGGGCCACATGGCGGGCGGTTGGGCGGGGGCAGTCCTGGGCCTGGGTCGTTGTGGGCGCGGCCCTGGGGATCGGCACGCTCTTCAAGTACACGATGCTCCTGTTCATTCCCGCGCTCGTGGTGCTATGGATCCGCTCTCGCCCCGCGCACAAGGGTGTGGTGCGAGGCGCGGCGGCGCGGCTGGCGCCGCTCATGGGGCTTCTGGCCTTCGCCGCGTGCCTTCTCCCGATCGCGGTCTGGAACCAACGGGAAGGCTGGCCGACGGTGCGGCATCTGCTGGGACATCTGGGCGTGGCCGGGGGCGATGTGACTCCCACACAGGGCGTGAACGGATGGCACTATTCACCACTATGGACACTCTCGTTTCTGGGCACCCTGGCGGCCTCGCTCGGGCCGATCCTGGTGCTCGCGGTCATGGGCGGGTTGGCGTCGTGGCGAGGGCGGCGGGCGAATGCCGCGCGATGGTCGCGCGACGGATTTCTGATCGTCCCCGCCGCGTTCATGCTGGGGTTCTATTTCATCGTGAGTTTCATCGCCGAGCCGGAGGGCAACTGGGCGTTGGCGGGGCAGATCTCGCTGTTTTCACTCGCGGCGGGGTACGTGGTGCGCGGGATGGACGCGTGGCGCGAGAAACTCGGGGCTTGGCGAGCGCTGCCCTCGCCCCGGCCCAAGGCCGGGTTCTTCGTGCGTCGCCCAGAAACACCCGTCCAGATGTTGTGGTACGCGACGGTCGCCTTGGGCGTCGCGGTGGCGCTGGCCATCCCGGACCTGTCGCTGGTCCAGCGCACGCCGCTCGTCGGGAGGTTTGTGCCGGTGCACCGGTTCACCGGCGCGGATGCCATCGCGGCACGGATCGCGCGGCTGATGGACGATCTTCGCGCCCGTGAGCAGGGCGAGCCGTTCGTGATCACGACCCACTACGGGCGCGCGAGTCAGATGGCGTATTACCTTCCGGGAAGGCCGGTCGTGTTCAACGCGGGCAGCCTGATGGGGACACGGAAGACGCAGTACGACTACTGGCCCGACACGAACCTGCGTTCGCCCGCGGTGATGGAGGCGTTACACGGCCGGTCGGCGGTGGCGCTGGGCGGCACGCGGAAGGACTGGTTGCGGGCCTTTGCCCGGGTCGAACCGGTCGCCTCGCTCGGCGTGAATATCAAGAAATCGCCGCCGACCTACCTGTGCTCGGGCTATCGCGGCTTCGCGGCCAAGCCGACCAATGATGCCCCGGCGACGAACCCATGATCCACGCGACGCGACATTCCGGTTCAACTCCCCGTCGGCGCGGGCTGGCGATGCTTGTGGTGTTCCTCTTCGGGCTGGTGATGCTGACGCTGGCCGACCGCTGGCTCTTTCACGCGATGCGCGTCGAGGATCGGGCTTGGCTCGAAGGTCGAGACTGGTACCAGTTCCTGCGCACCGCGGGCTATCTGCCGACGTGGCTGGTGGTCGGGGCGGCGATCATCGCGCACGACCTGACGCGGCGCGACCCCTGGCCGCTGCGGCGCGGGACGCTGGTCATGCTCGCCCCGGTGCTCGGCGGCGGACTCGCGGAACTCCTCAAAGTGCTCGTGCCCCGGCAGCGGCCCATCAACAACGGCGCGGCGGACGGGGACTATGTATGGGGCACCCCGTTCGAAGCCCTGCGCGGCGTGGGGAACCACGGGCTGGCGTCGAGCCACGCGGCGGTCGCGTTCGCCGCGGCGTTCATGCTGGCGCGGCTGTACCCCGGGGCGGGGATGATCCTTGTCCCCCTCGCGGCCGGGTGTGCCGTCACGCGCCTGCTGACCGGGGCGCACTTCGCCACGGACGTATTCGTCGGCGCCGGGGCGGGGTATATCGCGGCGGCGTTGCTCGCGGGGCTGGTCCGTACCCCCCGGCGAACCTGAGTACCCTCCGCACGTGACCCTCCTGGACCGGTACATCGCCCGGCAGTTTCTTGCGAACATCGCGTTGCTGTTCGTGCTGCTCTTCTCGATCATCATCGTGATCGACTTCTCGCTGAACTTCGACGAGTTCACGGACATCGCCCGCCGGGTTGCGGCGTCCCGCGGATGGCCGGAGAGCACCGTGCGCGAGGGGCTGCTGGCGTGCGTGCTGGTGATCGACCTGTGGTGGCCCCGGATGTTCCTGCTCTTCCAGTATCTCCTGGGCATCGTGCTGGTCGGCGCGATGGGATTTTCGTGCGCCCAGATGGTGCGGCACCGGGAACTGGTGGCGATCCTCGCGGGGGGCATAAGTCTGCACCGGGTGGCGCGGCCCGTGATCGGTGTGGCGCTGTTCATGACCGGGCTGCAGATCATCAACGCCGAGATTGTCCTGCCGCGGCTGGCCCCGCTGCTGACGCGCGACAAGACCGACGCGGGCTCGCGCGGGCTGGGGCAGACGCGCCAGCCGCTGGCCGCCGACGCCTCCGGGCGGCTGTTCTACGCCCGACAGGTGGACCTGGATCACGGCGAGATCACGGGGCTGTGGGTGTGGGAGCGTGACCCACGCGGGCTGATGACGCGGCGGATCACCGCGCACGCCGCGCGCTGGGACGGGAAAGGCTGGGTGCTCGAGGGCGGCTCGATCGAGGCCCGCTTGGATACCCCGCAAGGACCGAGCATGGTGACCATCCCGGCTTCGCGGCTGGAAACCGATCTGGACCCGACGGCGCTTCGCCTGCGACGGTTCGAGGGATACAGCAACAACCTCTCCACGCTCCAGTTGACGCACCTGCTCGATCGACTTCGCACCCAGCCGCGTCCGCCCGCGCAGCGCGTCGAGCAACTCGAACGCATCCGTGCCGGACGACCGGCGACCATGCTGGCCAACCTGCTGACGCTCGTGATCGTGCTGCCGTTCTTCCTGCGGCGGGAGCCGGCGAACATGATGGTGCAGAGCCTCCGGGCCGCCCCGGTGGCGATGGCGGCGGTCGCCGTGAATCTGGTGGCCACGACGGCCAGCGTGCCCGGGCTGCCACCCTGGCTCAGTGTCTTTCTGCCGGCGTGTGTGCTGCTTCCCCTGGCGATCGCGTCGTTCTCGGGGATCAGGACCTAGGCGGACGTTCGTCGGCCGCATCGAAACCGGCGACGTCGTACCGCCCGCCGGGGATGCGAAGTTCCGCCAGCAGCGACGTTCGCGCGTAGCGCGTGCGCCCGCGGGCGTCGAAGGCGGCGACGAGGAGCGCGTGCGGCGCCGTCACGTGCAGCAGCCCGGCGTCGTCGCGGACCATGATGACGTCCGTTTCGCGCACAACACGCTCCGCGCCGTCGAGGATGAGCGTGGCCCGGGCCGAGCCGGCGTCGGGGTGGATGGACCACACGAGCGCCGCCGAGGCGTTCGCACCCAGCGCGCGCGGCGCGATCTCCCACCGCGCAGTGAGTTCGGTCGAGGGGCGCGGCTCGACGCGGATCGACACGGCCCGGCGCGGGGTGGCGGTCATGGGGCCTGCTCCGCGCGCGGACGGTGCGTCTTGGCCAGCAGCACCGCGGCGGCTTGCAGCCCTCGCCCCGCGGGCGAGACGAACGTCGCCGCGAACTGTTCGAGGGTCTGGAAGAACTCGAGCATGGCATCGAGCCGGCGGGCGTGGGCGTCGAGTTTCGCACGCGCCTCGTCCCCCGGGTCCGCGCGGGCGTGCTTGCGTTCGGGCGCGGTCATGTCGCGGATTTCGTACAACGCGGCCAGGAGCGGATCGACCTCGCGGGTGATCCGCTGGCGGACAATGGCGCGGAAGAGCGTCCAGACGTCCTGCTCGGCGACGAAGTATTCCTTGCGATCGCCGCGCTTGTGCGCCCGCTCGACAATGCCCCAGTCCAGGAGCGCCCGCAGCGACATGCTCGCGTTCCCGCGGGAAATCTGGAGGCGCTCCATCACGTCGTCGGTGTTCATCGGCTCCCCGACGATGTAGAGCAGGGCGTGGACCTCGGCCATGGTGCGCGAAACACCCCAGGCCCCGGCCATCTGTCCCCAGACGGCCACAAAGCGGTCCTGAGCCTCGCGGAGCGTGGTCGCTGTCATGCCCGGAGTATCGCACAGGCCGGGGTGAATGTCCATCACGGTTTCAGAACATTCTGAAAGCGCCGCGCACACCCGCCGGGGGCCGCACCGGGTTCGGAGGCGGGCTACATCACAAGGTCCACGCACCCCGCGACCCCGAGCGCGAGGCTCACGACCCCGTTGAGCGTGAAGAACATCATGTGCAGCCGGGGGGTGGCGTTGGCGCCCCGGGCCGAGCGGGCCAGCAGGGTGTGCTCGACGGCCAACAGCCCCGCCGCCAGCGCCATGCCAGCCCCGAAGAGCACGCCGAGCGCGGCGTGACTCGTCCACGCGGCCAGGAGCGCGACCAGCGCCATGCCGTGCGCCATGCGGGCCGCCCACACGGCCCCGGCCGCGCCGAGTTTCGCGGGGATGCTCCGCAGCCCTTTCGTGCGGTCGAAGGCCTCGTCCTGAAGGGCGTAGATGATGTCGAATCCCGCGACCCACAGCAGCACAAAGGCCGAGGTCCACCAGAGCGTGGGCGTGCCCAGCAGCGCCGCGGGGCGAACCGCCAAGGCCGCGGCGATGGGCGAGATGGCCAGCGCCAGCCCGAGCACCGCGTGGCACAGCCACGTGAACCGCTTGGTCCAGGAGTAGAACGCAAGCAGCGCCAGCACGGGCAGCGCGAGGTACAAGGGCCAGGGGTTGGCGTACAGGCGATGGAAGAACCATGTCAGCCCGACGAACCCCGCGGCGCACGCCGCCGCGAGACTCCACCCCAGCAGGGTGGAGGCCCGCCCTGACGCGAACGCCCGGCCCTTGGTCCGCTCATGCTCGGCGTCGATCTTGCGATCCACCAGGCGGTTGATGAGCATGGCCCAGGTGCGGGCCAGCACCATGCACCCCACGACCAGCCCCACCTGCCCCGCGAAGACCCACCACGCCTTGCCCTCGGGGTTCTCCATCGATGCCGGTCCGGCCAGAAAGGCCCCGAACACCGCGAACGGCAGGGCGAACACACTGTGCGCGATCTTGATGTCGGCGGCAATGGCCAGCAGTGACGCCCCCACGCGGGCACGCTCCCCCCCTTCAGGTTTCGCGGTCACGGCGGACGGCGCGACAGTGACCGTGGCCGTTTGCTCTTCGTTGCTCGTCATGTTCGAGGATAGGAATGATGCCCGGCAACACATTTTGTTGTCGGACCGCTTGCATCTCGCCCGGGGCGTGGCATCTTTCGAAAGCCCCGGGGGCGGGGCACGGAGATTCCCCATGCGTGCAACGTGCATGCTGTGCCTTGTGCTGACGCCCGCGTCCTTCGCGGACATCGTGGTGGACACGTTCGATCCCGGCTCGAACATCGGCGGGTGGACCTTCGGCGGGCCGAACGGGTCGGTACTGCCCACGGGCGGCAACCCCGGGGCCTACTGGAACGAACCGGGGCTGGATACTTTCGCCCCGCGGCTGCGGACAACGACGGCGACATCGGCCTTCACGGGAGACTTTCGCACCCGTGAAGTGACTCGCCTGGGTGTGGATCTCGTGTTGTTCCACGTTGATTTTTCAGCCGGCGGGAGGCCGCTCTCGCTGATCCTGCTCAGCGATAACGGCACGCCGGGCAATCCGAACGACGATTGGGGGGCGTACACCATGCACGCCCAGAACATTCCGCTGGTGGGTGAGGGGTGGCGGCGGTACGACTTCACTGTTCCGAGCCAGGTTACAGCGCTGCCGGCCGGGTGGGCTTTCATCGAGTTCGGCCCCGGGGCGAATCTCGATTGGAACGCGCTCATCACGAACGTGAAAGGCGTGGAGTTCTTCTACGGGAACCCCGAGAACTTCTTTATCTTCCAGATGTGGCACACCGGCGCGGACAATGTCACGATCGAGACGGTGCCAGCGCCGGGTGTCGCGTGCGTGCTCGGCGGGTTCATCATGCTCGCGCGTCGCCGTCGATGACGGCGTGAGGCCTTGCCGCCACGCCCCGGAGCCGCTTCAGCCCCGGTACACGTTCACGACCTTGTGCAACGCTTCTTCCACGATGCGGAAGTGGTCGTCGGAAAGGTCGTGGTGCATCGGGAGGCAGAAGACCTTGTTCGCGAGCGCATCGGCCACTGGGCAGTCCTCGCCGTCCCACTCTGCAAGCGCGGGCTGCTTGGGCAGCGGGCGCGGGTAGTGCGTCGCGGTGGGTACGCCCTCGGCGTTGAGGGCCTTGCAGAACTCGTCGCGCGTGCAGGTGAAGCGCCCGAGTTCGAGTTGGACGGTATACAGGTGATACACCGCCTCGGCGCCGGGGGTGGTCACGGGGGCCTTGAGGCCCTCGATCTTCTTGAGGATGGCGTCGTACCACGCGGCGTTGCGGCGGCGCTGGGCCGTCTGGTCGGGCAGGCGGTCCAGCCGCGAGCACCCGATGGCCCCGGCCATGTCGTTGAGACGGTAGTTGTACCCGATGGACTGGTGCAGGTATTTCTCGGTCTCGCCGTGCGAGCGGAGGAGTTTGATGTCGCTCGCCACCCCGTCGTCGTTGCAGGTGACGAGGCCGCCCTCGCCCGTGGCGAGGTTCTTGGTGGCGTAGAGCGAGTAGGTGACCGCGTCGCCGAAGGCGCCCAGCCCGCGGCCCTTGTAGGTGGCCAGGTGGGCCTGGGCGGCGTCGTAGATGACCATCAGGTTGTGTTTCTCGGCAAGGGCCTGGATGGCGTCGATGTCGACCGGACACCCGTAGAGGTGCGTCGCGGCGATGGCGGTGGTGTTCCGCGTGATCTTCCGGGCCGCGTCGCGGGGGTCGATCTGCATCGTGTCGGGCAGGGCATCGACGAAGATGGGGTTGGCGCCCCGGGCGACGACCATGGAGACGGTCGCGATGTAGGACCAGGCGGGCACAAGCACGTCGTCACCCGGGCGGATCAGCGGCTCATACGCGAGTTGCAGGGCGCAGGTGCCGTTGGCGCAGGTCATGGCGTGACGGGCCTCGGTGGCGGCGGCCCAACGCTCTTCGAGTTCGGCGCACCGCCCGGCGGCCCGGAGCATGCCTGATTTCAGAACACCGATGCAGGCTTCGATATCCTCGGGGGCCAACGCGGTGGACATGAACGGGACGGCCTTGGGCGAAACGGGCGTCCCGCCGAACAGGGCCAGACTCTTGGCGGCTTCGGAACGGGCGGCGGGGATGGTCGCGGTCGACAAAGCAGACCTCCTGGTGGATGGGGTGATGGGAAGGATAGGCCCGCGTCCGAACGACTCCGCCCCCGCGACGCCTTCCAAGTCCCGAATCCAGATGAATTCCTTCGAAACCATGCCTCACCAAGCGCCTCGGTGGCCGTATAGTGGTGGCATGCGAACACGGCACCTGCTCGCGCTGGCCCTTGCGGCGGGCGCGACGGCGGCGGGAATCGCAACCCCCGTCTTGGCCCAGACTTCTGACGGACCGAAGCGTGAGGTCCGCACGCTCGACACCACGCTCGCCGACCAGTTCGGCGTGCTGTGTCATCTCCGCCCCAGTCGCGAAGCGATCATGGGCTTCGGCAGCCCCACGAAAGTGGCGGAGGTGGTGGTTCGTGGCGGGCAGGAGGTCGCCAAGGGACAGGTGATTCTTCGTGGAGACGACCGCGAAGACGCGGCGGTGCTGCGCCTGCAACGGACGCGGGCCGAGACGAATCTGCCCGTGGAACTCGCCAAGACGACCAAGGACTTCATGGAGGCCGAGTACAACCACCTGCTCGCGATCAAGGAGAAGGGCGGGTCCGGGCCGCAGGAGTTGGAGCGGGCGCGGCTGGCGTACGAGAAGGCGCGGCTGGAGTTCCTGATGGCGGTACTGAACCAGACCAGCGAGGCGATGCAGGTCGATCGGTTCCAGGCTCGCGTGGATCGGTTCCATATCGTGGCGCCCTTTGATGGCGTTGTGTCATCCGTCCAGGTGGACGTCGGGCACTCGGTGAGCGAGCAGGACCGTGTGGTGCGCGTGGTGAACGTGGACACGCTGATGATGGACGTGGGCGCGCCGATGGGCGATCTGCGCACCTGGAACCTCGCGGTGGGCGACCCGGCGTGGGTGCTGATCGACATGGCTGGCTCGCCCGTACTCCGCACGGGCAAAGTGACCGAGGTAGACCCGACGGCGGACCTGGGGAGCCGATCGCGGCGCGTCCGGGTGGAACTGCCCAACCCCAAGGGCGACACGCGGCTGATTCCCGGCGGGCCGGCGTGGGTGCGGTTCACCGAGCCGGACGCGGACATTCTGGCGAAACTGGACCTGATTCGAGCGACCCGCGCGCCGGGGGCGGCGCGGACGACGGCCTCGAACCCCTGAGACACGACGCATGGCATTGACCGACCTTTCGACCCTGAAAACGCCCGGGTGGTCCCGGGTCGTTGGTGAGTTGGCGGCCCCGGCGGGGGACGACCGCGTCTTTCTGCTGCGCCTGATCGGCGTGCTCGGGCAGGTGGCCGGGGCGCGACAGGGCGTGCTGTTCTCCCTGGGCGGGCAGCGGGAGATCACCCCCGAGTTCGAGCCCAAGCCGGTGCTCACCTGGCCATTACCGACCGACGCGTTCGACGCGCAGGGGCGGATGACGCTCCCCCTCGACGCGATGTTCGATCCGACGCGGCTGACGGAGGGCGCGATCGAGCACGCCGGCGAAGCGCGCGCGGCGGCCCGGGCCGCGGCGAGTTCACGCCAGGTCGCGGTGTTCGGGCTGGAGCACGAGAGCCTGATGTACGACGCGGGCGGGCCCAAGGGCTTCATCATCGCGGTGCCGATCATGGCGGGGTTGCCCGCCGAGGCGCCCGGGCTTCCGCTCGCCGCGGTGGTCACGCTGCTGGTGGATGCGCGCTCCAAGCAGGCCTTGCAAACCACGCTGGCGATCATCGAGATTCTCGCGGGGTATTCCTTCCTGCACGCGACGAGCGCAGCGTTGCGGCGTACAAAATCGTCGGGCGCCTCGCTCGACCTGGCCGCCCGGCTCATCGCCTCCATCAACGCCACCCACGACTTCAAGGGGTGCACGCTGCAACTGGTGAACGACCTGGCGCGGCAACTCTCGCTCGACCGGGCGGCCCTGGGGTGGGTGCACGAGGGCGGCTCGGCCGAGGGCGCCGAATCGGCGCGGCGCGAGACCCGGTGTGTCGCGATCACCGATACCGAGAACATCGACCGGCGCATGGCCATGGTCCGGGCGATCGAGCAGGCCATGGACGAATGCCTTGATCAGGCGCAGCCGATCCTGTACCCCGTGCCCGAGGGGCACCCCGACGCCGTGCTGACCCAGGCCATCACGCACGCGCACCGCGAACTGGCAGCGAGCGACTCGCGCCTGCGGGTGGCGAGCATCCCGCTGCGAACGCACGACGCGCAGGGCGAGCGGATCATCGGCGTGCTGCTCGTGGAGAGCGCGGGCGAGGGGCGGCTGGACGGGAACGTGGTCGAACTGCTCCAGGCCACGATGGACCTCGCGGGGCCGGTGCTGGCGGTGCGCCGGAGCGACGACCGCATCATCGCCGTGCGGACGTGGGAGTGGATGAAGAAGACGGCGGCGTGGGCGGTCGGGCCGACGCACACCGTGTGGAAGATGGTCGGCGTGCTGCTGCTGGCGGCGTCGCTGTTCCTGGTCTTTTTCAAGACGACGTATCGCGTGGGCGCGCCGATGGAACTTATCCCGCGCGAACGCCGAACCCTCGCCATGCCCTACGACGGGGTCATCGCCCGCGTGCCCGCGGGGATCGAGCCGGGCGCGAAGGTCTCGGCCGGGCAGCTGCTGGTGGACCTGGACACGCGGGAACTGCACCTGGCGCGGCTGGAGGCGCAGGCGCAGGTGGAGCAGAACGAGCGCATGGCCGACGAGGCCCTGAAGCGCGGCGAGAGCGCCCGGGCCGAGGTGACCCAGGCGCGGGCCAAGGCCGACCAGGCCCGTGCCCGGCGCGACTTGCTGACACGGCAGATCGAGAAGAGTCGCATCGTCGCCCCGATCGATGGGACGATCACGGGGGGCGATCTGAAGGACAAGATCGGGGCCGCGGTCAAACTCGGGGAGCGGCTGTTCGAACTGGCCGAAACGTCGGACATGATGGTCGTCGCCCGGGTCGACGACCGCGACATCGCGCTCCTGAAGCCCGGGGCCACGGGGCAGATCAGCCCCAAGTCCAACCCGTCGCTGACGCTGGATTTCACGGTGGAATCCATCGTGCCCATGGCCTTCGGGCATGAGGGAGAGAACGTCTTCGAGGTCCGCGGGCGCGTGGCGGCGGGCGGGGCGCCCGCCTGGGCGCTCCCGGGCATGCAGGGTCAGGCGCGGTTCGACACCGAGAAGCGATCGCTCGCGTGGATTGCCTCGCGGCGCATTGTGGACACGCTGCGGGTGTGGCTGTGGTGGTAGGCGCGACGTGACCGAGAACGCGGCGGACACGCCGCCGGCGGCCAGGGACCATGAGT
Source organism: Phycisphaerae bacterium (assembly GCA_022180725.1). GTDB lineage: Bacteria > Planctomycetota > Phycisphaerae > Phycisphaerales > UBA1924 > RI-211. The sequence goes on from BQMO01000009.1 coordinate 23,411, forward strand.
GAACGCTCGACATTCTCACCCTTCTGGCATCGCGTCCGCGCGATGAAGCCTCGCCTTCGTCCGCACGTGCAGATCACCCGCCAGCACTACCGCGGGAAGCGGTGGCACGTTGTTCACGACCCGTCGTCGAATCATTTCTACCGCCTCAACGCCGTGGCCCACGAGTTTGTCGGGCTGCTCGACGGCTCGCGGACGGTGGAGGACGTGTGGCGGCTGTCGCTCACGCGGCACGCCGACGACGCGCTGACCCAGAACGAGGTGCTGCAACTGCTCAGCCAGTTGTACGGGAGCAACCTTCTCTCGGCGGACGTGACGCCCGAGACCGAGCAGTTGCTGCGGCGCGGGCGCGAACGCACCGCGCAGAAGGCCAAGCAGCAGGCCATCGGGCTGATGTATTTCCGCGTCCGGCTGTTCAACCCCGACGCCATCCTGGCGTGGCTCGAGCCGATCGTCCGGCCGCTCATTTCGCCCGTGGGATTCCTCGCCTGGTGTGTGCTGGTGCTCGGCGCGTTCGCGTACGCGATTGTCCCGAACTGGGATCGGCTGCTCTCGGGGGTGGATTCGGCGATCGCCCCGAGCAACTGGGGGTGGATGTTCGTCGTGTTCGTGGTGCTCAAGCTGATCCACGAGGCCGGGCACGGGCTGATCTGCAAGCGTTTCGGGGGGCAGGTGCCCGAGTTCGGGGTGATGCTTCTGGTGCTGGTGCCGGCGCCGTTTGTCGATGCGTCGAGTTCGTGGGCGTTTCCGAGCAAGTGGCGCCGCATGGCGGTGGGCGCGGGCGGGATGATCTTCGAGCTGACCGTGGCCGCCCTCGCGGCGCTGCTCTGGGCCTCGACCGCCGAGGGGCAGTTGCTCCACCAACTCGCGTACAACGCGATCTTTTCCGCGAGCGTTTCGACCATTCTCTTCAACGCCAACCCGCTCATGAAGTTCGACGGGTACTACATCCTCAGCGACCTGCTCGAGGTACCCAACCTCATGCAGCGATCGCAGGCCATGCTCAAGTTCCTCGTGCAGCGTCACGCCTTCCGCATGAAGAGCGCCGTGCCGCCCACGGGGAGCCTCTCGGAGGCGGGCGTGCTGGTGCTGTACGGCCTCGGGGCGATGATCTACCGCGTCTTTCTCTTCATCTCGATCACGCTGTACGTGATGGGCAAAATGTTCGCCATCGGGCTGTTCCTGGCGCTGTGGACCGCGGGCATGTGGTTCGTGCTGCCCGTGGGCGGGTTCATCCACTGGCTCGCGACGAACCCGGGCATCGCCGATCGACGCCCGCGTGTCATCGCGGCGTCGCTGGGGATGGCGGCGCTGGTCGTGCTGGCGCTGGGCGTGATCCCCGCGCCCGACCGTCGGCGGGCGGACGGGGTCGTCGAGAGCCTCGCGGACACGGGCGTCTTCTTCGGGGCCGACGGGTTCGTCGAGGCGGCGCACGCCCGCCCGGGGGACCGCGTCCGCAAGGGCGATCCGCTGGTGACGCTGACGAGCGACAAGTTGCGGGCCCAGTTGGCGATGTCGGAGGGGGTGCTCGCCGAGGCCGAGAGCAAGGCCCTGGAGTCGACGGTGTCACAGCCCGCGGCGGCGAAGGCCGCGATGGAGTATTGCGAGGCCATCCGCGCCCAGATCGCCTGGATCCAGAGCAAGATCGAGGCCCTGACCGTCCGTGCGCCGCACGACGGGGTGGTGGTCGGGCAGGACCCGCACGCCCTTCTCGGCAAGTTCGTGCAGGAAGGCACGCCGCTCTGCGAGGTCGTCGACGATACCTCGGTACGCCTGACCGCGGTGTTCACGCAGACCGAGGCGGCGTGGCTGCGCGAGGGGCCGATCAAGGTGGAGGCGCGGCTGGTGTCGCGCGTGCATGACGTGATTCCCGCGACGACGGACCGCATCATCGCCGCGGGCACGCGCGATCTTCCCCACGAGTCGCTCTCGTTCAAGGGCGGTGGCCAGTTGCCGAACTCGCCCGAAGACCGTTCGGGACGGCAGACCACCGACGCCGTCTTCAAGGGGTATTTCCTGGCCGAGGGCGTTGCGTCGGGAGAGGCGCGCGGCGCGGCGGTGCCGGGCGAGCGCGTGGCGCTGCGGTTTACGCTCGACCGCAAGCCGCTGGCGGCGCAGTGGTACCTGCGGCTGCGGCAGACGCTCCAAGGCCGGGCCAAGGTGTAATCGTGTCCCACACCGTCACCCAGTACGCGGTGCTGTACGACTCGCTGCGAAGCCGGCGGGCCAGGCCGGTCATCCACAAGGGGCTGGACCTGATCGCGTCGCGCGTGCGCACGGGGCTGGTGCACGCGCGCACCCGGGCGTCGTACCTGCTCGATCAGGCCCAGAAGACGGATCAACTCGCCCGCGAGTACCGGCACATGTCGGAGGGGGCCTTGGACGACGCCATCGCGCGGGCGCACGAACTCTTCGCCCGCGCGCGGCAGGACGCGGAGCGTGTGAGGCACGCCCTGGCGGCGACGCGCGAGGTCGCCCGGCGCATCACCGGGGAAGAGGCCTATGTCGTGCAACTCATGGGCGCCCTGGGGCTGTACCACGGGCGGATCATCGAGATGCTGACCGGCGAGGGCAAGACGCTCACGGGGTCCATCGCGGCCCCGCTCATCGCATGGCGGCACAAACGCCTGCACGTGTTCACCGTCAACGATTATCTCGCGTCGCGTGATGCCGAGTCCCGCCGGCCCGTCTATCGCCGTTGCCTGCTCGACGTGGGGGCCATCACGCAGGAACTCCCCCACCACGAGCGGGCCGCGGTCTATGCCCGGGGCATCGTCTACGGCACGCCCAAGCAGATCGTCGCGGATTACCTGCGCGATCAGATCAAACTCGGCGCGGCCAACACCCCATGGACGGCACGGCACCTGGTGAGCCAGGTCGGGTCGGGCGGCGAGGGGCTGAACCCGATCGTGCCCGGGCTGCGGGCGGCGCTGGTCGACGAAGCCGACGCGGTCCTGATCGACGAGGGGGTCGTGCCGCTCATCATCGCGCGCTCTCGCCGCGAGGACGACATGGCGAAGGTCTACCGCGAAGCGGCGGCCCTGGCGGGCAAACTCGACGAGGAGGCCGATTTCACGATCGACCATGTAGCCCGCAAGGTGGACCTGACCCGGCGCGGGCAGGACCGTGCAACGGTGCTCTTCGATGATTTGCTGGCGCACGGGGGCGAACCGATCTGGGCGGCCACGCGACGCGGGGAGGAACTTCTCCGGCAGGCGCTGGTCGCCAAGCACTGCTACCTGCACGGGCAGCAGTATCAGGTTGTCGACGGCAAGATCATGATCGTGGACGAGTACACCGGGCGATTCCTGGCGGACCGGCAATGGGAGCACGGGCTGCACCAGGCCGTGGAGGCCAAGGAAGGGCTGGAGGTCACCGCGGACCGTGAGACGCTGGCCCGCCTGAGTTTCCAGCGGTTTTTTCGCACATACCCGTTCTTGTGCGGGATGACGGGCACCGCGGCGGACGCGACCGGGGAGATGGAGGCCGTGTACTCGCGCCCGGTCACGGTCGTACCCACCAACAAGCCCATCGCACGGGCGCAATACCCGCTGCGGGTGTTCCGGGCCGTACGGGACAAGTGGTCCGCCATCGCGGCGTCGATCGAGGAGATTCACGCGCAGGGGCGGCCCATCCTGGTGGGCACGCGGTCGATCGCGGCGTCGGAACTGCTCAGCCGGCTGCTGGACCTGCGCGGGCTGTCGCATCAGACGCTGAACGCGAACTTCGACAAGGAAGAGGCGGACCTGATCAGCAAGGCGGGGATGGGAGGCCCGGACGCGGCGATCACGGTGGCGACGAACATGGCCGGCCGCGGGACGGACATCAAGCCCGACGCCCGCGCCCTCGCCGCCGGGGGGTTGCACGTCATCCTCACCGAGATGCACGGGGCCAAGCGCATCGATCGGCAGTTCATCGGGCGTGCGGGCCGGCAGGGTGACCCCGGTTCGGCCCAGATCTTCGTGTCGCTCGAGGACGAACTCGTGCAGCGGCACGCGCCGCTCCTGGCGCGAACGCTCCGGGTTCGTGTCCGCGAGGCCGAACTCAGGAACACGGCCTTGGCCGCCCGGCTCTTCCGGCTCGCGCAGCGTCGCAGCGAGGCCCGCGACCGGCGGAATCGCTCGGCCGTGCTCCGCCAGGACGACTGGATCGACAAGCACCTGCCGGGCGGATGACCTACGCGAGCACCGTACCCATCTTCAGCGCGCGCCGAAGGTCGGTGATCTGCCCGCAATGCACGCCGTTGTGGAAGACCATGCGGAACGCCATGGCTCCCGGCGTGGACGTGGTCTTCCCCCAGGTGACGGGCTGGTCCAGGGCGTCGGGCGAGGCGCTGCGCAACGCCGAGGCCAGCCGAGCGGTCGCCGCGTCGAACACCTCCACACACCGCGCGAACCCGGGGTAGCGCGTCGGGTCGTCGGTGGGCGCGCTCGCGAACGAAACGGATTCCACGCCGAATCGTCGCGCGTCGCCGCGGTCGGCACCCTCGAGAAACGCATCGGGCGGGATCGGCCCGCCGTCGAGCATGCCCGCGACGCGGTGCATCGTCAGCGCGAGGTGCCCCAGGCACCAGGCCAGGTGGTTGGGCAGCCCGGGGGCCTGCGTCGTGTGGTTCGCATCGGAAAATCCGGGGTAGAAGCGGGCCAACAGCGTGCGGCTCTGCTCCACCCCTTCCGCCAGGAGATCGTTCCGGTTCATACGCTCCTCCCTTCATGCAGCGACACGTCGACTTCTACGCCATCCCGCGACTGTACGACATCCTCCACGCCGAGGGCACCGCCCACGATGTGCGCGTGCTTCGTCGCCTGCGACGCCGATTCGTGCCCGGGCGAATCGTCGGCGAAACGTGGCTCGAACCGGCGTGCGGGACCGCGCGGTACCTGCGCGAGGCGGCCCGCTTCGGCCTGCGAGGCGTTGGCTTCGACACACACCCCTCCATGCTCGCGTACGCGCGGCGTGTGCGCCGTCTCCCGCCACGTCCGGGGGTGGCTCGACAAGGCCGCGTCACGCTGTTCCGCGCCCGCATGGAGGACTTCGACCGCGCCCACGCCGTGCCCCCGATCCACCTGGCCTTCAACCTCATCAACACCATCCGCCACCTGGCCACGGACCGGGCCATGCTCGACCATCTCGCGGCCGTCGCGCGCGTGCTCGCGCCCGGGGGGGTCTACATCGTCGGGCTGGGGTTGGCGGCGTACGGACATGAATCCATCACCGAGGACGTGTGGTCCGGCCGTCGAGGCCCGGTCCGCGTGTCGCAGGTGGTGCAGTACATTCCCGCGAGCGGCTCGCGCGGGGAGGGCGCCCGGGCCGAGCGGGTCATCAGCCATCTCACGGTGCGCACGGGTTCGCGCGATCGTCACCTCGACTCGACATACGCCCTGCGGTCGTACAACCTCGCGCAGTGGACCGCGATCATCGACCGGTCCCCGTTGTGCCTTCTGGGCACGTCCGACGCCGACGGTCGACCCGTCACGCCGCGTGACCCGGGGTACTTCCTCTGGGTGCTGGGCGCGCGGGGTTAGCGCACCACCGCCGAACCGACAAGTCGCGCCCCGGTGTCGGGGTCTTCGACACTCACGACGATCCGTTGCCCGGTCAACTCGGAGGCCGCGTCGGGGAAGCGGAAGCGCTTGGTGGTTTGTCGAGCCGCGGCGAGATCATGGATCGACGCCTTGGCCCGCGGTCGGCCCGGCGCGAAGGCCGTCATCCGCAGACTGATGGGGGCTGTTCCGGTGTTGCGGAGGATCGCCTCGGCGAAGACGTCGTTCCCGATCGCGCGGGCCGTGACATCCAACCGCAACCCGGGCGCGCCGATCATGACGGATCGGCGGACCCGGACCGGGCCGTAGTTCCGGTCGGACTGCACCTCGACCTCGAAGACGAACTCGCGCGGGCCGCCCTCTTCCACGGGGCTGAACCCGATCGAGAGAGGCAGCCGAACAACCTCGCCCGCGGCGGCCTGAAAGCGGGCTGTGCGCGGCGAGATGCGCCAGGTTCGGTCGCGCTCGCCCCGTTCACCGCCACCCGGCTCGACGACCGTGATGGTCCCCGCCATGGACGACGCCCACGAATTCGACAGCACGACGTGCCGCTCCTGCATCTGGCCCGTGGTGTCCAGCGTCGCGGGCTCGAGGCGCAGCAACGCAACAAACCGGCACCACGCCAGATCGATGCCCTCGATGAAGACCGGGGTGAGCGCCAGAGGGATGCGCACCCCGGGCAGAGCATGGTCCGAGGCGGGCGGCATCTCGGGGGCCGGAGTGGTGTTGCCGTAGAGATCGGTCACGGTGATCGTGCCCTCGCCGAGAAACTCCGCGACCATCGCCTTCCCCGGCGCGGCGAACTCGCTCCACGCCACCAACGCGGGACCGTGCGATTCATCCGCCCCGGCGATCGGCGCGAGCATGAGGCAGCGGACGCCCGGCGCAATCGGAAACTCGCCTTCCACTCGCCGATACGCGAGTTGCTGCGCAAGCGTGCGCCACGCGGCGACCTCGGGCCGGGGAACCAGTTGGGGGCGGCGCGTTCCGACCCAATCCCATCCGCCCGCCAGGAGCACAGGGGTCGTCGCGGCCTTGGGACCAAGCCCGGCCCAGGCCTCGATCACCTGCCGGGCCAGGTGCGGCACGGTCAGTGACGGATGCCCCGACGGGATCGGTTCAAAGACCAGTCGCGCGTTCGCGCCATGGTCCTCGGCGACCTGTTCGCCGGCGAGACGCACGCCGTCGGGCTCGAGGTCCGACGGCACCAGCAGGACGAGTTCATGATCCGCCGCCGGCCAGGCGCGGTCGACGCGGCCGCCCAGGCTCAGGCGCGGCCCGGGGGCCAGGGCGGCGATGGCGGCGGCGGCGGCCCGGAGGTCATTCGCGCGGTCGGGGCGCCAATAGGTCGCGTCCGACCCCGCCCGACCGATCTGCCATCGCTGCGCTCGCGCGCCGAGTTTCTCGAACATCGCGCCCGCGTACGGACGCCAGGCGCGCGGGTCCGTGCAGAGTGCGGCGAGCGGGTCGAGCGGTTCGAGCCGCTCCGATCGCGCCAACCCCGCCGGCGTCTCCGGCAGGCTGAGCGTCACCTCGCGCCAGTCCGCCAGCAGCGCGCCCACGACCTCGGCGAGGAGCGCGGCCCGCGCCGCCACGTGCTTGGGTTCGAGCGAGGACGTCCAGAACGGCAGCGTGACCGTGCCCGCGCCCACCCGCGCCGCCAAGGCGGGGGCGATGGGCAATGCCTCATCGGGAAGATCGTCGAGCACCACCCCGAACTTCGTCGGCGCGGCCGGCGTCGCGGCCGCACCCGTCCGCGGCCCAAGCCACACCAGGTCCGTGTGCGCCTGATCAACCGTTCGCGTCGCCGTGGCGACGCGGACATTCACACGGTACCACCCGTACGCCGGTAGGCGCGGCTGCCAAGCCGTGTTGATCAATCCGGACCCGCCCGCGTGATCGTATCGGTCGACGACAACACCCGCGGCATCCATCGCCTCGCAGATCAGGGACAGTTTCTCCCCTGTCAGGTCGCGCACCTGCACCGCCACGCGGGGTGTCTCGGGTGACACGACCACCCCGCCGGGCACCGTGCTCGCCACTTCCACTCTGGGAAGTTGCAGTACCAGCACGTCGTCGAAGAGCGCCTGCCCGGCATGATCCTGGTTCCAGACATGGTGCGGCGGGGTCGCCGCGTCGCCCGTGGCCTGCTCGGGTTGGAGCAGTTGCAGTTCGATCTGAAGCCACGCCGCCGATCCACCCCGCCCGAGCACGTCGACCGAGAGCGTCCCCCATTCCTTCTCAAATCGATTCGGACCGGCGCGGACTTCGCTCCCCGGGACTTCCCGCCCCGCGTCGTCAAGCAAGCGAACCGTCACCGCCGCACCCGCGTGGACCAGCCCGGCGGTCCGCACCCGGACCGACACGCGATAATCCGCGTTGGCGAATACGGGCACCACGCCGGTCGAGAGGAGCAGGGACGTGCTCCCGCCTCGTGTCGGGAGCACGACCACCCCATCACCCGCGTACGGCTGGCCGCCGTCTTGCCGATAGACCAGACTCGCCAGGTTCCACGACGGAAACCCATGGCGACGCAGGCCCGACGGTTCGTCCTGCGCCCGAACCCAGTTCGCGGGTACTTCGCCGGGGTTGCTCTCCCGCTCCTCGAAGTCGAACGAATAAACCAGCCGACCGGCGGATTGCGGGCGCATGATCTCCGGCGGAGCCTGCGCCAACGAGACCCCCGCCGCGAGCAGCGCGCACCAACAACCAAGTTCACGCCGGCACACCATGCCCCCAATATCGGCCCGGGCCCGGGGGGAACGTGATCTAGCCACGCCGGCCCGTCGTCCGGGCGACCCGGTTCGCGGCGAGGCGGAGCGCGAAGAACGAAACCCCCGCGTACAGCACGAGGTACCCGAAGAACAACGCCAGAAACGCCGGGGCATGCATCCGCGCGAACCCGTAATAGTCGAACCGGTTCGCCCAGTCCGACCCGTCCCAGTCCCGCACCAGCCCGGTCGCCGTCACGATGGCCATGCCCAGGGCGTTGGGGAAGAGCGCCACCGCGAAGAGGGGCTCTTCGTTGCTGACGCCGATGGCCAGGATTCCGGCGATCATCGGCAATCCACCGAACACCCCAACCCAGAACGCGAAGTTCGCCGCCGCCGCCCGGACACTCTTGGAAAACACGGTCGAGAAGTACACCCCCGTCGCCGCGGTGGCGGCCAGGGGCGCCAGAATCGCCAGCGGCAACAGGATCATGATGAATGGGTTGACCTTCAGGCACACACTCATGAGGGCGAAGTGCGCCATGACGACCGCGGGGACGAGCACCTGTCGCCGAAGGAACCCCAGGTACTTTCCGACCACGATCTCCCACGCGGACAACGGCGTGCAGGCCAGGGCGTCCCAGGTGCGGGATTCGCGCTCACCCGCGAACTGCCCCGCGGACCCGAAGATACTCAGCAGGAGCGAGACTGACAGCCCGATGATGATCACCGGGTAGTGGAGCACCTGGGTGTGCAGGTTATCCCAGCCCGTCTCGATATACGCCCAGAGCAGCGCCGTCACCACGACCGCGCCGGCCGCCCACATCTGCCACGCACGGCGCACGATGGGTTGCTGGGCCTCGCGCCAGTACACCGGATTGTCCCCCACGGTGCGGCTCGTCGTGGGCAGCGGCGGCGGGGTGGACGAAGAACGAGCCGAGGGCGGCATGGCAGTGGGAATCGTCGCCCCGGCCTCCCCTTCCTCTCGCAACACCAGCCGCAGCCGAACCGACGCCGCACCGTACACCAGCGTCGTGTAGACCACGTTCAGGCACGCCGCCGACACCCAGACGTACGTGATGGGCACGCCGAAGGCCATCGGCCTCAGTTCGGCGTACATCACGCCGAGGGCGCCCGGCGAACTCCCCGCCGCGAAGAGAAACGGGTCGAACGCGACGTTCAGTTTCATGAGCAGCAGCAGCACGAGGGGGACGAGGCCCTGCAGCAGGATGAACGAGAACAGCGCCGCGGCCGCCGCGGCGGGGGCGCGCTTCGCACCGATCGAATGGAAGATCGCCAGCGCCCCCGCGAGCACGGCCGCCGAAACCGTCAACGCCGTCGCCCCGAGCACGAACTGCGCCGTCAGCCCGCCATACAACCGGATGCCCAGCAGCACGGGCATGGACACCAGCGCCAGGATGACCAACTGCACCATGGTGGAGGCGAGTTTTCCGAGGATCACCTGCCACGCGCGCAAGGGGGTGGTCAACAGCGTGCCCAGAGTGCCGGCGCGTTTCTCGTCGCAGATGAGCGGGGCGCCGAAGATGATCGCCGCCAGCACCAGCGCGCCGTACTGGAACCACGCCATGACGTACCCGATCGTCGGCGCGATGTCCTGGAACTGCTGGACCTGCTGCACCGATCCGCCGTACGACTCGACGCGACTCACGGTGTACACAAAGGCCACGATCCCGATCAGCAGCAGCGTGTACAGACAGCGGATGAGGTACGTCCCCCCGCGGCGACCGCTTAGCCACATTTCCTTGTGGAAGATCGGCCCGGGGATGGCCCAGGCGATGGTCGAGGGGCGCAGGGCCGCGGCGAGGCGCGCGGCAAGCGTCGGCCTCGGCGGGGCGAGCGCCGGGGCGGATCCCTCGGGCCTCTCGCTCATTGCAGCGCCCCCGTGGTGAGTTTCAGGAAGGCGTCTTCGAGTTTCACGTCCTCGGGCTGGAAGGCGGCGATGCGGGCCCCCACGCTCACCAGCGCCTCGATCACAAAGTGATGCCCGTGGCTGCCGGCGTTCAGTTCGACCGCGAGGGTGCGCCCCGGCTCGTCGACCACCACGCGGGCCACGCGCGGGTCGCGCTCCAGCCGCGCCGCGGCCTCGCGCACCCCGCACCCTTCCTCTTCCAGCCGCACCGCGATGCGTTCGCGGTGCCCGCCGGCCTCGCGCGTCCGGGCGTAGGCGTCCTCGATCGACCCGGCGTAGAGCAGTTTTCCCCGCTCGATGATCCCGATCGACGTGCACATCTCCGCCAGTTCCGAGAGGATGTGGCTCGACACCATGAGCGTCTTGCCCATCCGGCCCAGTTCGACCAGCAGGGATCGCATCTCGATGCGGGCGCGCGGGTCCAGCCCGCTGGCCGGCTCGTCGAGCAGCAGCACCTTCGGATCATGGATGAGCACGCGGGCGACGCCCAGCCGTTGCTGCATCCCGCGGGAAAGGCTGTCGACCAGCGCGTGCTTCTTGGCCGAGAGGTCGGTGAGTTCGAGCACCTGATCGACGATCACCTTCCGCCGGGCCCGCTCGATGCGGAACGCGGCGGCGAAGAACTGGAGGTACTCATCCACGGTGAGGTCGTCGTAGACGCCGAGAAAGTCCGGCATGTACCCGATGACCTTGCGGATGTCGTCGCCGCGCGACGCCACGTCCAGGCCGCAGACGGTCGCGCTCCCCGCGTCGGGGGTGAGCAGGCACGCGAGGATTTTCATCGTCGTCGACTTGCCCGCGCCGTTGGGCCCGATGAACCCGAAGACCTCGCCCGGGCCGATGTTCAGCGTCAGCGCGTCGAGCGCCGTCAGCGTGCCGTACCGCTTGGTCAGCCCCTTGGCCTCGATCATGGCGTTTCCTCTCCGCGCTGCACGCGGACACAGGCCCGCAGCACGAGCGCCGTATGCGATCGTGCACGGGCGACCTTCGGCAGCCCCGGGTCGGGCAGGCTGACAATCTCGATCACCACCGCGGCCCATCCCTCGACCGCAAGTCGCGCCCGCACGGCGTCGGCCCGCTCCTGCACGCCGGGCAAGTCGAACGCCGCCGTGGGCCACGGACGGCCGGCGTTCCCGAACTGGTCGTAGTCCGGCGCCGCGGTGGCGCGCCCTGATCGCCAGATCATGTCGTCGGTGCGTGTCAGTTGCTCGTGCCGGACTGTCGCCGTCCATACCGGAGCGCCGCGCGCGTCGTCGGCCTGCCGGAACTCCACCCCCGCTCCGCGTGCGCCGATACGCACACCGCCATCGCGGACCATCGCTCCCTCGGGCATCCCGCGCACCAATACCTGGTACCCCCCCGCTGATTCGAAGACCTCCACGCGCGGCAGACCCGCGTCCACGCCTTGCCCGGGCTGCTGCTCGAGCATGGTCCGCAACGTCCATTGGCCTTGGGGGAGCGGGGCGATGGACAGGCCGCGAGATTCTCCGCCGCGAACAAGGGTTCGCACCGCCCCCATCCCCGATCCCCGCGGCTCGCCGTAGTACATCACGGGGGACACCCCGCGCCACCACGATCCTTCCACGCCGCCGAACTCCGTGACCAGCGGCGAACCGGAAAAGACCGCCGAGAGCGCGGTGGTCCATGCGCCCTGCCGCGTGCCGTCGTCGATCATGTCCACGACGCGCGCCCGCGACGCCACGCTCTCGTCGGTCCGCACGAGCGTCGGCGCGATCAGCGCCGTCGCCGAGGCCGCGGCGATCCACCCCAGCGCCGTCGCCCAACTCCACCGCGAAATCCCGCGCCGCCGCAGCACGAACCAATCCAGCGGGCCGATCAGCCCCGCGAGCAACACCACCGACCCCGCGAGGAGGATGAACGTGCCGTCGCCCACGGCCGTCACGCTCGCGATGGCATCCAGCCCGGCACGTACCGCGTTCATCGCCCGCACATCCGACCCCGAGGCGTTGGCCCAATACATCGCCCGGTCCTGCTCCGTCACCGCGCGCCGCGCCGACGCGACCGCGCCGAAGTTCGGATCGTCGAACACCGGCCTCCACAGCCGTCGCGTTTCCGCCCGGTCCACGACCTTTGGAATCCGTTTCGGATCGACGCCCAGCACCGTCACCATGCCCACGCCCACGGGCCCGAACGCCGCGAGGTGCGCCTCGCCCCCTTCCAGGGGCCAGAATGTCACCCACCCGTCGCGCGCCCCCGCGGGCATGACGCGTACCACGCGACCCGCGACGCTGTCCGCCATGTCGCGCCCCATCGCCCGATCGGGGACGACCCGTGCCGGCGGAACTAGTTCAAGCACGCCCGGCCCGACGAACTCCGCCCATCGATCGCCCGGCCCATCCGCCAGCACCACCAACCGCCCGCCGCTCTCCACCCACGTCATCAGCGCCTCGCGCGCCCGCGGCTCGGCCTCGGCCAGCGCCTCGGCTCGCCCCACCACCACGTCCACACTCTCGTACGCCTTCCACCCCAGCGGCAACCGCTGCGGCGTCCACTCCACGCGTTCGATCTCATCCCAGAGACCACGCACCACGTTGACCGGCGTGTCCTGACGCCCCTCGGCCGAAAACGCGTCCGACGCCGAGCACTCCCCCACGATCAGCGCCAGCAGCCCCTCGCTCTGCACCATGGGCAGCGTCCAGGTGTCCGCGGCCAACCCGGATCGGATGTCGTACTCGCGCGAATAGCCTCGCCCGCGAAGTTCCAGTTTCACCACCGATAAGTTCCGCGGCGGGCAGATCGCCAACTCGAAGGGCACCGTCTGCCCCGGCGTCGTCGCGATGGGCAGCACGATCTCCGCCCCCTGTGTGCCGTCCTGTACGTACGACAGCGTCAGCGTGCCCTCGAAGGCCGTCGGCCCGCCCCGCACGTCGATCCACACCGGCGACCACCGCTCCGCGGGGAGGTGGCCGTCCCATCCGAGCCGGACATTCGTGATCGTCGCCGGGGGCTCGCGTCGCTGCGCATTGGCCGACGGAACGGTCAGGAGCACGATCACGCCGAGGATGACCCGAAGTACGCGTGCCGGCGCGTCGTGCATGGCCCGATGGACTGGGCGGGCCTCGCGCCTCACACGTGCACCTTTCGGTTGTAGACGAACCATTCCAGCATGATGATCACCAGCGCCGCCATGCACAACCAAGGCCATAGGTTCCGATCCGCGATCGCCGAACCTTCCGCGCGTGATTCGACGACGCGGCTGGCCAGTTCCACCTGCGCCGCGGCCCCCACGTCCGATTCCACGCGGTCGAACAGGTTCGCCGCGTAGTACCGCGTCGGCCGCCCGTCGTCGCCTTCCACATCCGTCGGGCCGAACGGACCCGTCCACGACACCGCGTACACCCCCGACGCCGCGAGCGGGCCGAACACGATCCGCCCGTCGCTCGCCGCCCGCAGTTTCTGGGTCTTTCCGTCCGGCAGTTTCACGGTCACATCCGCCACTTCGCCGGGGAGGCGGTCCGACAGCACGCTCCCGGGCTGCACCACCCGCCCGCTCGCCCCCGCCCCCGTCTCATCCGCCAGGTACCCCGTGGCACTGGCGAGGAACACCACGAAGGACACGTTGAACGGCCAATCACTTTCGGCGATGTCGAACGGCACGATCACCGCGCGCACTTCGTTCGTTGAAGCCTCCAGAATGATCGGTCCCCGGTCCGACGAGGCCAGCACCGTGGCCGGGCTGCCGGTCTCGACCTCAATACCACGGCTGCGGGCGATGTCCAGCCCGTCGAGGTTCACGGCGCGCAGGAGCGGATGGTCCCGCCGCCAATCCACGATCGACGCCGCCCCGCCCGGGCCAAGGTCCTTCAGCCCCGCCGAAACGCGGCCCAGCCGCTGAGGAACCTCCCCGAAGATGATGTACCGCCCCGGGGGCAGCAGGTCTTCGGGCTTGGCGTTGGCGAGGGGTACGGGCTGGTCGATCGTGCCCGCGGGCTGACCCGATTCTGGGGTGGGGGTGGCGAGCGGCTTGGCCCTGGCCCCTTCGGGCAGCCACCCGTCGAGAATCACCACGTCGTACTCGCCCAGCGTGCCGTCGAGCACGCGCTGCTGGAACATCGCGGGGGTGAGGTCCGACAGTTTCGAGAGTGGCAGACCCTGCAAGGCCGAACTCAAGAAGAGATTGCCCTTGGCGGACACTACGGCGACCGCGAGTTTCTTCGCCGGCGGGACGACGAGGAAGGCGGCGTCGTCCAGCGTGAGCACATCGCCCACGAGGGGCGCCCCCGTGCCCGGGTCGCGCAGGCGCACCTGTACCACCGCGCCCTGCCCTCGCTCAAGGGAGAAGACCACGCCGCTTGTGCCGGGGATGGGCCGCGCGCGTACGGATTCTTCGTCGGCCGGCGGCGCCACGCCCGCCGCGGCGCGGGTCGCCGCTTCCGCCGACGCTGCCCGGGCCGCCTCGGCCCCCGACAACCCCAGCCCGTCGCCGCTGGCCCCGGGGATCGTCGTCGGCTTGATGCCCGCGCCGACCCCGTCGATCAGCAGTTCCACGTCCACCGTCCGGGGGCGCGGCTGGGTGTTCTCCAGCGAGACATACACGCTCAGGCGGTTGGGGTTCTCGAAACTGCGCTCGGCCCGCATGCCCACGATCGACGCGTTCGCCGCGTCGACCGTTCCCAGGCGATGGAACTCGACCGAGTCATCCGGGCTTGGGGCCGCGGTCGCCGCGTCGGGGATGCGCCCGTCCGAATACACGTGGAAGGTCACGGGCGGGCCGGTCGTCAGCCCGACGTTTTCCTCGACGCGGCGGGGCTTCTGCGCCAGCGCGAGGCGCACCGCTTCCTCGATCGCTGTGGGCGCCTCGGTGGGAGTAATGCTCTCGATGGCCCGGCGCAGCGCCGCCTTGTCGCTGGTCATCTGCTGGCGAATTTCCGCCTGCGTGTCGAAGGCGATCACCATCGCCTCGTCGGCCCGGTCCTGGTCGAGCAGGCCGCCCTCGCGCAGCGACTCGACGAGCGCGACGGCCTGCCGCTTGGCCGCCTCGAACCGCGTGATCGAACCCCCGCGTCCGTCGTCCTCATCCGTCGCGTTCATCGACGCCGAGCGATCGATGAGGATCACATGCCGCGCGCCCGTAACGGCCTGACGCTTCACCTGCGGCTGCCCCAGCGCGGCCAGCAGCCCCGCCAGCACCAGCAGTTGCAGGATCAGCAGGATGTTCCGCCGCAGTTTCTGGAACGGGGCGTTGGCCTGCAGGTCCTGGATCGCCTTCTTCCAGAGCAACGTGGTTGACACTTCCACATCTCGGCGGCGGAGTTTCAGGAAATAGAGAATGAGGAGCGTCGGGATGGCGACCGCCGCGGCGATTCCGGCATAGAGAGGTGTCAGCCAGGTCATCGGATTCTCACCTTACGACTCCCCGCTTGCGCAGGTAATCCAGCACCAGAACGTCGATCGGCGTATCGCTCCGCACCGTCATGTGCGTCATCTCACGCCGCGCACAGAACGAACCGAGGTGCTGGCAGTACGCCGCGAGATTCGCCTTGTACTTCTTCAGCAGCGGCGCCGAGATCGTCACCTCGGCCGTGTCCGCGTCCTCGAGGTCCTTCAGCCGCAGATCCCCCGTGAGCGGAGGATCGATCTCCTGCGGGCTGAGCACCTGGATCACGAACACGTCATAGCCGTGCCCGACGAGCCGGCGCAGCCCTTCCTCGAACCCCTCCTTGAAGAAGAAGTCGGAAAAGACCAGCATCAGGCCCTTGCCGCGGCGTGTCAGGGCGATCCGCTCGGCCGCTTCCTTGAACGAGAAATCGCCGCCCGGTTCGAGTGAGCACACCCACTGCGCCAACTCGTGCACCCTCCGCCGCCCGCGCAGGTCGCGCACCACGCTCGATACCGCCCCGGCCGGCGCCGCCGCGTCGCCCTCGCCCGCCAGCCCCCCCATCGCCGTGGCGCCGACGCGGTTGAGGTTGACCAGCCCGACGTAGCCCAGGGCCATGACGGCCTTCTGCATGAAGAGGAACTTGCTCGGCTCGCCGCAGTCGCTGCTGGCCGAACAGTCGAGCACCAGTTGCAGCGAGAGGTCCTCCTCTTCGAGGAAGAGTTTCATGAAGATCTGGTCGAGCCGCGCGTAGATGTTCCAGTCGATGTGCCGCGTATCGTCCCCGACGGAGTACGGCCGGTGGTCGGCGAACTCGACGGACTGCCCCCGCTTCTTGCTCCGACGTTCGCCCTTCAACTTGCCGAAGAAGACCTTCTTGCTCGTCAGGTCGAGCGGATCGAGGCGCGCGATCAGGTCCGAGGTCAGCAGGTCCTCGATGCCTTTGGGACGGGTTGGGGTGGCGGTCTTGAGCATGGGTATGAGGCACCGGGCATCCGCAAGAACAGACCCCGCCGGTTCACTAGTGCCCGATGTCTAGTGCCCGGCGCCTTCCTTACGCCTTCACCGGCTCGGTCGGCGTCAACTCCAGGATCTGCCGCACGAGCGTGTCGGTGTCCACCTTGTCCGCCTCGGCCTCGAAGTTCACGATGAGGCGGTGCCGCAGGCTCATCGCCGCCACGCTCTTGATGTCCCCGAACGACACGTGGTACCGACCGTCGATGAGGGCCTTGACCTTGCCGCCCAGCAGCAGGGCCTGGGCCGCGCGGGGGCTGGCGCCGCAGCGGATGTACTTGTTCGTCGGCCCGTTGGCCCCGCCCGCGGCGGTGTTCGTGCCCGGGTGCGTCGCCAACACCAGCCGCGCCACGTACTCCTTCACGTGCGGGGCGACGATGCACCCGCGGACCAGTTGCTGCATCGCCAGGATGCCCGGGCCGTCGAGCACCTTGCTCGCCTCCGGCGTGGCCGAGCCGGTCGTGCGGTCGAGAATCGTGATCAGGTCGTCCAACTGGCTGTAGCCCACCACAATCTTGAAGATGAAGCGGTCCAACTGCGCCTCGGGCAGCGGGTACGTGCCCTCCTGCTCGATGGGGTTCTGCGTCGCCAGCACGATGAACGGCTGGGCCAGTTTGTACGTCGTCCCCGAACTTGTCACGCTCCGCTCCTGCATCGCTTCGAGCAGGGCGCTCTGCGTCTTGGGCGTGGCCCGGTTGATCTCGTCGGCCAGCACTACCTGGGCGAAGATCGGCCCCTTCTGAAACTCGAACCGCCGCCGGCCCGTTTCGGGATCCTCCATCACGATGTTCGTCCCGATCACGTCCGCGGGCATGAGGTCGGGCGTGAACTGGATGCGGCTGAAGGGCAGCGTGAGCGCCTGCGCCAGCGTCCGCACCAGCAGCGTCTTGCCCAGCCCGGGCACGCCCTCCAGCAGCACGTTGCCGCCCGCGAAGAGCGACATCAGCACCGCTTCCACCACTTCCCCGTGCCCCACCACCACCTTCCCGATCTCTCCCCGGAGATTCTGGAAGGTGGTGCGGAAGGCCTCGCATTGCGCCTTGACTTCCGCCGGGGTTTCCAGCCTCGCCTCGCGTTCTACGACCGCCATGTTCATGCTCCTGACCCCCCCTCCCAGCGGGAGGGGGTTGGGGGGTGGGCTTGCACTTGTGCACACCCATGATTCACTCGTCACTGTTTACCACGTCACTCGTCGATCAGGTTCCGTTCTCCAATATTTCCATGCGACTATGTCATTCGCCAACGACCGCTCCCCAACGGTCGCGGCTCGTTATGGTCGCGGTTCGTTGGGCCCTTCCTCCATTTCGTCGCGGGCCTTCTGTTTGGCCTTCAACAGGCGGCCCATGCCCTCGCCGCCCTGCACGCCCGAGTCCTTCGCCGGGGGCCTGGGCTTCATCACCTCGACCTTGGCCTCCGCCCCGCCCATCGCGATATTCAGGTTTGTGCTCCGGAGCTGCTCGACGCTGGCCTCGAACTTCACCCCGCTCGTGCGCTCGGACTTGCGCACCGCCGCCTTCGCCTCCGCCACCGCCTGCTCGGGGTGTAGCCCGCTGCCCGCGCGCTGCGCCATCTTCGCCCGAGCCTGCTCGCGTGCCGCCCGCAGCCCGCCGACGTGCTCGGCCTGCTTGGCCTTCTGATGCCGGAACCCGCCCACGACGAACGCCCACATCGCGGGAATATCGATCCGCACCCGCCGCACGCCCACGTCGAGCAGGAACAGCCCGATCGCCGCCAACGCCGCCCACAGCCAGAACGCCCGCAGCGCCACCGGCATCTTCAGCGGCTTCTCCACCCCGTTCTCCAGTATCGTCCGCGTCCATAAATCCTCACGCCGGGCATCCCCCGTCAACACCCGCCCGCCCGTGAGTTCCGCCACCTGCGCCAAGAGCGGGGTGTTGTCCTCCAGCGTGCGGTACTCATCGGCGTACGGCCTAGTGACCGCCGCCTGCACGCTTCCTTCGAGCACCCCATCCTCCTGCGTCGCGTCGGGCGCTACGTACCGCAGGCTCACGACGTACGACCCGGGCTGATCCGAGGCCACCACGCCCTGGTACCGACCCGGGCCGACCTGCTTGAGGTCTACGTCGATCCCGCGTCCGTCGGGCAGCGCCAGGCGCCCGCGGAAGGTCGCGAAGTTCAGGCGTTCACCGGCGCTGTCCAGCGCGTCCACCGTGATGATCGTTTCGTCCCCGCGATTCTCCGTCGCGACGCGTACGTTGGCACTCCCGCCCGGACGCATCGCCCACCGCACGTGCTGCTCCCAGAACTGCCGATACCCCGGCCAGCCGATCCAGTTCGAGTTCCACCGGTTGGTCGCGTCGCTCGTGTACGCCACGACCTTGCCCAGCCCGTACTGCCACTGCGCCAGGATCGGGTCGCCTTCCTTGCCCTTGATGGTCATGAGCGCCAGGCCCTCGCGCTCCGCCGTCACAATGTACCCCGTGATGGGGGGCACGCTCGTCACGCCGCGCAGCGCCTCGCCCCCCAGCAGCACCGTGGGCGAAAACGGTTGGCCTTCCCAGATCAGGCTCCGCCGTACGGTCTGTGCTTCCTTGATGAAGATCTGCGGCACGCTCGCCAGCCCCTTGGCCGTGTTGATGTGATAATGCCGCCCCCCGGTGTACTCGCTGATGTACTTCATCCGGTTGGTGTCCATCCCGCTGTGCGGATAGACCCCCACCGTGCTGATGGTGATCTTCTTCTCGACGAACTTGTCCAGCACCGCCGTCGACGGCACCGCCGGATCGCCGTCGGAGATCATGATCATGTGCCGCTGGCCCGCGTCGGCCTCGCTCAGGCCCTTGAACGCCAGTTCCACCGACGGGGTGAAGTCGGGCATGTCCCCGAACATCAGGTTGTTGATCGCGCGCTTGGCCTTCGTGCCGTCGCCCACCTTGTCCAGCGGCAGCACCCAGTCCGTCCCGCCGTTCCATCCGTACTCGATGATCCCGATCAGGTCCAGGCGCGACAGGCTGTTCACCGCCGATTCGCACACTTTCTTGCCCAGGAACGTTCCGTCCGGGGCCTCCACCGAGTGGATCACCAGCGCCAGGGCGCCCCGTGGCATCTGCCGCTTCTGCGGCGGATCGAGTTTCACGGGCAACGCGTCTTCCAGCGGCGAGCCGATCCACCCGCCCGCCCCGAACGCATTGGGCCCGCCCACCATGAGCAGCCCGCCCCCCGTGTCGTGCACGTACTGCCGCAGGTCTTCCTGGAACTTCTGCGTGAACCCGTACGCCGACTCGTTGAACAGCACGATCGCGTCATACCCGTTCAAATCCGTAAGCGTGGTGGGGACCTGATCGGCGCCGACCACCTCGGCCTTGATCTTCGCCGCCGCCAACGCCTCGAGGAAATACCGCGCCTCGCCCGAGTCCTCGGTGATGACCAGCACCTTGCCCTCGCCCGAGACGAAGGTCACCGACTGGCCCTTGTTGTTCTCCAGCACCGAGTCCGCCACCGCGACCCCGTTGCGGATCTCCGGCTCGAAGACCGCCTCGAAGCGCTGCGGGCCGGTGGACAGCGCCTTGACCGGCACGGCCAGCACGTTGGTCCCCTGCTTGAGTTCCACCAGCGCCCCCATCGCGGGGCTGTCGGGGTCCAGGTCCACCGGGTCGCCGTTCATCATGATCGACAGCCGCCCGCGCGCCGGTTCCACCGCCTGAAGCACCACGCGCAGGTTGAGCGTTTCGCCCTCTCGCGCGCTGGCCGGGGTCACCAGCCGATCCACGATCACCTCGCGGTCGTAGCGGTATTTGATCGGGAGCACGTCGATGGGCACCCCCATCGCCTTGGCCGCCTCCGCCGCCTGGAGCACGTTGCCGCTGGTCTGGTTCCCGTCCGTGACCAACAGCACGCGGTTCGCGGCGTTCGCGGCCTTCACCGCCAGCGCCAGCCGGACCCCCGCCGACAGGTCCGTCCCGTCCAGCAGCCCCAGGTGCTGCCGCTCGATCGCGCGCGTCAGCGGGCTGGGCAGCGACTGCACGAAAGAACTCTTCGCGGTCGTAATGACGCCCAGGCGGTCCTCTCGCCGCTCCTGCCGCGCCAGCGAATCCTTGATGAACTGCTCCGCCTCGATCTGCTTGCTCTTGGGCACGCTCTCGCTCGCGTCGAGCACCACGATCACCGACACGTCCTTGGCCTCGCGCCGCCAGTGCGGTTCGGCCATCGCGCCCACGATCAGCCCGATCACCAGCAGCCGGATCGCCAACGCCGTCCACCGCGTGATCGTCCCCAGCCCAGACAGGTTCTTCTGCGCGATCACGATCACCAGCAGCCACAGCACCGGCGCGAGGATCAGCCACGTCGGCGCATCGAACTGCACCGGGCCGATCGTCAGCGATGCCAGGCTTGTCCCCATCACCCGCCCGCCTCCACGTCTCGCAGCCTCGTGAACATTCCGCCCGGGACGGCCATGCCCTGCACCCGGTTGTTGCCCGAATCCAGGATCAGCACCGTGCCCCCGCTCACCGCCACGCCCCACGGTGAGGCCAACTCGCCCACGTTCCGTCCCGCCTGACCGTAGACCCCCACGGCCCGACCCGCGCGCAGATCAAACTCCTGGACGCGGTTCCCCCCGAACTCCGCCACCATCACCCGCCCGCGCCCTATGTCAGTGATTCCGTACGGGTATTGCATTTGCCCCAGCCCGCGACCGACGCCGTGACCCACCCACGCCACCAACGTCCCGTCGAGCGTGAACCGACCGATCCGGTGATTGCACGCGTCCGCAACCAGCAGTTCACCGGCTTCCCGATCGATCGCGATCGACTGAGGCCTGTTGAACTCCGCACCGGGCCCGCTACCGAACGCACCGAAGGCGAACCGGAACACAAACGCCCGTTCATCGCCGACGGCCTCGCCCGCCGCCGGCTCGAACACGTT
This sequence comes from Phycisphaerae bacterium, assembly GCA_022180725.1. GTDB lineage: Bacteria > Planctomycetota > Phycisphaerae > Phycisphaerales > UBA1924 > RI-211. The sequence goes on from BQMO01000009.1 coordinate 44,828, forward strand.
GATCCGATCATGCCCGCCGTATTCGCTCACGTACAGCCGCGCGATGCCCCGGCCGTCCCGCGACGGCAACACCGCCACGTCGGTCGGGTAGATGAACTGCCCATCCCCCTCGCCGTACGACCCGAAACTCGCCACGACGTCGCCTCGCCCTTCCATGATCCGCTCGGGCGGCGAGACACCCCGGGGGTCGTAGATCATCACGCGGTGGTAGTGCGTGTCCGCGATGATCACGCGCATCACCCCCCCCGCCGGCGGGGTCCACAACGTCACCCCCGTGGGCTTGCCGTTCTCCCATTCGGGCATGCGCCACCCGCCCAGGCACGCGCCCGTCTTCGCGTCCAGCCGCTGCACCCGCGCCAACTTGTCGATGATCCACACGTCGGTGTCCGTCGCGTCGATGCACCGGGGGTACGAGAACTGTCCGGCGTCCATCCCCACCTCGCCGAACACCCGTGTCACACGCACCGGCGCCGCGTCCGTCGGCCTCCCGCACGAGGAAAGACCCAGCGACACAAGGGCCGCCAGCACAACGCCGACTCTCGCCGCGTGGTTCACCCCCCGACATGCCGGGCCGACCTTCATCCGCTGTGGTACTCCGGGGCCATCGTACAGCCCTCGCATCCTCACGGTTGCACCCCGGCATGCCTCCGTGCCCCACGCCGAACACAGACCCCAACCATCCACGCCCCCGCCAGCCCCAGCCCCACGATCCACACCCCCGCCGCCGAGAGGTCCCCCATCCGACTGTAATGCAAGTATCCCAGCAGCGTCGGCGCCAGCCCGGGCGTGCCCGGCACCTGCAGGAAGACGCTCGTCTCGATCTCGTGCAGGCTCAGGCACGCGCCCGCGAGGCCTACCCCCACGCACGCGGGCCACCGCCCGGGCGCGACGGCCGCCAGAAACCCCATCCCCCCCGTCGCGCCGTCCAGCCGCCGTGCGTCGCGTGCCCCGCTCGATTCGCTCCGCGCCAGCGCCCACCCCAGCACCCCCGCCACCCCGCCGAACCGCGCCACGTGCCCCACCACCACCAGCCCCGGCCAATCGCGCAGCACCGGATTCCATTCCCACGCCTGCGCGGTCGCCTGCCCGACGAGCACCCCGGGCACGAACACCGCGAACACCATCACCCCCACGCACGCCAACGCCACCCGCCGCGCCACCGGATCGAACGAGGCCGCCGCCATCCACACCGACCCCGCCAACCCCGCCAACACCACACCGACCGCCAACGCCACGGCGCCGCTGACGGCCAACCCCTCGCCGCTGAGTTGCCAGAACCGCCCCAACGACGCGAACGAATCCACGGTCCAGGCCATCATCGCCCACGGCACGCCCACGCTCAGCATCAACATCACGGCCAGACCACGCCAAGCGCCACGCCGCGCCGCAAGCCCGAGGCGCCCTTCCGGCGTCGCGCCCGGTTCCCGTACAAGATGCCGCACGATGACTCCCGCGGACAGCGCCGCCAGCACGATCAGCGGCCAAGCGCTCACCCATGCGCCCGCGCTCCCCGGCGCCACGCTCATCTCGAACCACACGCGCACGCTGTACGTCGGCGCCTGGGCCAAATGCAACGGCACCGCGGATCCCATCATGACCAACGCCACCAGACCCCACGCCCCCACGATCCACCCGCCCAGCAGGCGTGCCCGCATCCACGCGCGCCACGCGACGCCGCGACCGTCCAGTCGAACCGCCTCCAGCGCGTCCCGCGGCACGTTCCGCAGCCCCACCGCCAGCACCACGCTCGCGAGGGGCCACGCCCACAACATCAACCCCGCCGCCGCGATCACCCGCCCCGCGAACACCGGCAACCACGACGCCCCGTGCTGGGCGGCCTGCTCGATCCAATCCCCCAACATCGTCCGCGGTGCGCGGAGCAATCCGTACCCCGCGTAGCACAGGTACGAGGGCAGGAGCATCGGCACGAGCACCCAGCCCGCGCCGCCCCACCCCCGCCGCGCGATCCACACCGCCGCGGGAATCCCCGCCAGCGTCGCGCCCAGCGCAATCCCCCCCGCCCAGCCGAGTGTGTTTGCCAACAACCCGAACGACACCGCGGCGCTGCCCGGCTTGATGGCGCCGCCAAGCCCGGCCCGCACCACGTCCCATGCAACAACGGCCCCGGGCCACCCCACGAGCACGACGGCGGCAAGCGCCGCCACGAAGGCCGCCCCCCGCGCGCTCCACGACGTCACTGCTCGCCGCACATGGCCTCCGAGGCATCCCGCACCGAACCCTACCGTCGCCCACTGATCCGGCACGGTATCATGCCCCCCGCCATGCCGCACGCGACCACCCGAAAACGCCGTACCCGCGTCCACCGCAAGGGCGCCTCGGCTCCGCCCAAAGCCGCCGCATCGAAGGCCCCGCGTGAACCGTTCATGGACCACGCCGCGCGGATTCAACGCCTCCGCGCCGCCCTGGCTTCACGCGATGAAGCCTGGCTCCTGGTCACCAACCCCCTCGACGTCGCCTACCTCACCGGGTTCCTCGGTGGAGACTCCTACCTCCTCGTCGGCCCCGACGGGAACACCATCATCTCGGACTTCCGTTACGAGGAAGAACTCCGCCCCATTCGGTCCATCGCCCGCATTCACATCCGCACCGGCGCCATGTCGGCCGCGGTCGCCGAGACCCTCTCGGGCCTGGGTGTCACCCGGTGCGCCATCCAGCCCGAGTACGTCACGCTCCACGAGCGCGACACCCTCGCCCGCGCCGTCGGCGAAGGTCGCACGCTGGTTCCCTTGGCCGGACTGGTGCAGGCGCTTCGCCTCATCAAGGATGACGCCGAGGTCGCCGCCATTCGGCGCGCGGTGCGCATCCAGGAGGCGGCCCTGCTGGCCATCCTCCCCACCCTCAAGCCCGGCCAGACCGAACTCGAAGTCGCGGGGCGTCTCGAGGCCGAGATGAAGTCCCGCGGCTCGCGCGAGCCGGGCTTCCAGACCATCATCGCCGCTCGGGCCAACGGCTCCCTCCCCCACTACCGCCCGCAGCGAGTCACCCTCGCCAAAAACCAGCCGCTCCTCGTCGACTGGGGCGCGGTCCACCTCGGCTACCACGGCGACATGACCCGCACCTTCGCCTTCGGGAAGTGGCCCGCGAAGGTCAAGGAGATCTACCGCATCGTCCTCGAGGCCCAACTCGCCGCCGCCGAGGCCCTCGCCCCGGGCAAGTCCACACGCGCCATCGACGCCGTCGCCCGCGACCTCATCACCAAGGCCGGGTACGGCCAGGCCTTCGGGCACGGCCTCGGACACGGGCTGGGATTCAACGGCCACGAAGAACCCCGCCTCACCCACATGCTCACCGAAACAACCCTTCAGCCCGGCATGGTCGTCACCATCGAGCCGGGCATCTATCTCCCCGGCGTCGGGGGCGTCCGCATCGAGGATGACTACGTCATCACCCCGACCGGCGCCCAGAACCTCTGCTCGCTCCCCAAATCACTCGACTGGTCAACGCTGTAGGGCCAGCTTGCCAGCACCGTGTGCCCCAGGCCGCGTGCCTTCCTCGTGGAACCACCTCATGATTGACATCGCCAAAATCAAAGAACTCGTCACGCTCATGACCGAGAACGATCTCTCGGAACTCGAGATCAAGGACGACAAGGCCGGCGTCAGCATCAAGCGCGGCGGGGCCCAGGCCGCCCCGATCATTCAGTATGCCGCGGCGCCAGCACCCCAGCATGCCCCCGCGCCCGCCGCCGCCAACGGCGTGCCCGCCGCCGCCCCCACGCCCGCCGGCCCCCAGGCCTCCATCGATTCGCCGATGGTCGGGACGTGCTACCTCGCCCCGAACCCCGATGCCGCGCCTTTCGTGAAGGTCGGGCAGTCGGTCACCCCTGACACCGTCGTCTGCCTCATCGAGGCCATGAAGGTCTTCAACGAGATCAAGGCCGAAAAATCGGGTGTTGTCGAGCAGATCCTCGTGAAGAACGGCCAGGCCGTCGAGTTCGGCCAGAAGATCTTCGCGGTTCGGCCTTCGTGAAAAGTTCCGAAGTTCCGAGGGGCCGAGGTTCCGAGGTTTCTGAGTTCCGAAGTTGCGAAGCGGGGATTGGTGTGAGCACTGCCAAACGTCTCGAAGACCTCGTCGCATGGCAAAGAGCCATGTCGATGTGCATCGAAGTCTATAGATTCAGCAGCAAGTTCCCTGATAGCGAGCGATTCGGCCTTCAATCGCATATTCGGCGGGCCGCCGTTTCAGTACCTTCCAACATCGCCGAGGGCTTCGGTCGCCAGAACACGAACGAAATGACCCGCTTCCTCCGAATCGCTCGCGGATCGCTCTTCGAGGTGCGTACGCAAGTATTGCTCGCGGAGCGCCTTGGATACTGCAATAAGGACGACTCTCCTCACACCGTCATCGACGAAACAGACCGTGTCCTCCAAGGCCTCATCCGCAGCCTCACGCCGCCATCATCCTGACCACATCACACCCGAAACTCTGCGGTTCCCCACTTCGGAACTTCGGAACTCAGGAACTTCGGAATTCAGGAACTTCGGAACTTCTCACCATGTTCAAGAGAGTCCTCATAGCCAACCGCGGCGAAATCGCCCTCCGCATCATGCGCGCGTGCCAGGAGATGGGCATCGAGACGGTCTGCGTCTACTCGCAGGCGGACAAGGACGCTCCATACCTGAAACTCGCCGACCGCGCCATCTGCATCGGCCCCGGCCCCGCCAAAGAGTCTTACCTGAATATTGCCCGTCTCATCGCCGCCGCCGAGGTCGCCGACGTCGACGCCATCCACCCCGGGTACGGCTTCCTCTCCGAGCGCCCCGACTTCTCCGCCGCCTGCCGCGACTGCAAGATCGAGTTCATCGGCCCCTCGCCCGAGGCGATGCAGATGCTCGGCGACAAGGTCGATTGCAAGAAGACCGCCCGCGCTGCGGGCGTCCCCGTCTTCCCGGGCTCCGAGAACGCCATCGAGGACGAGGAAGAGGCCGTCAAAATCGCCGCCAAGATCGGCTACCCCGTCATCATCAAGGCCTCCGCGGGCGGCGGGGGCCGCGGCATGAAGGTCTGCCACAACGAGGCGACCCTCCGCACGCAACTCCGCGTGGCCAGCCAGGAGGCCCAGGCCGCCTTCGGCAACGGGGCCGTGTTCATCGAGAAGTACCTCGAACACGCCCGCCACGTCGAGATTCAGATGCTCGGCGACAAGCACGGCAACGCCGTCTACCTGTACGAACGCGACTGCTCGCTCCAGCGCCGCCACCAGAAGGTTATCGAGGAAGCCCCCGCCCCCAACGTCGATCGTAAACGGCTGGAAAAGGTGTGCGAGGCCGCCGCCAAGATGATCCGCAATGCGAAGTACGCCGGGGCCGCGACGTGTGAGTTCCTCCTCGACGGCAAGGGCGACTTCTACATGCTCGAGGTCAACACCCGCGTGCAGGTCGAACATCCCGTCACCGAAATGATCACCGGCGTGGACATCGTGAAGATGTCGATCCTGATCGCCGCGGGGGAGAAGATCCCGCTCAAGCAGAGCGACGTGAAGATCACCGGCCACGCCATCGAATGCCGCATCTGCGCCGAAGACCCGGCCCACAACTTCCGGCCCAGCGCGGGCCGGATCGACACCTGGCAGGTGCCCGGCGGGCTGGGCGTGCGATTGGATTCGCACGTCGTGCCGGGGTACGTCGTGCCCACCAACTACGACAGCATGATCGGCAAACTGATCGTGCACGCCGAGACTCGTCAGGCCGCCCTCGACCGCGCCGCCCGCGCCCTCCGCGAGTTCACCGTCGGCCCCATCAAGACCACCATCCCCCTGCACCAGCGCCTGATCGAGAACACCGACTTCCGCCGCGGCGGCGTGGACATCCACTACCTCGAACGCCTCCTCAAGGCCGCGGATCGGTGACGGACTCACGAACTCGCACGATTCTTGTATTCTTGATAGGTCATAAATTGCTTACAACCATGGCGTTGCATCGCGATAGGTAATCGTTCGTATACCGGCCCATAATGTTGTCGTTGACAGCGAACCTCGCCAGTGCGACACTGCTCCCAGAGACGAGACCGCGCCGACGCATGGGAGTGCGCCGGTGCACCGAAGTGGGAGGAGTATTCATGAAGCATCTTGTGGCTATCGGGAGTGTCGTCGCGTCGGCCGGCGCCGCGAACGCGCAGTTCCACGAACTCTGGGACAACAACTCGTACGTGCGGATCAACATCACGCCCGGCGAGCCGCCGAACTCCCGCATCGGGATGGACCGCTGGGAAGTGAACGGCCAGAATCACCTCTACTCGCAGTGGTTCTGGTTCCGCACCGACGGCATGGCCCGTGAGCAGCGCATCAACGACCTGCCCTTCATCGGCGCCACCACCACGAACACCGACTTTTTCGACCCGCGCCCCGACGTCTTCAACGGCGCGTGGGGCTCGACCAACTCGTTCGTCATCGATGTCCGCTTCTCGCTCCAGGGCACGCTGCCGGGGAACCAGCAGTCCGACATCGGCGAGCAGATCCGCATCACCAACTTCGGCCCGGGTCGTGTCTTCTCATTCTTTCAGTACTGCGACTTCGACCTTGCCGGCGATATCAACGACGACCTCGTTGAACTTGTGAACCCCAACGCCGTCGTGCAGGCCGACTACCTCAATAACCTCCTGGTTGCCGAGACGGTGCTCACCCCCTCGGCCACGCTGAGCGAAGTGGGCATCTACGCCGCCACGCTCATCAAGCTCGACGATGCGAACTTCGACAACCTCGACGGCACCACGGGCCCGCTCGTCGGCCGCCGCGACTACACGTGGGCCTTCCAGTGGGACTTCTTCCTCCCCTCCGGCAGCACCTTCACCATCAGCAAGGACAAGCACCTCGTCCCGGCTCCGGGCGCGCTGGCGCTCTTGGGCTTGGGCGGACTGCTCGCCGGACGCCGCCGCCGCTGAACCATCATCTAAATACAGTTCGAACCCTCACTACCCCGGTTCTTCCCGGGGTTTTTCTTGCATCGTCAACCCTTGTTCGTGGTACCATGAGCATCGGCCCGTCCGTTCTGGCCCCGGGCCGAAGGGGTGCCTCATGACAACTCGCGCCGCGCGCCGCGCCTTCACGCTGATCGAGCTGCTGGTCGTCATCGCCATCGTCGCCCTGCTCATCGGCGTGCTCCTGCCCGCCCTGGGCAAGGCCCGCAAGGCGGGGCGACTGACAACCTGCCTCTCCAACCAGAAACAGTTTGCCGTCGCCACCGGCTCGTACGCGGCCTCCTTCCACGATCGACTCTGGACCTTCTCGTGGCCCGGGGGGCAGCCCTGCCCCACGCAGTTTCCCGACCTCGTCGGCCCGCACGGCACGGACCTCGAAGGCGCCACCGCCCAGGCGGTGGACATCCTCCGCCGCCGTGCCGGCCGCGACGACTTCCCGTGGATCGAGAACTGGATCCCGCAGATTCTCTACAACCACATCGTGCTCCAGGACTTCCTCGCGCAGCGCCTCCCCGAACCCATGGTCGCCTGCCCCGAGGACAAACTCCGCCTCGAATGGCAGCGCGACTACCAGGCCTTCGACGCCGGGCAGATCATGCCCCTCGCGCCCGACCAGGGCACCGACCGCGGCAAGCGCTGGCCGTACTCCACCAGTTACGAGTGCATCCCCGCCGCCTTCACGCAGGATCGCGGCGACCCGCCCGGATACTCGTCGGTCACCCAGGCCGGTACGCACCGCTACTACCAGTTCACCAACCCGCAGCGCATGTCCGGGGCCTTCGGCAAGCGCGTGCTCACGGAAGTCCACTTCCCATCGAACAAGGTGCACCTGTACGAAACCTACACCCGCCACTTCGGCCGTCAGGGGCACTATTACGCCTTGACGCAGGCCAGGTCCGCGTTGACGTTCTTCGACGGTTCGGTGCGCGTGAAGGCCACCGCCGACGCGGGCCGCGGCTTCAACCCCGCCACGCCTGCCAGCCCCTTCGCCATGACCTACGCCCTCATCCCCGGTGAATGGGAAGAACCCATCCCCGGGCTGGGCTTCAACCCACCGGCTTCGCTGACCGTGTTCGGGTATTTCCGCTGGACCCGCGGCGGTCTTCGAGGGTCGGACTTCGGCGGGGAGATCAAGACGAACACCTGGAACTGATCCCCACCGCGTCACGCCGTCGCGGCGTGGGGCATTCCATGCGCCTCAGATCGTCGTCAGGATGTCCTTGTCCGCGGCGCTCACCTGCGCGGCGAAGCCCCGGGCCGAGAGTCTTTCGCGCAGACGGGGCAGATATCCCCGCTCCGTGCTCGTGTGCCCGCCGAGGATCACGCTCATCCCGGCATTGAGCGCGCCCATGATCTCGTGGTGCTTCATCTCGCCGGTGACGAACACTTCGCACCCGTTCTGGTAGGCCGATTTGCTCAGTTCACCCCCCGACCCGGGCACCACGCCCAAGCGCGACAGGGGGCGGCCCTCGCCCGCGACCGCGACCGCGAACCGCACGAAGGGCCTCTTGATGTACGCCTTGAGCCGCTCGGCCAAGTCCCGCACGGTTGCCGGACGATCCAACACCAGCCGCCGCCCCGCGCCGGCGCCGCGCATGGGCGCGCCCACCAGTTCGTACACGTCGATCGCGGGTTCCTCGTACGGGTGAAAACTCCGCAACGTCTCGATCGCCAGCGCCAGCGCCGCCTTCGAGCACACCATCTCCAGCCGTACCTCCGCCACCTGCTCGAGCCGCCCAGCCTCGCCCACGCGCGGCGAGGTCCCTTCCCCGCCCAGGAAAGTCCCCGACCCCGGCACGGCGAACGAGCACACCGTGTACGCCCCGATGATCCCCGCGCCCGCCGTCGCCAGCGCGTGCCGCACCCGCTCGACAGCGTCCGCCGGCAGAAACGTCACGATCTTCAGTTCCTGCGTCGTCGCCGATTTTGCGTGCGGGAGCAGTGCCCGGCAATCGCCGAGAATCCTCCCAGGCTCACCCCCCGACAGCCCCTCGCACAGCCAGTCCGTCACCCCGCCGGGGATCGCGTCCAGCGCCGTGTGCGGCGAGTAGATCGCCATGCCCGCCTGAATCGCCCGCAAGATCACCCGTTGCCGCGGCGTCGCCGACGTCACCCGCGCGAGCGGCTCGAAGATCGGCGGGTGATACGCCACGATCGCCCCGGCCTTCAGCCCGATCGCCTCCGCCAGCACCGCCTCGGTCAGGTCGATGGTCAACACCACCGGCCCGTGCAACTCGGCCTCCGCGTCTCCCGCGAGCAGACCCACCTTGTCCCACGGCTCGGCATACTCCGCCGGGGCCAGGTCCTGCATCACCTTCACCAGATCGCGGATTCGCATGAGAGGCCCCTTCCCAAAGTCACACACGCCGAATCATAAGGAACCGTCCGCGACGCCGACGGCCTGTCGCCGTGGTTTCCCTATCCTCCTCCACTCGCCATGCCCCACCCCGTCACCACGCGCGCGCACGCCAAGATCAACCTGATGCTCTCCGTCGGCCCGCCCTTGCCGCCCGAGGCCTCACGCCCCGGCTGGCACGAGATCGCCTCCTGGTTTCACGCCATCGATCTGTACGACGACGTCGCCGTCGAACCGCTCTCGGGTGGCCCGCCGCTGGCTCGGGGCACTGTCGAGACCGCCTGGGCGCCCGACGCCCTCCGCCCCACCCCGATCGACTGGCCTCCCGAGAAGGACCTGGCCGCCCGCGCCCATGCATGTCTTGAACAGCACGTCGGGCGCTCACTCCCCTCGCGTCTGCATGTCACGAAACGCATCCCCACCGGCGCGGGGCTGGGGGGCGGGTCGTCCGACGCCGCCGCCACCCTCCGCGCCCTCAACGAAGCCTTCGACCTGTCCCTGGACCAATCCGTGCTCCGAACCCTCGGGGCCACGCTCGGCTCGGATGTCCCGTACTTCCTTGACGACCACGCCCCGCCGCGCCCCGCGCTGGTCACCGGCTTCGGCGAAACCATCGAACGTACCGACCGTGCCGACGCCGCGCTCGTGCTTGTCGTACCGCCCTACTCCTGCTCGACCCCCGACGTGTACAAGGCCTTCGACACCGTCCTCGACGACGCCCGCCGGGAACGCGAACTCGACTACATCCGCGCCTCCGGCGCTCGCGCGACCGAAGGCCGGCCGCCCGGGCGCCCCCCCGAGCCGCACCGTGTGAAGACCGACCTTGTCCGCCGCCGCATGGGCCGCCTGGGCACGCGGCCCGACCCCGGGCACCTCTTCAACGACCTCGCCCTCGCCGCGTACCGCGTCGAGCCGCGCCTGGGTGAACTCGTCACGACGCTGGCCCGCGTCACCCGAATCTCGCCTCATGTCACCGGCTCGGGGAGCGCCATCTTCCTGCTTACCGATCGCCCTGAAAAGACCCTCGAACAGGCTCGTCGCGTCCTGCCCGAAGGCGCCGCCGCACGTATCTGCCGTCTCTGCTGATCTACTCTCTGCTTCCCGATACGGAGCCACGCATGTCCGACCTCGTCCTCCTCACCACCGCCGGCAACACCGCGATCCTCACCCTCCATCGCCCCGAGGCGCGCAACGCGATGTCGGTCGATCTTCTCGCCGCGCTCAACGCCGCGCTCGACGGCCTCGCCCAACGCGCGGATATTTCAGTGCTCACCATCACCGGGGCGGGCAAGTCGTTCTGCGCCGGGATGGACCTCAAGGCCGTGCTCGATTCCCCGAACGCCATGGGCACGCTCCTGCACGCCCTGGCCGACGTGTGCCTGAAAATCCGCGCCTTGCCCATGGTGACGCTCGCGAAGGTGCACGGAGCGGCCATCGGCGGGGGCTGCGGGCTGGCGTGCGTCTGCGACCTGGCCATCACCCACGCCGACGCCAAGGTTGGCTACCCCGAGGTTGATCTGGGCGTGTGCCCGGCGGTGGTCGCGCCGGTGCTGGTCCGCAAGATCGGCGCAGGCCGCGCCCGCCGAGTCCTGCTCACCGGGGGGCTGATGTCCGGCCAGCAAGCCTTCGACCTCGGGCTGGTCGACCACGTCGTGCCGACACTCGCCGAACTCGATTCCGCGGCTGCCGACCTTGCCGCTCGCCTGGCCAAGGGTGGGCCGAACGCCTTGCGCGCCACCAAGGATCTTCTCAACACGCTTGACGGTTCGCTCGACGCGGCTATTGCCCATCGCGGCGCCGACCTCTCCGCCGCCATCGTCGCGTCACCCGAAACCCAGACCATCCTTCGCGCCAAACTCGGCAAGTAGCACGGCCGGGCTGCTCGGCGCCCTCGGCATCACGGCGGGGCATCCGCTGTACTTCTACCATCGCCCATGCCCACCGCCGCGACCTCGCCCCTTGCCCGTCAGATCGCCGACGTCGCCCTGCTCCGCGGCTCCTTCACGCTGCGCTCGGGCCGCACCAGTTCGTACTACCTTGACAAGTACCTCTTCTCGACCCGGCCGGAACTGCTCCGGCAACTCGCCCCCCTCTTTGCCCAACGCCTCCGGACGGTTGAAACCCGCCTGGGCGTAACGTTCGCCCGTCTGGCCGGGGCCGAACTCGGGGGCATCCCCCTGGTCACCGCGGCCTCACTGGAAACCGGCCTGCCGTGCATCTTCGTGCGCAACAAGAAGAAGGACTACGGCACGGCCAAGCAATCCGAAGGGGCGATCAACCCGGGAGACATTGTCGCTCTGCTCGAAGATGTCGCGACGACCGGCGGCCAGGCCTTGGAGGCCGTCGCCAGCCTGCGTGAGGCCGGGGCCGACGTCCGGGCCGTCATCGCCACCATCGACCGCCTTGAGGGCGCCCGCGAGAACGTCGAGAAGGCCGGGCTGGCCTTCGAGGCCCTGTTCACCAAGCGTGACCTGGGCGTGGACGAGTAGCCCCCAAACCCGACTCGCCCACCGCCCGCCGACGCCCTATTGTGCGTCCCTCCCTCCGAACGACGGGCGGGCCCGGTGCACAGGTTTGGGCGTGAACCTGGTCAGGGCTTGACCGCAGCAGCCATAAGCGTTCCGGGCCTGGTGCCGCTGGTGTCCTGCCCGTCTTTCGGGGGGAGTTCTTCCGCGCCCGCGCGGGTGCCTCTCCGCCCCACCCTCTACCATCCTCTCCCATGACCACCGCCTATACCGCCCTGGCCCGTCGGTACCGCTCGCAGGATTTCGCGGAGGTCGTCGGGCAAGAACCCATCGCCAAGACCCTCGCCAACGCCATTGCCACAGGCCGGGTCGCCCACGCGTACCTCTTCACCGGCACGCGCGGCGTCGGGAAGACCACCATGGCGCGCCTCTTCGCCAAGGCCCTCAACGGGGGCACGCCCGAGGTGGACAAGGCCATCATGGGCGGGATGGACACCGACACCATCGAGATCGACGCGGCCAGCAACACCGGCGTCGACAACGTGCGCGACCTGATCGCCAACGCCACCTATCGACCCCTGCGCGGGAAGTTCAAGGTCTACATCATCGACGAGGTGCACATGCTCTCGACCGCGGCGTTCAACGCCCTGCTCAAGACCATGGAGGAACCCCCCGAGCACGTGAAGTTCATCCTCTGCACCACCGACGTGCACAAGGTGCCCGCGACGATTCAATCCCGGTGTCAGCGGTTCGACTTTCGCAATATCCCCGCCGCGGGGATCGCCAAGCACCTCGCCGAGGTCGTGAAACAGGAAGGCGCCAAGGCCGAGCCGGAACTGCTCCACGCCGTAGCGCGCCTGGGCAACGGCTCGATGCGCGACGCGTTGAGCATTCTCGACCGTTTGCTCGCCGGGGGCGAGAAGACGCTCACCGTCAACCTGCTCGAGGAGATGCTCGGGGTGCCCGACCGCGCGCTCGTCGGCGGCCTGATCGACGCGCTCGCGAAGGGCGACGCGGGCGACGCCCTCGATCGCACCGACGCCCTCCTCCAGCGGGGCGTCTCGGTTGACCATCTTCTCGACACGCTCCTCACGCGCCTGCGAGACCTCATGGTCCTCGCTGCATGCGGGCCGGGCACCACGCTCGTGGAACTTTCCGACGCGGCCCGGCAGGACGACGCCGCCCGGGCCGGCAAGTTCGACGCGGCGGGGCTGGTGCACATGATCGCGCTGTGCGAGAACGTGCAGCGGGCCGCCAAGAACTCCGCCGTCCCACGCACCTTGCTCGATGCGCTGGTGGTGCGCCTGGCCATGACCGAGAAACTCGCCGACGTGACCGCGGTTGTGACCGGGCGTGTCCAGGGAACTGTCGCCGCAAAAAAAGCCTGACGCCGGCGGCCATTCCCGGGCGGGATGCCGTCGGCGGCGGAATGTCAACGCGAGCCGCCCCCGCGGACAGCGCCGCGCTCCGGGGTCGTGACCCCGCCCCCCCGACGACCGTCCCCCCGTCGCCAGACATCGTCGTCACACCCCGCGCCGCCGCGCCCGGCGCAGCAAGCGATCCCTGGGCGCACGTCCTGACCGCCGCCGCGCCGAACCGCCGCCTGCGCGTGCTGCTCAACGACTGCTCGCTGGTCCGCGCCGAGGACGACGTCGTCGTGCTGGGCGTGAGCCAGGCCCTGCTTTCCGCCGTGCGTGCCAACGAGAAGGAACTGTGCGACCTGCTCGCGCAGGCGTGGGATCGCGCGGTGAAACTCGAACTCCGCCCGCTCGAACCGACCGCCCCCGCCGCACCGCCCGAGCCGTCCCCGCAGGCCGCCGCCGAGGTCGCCGAGCACCCGGTCGTCAAGAAAGCCATGGAACTCTTCGGCGCGAAGATCGTCCGTGTTCAGCCCCGCAAGGATGCCTGATCGTCGGCCGTGACGCCGTTCCGCCCGATCTTCTCCACCGCCTTTGCGGCGATTTGCCCGAGGATCACCACCACCACGATCGCCAGCCCGATCCCGCCGAAGTACACCCACTTGGGCACCGCGGCGTTCCAGGCGTCGCTGGAGAAACTCTCGCGGATGCCGCTCCCGATGTACGCCGCCAGCACCGTGCGGGGCGCGATGCCCACCGCCGTCCCGAGCAGGTACACCCGGAGGGGCACGCGCGTGGCCGCGAGGGCCAGGTTGGTCATGGCGAACGGGGAGTTGGGCGGCAGGCGCAGCAGCGTCACCGTGCCCGTCAGCCTCCAGAAGGAGTGTCGCTCACCCACCAGCGCCTCGCGGATCGCCCGCCACTTGGGGTGCTCGTCGATCACCCGCACCACGCGATCCCCCGATGCCGCCCGGGCGACGACGTACCCGATCAGCGACCCGCCCACGCACCCCAGCACCGCCGCGGGCGCGCCCAGAGCCAGCCCGAAGATGTACCCCGCCATGCCCGATTGCGCGTAGGTCGGCAGCAGCGCCAGCCCCGAGAGCACGCAGAAACCCAGCGCGAAGAGCGCCCACCCGAGCGACCCCTGCGCTTTGAGAAGGTCGCGCACCGCGTCGGCGTTGGCGAAAAGCACCAGCGACCCGATGATGGGGAGCACCGCCGAGGCGATCGCCAGCGGCCCCGCCGCCCCCAGTCGCGCCATCAGCGGAGGCTTTTCCGTCTCGCGTTGCGTCGGGGGCAGGTCCGTCACGGGCAGAGCGTATCGCCCCGCCACGCCGATATCCGCCCGCCGCCACATACACTCGCCCATGCCCTCGCCCGACGTGACCGACGCCCACCTCCGCCACCTCGCCACCCTCTCCCGCCTCACACTCACCGACGCCGAGACGCCCGGCCTGCGCGAGTCCCTCGCCGCCATCATCGCCTACGTCGACCGGCTCCGCGACCTCGACCTCGCCGGCGTGCAGCCCATGACCCGTCCCGGTGATGAACCTGCTCCCCTCGCCGACGACGTGCCCAACGCCGCCATCTCCGTTGACACCCTGCGCGCCATTGCGCCCGCGATGCACGGCGACTACATCGCCGTTCCGAAAGTGCTCGGCGACGGGGGCGGCGCATGACCGAATCGGCCCGTGTCATCGCCGCCGACGTCACCGCCCGTCGGCGCTCCGCCGTCGAGATCGCCCGCGCGACCCTCGCCGCCATCGACACCCGCAACCCCACCCTCAACGCCTTTGTCGAAACCTTCTCCGAGCGCACCCTCGCCGCCGCGGAAATCATCGACCGGCGCATCGCCGCGGGCGAGTCTCTGCCCCTGGCCGGCGTCCCCGTCGCCCTCAAGGACAACCTCTGTCTCGGGCCGGACCTCTCGACCCCGGGCGATGGCCTGGGCTTCGGCGGGCGGACCACCTGCGCCTCGCGCATCCTGGAGCACTACCGCTCGCCCTACACCGCGACCGCCGTGCAGCGGCTGATCGACGCCGGCGCGGTCATCGTCGGCAAGACCAATCTGGACGAGTTCGGGATGGGCTCCAGCACCGAACGATCGATATTCGGCCCGACCAGAAACCCGCACGACCCGACGCGCGTCGCGGGCGGCTCCTCGGGCGGGTCCGCCGCCGCCGTCGCCGCGGGGCTTGTCCCACTCGCCCTCGGCTCGGATACCGGCGGGTCCATCCGCCAGCCCGCCTCGCACTGCGGCGTGGTCGGCCTCAAGCCCACCTACGGGCGAGTTTCTCGCTTCGGTCTGGTCGCCTACGCCAGTTCCCTTGATCAGATCGGTCCGCTCGCGGCGAACGTCGCCGACGCCGCGTTGGCCCTTGATGTGCTCGTCGCGCACGACCCTCTCGATGCCACCAGCAGCACGCGCGTCGCGCCACGTTGGGGCACGGAACTGAACTCGCCGGCCGCCCCACGCCGGGTCGGGATTCCGCGCCAGGCGCGAGGCCCGGGTGTTCACCCCGGCGTGGCCGCCACGCTTGAACGCGCCCTCGAACGCTTCCGCGCCGTCGGCGCCGCGATCGTCGAGATCGACCTGCCCCTCACCGACCACGCCATCGCCGCGTACTACATCATCGCGACCGCCGAGGCCTCCAGCAACCTCGCCCGGTTCGACGGCGTGCGCTACGGCCGGCGCGCGGCGCTCGCCGAGGGCGAATCCCTCCTCGACCTCTACTGCCGCTCGCGCGGCGAGGGCTTCGGCGACGAGGTGAAGCGGCGCATCCTGCTGGGCACGCACGTGCTCAGCGCCGGGTACTACGACGCGTACTACGCCACCGCGCAGAAGGTCCGCCGGCGCGTTCATGACGACTACGCCCGCGCGTTCATGGATTGTGGCGTCATCCTCTCCCCCGCCGCGCCCGCGCCCGCCTTTCGTCTGGGCGAAAAAACCGCTGACCCGCTCGCCATGTACCTTGAGGACGTCTTCACCGTCGGGGTCAACCTCGCGGGGTTGCCCGCCGCCGTGGTCCCCGCGGGTGTTGTTCAGGCTGGAGGGGCCTCGCTCCCCGTCGGGGTGCAGCTCATCGCTCCCGCGTTCGAGGAAACCCGACTCCTGGCCGCCGCCGCAACCCTGGAACAGGCGCTCGCCGCGTAATCCGACGCTCACCCCCGCACGCCGATGCCATCGACGCCACACACCTTCATCTTCGCGGGCGGCGGGACCGGGGGGCACATCTACCCCGCCCTGGCCATCGCGCATCACCTTCGCGCCGCGTGCCCCGAGGCCGCCGTTCATTTCCTGGTTTCCCAGCGCCCGTTGGACGCGTCGATCCTGTCGGCCGCGCGCCTCGCCGGCGCGCCCGTTCCGTTCACACCCATCCCCGCACAGCCCTTTGTCCTCAGGCCGGTCCCGTTGCTGCGCTTTGTAACGCAATGGGGCGCCGCCGTGCGCGCCGGCCGCGCCGCCATCCGCACCGCGCCGGGGCAGGTCGTCCTCATCGCCATGGGCGGGTTCGTCGCCGCTCCCGCGGTGCAGGCTGCACGGGTCGAGCGCATCCCCGCGATGCTCGTGAACCTCGACGCCGTGCCGGGGAAGGCCAACCGCTGGATCGCGCGGCATGTCCGCACGATTCTTACCGCCGCCCGGCTCGCGACGGGACATCAACACCCCGCGTGGACCTCGATCCCCCCGATTGTCCGCCCGGACATCCACTCGACTCGGTCGCGCGAGGACGCACGCCGCGCCTTCGACCTCGACCCGGGCACCCCCACGCTCCTGGTCTCGGGCGGCAGCCAGGGGGCCGCTTCCGTCAACGCTTTCCTCATGGCCTTCGCTGCGTCGCCCGACGCGTCGCTCCGCGGCTGGCAGGTCATCCATCAGACCGGCACGGGCGGCGTCGCGCGTGTTCGCGCCGCGTATGAGGCCGCGGGGGTGCGTGCCTGGGTCGGGGAGTTCATCGCGACCATGGGGGACGCCTGGCGGGCCGCCGACTTCGCCGTGGTCCGCGCCGGGGCCGGGAATGTTGCCGAGGCCTGGGCCACCCGCACCCCCGCCCTCTTCCTGCCGTACCCCGGGCATCGCGATCAGCACCAACGGCACAACGCGATGGTGCTCGTGAACGCCGGCGGGGCCGTTCTGGGCGAGGACGCCGTCGAACCGAACGCCAACCTTGTCCACCTTGCGCCCACGATGCGCGCCATGCTCTCCAACCCCGATCGGTTGCAGGACATGCGGAAGGCCTTGGCGAACCTTGGTCCCGCCGACGGCGCCGAGATCGCGGCCCGCACGGCCCTCCACCTCGCCGCGGGCACTTCGTAGCCTCCAAAATGCACTTGGGGCTTTCGACCTGCAGGGGTACACTGCGCGCATGGTCGCTCCCGCCCCGCCGCAGGCCCGACGTGCGAGGTGCATTATCTGGCACCCGCCCAACGCACCACCGCGCCCCGAACTCGCCGCCGCGCTCAACCGCCCCGCCTTTCGTGTCTTTCGCGCCGACAACCCGCACCTGGCGTTTGCCTACCTCTGTTCGTGGTCGGCCGAGGTCCGCCCCGCGCCCGGCGAATCCACCATCCTTCTCCTCGTCGAACCGGACACCCTGCCGCACATCGCCACGTTCCTGGAGATCCGCGAACAGTTTGAGCACGAAGCCGCGCTCTGGATCTACGAGCGGGCCGCCACCCCCATCCTCCGCATGGCCACGTCCGCCGACCTTGCCCGGTGGAGAGCGTCACCGCCTGTCAACCACGACCCCGCGCCCCGGCAGGCCACCATCGCGTCGCCCCCGGCCCTGCGCCTGGCGGGCGATGGATCGCTCCCGCCCGAGCGGTCGGCTCCGCCGGCCGACCACGACACGCCTTCACCCGTCCCCGACGTGAAGCCGCGCGGGAATGGTTCGTCTCAGACCGCGGGAAGCGCCCCCGACGCGGACGCACCGCCCCCGGAACCCGTGCGACCGTCACGCGCCCCACTTTCGTCCCTTCTGAGCGATGAAGAACTCGCCATGCTGCTGGCACTGGACCCCGGGAAACGTACAACGTAGCGCATGTCCGGCGACAGCATCGGCGTTCTCGGACGCGACCCGAACGATCCTTTGGCCGGTGGGTACGTACAGATGTTCAGTGAAACGTCCGGTAGTCCGATGTTGGTTCCACAGGGCCACGGCGGGCCATCGAGGAGAGCGGTGGGTGCATGACTGCTGGCCCTGATGTACGCGTGATCCTGCTCGGCCGAACCGGCCTTGATGCCGCGCTGCGGCTCGACCCCGGCATCGAACTCGTCCGCGCCGAGAACCCGCTGCACGCGCTGGGTGAACTGACGTACGCCCCCAAGGGCGTCGGCCCCGCCGCCGCGACCGTCGTCATCGCCCCGCGCGTTCCTGAACTCCTCGACGCCACTCCGGACGACGACCAGCGTCTGAGCACCTTCATCAACGCCGTGCGTATCGCGCGTCCCGGCGTGTGCGTCCTGGGTATCGCCAACGGCCGCCCGCCCCACCACGCCCTTGACGGCCACATCGCCCCCGAGACAGCGCCCGAAGCGCTCCGCCGCATTGTGCGTCAGCACGCCGCGCCCTCCGGGCCGGTCATTCCCGGTTCAACCGCCACGACTGACGCGTTCGATGAAGACACGCTCATCGCCTCCATGATCGCCTCGGGCACGATCCCACCTACCCATACGGAACCCTCCTCGACACCGACGGCGCGCGTGCCGATTCCGGTTCCCGCTTCATCGGCATCACCGGGCGATCTCGCGCTCGTCGCGGCCCTGCTCCGCGGCCAAGACCCGCTCGACCTCGCGCTCGACCTCCTCCGAAATCGTCTGAACGACCCGGCCATCGAGTTTCGACCGGGGTGCGACCCGGCCGCCACGGGCGGAGTCCCCGTCGTCTGGGAAGGCGCGACCTTCGGATGGTTGTCAGCGTCGCGCTCGAGCGCGGAGGCGCTTCGCCCGCACGCCGCATGGCTCGCCGGGTGGCTGCGCACCCGTGACCAGCACGCCCAACTCCGCGCCGCGGCCTTCACCGACCCTCTTACCGGCGCCTGGAACCGCCGCTACTTCGACCGCTTCCTGGCCACGGCCATCGACAAGGCCCGCGCCGCCCGCCGTCATGTTTCCGTCCTTCTTTTCGATATCGACGACTTCAAGACCTACAACGACCGCTACGGGCACGACGCCGGCGATGAAATTCTCCGCGAGACGGTGCGCCTGCTCCGCAGCGTCATCCGACCCACCGACCGCGTGTGCCGCGTCGGGGGTGACGAGTTCGCCGTGGTCTTCGACGACCCTGAAGGCCCGCGGCAGGAGGGCAGCCGCCAGCCCGCCGACGCCTTCGCCATCGCCCGCCGCTTCCAGGAACAGATCCTCAAGCACCGCTTCCCGAAACTGCTGGAGTGCGCCCCGGGCACCCTGACGATCTCCGGCGGTCTGGCCATGTTCCCCTGGGACGGCGGCTCGCCCGACGAACTGCTCAGCCGCGCCGATCAACTCGCCATGGCCAGCAAGAAGCAGGGCAAGAACGCCATCACCCTCGGCCCGGGCGCGATGGGGATGGGGGAGTAGTTCGCGCCGTGTCTGGCATGGAACGACGACTCTTCGGCGTCTTGCTCGCCTTCACGTGCCAGCATTGCCCATGGGGCACGCGGTGTCGTCCATGGAGTTCGCCGTGTCGAGCGACTGCGCCAGTTCCGCACGGATTTCCGGGTCATCGATCATCGCAAGAAGTTCATCTTCCGCGGAGGTGACTCGGCTAGGAACTGCCGTACAGCCCGCGGGGGGCACAACCCCTGGAACCACGCCGAGTTGATCGGCTGTTGCGAATCGCTTCATGTTCGGGGTCTGCTTCGCCATGCCAGCGCTCCTTCCTGCTCAAATTCATCATTCATGCAACCGTGTGCATTGACGTATACATCAATGCGCAGATGTGGGAAATTTACATGCGAACCGCGTCGGCCCCTGAAATCTAAGTTGTACTCGGACCAGCAGATATACGATTCGTTCTCAAGTTTGCCTCCATGAACTCGGAACTTTCGAACAACGAATACTCGATGAGGATCCGAAGCAACGCTCTTGCCACGCACCACCAACGTGAATGGATACCGAATGCCAGCCGAACCTGAAAGCCAGGAATCGTGGTGGATTTTGGCGAGCGCCACTGCAGCACAGGCCGCATCAACTGTCCACCCCCCCGGACCTGACCGCGATGCGCTCGCCGCATCCGTCGCGGATCGGCTGTACGCGTCGTACCGACACGTGCGATCCGATGCCGCGATGCTGGCTCGTCTGGCGGTCGTAATCGCCCGCAATGCCGATCGGGCGGTGAAGCGGAGTGAAGGATCGCGGCGGAGAATCAGGGAGCATGGAGTCAAGACCGGTGATATCCGCACCGTCGTGGATCCCTCGATACCATCGACGAACTTCGGCCGCAGCATTCGAGAGGCCGTCGCGAACCTGACCATTGAAGAGCGTCATCTGCTGACGCTTCGGGTTGAGGCCGGGTTGGGGTTCGTGGAAATGGCCGAGGTGACCGGCGTGCCGATCAGCACGCTCCATCAGCGCTTCATGCGCATCCGCGCGCGTCTGCAAGAGGTGCTGCACGCCAAGGCTGAACGCGACCCGGAACTGCGGGCCATGCTTGCCGAGCGGGGCTTTTTACGGCAATAGCCAGGCATTGAGGTGGATGACGTGAATCTCCTCGTGGTGTTCGTCGGTGGCAGGCTCTACGTAGTAGAGCAGACTGCACTTGAGCGCCGGGCGACGGCTGAAAAGCTTCGCCCAAAAACCTGCCGTCGGAAGCGTCCACCGTGATGTTGCGACATAGACATCCAAGCGAGCACCGACCGCATACGAAAGGTCGTCGGCGAGCAGTTGCCAGTCTGGGCGCACCGGGGCGATCGACGAGGGGGACGCGTGCCACGCTGCATCGAAGCGCATGCGATCGAGCACGACAGGGTCGAGTGGAACTCCATCCAAGGTCCCCGTCCGCAGGTTTATCAGTGTTACGCGCATCAAGGCCGCGGCGTGTTCGTGAACGCTGGGCACGCGTGACTCCAAGTAATCCAACGCCAGGTTCTGAACGACCAGTTCCCGCACACCGGCCTCCTCAGGGCGCGGCCAGTTCCGCCGGACACCCATCGGGAGCATACCAGAAAAACCCCGGCGCAAGTACGAACCCATTTCGCTTCTGAAATGCTTGTGCAAGTGTCGGGGAGCGCGTGGCGCCATAATTACCTCCGAGATAATGATCGGTGCCGAGCGGAGTCCGTCTCGTTTCGCGGCGAACCGGTGTGATCGAGGGAACAAACGGGGAGAGGAGAAGTTCGCCTTGACGCATACTCAGTGCGCCAGGATTTATTTCTTTCACGAATTCCAGCCTTTCATGGGGTATCCTCCCCCATGTCCCGCTACGGCCTACTCGCGCTCGATCTTGACGGCACGCTGCTTGACAGCCGCGGGCGGGTCTCGCCGCGGAACAAGGCCGCCGTGCGGGCGGCGCGAGACGCGGGGATGCGGGTGGTCGTGTGCACCGGGCGAGGCCTGGCCGAGTGCCGGCACGTGCTCGAACAGATCGACCAGTCCGATCCGGTCGTCGTGGCGGGCGGGTCCATCATCGCCGATCCGCAGACCGCCCGCACGCTGCACCGATTTCCCGTGCACGTGCCGCTCGTCGAGCGCACGGTGCGCGTGCTGCTTGGGCGGGGTCACCCGGCGCTGGTCCTGAAAGACCCGCACGACGCCGGGTACGACTACCTCGTGGTGCAGGGCGAGGCGGCGCACCCGCTCGACCCTGTCACCGAATGGTGGTTCGCATCGATGAACGTGCGCGTGCGGTTCGCGCGGCGGCTCGAGGAGGACGCTCATCCGGAGCACACGGTGCGCGTGGGGGCGTGCGGCTTGTCGGGTGTGCTGGGTGAGATTCGCCGCGACCTGCTCGAGGCCGCCGAGGGCGAGGCCGTCGTGCATTCCTTCCCCGCGGTGGTCGCCCCCGAGCATGCCAGCCGCTGCCCGGATGGGCAGAGTCTGCACATCCTCGAACTGTTCCACGCGCGGGCAACGAAGTGGGCGGCGATCTCGCACCTGGCGGCGGGGTGGGGCCTCGAACCCACCGATATCGCGGCTATCGGCGACGAGGTGAACGACGTCTCGATGATCGCCGGGGCGGGCCTCGGCGTGGCGATGGGCAACGCCGTGCCGGTCGTGCGCGACGCGGCCAAGGTGCACACCGCCGGGAATGACGACGACGGCGTGGCGGTCGCCGTCGAGCGGATTCTGACCGGTGCGTGGTAGCCCAGCGAGGATGCATGCAGACCCTGGCGGAGATCAAGGCGATGCTGGAAGGGCGAGGCCTCTCGCCTCGCTACGCCTTCGGGCAGAACTTTCTGCTCGATCACAACCTGATCCGCAAACTCGTGGACGCCTCGGGCGTGGGGCCGGGGAGTACGGTGCTGGAGATCGGCCCGGGCACGGGCACGCTGACGGAGGAACTGCTTTCGCGCGGCGCGCGGGTCGTCGCGGCGGAGATCGACCGGGGGCTGGCGGCGCTCCTGCGCGAGCGACTGGGCGCGAACCCGAACTTCATGCTGGTCGAGGGCGATTGCCTGGCGAGCAAGCACGAACTGGCCCCCGGGCTGCTCGCGGCGGTGGGCGGGGGGCCCTTCCGGCTGGTCGCGAACCTGCCCTACGCCGCGGCCACACCCGTGATGATGTCGCTCTTGGCCGATATTCCCCGCTGCGAGGGCCTGTTTGTCACAATTCAACTCGAGGTCGCGCAGCGGCTGCTGGCCGGGCCGGGGAGCAAGGACTTCGGCCCCCTCGCGATCCTCACGCAGAGCGTGGGCGAGGTTCGGCTCATCGCCAAACTGCCGCCGGAATGCTTCTGGCCAAGGCCTGAGGTCACCAGCGCGATGGTGGGAATCGTTCGGCGCTCGACGCCACGCTCCGCCGACCCGCGCGCCCTGGTGAACTTTGCCCAGGAACTCTTCGAGAAGCGGCGAAAACAACTTGGCGCCGTGCTCGGGCGTGCCCGCCCCTTCCCCGAAGGGATCGACCCCGCCGCCCGGGCCGAGACCTTGACGATCGAGGATTTCGAGCGGCTGCGGGCTTGGCGGGGGGCCGGCGGGGGCGGTACGCTATCGGCGGATGAGTGAGTCGGCCACGCCCTCGTCACACACACCGCGCCCGGGCGGAACCACGCCCCTGCCGCGTGGCGACGCCCACGACCTGGCCGCGCTGCTCGGCCCGGTCCTGCTCCGCGTCACCGAGGGGCGACTCGGGCCGATCTCCTGGTTCCGCTCGGCCCACCAGCGAGGCGGGGCCGCGACGGGGTTCTCCACCTGGCAACTCCCCAACGGCTCGACGACTCCCGCGTTGGTGAAACTCCCCATCGGCCCGGTCGAGCATCGCTGGACGACCTCGCTGGGCACGTGCGACCCGGCTCAATGGAACGAGCGATGGTCGATGGCGATCCCCACGCCGCGCGTGCTCGCCTCGGGCACCGATCTGGGCGGGTACGACCTGGCGTGGCTGGTGGTGGAACGGCTGACCGGCGCGGGGCTGCCGCAGACGCTGGATGAAGAAACCGGGCTGGACCTTCTCCGGGCGGCGGCGGATTTTCAGGCGGCGGCGATGAAGGCCGCCCCGCTGGGGCCGCGCCCCGCAAGCCCGGACTGGGATCGCACCCTCGAGCGCGTTCGGGAGTTGATCCGCGCCGACGCGTTCCCCGAGGCCTCGCGCTGGGGCGAACTCATCCGCAAGGTTCGCCGGGCGCTTCCGATCCTTCAGCACCGATGGGAATCCCGCCCGATCAACGCCTGGTGCCACGGGGACCTGCACCCAGGGAACGCCATTCGGCGCGTCGCACCCGACGGCGACGATCCAGCGGGGCGGCACGGGTGCGTGCTCATCGATCTGGCGCTGGTCCACCCCGGGCACTGGGTCGAGGACGCCTTGTATTTGGAGCGGCAGTACTGGGGGCACGAAAAGCAACTGGGTCTGAAACCGGTGCCGACGCTGGCGCGATTACGCCGCGAGCGGGGCCTGCCGGCGGACGACTCGTACGGCGACCTGGCGATGGTGCGGCGGGTGCTGATGGCGGCGTGCGCTCCGGCCCTGCTGGACCGGGAAGGGAACCCGAAATACCTGCGGGCGGCGCTGGAGATCATGGAGCGGTGCCTGCCTCAGGCCGTGCGGTGAGGAAGGGGCCTAGGGTTCGCCACGGAGTTGCCTTGGGGGGACGACCCCGGCAGAATTGCTGATCGAACACCCCGAGCACGGAAGGACCGCCCATGGAATCATTCGAGCGACTGAAGAAACTGATCACCGAGGCCGACGACGACATCAAGAAGGCCGAGGGTGGGAACAAAGCCGCCGGGACGCGCGCGCGGCAGACGATGCAGGACATCAAGAACGCCGCGCAGGAAGTCCGCGAGAAAATCCTGGAGTTGCGCAATGCCGGTCAGTCCAGCCAGTGAAGCGCCGGGCACGCCCGACGCCGAGCCGCAGCCGTCGAAGGCCCTGCTCTTCGACGTGGCGGGGATCGACTTCTCGGCAACGCGCGCCGACCGCGACGCCATCGCCAAGGCCAACCCGCACCGCGGGGCCATGGCCCTGCTCGACCGCGTGGTATGGCTGAACCACGACATCACCGAAGGCGTGGGCGTGAAGCGCATCCGCGACGATGAGTTCTGGGTGCCGGGACACTTCCCGGGCAAACCGGTCTTCCCCGGCGTGCTCCAGGTGGAGACGGCGGCGCAACTGGCCTGCTATATCTACATCGTCCGCAAGACCGGCCCGGGGATCGTCTTCTTTCTTCGCATCGAGAACGCGGCATTCCGAGGCACGGTCGTTCCGGGGGACGACTTTTACATCCTGTGCAAGGAAGTGAAGGCCCAGCGGCGGCGCTTCATCTCCGATGTGCAGGGGCTGGTGAACGGCAAGACCGTGTTCGACGCGCGCATCTCGGGCATGTTCATCGAAGGTCAATCGATGTAATCCATCGGCACGATGACCACGCCCTCCCCGCTCATCTTTCGGCCCATCCTGCTCGACAAGGTCTGGGGGGGCGACCGCCTGGCACGCTTCGGCAAGGCCGTGGCCCCCGGGGCCAAAGTCGGTGAATCCTGGGAACTGGCGGACCTGGGCGCCACGGCCGCGAGCGGGGCCGGGGGTGGCGCGCAGCGCTCGATCATCGCCAACGGACCTTTCGCGGGGCGCACGCTGCACGACGCGATGGAGGCCTGGGGCGCGGCGATGCTCGGGCGCGCGGCGAAATCACCTGCGGGCGAGTTCCCCTTGCTGGTGAAGTTTCTTGACGCGCGGGAGAACCTTTCGGTGCAGGTGCACCCCAGCCCGGCGTACGCCGCGGCTCACCCGGGCGCGCACCTCAAAACCGAGTGCTGGTACATCCTGCACGCCGAGCCGGGGAGCGTGCTCTACAAGGGCGTGAAGCGCGGCGTGACGCGCGACGCGTTCGCGGCGCACATCGCCTCGGGCTCGGTGGTGAACGACCTGGTCGCGGTGCCCGCCGTGCCGGGCGAGGTGCACGCGCTGCCCAGCGGCACGTGCCACGCGCTGGGCGCGGGCGTGCTCGTGGCCGAGGTGCAAACGCCCAGCGACACCACCTTCCGCGTCTTTGACTGGGGGCGCACCGGGCGAGCGCTGCACGTGGAAGAGAGCCTGGCGTGCATCGAGTTCGGCCCAGCGCCGGAGGCAGTGAAACTGCGTTCGGGCGGCGCGGGCTTCGGGTCGGCGCTCACCACGGACTACTTCACCCTGCGCCATCTGTCATTGGGGAATGACGACGAACGACCGATATCTCCGGGCGGGGCCATGGCGGTGGTCTTGGTGCTGGGCGGGGCGGGGTCGCTCTACAGCGACGCCGGGGCGTTCGCGCCGGTGGACCTTCGCGTGGGGATGACGGTGCTCGTGCCGGCGGGTGTGGCGGGCGAGGCGCAGGTGTCGGCGGGGGAACTGAGGCGCGTGGAATGTCTGGTTGCCACCGTGCCGTAGTCTTCGGGCGTGATGTTCCATCTCAAATCGGGAACCGCCCCGGAGCGGCCGCGTAGAGAAAGCGTCCGTGTTCGAAGGTGGGCCGATCGGCCCGCGACCGTGAAGGAAGCCATGCGAACGACGATGGCCCCGTGCCCTGCACGGCGGACGTCGCGTTGACGGTGCACGCCGAGGGGAGTCATACGGAGGACGGGAGTGCGGGCCTGGGGACTCGAGAGGGGACCCAGGCTCCTTTCGTTTTGCGACCTCGCCAGCGCTATCTTCGGTGCATGGCGACGGTCTTTATCGACGGGGTGTTCGTGGGGCGCGACGAGGCGCGGGTCTCGGCCTTCGACGCCGGGCTTCAGCATGGCGTGGGATTGTTCGAGACCCTGCTGGCGCTGCGCGGGCCGGAGGGCGCCCGCGTCCTGCACCTGCACGAGCACGTGGAACGATTACGCGCGTCGGCGGTGGCCCTGGGGCTGTCGGAGTCGCTGCGCGGCCCGGCGCTCGAGGAAGCCGTGCGACGAACGGCGGCCAAAGCGTTCGAGGACCACGCGGGAATCGATCGGCTCCGCGTTCGGCTGACGATCACCGGGGGGGACTTGAACATGCTGGCGCGGGGGGAGGCCTCGCACGGCACGCCCGGCGTGCTGGTGGTGGCGCAGCCCGCGACGGCGTACCCACCGGCCATGTTCGCGCAGGGCGTGCTCGCGACAATCGCCGACCTTCGCGCCAATCCGTTCGACCCGACGCAAGGGCACAAGACGCTGAACTACTGGGCACGGCTGCGCGACCTCCAGGCGGCCGGGGCCAAGGGCGCCGCCGAGGCGCTCGTCTTCTCGATCACTAACCACCTCGTCGGCGGGTGCGTGAGCAACGCGTTCGTGGTGCGCGATGGCGTGCTGCTGACCCCGATCGCCCGGGGGGAAGAGGACGCCCTGGCCTCGGGCGAGCGAGGCGACGAGGGCGACGCACCCACGCCACGGAAGGTCGGCGCGGTGCTCCCCAGCCCGTGCCTGCCGGGCATCGTTCGGCGGTGGGTCATGGACTGGGCACTGGCCGAGGGGATCGAGTGCCGACGGCGGATGGTGACGCTGGATGATGTGCTCCGGGGCGAGGACCTGTTCCTGACGAACTCGTCGTGGGGCGTGCTGCCGGTGGTACGAGTGGAGGCGGAACGAATCGCGGGCGGCTCGCCGGGGCCGATCGCGACGCGGCTGGTTTCGGCGTGGGCGGACTTGACCGGCGTGCCGAAGGCGGATCAATAGAGACTCCGCCCAGACACCCTCGATCCCAAGGAAAAGATCATGCAGGATTCGCCCGAGGTCGCCGTCGTACAACCCCCCGCCCCCTCGTTCTATGAGCAAGCGGGGTCGTGGCTGGGGGAGGCGGTGCCGTATCTCGGGTCACACCGGCTTCTGGGCAACACGCTGGCCGCCTGGGTCGTGGCGGCGGCGGCGGTCACGGTGCTCTTTCTGCTCCTGTCCGCGATCCGCGGGGTGCTGCTGGTTCGGGCCAAGGCGTTGCTGGAGCGTCGCCCCACACCGGCGTGGGACCTGGTGCTGCGCCTGGTCATGAAAACCAGCGTGCTGATCATCGCGGCGGGGGCGATCACGGGCGGAGTGCGCGGGCTCGACCTGCCCGGCGTGCTCGACCGCGCCACGAGCATCGCGGTGATCGTGCTCGTCGGGTTGCAGGCGGCGATCTGGGCGACGGTGGTCGTGGACTGGGCCTTGGTGCTGGTGCTGAGCAAGCACGCGAAGACAACGACCCAGGCCGCCGAGACGACCCTGAAGGCCTCGATGGCGGCGGTGCGGTTCCTCGCACTCCTGGCGGTCTACTCGCTCGTCACGCTCATCGCGCTGGACAACCTCGGGGTCGACGTGACGGCCTTGATCACGGGCATGGGCATCGGGGGCATCGCCGTCGCCTTGGCGGCGCAGCGCATCCTGGGCGACGTCTTCGGGTCGCTCTCGATCACCTTCGACAAGCCCTTCGAGGTGGGCGATTTCATCGTCGTGGGCGATTTCCGCGGCACGGTCGAGACCATCGGCATCAAGACCACGCGGCTGAGGGCGCTCTCGGGCGAGCAGGTCGTGCTGGCCAACTCCGACCTGCTCGCCAGCCGCATCCAGAACTTCAAGCGGATGACCGAGCGCCGGTGCGTGTTCGCCATCGGGGTGACGTACCAGACGCCGTTGGAGAAAGTGGCGGCGATCCCCGGGCTGATCCGCGAGGCCATCGAGAGCCAGCCCAACACGCGGTTCGATCGGGCGCACTTCCAGAAGTTCGGGGCGTCATCCCTGGACTACGAGGCGGTGTACTTCATGAAGGTGCCGGACTACAACGCGTACATGGACACGCAGCAGCGGGTGAACCTGATCCTCGCCGAGCGCCTGCGCGACATGGGCGTGGACTTCGCCTATCCGACGCAGACGCTGTACGTGGTCAAGCAAGACGCTGCGTCATGACGAACGTGATGTGTGTCATCGCCCACCAACGACAACGGCGAGAACAAGGAACGCGCCCTGCACGCCCGCGGAGACGGCCAGGCAGGCGGCGAGCATGGTCCACCCGCTGGGGCGACGAACGCGCGGGGCACGGGTGTAGTACGCCGGCAGCGCGATGCACGTCACCAGGGCGATCAGCACGGGCGTGAGCGTGAGCGCCCAGGCGAGTTCGGCGAGCCACTTGAAGGCGCGGGGCAGCAAGGCCCCGGCCACATGGGCCGCGAGCACCACCGCCGACACCAGGCCGGGGATGGCGATGGTTTCGAGGAGATACCGACGCCAGCCTGGCCAGGGGATGATGGAGCGTTCGATGAGTTCGGACCACGCCTCGCCGCACTCCGGGCAGGTGACGGGCTGCCCGTCGGCCTTCCAGATGCCGGCGAGGTCGTAGTTGCAGCGGATGCAGGTGGGCACGGCTAGGCCTCGGGGGAATCGGGGCGCGGCGCGACCACGCGGACGTTTCGCCGTCCGTCGAGCGGGCCGTTGGGACGTTGGGCGGCGGAGAAGGCACGGGCCAGGCCACGCCCGACCAGCCACGCCGCGCCCACGACGAGCGCCAGGACCACGAGGGGCACGAAGAGAACAACCGCGAGCAGCACGGCCACCATCAGGATGAGCCGAGCGGCGACGCGGGCGATCCATGACGGACGCGACGAAGACCACGCGGCGGCGTGCCGGCTCCAGGTGTGGACGTGGACCGTACGGAGCATGAAGAATGATACGGAATCTGTCCCGCCGTCGTTCGTGATCCGCGCGCAGAATGCATCCCGCCGAGCGTGTGTGAGCGCTCGGCGGGTGAAGGAGTGTCGCCCGGACGTCCTATCTGGGCGTGCGATGTGTTCGAGTTGAAATCAGACAGCCTGGCGGCGGCCGGTGAGGCAGCAGGCCAGCCCCAGCCCCGCGAGCAGCACCGGCCCGGCGAGCAGGCCGGGGTTCACGACCGTGCCGGCCGACCCCGCGGCCAGCGCAGCGACGGGGAGGGCGGCGATCGTGGCGACGGCGGCGAGCAGGCGGTTCTTCATGGCGTCCTTTCCGTGTCTTCGTGTGTCGCATGACCGACGGCGTGCGTCGGCACCGCAACTCTGCCACGCGGATACGGCGTTCACCAGTGAACCGGGGTCGCGGGCGCCGTCGGGGCGTCGGCCGTGACGACGGTGAGGCCTGCGCGGGCGGGCGTGTCACTTTCCCGGACCTTCCGCGGCTACGCTGAGGGCGAACCCTTCCTGATCGAGGCCCGATGCCCTTCACGCGACGCCATCCCGGTGAGTTCGTGCACCTTCACCTGCACACGGAGTACTCGCTGCTCGACGGCGGGAACCAGGTGGAGAAGTTGGTGGCCCGCGTGGCCGAGTTGGGGATGAAGGCGGTCGCCATCACCGATCACGGCAACCTTTTTGGAGCGGTGGCGGTCTACCAGGCCTGCAAGGACAAGGGTCTCAGGCCGATCCTGGGCGTCGAGGCGTATGTCACCCCGCCGGGCAAGCCGCGGAGCGACCGGACGTACAGCGGGGGCGGCGAGGGCGGGTATCACCTGGTTCTGCTCGCCGAGACGCTGGAGGGCTGGAACAACCTGCTGGTGTTGTGCAGCGAGGCGTACCTCACGGGGTTCTACTACAAGCCTCGCATCGATCGGGAGTTGCTGGAGCAGCACTCGACGGGCCTCATCGCCATCAACGGGCACCTGGGCAGCGAGATCGGGGATCATCTGCTCGCCTACAGCCGCAGCGGGGACGGCAAGTACTGGGATGCGGCGTTGGAGAGCGCGCGGTGGCACGCGAGAGTTTTCGGGCCGAATGATCGCGGGCAGCCGCGGTTCTACCTGGAACTCCAGCACCACGTGCCAGAGCAGAACGCGATCAACCCGCTGACGATCCGGATGGCGCGGGAACTGGGCGTGCCGCTGGTGTGCGACAACGACGCGCACTTCCTGTTGGACACCGACCACGACGCGCACGACACGCTGATCTGCATCAGCACGGCGAAGAACAAGAACGACGACAACCGCCTGCGGTACCCGCGCGAGGTGTACGTGAAGTCGCCGCGGGAAATGGAGGATCTCTTCGAGCCGTACGGCGAGGCCGGGGCCGAGGCGCTCGACCACACGGTGGACATCGCGGCCCGATGCGCCTTCGACCTGCCCCTGGGGCAGAGCCACGCCCCGGCCATCCGCATCGCCGTGCCCGACCCGGCCACGCTGCCGGCGTGGGACGATCCGGCGTTCGGGGGCGACCTCTCGGCGTGGTACGCGGCGTACTGCGCGCGGTTCGAGATCGCGCCGTTCACCTCGCCCCCCACGCCCGACGAGGCCCATGCTTCGAAGCGCGCCGGCGACGAGGCCCTGCGCCTCCTGGCCGAGGCGGGATTTCGCTGGCGCTACGGCCGCGCGCCCACGCGCGACGCGGGCGACGAACTCTCGGCCCGGTTGTACCGGGAACTGACCATCCTCGCCGACAAGAACATCTCCGCGTACTTCCTGATCGTGTGGGATTTCGTGAACTGGGGGCGTCAGCGCGGCATCCCCTCCAACGCGCGCGGCTCGGGCGTAGGCACCATGGTCGGGTACGTCCTGGGCCTGAGCAACGCGTGCCCGGTGAAGTACGGCCTGCTCTTCGAACGCTTTACCGACCCCGACCGGGCCGAATACCCCGATATCGATATCGATCTGTGCCAGGACGGGCGCGGGGCCGTCATCGACTACGTGCGGCGCAAGTACGGGCACGTGGCCCAGATCATCACCTTCGGCACGCTCAAGGCGCGGGCGGCCATCCGTGATGTTGGGCGCGTGCTGGGCGTCTCGCTGCAGGACGTCGACCGCATCGCCAAACTCGTGCCCGAGCAGTTGAACATCACGCTCGACGAGGCGCTCGAACAGGAACCCGAACTCCGCAAGGTGCGCGACAGCGACCCGCGGTACCGCCAGTTGCTCGATACGGCGAGGCAGTTGGAAGGGCACACCCGCAACGCGGGCGTCCACGCCGCGGGCGTCATCGTCGCCACGCGGCCCCTGCGCGAGATCGTCCCGCTCTACAAGCAGCCCGGAACACCCGACGGCGAAGTCATCACGCAGTGGGACGGCCCGACGTGCGAAAAGGTCGGGCTGCTCAAGATGGACTTCCTCGGGCTGCGCACCATCTCCGTCGTCGAACGGGCCAAGAAACTCATCCGCGAGGGGTTGCCCGAGGCGGACCTCTGGCGGGCCGTGGGACGGGAGAAGGAACTTGAAGGCGACGCCCCGCGCGGCCCGCACCCGCTCGACCTCGACCGGCTCACGTACGACGACCAGCGCGTCTTCGAACTCTTCCGCCGGGGCGAGACCACGGGCGTCTTCCAGTTCGAATCCGGCGGGATGCGCCGGCTGCTCACCGAGATGAAGCCCGACCGTCTTGAAGACCTCATCGCCGCCAACGCCCTCTTCCGCCCCGGGCCGATGGACCTCATCCCCGACTACAACCGCCGCAAGCACGGCACCGAGCCCGTGCCCACGGTTCACGAGATCGTCGACCGCTACACCGCCGAGACGTACGGCGTGATGGTCTACCAGGAACAGGTCATGCAGATCGTGCACGGCCTGGGCGGGATCAAACTCCGCGACGCCTACACCCTCATCAAGAACATCAGCAAGAAGAAGCACGACAAGATCGACAAGGAACGTCCCAAGTTCATCGAGGGCGCGCAGAAGCAGGGCCTCTCCAAGGCCCAGGCCGAGGGGCTGTTCGAACTCATCCTCAAGTTCGCCGGGTACGGGTTCAACAAGTCGCACAGTTCCGGGTACGCCATCGTCGCGTACCAGACAGCGTATTTGAAGACCTACTTCCCCAACCAGTACATGGCCGCGTTCCTCACGTACGAATCCCAGGCCGGGAAAGCCAGCGACTGGATTCCATACCTCGAAGACTGCAAGCGGACGCGGTTCATCGACCCGGTGACAGGTCGCACTCTCCGCACCGGCGTTGAGGTTCGCCCGCCCGACATCAACGTGTCGGACACGGACTTCACGGTGGTGTTGGACGAAACTTCAACGGCGGGATTGCGGGCCCACGCGGGGCACCTGCGGTTCGGGTTGCGGGCGATCAAGGGTGCGGGCGAGAAGGCGGCGGCGGCGATCATCGCCGAGCGCAACGCCCGCGGGCCTTTCGCCAGCCTCTTCGACTTCTGCGAACGCATGCCCCCGGGCGTGGTAAACAAGGGCACACTCGAAGCACTCATCAAGGCGGGGACATTCGATCGCCTGCACGGACGAGATCAGCGGGCGGCCATGGTCGCCACCATCGAACAGGCACTGTCGGCGGGATCGAAACTGGCGGCGGACCGCGCCGCGGGGCAAGGGGGCCTCTTCATGGGTGGCGGCGCGACGCCCGCGAAGCCCGCCGCCATCCCCCTCGCGCGCGTCGCGCCGTGGCCCGAGGGCGAGACGCTACGACAGGAGAAGGACACGCTCGGCTTCTACGTGAGCAGCCACCCGCTCGAGCGCCAGCGTGCGTGGGGACAGGCCTTTGCGACCACCACGGCGGGGTCGGTCAAGGACCTCCCGCAGGACACGCGCGTGGTGCTCTTTGTGCTCGTGCAGTCGGTTCGGACCATCCTGACCAAAACCGGCAAGGCCGCCGGGCAGCGCATGGGCATTGTCACCGTCGAAGACCTCACCGGCACGTGCGAGGTGGTGTTGTTCACCGAGAACTTCGCGAAGTACGGGCACCTGGCCCAGCCCGACCAGGCCGTGTTCGTGCTCGGCCGGATGGACCACAAACGCGGCGAGCCGCAGGTGATCGTGGATCAACTGGTTCCGGCCGACGGCGTGCCGTACGTGAGCGGCAAACTCCGCCTGTTCGTGGACGAACAACGCCTCAACGGTGGCGCGAGCGAAGCGCTCACCCGCGTTGCGGGCATGATCACTTCCGTCCCGGCGGCCATCGCGGGCGACGACGCCCCGCCGCAGTTCGGTGTCGAGGTCGTCGTCGGGACGGAACGCTCCGTGGCGGTGCTCGCGGCCGACCCGCGCCTGCGCATCACGCTCGCGCCCGGCCTGGTGGGTGAGATCGAGGCCGCCCTCGGCTCGGGCATGGTCAAGGTGGCCGGGGTGGCGATGGAATCGGCGGACAAGCCACGCTGGAAATCCCGCCGAGGGTCTGACGACGAGTAACCGCGGCCCGAGCGCCGCCCGGAGCACTTCGACGATGTGCACACTCCCGTTGGTTGTTTGCGCCTTGGCGCTCGTGGTCCCCCCGCCGCAGGATCAGATCGAGACCGATCGGCTGATGGGCTTCATCCGCGATCTGCCGACCAGGCGCGCCCCCCTCGGGGGCGAGGAACACCGCGAGGGCCTGCGGGCCACGGAGCAACTCCTGACCGATCGGCTCGCCGCGCTGGGCTTCGAGCCGACGCGGCACGCGTTCCAGTGGTCCCTTCCTCGCAGCGCGCCCAAGGAAGGCCAGCCCGTGCCCGACGCCGAATCCATGACCTGGCACAACATCCTGATCGACCTGCCCGGCACGGACCTGAAGGACGAGGTGCTGCTCGTAGGGGCGCACTTCGACGCGGCCCCGAAGGCCCCGGGCGCCGACGACAACGGCACGGGCACCAGCGCCCTGCTCGAACTCGCCCGCGTGCTCAAGGACCAGCCCCGCCGACGCACGATCCGACTTGTGTTCTTCAATCTCGAGGAAACGGGGCTGATCGGCTCGACCAAGTACGTGGCCGGCCTGCCCAAGGATGGGCCTCAGAAGATCGTCGGCATGATCAGCTTGGAGATGCTCGGGTACTTCTCCGACGAGCCGGACAGCCAGAAGTCGCCGATTCCCAAGGTTGAGGGCGTGTGGGAGCCGCCCACCGTGGGCGATTCGATCGCCGTGGTGGGCATCGCCCGTGATCGCCCCTTCAGCCAGAAACTCATCGGCGAGATGGGCAAGGCCGAGCCGAAACTCAAGATCACCGTCGTGGACTTTCTGCCCATCCCCGTGCCCGACATGATGCGCTCGGACCATCGCCCGTTCGTGATGGCGGGGCTGCCGGCGGTGATGATCACCGACACGGCCAACTTCCGCAATCCGCACTATCACCAGCCGACGGACACCATCGACACGCTCGACCCCGTGCGGTTCACCTACGTCGTGAAGGCTGTTGCGGGCGCGGTGCACGCGCTGGCCAACGCCGAGCCGTGGATGCCGGCGGCTCCGCCCAAGCCAGCGTCGCCTTGAATCGCTCACCGAAAAGGGCGGCCCACGCGTCCGTCCTGTGATGAGTCGCTACTCCCGCGCCTTGCCCTTCACCGTCAGCGTCGTGGGCTTGCCGCGGGGCTTGCGCCGGAAGGGCGACCACTTCGCGGGGAGCACCTCGCGCAGCAGATAGGCCAGCGCCAGCACCGCCGCGAGCGAAACCACCCAGAACTGCCAATCGTGTACCGGCATCATGCCCCTTCGGGGTGGCACGGGGCGCCCTCGACCCGTGCTGTAATCGCACCCGCCACACCCGGACCTAGTCGAAGATTCCTCAGGTCCGGCGTCGAGATTATCCCAGCGCCGTCACCACCCGGAACGTCAGCGCGCCCAGCACGTACGCCACGCCGCACATCCACCCCAGTTGGAGCATGCCCCACTTCCACCCCCCGGCCTCGCGGGCCGTCACCGCCACCGTCGGCAGGCACTGCATCGCCAGGACGTAGTACACCAAGAGCGCCCAACTCGCCGCCGGGGTGAAGATCGGCGTTGCGCCGTCGTCGCGCGTGGCGCCCGCGAGCGCCGCCCGGATGCGCGGATCGTCCGCGTCGTCGTGCCCTGTCACCATCACCGCCATCGTGCTCACAAAGACCTCGCGGGCCGCGAAACTCGTCAGCACGCCGACGCTCAACTTCCAGTCAAATCCCAACGGCTCGAAGACCGGCTGGACGAACTTGCCTAACTGCCCCGCGAAGGAATGCGCTTTGGCGTACTGCGCCTCTACCGCGTCGGCCTCGTCGAGCAAGTCGTTGATCGCCCACGTCGCGTCGTTGAGTTGGACCGAGCCGTCGGGCATGGCGCCCCGGGCCAAGGCCCGCAGTTCCGTCGCGCGGGCGGGCGGCTCGACCTTCGGGTACGCGCTCAGCCACCACAGCACGATGCAGATCGCCAGAATGTTCGTGCCCGCGTTCTTCACGAACATGCTCGCGCGGTCGTACGTCGTCAGCACCGCCGTGCGGAGTGAGGGCCGCTTGTACGTCGGCAGTTCCAGGGCCATCGGGCGGGCCGGCCCGCGCAGCAGCGTCCGCCGTGCGATCAGCGCGCTCACCATGCCTCCGATAATCCCGAGCACGTAGCACCCCGCGAACGCGGCGGCCTGCCGCGCGGGAGAATCCGGGAACAGCACCCCCGTCAGCAGCACGTACACCGGGATGCGCGCCGAGCACGACATGAACGGAGCCGTGAGAATCGACGCGAGCCGCTCCCGCCGATCGGGAATCGCGCGGCAGGCCATGATCCCCGGGATCGCGCACGCGTGGCTGGAGAGCAGCGGCATGAAGGCGTGCCCGGAAAGCCCGAAGGGCGCCAGAAACCGGTTCATCACGAACGCCGCGCGGGCCAGGTACCCGGTATCTTCCAGGATCGAGATCAGGAACATGAGCAGGCAGATCTGCGGCAGGAACACCAGCACCCCGCCGATACCCGTGATCACCCCGTCGGCGACAAAGTCACGGATGAACCCCTCGGGCAGCGCGGCCCCCACCCAGGCGCTGAGTCGGCCGAACACGCCCTCGATCAGGCTCATCGGCACCTCGGCCAGGGTAAAGATCGTCCAGAACAGGCCGAACATCACGACGGCAAAGCACGCCAGCCCGCCGATGGGGTGCGTGAACAATCGATCGAGCCGATCCGTCCAGTCCGGTCCGCGCCCTTCGACCTCCACGTGCCCCGCACATGCGGCGAACACCCCGTCGGCCCAGTCCTCCAACCCGTCGCGCGTGCCCGGGGGCGTGACGTTCGGCACGCGGGCGGCCCGCAATACCGGAGCGATCTTCTCCACGCCCGCGCCGCTCCGAGCGTTGCACGCGACCACGTCGCACCCCAGCGCGTGGGCCAGGCCCGACGTGTCGATCCGCACGCCGCGCTTCGCCGCCACGTCCACCATCGTGAGCACGACCACCGTCGGCAGGCGTCGGCGGATGGCCTCACCGACCAGGGCGAGATTCCGTCCGAGGTTCGAGGCATCCGCGACGACACAGACGGCGTCCGGGGCCGAGGCTGATTCCCCACGAGGCGCCAGGGTGCCCGCGAGCACCCGCCGGGCAATGTCGGCTTCACTCTGTTCCAGTTCGAGCGAGTAGATCCCGGGCAGGTCGATGAGTTCGATGGCGTCGTCGGCGGTATCGCGCACAAACCCGACGCGCGCTTCCTGCGTGGTGCCGGGAAAGTTCCCCGTCTTGTGCCGCAGCCCGCACAGTTGATTGAACAGCGTCGTCTTGCCCGTATTCGGGTTGCCGACAAGTGCCACGCGCCGGACACCGACCGTCGCGCCCGCCCGTTCGGTGGACTCGCTGGGCGTCGTGTAGTTCACGGCCCATCCACCCGCACCATGACGCGCTGCGCCAGCACCCACACCAGGCCGATCCGGCAGCGACAGTCAGGCCTCGAACATTGCGTGCCCTCGCCCCGGCGGCTGGGCAGCACCTCGATGATCGTTGGCTCACCGACACGGCACACCCGCACCAGGGCGCTGGGCCTCAGCCCCATGGCCCGCAGGAGCGTCGCGTCGCCCGGCTCCATGCACGTCTCGCAGACCACGCCCACGTCCCCCGATCGCAAGGACGTCAGGGCCATTGCGCGGTGCGGCACCCCGCCCTTCTCGCACGGCGTCGGCGAGGCCTTCGTCGGCTCCACCGCCTCGTGATTCACGCGCACCACCCCATGCGGGAGGGTACCGCAGTTGAGACTGAGTTTCAATACCGGAGACTTACTTCACCAGGCGCATGGTCATCGGGTAGCGGAAGTACCGGCCCTTGTACGCCGCCATCGCGCCCATGACCATGCCGATCAGCCCGAGGGCGTACACGGCGATGGCGAGCACCACCCCCACCCCGCAGAACGACAGGCACAGCGAGGCCACGAAGTAGATCACCAGGGAAATCTGGAAGTTGATCGCCTCTTTGCCGTGGTCGTCGACGAACGGGGACTGCTCACGCTTGATGAGCCACATCACCAGCGCCGCCACCACGGGCACGAAGATGTGCACCGCCAGCAGCGACAGGTGCGTGAACATCGAGTACGTCCGCTCCCACTCGGCCGCGTGGGGGTCGTGCAGGGGATCCGCGGCGGGGTTGGGGGCGTGGGGGTCCATGCTGGGCGCGTCGGCGTACATGTCGCCCGTGTGATTAGGGAGCCGGGCCGGGCGGTTTCACCGGGACGACGGCTAGTTCCCGAACAGGTTCTTCTCCCCGAAGTACCCGTTCTCCTCGAAGTACTTCAGCGCCTCCTCGGTGCTCTTGAAGATTCTCGTAGCCGTCTCGGTGATGAACGGGCTGGGGGCCTTCTTCGGCTTCCACACCACGAAAACCTCCTTGGTGTGCTCGAAGGCGTGGTGGAGTTCGCGCTCCACGCCGCTGGAGAGGCCCGGGACGCCGCCTGGGAGTTCGGGGATGTACGACACGATCATGTCGGACTGGTCGACGAGCTTGAAGTCTCGCATGTAGATCTGGCCGTCCACGTCGCCGGCGATGTCGAGGACTTCGCGG
Source organism: Phycisphaerae bacterium (assembly GCA_022180725.1). Lineage (GTDB taxonomy): Bacteria > Planctomycetota > Phycisphaerae > Phycisphaerales > UBA1924 > RI-211. Next base: position 83,138 of record BQMO01000009.1, read on the forward strand.
ACCCGGACGCGGATGGGCTTGCCCGCGGCGCTGCCGCCGAAGGTGTGCGGCGTGACGTCGAGATAGTCCTTGCCGTCCTTCGCGGCGGCGATGGAGCGATCAAGCAGCAGTTTCTCGTCCACATCGCCGGGGTCGAAGGTGATGAAGTGGTCGGCGAGGGCCGCCCGGAAGGCATCGATCTCGGCCAGCACATCGGGCATGTCCACCACATGGCTCATGGGGAAGGAGGGGTACACCTTCCGCATGCCCGGGCGGCAGATGAGGCGGAAGAGCGTCTTGGTCGTGGGCTGGTGCCGCCCGCGGCTGAGAATGTAGAACTGACTCCCCGGAATCGCCTTGCTCATGAGCTCGGTCGCGAGAATCTCCTCCTCGCGCCAGACCATGCAGTCCTTGAGCGTGGCGTCGATGTCGTGCTCTTCGTGCAGGCGGTGGTGGACGACCTCGATGTTGTCGACCAGGCAGATGAAGAGATCCGGCTTGATCGCGGTGATCTGGTCGTAGTCGAACGCGGCGAACAGGCCGTGCCGCCAGCGGAACGTGGCGTGGGTGTTGACGAGGACGTTTTTCTGGTCGCGCGAGCCGGAGATGATGTCCTTGAACGCGGCCCGGCGCAGCGAGTTCAGTCGCGAGATGGGCAGGTCGAGGATTTTGCCCGGGCGGACGTCGGGGCCTTCCTTGTACATCAGGTCGCCGATGTGGTACATGGCGAGGGCCTCGCCCTGCTGCCCGGCGAACCGGGCCGCGGCGTCGAGGTACGGCTTCTTGTCCATCCCGATCTGCCCGGTCACGATCGCTCGCATGCACGCCCCTTGTTCTGCCCGCCCGTACGGGACGCAAGTGTAGTGACGCTATGGAAATCGGGCCGACGTGCACTACCCTGCGCCCCATGCGAATCCACGCGATCCTCTGCGTGCGTGACGAGGGCGACATCATCGCCCAGTCGCTCGCGGCCGCGCTCGTGTGGGCTGACGCGATCCACATCTACGACACCGGCAGCACCGACGACACCTGGACGATCATTCAAGACCTCGCCAAGCGCGAGCCGCGCCTTCACCCCATCGCCCGCGAGGAAGTCGTCTTCGACTGCGACACGCGGGGCTATGTCTTCGAGCTGGCCAAGCACACGTTCCGGCACGGTGATTGGGTGTGCCGAATGGACGCCGACGAGTTTTACCACGTCGATCCGCGCGAGTTCCTTCGCGACGCGGTGGCGCCGCACGAAGGTCGCGTGTGTACGCAGCAGTACGAGTTCGTGCTGACGGCGAGCGAGGCCGCAGCTTGGGAGACCGGCCGCGAGACCCTCGCGGATCGGGCACGTCTGATCGAGACCCGGCGGCGTCGGTTCTACGTCGAACCTGTCGCCGAACTGCGGTTCACGAGATTCCGGCGAACCATGCGCTGGGGACGCGGGCACAACCTGCCCTACAGCCCCGGGGTCGTCGCCCTCGAGCGGATCCCCGTGCGACACTACCGCTACCGCGATCCGGCGCAGATGGACGCCCGCTGCAGACTCCGAGCGGCCATGGAACGCATCTCACACCACGGCGACCATTGGCGCATCGCGGACTGGCGGGCGCTGGTGTGCGCCGATGATGACCCGCGACTGCTGACCTGGGAGCCGGGCACGCCGCTCCCACCGCGCCGCGGGATGGAACACCTGTACCCTCCCTTGAAGCGGGCCGCGCAGCGCCTCATGTACGCGATCGGCGTGCCGTTCCTCACCGACCCGTTCCGACGGGCGTGGCGCACGGGGGAACGGCCCGACCCCCTCCCTTCGCCGTCCCGTCCCTGACATCGCACAGGCCCCGCCCTGAAATGCCGATACTGTCCGGCATGGCGCTCGACTCCATCACCGCGGGAGAATCGCACGGCCCGGGGCTGGTCACGATCGTGTCCGGGTTGCCCGCCGGGCTGGGTGTGGACGAGGCGTTCATCAACGCCGAACTCGCCCGGCGACAGGGCGGCTTCGGGCGGGGCGGCCGCATGGGGATCGAGGACGACCGCGTTGAGGTGCTCTCGGGAGTACGGAACGGACGCACGATCGGCTCGCCCGTGGCCTTGCTCATCCGCAATAAGGACTCGCGCCTCGACGACGCAAAGAAGACCCCGCCCATCCATAGGCCCCGCCCCGGGCACGCCGACCTCGCCGGGGCGCTCAAGTACCTGACGACCGACTGCCGGGGCGTGCTGGAACGCGCCAGCGCCCGCGAGACGGCGGCCCGTGTCGCCGCGGGCGCGCTCGCGCGGCTCCTGCTCCGCGAGTTCGGCATCGAGACCTTCGGCCTGGTCCGCTCGATCGGCGGCGTGCGCACCGACGTCGAAGTAACCGCTCGCTCCTGGCGCGGGATGGTTGCGCACCGCGACGCGAGCGAGACGTACTGCCCCGATCCGGCGGCCACGGCGAAGCAGGTCGAGGCCATCCGCGCCATCAAGCACGACAAGGACACGCTCGGCGGGCAGGTCGAGGCGCACGTCTTCGGCTGCCCCCCGGGCCTGGGGTCATGCATGGATTGGCGCGACAAACTCGACGCGCGCCTCGCCTACGCCGTCATGAGCGTGCAGGCTATCAAGGCCGTCGAGATCGGGCTGGGCACAGGCGTCGCCGACCGCCCCGGCAGCCGCGTGCACGACCCGATCCGCTTCGACCCCTCGACGCGCGACACGCACACCCTGGGCTTCGAGCGCGACACCAACAACGCGGGGGGCACCGAGGGCGGCATGTCCAACGGGCAGCCCCTCGTTATCCGCGCAACCATGAAGCCCATCTCCACGCTGCTGCGGGGCATGCCCAGCGTGGACCTGAACACGAAAGAGGCTCAGCAGAGCCAATACGAGCGCAGCGACCTCTGCGCCGTGCCCGCGGCGAGCGTGGTTGTCGAGAATGTCGCCGCGTTCGAGGTCGCCCGGGCGCTGCGGGCCAAGTTTGCGGGCGATTCGCTGCGCGAGATGCGGGCGCAGTTCGACGCGTACCTGGCGGCGGCCCGGTCGCTCCCCGCTCAGGATTCGTGAGTGCGGCCCGTCGTTGCGGCGCCGACCACCCGCCGCCACACCCAGTACGCCGGCACCCCCGCCGCGATGACCGCCAGCCACCGCACACTCGGCCCGGGCGACTCCAAGACCGAGAGCACCGTCATGCCGACCGCCGCAAGGACAAAGACCGCGGGCACGACCGGGTACCCCGGGCACCGGAAGGGTCGAGGCGCATCGGGCCGGCGCACGCGGAGCACGAACACCGCCCCCGCCGCCAGCCCGAAGAAGACCCACATGAGGAACACGTACCCCTCGGCGAGACTTTGAAATGTGCGCATGGTGACGAGGGCAAGGATGGAGAGGGCCAACTGCACCCAGAGCGCCACGGCCGGCGTTTCGTGGCGAGGGTGGACGCGTCCGAGGATGGCGAAGAGCAGGCCGTCGCGCGATTGCTGGTACGTCACACGGGCGCCGGTCATAATCGACCCGTGCGTGGAGCCGAAGGTGGAGAGGGCGATCAGCGCCGCGGCCACCACGCCCGCCGAGGCTCCCACCACGCGCTCGAGCAGCGCCGGGGCGAGCGTGTCGAGCGTGCGCATGTGTTCGAGCGGGATCACGGCGATGTACGCGGCGTTGACGAAGACGTACAGCGCGATGACCGCGAGCGTGCCGAGCAGGTAGACCCGGGGCAGCGTGCGTTGCGGGTCGCGCACTTCGCCCGCGATGGCCCCCACGTCGCTCCAGCCGTCGTACGTCCACATGATGCCCGCCATGACGGGGACGATCGCCGCGTAGAACGACCCCGGGGCGGGGCCGGGCTTGAAGTTTGAGAGGTCTCCCGCGCCCAGGCAGAGCGGCACGAGAACGATGGCGGCGACGGCGGCGAACTTGATGGCCGTCAGCGTGCCCGCGACTACCGTCCCCAGCCGAACACCACGCACGTTGATCGCCGTCAGCACGGTCAGCATGAGGGCGGTGGTCAGCATCACCGCCCAACCCGACCCGAGCACGCTGTCGAGCCGCGCGCCAAGCCCGGCGCTCAGCCACTCGGCCAGGTCGCGCCAATCGACACCCAGCGCGTGGTGCAGGTGCTCGCCGAAGACCACGGCGATGCCCGCGGCCCCGAGCGGCTTCATCAGCAGCATGTACGACCAACCGAACACAAACGCCGGCAACCGCCCGAACCCTTCGCGAATGAAGACGTAGACGCCGCCGGATTGCGGGTGCATGGTGGCGAGTTCGGCGAAGGTGAGCGCGCCGCAGAGCGCGAGCACCCCGCCGAGCACCCAGAGCGCCAGGATGACCGAGGGCGAGCCGAGGTACTGCGCGATGATCGGCGGCTGGCGGAAGATGCCCGACCCGATGACCACGCCGACCATGACGCCCACGGCGCCGAAGAGGCCAATGCGGCGGGGAAGATCCGAAGGGTTGCATGTCGTGTTATGAATCCGCATCTTCCATATTCACAGATACTTGCGCTCTCTTGCAGACATGGTCCGCTGCTGGTACGCTAACTGCCATGAAAACGCATGTACCACTGTACCTGTCTCTAGCGACCTCTCTTGTTGTTATCGGGTGCACGGCCCAGCAGCATGCACGGAGCGTGGCTCGCGCGGATGAAGAGGGCACCCAACTGACCGTTGGCAATGTACAACGATCCATCGACAAAGGTATGACAGGTGGACAGGTTGCCGAGGCACTCGGATCGCCAAATATCGTATCAACCGACGAGAACGGTCGTGAAGTGTGGATTTATGATCGGTTCGCGACGGAAGTAGTTGCATCGTCGTCGAGCTCCGGCTGGTATTTCCTCATCGGGGCCGCCGGGCAATCATCCGGAGCGGCGAGGTCGTCGCAACGATCGCTGACGGTCATCGTGAAGTTCGACGAGGCCAAGCGTGTACGCGACGTTGCGTATCACTCATCAAAGTTTTAGATTGCCAGGTTGGAGTCAATCGTAAGGGGGACCGCATGCCGGAGAATCGTGGACGCGTAGTGCCGATCGCTGTTCTTTGTGGCATGTATTTCGTGTGGGGCGGGTGCGGCGGTGGAATCCCGAAGAACGCACTGCTGCTCTCGCCCCAGAGCCTTGAGAATCGCCAACTCCAAACACGACGCTTTGACTCTTCGGATGAGCGTCGAATCCTCGCCGCAGCGGTAGGCCTCGCCCAGGATCTCGGGTACAACATCGAGAACTCTGACGCAAAACTCGGAGTCGTGGTCGGTTCCAAAGACCGGGACGCCACCGAAGCGGGACAGGTTGTCGGTGCCGTGCTCATCGCGGTGCTCACCGGCGTCGCGACCCCGGTAGACAAGAATCAAAAAATCCGCATCAGCATCGTGACACATCCGGTCGGCGGCAGCACGGCCGTTCGCGTCACGTTCCAGCGGATCGTCTGGAATACCCAAGGGCAGGTATCCAAACTTCAGTTCATCAACGACCCGGCGATCTATCAGGAGTTCTTCGAGAAACTTTCGAAGTCGGTCTTTCTGGAGGCGCACAAGATATGAATCGCCCTGTACTACACGTTTTGGCCGTATGCCTCTCGGGCGTATCGCTCGCCGCGTGTCAAACATCGCAGCGTCAAATCATGGCTTCTGAAGAGAGCCAGGTCAGACTCCGCAGTATTCAGACTAGAGCTTTCGACACGACCGACCGTACCAAAATGCTCCGCACCGCTATCGCCACACTGCAAGATCTCGGATTTGTCGTCGACAGCGCCAACGAAGAAATCGGCACGGTGACCGCCACGAAACTCGACGGATACGCGCTCCGCATGACCGTCACCGTCAGGCCTCGGGGTTCTACACAACTTCTGGTTCGCGCAAGCGGGCAATACAACCTCCAGGCGGTCGAAGCCCCGGAGCCGTACCAAAACTTCTTTGCCGCACTCGAAAAAGCGATCTTTCTCACCGCGCACCAGGTTGATTAGCCTCCAATCGCACAACGTGTGTTCAACGTGGCACGCACCCCAGCCCACTCCTCCGCGAGAATGCTGTACATCACCGTGTCGCGGTAGGCCCCGTCGCGCATCACCATGTGTCGCCGCAGCGTGCCCTCTTCCTTCGCGCCGAGTTTGAGGATCGCCGCTCGGCTCGCCGCGTTCCGCGCGTCGGTCTTCAGCTGCACGCGGATGCACCCCAGCGTGTCGAACGCGTGGGCGAGGAGCAGGAGTTTGCATTCGGGGTTGACGCGCGTGCTTCGCACCGCCTTGGCATAGAACGTCGCCCCGATCCAGCCCCCGATGGGCCGAGCGAATGTCCAGATAGCATGTCGCGCCCACCACGCGCCCGCTCGCCCGCTCGATCACCGCGAACGGCCGGGACGTCGGGTCGGCCAGGCGCAGGCGGGCGTAGAGCGCGGCCTGGGCCTCGGGCGGACCGTCGCACGCGTAATCCGGCGAGAAGTACCGAAACGTGTCGGCGTCGATGGCTTCGGCCAGAACAGGAACGTGGGCGATCGTCAGGGGTTCAAGGCGAACGTATCGGCCATCGAGCGTGACGGGTCGAACCTCCATGCTCGCTCCTCTCGTTCGGCCCGAACGTGAATCGCCCCGACGACCGTGCCGAAGCCATGGCGCGGGCTTAGTGCAGCACGCGGTACACCTCGGCTTCGTCGGTGAGGCCGGCCCGCACCTTCTCCATCGCGTCGTCGCGCATGGGCTTGAAGCCGGCGCGCTTGGCCGCTTCGTAGAGCGTCACCGCGTCGACGCGACTCGCCGTCAACTGCCGCAACTCGTCGTTCATCGCCATGATCTCGTACGCCGCGAGGCGGCCTTTGTACCCCGTGCCGTAGCACGCCTCGCACCGCCCCGGCGGGTCGGCCGTCTGCCCGCTCCCCGCGCACGTCCGGCACGTCCGCCGCAGCAGCCGCTGCGCGAGCGTGGCCAGGAGCGAACTGGTGATGAGGTACGGCTCGATGCCGATGTCCACCAGCCGCGGGATGGCGCTCGGGGCGTCGTTGGTGTGCAGCGTCGCGAGCACCAGGTGCCCGGTGAGCGAGGCTTGGATGGCCAGTTGGGCCGTCTCCGCGTCGCGGATTTCGCCCACCAGGATCACGTCGGGGTCCTGCCGCAGCAGGCTGCGCAGGCCCACCGCGAACGTCACGCCCCGCTTCACGTTCACCTGCATCTGGCTGATCCCCTCGAGGTGATACTCGACGGGGTCTTCGATGGTCATGACGTTGCGGCTGGCGCGGTCGATGCGCGAGAGGGCCGCGTACAAGGTCGTCGTCTTGCCGCTGCCCGTCGGCCCGGTGACGAGGATGATCCCGTTGGGCCGCTCGATCAGGTCGAGCAGTTGCGTCTGCATGCCCCGCGTCATCCCGATCTCGTCGAGCGACAACTGCGTGGCGGTCTGGTCGAGCAGGCGCAGCACGAGCCGCTCACCGTACACCGTGGGGATGGCCGAGAACCGGATATCCACCTTGCGGCTGCCCACGCGGACACTCGTGTGCCCGTCCTGCGGGCTGTGGCGATTGGCGATGTCGAGTTCGGTCATCACCTTCAGGCGCGAGGAAATGGCCGACGCCAGCGACAACGGCGGGCTGAAGGCATCCACCAGCATTCCGTCGATACGGAAGCGAATGACCAGGCGCGACTCCATCGGGTGCACGTGCACGTCGCTCGCCCGCCGGCGCAACGCCTCGAACAGGATCATGTTCACGAGGCGAATCACCGGCGTCTGCCGGGCCAGTTGCAGGAGGTCGGTGGCCTGCCCGGCGCCCGCGGCAGCGGCGGCGATGGCCCGCTCGTCCAGCGGCATTTCCTCGATGATCTCCGTCACCAGGTCCTGCCGCTGCTCGTACCCCCGGTTGATCAGGTTCGCCACGCTCGCCCGGGGCGAGAGCACCAGCCGCACCGGCATGGCGAGCATGTCCTCGAGCATGGCGAACACGCCCGGCTGCATCGGCTGCGCCGTGGCCACCTTCATCACCTGCCCGTCGCTTTCCAGCCCCGCGCACAGCCGACCGCGCGCCACGTCCGCCGGCACCACCTCGTAGAACCGCGACGCCGACTCGTGCATCCGCGGCTCGGCGACGAAACTCAACCCCGTGCGCTTGGCCAGCATCTCCAGCGCCTGGTGCTCGTCCAGCGCCAGCATCTGGAGCAGGACGTCCCACGGCTCTTCGTCGGAGCCTTCAACCAGCGCGAACTGCCGCGCCTGCTCCGCCGAGAGCGGCAGCGGGGCGAACAACTCCGCCACGCGCGCCAACTCCGACGCGCTGGGCGCCTCGCCCGCGTCGGCCACGGGCGCCGTCCCGCGACGCGCCAACAACCCCTTGCTTGTGCCGTGGCTCGCCATGTGTAGGGTTCAGTCCGGGTTGGGCCAGTCCGAGGGGTTCCGCGTCGGGACGGCCGACGTCGACGCGCCGTCCGATGGCTGAGGCGGGGGAGGCGCCGGGGCGGGCTGGCCCGGCGCGACAATCTCGGTGATCGAGGGGCGCAGTTCGGGCACGTCGGGGTCGAGGTCCACGCGCGCCTGCGGGCCGCGGGTCAGCAGTTTCAGATCGTTGAACGTCGGGTCGCGGAGAATCTTGGGCGTCAGGAACACGTAGAGCACCGTCTTGCGGTTGCCCGTGCTGCGGTCCTGGAACAGCAGGCCCACGAGCGGGATGTCGCCCAGGAGCGGGATCTTGGCGACGGTCTTGGACTTGCTGTCCACCACCAGCCCGCCGACGACGATGGTGTAGTCGGAGGGGATGGTGATGCTCGAGGACGTGATGGTGTTGGTCTGTTTGGGGGGCGAAAGGCGCGTGCCCCCCACGACCTCGCCCTGCCCCGTGAAACTCGACAGTTCGATGTTGTACTCCAGCCGCAGGTGCCCCCCGCCGCTGATCTGCGGCTTCACGTGCAGCGTCGTCCCCGCGGTGGCGGATTCGCCCTGCGTGACGATGTCGCCCGAACCGCCCGTGGTGCCACGGCTGATCGTCGTCGTGGGCTGTTCGTCGAGGCTGACCACCTCCGCCTCTTCGTTGTCATCCACGAGGAGTTGGGGGTTCGAGATGATCCGCGAATCCGTCTCGTTCGCCAGCGCCGTCATCACGATCGGCACCATGTCGTTGCGGATCACCGCGCCCGTGAACCCGGTGAACGGGTTGACCGTCGGCGGAGTCAGAATGCTCCCGGTGGCCGCGTAGGTCGCCAGCCCGAAACTCTGCGTGAACACGCCCCCGGTACCTGCGGCGTTGATAAGTTGCGTCTCGAACGCCGTGCGCAGTTTGTCGTCCGTCGTTACCGCGACGATCTTGGCCTCGATGTACACCTGCGGACGGCGGAGGTCGAGTTTCTCGATCAGCCGCGCAAACTCCGGCTGCTGCCCGGCCTGGGCCTTCACCAGCAACTGGTTGTTCTTCTCGTCCGGGTACACGAACGCCGAACCGCCGTCGATCGAGACGTCGTCGCCCCCGCTCGCGGGCGCCCCCACGACACGCGGCGTGTTGGCACGCGAGACTGACGAGGACGAACGCGAAGGGGTTGATCGCCGCCCGGACGAACCGCTCCCGCCCGTGTCGCCCGGCAAGAGCGGGGCCGCCGCCACGGGGCCGGTGCCCGTGATCAACCCGTTGATGATGTCCGCGAGATCGACGGCTTGGGCGTTCTTGAGTTTGTAGACCCGCGTCACGATCGCCTCGGCCTCGGTATCAAGTTGATCGAGCAGCGCCTTGAGTTGCTCCTGCTGCGACGCCGTGCCGTAATAGATGATCTGCCCGCGCCCCTCGTCGACGACCATGAGCGGCCCGCCGACGATCGTCGGCGTCGTCCCCGCGGCCTGTCCCTGGCGGAGCAGGTTCGGGTCCCGCCCCTGCGGCACGCCGAACGACGATCCGCTCGTCATCGCGGAGAGGTCCGCGATCGTGATAACCTCGCCCAGACCGCGCCCGCGGGCGATATCGGCGACCTGCGAGGCTGACCGACCGGCCCGGTACGTGCGCGGGATCAGTTCATTCGGCACGTCAATGACGGCGACGACGCGTTTGACCTGCTCGATCTCGTCGCTGGTACCCCGGAAGATCAGGGCGTTGCCCTGCTGATCGACGCTGAGGCGTTCGGAGAGGCTGTAGAGCGTGCTGAGGTTTCGGGCCGTGGGCTGTTCCCCGCCCCCGCCCCCCGGTGCCCGTCCGCCGCCCGGGGCCGCGGTTGCTGCCGCGGGCTGGGCCATGCCGATCAGTTGCAGCGCCCGCTCCCGCGCCACCGACGCCGAGATGTGCTCGAGCGGCAAGCGTTCGAACCCGGCCTGGAGATGCTCGGCGATGATCGCGTTCACGACCTGCCCGATGGCATCCAGCCGACCGGGTGTGTCCGTTGCGACGATAATGCCCAGGTCGTCGATGTACGCGTACTGTCGCGCCGCGCCGCCCGGGCCGGGGCCGGGCGGGCCGACCTGCCCCTCGATGGCCGCCTTCAGCGACGTCGGCCTCATGTTCGGCGTGCGGAAGACACGCGTGGACGACAACGCCCCGCCCACGTTCGGCACCACCTGGTTGATCGCCGACACGGTGTACAGCCCAAACTGGTCCCGCGTGATCGTCCATGCCTGCTGCTCCAACAGCGACCGCAGCAGCGACATCAGGTCCTGCTTCCGGATGGGCACGGGTGCATTGAACCGCACCATGCCCGGCACGTCGCCCACGATCGTGATGTTGATCTCCAGCGTCGTCGCGACCAGTTCCACCAGCGTGGCCATGTTCACCGGCTCGGAGAACGCCGAGAGGGTCACCATCTCGGGATCGTCGCTGGCGATGTCGGGCAGCGGGCCGGAATGCACCGCGAGCGGGGGTGTTGGATTTGCCGGGGTCGGCTGCCCCTTGCCCGGCGGCGTCTTCACCGGCGCGTTGGCTCCCCCGAGCGAGGCCGGCTGCCCTTTGGGATCGATCACCGGCACGGCCTTGGCAGGCTGCCAGGCCAGCACCGTACCCGACGCCACGAGCAATGCACCCATGCCACCGATCACGCTTCCCGCAGTTTGCGCCCTCGGCACGTTCACGCCCTCCCTGGACCACCAACCGGCGCGATGCACCGCGGACTACGGTGAACACCCTTCAGGCCAGGTCCCTATGGCCTCGTTAGGGTTGTTCGTGCAAAGGTAGGCATCCGTGAGCGCACCTTCACCCCAACAACCCCTTCGCATCGTCAGCCTGCTCCCCTCCGCCACAGAGATTCTCGGACTCCTTGAGGCCGAGCAACTTCTGGTCGGGCGGTCGCACGAATGTGATTACCCGCCGAGTGTCCGGCGCGCGCCGATTCTTTCCCGGCAGCACGTGGTTCCGGCGTCTCCCGCCGAGATCGACCGGGCCGTACGAACTCACCTCGCCGGAGGTGAGTCCTTGTACATGCTCGACGCCGACACCTTGCGGGCGGCCCGCCCGGACATCATCCTGACACAGGATGTCTGCCATGTCTGCTCGATTGACCTGGCCACGGTTCGGCGGGTTGCCATGGGCATGTCCCCCGAGCCGGTCGTCGTCAGTCTCAACCCGAGCTCGCTGGAGGACGTGCTCGACGACATCCTTCGGGTTGGACGAGCGATTGGGCACGTTGATCGCGCCGGGGTAGCGGTTGTCGGCCTGCGCGAACGCCTCGCCCGTGCTCAGGAACACGTCAACGCGTACGAGGAAGGGCCGTCGGTGGCGATGCTGGAGTGGACCGACCCGCTGTTCTGCGCCGGGCATTGGTCAGCCCGGCTGATCGAATTGGCCGGGGGACGCCACCTGTTGAACCCGTCCGTCGGGCACCCTCCGTCGCCGCCGGGACCATCGCGGGCGATCTCGCCCGAGGAACTCATCGCCGCCGAGCCGGAGTTTCTGATCGTGTGCCCGTGCGGGGCGGGGTTGGAGACGACGCGCGCGTGGGCACAGGCCTTGCGGGCTCACTCGTGGTGGCGCGACCTGCCGGCGGTGCGGCGTGGGCGGGTGGCCCTGCTGGACGGCAACCAGATGTTCAACCGGCCCGGGCCGAGGCTGGTCGATGCCTTCGAGTTCCTGGTTGGGTGGCTGCATGGGGCACCCGGACTGGTCCCGCCCGGTTTCCCGTGGGAGTTGCTGCGCTAGGGGCGTTCCCGGTACCCTCCGGGCATGAACGCTTTCACCCCCATCATCATGGCCCTGGTGACCGGTATGTCGTCCGTAGCGCTGGCCCAGGGCGAACCGCCCCGCGCGGTCGGATTCCCGCAGTACCCCAGCCTCAGCCCCGACGGCTCGACCGTGGTCTTTTCGTTCGCGGGGGACCTGTGGGCGGTGCCGTCGGGCGGCGGAACGGCCCGACGGATCACCAGCCACCCGTCGGATGAACTCCGCAGCGCCTTCAGCCCCGACGGCTCTCTCCTGGCATTCGAATCCGAGCGTGACGGTGCCCGTGCAATCTACACAATGCCCGTGGGGAAGGATGCGGGTGGGTTGACCTTCGGCGATGTTCGCCGAGTGACCAGGGCCGATCGGGCGCACACGCTGAGCGCCTTCACGGCGGACTCCAAAGGCCTCTATCTCGCCGGTTCGCACGAGCCGGCGCTGGCCCGCGGGACGCGGATGTATCGCGCCAATGCCGACGGCACCGGCGCGCTGACGCGCCTCACGCTCGCCTACGGCGCCGCGCCCACTCCCCTGCCCGGCGATACCGGCATCATTTTCACCCGGGGCCGCTACGACCCCAACCGGCCGATCTATCGCGGCTCGGCTACGACCGACCTCTACCGGCTCGACTTCGCCACCGGAACGTTCACCCAACTGACTTCCAATGCGGCAAACGATGCCGACGGGCGCCTGCTGCCGGATGGATCGCTCGTGTTTGTCTCGTCGCGCGACGGGCAGAACAACGTGTGGCGCCTGCCGAAGGCCACCGCGGACGCGGCGGCGACCCAACTGACGTTCTTCAAGCCCGCCCCGGGTGAGGCCACGATCGGGCACGGTGTGCGCGACTTCAGCGTGGCTCCCGGAGGGACGACGGGTGTGTTCGCCGTCTGGGATCGCCTCTACACCCTCGACCTCGCCGCGGCACGCCCGCAGCCCAAGCCGCTCGCCGTAACTCTCACGGGCGATTTTTCGCAGGTGGACACGCAGCGACTGAATCTTTCCCGGCTTGTCAGCGAGGCCGCCCTCAGCCCCGACGGCAAGACGCTCGCGGTCATCGCCCGGGGCGAGGTCTATGTCCGCAGCACCGAAAAGGACCGCCCCACCCGGCGCGTGACCAATACCCACGCCCGGGAGCGCGACTTGGCCTGGTCGCCCGATGGGAGCGTGCTGTACTTCACGAGCGACGAGACGGGGGTGTACGGGGTGTACGCGGCCCGGGTGGCGCTGACGCGCGAGGACCTCCAGCCCAAGAAGGCCGAGGAGACGGCGGACAAGCCCGCCGATAAACCAGACGACGCCAAGGGCGACAAGGAGGCCATGCCGAAGGTGGATCACGGCAAGCGCTGGAGCGAGTCGCTGACCTTCACGGTCGAGCCGGTGCTCGTGGAGGGGGACAACCTGCGTCGTCCGAGACCTTCCCCCGACGGGAAGTACCTGCTGCTGACACGCAGCCGGGGCGATCTGGTGCTGCTGACGATCGCGGACAAGGCCCAGCGCGTGGTGCTGCCCGGGTGGGACGAGCCGGACGCGTCCTGGTGTTCGGACTCCCGTCACGTGATCTACGCACGCAATGACGAGTACTTCAACTCGGACATCTGGGTGATGGACGTGCTGACGGACGGGGCCGAGGCGGCGAACATCACGCGGCACCCGGACGACGACTCGTCGCCTCGCCTGTCGGCGGACGGGAAGGTGCTGTACTTCCTGAGCGATCGGGACGCGAGCGTGAACGGGGAGTACGCGCTGTACGCGGTGAATCTTGACGTGAAACTCGACGGGATGTCGGCGTACGAACTGGCGGACTACTTCAAGGAAGCCGCCGAGGCCGCCAAGAAACGCAAGCCCCTCGGGAGCGAGGAGAAGCCCGAGAAGAAGGACAAGCCGAAAAAGAAGGACGAACCAGCCAAGGACGCCCCCGAGGAAGAGGGTGCGGCGGCGGCTGAAGCACCCAAGGACCCGCCCCCCGCGGAAGAGCCCAAGGCCGAGGAGCCTCCCAAGGCTCCCGAGCCGCTCAAGTTCGACGTGGCCGACGCCTACCGCCGCGTGCGGCAGGTGGTGTCCATGCCCGGGGGCGTGGGCGACCTGGCGATCACGCCCGGGGGCGAGCGGGTGATCTTCTCGGGGTCCATCGACGGCTCGGCGTCGCTCTTCAGCGTGGACTATCGCGGGCGGGAGCGCAAGAGCGTGACGTCGGGCTCAACCTCGAACGTCACGGTGAACCTCACCGGCGAGAAGGTCGTGTACGTCGCGACGGGCGAGGCGAGCATTGGCAAGCCCGCGGGGGGCGAGAGCGAGAAGATGTCCATCGACGCGACGGTGATGATCGACGTGGCCCAGCAGCAACGGCAGAAGTTCCTCGAGGCCGCCCGGATTCTCGGGGAAGTCTTCTATCACAACACACTCAAGGGGTTGGATTGGCCCGCGCTGACGGCGCGGTACCTGTCCCTGGCGATGGCGACCAGGACCGACACGGAGTTCAACGCCGTCGGCAACGCCCTGTTCGGAGAACTCGACGGGTCGCACCTGGGCATCCGCGGCGGACGCGACACCTCGGGCGAGCAAGTTCCCTTCGGGTACCTCGGGGTGGACGCCGAGCCGACGAACGATGGGTGGCGCGTCGCACGGGTGCTGGCGCAAGGCCCGGCCACACGCCCCACCTCGACGCTGAACGTGGGCGACGTGATCGTGGCGATCAACGGGGACGCCGTTGCTAAGAACGGCGGCCCGGTTGCCGATCTGCCCGTGCTGCTGGCGGGCACGTCCGGGAAGGAAACGCTGCTGAAAGTGCGCTCCGCCGAGGGCGCCGAGCGCCTGGTGCTCGTCACCCCCATCGGGAGCGGGGCCGACACGGGCCTGCGCTACGACGACGAGGTGGCCCGCCGCGCGGCGATCGTGGAGCGGCTGTCGGGGGGCAAACTCGGCTACCTGCACATCCGCAGCATGGACCTGCCCAGCGTGCGCGACTTCGAGCGCGACCTCTACGCCGCCGCCCACGGCAAGGTCGGGCTGATCATCGACGTCCGCGACAACGGGGGCGGATGGACGGCGGACATCCTGCTCGCGTCGCTGACCGCCCCCCGACATGCCTACACCGTGCCCCGCGGGGCCGACGAGGCGACCATGCCCCGCGACGCCTACCCGCGCGACCGCCGGCTGATCTATCACTACAACCGCCCGATCTCGGTGCTCATCAACCAGAACTCGTACTCGAACGCGGAAATCTTCCCGCACGCCATCAAGACCATCGGGCGGGGCAAACTTGTCGGCGTGCAGACTTTCGGGGCGGTCATCTCGACCGGCTCGGCGTCGCTGATCGACGGCACAACCGTGCGGACCCCCTTCCGCGGGTGGCGGCTGCTCGACGGGACCGACATGGAGAATCACGGCGCCATGCCCGACATCCCGGCGGGCATGCCCCCCGAGGCCGAGGCCAAGGGCGATGACCCACAGATCGCCGCGGCGGTAACGGAACTCCTGGAACGGGCGGCCCGGACGCCCTTCTGGGACGGGCGGTAAGCCGCGACGTGGCCCCCGAATGAATCCCGGCCCACCGGGGCAGCGGAGCGTTTCATACAGCGCGGCGCGATGACATGCGCAGCCTGCGCGCGTACCCTTCCGCCCCCCCGACCCGGGCCTGTCCGCCGGGGCGTGGACGACACTGAAACTCGCTGAAAGGGCCTGACCCGTGAAGATCCGAGCCGACGAAATCGCGACCGTCATCAAGAACGAAATCGCCTCCTTCGGGGCCGAACTCGAAGTCTCCGACGTGGGTCGGGTGGTGGAAGTCGGCGACGGGATCGCCCGCATCTACGGGCTGAGCAAGGCGATGGCGGGCGAACTGCTGGAGTTCCAGACCTCCGACGGCGCGGTCATGGGCCAGGTCTTCAACCTGGAACTGGACACGGTCGGCGCGGTCATCTACGGCGACTACCTCTCGGTCAAGGAAGGGGACATGGTCAAGTCGACCGGGCGCCTGCTCGAAGTGCCTGTGGGTGAAGCGCTGCTGGGCCGCGTGGTCGATCCGCTGGGCCGGCCACTGGACGACGCCGGCCCGATCGCCGCGACCAAGTTCAGCAAGGTGGACATCATCGCCCCGGGCATCGCCGAGCGCCAGCCCGTGACCGAGCCGCTCCAGACGGGCATCAAGGCCATCGACGCGATGATCCCCATCGGGCGTGGGCAGCGCGAACTGATCATCGGCGACCGCAAGACCGGCAAGACCGCGGTCGCGGTAGACACGATCATCAACCAGAAGCAGTACTGGGGCACGCCCGACGCGGTGGTGTGCATCTACGTCGCGATCGGGCAGAAGGAGTCCACCGTCGCCGCGGTGGTCGAAACCCTGAAGAAGGCCGGCGCGATGGACTACACGATCGTCGTGAACGCCGGCTCGTCGGACCCCGCCCCGATGCAGTACATCGCCCCGTACACCGGGTGCACGATGGGCGAGTACTTCATGTGGCAGGGGAAGAACGGCGGGGCGGACTACAAGGGCTGCAAGCATGCCCTGTGCATCTACGACGACTTGTCCAAGCAGGCCGTCGCGTACCGCCAGTTGTCGCTGCTGCTACGCCGCCCGCCGGGCCGCGAGGCGTACCCCGGCGACGTGTTCTACCTCCACAGCCGCCTGCTCGAACGCGCGACGAAACTCTCCGCCGAGAACGGGGGCGGCTCGCTCACGGCCCTGCCGGTCATCGAGACGCAGGAGGGCGACGTCTCAGCGTATATCCCGACGAACGTGATCTCGATCACCGACGGGCAGATCTACCTGGAGCCCGAACTGTTCTTCGCGGGCGTGCGTCCGGCCATCAACGTCGGTATCTCGGTCTCTCGCGTGGGCGGCAACGCGCAGATCAAGGCGATGAAGAAGATCGCCGGCTCGCTGCGGCTGGACTTGGCCGCGTTCCGCGAACTCGAGGCCTTCGCCCAGCTCGGCACCGAGCTCGACAAGGCGACGCAGCGGCAGCTCGACCGCGGGGCCGCCATGGTGGAACTCCTCAAGCAGCCCCAGTACGTGCCCTTCCACGTCGTGGACCAGGTCATCTCGATCTACGCCGGCACCAAGGGCTACCTCGACGACGTGGACCTGGGCGACGTCCGGGCCTTCGAGCAGGCCCTGCTCGATTACTTCAAGGGCGTGGGCAAGCCGGTGTGGGACGAACTCAACGCCAAGCGGGCGCTCGATTCCGACGCCGAGAAGAAACTCGAAGCCGCGCTCAAGGCCTTCAAGAGCGGCTGGACGCCCAAAAAATAATTTGAATTCGCCGGCCACACCGTCCCCCCGGGGCGCTTGCGCTCCTGGGTGATGGTCGTGCGCCTTCGTTCCGGCTCCCGATCAACCACCTGACTGCTCGGTGTTTGAAAGGGGTTCACATGGCGCGTTCTACGAATGTCTCGGTCGTGGTGATGCTCTCGGTTGTCGCGTTGAACATGGTGGGGACGCCCGCCATGGCCCAGATAGCCCCGCCCGGCAACCCACTCCCCGGCCCGACCCTGAGCGCTCAGGCGGCACCCGTCGGGCCGCAGGACCCGGTCTTCGGCCCCGGGGACGCGGCACCGAACATCACCCCGAGCCACCCGCCGTTCGACCAGATTCCATCGATGCCCCTCCCGATTTCCGTGGAGGGTGAGTGGAACCCGCCTATCCGGGGCACGGTGATGGTGTACGACATC
Source organism: Phycisphaerae bacterium (assembly GCA_022180725.1). GTDB lineage: Bacteria > Planctomycetota > Phycisphaerae > Phycisphaerales > UBA1924 > RI-211. Next base: position 100,848 of record BQMO01000009.1, read on the forward strand.
ACGACCGGGCAGTCGCGCGAAGCTCCTGTCATCGAACCGTCGGGGTTGCCCGGGGGCTACCACGACGGGTACGCCGGCATCGATGGCCACGTCGAGATGCCGGAGATGGACCGCAACTTCGGCACCATGGCCCCCGCGTCGAGCCTCAACGCCTTCCCGGCGTCCGCCAACTGCAAACTCATCATGCGGTTTCAGAACGTGAACGGGATGGACTTCTGGTTCGGGTGTTCGGGCACCATGCTCGATTCGGGCATCGTGCTGACCGCGGCGCACTGCGTGTACGCGCGGGACCCCTCCGGCATCCAGATCTTTGATTGGGCACGGGAAATCTACGTGTATCCGGGTTGGGACGGCGCCGGCCCGGCGGGCGGATGGCTGGACGAAACCGTGATCCAGAACTGGGGCTGGGTGAGAGCCTCCGAACTCATCGCCGGCACGGACTACGTCGAGGACGGAAACTTCGATCAGGACGTGGGCGCGATCCGCATCTCGCGCGAGTGGGGCCGCTCGGTCGGCATGCTCACCGGGTGGTACGGCGGCGCGTGGGGGCAGTCGTGCAGCACCATCCAATCCCGCACGTACTACAACTACTCGTTCCCGGGCGAAGACTGCGGCAGCCCGAATCTTCACAACGGCCGCACCATGATGTTCTGGTCGGGGACGTTTGATTCCTGCCCGTCCAACCAGTTGCAACTCAACACCAGTCCGGGGTGCTACACGGCGGTGTGGGGGGGCATGTCCGGCAGTTCCGCGTACTACATGAACGGCGTCAGCCGCATTGCGCACGCGGTGTGCTCCAACTCCAACCGATCCACGACCGCCCGATACGCCAAGATCTGGGAGGACATGGCCAACCAGATCACCGCGCTGAGCACGGCCAACCGGGGCACGGTGTTTGACCTGACCCCGATGCGCTTCCGACTCACAGGCAGCACAACCATCCAGGCGACCACGCAGACGTCGGCGGCGCAGTTTGCCTGCCCGAATCCGACCAACGCCGACCCCCCCTCGGGCAACTACACCTTCCGCGTCTACCTCTCGACGAACAACCAGATCCGCGATTGGGACACGCTCCTGGGCACGTTCTCCTACAGCGCGAACTACGGCGCGATGCAGAATCTCACCGTTAACGTTCCGCCGGTGACGATCCCCAACGTCACGCCGGGCACGTACTGGCTGGGGGTCGTGCTCGACCCGGGCACCGATACGAACCCGGACAACAACGACATGGCGACGTGGGACGCACAGCCGATCACCGTGACGGCGGCCCCACCGCCCGCGCCCGCCAACAACCTGTGCGCCAATGCGATCCCCCACGTAGTGGGCACGTCGTCGGATGGGACGACCTCGAACGCCACCAGCCAAGGCTCGACCACCTGCGGCAGCAACGCCACGCTGGACGTGTGGTACCGCGTGACGCCCCCCGCCACAGGCCTGCTGCAGTTTGAAACGTGCGGGTCGTACTTCGACACGGTGCTCTCGCTGCACACGGCCTGCCCCGGCACGACGGCCAACCAGATCGCCTGCAACGACGACGGGTACCTCGAGGGCTGCCCAGGCACGACGCAGTCGGTCATGAACGCCGCGGTGACGGGCGGCACGACGTACTACGTGCGGGTCGCCGGGTTCAACGGCGCCTCGGGCAACTTCACGCTGACCTCGCGGTACGTCCCGCCGGCGAACAACGACTGCCCGGCGGCGAGCGTCCACGCCATCGGCACGACCAGCACGGGCACCCTCGCGGGCGCGAGCAACGACGGGCAGGCCTCGTGCGGATCGTCGGGCACGGCGGCGGACGTGTGGTTCGCCGTCACCGCGCCCCAGGCCGGGTTCGTCCGCTTCGATACCTGCGGGTCGTCGTTCGACACGGTGCTCTCCGTGCACACGGCGTGCCCGGGCGGGCTGGCCAACCAGGTGGCGTGCAACGACGACGCTGGCGCGTTCGGCCCCTGCGCCGGCACGCTGCAATCGGTCGCGTTTGTCGGGGTGTACCCCGGACAGACATACTATGTGCGACTCTCCGGGTTTGCCGGGGCGGTCGGCGGGTTCTCGCTGAACTCGGCGTATGTGGCCGCACCCAACGACGCGTGCGCCTCGGCGCTCGCGTACACCCCCGGCACGTCGGCGATGGGCGTCACCATCGGCACGGCGAACGACGGGCAGGCCTCGTGCGGCACGTCGAACACGTCACCCGACGTGTGGTACCGCATGGTTGCGAACTGCACCGGCACGCTGCGGATCGACACGTGCGGGTCGGCGTTCGACACCGTCCTCTCGGTGCACGGCGGGGCCTGCCCCGGCACAACTTCCAACCAACTCGCCTGCAACGACGACGCCAACGCCATCGGCAACTGCCCGGGAGGGTTGGCCTCGGTCGTCGATGTCAACGTGTACGCGGGCGTCGCGTACTACATCCGTGTATCGGGATACTCGGGGGCCAACGGGCACTACCGCCTGAACTCGGCGTACCTCATCACCAGCGGGGCCGACGACTGCGAGAACGCCCCCACCATCGGCAACGGCTCCTTCGTGTACTCCAACTGCGGCGCAACCACCGACGGGCCGGAGGAGAACCACTGCTCGTTCGCGGGTGGGGACGCGCTCATCAGCCGCGATCTCTGGTTCCGCTACGTCGCGCCGATCTCGGGCACGATCACCGTGGACACGTGCGCGAGCCAGTCCCCGGTGCACAACACGCGCCTGGCGGTGTACGCGGGCTCGTGCCCGGGCGGGCTGGCGAACTCGGCGATCGGCTGCAACGACGACGCCGGGTGCGGGATCTCGGCCCAACTCTCGCGGGTGATGTTCGATGCGGTCGCCGGCGAAACATACCTCGTCCGCGTGGGCGGCCTGGGTACGGCCCGGGGCCTGGGCACGCTCACTATCTCCTCGCAGAGCGCCGGCGTCTGCGACGCCGACGTGAACTGCGACGGCGCGGTGAACGGGATCGACGTAGAGGTTCAGGAACTCGCGGTCGGCGGCGACCTGGCCGACTACTGCCTGCCCGACGCGGACTTCAACCAGGACGGGGCCGTGAACGGGAACGATGTGGAAGCGGTCGAACTGGTCGTGGGCGGCGGGCCGTGCCCGTGACGGGGGAAGCCGAGCGTACTCCATCGTGAACCATGGGTATATCAGCACGAATGCGCGCGGGGATACCATGACGCCGGGCTCGTCGCCCTGAGTTCAACCGGCTCACGCGACGGAGAGTCTTCGAGGCCCGATGGGCGCACCGCATGACCCAGGAGCACAGTTCCCGCGCGGCCCGGCTTTCACCGATGCGGATGTTCGTGCAGGTTCTCCTCCTGGTCTTCATCGTTGAAGGCCTGATCATGCTCGTGCTGCCGGCGATCGCGCCCTGGCCGCTGGGGTCGTTCCGGGAGAGCCTGGCGGATGCGGCCATTCTCTCCTTCGCCCTGGCGCCGGTGCTTTGGGTGGTCATCGTCCGCCCGCTCCGACGCATCTTCATAGAGCGCGGTGAACTTCTCCGCCGCCTTTTCGACACGCAGGAGGCCGAGCGTGCCCGGCTGGCGCGAGACCTGCACGACGAACTCGGCCAGCACCTGACCGCGCTGCGCGTGGGCCTGCGGCTGCTCGAGCAGCAGAGCGAGTCGGCGCCGGCTCGCGAGCGTGCGGCCGAGTTGCTGCGTTTGTCCGACACGAGCCTGCGGGAGATTCATCGACTGGCACGCGGGCTTCGCCCCGGCGTGCTCGAGGACTTTGGGCTGCAGGTCGCGGTGGAACGCCTGTGCGAGGACTTTCGCGCCGCCCACGCCATGACGCTTGAGTGCACGGTGACCTTCCCGCCGCACCGACGATACGAGCGTGAAGCCGAAACGGCCCTGTACCGGCTCGTGCAGGAATCCCTGACCAACATGGCGCGGCACGCCGAGGCCACGCACGCGTCGGTCATGCTAGCGGAACGGGATGACCAGGTGCACCTGGAAGTGCGCGACAACGGGAAGGGGTTCGCGCACGATGCGCCGTCGCACGACATGGGCGGCCGGGCGCCCCTGGGCCTGCGGAGCATGAAGGAGCGTGTGGAACTGCTCGGGGGCACGTTCGAAGTTCTCTCCGTCTTTGGGCACGGAACCGTTATTCGTGCGAGCGTCCCGGTGGCACGGCTCGACACCGAGGGTGAAGGGCGGGGAGCGTAATGGCCGAGATTCGGGTGCTGCTGGTGGATGATCACGCGATGCTCCGGGCCGGGCTGCGGATGCTGATCGCCTCGAACCCGGGCCTGAAAGTCGTGGGTGAGGCGGGCGATCTGCGTCAGGCCATCGACGAGGCGAAGCGAACGACCCCGGATGTGGTCGTGCTGGACCTCTCGATGCCTGGAGGGTCGGGGGTTGCGGGGATCGAACGGCTGCGCGCCGCGGCGCCCGACGCGAAGATACTCATGCTCACCATGCACGACGATCCCGCGTATGTTCGCAGCGCCCTGGCGATGGGCGCCACCGGGTACATTGTCAAAAGCGCGGCCGACGCCGAGTTGATCAGCGCCATCCGCGCCGTCGCCGCGGGGCGAGTGTTCGTCGATATGAAGGGAACGGGGTCGCTCGATTCTGTGCTCGAGCACCCTCGACCTCGCGCCCCCGCGCAGGCGCCGATCGCCGACCTCAGCGAGCGCGAACGGGAAGTGCTGATCGAGGTCGCCCGCGGGTATACCAGCCAGCAGATTGCCGAGCGGATCGGGCTGAGCGTGAAGACGGTCGAGTCCTACCGGGCACGCATGATGCAGAAACTCGGGCTGAAAACGCGGGCCGACATCATGCGTCTTGCGACGGAATGCGGCCTGCTGGGCGGGCCCGACGCGTGAAGCGAGGGTCCCCCGCGAAAGCCCCGCCGGGGAAGCCCGCGCACGATTTCGTGAGAAGTCCAAGTTTCCCTTCTACGTTCTCGGAACGCCACGGAGTACGTTTTTCGTGAAGGTCGAGCGTGGTTTGAAACGGTCCTCTCCCCGGGTGTCGCCCGAGCCGTTTGCGAAACACGTACGACTCTAGGAGAACGCACCATGTCTTTCTCGAACGTCCGCTCTCTCGCCGCGATCGTTGCGGCCGCATGCTTCGGCACCGCGGCTTCCATGTCGGCCGGCACGGTGGTCATCATCGGCGGCCTGGGCAACTTCGACGTCCACAACCACGAGGGCACCGACTGCAACGAGTTCGAGATCGAACTCGACGGCCCGTGCCCCGAGGACGTGTACCACACCTACTACAACGGCAACTACGGCGCGCCGACCATCACCGCGCTGCCGGGCAACACGGGTATCCGCGTCGTGTACTCGCGCCCGCATCACGCCACGCACCCCAACAGCATCGAGCACTTTGGCGTTTCGCTCTCAGCCGGGCACCCCGTGACCGCGCAGCGCTTCCGCTGGATACCCGGCACGGTCACCAATCCCAACGACCCACCCCCGCCCCCGCCCCCGCCCCCGCCGCCCCCGCTCGCGCTCCCGCGTCTCACCGTTGAACTGATCTCGACCCCGACCGGGGACAGGATCCGCGAAACGGTCGAGAATGTCGATCCGCTGGGTCGGCTCATGTGGGTGGATCGGCGCGTCACCGTCGTGCAGCGTCAGGTGGCGCTCGAGGAACTGATGCCCAACGATCCGCTGATCCTCGGCGCGACGCCGCTGGACATCGAGGAACTGATCTTCGGCATCACTTTGGATCATGAGGAAGGCGCCCCGAGCCCCGGCGATACCGAGAGTGAGGTCGTGTCCTACGGCGTGTACAAGAACACCCCGGTGCTTGTCGGCGGTGAGTGGGAGGATGCCCCGGGTGAGATGATCGCCACGCTGCTGACCGCCCAGGTTACCCAGGCGACGTCCTGCTCCGACGCGCTCCTCCCGATCATCTCGGCCCAGCCGTTCAGCACCACGGCCGAGTTTGATCAATCGGCCGACTTCATGGTGGTCGCCGAGGCCAACCCCAACGGCGGCGATCTCGTGTACCAGTGGCAGCACGAGGGCGTCGATCTCGAGGGCGAGGATCAGCCCTTCCTCAATGTCGACCCGATCACGCTCGCGAGCGCGGGCTCCTACGTCTGCGTGATCTCCAACGACTGCGGGTATGTCGTCTCGCAGGCGGCCATACTTTCGGTCATGGTCCCGGTGGCCATCGATACGCAGCCCGAGTCGGACACGCGCCATGCGGGGACCGATGCCCGGTTCGTGGTCGAGGCCGACACCATGATCGCGCCGGACTACACGTGGTTCCATAACAACGTGCCGATCGACCCGGCGTCCGCGCACTACACCGTATCGCAAGGATCGCGCGGCATGTCGTGCACCCTCACCATCCGCAACGTCCAAGCGAGCGACGCGGGCACGTACACCGTGCTCCTTTCGAACCCCTACGACAGCGTCATCTCGCAACCGGTCACCCTGACGGTCACCGGCAACCCGCCGGCCTGCGACGGCGACGTGAACTGCGACGGCGCGGTGAACGGGATCGACGTGGAGGTGCAGGAACAGGCCGTGGGCGGCGACCTGGCCGACTACTGCCTGCCCGACGCGGACTTCAACCAGGACGGGGCCGTGAACGGGAACGATGTGGAAGCGGTCGAACTGGTTGTGGGCGGCGGGCCGTGCCCGTAACCCCGCCGCGGCCTTTCCGGGCGCCAATTTTGTGTGGACGCGCCCGCGGGACGTGGTAAATTACCTTCGAGAGGATGGCCGGGGCATGACGCGAGAGCGTCGTGCCCTTGGCCGTTTCAATCGGAGGCTCGCCATGCGATTCGCGACATGGACTATCGTGGTCGGGTTGTTAGGGGCGACGTTCACGGGCGTGGCGTCGGGACAGATCCACGTGGCACTGGTCGCCGCCGCGGGCACGCCGCAGGCGAACGACGTGATCGCGAAACTCACCGCCACGGGGAACTACGCATCGGTGACGTATATCAACGCGCAGACGGTGACGCCGACCCTGGAACAGTTGCAGGGGTACAACGCCGTGCTGTGCTGGAGCAACAACACGTTCCAGAACGCCGAGGCGCTGGGCGACGTGCTGGCCGACTACACCGACTGGGGGGGCGGGGTGGTCGTGGCGGTCTTCGCGACGAGCACGACGACCGTGGGGCGTTCGCTGGGCGGGCGGTTCCGCAGCGGGGGGTACGAGATCATCCCGACGCAGAGCGGGAACACGGGCGGGGCGGCGTCGCTGGGGACGATCCTGCTGCCCAATCACCCGACGATGAACGACGTGGGAACGCTCATCGGCGGGACGACGGCGTCGCGGCCGACGACCACGGCCGTGACCTCGCACGGGTACAAGGTCGCGCTGTGGAGCGATGGGAAGACGCTGGTGGCGGCGAGCAATCTGTATCCGAACCGGATCGACCTGGGGATGTACCCGCCGTCGCGCGATGGGGTGTCGACCTCGTGGGACCCGGCGACCGACGGTGCGATCATCCTGGCGAACGCGATCAACGCGACGCTTCCACCGCCGCCCCCGCCGTGCGACGCGGATATCAACTGCGACGGCGCGGTGAACGGGATCGACGTGGAAGTGCAGGAACTCGCGGTCGGCGGGGAAATGACCGACTACTGCCTGCCCGACGCGGACTTCAACCAGGACGGGGCCGTGAACGGCACGGACGTGGAAGCGGTGGAACTGGTGGTGGGCGGAGAGCCGTGCCCGTAAGGCGTACTGACGATCCCATCGAGGCCGAAGAACCGCTATTCCATCCCTGACTGTGGGGAGGAGAAGCGGGGTTCATACGATGGTCGCGTGGTCTACCTCGATAACAACGCGACGACGAGGCCGAGCGAGGCGGTGGCCCAGGCCGTGCTGGCGGGGGTGCGTGAGCACTGGGAGAACCCATCGAGCGTGCACCGGGCCGGGCAGCGCGTGCGGGCGCAGGTGGAACTGGCCCGCGAGGCGACGGCGGGGCTGATCGACGCGAAGCCGCGTGAGATCACGTTTACGAGCGGCGGGACCGAGTCGATCGACCTGGCGGTCCGCGGGTCGCTCGCCCGGACGGATCGGCGCGTGCTGGCGACGACGCGCGTGGAGCACGCGGCGGTGCGCGACCTGGCCCTGGAACTCGCCGCGGACGGCGTCGAGGTGCGCTGGCTGCCGCTGACAGACACGGGCGTGGTGGACCTGAACAGCGTGCGGGGGCTGGTGGGCGGGGCGGGGCTGGTGAGCGTGCAGTGGGCGAACAACGAGACCGGGGTGGTGCAGCCGGTGCGGGAGATTGCCCGGCTGGCGCGCGAGGCCGGGGCGCGGGTGCATATCGACGGCACACAGTGGGTGGGCAAAATGCCGGCGAGCGTGGCGGCGGGGTGGTGCGACCTGCTGACGTTCTCGCCGCACAAGTTTCACGGGCCCAAGGGGGTGGGCGTGCTGTGGGTACGGCGCGGCCTGGGGCTGAAGCCCCGGCTGGTAGGAACGCAGGAACTAGGGCGGCGTGGGGGGACGGAGAACGTGCCGGGCATTCTGGGGGCGGGGGTGGCGGCGCGTGAGGCCGCCGCGTGGGTGATGGACGCGGGCGCGCGTGAACGACTGGCGTTGCTGCGGGACCGGTTCGAACGCTCGGTGGTCGCGGCCTGCCCGGGCGCGGTCGTGAATGGGGCGGGGTCGGAACGACTCTGGAACACGAGCAACATCGGGTTCCCGAGGCTGGAGGCCGAGGCGTTGCTCATGTTGCTCAGCGAGCGCGGGGTGTGCGCCTCGGCGGGGGCGGCGTGCAGTTCGGGATCGCTCGAGCCTTCGCCCGTGCTCCTGGCGATGGGCGTTCCGCCCGAGGTCGCCCACGGCAGTGTTCGGTTCAGCCTGTCGCGGGAAAGCACGGAGGCCGAGGTGATGGAAGCCGCGGGGGTCGTGGCGGCGTGCGTCGGGGTGCTGTCAGCCCGCACGGGGTGAACGCCGGGGCTGGCGATTCCATGCCCGGGGGAATGCTGATACGCTGTGCCCCATGACAACCCTTTCTCCTCCCGGGGGCGAGTTCGCCCAGGCGATGCAAGGTCCTCAGCGCACAAGCGTGGCGGCGATTCTGTCGCTGGTGTGCGGCATTCTGGGGCTGGTCGTGTGCTGCGTGCCCTTCGCCGGGCCGGTCTTCGCCCTGCTGGGGCTGCTGTGCGCGGTGGTGGCGTTCCTGGCGATCGGACGGTCGGACGGGCGTGTCGGCGGGCGCGGCATGGCCGTGGGCGGGCTGGCGTGCTCGATCGTCGCCATGCTTCTGGGTATTGTGGTCGTCGTCGGCATGAACCAGGTGCTGACGATGTTCACGAAGTACGGCGACGCGGTGGGACAGGTGCAGACCGACGACAAGACGGGGCTGAGTGAAGTGCTTTCCAGCGGCGCGACGCAGACACTGACGCCCGAGGCCATCGAGGCGTTCAAGGACGAGTCGATCGGATCGCTGGGCAAGTACCAGCGCGTGAAGCCCGGGATGTGGGCCTGGTTCGAGTCGTTCGGCATGCTGGGGCAGGTAGCCACCGGCATCCCGCCGAAGTACCAGGGGGGCGGGCAGACCCTGATCCCGCTGCACGGGGAGTTCGAGAAGGGAAGCGGGCTGATCCTGGTGCTCCTGGACCAGACGGAGCAGTCACCGTCGACGCCGCTGGGCAAGATCGAGAACATCGGGGTGGCGCCGACGGGCGGGCCGATCACCTGGCTGATCGACCCGAGCGGGCCGTGACGGGTCGATCGGCTACACTCGCGCCGTGAGCATGGACGCCGAACAACACGCGTGGGTGTCGCGACTGCGGGGGCGGTTCATCGCCTTCGAGGGCGCGGACGGATGCGGGAAGAGCACGCAACTGAAGCGGCTGGAGGCCCTGTGCGAGCGCGCGGGCGTCGCCGTCACGCTGGTGCGCGAGCCGGGGGGCACGCCCATCGGCGAGCGCATCCGCGACATCCTGCTGGCCAAGACCAGCGAGGGCATGACCCTGCGCTGCGAGATGCTCCTCTATATGGCCAGCCGATCGCAGTTGGTCGAGGCGGTGATTCGCCCGGCCTTGGCTCGGGGCGACCTGGTCATCGCCGACCGCTTCCTGGCCTCGACGTACGCGTACCAAGGCGCGGGGGGCGGGTTGCCCGAGGCGGAGATCGACGCGGCGGCGAGCATCGCGGTGGGTGTCACGCGGCCCGAGGTCAACTTGATCTACGACATCGATCCGCAGACGGCGGCGCGACGCGCAGGGATTTTGACCACCGTGGGGAAAGGCGGGAGGAAGGGCGAGGCCGGGGTGTCGCTCTTCGCCGACCGCATGGAAAGCAAGGGCGACGCGTTTCACCGGAAGGTGCGCGAGGGGTACCTGGCACTGGCGAAACGCGATCCGGCGAGGCACCTCGTCATCGATGCGAGCGGCGACCCGGAGGCCGTGTGGATGCTTACGCTCGCGGGCCTGAAGGAGTGGCTGAAGGCGTGACGGCGGCGCTGCTCATCCTGGCGGGTTTCCTGTGCGGGTCGATCCCGTTTGGCCCGCTGGTGGCCCGGGCCAAGGGCGTAGACCTGCGGAAAGTCGGCTCGGGGAACGTGGGCGCGACCAACGTCGGGCGCGCCCTGGGGAAGAAGTGGTTTATCGGCGTGCTGCTGCTCGACCTGGCCAAGGGCCTGCTGCCCGTGCTCGTCGCGGGGTGTGTGCTGGGCACGATGGGGCGGATGGCCATTGAGCCGAAGGACGCCGCGGCGTGGCTGGGTGTGGCCGTGGCGGCGGTGCTGGGGCATGTCTTCTCGCCGTGGCTGGGCTTTCGCGGGGGCAAGGGCGTGGCCACGGGCGCGGGGGTGGTCCTCGGTCTGTACTGCGCTATGACCCCGCCGGCGCTCCTGGCGCTGATGGTGTTCGCGGTGGCGTTGCGCGTGGGGCGGTACATGAGCGTGGCGTCCATGCTGGCGGGGCTAAGCCTGCCCGTGGGCGTGGCGGCGTGGTTTCACGTGGCGCACCTGGGGTACACGCCCCGGGGCGAGGCCGTCGAGGTGCGGCACATGCTCGCGTTCCTGGTGTTCGCCGCGGTGCTCGGCGGGGGGATCGTGTGGACACATCGGGGGAACATTGCGCGCCTGCGCGCCGGCACCGAGCCGCGCTGGGTGAAGAAGCCCGACGAGCTTCGCCCCTAGCGCGCGGGCGTACCCAGCCCGAGCGCACGCACCAGCGCCCGCGTGGGCGCAATGACCTCGTCGCCGTGCGCCGCGAGGAACGCGGGCACATCGTGCACCCAGCGGGTCTGCGTGTATTCCCAGTTGGCCGGGGCGGCTCGCGCGAAGTCGTCGATCGTGCCCAGGTCGATGCGGAAGACCACGTCGTCGCTGCGGGCAACGTGGTCGCGGACGACGGCGATGGGCGCGCCCGAGGCGATGCGCTCCCCCACTTCCTCCTCGACTTCGTCTGCCAAACTCCGCAACAGCAACGCCTCGTCCATGATGTCCATGCTCGCCGCGGGGACGCCGATGCCCCCCGAGGGGCCGAGTTCCCACATGCCGGGGTAGATCCGCACCCCATCGCTACGCCGCCCGAAGAGGACCAGGGACCGTCCGGCCCGATCGCGCGCGGTCAGCACCGCCGTGACGGCGAAGAGTCGCACACCGGTGGCGACGCGGGGCTGCGCGGCGAGCCGCTGGTACGTCTCGCGTCGCACGAGGATGTCGCCCTGCTCGGCGTCGAGCGTGACCACCGAGAGGATCGGGCCGTTGTGCAGGCGCGGGTTCATCGCGCACAACCGCGCCCATTCGTCGTACAGCGGCGTGCCCGGCGGGGCTTCATCCGGCGCGGGGTCGCGCGCGATGCGTACGCGAACGCGGGTGGTCAACGGAAGCACCTCGACCTGATCCATCAATCACGGCCCCATGAAGTTGGCCAGGTCGGGGACGACTCCCTCCAACCCCAGTTCCTTTGCTTCGGCGTTGATGGCCTCGTGCAGGCGCTGACGCGCCTGGACCAATCCGGCGTTAACGGCCTGGGCGATCAGCCCCGCGGCGAGTTCACGGGTACGTTCGTCGGCGGCCATGCCCGTCAGCAACGCCGGCGAGAGTTCGACCCGCTCGACCATCATCGTTCCTCGCACCACAGCCCGGGCCGCTCCGCCCCCCGCTTCGCCCACCACGCGCGTCGATTCCAACTTCGCCCGCGTTCGCCGGGCGGCCTCCTGCACCTTGTCCTTGTTCTTCATCAGCCCGGCCAGGGCGCCGAGCATCTTCATGTTGTCGAGCATCCGTCGTCTCCGTCGGTCACGTCGGCAGGCCGCGCGTGTCCCCCATGGACCCGCACTCCGGGCATCGGACCATGCCGCCCTTCGCCTCCACCCCGCGCAGATCGTACCGGCACTTCGGACACTGTTGGCGCGCGAGGCGTGCACGATGGCCGATCGCGCGGACCCACCCGGGAAGCCGCGGTACGCAGGACACGACCATGCCGACGGCGACGAGAACCAGTCCGTCGTGCGCGATCCCCCACCACACGCGCGACGTGGTGTTGAAGTCGCCGCGCTCGACTTCGTCGGCGGCCTCCGGGAGGCGCCGCCCGCGCAGGGCGTCGGCGATGGCCCGTCGCGCCAGGGCGGCGTCGCGCGCATCGGTCGGCGCCTCGCCCGTGCTGAGTTCCCAGATCAGCACGCGTGAGACTCGCCGACGTTCCCACGGCGCCCACACACCCCGGCACCATTCACCTCGCCAATACGACACGCTGACAACCCGCTCAGGGGCGGACTGCGACAGGTCGGCAAGCATGCCGACGCTCTGGCTTTCGTCGATCACGGTCCGCCCGCCGTCGGGTTCACGGACGAGGTAGAGCGTCGCGACCAGGTCGTTGCCCGGCACTTGAAACTCGCGGAGGAGGCCGGTCCACCCCGAAGGCCCGCGCGGGTTGGCCTTGGGATATGCGCGGGCGAAGAGCACGGCGTCGAGCGTGATCAGGAGCAGCAAAGCCGCGCACCCCCACGGGGTGCGCAGCCTCGCCAGGACTCTCCGAACCAATGCCGTCACGCGTAATCCTTGGCCACTGGCTTCTGGATTGCCCGGCCGATGTGTGGATCCATTCCTTGCTAGGGAAGGTCGAACATCAGGACCTCCGCCTCGCCCGGCGCGACGATCTCGACGACCGTCTCGCCTTCGATCGCCGCCCCGTCCCCCTCGCGGAGCGGTTGACCGTTGACCGTCACCGATCCGGCGGCCGCCTGGACCCAGGCCTTTCGGCCGGTCGCGAGTTCGTGCCGCACGCGCGAGCCCTTCCCCAGCACGCTCCGATACAACGAGGCGTCCTGGTGGATGGGGATGGACCCGTCGCGCCCGTCCGGCGAGACGACGAGCCGCAACTGATCACGTCGGGACTCTATCGGAAAGTGCTTCTGCTCGTAGCGCGGTTCCACACCTCGAACCGCCGGCCTGATCCAGACCTGGTAGAGATGGACATGATCGGTGCTGCTGTCGTTGAACTCGCTGTGGAAGACGCCTCGCCCGGCGGACATGCGCTGCACGTCTCCGGGACGGATGACCCCCCCGCCGCCGGAGCTGTCCCGGTGGCGCAGGGCGCCGTCGAGCACGACGGTGATGATCTCCATGTCGCGGTGCGGGTGCTCGCCGAAGCCCTGCCCCGGGGCGACGACGTCGTCGTTGATCACACGGAGCACGGAGAAGCCCATGTGGGCGGGGTCGTGGTACTCGCCGAAGGAGAAGGTGTGGGCCGTGCGCAGCCACCCGAAGTCGAACGTGCCGCGGTCCTCGGCCTTGCGAACGGTGATCATGATGAACCTCCCGAACAGGCCCGCCCCGGTGCGGAACAGATACCTGGTACAACAACTACTGTTGAAACATTCATAAGGTTCGCGCCCGCGGGCCCGGCGCACGCCGATTATTCCCCGGGAGGCCGCCTCGCCTTGGCGAGCAGCCCCGTCAGGGTCCGCAGTTCCGCACGGGTCAGGTGCCCGAGCAATCGGGCGTGCAGATCGAGCGTGGAGCGGTCGAGCGCGGCCAGGCGCGCCAGCCCCGCGGGAGTAATCCGCGCCGTCACCACGCGCCGATCGGCCATCTCGCGCGTCCGCGCGACCAGCCCGCGCGACTCCAGCCGGTCCAGCAGCCGCGTCACGTCGGGGACGCGCGTCACCATGTGCTCGGCGATCTCGTGGCACGCCCGCCCGCCCGGCCCGGCGCCGCGCAGTATCCGCAGCACGTTGTATGTCGGCCCGGACAACCCGGCGCCGCGGAAGAGTTCGGCGAATGGCGCCTCGAGCACCGACGCCGTCCGCAGTACGCTCAGGTGCGCCTCCTGTTCGGGTGAATCAAATGGACGACGCTTGTGCGTTTCCACGGCGAGGGCGGACAGGCGACGGGTGGGCATGGGTCTCACAGCGTAGCCACGCCGCCAAGACTTGTCATCACAACCTTTGTGATTGCAGGAAATCGCGGACCCCCCGCTACACCCCTTCGAGCGCCGCCACCGCGGCCCCGGCGGCGGGGTCCTGCCCGCGTCGCGCCGGCCCCGCCTCCACGTCCGGGAGGATCCCCTGCCCTTCGGGCCGATGTCCCTTCACCGTGATGTAATCCGAGAAGGGAATCTGCACCAGAAAATCGTGAGGGAGGGGCAGGTACCGCGAGACCAGCAGCGCCCCGGCCGACTTCTGCCCGATCACCTTCGCCCCGCGCGTCTCGCGCAGCGCCCCGGCCGTCACCTCCGACGCGCTGGCCGACCCGCCGTCGATCAGCACCGCCAGGCGACCGGGGTACGGCCCCAACGGGTTGGCCGGCACACGCATCGTGTCGTCGCTCCAGCGGGCTACCGCGTGCGCGTCGAGCGGGTCGCCCCCGGTGGCCTCGGCGTACCTGACCGCGGACACGTTCGTCACCACGGTCCCGATCCCCGTGCCTTCCGGCACCAGGTACGACAGCAGGTGCAGCAGATTGGTTACCCGACCCCCGCCGTTCCCGCGCAGATCGATGACGAGATTCGGGTACCAGAAGGCCCTTTCAAGAAGTTCGGCGACCTCCGCGGGGTCGTACCCGGTGTTGAACGTCGGAAGATGAATCATCACTGTCCGGCTCGTGAGTTCCTTGTACGTCGCCGGTTCGCGGTGCTCCGTGATGACCCGTTCGATTCGCGCTTCGACCGTGGACCCCGAGACTTTCCGCACGCGCAGTACCGCAATCGACCCGGAGGGCCCTTCCAGATCTTCGGGGGCCGCCGCCTTCTTGCCGTCCACGTGCGTGATGACGTCGCCCGGCGCCAAACCCGCCGCCTTGGCGGGTGAGTCCGCGTCCATCCCCAGCACGCGAAGTCCGCCCTGCGCCGGACGTGTTTCGGCCCCAATGCCGATCGTGACCGGGCGCGTGACGTTCCGCGCGACCTCGGGCGGGATCACCGCCACGTGGCTCACCCCGAACTCTTCGAGCGCTCCGTTCAGCGCCCGGGCGAACGCCATCGAGCCCTCGGCCTCTTCCAACGCGTCGAGGTGCTTGCGAAGGTGGTTGCCGACCTTTGAAAAGTCCACCCCGGCCGCGTAGGCATGGCGGGCCAAGACGTCGCTCAACGCGCTCACCACTTCATGCTTGGCCTCGGCGTCGAGCGACTCCGGCTGCGCTCGGCTCGGCAGCGCGATGGCCAGCAGCACCGTGATCATCGCCCACCCGCGCATTCAGCCCTCCACCGCGGCGTACGGCTCGCACCACGCGATGGTTCGCTCGGGTAGCAGCCCGCGCGACGCGGCTTCGGCGATGAACCGCGTCGCGCCGCGCCGGGCGGCTTGATCCAGGTCAAACCGCAACAGCCCCCCGAGGTACCGATCCGCCCGGTCCACCGGCCAGCGCGCCGACGGCGCATGCATCGCCGCGACCCACCCCAGCCGCGTCGCGTTGTGCCGGCGCTGACGGTCTAGCAAGGCCGCGGCGGTGCGGACGGTCGGCGATTCGGCCTCATCTGAGCGGCACATCCACGCGGCGTATACGAACGGCAGCCCCGTCCACGCCTTCCACGCCTCGCCCAGGTCCAGTTGGAACGGGTACCGGTTGGCGGGGGGCGGGTCGGTCGCCACCTTGTCCCCGATGAGCAGCACCGTGGGAGGCCAGGCCTCGTCCAGCGGACGCGCGTCGACGGGCGCGCCCGGCGTAACGCGCTCTCGTGCGTCGAACGGCACGACCTCGACGCGACGCCCGAAGTGTTGATGGAGCACCAGCCGCGCCAGCACCACCGACGTGTGACTGTCCGTGTCCGCATGCAGCACCGACACGTCCTCGAACGGCACGGACGAGAACACCCGCACCGTCAGCGTCGGCCCGTCGCACCCGATCATCCCCGCTTGCAGCACCGTGAGCGGGACGGGCGCCGCAACGGCGTCCACGATCGAGGCTAACCCGACGTCGGCCTCGCCCGAGGCCAGCAGGTCCACGATGCGCGATGGGACCGTGGGGATCAGCGTCAGACCTTGAACATGCTCCAATCCCTCGACGAGGGGGGCCGTGTTGAGGTAGCGCACGCAGGCAATGCGGCAGGAGTCCATGGCCAAAGTTTAGGACGCCGAGCGAATCGCGCCGGCACGACTAACCGAACCGCCCGCTGATGTACTGCTCGGTGAGCGGCTTGCCGGGGTTCTGGAAGACCTTGGCCGTCCGGTCGTACTCGATCATCTCGCCCAGGTACATGAACGCGGTGTAGTCGCTCACGCGGGCGGCCTGCTGCATGTTGTGCGTCACGATCAGGATCGTCACCCGCTCGCGCAGGTCGTCGATCAGTTCCTCGATCTTGCTCGTGGCGATGGGGTCCAGCGCGCTCGTGGGTTCGTCGAACAGCACGATCTCCGGTTCGACGGCCAGGGCGCGGGCGATGCACAGCCGCTGCTGCTGCCCCCCCGACAACCCGTACGCGTTCTGGTTCAGACGGTCTTTCACCTCGTCCCAGAGGGCGGCGTTGCGGAGGGCGGCCTCGACGCGCCCCTCAAGGTCGCGCCGCGACCGCAGCCCGCGCAGACGAAGCCCGTAGGCCACGTTCTCGAAGATCGACTTCGGGAACGGGTTGGGCTTCTGGAAGACCATGCTGATGCGCATGCGCATCTCGATGGGGCTGGTCTTGGGCGAGACGATGTTCAGGTGCTGGGTCGAGCCGCCGTCGGTCGCGGAGTGCAGGATGATGTCGCCCTGGTAGCGGTTCCCGGGGTACAGGTCGTGCATGCGGTTGAAACACCGCAGCAGCGTCGTCTTCCCGCACCCGGAGGGGCCGATGAGCGCCGTCACCGCCTTTTCGCGGAATGAGAGCGACACGTTCTTCACGGCCTGGAACGTGCCGTAGAAAAACGAGAAGTCACGGACTTCGGCCTTGACGGGACGGGGATCGAGATCGGCGTCGGGCATGTTGGCCGGGGAAGGTAGGGCGCGATGGGCCGGTCCGGCCTGAGAGACCACGGGGTTTTGGAGCGGGGTCCGAGTTGGGACGGCGGATTCGGTCACCACTTGACCCTCCGCCGCACCCGCGCCCGGATCACGATCGCCACCAGGTTCATGCTCAGCGTCGCCGCCATCAGCACGATCCCCGCCGCCGCGGCGTTGGCCGCAAAGTCGTCCCCGGGCCGGCTCACCCAGTTGAACATCTGGATCGGGAGCACCGTGAACGGAGACATCAGCCACTCCGTCGGGCCGACCACGCGACCCTCGACCGTTGAGAACGGCGCCGGCGGCAGGAAGGCGATGTACGTCAGCGCCCCGATGGTCACCAGCGGCGCCGTTTCCCCGATCGCCCGCGATAGCGCGATGATTACCCCCGTCGAGATGCCTCCCGACGAGTACGGCAACAGATGGTCCTTCACCACCTGCCAACGCGTGGCACCCAGGGCGTACGCAGCCTCTCGCATGTGCTGGGGAATAGCCCGGATGGCCTCGCGGGTCGCGACGATGACGATCGGGAGAATCAGGAACGCCAGCGTCACGCCCCCGGTCAGGATGGATTGACCGAAGCGGAACTGGTACACGAGCAGGCCCAGGGCCATCAGCCCATAGATGATCGACGGCACGCCCGCGAGGTTCGCGATGTTGACCTCGATCAGGCTGGTAAACCAGTTCTTGCGGGCGTACTCCTCGAGATACACACCGGCGGCGACGCCGAGCGGAATGGCCGTAGCCGCGGTCACCAGCATGACCAGCACCGACCCCACCCACGCCGAGAGAATCCCCGCCTTGGCGGCCCGGCGCGAGGGGAACGATGTGAGGAAGTCCAGGTTCAGCCGCGGCAAGCCCGCCGCCAGCAGGTTGTACAGCAGCACCGCCAGCGTCCCCAGGCAGATGATGGTCAGCGTCAGCCCGACCAGGAAGAAGACCCGGTCGTGCAGGCGGCCTTTCGCGATGACTTGCTCGGTCGTCAGCATCTCATGTCCCACGTTTCACGCCGTGCACGTGCGTCTTCTAGTACACCTGCCGATACCGCTTCTTCAGCCATGCGCCAAGGAGGTTGAACGCGAGCGTCATGAAGAACAGGGTGATGCCCGCGGCGAAGATGGTCTGATACTCGATGGACCCGTGCGGGAGGTCGCCCATGCTCACCTGCACGATGTACGCCGTGATGGTGGCGGCCCCCTCGGTCGGATCGAAGGTGAGTTTCGGCTGGTTTCCCGCGGCGATGGCGACGATCATCGTCTCGCCCACCGCCCGCGAGATCGCCAGGATGTACGACGCGGCGATGCCCGACAGGGCCGCGGGAAAGACGACGCGCAAGGCCGTCGTCAGCCGGTTGGCCCCCATGCCGTACGACCCCTCGCGCAGCAGCATGGGCACCGCCCGCATCGCGTCCTCCGACAAACTGGAGACGTACGGCACGATCATCAGGCCCATGACGATGCCCGCCGCGAGCATGTTGAACAGCGGCAGGTCGGGGTTCAGCCGCTGCATCGCCGGCGCGATCACCGTGATCGCGAAGTACCCGTACACCACCGTGGGCACGGCGCTGAGCAGCTCCAGCACCGGCTTGATGATCTCGCGGACGCGCGGCGAGACGAACTCGCTGAGCCAGAAGGCGATCGCCGTCCCGATCGGCAGCGCGACGCACACGGCGATCAGCGTGGTCATCAGCGTGCCGCTCACCAGCGGCATGATCCCGAAGTGCTTGTCCGAGAAGAGCGGCGTCCACTGGCGGTCGGTCAGAAAGCCCCGGAGCGTCACCTCCTCGTGCGCGAAAAAAGGAATGGCCTCGGAAAAGAGGACGTACACGATTCCCGCGGTGATGAACACCGAAAAGACCGCCGCCAGAAGCAGCCCGAACTCGATCATCCGCTCCACCGGCCGCGCGCGCGTCGCCGCCTGCACCGAAAGCACGCGGGCACGGATTGGAACGGCAAGGTGGGTCATGCACCAAGTAAAACGGGAAGGCGCCGTCAAACGCCCTCCCGCAGGATACCAGAACCATCGGCCCGGCGGGTTACTTGGCCTCGCGGGCCAGAATGTCCTCGATCTTCATCCCCACCGCCGCCTCGCCCCCGAACACGCTCCCGGTCTGCATCTTGGCGAACCGGCTGGTGATGATCTCGTACGCCGCGTCGGGCAGCGGCACATACTTCACCTCGGTGGTCAGTTCCTTGGCGTGCGCCAGGAAGAACTCGACGAACTTGCGGACCTCCGGTCGCGTCTCGACGGACTTCTTATTCACGTAGATGAACAGCGGGCGCGACAGCGGGGCGTACGAACCGTTCAGCACGTTCGCGGTCGTGGGCGATACCGGCCCGGTGGTGGCCTTGTTCTTGTCCCACGCGACATTCACGGCGGTGAGCTTGTCCTTGTGCGCCAGGTAGTACGACATGCCGAAGTAGCCCAGGGCGAACTTCGAGCCTTCCACGCCCTTGACCAGCGTGTTGTCGTCTTCCGATGGCGTGTAATCCCCGCGCGAGGCCTTGGCCTTGCCGTTCACCGCCTCGGTGAAGTACTCGAACGTGCCCGAGTCGGCCCCGGGGCCGAAGAGTTGAATCTCGGCATCGGGCCAGGCCGGGTTGATCTGGTTCCACTTCGTGATCTTCGCCTGCGCCTCCGGCTCCCACATCTTCTTCAGGTCGGCGACCGTCATGTTCGTCGCCCAGGTGTTGCTCTTGTTGATGACGATCGTGAGGGCGTCGAACGCAACGGGCAGTTCGATGAACTCCACGCCGTTCTTCGCGCACTCGTCGATCTCTTCCTTCTTGATCGGGCGCGACGCGCTCGAGATATCCGTCTCGCCGCGGGTGAACTTCTTGAAGCCCCCGCCCGTGCCGGAGATGCCCACCGTCACCTTGATACCCTTGTTCGCCGCCTGGAAATCCTCGGCCACCGCCTCGGTGATGGGGTACACCGTGCTGGAGCCGTCCACCTTCACTACCTGGGTCTGGGCGTGAGTGGCCATCGGCACAGCGAGCGCGGCGGCCAGGAGCAAAGTTCGAGTCATGGAATGATTCCTCGGGTTGAGCCTGCCCGTGATCCGCCGCCACACGCGCCGAAATCACCGGCATTCATGCGGTACTTCCTGATGCCCGAACGGTACCGTCCGACTCTTGAAAGTCGTGTTCCCAATCATGAAGGTTGCGCAAAACCAGTCCGCGGAACGGGGGGTGTTAGGGGGCCATCGCGCGCGGAGGGAATGGCCTCCCGATCCTGCCGATGCCGGTCATCATGATGAGTGTGGAAAGGCCCCACCAGGGCATGATGTAGCGGTCCGTCCCGGCGTAATAGAGCACAGGGAGCGCCACGACGTGCGCGATGACGATCAGCGCCATGCCCGACAGAGCGACCTCTCGGCGAAGGAACAGACGGCCCGCCGCGATGAGAAACAGCACGGAAATAATGGGCCGGATCAGGCGGGCCACGTCCCACGCGACTCCCAGCATTGCCGCGTTCATGCTGCCCCGAGTATCGATAGCATTGTTTCCGCGCGCCAAACCCTCGCGGAGGTCCATAGGAAGGTAGGTATACGGCCCGCGGAGCGTGAACGGCTTATGGTCCGTAGGTCGGCCGATGAAGTCGCGAACGAGGGCGAAGGAATAGCCGCGGAAGTATCCGGGCCTGCGTACATGGAAACCCATGAGCGAGACGATGGCCTTTGGCACGATCTCGGCGTGTTTATCAGGGAGTCTGTCGCGCGATTCTCGGGCCGAAACACCGCCGCGGATATCCCGCGCGCGCTCGAACTTCGCACCGGCGGGTACGGGATAGGTAGGGCATTCACCCAGATAATGGGTGAACTCGAACTCATTGACCGGTCGGGCGGCCATGCGCCGACGGAGGCGCTGGGCTTCCTCGAAGGAAAAGACCGCGGTCTGGTTCCAGTCCGCCAGGCCGTTGTCCCAGGTGCGGATGGCGCGATGCCACCCGGGGCCCACCGTGTACGCCCACACGCCGAAGGTCCGATGCACGTGCACGTACATGGGGAGCAGTACGGCGAACCCGGCGACGAGGCACGCCGCGCCGACGGCGATCGCCCCGGGCCATGACACGGCCCGCAGCGCGGCCCACACGAGGTAGGCCGGCGCGAGCACGAGTGCGATCTGGAAGTTCCCCCGCACCAGCGTCGCGACACCGAGGAAGACGCCTAATCCGGTCGAGACGGCCAGCAGCCGGACAACGCCCGGGGGTCTTTCCGCACGGCAGCGATCCTCGAACCGCACCATGAGATACAACAGCAGCATGACGATGAACGTCGTGAGGCACTCGGCGAGCACGTGCCGCTGCCACACGATCAGCATCGGGTCGCACGCCGTCACCAGCATCCCCACCCACGCCCACCGCGCCGACACGCGGCGCCGCAAGGCTGCCCGTGCCACCCACGGCGTTGCCATCGCCAGCACCAAGTGCAGCACGCCGATGGGCACGGTGTAGTCACCCCCCAGCCCCACCAGCGGCGCCACCAGCGCGGCGTAGCCCGGCAAGCGCCACCCGTCGTAATGACGAATCGAAGGATCCTCCAGCAACTTAAGCGCCAGCGCGATGTACGCCACACCGTCGCCTTCGATGAGCATCGGCGCCCACGCGAACATCCAGGCCGGCACAATAAACGTCGCGCCGATGGCGAGCGCGGCGAGCACGGGGTGCCGCCGGGGCATGGGGTCGCGCGGCGGGGGGATGCGGTCGGCCACACGGTCCCACAGACAGATGACCATCCACACCGCCCACGCCGCGGCGAGCACCACAAACACCAGTACGACCATTCCCACGTACACCCACAGCGTGTCCGACCAGGGACGCGGCGGAATAGGTAGGTTCAGCCGCCCCGACGCCGCGTCGAGCACGATCCAGCCTTCTTCGGTAACATGGGCCGCGTCCCCCACTTCGATGGGCGCGTTTGGTGTGGTGGCGGGACGGTCGAGGTCGAAGAGGCGTGTGAAGTAGGCGAGCCGTGTGACCCGAATGGCCCCCCCCGC
This sequence comes from Phycisphaerae bacterium, assembly GCA_022180725.1. Taxonomy (GTDB): domain Bacteria; phylum Planctomycetota; class Phycisphaerae; order Phycisphaerales; family UBA1924; genus RI-211. Next base: position 123,143 of record BQMO01000009.1, read on the forward strand.
CCCACCCTCCCACGACAGAGTGATTTCGCGGATGGGATACGTTGGCAGGCGACGGAGAAATGGCTTCGGTTTCTCGATCGTGACCGCGGAGTTGTCGGTCGACGTCAGGTCGCGCAGGTCCAACCAGTATCCCGTGCGCGGGCGGGCCGAGTCCACGGGGGTCCACTCCAGCGCCCACGGACGAGGGACATCGCGCGTTTCGATCGAGAATCCGATATTCCGCACCACGAACCACTTCAGACCCCATGGCACCATCGCCGCACCGAACAGCCATGGCAGGAGGACCAGGAGCATCGCTCCCTGCCGCCGTGTCAACGTGAAGTGCCCCACGCGCATGGGCCGAGTCTATCGGAACCCTGCGAGGATTGCCGCCTTCGATCGGCATGGCGGTGAGAGATGGTTCATGACTCCTACTCTGCTCCCTGCATGAAGCGCCCCGCCCCCGCGCTGATCTTCGCGTTCATCACCCTCTTCCTCGACGTGCTGGGCTTCAGCCTCATCATCCCCGTGGGGCCACGATTGGTCGCCAAGGTGCAGGGGTTGCCGTTCGAAGGCTCGGAGGGCAAGACGGCCTTCGCCGTGGGCGCCCTCGCCGCCACCTACGCCCTTATGCAGTTCATCTTCGCCCCGATCCTGGGCAGCCTTTCCGACCGCTTCGGCCGACGCCCCGTGATCCTCATCTCGCTCCTGGGGTCGGGGTTGGATTACTTCGTCATGGCCTTCGCCCCCAGCCTCGCGTGGCTCTTTATCACCCGGGCCATCAACGGCATTTCCGGGGCGAACATGACCGCATGCGCCGCTTATATCGCCGACGTCACCCCGCCGGAGAAGCGCGCCGCGGGATTCGGCATCATCGGGGCCGCCTTCGGCCTGGGGTTCATCTTCGGCCCGCTCCTGGGCGGCGTGCTCGGCGACCCGGGCACACACCTGCCCCTCATCGGCCCGGGCGACATCCACTACCCCTTCCTCGCCGCGGGCGGGCTCACGCTTCTCAACTGGCTCTACGGGTGTCTCGTACTGCCCGAGAGTTTGCCGAAGGAGCGACGCCGCCCGTTCTCGTTCGCCTCGGCCAACCCCTTCGGCGCCATCCATTGGCTGACGCGCCACCGCGTCGTCGCCATCCTCGCCGTCACGCTCTTTCTCGTCAACGTCGCCCAGTTCTCCCTGCACGCGACCTGGGTGCTCTCCATGAGCGCCCGCTTCGGGTGGACCCCCTTCCACGTCGGCATGTCCCTGTTCGTCGTAGGGGTCTGCGCCGCGATCGTCCAGGGCGGGTTGTCGCGACGCATCATCCCCGCGATCGGCGAACGCGTGTGCCTCGTCGGCGGGCTGATCATCGCGGTGTTCGCGTTTCTGGGGTACGGCCTGGCCACGCAGGGGTGGATGATCTACGCCATCATCGCCGCCGCCTCGATCGGGGGCCTCTCCGCCCCCGCCGCCCAGGGCATCACCAGCAAGGCCATTCCCCCCACCGAGCAAGGCCTGCTCCAAGGCGCCCTCTCGGGGTTGAACAGCATCGCCGGCATGGTCGGGTACCTGTCCGGCACGCTCCTCTTCGCCCACTTCACCTCGCCCGAAGCCATCGCACCTCTCCCGGGCAAGGGGGCGAGCGTCTCCTTTCTGTTCTCGGCGATGCTCTCGATCCTCTCACTCGGGCCGGTGCTGTTCGTGTGGAATCGCCTACCCCGCACCGTGGCACAGACCGTCACGGAAGCACCGGCTTCCGCGGCGGAATCGGCGGCGACGCCCGGATCGTAATCGCCCCGGCTTGGTGCAAGCATCCCTGGTGTCGTTCGTTCTTCCCGTACACACTTTCAGCGTGGGGGTTCGCATGCGGCCCATCGCCTTGCTCGTCTTGTTCCTTACCCTCCCGGGCATCGCCCAGCCCCCCATCCAACCCGCGCCCTCACCCACCCCGCCCGTGCCGTCGGTCCCTGCCGAAGACGCCGGGTATCACCTCGCATCAGGGCCGTGTCGTGTCACCACCCTCGACACACTGATCCTCCACGACGAGGCCCGCGGGAAAGACCTGCGGGTCAAGGTGCGCGTGCCAGTACCTGACCCTCCTGCCGCGGCGGGGTCGCTTCCACTCGTGGTCTTTTCCCACGGCCTGGGCGGGAGCAAGGACGTCTTCGCCGACCTGTGCCAGCACCTCGCCACGCACGGGTACATCGTCATCGCCCCATCGCACGCCGACTCGATCATCGAGCGTTCGCGTCAGGGCGAGCGTGTGACGCGTGACACCGCGTTCGACATCCGCCAGATGACCCCCAAGGCCAAGTGGGAGCGCGTCGCCGACGTGACGTTCATCCTGGATTCGCTCGATGAACTCGAGCGCCGCGTGGACGCCTTGCGCACGCCCGAGGGAGCCGGGCGGATCGACCGAACACGCCTCGCGGTTGCCGGGCACTCGGCTGGAGCGATGACCACGCAGCTCATCGGCGGGATGAAGTCGCGCGATCCGCAAAACCCCGCCGGCACGTCCAAGGCCGACCCGCGTCTGAAGGCCGCGGTGGTCATCAGCGGTCAGGGCGTCAACGGCCTGGGTATCCGCGAGGGCGCGTGGGACGACGTGAAGATTCCCTGGCTGGTCATTACCGGCTCGCTCGACACCGTCTCGATCAGCAACGAAACGCCCCAGACCCGCCGGCACCCCTTCGAAAAGGCCCGCGGGGTCGCGCAGGGCGGCCCGCCGACGTACCTGCTGTGGATCGAAGGGGCCACGCACGCGTCGTACCAGGGCAAGAGCGCCACGCGGCTGCTCCGTGAGTCCCCCACCACCGACCTCGACGTGATCGAGGCGTGCGTGAAGAGCGCGGTGCTGGCGTTCCTTGACCGGCACGTGAAGGGCGACCCGAACGCCGAGGAGGCGCTGTCGGACGAGCGGTTCCAGCGCCTCAGCGACGGGGCGGCGCGCCTCGAGCGCAAGTAACCCCGGTCAGCGCCGACGCCGAAGCGCGATCAACCCACCCAGCCCGATCAAGGCCGCCGTGCCGGGCGCGGGAATCATCGGGATTTCGCGCAGCGTGATCGCGTAGATGTCGTTCATGTCCGTGGTACCGTCCAGGTTGAGATCCTGCGGCGTGAGGTTGTCGATCTGGAAGCGGATGTTCATCGTCTGTCCGTGCGCCAGCGACCCGCCCGAGAAGACGAGCTTGTGCGGCAGGTGCGTGACGATCGGAAACGCCGTGCACACCGGTACGGGGTTCTGGTTCGGCACGTCGAAGGTGACGTTGATGTTGGCGTTCGTGTACGCCGTGAAGTTCGCCAGCAGGTTCTCGCCCAGTTCCATCTCGAAACTGGTCCACGTCTGCCCCGTGTTGTTCGTGATCATCTCGTTGAGGGTGTACTCCACCGCGGCGCCCACCGTGGCCCCGCCCGCGCTGTGGAAGTTCACCAGGATCGGCGAGTCGATCGTGGCGACCGCGTCGAACCGCTTGTGAATCTGCACGAACGCGATCTGTTCAAAGCCCGGGAGATCGTCGTTGGAGAACGTCGGCGGGAGCGGGTTTGTGAAGTTCGCGAAGCCCAACCCCGGGCCGACGGGCACGCCGCCTATAGGCGGGAAGGCCAGGTCGGCCAGAGCGGCGGTGGGCGCAAGCAAAGTAACAGCAACCGGCAGGGCGAGGCGGTTCATCGGTGTCTCCTTGGTTCAGGTCACGCGGGCGGGGTCATGCCCGGCTCGCACGCGGGCAGCGACGCCGGCACGCGGCTCTCACGCACCCGATCACTTTTTCATGGCGCGGTTCGATTCAGCCCCGCCGACCCGCGGCGGCGCTCGACGGCACCGCGCGCACCAGGTCGCGGATGTACCGCTGAAAATCGTCGTGCATGATCTTCATCGCCGGGCTGGCCATCATCTTGCGGAAACTCGGTTCACTGGCGATCTCGTGCATCCGCCGCTCCCAACTCCGGTAGTAGTCCGCGGGGATCTGCCCCTGCTGGTGGCTGAACCACACAATCTCGTACACCGACAGTTGCATCAGGTTGAAGAAGTACTCGCGCACGTCGTCGGCCGACTCAAGCCCCTGCATGTCGTGCCGGAAGACCTTGGCGATGCTCGGATCATCGACGCGCATCCGCCGCAACTGCATCTGCAGCTCCACCAGTTTCGAGAAGTTGGCGACGTGCTGGGCCTTGCGGACGTGCCGGAACTGGAACGCCGTAAAGACCAGCCCGCCGGCAATGGCGAACGAGGAGATGGACTGAAGGATGAGTTGCACTTCGGGAAGGGTCATGGGGCAATCGTTGGCGCCCTGCGCGGCGTGGTATGCTGCACGCATGGCCACCCCTGCCACACCGGCCCGACGCGTTCCCGTGCTCGCCATCCTCAGCCTTCTTACGTGGGCGCCGGTGCTCTTCGCCCTCGTCTTCATCGTCCCGGCCGCCGAGCATCACTTCCGCGACTTCGGCATCGCGCTGCCCGGGCTGACCTTCGGCCTGCTTCGCTTTTCCCGATGGCTGACGGCCGCAGCGCCGGGACAGTTCATACCCAGCATGGTGTTCTGCGTCGCCGTCCTCGCCGCCGCGATCACCCCGTCGTGGATGCTCTGGGCCAACGAACGCACCTCAGGCCCGGGGCGCGCCCTGCTCGCCATCATCCTGCTCCTGGGCCTCCTCGCCCTCGTGGCCATCGTCGTGGGCCTCGGGGTGCCCTACCTGTCCACCGTGCGCGCCCTCCAGCAGGGCGCGTCCTGAGGTGGGCGCGGCGGACACTCCCGTTCCGTCGTCAACAAACAAGGGGCCGGGCAAAGCAGCCCGGCCCCGGTGAGTTGGATGCTCGAGGGTGATCAGCGCCGACGGCGCAGGAGGGCCACGCCCCCCAGCCCCAGCAAGGCCGCCGCGCCGGGCGCGGGCACCGCCGTGATCGTGAGCACAACGTCGTTGTAATCGCCGTAGCACTCGATGCTCGTCGACCGCAGGGGCAGATCCTCGACGCCGATGGTGTACCGCTCGTTGCCCGGCGTTCGGTCAACACCGAAGATGGCGAAGTGCTGCGTCAGGCGGTCATCCGCCGCGAGCGCCGCCGGGCCGTTGGCCCGGTTGCGGTTGGATTCCGTGAAGAAAAGCAGACCCTGCCCCGCGCCGGAGTATCCCTGATGGCTGCGGATATAAAGGCCCCAGGCCGGGCTTGGCGTGAAGGTCAGCACGGCGGCGCTGGGAGCGGTGCTGCCCGTATAGATCGGATGGAGCACCTCCGAGCCGACGGCGTCGGCGATGTTGTACCACCCGATCTCGTTGTAGTTGTGATACCCGGCCACTTCGAGCAGCATGGTCGTCGCGATCGCCGTCGCCCCGCCGGTGGTCACGAAGTGCACGCTCGGGTCGGCGTTCAGCGGACCGCCGGCGACGATGGGCGACGCGGCGCCCGACCACCACACGGGCGTGATGTTGGGTGACGCGGCCGACCCGGCGGGCAGGGGCAGCGTGTACGACCCGTTCAGGTAGTTGCCGATGTTGCGGTTGCCGCTGTCCATGCTGCGCTGGTCCCAGTAGGGCCGCGCCGCGTTGGAATAGTTGTTGAGCGTGGCGGGGAAGGCCGCCCATCCCGCGCCGGTCGAGCCGACCACATCGATGCCCGCGTTCGCCTGCGACGCCAGGCCCGCCATTACCGCCGCCGTCATGTACATCATCGTCCGCATAATTCTCTCCTCGTGTCTGGCGGCCGTCGCGGTGGGCGAAGGCCGATGCTGCCGACACGAGAACATGCCACGCGGCGTGGCGCATGCAACCCGGGAGCGTGTTGCATGACGGTGATGAACGACGAGCACGCCGCGCGTGATGCCGATGCGGGTCACGCCGGGCGTTAGCGGACTCGCTTTTCGATTACGACGGTGGCGGCAACGCCCGGTTCTGCACCACCACCGTCCACGACGCCCGGGCCGTGATCGTCGCCAGCACCGTCATGCCCGCTACGTCAACGGCCAGCCACAGCGGATCGCCCCCGCGACCAGCACGCATGTCGAGCACGCGCATCGCCGCCGCGAAGGCGAGGAACGCCACCACCCCGCCGCCCACGAGCAGCGCCAGCATCCACACGCCCCGTTCGGTCTTGCGCGTTCGATAACACCCGAACGCCGCCCCGGCGAAGACCGCCGCCAGCGCCGTCATGAGGCCCACGCGCCACCCCGACACCGCCAGCGTCGCAAGCCACGTCATCCCCACGAGCATGAGGACCGAGCACCACACCTCACGGCGCGCGTACTGCGCCTCGGTGTAAGGCTTGAAGATCGGCGGGATCATTCCCCGATCCTACACGCCCGCGCCGGCGGGCTTGCGGCTTTCGTTCAGCAGCCGGCGCAGCACCGTCTGCAACACCCCGCCGTTCCGGTAGTACTCCGCTTCCACCGGCGTGTCGATCCGGCAGCGCGTCGTGAAGGGCTTCTTCGTGCCGTCGGGCTTCGTCGCGATCACCTTCACCTCGCAGCGCGGCTCGACCAGCCCCTCGCCGCTCACCGGTAGGTCGATGTCGAAGGTTTCCTCGCCCGTCAGGCCCAGGCTCGCCGCCGACTGCCCTTCCAGGAAGCACAGCGGGAGCACGCCCATGCCCACCAGGTTACTGCGGTGGATGCGCTCGAAACTCTCGGCGATGACGGCGCGGCAGCCCAGCAGCAGCGTGCCCTTCGCCGCCCAGTCGCGCGACGACCCCATCCCGTAGTCCTTCCCCGCCAGCACGATCAGCGGCGTGCCCTCCTTCTTGTAGTTCATCGCCGCGTTGTAGATGAAGTCCACCTTGCCGCCGCCCGCCTTCGACATGTCCCGCGTCCACCCGCCCTCCTTCACCTTCCCCGTGGCGGGGTCCACCGCGAGCTTGTTCTTCACGCGCACGTTGGCGAAGGTCCCTCGCGTCATCACCCGATCATTGCCGCGACGCGACCCGTAACTGTTGAAGTCGGCCTTGCGGACGCCCAGGGTCTTGAGGTACTCCCCCGCCGGGCTGGCCTCGGCGATGTCTCCGGCCGGGGAGATGTGGTCCGTCGTCACGCTGTCGCCCACGCTCACCAACACCCTCGCGCCGCGGATCGCCGCGGGCGGCGTCGGACGCTCGGCCATCCCCTCGAAATACGGCGGGTGCTGGATGTACGTCGACGACGCGTTCCACCGGTACAACTCGCTCTTCGAGACCGGCACCGCGTTCCATTGCGCGTTGCCGTTGAACACGTTCGCGTACTGCCGCCGGAACTGCTCGGGTGACAGGCACGAGGCCTTCACCGCCTGCACCTCCGCCTGCGTCGGCCAGAGGTCCTTCAAGAACACCGGCTTCCCGTCGGTCCCCACGCCCAGCGGCTCGGTGGCCAGGTCCACCGCCACGCTCCCCGCCAGCGCGTACGCCACGACCAGCGGCGGGCTGGCCAGGTAGTTCGCCTTCACGCTCGGGTGCACGCGTCCCTCGAAGTTGCGATTGCCCGAGAGCACCGACGCCGCGACGAAATCACCTTCCCGGATCGCGGCTTCGATCGACTCGGGTAAAGGCCCGGAGTTCCCGATGCACGTGGTACAGCCGTACCCAACCGTCTGGAACCCCAGCGCGTCCAGGTCCGCCGACAGCCCCGCCTTCGCCAGGTACTCCGTGACCACCTTCGACCCCGGCGCCAGGCTTGTCTTGACCCACGGCTTGCTCGTCAGCCCCTTGGCCCGGGCCTTGCGCGCCACCAGCCCCGCCGCGATCAGCACGTCCGGGTTGCTCGTGTTCGTGCAGGAAGTGATGGCGGCGATGACGACCGCGCCGTGCGTGAGTTTCGACTTGGAGTCCGCCGCCGTACCGAACGCGCCGAAGATCTTGTCGGCGGACAGCCCGAACCCCGTGTTCCCCATCGGCGCGCCCAGCGCCTTCAGGAACTCGCTCTTCACGTTCTTCAGGTCCACCCGGTCCTGCGGGCGCTTCGGCCCGGCCAGGCTCGGCTGCACCGTCGCCAGGTCCAGTTCCAGCACGTCGGTGAACTCCGGCTCGGGCAGGCTCGGCGTCCAGAACAGCCCGTTGGCCTTGCAGTACGCCTCCACCAGCGCCACCGTCGCCTCGTCGCGCCCCGTGAACCGCAGGTAGTCCAGCGTCGCCGCGTCCACCGGGAAGAACCCCATCGTGGCGCCGTACTCCGGGGCCATGTTCGCGATCGTCGCCCGGTCGGGCACCGAGAGCGCCGCCATCCCCTCGCCGAAGAACTCCACGAACTTGTCCACCACGCCCTTCTTGCGGAGCATCTGCGTCACCGTGAGCACCAGGTCGGTCGCGGTGGTTCCCTCGGGCAGTTTGCCCTTCAGCCGGAACCCCACCACCTCGGGCGTGAGCATGTAGATGGGCTGCCCGAGCATGACCGCCTCGGCCTCGATGCCCCCCACGCCCCAGCCAACGACTCCCAACCCGTTGATCATCGTCGTGTGCGAGTCCGTGCCCACGCACGAGTCCGGGTACGCCACCGTTTCGCCCGTCTCCGGGCACGCGCGCGTCAGCACGCCCGGGGCCAGGTATTCCAGGTTGACCTGGTGCACGATTCCCGTCGCCGGGGGCACGCACGTGAAGTTGTTCAGGCTCTGCTGCCCCCACTTGAGGAACTCGTACCGCTCGGTGTTCCGCTCGAACTCCTTGCCCGCGTTGATGGTCAGCGCCTGCGCGCTGCCGAAGGCGTCCACCTGCACGCTGTGGTCGATGACCAGATCACACCGCACCAGCGGGTTGATGGCGGTGGGGTCGCCGCCGAGTTTCTTCATCGCCTCGCGCATCGCGGCGAGGTCCACCACGCACGGCACGCCGGTGAAGTCCTGCAGGACCACCCGCCCGGGCATGAAGGGGATCTCCTCCTTCGCCGGGGCCTTGGCGTTCCACGCCGCCAGCCCCGCCACGTCGTCCGCCGTCACGATGAACCCGTCCAGGTTCCGCAGCATCGACTCCAGCAGCACCTTGATCGAGAAGGGCAGGCGGTCGATGGCGCCCACGCCCTTGGACTTCAGGGCGTGCAGGTCGAAGTACGTGTACCGGCCGTGCGGGGTCGAGAGCGTCTTGCGGGCGGCGAAGGGATCGGGGCGTGCCATGGCGTGTCTCCTGCGTGTTCATCCAGAGTATCGGCTCGATATCCGATGAATCGAATCAATCGTAGATGGTGATTGAATCACTTTTGTTTATATCATCCCGACGGGGTCGCGTCGCCGACGCGTCGCCCGCGCACGGCCCGGAGCAGTTCACGCTCCACCGCCATCACCGCCGGGGTTTCGGCCCGATCGCGTCGGCGCACGATCGCCAACTCCCGCTTCAGCCGCCCATCCCGGCAACTCAGGCCGCGCGTTTCATCGACCGCAAAGCGGCTGACAAACCCCACCCCGATCCCCGCCGCCACCATCCGCGTGATCGATTCGATCGAACGCAGTTCCATCACCACGCGCATCGTGATACCGGCCCGGGCCGCGGCCCGATCGATCATGTCCCGTACCGCCGTCCCCGCCTCGAAGGCCACCAGCGCCTCCCCCGCCACGTCCGACCAGCGGAACGACGCCTTCCCCGCCAGCGCGTGGTTCGGCGGCACGATCAGCCGCAGTTCATCCGTCACGAGCGGCACGCGCACCAGGGCCTCCGCCGCCGCGCCGACCACCGGCAGCGTGACGATGCCCAGGTCCAACTCCCCCGACGCCACCGCCGCCGCCACCGCCGCGCTCCCCGCCTCGCGGATGTAGAACCGCAGCCCCGGATGCGCCCGCCGAACGGCGCCGATCACCCGCGGCAGCAGGTACGCCGTCGCCGTCGCTCCGCCCCCGATGCGGATCGACCCCGCCTCCAGCCCCACCACCTCGCGCACCGCCCGCGCCGCCGCGACCGCCGCCCGCAGCGCGTCCTCGGCGTGCGCCAGAAACACCCGCCCGGCCTCGGTCAGTTCCACGCCCCGCCGCGACCGGTGCAGCAGCGTCGCACCGACTTCCGCCTCGAGTTTCCGCACGCTCGCCGAGAGCGCCGGCTGCGTCACCCCCAACGCCGCCGCCGCCCGGGTCATGTGCCCGGCCCGCGCGATCTCCCGAAACTGCCGCAGCGTCGTCAACTCCACGAATGCACGATACCCGCGCCGGGCACGCGCAAGCGGACAGCCGCCGCACGCACGCCCTGCCGACGGCGCCCTACTCCCACGGGCACCCGCCGCCGCCCACGGCGACTTCGACGGCCTCGATGTCGGCGCCGTTCGCGGCCCCGTCCCCGTTCCAGTCCAGGCTCTCGAGGCAGTAGTCCTCGCCGTCCCCGCCGATCGCCCGTTCCATCACTTCGATGTCCACCCCGTTGGCCGAGCCGTCGCAGTTCACGTCCGCGTCGCAGTCGCCCGCGTAGCAGTAGTCCATCCGGCCGTCGTGGGGCATGATGTCGAGCAACTGGTCCGCGGCGATCTGGGCCGCGTCGTCCTCGCCGTTGAGGTCGCAGTCGGAGAGAAGTTCAAAGACGTACTCGACCTCGACCCCGCCGACCGAGTTCAGCACGGGCACGTCGCTGGACGTGAGCAGGCTGTCGCACAGGAGCGGGCTGACGCCTTCGCCGGGCGTGGTCACAAAGGTGACGCGGTAGATGCCCGGCATGAGGTGCGTGAATCCGTTGCCCGTCAGACCACCTCGCGGGAGTACGGATCGCCCGGGTTGCTTCTATCGCGGCGGACTTCGGCCTCGATCCACTGCTCGAAGCGTGTCGATCCGGCGCCCTCAACGCGAACATGCACGGGGCTGTGGTCGGGTGGTCGGCCCTGACCCCGCCGTAGAACACGAGGACGATCTCCTCAAAGTCGTACGCGTTGGGGAAGGCCGGCGGCCTGTGGCAGAACGCGGAGTTGAGAAGTTGTGGTGGTGTCGTGAGGTTCAGGGGCGGGTCGCACGCCTCGCCGTGCAGGCGGAAGCGGGCGTGGCCGACAGCGCCGCCGCCGAGCGTACTGGGGAGCGTTGCGTACGCGACGTTTGCTCCCGATGAGCCTGGATCGAGCATGGTCGAGCCAACCGTGACGTCGCCAAGCCACGCGTTCGACGAGTTGTTGGCGTTGACAATCACCTGTCCTTTGAGGTTTCCCGCGGTGTTGACCTTGATGCCGCCCACTTCGAATGCGCCACCCGCGAGGTCGCCGCCGATCTTGAAAAACCTTCCTGCCTTGAACTCGCCGCCGATGATGACGGAGGCGGGACCACCGCCGGTTTCCGCATCGACATTCTGTGTGACAGTGACATCGGCGTCCAGATCGCCCCCGATAGTCCACACGCCAGGCCAGCCGCCGGTTACTCCGATACGACTTGTCGTGATTTGGCCTTTTGCCGCGCCGGTGATCGTGAGTTGTCCAATCCCGTCGTCGGTCGTCGTTCCGGTCGTGGAGATCGTGCCGTTGAAACTCGCGGCGTCGATCCGATGAAACCGCTTCGCGGTAATCGTGGCTGGGCTAGAAGTCGAACCGAGCTGATTGAGCGCCCGGAGAACGTTGACGTAGCCTTGGGCGTTGATGGTGCCGAGAAACTCGCCTTCGACGATAAATGAGTCATCAAAGTTGCCGCTGTGCGGGCCTCCGACTGGGCCACCCGCGATGAGGTTGGCGTACATATTTCCGGAGTATCCGAGCGAGGAGTTCTGATGAACGATGCTTCCGGAGAACGCGGAGAACGAAAGGTCGTAGGCGGTGGTCGCATCACCGAGTTGGCCCACGCTCGCGACCGCGAGTGTCGTGGGCGATCCACTGAATGACCCTTCCTGAAGGACAGAGATCGTCCTCCCGTTCGCAGAGTTTACAAGCCCGTCAACCGTCAGGATGAGCGAACGGCCAGGTGTCCCGTTGGTCGTCACGGTCAGCCGTGCGATTGGCTTGTTTCCTGCGGGAAAGTAGTTGATGTTCGTGAAGAGCCTGACGCGGTTGACGCCTCCACCACCGATGCCCGCGCCAAGATTCACCGTCATCGAGATCGCCGTGCCACGTCCGGACAAGGCAGTCTCGGTGTAGCTCGTAACGCTTGATCCATCCAGCGCAGTTGTTGAAAAAATGTTCTGTGCAAAGCATGCGCAGTGCCAGACCGTCATACACACGCACGCCAAGATGACTCGCAACGTTCTCACGGCTGTCTCCTTCTCGCAAAGCCCAAAGCGCTGACCGCAAAGCAAAGCACGATAGACGGGGCAGGTACAACAGAAGCGATCCGCAGCCCCGCGGACGCACCGCGAGGATTGCTGGGATCGGTGAGCGGCAACCAGTCCTGATCTGGACCGAATCCGCCGGTCATGGACCCCCTCACGCCGCGCCCGTGGCCCGGGAACTCCGGCGGCATCCAGTCGCCAAGCCACTCGCGCACCCCGCCAGAAGCGTCCATGAAGCCCCAAGGAGAGAAGGTGTCCGGATACGACCCGACTGGGAACTGGGCCACGCCGATGCCGTGGCCTGCCGACGTTTGCGCGCCGGAGCCAGGAAGGCCCGCTACCAGCGGGTCGTTCGAGCGATTGGGGTACTCCCAGTAACCATCGACACCTGCACCGTGCCGGTTCGGGTCGTAGTACATGGCCTTGGTCCACTCGTCTTGAGTGGGAATCCAGAACTGCGCGCCCGGCAGCCGGTCGCCATCGTTGAATGTGCCGTCTGGGTTGGCGGTGAAGGTGCTTGTGTCGTACGCACCCGTGGTGAACGCCCAAGCCTCGCCGGACTTCCCGTTGTGCAGCCAGTTGCACATGCGGGCGGCCATGCGCCAGCCCATCTCGGTCGGGTAGTTCTCCGCACCGGGGTACATCTGAAAGCCGTCGGAAGCGGTGTAGATGATCCACGGGCCGCGGACTTCCGTGCTGTACGGCGATTCGGTCACATACGGCGCATACGCGGTCAGAAACTCGAAATACTGGGCCGTCGTGACCTCCGTACGAGTCAGACGATACTCATAGCCCACGGCCCCGATCCGCAGGCCGGGGTTGAGCCACACTTCATCGGGGTTCGTGTCGCGGTTCCCCGCCGCCCCGACCGTCCGCCATTCGAAGCCGTAGTTGGGCACGGGTTGGGCGAGAACGAACCCTGATGGAGCCGCGACTGGTACGAGCCATGCTACCGGGGAAATGCGGCGTTGGATGCACATGGGTGATCTCCAAACTACCGCCTTCATATCGACAGGTTGTGTGCGTCACGACCACACGGGCACTCTCCCATCACCGCACTCGCCGGACGGAATACGGCGAATCCGGCGACTCACGCCGTTACGGCGCATCGTCATCGCGGGACACGTCGCCCTCGGCGGCGGGGGTGGCCGGCGTCGTGGGGGTCGTGGGGGTCGCGGGCTTGAGGAAGTCCTCCATCACGCTCCGCAGCACCGTCGCCTTGTACTCGGGGATCTTGTACACCCAGGGCGACCACGCCGCGTTCAGCCGATCGATCTCGGCTTGCAGATCGGCGCTCGGCGCGGTGACCGGCGCGGACGCCGCGCCCTCGTCGGCGGGTGGCGCGGGCGGGGCCTCGAACGCCGCCGCCAGCGTGATCCACGTCGCCCCATCCACCTTCCACTGCCGCACCGTCACCAGCAGCCCGTCGAAGCAGCGCGTCTCCATCACCAGCGCGCCCGCCGGGTCGAGGGTCATCGACCCCGCCGGGGCCACGTCATCGAACGTGATGTACGACAACGCCCAGGCCAGGCGCGTCATCACATACTCGTCGCGCAGTTCGCGCCCCTCGGGCACGCCGTCGAGCACGAATACTTGCTCCGAAGCCCGCGCCCGGTGCACGTGGATTTCCCCCTCGGGGTGCCGCACCCGCGCCGACCGCACCCGCTCGTTGCGGAGTTCCGTGATCGTGCGCTGGACCCACGCGAGCGGGTCCGCCTCGGCACGCACCGCGCCCGACGCCAGGTATGACCGTGCCTCGCCCATCCGCCTCGTGTAGAAACCCTGGTCATCCCCGAGCGGCTGGGCGTTCCCGACGATCACCGAGGCCATCACACCGCCCGAGGCATCCTCCACGCGCACCATCGTCGAGGCGGCCCCGGCTCCATCGGGGTCTTCCACGCGCAGGCGGCCGTACAACTCCGGCTTGCTCGTGCGCTCTTCGAGGAGCGTGGCATCCGCCAGCGCCCGCACCAGGTCGATCACCTGATCGCGCGACGCGGGATACCCGCCCTTGCTCGCGACCGTCCAGCCGGCGTCACGCCGTTCGATTACCACCTCGGCCCCGGCCTTCTTGATCACGATCCGGGCCGCGTCGTTGCCCCGCGCCGCCAGGTCCGGGCACAGCGAGCCGTGCGAGACCGGCGAAGGCGTCCGATCCGGTCGCGTGACCAGCCACGCCCCGGCCACCGCCAGCCCCGCCCCCAGGCACGCCAGCATCAACGTTCGAGGTTTCATGCCGCCGCACCCCCGGCGGGTCGCGCCCGCCGCACGCGCCGCGCCAGCCCCAGCCCCACCGCGAACACCGCCACCAGCAGCGGCACCAGCGCCACGTTGATGAACTTCAACTGCGCCCCCAGCGTGTCGATGTCCGCCCGCAGCCGACGCTTCACCTCGCGGATGGATTTCCGCGTCGCCACCTGCTCGGCCCGCAGCTTCGTGATCTCCGCCTGCTGCTCGGGCGTCAGCAGCACGCCCTTGTCGGCGTCGTCGCGCTTGGCCTGCAAGGCCCGCAAGCGCTCCGTCGCGTCACGCTCCTTGGCCTCCAGCACGTCCAGTTCGGCGAGGTACGCCTTGTCCGCCTTGCGGCGCATCTCTTCCACCACCGTGAAGGGGCGGTTCGTGTCCCGCCGCGCCCTCACCGCGATCAGGTCGGCGCTGCCCATCAGGTTGTCCAACGCCGAGAGCACGAAGTCCCCATTGTCCGAGACCTTCCGCGCGAACCGTTGTCCGAGGAAGTTGTCGATCCGCACCCACATCGCATCCGACAGCAGGTCGCAGTCGGCCACCAGGATCACGTTCACGTCGCCCGCCGATTCTCTCAGCCCGGCGACCCCAGCGCCCCCGGCGGGGCCTTCGGGGAACGCCGACTTCGCCTTCCCGTGCAGCCGCGCCGTCAGCGTCAGCGCCGCTTTCCCGGGTGTGTATTGCTTCATCAGCGCCTTGGGGTCGGGCTGAAGGCCCAATGCGCTCGCGGGCAGCGTCGTCGCCGTCGCCGTGGTTTGAATGATCGGGGTGATCGTCAACCCGCCCGACACGCCTTCTTTCGCCCGGATCACCCCCGCCGTGCCGAGGATCATCTGCTTCAGGCTCCCGGTGATCGCGTCGTCCTTCGACAGCGCCCGGTCGTCGCACCCGAGCCACACCACGTACGGCACCGCCTCCGGGTTCTGCTGGCTTCCCACGTACACGCGCAGCGCGAGCGTGTCGTCGGCGGCGAGCGTCTCGGCGGGCATCTCCACCCCCCACGCGTCCATCAGCCGCGTGAGGTTTGATCCTCTTCCACCGTCGGCCACGGCCATGCCCGGCACCTGGTCGTTTTCGCACAGCGGATCGATGAACGCGAGCAGCCGCCCGCCCCGCAGCACGAACTGGTCGATCGCGTACTGCGTCCGCTCCTTCAACTCCTTGGGGTGCACCACCACGAGCACGTCCACGTCCGCAGGGATTTCGTCGGGCTGATCCAGTGTTCGCACGTCGTAGAGGGTCTTCATCTCCTCGACGATCCGCCACGGCGGGGTCTGCGTCGGCTGGCGCGTGCGCGGGTCCATCGCGAACCCGCCCTCCAGCGGCAACCCGCTCAACAGCCCCACCACCCGCTTCTTCGGGTTCGCCAGCGCGTAGATCAGCCGGCTGAGGTCGTACTCCAAAAACCGCTCCTTGCGCATGTCAAAGAACGGGATCACCTCGCGCGTCTCCACGCTGTTCACCCCCACCAGCCCGAAGTACAGCGTCACCCCGCTGGGCATGGGAAGCCCCGCCAGCCCCGCCTTCACCGCGTCGTCCTCGGCCTCCGCGTACGGCTCGGGATCGACCACCTTCACCACCACCTTGCCCCCCGACGCCCGCGCGTATTCCCCCAGCAACTCGCGCACCCGCCGGGCGTAACTCTCCAGGTCGGGCTGCCCACGGGCCGCGGCGCTCGAGAAATAGAACGTCAGCGTCACGGGTTCGTCCGGGCTTTTCGCCACCGCCCGCGACCCCGCCGTCAGCGTGTAGACGCGCCCCTCCGTCGCGTCGAGTCGAAGCCCGGTGAGCAATCGACCCGCGATCAGGTTCACGGCGAAGAACCCCGCCACCAATACGGCCAGGAGCACGACGATCTGAACGTTCCGGTTCATCGCTTAGGCCCCCTTCCCGCGCTCGAGCAGCGCCGCGTTCAGCACCAGGCACGCCGCGATCAGCGAGCCGAAAAAGACCACGTCGCGCGCGTCGATCACGCCCTTGGCCATCGCGTCGAACCGCGTCAGGAAACTGAACCCCGAGAGCGCCTCGAGCACCCCCGCGGGCGCCCACGCCGTAAAGAAGTTGATCACCGGCCCGTACCCCGCGAGCAGAAACCCGAAGCACACCACCACGCTCACGATGAACGCGATCACCTGGCTTCGCGTCGACGCCGACACCGCCGCCCCGATCGCCAAAAAGCCTCCCGCCATCAGGAAACTCCCGAGGTAGCCGGTGAGAATCGCCCCGTGGTCCGGGTCGCCCAGCCACGCCACCGTCACCCACATGGGGAACGTCAGCGCCAGCGCCACCCCGCAGAACGCCCACGCCGCCAGGTACTTCCCCACCACCGCCCCCGCGCGCGTCACGGGCAGGGTCATGAGCAGTTCGAGCGTGCCCCCGCGGCGCTCCTCGGCCCACAGCCGCATCGCCACCGCCGGCACCAGGCACAGGTACAGCCACGGGTGAAACCCGAAGAACGGGCGCAGGTCCGCCTGCCCCGAGCCTTCCTGCCCGTAGAAGTTCCCGAGTTCGAACGTGAACACCCCGGTCAGCACCAGGAAGATCACGATGAACACGTACGCCACCGGGGTCACGAAGTACCCCGCCAGTTCGCGCTTCAGGATCGGCCACCAGCCACGCATGGATGCTCCGTTTCAACGCCCGGCTTGCACCGGTTCCCTCACGACACTCCGCTGGTCAACTCCCGGAACACGTCGTCCAGCCGACCGCCCTCCAGCCGCACCGCCTCGACCTTCCACTGCTTCGCCCGCACAAACTCGTTCACCGCCGGAGCAATGTCCTTTCCGCGCACCGGCACGAGCGTGCACGTCACTTTCGCGCCGCCGTCCGCGTGCACCGTGCCGCCATCCTCGACGCGCGCCACACCCGGGACCTTCGCCAGTTCGTCGAACACCATCACGCCCGAGGGAGGGATCACGCTGAGGGTGACGGCATGGTGATACTTCGAACGGGCCGCCAGTTCCGCCGGCGTGCTGTCCGCCACGATCCGCCCCCGCGCGATCACCACCGCCCGCGTGCACACGGCCTCGACTTCCTCCAGGATGTGCGTGCTCAGCACGATCGCCCGCCCGCCCTCGCGCGCCAACTCCCGGATCAGCCGCCGCACCTCGTGCTTCTGGTTCGGGTCCAGCCCGTCGGTCGGTTCGTCCATGATGAGCACGGGCGGCTCGTGCAGAATCGCCTGCGCCAGCCCCACCCGCCGCTTGAACCCCTTGCTCAGCGTGTCGATCGGCTGCCGCAGCACGCCCTGCAACTGCGCCCGGGCCACCGCCTTGTTTACCGCCTCGCTTCGCGCCGACCCGCGCAGACCACGCACGTCCGCGATGAAGTTCAGGAACGACGCCGGCGTCATGTCCGGGTAGGCCGGCGCCCCTTCCGGCAAGTACCCTACCCGCTCCTTCACCCAGATCGGGTCTTCGCCCACGTCCTTGCCGCACACCAGCGCCCGTCCCGATGTCGGCGTCATGTACCCCGTCACCATCTTCATCGTGGTCGACTTCCCGGCCCCGTTGGGCCCGAGAAACCCCAGCACCTCGCCCGGCATCACCCGCATCGACACGCCGTCGACCGCCAGAATTCCTCCGGAGCCGGCCCCGAATCGCTTCGTCAGGTTGTCCAGCACCACCAATGGTTCAGCCATGATCGCTCCGTCCGATTTCTGACCCCCAATGGGGCGTCGATGTGCGGAAAGATGTTCTAGGACGGTACCCCCGTCATCGGCCACCTCCGCCCAAACCACACGGATCACATCAACGACACAATCCGCAGGGTCCGTCGCCGTAACTCATTTATTCACCGCGGCTTGCATGGACCTTGCGCGATTTGTTTGGCATGTTCTCCCGTCGCGGGAACCCGCCCCGGCGTGCGCCGGCGGGCTTCCGCCCCGCGTGGAGAACCTCAATGTACGCCATCGCCGAGTCGCACCAACTGCCCGACACCATGTTCACCCTCAGCCGCCTCGGGGACGCGGCCATCATCAGCATCACGGCACCCGCCATCCTCGAATCCCAGGCCACCGTCCTGGGCCGATACCTCCGTCAACTCGCCTCGGAAGTTCAGGGCCAGGTCGTCCTCGAAGTCGCCGGCGTCGGCAAGTTCAACTGCGCCTGGATCAACGCCATGATCGAGGTCTCGCGCTTCTGCTCCAATCTCGGGGGCAAACTCTTCGTGCTCGGCATGCCCAAACGCGAAGAAGGCCTGCTCCGCTCGACCGGGCTGGACCGTCACCTCACGCTGATCGCCTCACGATCGGCCGCCATGCGGCACTTCAAGGCCTCTTCGGAGACCCCGTGGCGCCTCGGTATTGGCCGAATGCTCGACCTCCCGGCCTCCACGAAGGCAGCGTAATAACTCGCCACCCTTCCAGAAACCAACCGCGAATCGCGTTTCATTGCGAGAATCCGCAGGAGGCGTGCCGACGTACCGATGCTAGTCTGAGCGTTCATCAGCCTTCCGTGGCTGAGATGTTCTTGCCTACTGGACGATGGGAGCGGGATGGGTCGCCGGTACGTTCACGCAGCCGTCGGGATCGCGGCACTGGTATTGGCCGCGGGGTTGGCCCGCGCCGCGGACGCGGCCGTCGGGGTCATCACGCCCCGCGCGGGGGTGCTCAACCTTCGCACCGGCGACGTGGACACCCGCACGCTCCCGAACTTGCTCGGCGCTGATGGGTTCGACGCCACCCCGTGCGTGCTGGTGCTCGACGGCCCGATGGACCCGGCCCGCGCGACGATCCTCGCCAACGCGGGCGTGCGCCTCCTCGGATACCTCCCGTGGCACGCGTACATCTGTGAACTGCGCGACGCCAACCCGGCCGCTCTCCGCGCCGCCGGGTTCGTCACGTGGATCGGCGCCTATCAACGCGAATGGAAAATCGAGCCGCAGTTGCTGAACGCGGCGCGCGTGCCGACCACGCCCGAGCGCCAAGCCCTGGCCGACGCGGGGAAGGCCGCCGTCACGATCCACCTCTTCGCGCACCGTGATCCCGCCGCCGTTCAGGCCGCCCTCGCGAACCTCGACGGTGCCTCGGTCTCCAGCGTCGAGCGTGTGGGCGACTCTATCGCGATCGGCGCGATCCTTCCCCGCGTGGCGATTCCCGCGCTGGCCGACCTCGACGATGTCCAGTTCGTCGAGGAGTTCCCCGAGTACACACTCCGCAGCAACTCCACCACGCGCTGGGTCGTGCAGAGCAACCTCGCGGGCATCACCCCGCTCTACGACCGAGGCCTGACCGGGCAAGGACAGATCGTCGGCGTCATCGACGGGCGCATCGCCCCCGCGCACTGTTCCTTCCTCGACTCGGTCAACCCCATCGGCCCCGACCATCGCAAGATCCTCGCGTACAACACCTCCGTCGGCTACAACGCGCACGGCACGCACGTCGCCGGCACCGTCGCGGGCGACGGGGGGACCTGGTCCGACACGCGCGGCATCGCGTACAACGCCAAACTCGTCTACAACATCCACCCCACCGCCGACGAAACCAGCATGTACGCCCGCTTCGAACTCCACGCCCAGCAGGGCGCCACCGTCCACACGAACAGTTGGGGCGCCGACTGGACGCGCGAGTACGACGGCGGGTGCCGCGGCATCGACCGCGCGGCGCGCGACTTCGAGGACATCCTCATCCTCCACGCCGTCTCCGACGGCTCCATCGTCACCAACCCCGAGAACGCCAAGAACTCCCTCGCCGTCACCGCCTCCAGCCAGGCCCCCAACCAGGCCAACTGGTGCTTCGGGGGCAACGGCCCGACGCAGGACGGGCGGCGCAAGCCCGAGATCGCCGCGCCCGGCTGCGCCATCTTCTCGTCCAACGGCTCCACGGGCTGCGCCACCGCCGGGTTTTCGGGCACCAGCATGGCCTGCCCCGCCGTCGCCGGCGTCGCGGTCCTCGCGCGGCAGTACTTTACCAGCGGGTTCTACCCCAGCGGCATCGCCAATACCGCCGACGCCTTTTCCCCCAGCGGGCAACTCCTCAAGGCGTTGCTCGTGAACAGCGCGGCGGACATGACCGGCGTCGCCGGGTTCCCCTCCGACCGCGAGGGCTGGGGCCGCGTCCTCGCCGACGACGCGCTCTACTTCGCCGGCGATGCGCGCCGCCTCATCGTCACCGACGTGAGGAACTCGTCGCCCGGCGCGCTCGTGACGGGCGGACTCGCCCGGACGCGCGTTGCCGTGCTGCCCGGCCAATCGCTGAAGATCACCCTCGCCTGGGCCGACGAACCCGCCCAGGTCAACGCCACCTACGTCCCCATCAACAACCTGAATCTCCGCGTGACCTCGCCCGGCGGAGCCGTGTACTTCGGCAACGTTTTCGCCGGCGGTGTCTCTTCGACGGGCGGCACGCCCGACGCGCTCAACAACCTCGAACAAGTCCTCCTCGCCTCACCCGAAAGCGGGACATGGTCCGTCGATGTCGTCGGCGCCGAGGTCAACATCGGCACCCAGGGCTTCGCCCTTGTCATCACCGGCGGCGTCACGCCGTTCGCCTGTGACCCCGACGTCAACTGCGACGGCGCGGCGAACGGTGTCGATGTGGAAGTTCAGGAACTCGCCGTCGGTGGTGATTTCGCCGACTACTGCGCCAGCGACGCCGACTTCAACGGCGACGGCGCGGTCAACGGCCTCGACGTCGAAGCCCTCGAACTCGTCGTCGCCGGCGGGCCTTGCCCGTAGCACGCCCCTCCCCGCGGGAGGGGGCCGGGGGGTGGGCTTCTCGGGTCGCCCACTTGGGTCGCCCTCTTGGGTAGCCCGGCACTCCGTGCCGGGCCTTCCGTGCCTAGTTTTCCCCACTTCCCCACCGAATTCCGCTGGCATTTGTGCCGGGCGTGATGCATACTTCACGCATGAGCGCTCCCGGCATTTCGGCCTCAATCCGCCGCGGCCTCGGCCAGATCGTCGCGATGGCGGCCGCCCTGGCCGTGTTCCACGCGCCCGCCCTCGCCCAGCCCGACCCCTCGGGTATCGACTTTGTCACCATCACCCATCCCGGCAACGCGGCCTGGGCCGGCAACGGCACGCCGGGAGACCGCGCTGTCGGGCGCGGGGCCGTGGGGTACGAGTACCGGATCGGCAGGTACGAGGTGACCACAGCCCAGTGGGTCGAGTTCTTCAACGCCGCCTACGACCGGGCCGATGCGCCCCTGCCGCACCTTTTTCCGCCCAACTTCTGGGGCGCGGTGGGCGCCACGCCCAACAACCCGGGCAGGCAGCGCTGGACGGTGCCCGCGGGCAACGAGATGCTGCCGGTGGGGAACATCTCCTGGCGCATGGCCGCGATGTACTGCAACTGGCTGCACAACGATAAATCACTGGACCGCGCGGCGTTTCTGAACGGCGCCTACGACGTGAGCACGTTCGGCTACGTTGGCGGAAGCGCGGTCTTCACCGATCAACTCACGCGTCACACGGATGCACGATTCTGGATTCCATCGTGGGATGAATGGCTCAAGGCGGCGCACTACGACCCGTACAAAGTGAACGGCGACGGCACGACGGGCGGGTGGTGGACGCAGCCGAACGGCACCAACACGCCGCTGTGGTACGGCCCGCCGGGCGTGCGCGTCGGGGTCGTGAACAACCAGCCCGTCCCCGACCCCAACGGCCCGTTCGCGCAGGCCAACGCGGGCTGGCACCCGGGGCAGTTCCCGGGCACTCCCTTCTCGATCCCGCTCGGTGCGTATCCGGGCATAGCGAGCCCCTTCGGTCTGTTGGACGTGGCGGGGGCCACGACGGAGTGGACCGAGGGTGTAATCAGTCTTGGAGGCCAGCCCTTCGCGCGCGTCTTCGACGGGAGCCAATGGGATATCTCCCTCTCTAGTGCGCTGGCAAAGGACCTGCTTGCGAATCGCGGTGGGGATTTCCCAAGCCTATCAACGTACGACCTCGGATTCCGAATCGCATCACAAATTCCCGGACCTTGGGGCTTGACAGCCGGCGTTTTACTTTGTATTCGTGCTATAGGACGGTCTCGAAAAGGAGATTCCCATGGCCAGTCACGCAAACATGTTCGCTATCAGTCTGGTTCTTGTAGGGGGGGGGGCCGGGTCTAAGGCTCTTGCTGGACCTGTCGTCGTTGAGATCAACGGCACGCGGCAGACGACGACGTACAGCAGCGGCGACTGCATCACGATCAACCTCGACGCCGACCCGGGCACGCCGGGGTATCAGCCAATCTCCTCGCCGCAGTTCATCCGCATCTACGACGAAACGCGCGACACGAACGGCCTGCCGAACGCGAGCATCGGTTGAGTGACGATCAACGGCTCGGCCACGACGGGCGGCTACCTGCTGCTCGCGGTCGTGTGGCGTGATCCGCTGGAGGCCGACCCGGGATTCCCAGCTGTATTCGACGAACCGATCCCCGAAATCGGCTGCATCAACTTCGGCGCGTCGACAAGCACGGGGACCTGCGGCAGCGACCCCGCGGGCGGGTTGATCATCGTCAACCCCGACAGTTCGACGGACACGTCTCTGGCGCGGGCGACGCGGCTGGCCATCGCCGCGACGGGTGAGATCAGCGGCGACATCACGGTGGGCCAGATATTTCGCATGCAGGCGATCAACCCGCTGGCGACGACGCCGACGGGCCTGATCAGCGCCAACGTTACGGCC
Organism: Phycisphaerae bacterium; assembly: GCA_022180725.1. GTDB lineage: Bacteria > Planctomycetota > Phycisphaerae > Phycisphaerales > UBA1924 > RI-211. The sequence continues at coordinate 146,067 of BQMO01000009.1, forward strand.
GTCGGCTGGGACTACCCCATCGGCGGCGAAACGATCGAGCTCATCACCGCGGGCAAGGGCATCACGGGCAACATCACGGCCGAGTCCGACGGGTTCGCGCTCACCAATCAGTTCTCGTTCGCCCGCATTCAACGCGTGATCGTCGGGCCGTCCACGCACCAGGACGTGATTGGCATTCAGGGCGATATCCGCGCCGAGCAGGGCACGATCGGCTCGATCTTCAGTTCCGGGCCCATCGACAGCGCCACGACCGAGTTGCTCAAGATCTACGCGGGCGCCGGCATCCACGAAATCCGTGTGATCGACGGCTCAGGCAACGTGCTGGCGCGGGACTTCAAGGCTGACATTCAGGCAACCAAGGCGATCTCGGATAACCTGGGCGACGTGAACATGTACTCGGCGACGGCCGGGCCGTGCCTCGGGCTCATCGAGACCGCGGGCGATCTCTACGGCGCGGTGCGGGCGTCGAGCATGGGCAAGATCGGCACGCTATTCGAGCCGAACACGTTCGACGGTATCTACGCCCGCGGCGCGATCTACGCCGACATCACGGTCGATTACAACGTGAACTGGTCCAACATCATCGGCGGGACCATCCTCGGCGAGGTGTGGATCGGTCGATGGATGAAAGGGTGTGTGGCGGCCACAGGCGGGGCCACGGGCAGCGGGGAGGGATTCATCGACGGGCACATCCAATCGATATCGATCGGGCGTGGCGACCCGGTCCCAACCGAGCGCGACCTTGGCGTGTCGGGCGACAAGTTCGCGAACTTTGGGCCTGGGCTCTGCGGGGTGGACTCCGCACCGTTCGAGCCGGCGTCGGCCGACGACTGGTATGACCCCGCGTCCAGAGGCACTGATTCCGGCGCCATCGACGGGCTAATCCGCGCCGCGGTATCGATCGACAAGATTACGATTGCCTCAGTCTCGACCGTCTGGCAGCACTTCGGTTCGAACCAAAACTGCAAGATCTACCCGCCACGAATCGAGTCGCCGCATATCGACTGGCTGAGCATCGACGACTTTGCGCTCGGTTCGGTGTGGTCGGGCAACCTCGACGGCACCGCGATGGACGACTACTACGCCTCGATCGGGGACCTGGAGGTCGGGCGAATGGGGTCGCTCGCGACACTGTGGATGCGCGACTGGGAAACCGCCATGGTCGAATACAACATGTTCGGGAACATCCACGTGCCCGCCGTTCCATCAGATCGATTACTACAGATCGGCGGCATTCTGGGCGATGCGACTCACAGTGTGTACGACACCTCGCCGCTCGATGAACAGATATGCAAGGGCACTCTGTGGCTGGCTCCTTGTGAAACATGCGTGTACATCCAGTTGGTTTCGAACGACCCACGCGACCCCACATTCCCGCGCTGTAACTCCATGGACGACCCGCGCGGCCAAATCTGGATTCACGAGAATGAAGGCCTGCATGGCCAAGTCGTCATCAACGCGGCCAACACCGGTCTGCCACAGGCCGCACTCTGGACCGGGGCCGTGCAGGTCGGCGAAACCAGCAGCGGGTGCCCGCTCCTGGAACTCTCCCCCACGCCCAGTTCGAGCGAGTGGGAATCCCCGCACTACGACGGCCTGCCCGCGGCGCTCGGCGGCGGGGCCGTCGGCCTCGTGCCCTTCGCGCTGCACCGCACGGCGTGCGACCCGCCGGCGGACGCGGACCTGGAGGCGGCACGCACGTTTCTCAGTTCGGAGTTCGCCGGGCTGCTGGAGCCGGAGATCGATCGGCGCGTTCTCACGCTCGCGTTCTACGGGCACATCGGCGCGAACCACCCGACGCACCACGCGCTGACGGCGTTCAACGGAACCCTCACAACCGAGCGCGGGAAGTGGATGACCATGGACCTGGACCAGGACGAGAACGACCCGCGGTCGCGGTTGGTGACGATCACGGGGAACGGCGTGCAATATCTGCTGCCCGGGGTGTATGCGCTGGCGCCGGTGACCGAGTCGAATACGGGCGCCATGCTGACCCCGCTGGTGTGCATGGGAACATTCGGCGAGGGCGAGGCCGCGCCGCTCGCGGCGGGGTTCGCGTACACGTTCGAGTTGACGCCGGACTGCGACGCGAACGGGGAGAATGACCTGGCCCAGATCGCCGCCGACCCGTCGCTGGACCTGTGGCCACAGGACGGCCTGCTGGATTACTGCTATTGGAACGTGTGCGACCCGGACGTGAACTGCGATGGGAATATCAACGGGGTGGACGTGGAGATCATGGAACTGGCCGTGGGCGGGGATTTCACGGACTTCTGCCAGGTGAACATCCCAGGGTACGCGGACGGGGATTTCAACCGCGACGGGGCGGTGAACGGCGCGGATGTCGAGGACTTGGAAAATGCCGTCGGCGGGATGTGCCCGTGGTAGAGGTGTGCGACTTGCGCTACGGCCCCCACTCACCCGCGTAGCGCGTGCTGAACCCCGGCGCGTCGCGCCCCGCGAGTTCGAACATTCGCTTGGCGATCTGCCGCAGGTGCAGCGCGTCGTGGGCCGCCCACGAGGCGAGCAGTTCCCCCGCGTAGACCGGCCCGACCTTGGGGTGCTGGTAGGCGATCGTCCAATCGACCGGGCGGCCGGCGGTGATCAGCCGCAACTGTGTAACCGATTCGGCCCGCTCCGCGACGAACGCCCGGACCATCGCGCGCAGGTCGCGTGCGTGGTACCGCCCCTCGCGTGCCCAGGCCTCGGGGTCGTTGGGCGCCCAGGGCTGCGACGCATCGCGCAGGGTCTGGAACAGCCGCAGCCGAAAGTCCCGCCGCTCTTCTTCTTCAAGGTGGCAGACGATCTCGAGGATCGACCAGGCCCCGTGGGGCGGTTTCCAGCGGGCGTCCTCGGCCGTCACGCACGCGACCACGCCGGGCAGGGCGTGCCCGAAGGCTTCGAGGCGGTCGATCAGTGCGCGATGATCCATGCGTGATGCGGCACCCGGTGATCGGGGCCGTTCTTCAACTGCTGCCCTTGCGCATCTGCTCCAGCCCGGCGGGGAAGGGGTAGGTCGGGAAGACGCCTACGTGCCCGAACTTCCACATCGCCAGCGAGGCGTACACGTCGCCGCGGAACCCGGCGTTGAACATCGTCCGCAGCACGGCCTCGAAACTCGGCTCGCGCCCGTCCGGCCCGGCGAGCCGATTCGCCTTGGCGTTGAGGAAACTCACGCTGGCGCATGGCCAGCGGTCGCGACGGTCGGCCAGCATCTTCGTCACCGTCTTGAACCCGCGCGACATGTCCTCCAGCGTGAAGTGATCCCGCCCCTTGGGTCGCAGAATACCCAGGATGAGGATCGAGTCGAGGTCAAACTTGAGGACATACGGCTCACGGTCCGCCGCCGCGTGCACGCCCACCGACTCCTGGAACATTTTCGCGTAACTCGTCACGCTCTTGCTCGACCACTGGCTGGTGGTGATGAGTTCGACGAGGTGGGCGATGATGCCGTGGGAGTTGTCGGCGTCGTTCACGCCGCACACCACCGTGCGGTAGCGCCCGTCGATCAGGTCGCGGAGCAGGTCCTGCCCCCACATAAGGCGGATGCGTTCGCGGGCCGACACGGCCCCGCCCTCGCCGGGCAGCAGGGTCACCCGGTCGGGAAAGAGATCGGACTTGAGGAGCGTCTCGGCGTCGTCCTCGTACAGCCGCGTCGCCGGCGGCCTGGTCGTCGTGGTCATGGGAACCTCCCGGCGGTCTTCCCGCCGCAGCGCATGGTACCCCGCCGGGCGAATCCCTACGATCCACGCGTGCGACCGTAGCTCAGTTGGATAGAGCGGCGGTTTCCTAAACCGCAGGTCGGCGGTTCGAGCCCGCCCGGTCGCGCTTGCCGCTACTCCGCCTCGAGGCTCATCGCGCTCTCGCCGCCCGCGTCGGTGATCTCGATCCCCGTGCCGACCGCGACGTTCGGCGGCAACAAGTTGACCTTGCGGTACAGCGCCGCGTTGGCGGCCTGGCTTCCCTGCGACGGGATGCGGGCGCGGAAATGTCCGTTCGCGCTGTTGTACCAGAACGCCGCCGCCGCCTTGGTCCCCGCGATCGGGCTGCTCGGGTCGGTCTGCTCGGGCGGCCCGGCAACGACCTGCAACAGCGTGGCCTGGTCGGGGAGCAGCCCGTTCACGATTCGCCCGTGCGGAAACCACTCGGGCCGCAGCGTGCCGGGGTATTCGCCCGTGATGGCCTGCTGCTCGTCGAGCACGTACTGCGCCCGGCGGACAGTCTCCTGCGTCGCCGCGATCCTGGCGGATTCCGACAGCCGCGACATGCGCGGCGCGGCGATCGTCACGATGATGCCGATCATCGCGACCGTCACGACCAGTTCGAGCAGCGAGAAAGCGCGGGACATCCCACCTGGCTATCGGGCGTCGGGTTGATCGAATCGAGCCGTGGCCTGCATGCCCTGCGAGAATGCGCCGCTCGGGTGCGTGGAACGCATGATCACGCCCGAGAACTACGACCGATTCCCCGCGGCCTTGATGCGCGAAACCAGCCCTTGGCTGCGCACCTCCAGCCCCTTGAGGGCCGAGGAGAGCGCCTCGCGGTTGGGGGCGAAGTCCATCGCCGTCTGGAGCGAGACCCATTCCTTCTTGACCAGGTCGGCCAGGGCGGCGGTGAAACTCTGCATGCCCTCCTCGCCCTTGCCCACGATCATGGGCAGGGCGGCGTCGTCGCCCTCGCGGATCTTTTCTCGCACCACCGAGTTGCCCAGCAGCACTTCGCACGCGGGTACCACGCCGAAGTTCGTCTCGGGCAGGGCGGGCAGCAGGCGCTGCGCGAGCACCCCGCGGAGGGTGTTCGAGAGCGCGTGACGCAGGAACCCGTGCTCGTGGCTGGGGAAGAACTCGAGAATGCGGCTGAAGGCCTGCATGGTGTCGGCGGTGTGCATGGTGCTGAAGACCAGGTGTCCGGTCTCGGCGGCCTGCACCGCGGCGAGCACCGTGCCGTGGTCGCGCAGTTCCCCGATAAAGATCACGTCGGGGTCTTCGCGCACGATGTACTTGAGGGCCGCGGCGAAGTCGGCCACGTCGATGCCCACCTCGCGCTGCGAGATGATCGACCGCTTGGGCGTGAAGCGATACTCGACGGGGTCTTCGATGGTGATGATGTTGTCGGCCCGGGTCTGGTTGATGTGCTCGATCATCGCCGCCAGCGTGCTGCTCTTCCCGCTGCCCGTCACGCCGACCACGACGATCAGCCCTTCCATCGTCTTCTCGATCAGTTCGCCGTAGATCGGCGGGACGTGGAGTTCGGCGTACGAGGGAATCTCGGCCTTGACGCGGCGGATGGCCGCGTGCGTGTGCCCCCCCGCGCGGTACATGTTGATGCGGAACCGGTCGCCGTCCTTCAGGTGCGTCGCGAAATCCAGGTTCCCCGTGTCGTCGAACTTCTTCCGGAGCACCTCGGGCACGATGGGGTCGAGCAGGTGGTCGGCCTCCTCCTCGGTGATCGGGTCGGACGCGACCGCCCGCAACAGCCCGTTGATGCGGTACACCGGGGGCACCCCGACCTTCAGGTGCAGGTCGGAGGCGCTCATCTTCTTCATGGCGGCCAACAGACGGTGGATGGAAAGAGGCCCGGACTCCACGGAAAACCCCCTTTCGTGAGGGGCGTAGAACGCAGCCGGACGCAGTCTATCACGAATTCCCGCCGCGGGTGGTTCTTGTTTTCTGGTATCCGAAACGCGTTCCACGGTGCCGACTGTGTCCATTCCAGCCCACATCGGACCTTGGTCGATACACCCTGTCCATGCTCCGCCCCGGCCACTTCATCGCGCTGATCGCCCTTGCCCTGCTCACGCTCGGGGTGCTCATGGTCAACTCGGCGGACATGAAAGCCGCCCCGGCGGACGCCCCCTCGCCGGTCATGTCCCCCCTGGGCATCCTGTTCTCCCGATCAACGGCCTACATGGTGCTGGCCCTGGGAGCGATGGCCCTGGCTTCGACGCTCCCCGTGCGGCGATTGGCCGAGCGGCTGTGCGCCCCCGACCCGACCGGCCGACCGCCGATCGGCCGGCTCGCCATGGCTGCCGGGGCTGTGCTGCTGATATGTGCCCTGGTGTACGTGCCGGGGCTGTCGTATGAGATCAACGGTGCCCGCCGTTGGCTTCGCCTGCCGGTACCGGGGTTGGGCGATGCCTTGAGTGTTCAGCCCAGCGAGATCGCCAAGTGGGCGTGCGTCGGGCTCATGGCGTGGTACGGAGCGGTATGTGCGGGATCGATGCGGCTGTTTGTGCGAGGGCTGGTCCCCGCCCTGGCCGCCGTGGGGGCGATCTGTGCGTTCCTCGTGCTCGAAGACCTCGGCACTAGCGTGCTCATCGCGGGGGTGGCCGGGCTAGTCCTGCTGGCGGCGGGGGCGAACGTGTGGCACTTCCTGGCCTTCGTGCCCGTCGGGGCCGCGGGGGTGGCCGGGGCCATTCTCACGAGTTCGTACCGTATGAAGCGGCTGCTGGCCTTTGCCGATCCGTACGCCGACCCGCAGGGGATCGGGTACCACACGATCCAATCGCTCATCGCCATTGCCAACGGCGGGGGATGGGGGCGCGGGCTGGGGCACGGGTTGCAGAAGTTCGGCTACCTCCCCGAGGACCGGACGGACTTCATTTTCTGTGTGATCGCGGAAGAACTGGGGCTGGCCGGGGCGGCGACGGTGTGCCTGCTCTTCGCCGGGCTGGTCTGGTGCGGGTTCTTCATCATGCGACGGGAACAGCACCCGGCGCTGCGGCTGTTTACGCTCGGGGTGGTCGCGACGATCGCGTTCCAGGCGGTCATCAACCTCGCGGTGGTCACCGGCATGGCGCCGACCAAGGGCATCGCCCTGCCGCTCCTCTCCTCGGGCGGCACGGGGTGGATCCTGACCTCGTTCTGCCTCGGGCTGGTGATCGCCATCGACCGGACGCAAGCCCGACGGCCCGTGAGCGAGGGCGGCCCCCTGACCGCCACGCTGACCGCGGCGTGAACGATCCGACCGGGCGTTACGGGAATCCGCGCAAGAAAACGCCCCGGCTCATTCCTGAGTCGGGGCGTGCGTAACTACGGATCGTAACGGCGCCGACTACTCAACGGGCTTGAGGCTGCCCGGGCCGGGCTGCTCGGTGGGCTGCCCGAAGAAGATGACCTGCCCGCCCCCGCCGCCGCCGCCGGGTGCGTTGTAGATGTAGGAGGCGTCGAGGGCCTTGCCGATGCGGAGGTTGAGTTCCGACAGGTGGGCCTTGCTGTAGGGGTCGATGTTGGAGTCGGACTTCTCGAGGGTCTTGCCGATCTTGGCCTTGAGGTCGCGCAGGCCGTCGGTGGCGAGGTTGGCGACGGCCTTGCTGGAGACGTTGAAGCCCGAGTCGATGGTGAGGTCGATGAGGCGTTCGGCGTGCTCGCGCTGCAAGGCCCGGCGGAGCGAGGAGATCATGGGTTTGCGGGCGGTGAACTTCTGGTTCACGCCCTTGTCCAGCTCGCTCCACACCGCCGCGCTGATGGTGTTCATCAGTTCGGGCAGCGTGACGGCGTCCTGGTCGCTGGGGGTGAAGGCTTCGTTGTCGTACACGCGGCGGAGTTTGCCGGGGTTCATGAGCATGGTGAGGACCGAGGCCTGCACGCCGGCGATGCGGTCGTGCACCGCCCAGGCCGGGTCGGCGCGGGAGTTCTCGTCCTTGTTCGCCGACATCTTCACCATCAACTCGGGCGTGAGGCCGAACGACTCGTCGCTGAAGGAGTTGTCGATGACGAACTTCAGCGCCTCGCGCTGATCGGCGGCGGAGACCGGCGCCAGCGGCGGGCGCGGGTCGCCCTTGCGGTCGCGGTTGATGTGCGCCCCGCCGACCCAGTTGGCCATGATGTTCACGGCGTTGGTCTGCGTGCCCAGGGTGATCTCGTAGCCCTTGCGCGCCCGGCTCCACGGCTCCCCGTCCTTCACGAACTTGTCGAGGATCCGTCCGCGCGAGAACTTGGCCAGCGCCATGAGGTTCTTCGCGTACGTGATGGGGTCCTTCGCGAAGTCGTACCGACGTGCGAGCGGGTCGGGCCCGCCGGTGTCCTCGTCGGTCAGGTATTCGTTGCCCGGGTCGCCCACGCGCTTGAGGACTTCCTTCGGATCGCCCAGGGTGTAGCCGTACTCCACGGCCCACAGGTCGTACGCGCCCACGCCGACCATGTGGTAGTCGCCCTGCACGTTCTTCTCGTCCATGTTGATGTTGACGGGGGTGTAGTCCATGACGGAGGCGACGTAGGGCTTGCCCTTCATGGCCTCGCTGTTGATCTGGGCGAAGGTGTACTGGCTGGAGGCCTTGAAGTTGTGCCGCAGGCCGATGGTGTGCCCGACCTCGTGCACGGTGAGGTGTGCCAAGGCCGGCCCGACGAACCACTCGGGGATGCCGTCGAGCTTGTCCGAATCGTCCTTCTTCTTCTCGCCCTTCTTGTCGCCCTCGGCGGGCGGGTCGTCGAGCAACCCGGCGACTTCCATGTACAGCCCGGTGAGGGCCATGTCACGGGCCATGCCCTCGCTGGCCATGCACAGCCCGTAGCGGGCGCCGACGGTCTGCGCGAACTCGGCGAGCGTGGGGTTGGTCGCGACGTGGACGTCGGCCATGGCGATGGGCACCCCGCCGTAGCCCGTCACCCCGCGGCGGGCACGGTCCATTGCCCGCTGCTGGATGATGCCCTCGCGGAGTTCCGGGGCGGCCAGGCGCACGCGCGGGTCCCACTGTGGGCGCGAATCCAGCCACGCGATGGTCTCCGGGCCCATGCCCTCCATCGCCACGCTGGGGGCCAGTTCGTTGGCCTGGTACCAGAAGTGGCGGATCCACCCGTCGGTGAGGACGACGTCGGCATCAAGGATCTGCCCGGTGACGGGGTGCGCCCGGCTGGGGCCGATGGCCGTCCCGATGTCGTTGCTCAGCCAGCGGATGAAGTTGTACCGGACGTCCTCGGGGTCCTTCTCCATGTGGGCGCCGGTGGTCTTGTCCTGGAAATAGACCTCGATGGCGTCGCGGATGCCGACCTTCTCGAACGCGGCGTTCCAGTACAGCGCGCCCTCCTTCACCCAGCGGCGGTAGCGCGGGGGCACCGTGTGATCGATGTAGTAGATAACGGGCTGCTTCGGGGGGCTGAGTTTCAGGTTCGGCTCGGCCTTCTCGAGTTTCCAGCGGTTGATGTACCGCGTGGCGATCTTGTCGTCCTGGTACTTGCCCAGGTCGCGGTAGGTCGTGGTGAAGTAGCCGACGCGCTCGTCGGCGATGCGGGGCTTGTACTCCGGGTCGTCCTTGATGAGCGAGATGGAGTAGTGGAAGGATTTCAGCAGCCCGCCCGAGGCCGGGGCGGTGAAGGTGATCTCGAGGTTCTCGGGGAAGGCCTTGACGCTGTCGAGGGTGACGAGGCGCGGGTTGATGCCCCCGGCCGACCCGCCGTAGAACGTGGTGGCGTTGTTGACGAGCAGTTCGTCGAGGTCGATGACGGGCTGCCCGTTGGGGCCCATGGCGACGATGGGCACGTCGATGAGGACGCGGTCGACGAAGTGCTGCTTGATGCCGTCCTTGCTCTCGCGGTCGCCGGTGGAGCGGATGTCGAGGTTGGGCATGACCAGGGCCATGCGCTTGTCGAATCGCTTCCAATACACGTACAGGTCGCCCGCCTGGAGGCCGGCGAAGATTTCGCCGGTCGGCATGGTCATGGCGATGAAGTGCTTCTGACCGGCCCAGCCGCGGGGGAGTTCGGCGAGCATCTGCCCGTCCTTGTCGCGCTTCCAGACGGTGTAGAGGCTGGGCTGGCCGTCGGCGGTGGAGACGACCTGGGTGTAGTCCTTGCTGACCTCGGCGAAGGGGCGGAAGTCGTCTTTCTTTTCATCCTGGGCAAGAACGGGGAACGCGAGGCCGCAGGCCGCCACGAGGGCCGCCGCGTTGCAGAGCCGGAACCTGGAATCCATGACGATGCTCCTGTGGGGGCCACGAGGCCGACCTGGGGGGAAACGCACAACGCCCGCCGCCGCCGGGGCGGGACGGGCTTTAGTCTAGTACCCAGATGAGGTTATCGCCCCGGCCCGTCACGCACATGGACTATGAAATGGGCGGGCGGTCTGGCGGTCGAATTCCCCTGGCCAAATCGCCGGGGTGATGTATATTGAACGCATGAAGGGGGCTGCGGCGATCACGGCGGGGCTGATGTTCTCGGGCGTGACTGCGTCGGCGAGGCCCGGGGGCAGTGGATCGAGTTCACCGGCACCTCGCCGTGGGGCATCGGCTCGCGGGTGTACACCCTCACGCCGGACGGCAGCATGGCCGCGGGCGGGTTGGTCGCCACGCCCGCGGGGGGGTTCACATGGACCCGCGCCGGCGGGCGCACCGACTATGGCCAACTCCCAGGGATGCCCGGGAGTTCGCACGCCTTCGCCATCTCGAGCGACGGCCAGACGACGGCCGGGATGACGACAAACACCGCCTACCGCTACCGCGCTGGCGACCCCGCGCTGCAACTGCTCGGCATCCAGCCGGGATACACGAGTTCCAAGGCCCAGGGCATCAGCGGCGACGGTGAGATCGTGGTCGGCATGAGCCGTGCGGGTCAGACCGATGAGTTCGCGGAGGCCTTCCGCTGGACGAGCACCACGGGGCTGGTGGGGCTCGGGTATCTCCAGCCCGGTCAGTCGTACAGCGAGGCGGCGGCTGTGTCGAGTGATGGTGCGGTAGTCGTGGGCCATGTGCGCCAAACGACCGGGTTCAACCAGGCCTTTGTGTGGCGAGAGGGAACGGGGATGGTGGGGCTGCCGGGACTCGATTTGGTTACCAATAGCGGGCGGGCGTCGGCCGTGAACCAGGGGGGGGGGTCATCGTTGGGAGCAGTTTCATCGGATTCACCGAGTATGCAACGATGTGGGTCGGCGGGGCGCCCATTTCGCTCGGAGTGCCCGCCGGCTTCATCCGAAGCCGGGCATTCGGCGTGAGTGACGATGGATCGGTCGTGGTGGGCCAGTTGGATGGAATTGGTCAAACCGCCGCAATCTGGACACCGAATAGGGGCATGGAGCCGCTCAGCATCTACCTGGCGTTTCACGGCATTTCGGTGCCGAGCGGAATCAACCTCCTCACAGCCACAGCTGTGTCGGCTGATGGTCGGACTATCGCTGGGTATAGCGGGCCACCGGGGCAGGTGCGGGAGGGGTTCGTCGTCCACATTCCCTCTCCAGCGACGCTTCTGGTGTTCCCCGCACTATTTGCCGCAAGACTACGGCGTCGTAACTGATGCATTTGCATGGCCTTACAAGATTTTTTGGGGATTTTGCTGGCGGATCACGAAAGCGCGTGTATTCTCGGGCCACTGGGCGTACTGGCCATGAAAGCACTGTTCACCGTGTTGACCCTCGCCGTTACCTCTGTCACCGTGGCGCAGATGCCGGATCGGGTGTTTCCTACCTGTGCCCTCTGGCAAAATCAGCCTTCCGGCGTTGCGAACGACGAGCGGTTTGTGGCCTTTCAGATCCGCGACGTGCATGTTGCCGCGTACTACTACGACGAACCCAACTACCCGTACCCGGGCCTGCCTCCCACAGCCGCCAACGCCGCGATTCTCCTGACCGAACTGATCAAGCGGAACTACGCTGCGGGGCGTATCACCGATGAGAATGTGGTCGTCCTGCTGCGCGGGGCGGGGCATGACTGGCACCAGTCGCAACCCGGCTGGGTCGACCCGCCGGGTGATGATCCTGAGATACCTCAGGGTCCGGCGTTCCTGCCGGACCTCGGGTTCTTCACGCCCGACGTCGATGCGCTCCCCGGGGTCAGCGCGGGCGATTTTCCCGAACCGCCGTCGCCGTTCCCGCTGAACTTTCCCATACAGTTGACGGACAACCCACGGATCGAAGCGCGACCCTGGCGGCACCCCTTCCTCCTGAACGCGACGACGCAGCACTCGCCCTGGCGCAAGTGGATGACCGCCTTCGTCAACAAGATTGACGAGATCTACGACGCGACCCATGACGGCGCCGTGAGCGAGGCCGACGTGGCGCTCTTCGCCGACGGATGGGTGGCGGGCGCGCCGGTGGCGGACGTAAATGCCGACGGGTCGGTGGACCTGGCCGACATCGACGCCTTCGAGGCGGCGTTGGCGGGGGGTGGGCCTGAGTAATACAGTGGCGGCACCTCTCGGAGCCGCGCATGCCGCCCACGATCTTCGACACCCGCACGGATGCCCTCTTCGCCTCGCTCCGGAAGGACGGGTTGTGGAAGGTGCTCCAGACGCTGGACTCGCCGATGGACGCGCGGGTGAGATTGCGCGACGCCGACGGGCGAGCGCGCGACGTGCTCTGCTTCTGCTCGAACAACTACCTGGGGCTGGCCAACCACCCCGAGGTCGTCGAGGCGGGCATCAAGGGCCTGCGCGACTACGGGGCGGGCACGGCGAGCGTGCGGTTCATCTGCGGGACGTTCTCGCCGCATCACGCACTGGAAGAGGCCATCGCGGCGTCCATGGGGACGGAGGCGGCGTACACGTTTGTGTCGTGCTGGAACGCCAACGAGGCGGTCTTCCCCACGCTCTGCGAGCCGGGCGACCTGATTATCTCCGACGAACTGAACCACGCGTCGATCATCGACGCGGTGCGGCTGGCGACGACGATCAAGAAGGGGCTGCACAAGGCGCTGTACAAGAACAACACGCTCGATGGGCCCGGCAGCCTGCGCGAGGCGCTCGAGGCGGCGAAGAAGAACCCCGCCGTCACGGGGCAGGTCTGGGTCGTCACCGACGGCGTGTTCAGCATGGAGGGGAGCATCGCAAACCTCCCGGCGATGCGGCGGCTGTGCGACCAGTACGGGGCGCTGCTCGTGGTCGACGACAGCCACGGGCACGGGGTGATGGGCGAGACGGGGCGCGGCACGCACGAGTACTGGGGCATGCTCGAAGGGTGCCCGGCGAGCGCCGAGGCGGTGGCGGGGTTGTCGGCCCTGGGCGTCTTTCTGACCAAGGGCGGGACCGCGGGGAAGGTGGACCTCTTTACGGGCACGCTGGGCAAGGCCCTGGGCGGGGCGGCGGGCGGTTTCGTGGCCGGGTCGCGGCGGATGATCGACCTGATCATCCAACGCGGGCGTCCGACGCTGTTCAGCAACGCACTGCCGGTATCGGTGGCGCTCAGCGCGGCGAAGGCCATCGAGATTCTGCGGCGCGAACCGCAACGCGTGAAGCGACTCCGCGAGAACGTGGCCTACGCCCGGCGCGTGTTGAAGGAGGCCGGGTTCGACGTAATGCCCAGCCCGACGGCCATCCTGCCCATCATCGTGCACGACACGGCGAAGGCCATCGCTATGAGCAGGCGGCTGCTGGACCTGGGCGTGTTCGTGATCGGGTTCGGGTTCCCCGTGGTGCCCGAGGGGCACGCGCGATTGCGCTGCCAGATTTCCGCGGCCCACACGACCCAGCACATCGACGAACTGGTGAGCGCCCTGAAACGGTTGTAAGGCACGCCGGGCGCTGTGCGGCTATTTCATCGCCGTGTCGAGGTCGGCGATGAGATCGTTCACGTCCTCGATGCCGACGCTGAGGCGGATCAGGCCGTCGGCGATGCCCAGGGCGGCCCGGGCATCGGGCGGGATGCTGGCGTGGGTCATGATGGCGGGGTGCTCGATGAGCGACTCGACCCCGCCGAGCGATTCGGCGAGGCTGAACAGGCGGACCCGCTCGAGCATGCGCCGGCTCGGCTCCAGCCCGCCCTTGATGACCACGGAGATCATCCCGCCGAAGGCCCGCATCTGCTTCCGTGCGAGTGCATGCTGCGGGTGCGACGGCAGGCCGGGATAGATGACCTTCTCGACCTTGGGGTGCTGGGCGAGCCATGCGGCGATCGTCGCGGCGTTCTCGCAGTGGCGCTGCATGCGGACGTGGAGCGTCTTGGTGCTGCGCAGGAGCATGAAGCAGTCCATCGCGCCCGGGACCGCGCCGACGGCGTTCTGGGTGAACTTCAATCGTTCCGCGAGGATCGCGTCGCGGGTCATCAAGGCCCCGGCCACCACGTCGCTGTGCCCGCCAAGGTACTTCGTGCACGAGTGAAGCACGACATGCGCCCCCAGGGCCAGCGGGGTCTGGAGGTAGGGCGAAGCGAAGGTGTTGTCGACGATGAGGATGGGCGCGTCGAGCGGCGTGCCCAGCGGGCCGAGGGTGGTGTCGCGCGCGCCGCCCGAGGGCGTGGCCTTGCCCGCCCACGCATCGACGATCCGGCGGACCCCGGCGATGTCGATGACCTTGAGCATCGGGTTGCTCGGGGTTTCGAGCCAAACGGCCCGGGTCGAAGGCCGCATGGCACGTTCAATGGCGGGGAGATCGGTCATATCGACGCGCGTGGTCTCGAGACCCAGATGGCGGAAGACTTTGTCGAGTTGCCGAAAGGAGCCGCCGTACACGTCGTCGGAGAGCACGACATGATCCCCCGCGCGGAGTTGGTGGAGCACGCAATCCATGGCGGCCAGCCCGCTGGAGAAGGCGAAGGCATGCGTGGCGCCCTCGAGGGCGGCGAAGTTGGCTTCAAGCGCGGTGCGGGTGGGGTTCTTCGAACGCGCGTAGTCGTACCCATCCTTGAAGACCCCGGGCGAGGACTGCACGTAGGTGCTGGTCATGTAGACGGGCGTCATGATGGCGCCGGTGGAGGGGTCGGGGGCTTGCCCCGCGTGGATGCAGTGGGTGGCGAAGCCGAGCGGCGCGTGGGGTTCGTGGGGCATGATCGCTCCTGAGACTCGGGATCATATAAGCGATCGGCGTGCAACTCCGTGGCAAGGTGTGTATGCTCCGGCATGGGCACGGCGGCGACATCGCGGCGCTCCGTCGGTCCCGGCACGCGGGCGATGATCGCGCTGGGCGCCGGGCTGGGCGTGCTCGCGGGGATGGGCGTGTTCGCGTTCGACTACGCCGAGGGATCGAGTTACCTCTCGAACGAACCCTCGGCGTGCGTGAACTGCCACATCATGCGCGACCAGTTCGACGCGTGGCAGAAGAGTCCGCACCATGCGAACGCGACGTGCAACGACTGCCACGTGCCGCAGGATTTTGTCGGCAAGTACGCGACGAAGATGGACCACGGGTACCGGCACAGCAAGGGGTTCACGTTCCAGGACTTCCACGAGCCGATCCGGATCACGCCGGGGAGCCTGCGCGTGGTCGAGGCCAACTGCGTGCGCTGCCACGAGGCCATCACGAGTGAAATTCGAAGTCACGCGTGGGAAGAGATCGAGGGCGTGAGTTGCGTGAAATGTCACGCGGGGATCGGGCACGGGCCGAGGCGGTAGCACGGCGTTTGAAGGAGGTGTGTGATGCGAAGGTCTTGGGGGCTGTACTGGGTGGTGTTCGTGCTGGCGGCCGGGCTGACGGTGACGGTGGCGCTGCTCATCCAGAACATCGCGCAGCGCAAGGCCGAGGCGCGGCAGACAGTTTTCTCCCTCGCCGGGCTGAGCGAGACCACGGTCGATCCGCGCGAATGGGGCAAGAACTTCCCCCGCCAGCACGACGGGTATTCGCGGACGGTGGACATCCAGCGGACGCGCTACGGCGGGAGCGAGAACTTCCAGAAACTCGACACCGACCCCATGCTCCGCACGATCTTCGCCGGGTACGCCTTCGCCATCGACTTCCGCGAGGAGCGCGGGCACGCGTACATGCTCAGCGATCAGCGGGAAACCGAGCGCGTGACACAGCGCGCGCAGCCCGGGGCCTGCCTGCATTGCCACTCGTCGGTGACCCTGGCGTACCGCACGCAGGGCGTGGCGCTCGGCGCCCCGGGCACGGTCGAGGAATCGCTGACCAGCCCGAACGGGCAGGCCCAACTCATGAAGGGGTTCGAGGCGGTGTGCGCGATGCCCTACGACGACGCGACGAAACTGGTCGAGCACCCGGTAACCTGCCTGGACTGTCACGACCCCGCGACCATGAAACTCCGCGTGACGCGCCCGGGGTTCATGAACGGCATCCGGGCGCTGGCGCACAGCGCGGCCCCGACGCCGCACCTGCCCAGCGTCGAGCGTTGGCGTCAGGGCAAGCGCGACCGCGAGTATGACCCGAACGTGGACGCCTCGCGGCAAGAGATGCGCTCGATGGCGTGCGCCCAGTGCCACGTCGAGTACTACTTCAAGGGCGAGGGCAAACTGCTGACGTACCCCTGGCACCGCGGGCTGAAGGTGGAGGAGATCGAGGCGTACTACGACGACCAGGAATACGCCGACTGGACGCACGCCGAGAGCGGGGCCAAGGTTTTGAAAGCCCAGCACCCGGAGTTCGAGATGTGGTCGCAGGGCATTCACGCGCGGAGCGGGGTAAGTTGCGCCGACTGCCACATGCCGTACATGCGCGAGGGCGCGATCAAGGTGAGCGACCACCACATCCGCAGCCCGATGCTGAACGTGGCGCGGTCGTGCCAGTCGTGCCACCCGTATTCGGAAGGGGAGATCAAGGGCCGCGTCGAGGCCATCCAGGAACGCACGGCCAAGTTGCTCGAACGCGGGGAATCGGCGGTGGTGGACGCGATCTTCGCCATCGCCCGGGCGAAGGAGCGCGGCTGCGACGACGCGGCGCTGAAGGAAGCCCGCGCCCTCCAACGCCGGGCGCAGTTCCGCGTGGACTTCGTGAACGCCGAGAACAGCATGGGCTTCCACGCGCCGCAGGAGGCCGCCCGCATCCTCGGCGAAGGGATCGACTACGCCCGCCAGGCCCAACTCGCCGCGGAGAAGGCGACGCCGCCCAATCGCTGACGCCTAGGTTCTGTCTGACGGATCAATTATACGGCGCATGTTCGTCGCGGCGTTCGGCGCATAAGCGGCTGCGCGATCGGTGAAACTCTGTCGCACTGCGTGGCTCTGGCAAGGAGGCCATCGATGCGACGAGGCGATCTCTCCGACGGGCAGTGGGACATGATCAAGGGCCTCATCCCAAGGCGGCGGCGCGGCGGACGGTGGAACGATCACCGCACCGTGTTCAACGGCATCTTGTGGATTCTGCGCACCGGCGCGCCGTGGCGCGATCTCCCCGAGTACCACGGCAAGTGGGGCCGCATCTATCACCGCTTCACCCGCTGGCGCAGGGACGGCAGCTACGACCGCGTTCTCCACGCGCTGCGCCTCCGGCTCGACACGGCCGGGCACATCGATTGGGACCTGTGGTACGTGGACGGGAGCAGCGTGCGCGGCTCGCGTGCCGAGGCGGGGACCGCTAATAAAGCGATGAACTCCCGGGAAACAGAGGCGATTACGCGCTGGGTCGCAGCCGAGGTGGGTGGGGGTCCAAACTCCACCTGGTCACTGACGGCGCGGGCGTTCCCCTCGCCGCGCTCGTCACGGCGGGCCAAGCGCACGAGTCGAGATCGTTCGCCGTGGTGTTGGAGAAGGTCCGCGCGCCGCGGCGCATCCGCTGGCCGATGAAGGCCGCGGGCGACAAGGGGTACCGCTACCCCGGAGTGCACGCCCGGCTTGACCGGCACATGATCCTGCCGATCATCCCGCAACGCAGCGATCAGGTGCATCGAGACGGCCGGTGGCCGCTGGACCGTCGCGTCTACCGCCGTCGCGCGGTCGTGGAGCAGATCGTGGGATGGCTCGAGGAGAACTGCCGCGTGGGCACCCGCTACAACAAACTCGCCGGGAGCTTCCTGACCTTCGTCAACCTCGCCATCATCCGCCGCTACCTCAGGATTCCTGATCTGCCAGACTGAACCTAGATCAACGGATATGGCCGGTGTCCATTGATCGCTCCGACTAATATACCGTAGGGCACCCAATGAGCCGCGTCTTTGTCAAAGTAGAACGTAAGACGGAGCGTGGTCGACATGCCGCTGGTAAAGATAGCATCATACTGCACCCATGCTTCGTGAACGAGTTCCGTCGGCTTGCCATGACGGCTCGCGATCGGACGACCTGTCGCCCGGTACTCAAAGATGGAAATCATGCCGATTCCAGTACGATGAGTCCAATCGGCACCGGGTCTTGCCGATACACCCGTACCCACCTTTACCGAGCCGCGAATGACATGCGAGATATCCATGTCTCGGCTTGTTGCGTCAGCCCACATTCGTGCAAAGATCTCTTCGGGTAACAAGTTGGAGGCGTGGAGATCGACCACACGTTCGTCTTCATGCATCTGGTCAAGCAACTTCACGATCGAGGCTCTGACGGCAAATCCTCGCGTGTTCATCTCCTTGATGTAAGGTTCGGCGTCGTTTGCGAGCATGGACGCAATGATCGAGTCGATAAGTACGACCAGATTGTCCACGTGCTCCTGCGCTACGGGTGATCGGTGAAGTGCCTCGCGAATATCCGCCGTCAGAAAAGACGCTACACGAGATTCAACTGCATTGCTGTCGGTCGGGCTCGCGCCGATAACATCAATCTCGCTGTGTACCTCATTATTCTGAGGGTTGTGAATGGCGCAGGACCAGTTCCAAAGAATCACGAGAAGAGACCCGGCCGACAGGATTATTGAGATTATGCGACACGAGTGCATTTCACGTTCTCCAAAGGCCGTAATCTGCTATCACGGATCACGGCCAGGTCGAGTTACGGCTCATTGACACACTGGTATTGATACGGCTTCTGGGTGAGATTGCAAGTCTGCCCGAAGTTGCAGCACTGACCGATCATGGTTTCGGTTTCACACCAATACCAACCACAGCACTTTTGTCCTTCCTGACAAGTGAACAGGTCGCGCCACCCTGAGGGGCACTCTACGCCGCACCAGAAAGCCGCACCTTCAACATCTCCTGCAGCTATCTCGAGCGGATCATCGTCGAACAACTGCGCCACAGCCAACCCCGTCGTCACACCGAATGCAGCACACACCACCAGCGACTTGAGCGATTTTATCACGGAATGCTCCTTGCCACTCGATCGGGTCGCGGTCGTTCCAGCCAGAACACCACTGCCACCATGGCAATGAGAGCCGCGTTCCGGATGAGCGCCGCCCCGACACTTGTCTTGATTCCTACGCACCCGCATCCGGCGGTAAATCCGCCATACACCGCCGCGTAGAGCACGGATGAAAACAACGTCAACAGTACTGCCGTCATTACTAGCGGAGTCCTGCCGAGGTAGCCAAAGAGGATCATGGACCCGAGCGCCCACTCCGTTAGAGTCACAGCCTTGATTACCCACACTGCATTGCACTGGTCGCACAGCCACTGCACAAGCGCAATGGCATCGGCTGGATTGGCGGATTTGTACACAGCAGTCCAAAGAAAGAGAACTACGAGTACCACCCGAATCGAAATCTCGATAATCGCAACGATGCGCTCGTGATTGTGGTGGACATGAAACCTGTGATCATCCGGCGTTCCGGCGTTCCGGCGTTCCGGCGTTCCGGCGTTCCGGCGTTCCGGCGTTCCGGCGTTCCGGCGTTCCGGCGTTCCGGCGTTCCGGCGTTCCGGCGTTCCGGCGTACTTCGCGTATCGGTCGTCACACCACGCATGTAAGCAGAATAACCCATAATGATACCGTGTGTCAAGGCGACAAGGATCAAAAGCGGCTCGCCTGCAGGCAATCGAGACGACTCACGGGATGGATTCACTCCGCACCCACGCCCATTGCCTGGTCACGCCCGCCTCGAAGGGAGTGCGTGGCTGGTAGCCCAGTTCGGCGGCGGCGCGTGTGAGGTCGGCCCAGGTGCGGTCGACGTCGCCGGGCTGCATGGGTTCGCGGCGGATGTCGGCCTTCTTACCCACCACACGCTCGATGGTCGCGAGCATTTCACCGAGCGCCACGGGGCGATTTCCGCCGAGGTTCCAGACGCGGTAGCCGTGCTGGGGGATGCGGTCGTACGCGGCGAGCACGCCCGCCACGATGTCATCGATGAAGGTGTAGTCGCGGCTCATGGAGCCGTCGCCGAAGAGCGTCACGGGCCGCCCATCCCGCACGGCGGCGAGGAACTTGGCGATGGCGAGGTCCGGGCGTTGCCGCGGGCCGAAGACGGTGAAGAATCGCAACTCGGCCGTAGGCATGCCCGTGAGCGCATGGTGGGTGTGCCCGAGCAGTTCCGTGGCACACTTGGAGGCGGCGTAGGGGCTGATGGGCCGGCTGACGTCCTGCGTCTCTCGGAAGGGCGCCTCGGGCGAGTTGCCGTAGACGCTGCTGGAGGACGCGACGACGAGGCGTTCGCAGCCTGCGCGAGCGGCGGCGTGCTGCATGACGGCGGTGCCGGTGATATTCGTGTGGGCGTAGCCGACGGGGTCGGCGATGCTCGGGCGGACGCCGGCCTTGGCAGCAAGGTGAATGACGCCCACCGGGTGGTGCCGCGCGAAGAGCGCGTCCATGGCCGGGGCGTCGGTAATGTCGCCCGGCTCGAAGGTCAGCGCAGGACCGACCTCGCGGAGGTTGCGTTCCTTGTCGGCCTTGGGATAGAAGGGGTCGAAGTTATCAACGCCGACGACGCGATTGCCCCGCGCGAGCAGGGCTTGGCAGACATGGGAGCCGATGAATCCGGCGGCTCCGGTGACGAGGATCGGTCGCAACTCAGGCATCGGCAGAGGGTACGCTCGGGCCTGATGGAAGCCTCACGAACGGAGGCCGTTCGATCTTTCAAAAACAAGCAGGGCGCCATCTTGTAGACGGCGCCCCGCTGGAGGAGAGAGAGATCAAGTTCAGTATAGATGAATCATCGGTTGCGAAGTTTCCCAAACCCTCAAAGATCACCGGTGGATTGACAGGTTGTGCCCAAATTCATGGAGCACAACCTGTCGGTTCGCATTGACCGTGCGAACGTCATACAAACAGTCGCGCAGAACCGGCGCGACAACGCCCGGGTGATGTACCCGGGCGTTGTGCGAAGATTGATTGGTTTTTCTTGCGTGGCTACTTGGGCTGCGTATTGCGCAGTCGTTCGCGGAGTTTGCGGAAGGCCTCGCGCTGTTGATCGGGCGGCAGCGCCTTGATGCGCTCTCGGGCGGCCTCGGGGATGCGCGGGTCATCGAGGCGCATCGGGCCGTCGTCCTTCGCGGCGTCGGGGGACTTCTTGTCGACCTGTTTCTCGACCTTTCCCGGCGCTCGGCGGTCGAGCATGTCCTTCTTCAGGCGTTCGAGTTCCGCCTGGAAGGCCGGGCGTTGTGATTCTGAGAGCACGGCGTACATCTTGGCGTGCACCTCGCTGGGTTGCGGGGCGCCGGCGATGAGTTCACGAAGCCGCCCGCGTGCGGCCTCGACGGCCTTGGGGTCGGCGTCCTTCATGGCGTCCATCGGTTCGCCTTGCGGCGCATTGGGGCGCACGAGCGCCGCGGGGCGGCGTCCGCCGAAGAACTCGCCCACGCGCTTGCGATCTTCCAGCGGGAGGTTGGCGACCAGGTCGCGGAACTCGGCGGCGTGTTCTGTCTTGTACGCCTCGACCGAAGCCTGAAACTCCCGATCGATGGCGCGGAGTTTTTCGTCCTGTTCGGGCGAAAGGCGCATGGCCGTGTCGGCCTTCTCGCCGCGGAGCGCATTGAGCGCGGCCATGAAGAGCCGATGCGGGGTTTCCTGCTGCGCCCGATCGCGCAAGCCCTTGCCCCCGCCGGCGAACGAGCGGTTCTCGCCGGGTACCGAGCCGTCCTTGACCGTGGGGCCTTTGAGAGGCGGGGCGGGCTTGTCGCTCTGGGCCATGGCGGGGAGCGCGGCGAGCGTGAGAACCGCGGCGGGAAGCGCGAAACGGATGTTCATGGCAATCTCCTGACGGGCATCGGAAATGATACACGAGCCACATGGGCACTCGGCATGATGCCTAACGCATGGCGTGCGCGTGGATTGCATGGGAGAAGGTCGTCAGCGTTCCATAGAATCGGGCATGGGATTGACCAAGCAGATGGTGCACGAGGCGCTGCGGACGGTACCGCTGGGTGGGGAACTGGCGGACCTGGTCGGCTCAGGCCGCGTGGTGTGGATGGCGGCGTGCGACGCGGTGGCGTCGGTGCGCCTGCGCGATGATGGATCCAACCGACGGCCAACCGCCGAGGCGGTGTTCTCGGCGATCGACGCCGCCGCCAAGGCCGCGGGGGAGCGGTTGGACGTGCTGACGGTGGAGTTTGTCGACGCGGCCGGGAAAGCCGTCGCGACGGAACGGGTGGGAGGAGTCGCATCGCACCCTTCGCCGCGAGGACCGAGCACCGCCCCCCAGGGCGTCGGAGGTCATACGCCGATCCCGGGGCTGGACCCCGCGGGAACAGGGTTGGCGGGCGTGTCGCGGATCATCGCGGTGGGCGCGGGCAAGGGGGGCGTGGGGAAGAGCACGATCGCGCTGAACCTGGCGGTGGGGCTGGCGCGGCGCGGGCACAGCGTGGGGCTGCTCGACGGGGACATCTACGGGCCGTCGATGCCGACCATGTTGGGGTTGGGCGGGCTGGAACAGGTGGTGCGTGAGGGAATGATGGAGCCGTTCTACACGCACGGGGTGAAGTGCGTGACGATGGGAAAACTGGTGCAGGCCGACAAGCCGCTGATCTGGCGCGGGCCGATGGCGCACGGGGCGTTCAAGCAGTTGGTGGAACAGACAAACTGGGGCCCGCTGGACTATCTCATCATCGATCTGCCGCCGGGCACGGGGGACATTTCACTGACCATGGCGCAGGTGCTTCGGCTGACGGGGGCGGTGGTGGTGTGCACGCCGCAGAAGGTGGCGCAGGACGACGCGGTGCGGGCGGCACGGATGTTCGAGCAACTCGGGGTCGAGGTGCTGGGGGTGGTGGAGAACATGAGTTACTTCGTGGGGGACGACGGGAAGGAGTACGACCTGTTCGGGAAGGGCGGTGCGAAGGCGATGGCGGGGCGGCTCGGCGTGCCGTTCCTGGGCGGGGTGCCGATCACCATGGCGTTGCGCGTGAACAGCGACGCGGGCAACCCGACGGCGAACTTCACGGCGACGGACCGGGCGGGGCGGGAACTGTCGGGGGCCCTGGAGGGTGTGGTCACCGAGGTCGAAGGCCGGGCGGCGCTGGCGGAGGTGCGGGCGCGTTCGGCGAGACCTTCGCTCAAGATTTCGTAGCCGAGGCGTCGGTTTTCGTACACCATGCTCCCCACATGGCGCGAAGGGCCTGCCCGAACCGGGCGGCGAAGCCCGGCGCGTCGCAGATGGGCGAGGCGGCCAGACGCGAACGCAGCGTGGTCCGGTACGCCGCGAGGCGTGTGGGATCGGCGATCAGATTCGCGGCACACCGAACATACTCATCCTCGCTGTGCGCGATGAGTTCCGGGCACCCGGCGTTGGAGAGCAGGCTGATGCCGACGCGGCCGGCGTGCGTATTCCCCGCGAGTGTCACCACGGGCACGCCCATCCACAAGGCTTCGCAGGTCGTCGTCGTGCCGTGGTACGGGAAGGCATCGAGGGCCACGTCCATGCGCGAATACAGCGCCAGGTGATCGGCGAGGCTGGGGGTGGCGGTCATAAAGGTGAGGCGGTCGTGCGCGATGCCGTTGGCCGAGAAGTCGGCGGAAATACGGTCGATGGCGCCCTTGGCCGCGAAGTCGAAACTCTTGAGGATGAGCCGCGACCCGGGCACGGCGTTCAGCAGGCGTGCCCAGAGCGCGATGAGGCCCGGGTTGATCTTGCGGGCGGCGTTGAAACTGCCGAAGACCGGGCCGGGATAGGCCGGGTCGCGCGCGGGGGCGGGCGCGTCGGGCAAGGGGCGGTAGCAGAGGAAGCAGGGGTCGAGCCGCCAGAGGTGTTCGGCGGCCCGTCGGTCGACCTCGGGGGTGCATGGGTCGGTGAAGGAATCCACGATGCGGTAGTCGATCTCGGGCAGGCCGGTGGTGTCCGGGTAGCCGCAGTACGTGACCTGCACCGGCACGGGGCGCAGGGCGAAGGCGGGCAGGCTGTTGCCCATGGTGTGCCCGGCGAGTTCGATGGCGACGTCCACCTTGTCGGCGTGGAGGCGCTGCGCGATCTGGAGGTCGGTGAGGTTCGCGATATCAACCCATCGGGCCGCGTGAGCCTTGAGCCGCTCGGAAACGTGGTCGGGGTCGCGGGTGCGCGAGTACGCAACGAGTTCGAAGGCCGAGCGGTCGTGATGCTCGAAGAACGGCTCGATGAAGAACGAGACCGAGTGGGTGCGCAGGTCGGGCGAGACGATGGCCACCCGGAGTCGGCGATCGGGATCGCGCGGGTTGGCATGGGGGAACGTGACAGCGGGCTTCAAGCGGCGCATGAGGCTGCCGTAGGCCCGGTGGGCGGCGGCGAGATCGTCGGGATCGACGCCGTAGAGGTACGTCATCGCCAGGGGCAATGCGGCGGCGAGGTTCGGCTCGTCGGGGTATTTCGGGATGATCCGGCGGAGGAGGGCCACCACCTCGCCAATCTTGCCGATAGCGAGCAGGGCGCCTGCGTAGGAGACGTACACGTTCACGTCCTGGGTGCGTTCGAGGGCGGCGCGGAGCACCTCGGCGGCGGCGGGCGCGTCGTGCGTGTCGAGGAGGGCATTGGCGTACGCGACGTTCGCCGCAGGGTCGCCCGGGTTGGCTTCGACGGCCTGGCGCGCGGCCTCCATGGCCTCGCGCGACTTGCGCTGGGCCACCAGGATGGTCGCCAGGTTCACCAGCAGCGGGGCCTGTCCGGGTTCGAGCGCAACGGCCCGGCGGGCGTAGAACTCCGCCTGGTCGAATCGTCCCAGGCGCAGCAGGATGACCGCCGACAGGCTCGCCAACCCGGGGTCGTTGGGGTGCTTGGTCGACAATCGCTGCACGACGGCGAGGGCCTCGGCGGCCTTGCCCTCGGCCAGCAGCGCTTTGGCGTGCAGGTATTTGGCGAGCAGCGGGTTCATCGCCCCGCCCCGCACCAGGTTCGCCACAGGTCGCGCAGGAGGCGCTCGAAGTCGCGGGCAAAGCGCGGCGCGTCGACCAGGGGCGAGGCGGTTATCATGCCGCGCAGGTCGCGGTGATAGCGACGCAGCCGATCGCGGTCCTTCGCCAGTTCGACGGCCAGGCGAACGTACTCGTCGGTGCTTTCCGCGACGAGTTCGGGCGTGCCGAGGGAGTGCAGCAGGCTGACGCCGACGCGCTCGCGGTGCGTGCGGCCCGCGAGGGCGATCATGGGGACACCCATCCATGTCGCCTCGCAGGTGGTCGTCGTGCCGTTATAGGGGAACGAGTCGAGGGCGATATCCATGCGGCGGTACATGGTGAAATGTTCGCCGGGCTTTTTCGTCCACGGGGCGGCCACAATGCGTGATGGCTCCACACCATGAGCCGCGAACTGACGGGCGAATGCCGGGCCGACCTCGTCCGAGGCGATCTGGATCTTGAAGAGCAGGCGGCTGTCGGGCACGGCCTTGAGAATCTTTGCCCAGGTCTCGACCGCCTTGGGACCGACCTTCATCGTGCGGTTGAAGGAACCGAACGTGATGGGCGCATTCGGGGCCGCGTCGCAGGGCGGGGTGGGGTCAAACGTCGCCGGCGCCTGCGCCGGCGGGGTATAGCAGAGGAAGGTCGGGTCAAAACGGGCAAGCCGCTCCGTGCAGTGCGCTTCCGCGCCGGGCGGATCGGTGCGGGCGTCGACCAGGCGGTAGTCCACGGTCGGCAGGCCGGTGGTGTTGGGGTAGCCCAGCCACGTAGCCTGGACGGGCGCCCAGCGCGTGGCGAAAAGGCGCATGTTGGCGCGGTCCGTCCACGCGGCGCAGTCGATGAGGATGTCGATCTGGTCGGCGAGGATGATCTCGCCGGCGCGCTCGGGAGGCAGGCCGCCGATGGGCCGCCATTCGCCCAGCGTCTTGAACCGCTCGGTCACTTCGTCGGGCTTCGTGGGGCTGGCGTACAAGAACGGGCGAACCCGCGCGCGGTCAAGGTGGCGCAGCGGGCCTTCGAGAAAGAACGCGCACGCGTGGAAGTAGAAGTCCGCCGACACAAAGCCCACGCGCAGCGGACGCTCCGGGTCGGGCACGTTTGCGAACGAGGTCGGCCCGGGCGGGGCCTGGGCGGCAAAGTCGCGTCCGAGATCGGCGTGGGCGTCGCGGTGTGCGATGGGGTCGACCCCGTCGGCGAAGTTCTGGTAGTAGAAGAGAAACTCGCGGAGCATGGCGTCGTCAGGAAGACGCGCCAGGCCGCGCCGGGCGATGCCGAGCGCCTCGTCGATGCGTCCGATAGCCGCCAGCGAGATGCCGTGGCGGAAGTACAGGTTCGAGTCGCGCAGGTCGCGGGCGTACCCGGCTTCGTAGACGGCCATGGAGCCGGCGTAGTCCCCCAGGCTCAGCAGGCACTTGCCCTGCCCGTCGTAGGCGTCGATATTGTCGGGATTGAGACGGATGGCCGCGGCGTAGGCCCGGGCCGCGTCCTTGTACTTCCGCACAATCGTGCCCACGTTCCCGAGCATGAACTGAATTTCGGGGTCGTTGGGTGCGGCGGCGGCGGCGCGGGAGATGAACAGGAACGCCTGGTCGTCCTCGTGCAAGGCCCCGTGGAACATCGCGAGAAACTTGTTGGCCTGCGGGTCGGTAGGGCTGCGCTGGAGGAGGGCGCGCAGGGCGGCCTTGGCCTTATCGTGCTGGCCTGCTTCAAAGAGCGCGATGGCGTTCTGGATGGCGACCGAGGCCGGCGTCAGCGTGCACCTCCCGTTGGTGCGGATGGTACGGGTGCGTCGATGGCGTGGAATGCAGGCATGAACGGTAACCATGCACCACCAGCACTGAAACGCGGACAGATACCCTGCGAATAATCTCCCGGAGCATCATCATGCTGACGGTGGTTGTCCTTGTGCTGGGCATGACCATGGCGGGCGATCCACCCCCGCTGGCGGGGCCTCGGGTGGACGAAGCGCCGGCCCCGGCTCGTGTCACGCTGATCGAGCGGGACTTTGACGGGGCCGTGAAGATACCCGAGTTGCCGCCCGAAGAGGTCGCCCTGAGCCTCTTGGGGCTGGAGGCACCCGGGGCGACGGCCGAGCAGCGGGAGGCCCACGCGGCGGCACGGCGGGTGCTGGAGGAACGGGCGAAGTTCATCGATGACTTCGTGGTGAACAACATTCCGCTGCTGACAATGTTCGGCAACGCGGAGAACACCGGCGACAAGCTCGACCAGTTCATGCTGGGACTCGAGGCGCTGCGGAAGTTTGCGCCGCTGCGGGAGAAGGGGTCGCTGCGGTCGCGTCTCGCGGCGGCCTTGCCCGAGGCCGAGCGGGCGCGGTACGAGACCTTGCTCGACGAGTTCTGGCTGGCGCTGGAGAAGGACCGGGCCAGGCGACCCAAGGCCGACGGCACGAAGCCCAACCGGCTCGAGATTCTCCTGGGCGCGAAACTCGAATCGTTCGGGCGCGAGGGCGAGCGTTCGTTTGCGCGGGTGCAGTATTCGGGCGAACTGCTGTACCATTACGCGACACGGGGGCTGACGCTGACCCCGCTGCAGAAGCGGCGGCTGCGCGAACTGGCGGCGGATCACGCCGCGCGGGGCGACAACGTGACCGAAGCGGACAACCGGCGGCTGTTCGCGCGGGCGCTGGGCGTGCTGCGCGTCGAGCAGCGTCCGAAGTTCATCCGCAACCTGCGCGGGCTGTAACCGCTTAGCGCACCGCGCGACGCGCCCGCTCGACGGCCCGCACCGCCTCGCGGATGGTTGCGTCGAGGTCGGCGTTGACGAGGAACGCGTCGTACACGCCCGAGTCCCGGGCCGCGGCGATCTCGCGACGAGCCGCGGCGAAACGCTTCTGGATCTGATCCTCGCTCTCGCGCTTGCGCTCGCGCAGGCGCTTGAGGAGTTCGTCCTCCGTCGGCGGCAGGATGAAGATGGCGAAGGCCTCGGGGACTTTTCGCTTTACCTGGATCGCGCCCTGCACGTCGATCTCGAGGATGACCAGCCTCCCGCGCTTGAGTTGCTCGACAACCCAATCGCTCGGCGTGCCGTACTTCTTCCCGTACACGCCCGCGGTTTCGAGGAACCCTCCCGCGGCCTTCTTGGCCTCGAAGGCCTCGTCGGTGACGAAGTGGTAATCGACCCCCTCGACGTCGGCGTCGGTCTTGGCGCGGGTAGTCCACGAGACGGAGAAGACGGCGTCGGGGATGGAGCGTTCCACGCCGCGGGTAATCGTGGTCTTGCCGACGCCGCTGGGCCCGCTGATGATGAGCAGCAGCCCGTTGTCGGTGTCGGTGGGCAGGCGATGGTCGGCGGGGGCCATGAGGCAAGAGGATACCCCTCGCCCGGCGCGGGCTACCGTCGGCCCGTGAAGCGCGTGGTGCTGATCGCCAACCCGAGGTCGGGCCGAGGCCGGGCGCTGCGTCTGCGCGACGCAACGCGCGATCGGCTGGCCGGGGCGGGACATGAGCCGCGCGTGGTGGCGCTCGAGGAAGCGAACGCCGAGTTGATGCGCGAAGCGGATGCGGCCGTGGTCTTCGGGGGCGACGGCACGCTGCACGGGCTGCTCCCCGCGCTGCGGGAGAGCAAGGTCGCGGTGTATCACGCGCCGCTGGGGACGGAAAACCTCTTCGCCCGCGAGTTCGGCGGGAAGCCCGACCCGATCGCGATTGCCCGCGCCGTCGGCGCGGATCGCGTTCGCGCGGTGGACCTGGGACTGCTGAACGGCACAGGCAAGGCCAGGCCGTTCGCGATCATGGTCAGCCTCGGACCGGACGCGGGGGTCATCCATCGGCTGCACGCCTCCCGGCGCGGGGCCATCACGCACGCGGCGTACGTGCTGCCCACCCTGGCGGAGGTGCTCCGCCCATCACTGCCCCCGGTGACGATCCATGTTGACGGTCGTGAGGTGGTGAGCGCCACGCCGGGCATCACCGTGGTGGCGAACTTGCGGCAGTATGGGTTGCGGATCGATCCGGCGGCCGAGGCTGACGGGTCCGATGGATTGCTCGACGTGGTCTTCATGCCCTGTGCCACCGGGCTTGGCGCGCTGGCGCGAACACTGGCGGCTCGGCTTCGCCGGCACGCGTCGTCGGTGGTGCGTGGGCGCGGGTCGTCGGTGCGCGTGCGCTCCGAACGACCCGGCTACGCGCAGGCCGACGGCGAGGTGCTCGCCATCGGTCATGATGGGTTCGACCTGCGCCTCGGCGTGGACCCCGCGGCCTTGCGCGTGATCTTGCCGGGCTAGGGCGCAACGACCGGACGAGCCGGCGTCGGCGAGTGTGGGGCCGGTGACGCATCTCGCCTGCGGAGGATCGTGTAGTGGGCGTACAGATCGGCCTCCAGGTCCATCGCGCCCGGGCCGATGTGCCATTGCAGCGCGCGACCCACGCGCCGGGCCGCCTCGTCGTCGTCCTTGTCGAAGGCCAGCACGTCGAACCCCGCGGCGTCGATCTGCTCGCGGGTAAACGGGCAGCGGCCATCGGCCCAGGGCTTCCACTTCGCGGGATCGGGGTCCTGGGCCGGGCAGATGTTGTAGATCACGAACAACCCGCCGGGCTTGAGCGCTTCGGCTACCTTGCCCAAAAACGCTTCGTTCGAGACGCCAAGCCGCACGAGCATGCGCGGATCGACCGGGTGCTCGGGGTTGATGTACCCGTTCTTCAGCGTGTTCTTGCTGAGGATCACATCGAACCCCTTGCCGACCTTCTCGACGGCCTCCGCTTCGGCGGGCCAGCGCCCGTGCACCAGCGTCACTCGGCCGTTGGGCATGGTCTCTTCGCCCATCGGGACGCCCTGAACCTCGCCCGTGTCGTCCGGCTCGCGGTACAAGGCCGGGAGCATCGGATCGACATCAACCCCGACGGCGTCGACGCCGATGCTCGCCAGGAGCCGAAGGTGCCCGATCGTGCCGTACCCGAAGTCGAGCACACGGCGGTCCTTCAGCGGGTCCCACCCGCCGCCCAGGTGCTCGCAGATAAGTTCGATCGGGCGGATGTACGCCATGGGCGAGCCGTACTTGGTGTAGTAGTACTCGTGCTCCGTCACCATGCGGCTCTCGTACCCGGCACGCTCGGCCTCGGCGAGCGCGTGATACTGGTCGGGCGTGAGATACGCGCGGGCGGCCCGGTTCACGAAGAGTTCCCGGTCGCCGTGCATGGGGAGGTACGAGGTCGCGACCAGGAACCGCCTCGGGCCGGGTTCTTTCACGTCCACGAGCAACGCGGCGGCCTCGGCCCGGAGACGCTCGACGCTCGATGCATCATCGAACGGCTGCGCGGCTTGGGTGGGCGGGGTGGGGTCGACTGGCTGCGCCGTCGTGACTTTGGCGGGGGCGCCCGCGCCGAGCATGACGCCGATCACGAGCATGGTGTGCGGGTGCATGTTCACAAGGATGATACACGCCGCCGACGCCGTCACCCCACGAAACCGCTTCCTCGATGCTCCCAAGCATGTTCGGGTAGACTTCCTTCCACATGGAACCGCACGACCATCCCCCGACGGCTCCCGCGCCAGCCGCACCGCCCACGCGCCCGGGGCGGATCGGCGTCGAGCGCCCGCCGGTGTGGCCCTCGCCGGTCGGGGTGTTCTGCCTCGTCTGGGGCACGCTCGGGTTGCTCGGGTCGTGCGCGGGGCTGGCGGCCCCGCTGTACATGGACGTGCTGAAGGGTGTTTCCCCCGAGATGCGCGGCTCGTTCGCGGCCATGGAACAGCACGAAACGCTGATGTACCTGTACTACGCCGCGGCGCTGATCATGGCCGGGTGGCTCCTGTGGGGCGGCATGCTGCTCTTCAAGCGCCGGGCCAGGAGCGTGCCCGTGCTCTGGTGGTGGGCCGTCGCCGAGATTCCCATCGGCCTGGCGGGGATCATCTTCACGTACCTCATGCAGATCGGACAGATGAACGCCATGAAAGGCCAGGCGGGGAACAACCCCGGGGCGGCGGTGGTGCAGGCCATGGCCGGGCCGATGACGGTGCTCACCATGATCTTCACCATCCTCTACACCTGGGCGCTGCCCGTGTTCCTGCTTGTCTGGCTGCGCCGGGCGTCGGTACGGCAGGGCGTGGCTCGATGGTTCACTCAGGGGTGATCGATGCGCTGCAAGGGGTGTGACTATCCGCTGTGGAACTTGCGCTCACGCGAGTGCCCGGAGTGCGGGCTGGCTTTTCGCCCTTCCGAGTTTGAGTTCACGCTCAACGCCGTCCGCTTCTGCTGCCCGGGGTGCGGGCAGGAGTACTACGGCACGGGGGCCAAGGGACACCTCGTGCCCGAGTCGTTCGTCTGCGTGTCGTGCGCCAGGCCCATCACCATGGACGAGTGCGTCCTGCTCCCCACCGCCGGCGTGCAGGAAGAGCAGACCAAGGTCGACGAAATGCCGTGGTTCGATCGCGGGAAGCGCGGCCTGATCCCCGCGTGGTTTGCCACCGTCGGGCGCTCGATGATCGCGCCCGGTCGACTGATGGACACCATCGCCGAGGGCGCGCCCAGCGGGTTCGTCTTCGGCACGATCACCACGTTCCTCATCGCGTGCCTGGGCATTCTCCCGATCTTCGTGCTCGGCGGGGTCTTCGGGGCGGCGATGGGTGGGGGCGGGGGCGCGCGGACCATGAACGTGCTGTCAAGCATGGCCGGCGGAGCCGCGGGCACGCTCGTCGGCGCGCTCGTCGGTGCGGCGATCCTGCTGGCCGCGTGGGTGGCGCTGGCCCATCTGATTCTTCACGTCACCGGCGGCACGGCGCACCCCATGAAACGCACCTGCCAGGCGATCTCCTACAGCGCGGGGGCGAACATCCTCTGCGGCATTCCCTGCCTTTCGGTCTACTTCGGGTGGCTCTTTGTCATCTGGTGGTTCGTGTCGGCGGCGATCATGCTCGCCCGGGCTCAGCGGGTCAGCGGGCTGCGCGCCGCCGCCGCCGTGCTCCTTCCCCCCGGGCTGCTGGCCGTCGGCGTGGGCGCGTGGTTTGGGTTCCTGATCTGGGGCGCCACCACGGGCCTTTCGCGCACCACCATCATCCCCGCGCCGGCCGCGGCGCCGATCCGCACGCCCGAGGCGTCGGCCAGGGCCTTGCTGACCGCCATGAAGGGGTACGCGCAGACCAACCACGGCGCATGGCCCGACCACCCGAGCGCCCTGGTGACATTATCGTTGGTCAGCGAGTCGGATTTCTATCCCCTCTCGGCGGCCGCGCCGGTCCCCGGCGGCCCCTGGACGGAAACGTACCTGGTCGCGCGCGTCGGCGATTATGTGTGGACCTATTTCGGCACCGACGATGTTTCGAGCGATCCGCGTCTGTGGGTGTTTGTGCAGGCCCCGCACCCCGCCGCCCCCATGCGATCCACACCGGAGGGCCTCGTCCGCGCCGGCACGATCGGGGGCGAGGTGCTGACATTCGCGAACCCCGAGGAGTTTGCCGCGGCGCTCGTGGCCCAGAACGACCTTCGGGCAAAGGTCGGCCTGCCGCCCCTCCCCCACCCCGACACGGTCCCGCCCGATGCGGCGATCTCGCGATAACCTCTCCCGATCGGGGAGGCACCATGCGGCTGCGACTTCTGACCGTGGCGTTTGTGCTCGGCTTGACAACGACAATGTTGGCTCAGGTCACGCCGCCGACGCCCGTCCACACAGCCGCGCCCGCCGTCGAGTTTCGCACGTTCACCGCGCGCGATGGGGCCGTGGTGCGATTTGCGCTGCGGCTGCCGTCCGGGCACGATGCAACCAGGCCTTGCCCGCTGGTGGTGGCGCTCCCGCCGGGCGCGGGCGACGAGGCCATGGTGCTCGCCTCGATGGATGAGTACTGGAATGCCGGGGCTTCGCGCGGGTGGGCCGTGGTCAGTCCGTGCCCACCCGAGGGCTCCGCGTGGCACCTGCGCCTCGCGCTGGCCAAGGAGTTTCTCGACCACCTCGCCACGCTCGTCCGCCCGGAGAACGGGCTGATTCACCTCGCGGGGATCAGCCAGGGCGGCATCGCCGCGTTCGCCCTGGCGATGGACGACCCCGGGCGCTTCGCCTCGCTCACGGTGTTGCCCGGCGCGCCCGAGAACGCCGCCGCCTTCGCCCGCCTGGATCGTCTCCGCGCCGTGCCGGTCACGATGTACGTGGGCGACCGGGATGCCGAGTTCTGGTTGCCGCAGGCCCGGGCGACGGCCGCGCGCCTGAAGGACCTGAACATCGAGTGCGATCTGCGGGAGATGGCGGGGCAGGGGCACCGACTTCGACTCGAATCGCACGAAGTGTTCGACGTGCTCGACGCCCGCCGACCGGCCGTACGGACCGCGCGTCTCGCGCGCGAGGGGGCGATCCGCGCCGTGAGCGCGGCCCTCGACGACTTCCACGACGCCGCGGCCAAGGCCGACGAGGTGCGGTACTTCGGGCACTTCGCCCCCGACGCGGTGTTTCTCGGTACCGACGCGACGGAACGCTGGACGCTCGAACAGTTCCGCGCCTTCGCGACGCCGTACTTCCAGAAAGGCACGGGCTGGACGTACACCAAGGTCCGCCGAACGGTCACGATCGCGCCCGGGGGTGATTGCGCGTGGTTCGACGAGGTGGTGCACAACGCGAAGTACGGCGAGTGCCGCGGCACGGGCGTGCTCGTCCGCACCGACGGCGCGTGGAGAATCGCCCAGTACAACCTCACCAAGCCCGTGCCGAATGACCTGATGGACGAGTTGCTTGCGCTGATGCGCAAGGCCGACCGCACGCCCGAGCCAAAATAAAATCGTTTGGCTGTTCGCAGCAAGTACGCTCGGGGCTACCCCCACCCTCCACCCATCAGCGTAGCCGTGGTCTCACGGGAAGGGTCGCTCAGATACACTGAAGCGGTACTCCAAGGCCTTCGGCTCGTTGCCGTGGTCTCACGGGAAGGGTCGCTCAGATACACTGTCGCCTTCTCGAATCCCTCCGGACGGAAGGCCGTGGTCTCACGGGAAGGGTCGCTCAGATACACTGCGGCTTCGCGCCGTAGCCGCTCTGGTTGTGCCGTGGTCTCACGGGAAGGGTCGCTCAGATACACTACCTGCTCGCCAGGGCCGACACGGACAAGCGCCGTGGTCTCACGGGAAGGGTCGCTCAGATACACTTTCCTGCGCCGTGAAGCAGCCCGCGTTGAGGCCGTGGTCTCACGGGAAGGGTCGCTCAGATACACTCCCGCGGGTCGGCGATGATGACCGCCTCGAGCCGTGGTCTCACGGGAAGGGTCGCTCAGATACACTGGCCGGGGCCGCCGCCGCGACGACATCCGGCCGTGGTCTCACGGGAAGGGTCGCTCAGATACACTGCCGCGGCACTCGCCAGGTTGCCCACACTTGCCGTGGTCTCACGGGAAGGGTCGCTCAGATACACTGGATCTCGGTCGTCCATTCCGAATCGGAAGGCCGTGGTCTCACGGGAAGGGTCGCTCAGATACACTGATGGGCGGCGTTGAGACCATCGAATCCGCGCCGTGGTCTCACGGGAAGGGTCGCTCAGATACACTGCGCACGCTCACCCTGGGCGACACCGCCGCGCCGTGGTCTCACGGGAAGGGTCGCTCAGATACACTCGGCAGACTGGACCAAGGTGATGTTCGAGGGCCGTGGTCTCACGGGAAGGGTCGCTCAGATACACTTGCGGGCGTCCGCGATACGCTCAAACGTATGCCGTGGTCTCACGGGAAGGGTCGCTCAGATACACTCCCTGTCGGCGATCCCTCGGAGGGCTTTGTGCCGTGGTCTCACGGGAAGGGTCGCTCAGATACACTGAGCAGCGGGAGCGGGCGCTGACGGACGAGGCCGTGGTCTCACGGGAAGGGTCGCTCAGATACACTGAACGGCCAGTTCGATCCGCTCGATCCCAAGCCGTGGTCTCACGGGAAGGGTCGCTCAGATACACTATGAGCCTGATGCACTCCACCTTCGAGGATGCCGTGGTCTCACGGGAAGGGTCGCTCAGATACACTCCGGCCGTCACCGCGAACCCCAGGCGGTTGGCCGTGGTCTCACGGGAAGGGTCGCTCAGATACACTACCCCTTGCGCAAGATGAGGGGTGACAACCGGTTACAGCGTGCGGTCGCTCAGAAAAGCATAAACTGAGCGGGCGGGTCTTCTGTTGGGGCGCGACTTTTTCCAAAGTAGACCTCCATCTTGCCGAACTGGCGATCCGTCACCGCAAGCAGGCGGACCTGTCCTTCGGGGGGGAGCACCGCGCGGACATCGTCGCGGACCCCCTCGGCGAACTCCTCGCTCGCACAATGCCGCGCGTACACCGAGTATTGCAGCATGGTAAACCCTCGGCAAAGCAAGGCCTTGCGAAACCGCGCGTACTGCTTGCGGGCTTGTTTGGTGGTGACCGGAAGATCGAACAAGGCGAACATCCACACGCCGCGATACCCCGAATAGTCCGGGCGCTCACCCGGTGTGCCCAAATCGTCGAGCGGATCGGTCTTGGCGCGTCGTTCGCGTCGCCGTCTCACGGCTCGACCAACCCACGGGGGAAGAAAAGTCGCTCGGTGCGGCGGTCACCGAGGATGCGAGCCAAGGACGCGGCGGAACGCGCGATCCACTCGAAGACTGTGCGGGCTTCGCCCTCGTGCGCGAGGCGTTCGTGCAGCGCGTTCACCAGGCGTTCTTTTGTGCGCGGGTCCAGCGGCGTGTCCTCGCCTGTCTCGCCGACGACCTCGACGACCACGCCGTCGATGACAGGCCGGTACGGCTCCATGAGATCATCGGCCAAGCAGAAGGCGTTCTCGCGACCGGTGTGATGCACGCCAAGGCTGGGATGCAACCCCGAGGCGACCAGCGCCCGCCCCACCGCGGCCCGGAGCACGGCGTAGCCGTAGTTGAGCAGGCGATTCTGGTCGGGCGCGAAGCGCCGACGCAGGAACCCGGCGTCGTTGAAGAGCAGGGGCCAATAACGCTGGGCGGCCTGGGCCTCGATATTCTCGGGGTCTCCCGAGCGGACGCGCCGGGCAAGGGCAACCATCCCGCCGTCGTCACCGTTGCGCAGTCGCAGGAGCGAGCCCTGGGCCTGGACCTTGGCGACGACGATCTGTCGCCAGAGTTGCTTCTTGACCGGAAGTTTGGCCGTCGCCTGGGCGATCATGCGGCGGGTCTGCTGGAAGTGGCCCGCGAGCGGGAGCATCAGCCCGCTGGGGTGCATGGCGTCGTTGCAGACGACCACCGCCGCACCTGCGCTCATCAGCGCGTCGAGCACCGGGAGCGTGCACGTAACCCGTTGCGACGCGAGCACCGCGACGGCTACCTCATTGATAGGTGTGGTTACGTCGGGGAATCCGTCGCGCGAGATCACGAGCTGCTCGTATCGAAGCGCGAGGTGGGCCTGGCCGAGGGAGAAGTCGAGGACACGGTCCCCCGCGCCCCACGGATCGGTGCGGCGGTCAGGCCCGGAGGGGTGCGCCTGCGGGCCGCTATCCCCCGGCATTGAGCACCTCGCCGAGGTAGGTCACGCGAACCTTGCGGGCCCGAAGCTGGCGGAGTTTATCGCCGGAGGCTCGCACGCGGGCCTTATCCTTCTTCAACTGGTCGGTCGTGCGTCCATCCATGTGGAGCTTGAGTTCGTTATCACCCTCGGAGATCGATGCGATTCGGTATACCGCTCGCCTGGTGGCATTGCCCGGCGTGTCTATTTCCACGAACTCGCCGGGAGCCAGCGAGAACAGGAACCGCTCGCCTTCCATCACGCTTCGATCGACGATGGGCCGCCCGGCCGCCTGTCGCGCGTAGGCGTCGAGCAACTGGACGGGCCGATCTTCCCACTTCACGCGGCCCTTGGCGTCGCGCACCTCGACGATGACGGTGTGGTGGTTGTTGGCGGGCTGCACCCATCGGGCCGTGGCCTTGTCGTCACGACCGATGCGCCGGCCGGCGTCCGCCCGAACGCGCACCTTGCGCAGCCGCACCATGCGACCATCGTGCCCCTTGACCAAGGGCGCGTTGGCCGGGTCGGCGAAGAGTTTGGTCACATCCTGCGGTTTGGGGGAGTCGGTGCCGAGTTTCGATCGAACGACGGCCCGGATGGCTTCGAGCGCGCGGACGTCCACGATCTTGCCGTCGCGAATCTCGCTGACCGTGAGTTTGTGCAGTTCCTTGCGGATGCGGTGCTCACCGTTCGGACCGATCGGTCGGCTGTAGATGCTCTGGTCGTGCAGAGGCCCGGTGACCTTGCGGCTCTGGCGGTGCGAGACGATCACGCGCTCGATCATCGCCTCGACCTGCTCACGGAAGCCGTCCCACGGCGGGTCGATCTGCTCGAAGGCGCGGCGCTTGCCGAGCCGATCGGCCTCCGTCGCCGCACGCGCGAGCCTCTGCACGGCCCGCGCATCGGAGAGTGCGACGATGATGGCGTCGACGGCGTGATGGCGATGATCGGCCCTGTTCTTTTCGCCGGACTCGCCGAGCAACCCGTCGATCCCCCAGCCGGAGCGCAGCCACGCCGTCAGCCCGCCGGTGCAGACCTGGACGCGCCGCGTGCCCGTGCCGCCGTCGGCGGCCGCCTCGACGCGTCCGCCGTAGAGCAGGCCGAGGTAATCCGCCGCCGCGCGCGCGATAAACCTCGTGTCCGACAGATGGCGATTCGTAAACCCCTCGGGAATGGATTCCGCCTCGAAGCGCGCGATCTTCGCGGTCTTCGAGAAGGGATCACATTTCCACAAGCGCATGCGGGCGACGATCTCCTCCATCCGCCCGCCGGGCCCGCCATAGGCCTCGCGGGGGGTGTGCCCGCGCTTGCGCGCGCGGTTCTCCTCGTGGTGGCACAGGGTCTTGTTGGCAAAGGAATCGTCGAGCGAACGCGACCGCGGCCAGATGTGCTCGATGTCGAACTGCGAGTGTTTCCCCAGCAGGGATTCCCACCCGATCTGTTTCCCGGTGTACGGGCAGACCCAGCCGCACTCGTCGGCAAGAAGGACACGTTCGATCTCCTCCTTGCGCGGGGCGGCGAGACCCGCCTCTTTCTGAATCCGGGCAATCACGCTCGCACGTTCCCGTTCACGGTCGCGCATGGCCGTCGAGATGCGTTCCCGTACCTTGCGCGGGTTCTTGATTTCGCGGGCCAGTTCGATGCGGATGAGCGCCGGCTTGCCGTACCGTCGAACCATCTCGTTCACCAGCTTGCGCGTCTCGGTGAGCGCCCGCTCCACGGCGGGGTTTCGCAGGTCGTCCAGGGCCTCGCGCACCGGCGGCAGTTCGTCGACGGCCTGGGTTGCGCGGAAGGATTCGGGGAACTCATCTCGGCGAGCATTCGCGTATGGAAGTCCCTCCTCCATCCGCGGCAAGAGTTTCTTGATGGCCGCAAGGGACAGCGGGGCGTACCCCTCCTCCAGTCCGATCGCGGCGAAGGCCGCGGCCGCATCGCCGTGCAAATTCCAACGCCGCTCGGCACGCCGGAGCAACGCCTCCGGCAATCGGAAGGACCGCAAATCTTCCACCATCCGATCCCGATCGCTCTCGAAGAACGAGTCGAACGCCTCGCCGAAGGCGGCCCGGAGTTTCGCGTCCGTGCGGTGGCCGGGGAGTTTGGTCTCGTCGCCGCGTTCGAGATTGAACGTGGTTCCCTTCTTGAGCCCGAGGATCGTCCTCAACTTTGGAAAGGTGATATCGCCGACGGTCGTCAGGGCGGCCAGCAGCGTCTCGCGTTCTTCTCGCGTCAGGCCACGCGGCGCGTCCGCGGGCGGGGCCACGGTGAGGTGGTTGACACCCTGCAGAAGCCTGAATCGCTGATACAGCCGGTGCGCCACGGGACAGCGTTTCTCGCCGGGAATAAGGCTGCACTGGCCGATGAGGTTGCGCTGATCCTTGAGAGGGCGTTGATGGAAAATCGCTTCCTCGATCGCCATTCTCGCCCCGTTGTTGAGCCCCAGGCGCGAGGCCTGGGTTTCCCACATTCGCTCGAACTCCTCGGTGTACATGGAACGGGCGGTCCACCGCCCGCGGAGGCGCTGCTCGTCGGGGTTGAGCGACGCAAGATACGCGCCCAGCGTGGGCACGCCGCCCGCCGCCGCGAACGCGGTGAGTTTCTCGGCGAGTTCGCCGACGGCCTGCTTGACCATCCCGGCGTCCTCGTCCGTCCGCTTCGCGTCGGCGCGGCGGTTGGACTGGAACCCGCGGCGTTGGGCGAGGTGGTAGAGGGCGCGCCCGAACTCATGGCGTTCCACCGGCCCCTTGGCCGCGGCCTCGCGGAGCAGGTAGCACAGCCGCTGCTCGTCGGCATGGGCCGCCTCGCCGGTAGCCGAGCGGAGCAGGCGCCACCGTTCCCGTAATCGTCGATCTAGCTCCTTGATGTACGCATCGATGTCGAGCGGCCGTCGAAGATTTTCGCCCAACGTGACGCCGACAGAAGACGGCGCGGGGAGCAGGTCGAGCCGGATGAGTTCCTTGAGGAGAACGCGCTTTCGCCGCGCCCGACGCCACGTCTGCCGTCGCATGAGACGGGCGCCCCGTCGCTGGGTGTTGCGAGATTCGTCCTTGCCCTTCTCGATGTCGGCCATCGAACCTTCGGTGCCGCTTTCAAAGAGGTGCACGCCCGTCGCGAGCAGTCCCATCGGCCTGAAATCATCCGTCGGATCGCATGACACTCGTGCCCACCCAATCGAAGCGACGCCAAGATCAAGCCCTAGGATGTATGAGGATTGATTGCCCGATTTACTCATGGGTACCTCCGCGTTTAGCGCTTGACAACGCCGAATACCAGTGTAACAATGGGGCGGTGTATCTGAGCGGCCTTTCTCGTGTTATCACGGTAAAGGTAATCGCGACAGGCCACGGCCCTCCGGGCAACCGGAGACTCCGCCCTGATGAACGCCCTCCAGAGGGCGTTTTTCGTTTTTGACTGTTGTGGAGGCTTATCCGCTATTGACCCGCTCAGCGCGCTTTCGCGCAGGCGCCAATGCTGACTTTGACGGGGACAAATGTCGGCTTGACCCGCTTTTCGAACTCGCTCCAGTACTTGTTCATGATCGTGCGCACGGCCCAGTTGTTGCCGTCCGCCAGGCCGCAGATCGTTGTGCCGGGCATGCTGCCCATGCTCGTGGCGATCTCCAGGGCGAGGTCGAGGTCTTTGGTCTTGGCGTCGCCCTTCTCGATGCGCTGCATGAGTTGGTAGAGCCAACCCGAGCCTTCGCGGCAGGGGGTGCACTGGCCGCAGGACTCGTGCTTGAAGAACCGGGCGATGTTCCGCGTCACGGCCACCATGTCCGTGTCTTCATCGAATACCGTGGGACAAGCCGTGCCCAGGCCCAGGACGTTGTACTTGCGGCCGATGTCGAAATCCATCTCGGCGTCGTACTGGTCGGGGCCGAGGATGCCCATGCTGATGCCGCCGGCGATGGCGCCCTTGAACTTCTTGCCGTGGCGGATGCCGCCGCAGAGTTCCTCGACCAGCACGCGGAGCGGGATGCCGAGTTCGCACTCGTAGACGCCGGGGCGGTTGACATGACCGGAGACGCCCATGAGTTTCGTGCCGTGGCTGGGCGGGTTGTTGCCGCCGAGGCTGCTGACGACACCCTGCTTGTTGAACCACTCCCCGCCGTGCTCGATGATGCTGGGGAGGTGGGCGAGGGTTTCGACGTTGTTGATGATGGTGGGCTTGCCGAAGAGGCCCTT
Organism: Phycisphaerae bacterium; assembly: GCA_022180725.1. Classification (GTDB taxonomy): domain Bacteria; phylum Planctomycetota; class Phycisphaerae; order Phycisphaerales; family UBA1924; genus RI-211. The sequence continues at coordinate 186,390 of BQMO01000009.1, forward strand.
GACGGCGGGGAAGGGGGGCTTGATGCGGGGCCAGCCACGCTTGCCTTCGAGGGCTTCGAGCAGGCCGGTCTCTTCGCCGCAGATGTAGGCGCCGGCGCCGCGGTGGACGTGGCAATCGACGGCCCAAGTTCCGCCGCGCGCGGTGTTCGTGCCGCCCAGCAGCCCCTTGCCGCCGAAGACGCCGTGCGCGTAGGCCTCCTTGATGGCCTGTTCGAGGACGTGGGCCTGGTGGTGATATTCGCCGCGGATGAAGATAAAGGCGGTTTTGATGCGGCAGGCGTAGCAGGCAATCGCGATCCCCTCCAGCAGCAAGTGAGGATCGAAGTCCATCAGCAGGCGGTCCTTGAACGTGCCCGGCTCGGACTCATCGGCGTTGACGGCGAGGTACCGCTGCCCCGGATCGGCCTCGGAGCCGTCCGCGTTCGCGGCCAGTTTCGGCAGGAAGGTCCATTTCAGCCCGCACGGAAATCCCGCCCCGCCGCGCCCGCGGAGGACAGACTTCTTGACCTCCTCGGTGACGGCATCGGGCTTCATGGAGAGCGCCTTGCGCAGCCCGACGTACCCGCCGGTCTTGACGTACTCGTCATAGCCGACGACGTGCCGGCCCTTGGGGTCGGCGTAGGGCCAGCAGGGGATGCGGCGGGTCAGGGGCGCATCCTGATTCATAGCGGCAAGGTTGGGGTTGACCTTGCCGGAGGGTTTGGAGATGGTGAGGCCTTGGGGAGCGAATGGCATGGGGCGAAAGGATAGGAAGCGGCGCGGGGTGGGCGGGAGTACCGCGGGCGCAGCGGGTGAGTGCCGGGCGGGTGCAGGTTTAGTAAAGGATGCGAACCCGGCCCGGGGAGCCGTTCTGACCGGGGCCAGCGGAGGTGCTGTAGGCCCCGCCGACGCCGCCCTGTCCCGCGGAGGCGGCGCTGGGCGACACGGAAGAGACGGCCGGGCCGGCGGGACCGGCGCAGCCTGGGCGAATGTCGGGCTGACTGGGGAAGCCGCACCCGCCGGCGTTGTAGGCCCGGCGTCCGAAGATGCCCGGGTTGCCCGGGGAGTTGACGAAGTTGGCGAGGGAGGCGGAACCCGCGGCACCGCCTTGGCCGTTGGCGGAGGCGGTGGCGCAGACCGGGGAGCCGATGGGTTCGTCGCCGCCGCCGAGTCCCGGCCCGCCGCCGGTCGCTTGGATGACGAGGAAGCCGTTGATGGTAACGAAGGTGGTGCCGCCCTGGATGCCGCTGCCGCCGCCGCTGCCGCCGTTCCCGCCGTTGCCGACGAGAATGCCGATATTGTCGCCGGGAACCACGTTGACGATGTGGACGCCGTAGCCGCCGGACCCGCCGCCGCCGCCGCCGGAGGCGTAGAGCACGTTGCAGACCTGCGGGAGTTGGGTGCCGGAACTCCCGCCGCCGCCGCCTCCCCCCCAAGCCTCGATGCCGATGGAATAGACCCCCGCGGGAACAATCCAGGAGGTGGACCCGGGCGTGGAGAAGTTCACGATGGTCTCGGGCGGCATCGTGGCGGTCGATGTCAGCGAACGCCACCACGCGCCGTTGTAGCCCTCGAAGTCGCGCGTGGTCTGGTTGAACCGGATGACGCCCGCGCGGGGCGAGTCGGTATGCCCGACGCGGACGGCGTGGGTGAAGTACCCCTCGCCGCCGACGTGGAGCGTGGCAAGCGACGACGCGGAGTTGATGCGGAGGTTGCCGGTAATCGACTGGTCCGCCGCGAAGAAGTTAGACTGGTTTGTCCGCGCGAGGGTGCCCGGAAGGCGAGCATCGGGGATGATGCCGAAGGCGAGCGCCGAGGCGTCGAGGCTGGTGAGCAGCGATCCCGAGCCGGCAAAGGAACTGGCGGCATTCGTGAACTGCACCGCACCGGAGTAAGTCTGGTTCGCGTTGGTCCGCCCGACGTTGGCCGAGAGGCGTGCGTCGGGGACGGTGCCGGCGTTGAGGTTCGACGCGTTGGTGAAGTAGGTCGCATTCTGCCCGTTGAGCGTATTGCTCGAGATCGCGGTCGCCGCGGTCATGGCGTACGCGGCGTAGGGCGCGATGGTCATCTCCTGCCGAGGCGCGAGCGTGGTGAACCCGACGGGGTCCAGGCACCCGGAAGGGTTGCTCGCTCGAACTTCGAGTTGCAGGAAGAGTTTCTGCCCATTGAACACAGGACCAAAGTCGAGCCGGGAGGCGAACCGCCCATTGACCGGCAGGACGGTGTTGCAGAGCGTGGAGCCGACGTTGTTCCCGCCGCTCTCCGCGTCCCAGAGGGAGTAGCGGACGTTGTGGGCGGTCGTGACGGGCGAGCCGCCGGATTCGAGCACACCCTGGTACACGAACGCCGTGTCCAGCGGCTGGGCGAGCGCGGCGGCGGAAAACACGAACGCGGCGACGGCTCCGAGGTGGTGCATGGCGGTCTCCCTCATCAAGTCCGCCATGTTACCCGAATAGCCCGCCATGGAAAGGGTATTTGTTGTTCGTTCTCGGGTCCGCTCAGGGCAGGAGGTGGGCGACGGTGTAGTGGGCAACCTCAGCGATGGGGGTGTCGGAGAAACTCCGGTTGCCCAGCACGTGCCTGATGTGGAGATGCTGATCATGGTGCCCCGCCGGCGTTGGCGGCGAATGTGGGGTTCAGGTCAGACCACTTGAGAGCACGAGGAAAGTCCGCCCCACAGCGCCCGTGGAGAACGGACTTTGTGATTTCTTTGGTCAACGCGTTGGGTTAGAGCGTGAGTGCCTTGCGCAGCCCGACGTACCCGCCGGTCTTGACGTACTCGTCATAGCCGACGACGTGGCGGCCCTTGGGGTCGGCGTAGGGCCAGGAGGGGATGCGGCGGGACAGGGGCGCATCCTGATTCATGGCGGCAAGGTTGGGGTTGACCTTGCCGGAGGGTTTGGAGATGGTGAGACCGTCTTTGGCGAAGGGCATAAGGCCAGAGTGAAAGGAAGCGCATCGGCGGGATGGTCAAAGGCCGCGGGGGATGTAAAGGGCCGAAAGGGTGGTGGTGTAGTACGTCGCGGACCCGCTCGGCACAAAGATACTGGTCTTGAAGGACTTGACGCCCGGCGTGTTCACGGGAACGACCCAGGCGATGGTGAGCACGCTTCCCCCGGCCACCGGGAACGGGTTCAAGTCGCGGTTGATGCGCCCTTTGACCTCGGTGAGTTGCGCCGCGGAGCCGGAGGTCATGTCATCGAGTTTGAAGAAGGCCTCGTTGGCGGACGCGTCGGAAGTCGAATCAACGATGCTGAGAGTGAGCGTCGCGTTGATGTGCAGGAAGCCCGTGGCGGGTGCGTTGATGCTGATCGTGTCGATGTCCTGGGACGCGTTTGTGACGGTGACCCCCGCGGCGAAATTACGGGGATCACGAAAGGTTTGGGTGTAGGCGATGCCGGGCTGGTTGTTGTAGGACGCATTGCCGGAAGCGCCGTCGAAGGCGATGGTCGGCGCGCCCGCGGTATTGCGGATGTCCACGCGGCCGGCGCGGGTAGCGTCTGTGCTTGGCCAGACTTCGAGGCTGTTGCGGAGGCGCATGATGCCGGCGTTACCTCCGCCTCCCACGACGGATAGACCGGGGATCAGCCCGCCGTCGAGCCAAAACTGGAGGCCCTGGGTGGCGTTGAAGCGCACGTCGACCGGCGCGCCGGGCGATGTGGTGCCGATGCCCAGCCGACCCGAGCCGTCGTCGAGGAGGTTGCGGAAGGCCGGTCCCGCGGAAGTGTTGGTCACGCTGCCCACGCGTCCCTGGTTATCGATCGCGAGCACGGCACGATACCCCCCGGCCGGGACGACGCCCCAGGCGGCGCCGGAGGGGTTGAAGAGGCCGAACTGGAGCGAGCCGAAGGTGTTGAGTATGACACCGCCGCCGGTGTCGTTGGAGTTTCGGACACGGAGTTGCGGATCGGCAGCGCGCAGTTCGAGCAAGGCCCCGGGGGTGGTGGTCCCGATGCCGAGATTGCCAGCAAACGAACCCGCCGCCCCGAAGTTGTTTACCGCATTCAATCGAGGAATGTTGGTCGACAGCCGCGCATCGGCGAGCGTTCCAGAAATGACGGCGCCGGCGTCGTGCGTGTGAGAGGCGGCGGCGAACGCCGCGGACGAAAGCCCGTCGAGCAGGTCCGCGTTGAGGTTGGTGACCATCGTGGAACTCGCGACGGTGAACGGGGCGCCCGCCGCCGTGAAGGCCGGTGACGTGGCGAACGTCTTGCTTCCGGTGAACGTCTGCGACGAGGACAGCAGCGTCACGTTGGAGGACAGCCTCGCGTCGGCCAGGGTGCCGGTCGACAGGCTGGATGCGTTCGTATAAAACGCGGCGGCCTGGCCGTTGAGCGCGGCGGCGTTGCTTGCGGCGGCGGCCGAGGAGGCGTGAATCGCGTACGGCGTGGGGGTAATCGGCTGCCGCGGACCGAGCGTGACGAACCCCGCGGCATTGCCGCACCCAAGGCCCGTATCCTGGCGAACATCGATTTCCAAGAATCGGGAGACCCCGGTGAACTGCCCGCCAAAGTCGAGCGCCACCGTGAACTGTCCGCCAATGACATTGAGATTATCCGCGCACAGGACCGATCCGATCTGCGAGCCCCCGACCGCCGCATCGTACAAACGGAATCGGATGTCGTACGTCCCCGTGGCAGGCTCGACACCTTGTTTCAGGCTCCCCTGATAGGTCCACGAGGTGCCGATCTGGGCGTGCGACGCGACGGCCATGGCCAACGGAGCCGCGAGAATGATCCGTTTCATGCTTCACAGACTACTCGGCCGCTCTCGGCTGTCAAGACCACTTCCGTGATCCTCCTCGTCCACGCGGTGTGGCCCGGTCCGTCGAGTTCGGCCTTTCCTTGAAGCGGCCCGGTTCCTGTAACGTGATCGGCTCGCCCTTCTCATGGAGCACAACGGCCGGGTGGCCCCGGGCCACGCCTCACGAAAGGATGGGCGCGGGCGTGCATCGAGCCGCCGCGAGAAGCCGCTTGACCGCGCTATCCAACGACCCCGGCAGGATTCGAACCTGCGACCCCCGCGTTCGAAGCACGGTGCTCTATCCAACTGAGCTACGGGGCCGAGACGCCGGGAGGGTAGGGTGCCCCGGCTAGAACAGGAAGCGGAATCCGAACCCGACGGCGAACTCGAGCGTGGCGCGCCGGTCCACGTCCTCCCAGAGCGGGAACTGCGCCATCAACTCAAAGGCAAACTCCCGCCCCTCGTACATCAGCCCGGGCGCCCAGCGCAGTTCAAGATCGCCGTTGGTCTCGTAGAGCGCGTTGATCTCGGCGGTCACGTACCACGCGCCCGTGGACTCCGACGTGTACTGCGTCGGCGCGATGCGGTAGAGGTACGACGTGTTCATCGCCAGCGCGTCGGCGGGGCCTTCCGCGCCGAAGTTGTCGGCCTCGGTGCCGTCGGTGGTCCAGTGATAGATCGCATCCACGTTGAAGCCATGCCGACCCCGCACCATGGTGAGCACCGCGCCGACCTTCGGGTGCACCGCGGCCTCATCCTCGAATGACATCTCGACCCCGCCCAACAGCGCCACGCGGACGGTATCGACCCCGCCGCTGTCGTGCTTGTACACACGCCACTTGAGCATGAGGTCGAGATTATCGAGGCCCTCATGTCCATTCCCGCCATCGGGCGTGTCCTCGTGAACGAACGACACCGGCACGTCGAGATACGCGGCCAGCCCGCGGTCGACGCCGTACGCGATGATGGTGGAGGGTTCGAGCACATCGGTACGCTCGGTGCCGGCGACGGGGTGGCTCCCGTACCGGTACCACATGAACTGGGTCCGCACGATGGTCGACCCGGGCGAGGGCATCGTAGCGGCCTGGGTGAACATGGCCTCCTGCGCGAACGCGGGCACGGCGACCGCCAGCCCGGCCATGGCCGGTGCAATGAAGTTCCTCATGCAGTTTCTCCTGATGGAACGCGACGGCTACTTGGTCTCGACCTTGATAAGCGTGAACCCGGCGTCCTCGACGATATTGCGCAATCGATCAGGGGTCGGATGGGCGGCCCCTTCCTTGAATGTCACCAGCACCGTCCCCGCGCCAAGGTCCACCGTCGCCGTCGCGATGGACCGATTGCGGAGCAACTGCTTGTCGATGTTCGTCGCGCACAGCGGGCACCCCAGCCCATTGACGTACAACACCACGGCGGAGGACGCCACGGGCGTGGTCGAACGCGTCGCCAGCCGCTCTTCGGGCGTGGCCGTGTGCACCACGCCCTCGTCGGCGTCGCGCTTGCGGGTCGTGTTCGCGTCGTTGGCGCACCCCCACAGGGCCGCGCCGAGAACAAGGGACAGACAGATTCGAACATGGGTCGTATTCATGGGATGGATCCTGATTCGTCCATGGCGCCAAGGCCCGGACGGCATGATGAATGAGAACATCGAATATCACGTGGGTGAACGATTCGGTCGGCGCGCGGACCCGCCGCGTTTCCCGGGGCTACACCACGCGCACGCAGATCATGGCCCGAAAAACGGCCCCAAACGTGGCCGGGCGAACCGGGCCGAACGCACCGGGGCGCTCGCCGGTTGAGCCATCATCGGGCGTTGACTGCGGAACCGGTCCCACCGCAACAACTTTCGCGAGTTCGGCCGCACGCGGCGCGGGGGTGGACGGCGTCGGCGCCGGCGCATCCCGATCCATGGGATGCTCGCAGAGGCACGTGTCCGCGTCGCCGCAGCAGCATACGTCCGCCGTGCAGCACGAATCAGCCGGCCTCGCGGGCACCCCGACCGCAAGGGTCGGGCACGCCAGCATGAAGGCGATCAGGATGGAAAGAACGCGCCGCACGGGGTCATTCTCGCCGAGATTCCCATACGAGTCAACAGGTCTTCACGCGTCACAATCAATTGGGATACGTGCCGGGTACACTGCCCGGCATGTCCGATCCGATCCCGCTCGATGATGCCGTGCCCCCGCTACCCACGGGCGGCGTCGTCGCCGAGCACCGGCCCTGCCTGGCCTGCGGGTACGACCTGCACGGGCTGTCCTCGCGGGGGGTCTGCCCGGAATGCGGCGCCCAGGTCGAGCGATCACTCCGCGGCAACCTGCTGGAGTTCGCCAACCCCGAGCACACCCGCACCCTGCACCATGGCGCCATCACCATCGAGTGGGGCGCTTTCGCGCCGATCCTCGCGGCCGTCATCACCATCGGCGTTTCGGCGCTTGCGCAGGCGGGACAGACCACCGCCTTCGTCGCGGGACGCGGGACGGAGGTCCTGGGCGCGGCCCTCTCGGCCGTCGGCGCCTCGGTGGCGCTGGTCGGGTGGTACCTCTTCACCCGCCCCGACCCCGGGCAGATCGGGACCGACGCGGGCGAGAAAGCCCGGCGGTGGGTGCGCGTCGTGCTCATCGCAGAGGTCGTCATGACCCTCGCCGCGCTGGTCGTCGCCATGATCCCCGGGTTGTCGCGAACCGCGACCCAGGCCGTCACCCCAACCGGACCCGGCGCAACGCCTCCGTTGGCGGCGATTATCGTCGCGAGCGCCGTGACGATTCTCTCCGCCGGCGTCAGCGCGGCCCGCGCCGGCCTGGGCGCCTGGTACATCGCCACCCTCGCCGAGCGTGTCCCCGATCTTGCCTTGCGTCAGTTCGCCCGCACCATGATCTGGCTCCTGCCCGTGCTGGCCACCGTCGGGTGGATCGCCTGCGGGCTGGGCCCGCTCGCCGCGTGGATCCTCAGCATCATCCTCATCGACAAGTGCCGTCGGCAGGTGCGCGACGTCCGCGCCCGCGTCGACGAACGCCGCATGCTCGACGAGGCCATCACCACGCATCGATCAGGTGCGTGAGCAGCCGGACGCCCCAGCCCGTGGGGCCTTCGATGAACATCCCCGCGTTCTTCTCCGCCACATGCACCCCCGCGATATCGAGGTGGCACCACGGTGTCTTCTCGGTCACGAAGTACGACAGGAACGCGGCCCCCTGCCCCGCGTGCGCCTTGCGGTTGGGGTTGCTGTTCACGATGTCCGCCACCGGGCTTTTCATCATGTCGCGGTACTCCGCGTGCATCGGCAGCCGCCACACGCGTTCGCCCGTCGCCTTCGCCGCCGACTCGACCCTCGCCCGCAGCGCGTCGTCGTCGCAGAACATCCCCGCGAAGGTGCTCCCCAGGGCCGTGATCACCCCGCCCGTGAGCGTCGCCAGATCCAGGACCGCCGCCGGGTTGTCCTTCTCGCAGGCGATGCACAGCGCGTCGGCCAGCACCAGCCGCCCCTCCGCGTCCGTGTTCGTGACCTCCACCGTCACCCCGTTACGGAAGGTCAGCACGTCGTCCGGGCGGTAGGCCTCGTCCGAGAGCGAGTTCTCCGCCGCCGCGAGGTACGCCACTACGCGCCGCCGCGGCTTGATCGTCGTTCCGATCGCGAGCATCGCCCCCAGCACGGCACACCCGCCGTCCTTGTCCCGCTTCATCCCCACCATCCCGTTGTTCACCTTCAGGGACAGCCCGCCCGTGTCGTAGGTCATCGTCTTGCCCACGAGCACGATCGGCTTCCCCGTGGCGCCGCGCGGGGCGTACTCCAGCCGGATCAGGCACGGCTTGTTCTCGCTCGCCTTCCCCACGTTGATCAGCCCCTCGCATTTCTCTCGCGCGAGCGCATCACCCTCGGTCACCGTGATCTTCAGGCCCGCCCGCCGCGCCACCTTCTTGGCCTGCTCGGCCATCCACCTCGGCGTCGCGACGTTCGGCGGGCTTTGGCTCAGCGTCCGCGCCAGGTTCGTCGCCTCGGCGATCGCCAGCCCGCGCGACACCCCCGCCGCGAACTCGCCCTCGGCCCGCACCGTCAGCCGCTCGCGCGTCGGCGTGGTCGTCGCCTTTCCGCGAAACTCATCGCACACCCACCCGAGCAGCCCCAGCGCCTCGCCCACGCACGCGCCCGCGTCGTGCTCGTCCACCGACCCGCCGTGCAACGCCCCGTCGAGCGCGAACTCCACCCCCGTGGCCTTCATCGCCGCGAGTTTCCGCCCCGCCGCCGCCGCCGCGCTCCGCACCGCGCCGGCATCCGCCGACGCACGGGCGCCCAGCCCCACGAGCAGCACGCGCCGCCCCGACTTCGCGCCCGTCGCCTCGACCACGCTCCCGAGATCGCCCGTGGCCTCGGCCCGCGCCGCCGCCGCCGTCAGCGCGTCGCCCACGCCCAGGCCACCCGCGCGGGACTTGGTCCGCCCGTCAATCGCCTCGGCCTTGCCCTTGCTCCCGTAGTACCCGAACACGACCACCGGGGACACGCCGCGTGACGACACCGAAATGGAACGGAACATGCACACTCCTTGTTGATGGCTCGTGAATCAAGAGTGTAGAAGCGCCGATCCGTCCGCGGGCACGCACCGCGCCCACGGGTACCATCCTTCATGCCCCAGCCCGAACCGCCACGCGGCCCCGACGCGCTCCACGCGCCATGGCGCCTCGAATACCTCGAATCCATGGACGCCGCCGAGAAACAGGGCGGCCCGCCCGCGCCCTCGTCCGGCTCCTTCCTCCTCGACGCCTGGCGCGCCCCCGCCGACGATCACACGAACCACGTCGTCCATCGCGGGCGCTTCGGCCTCATCATGCTCAACAAGTTTCCGTACGCCAACGGGCATCTGCTCGTGGCCCTCGGCGAGCCGCGCCCCACGCTCCTCGACTACGCCCCCGAGCAGCGCGCCGAACTCTGGAAACTCGTCGATCGCGCCGCCGACCTGCTCCAGCGGACCCTCCAGCCCCAGGGCATCAACCTCGGCATCAACCAGGGCCGCGCCGCCGGCGCGGGCGTCCCGCAGCACTTGCACGCGCACCTCGTCCCCCGCTGGGCCGGTGACGTCAACTTCTTCACCGTTGTCGGCAATATCCGCGTGATTCCCTCCTCGCTCGACATGATGGCCGATCGATTCCGCCAAACCGCCGCGACCATGCCTTGACGCATCCCCTCCCTTTGTGAGGGGGCGGGGGGTGGGTTTCGCGGGTAGCCCGGCACTCCGTGCCGGGCCTTCCGTGCCTTCCGTGCCTTCCTTTCCCACTCTCCCCACCGAATTCCGCTGGCACGAACGCCAATCGTGATGAGTACACACGGCAGGAGGCACCGAGGTCTGTCGTTCTCGTGCCACCGAGATCGGCTTGGCGATCTCGGTGCCTGTGCTCCGTGAACACCTCGACCACGAACACCCATCGGAGGGTTTTTGCCCATGACGGCGTGAGAATCGACCCCCGCCAATACCCGACATGCACCACCCGAGGTAGCCAAGGCACCCCGGCGGATGGGTTGCTTTTTCCGGGCGATCGCAGATCCCGCGAACAACCCCTAGTAAAACCGCCCTCCACGAGAGGGGCGCGGAGGGCGGCAAGAAAGGGTGTGAGCCCGTCCCAGAACGGACCCGGTACTTGTACAAGACGCAGTCCCGAAGGTTGCAGTGACAGGAATAATTCTGGATTTGACGATTTCCCGCCCCGCGCACCTCCGGTGCGAATCGGCCACCCGGCTTTCACGGACCGGCGGGCGAAGTGGTTGACAACGAGCCGTCACATTACCCGGGCCGCGACCGACCATCGTCCGAACCGGGAAATCCCGGCGAGAGTATGCTATCTTGTGGGTCCGGGGCATGGGTGACAACAAGGAGTGCCCCGTTCAACAAGATCGTGGTCAGGAGTGGTGCGCATGGACAAGATGTTTTATTCCCTGGAAGAGGCCGCCAAGAAGTTGGGCAAGTCCGCGGACGAGATCCGCCAGATGGCCTCGCGCGGGCAGCTCCAGGAGTTTCGCGACCGCGACAAGTTGATGTTCAAGCGCGAGCAGGTCGACCTGCTCGCGGGCGAGGACGACGGGATGATCCCGCTGGCCAGCGACTCGGGGGAACTCTCGCTGTCGTCGAGCGGTACGGGCATGAAGGCGACGGAAGCGAAGGAAGGCTCGGCGATCTCGATCTTCGAGGCCGATGCCACCGACGACGCGGACGCCAACGCCGTTACGCGCGTCTCGAGCGCCCAGGGCTTCGCGGACCCCGGGAAATCAGGCTCCGGCTCGGGCGGGTTGCTCGATTTGACCAAGGAGGCCGACGACACCTCGCTGGGCGCCGGGTTGATGGAGGACGTGTACGCGAACGACACGGTGGCGCAGCAGACGGCCGCGGACGTGCCGATGGGCGGGGGCGGCGAAGCGCTCTTCGAGTCGCCCGGCGCGGTTGATACCGAGGCCGCGACCCCGGTCATGGTCGCCGCCGAGGCCTACGACGGCACGTGGTCGGGCATCGCCGGCGGGCTGGCCGCGGGCATGATCGTGGCCATGCTGCTCGGCGCGTTCGCCCTGATTCTGGGAATCACCAGCACGGCCGGGGGCGGATTGCTCGCCACGATCGGCGAGAACTTCTACGTCTTTGTCGGCGTCGCCGCGGGCGTCCCGATCGTGTTCGCGCTCGTGGGCATGATGCTCGGGAAAAAGTCCTGACCCATTCGCCACGTCCGAACAGCCGCAATCGACCGGGTTTTTGCCCGGGTAACCCATAATTCCGCATCATTCCGGGAGAAACTTGCCCGCCCCCGTCGAATCTTCTTGCGATTCGCGGAAGTTGTGGCATACTGAACAGAATACGCACGAGCACGGGCTGCACGAGGGCACTGAAACAGCCGCTGTTCGATCAGGAGGTCGGCATGAATCGTCGAGTGATGTGGATGACCGGCGTGGTGGCCGTGAGCGCCGGCATGGCGTTCGCCCAGAACGTGGATCAGGCCGCCATCGCCCCGGAGGAGAGTTCGAGCACCTTCCGCTCCCCGCTTCTGCTTGAAGGGGCGCCGATCGACACGATGCGCGTCACGCTCAACGGACGCCCGACCTCGTACGAGAACCGCGACAACTGCCCCGTCGTGACGTCGCTGTGCACCACGAACTTTTCGGGCGACACGTTTACCGCGCAGGGCGGCTTTGCCGAGTCGGAGATCGCCGCGGTCTCGTACACCCTGCCCGGACACCTCTTCCCGCTCCGGATCACGCTCATGGAGGTCATCCTCGCGCAGAGCAACGCGACGGTGCAGACCACCACCCAGTGGTCGATCATCATCTACGACGGCCTGCCCAACAGCCCGCAGCCCCCGGGGTTCCCGATCATCTACTCCTCCGACGGGACGATCCTCCCGCACGTGATCATGGGCCCGGGCACGCGCGGCACGAATGTCCAGATCTCCGTTGATCCCAATGACCCTGAACAAATCTATATCTACAACCCCACCAATCTCACCTCCAAATCCTTCTCCGTCGGGTTCCGCATCGATCGGCACAACAACCAGACGGCCAACCCCTGCTTCACCGCGCCCCCGTCGAGCAGCAACGCCTTCCCCTGCACCGACAACACCGTGATCGGGTGCGGGAGCGGGTACGCGCAACTGAACTTCCCCAACGACAACTGGCTCTGGGCCGTCAACTGCGGCGCCAACGGCTGCCCGCCCAACGGCGGGTGGACGCGCCTGGGCGCTCTGCAGGCCGACCAGAACATCCCGCCCTTCGGGTGCTTCCTGGGCTGTCGCCCGCGCGGAGACTGGGTCATGCGCGTGACGTGGGACCCGGTCAACTGCCCGCAGCCCAACGGCGCCTGCTGCTTCGGCGTCGCGGGGTGCTTCATCGCAAACGATGCCCAGGCCTGCACCAGCGCCGGGGGCACCTGGAAAGGCCCCGGCACCACCTGCGGCACGTTCTCCAACGGTCAGTTCCCCGGCTGCGCCGCGCCGCCCAACTCGGCCCCCGTGGCCAACGCCGGGCCGGATCAGAACGTCTCCGACTCCGGCGGCGACGGCTACGAGATCATCGCCGTCGACGGGTCGAACTCCTTCGACCCCGACGCGGGCGACTTCATCGCCCGCTACCTCTGGTCGGAGGGCGGCACCGTGCTCCAGGACGGCCCGGCGTTCATGTCCGTCAACCTTCCCGTCGGCGTGCACACGCTCACCCTCCGCGTTTTCGACTCCTTCGGCGCGTTCAGCGAAGACACCGTCGTCATCACCATCGGCGGCCCGCCGACCTGCGACGCCGACGTCAACTGCGACGGGTCGGCCAATGGCGTTGACGTCGAAATCCAGGAACTGGCCGTGGGCGGCGACATCACCGACTACTGCCAACCCGACCCCGACTTCAATCAGGACGGTGCGGTGAACGGCACCGACGTCGAGGCCGTCGAGCTCGTCGTCGGCGGCGGGCCGTGCCCGTAGCGGCTGTCGGTTCAGACCTCGGTTCGTTGTGGATGAACTGGGAGGAACCTGTCGAGCGCCAGGGGGCGTGCCCGCGCGGAGCACGCGAGCGGCAACAATGCCCCCATGCAGGGACGCGACGACACGAACGGACGGAACGGACGGCGGGGCACGCCCATCTCGGCAAAGGAGCTCTTCGAGCGCCAACCCCCGGCGGCGGTCGAGGCCGAAATGTCGCTGCTGGGGTCGATGATTCTCGACCCCAACATGATCCCCGACGTGCTGGGGATCGTCCGCAACGAGTATGATTTTTTCCGGGCGGCCCACGGGCACATCTACCGGGCGGTGGTCGACGTGTACGACCAGCGGCACAGCGGGGACCTGGTGCAGATCGTGGACCTGCTGCGCGACCGGGGCGTGCTCGACGAGGTGGGCGGGGCGGATTACCTGGTGGAACTGGCCGGGGCGGTGCCCAGCGCGGTGAACGCGCCCCACTTCGCGCGGATCGTGGGGGAAAAGGCGAAACTGCGGCGGCTGATCGACGCGGCGGGGCAGATTCTCTACGACGCCTACCACGCGGGCGAACTGGGGCCAGAGGGGGCCCGCGAGGTGCTCGATTCGGCGGAGATGCGTGTCTTCGAGATCGCGCAGGAACAGCACGCGGCCGATCCGCAGGCGCTGGCCGAACTGCTGGAACTGGAACTGCGCCGGATCGAAGCGGCGGACTTCGAGGGGGGCGGCCTCTCGGGCGTGGCCAGCGGGTATCACGACCTGGACGAACTGCTGCGCGGATTCCAGCCGGGCGAGATGCTCGTGCTGGCGGCGCGCCCGAGCATGGGCAAGACGGCCCTGGCGCTGAACCTGGCCGAGCAGATCGCCATCGGGGGCATCCCCGTGCCGGGCGCTCCGCCCGGACAGCGCGCGCCCGTGGGGCTGTTCAGCCTGGAAATGTCGAAGAACGCGATTGTGCAGCGGTTGCTGAGCGCGAGGTCGGGCGTGAGCAGCCAGGCGCTTCGCGGAGGGCACAAGATACCCGACGACGATTTCCGCCGATTGATGATGGCCGCGGAAGACCTCAAGGCAGCCCCGGTCTACATCGACGACACACCCAACTTGAGCGTGCTGAACCTGCGGGCCCGCGCCCGCCGCATGGTCGCCCAGCACGGGGTGAGGGTGCTCATGGTGGACTATCTCCAGTTGATGTCCGCCCCGCATGCGGCCCGGGAAAGCCGGCAGGTTGAGGTATCGGCGATCTCGCGCGGGGTGAAGGCCCTGGCCCGCGAACTCAACATCCCGGTGATCTGCCTCAGCCAGTTGAACCGCGCCAGCGAGCAGCGCGAGGGCAACCGCCCCCGCATGGCCGACCTGCGCGAGTCGGGTTCGATCGAGCAGGACGCCGACGTCATCATGCTGCTGCACCGCGAGGAGTACTACCACGTGCAGGACGAGGACTGGAAGCACGAGAACCCGGACAAGATCGGCATGGCCGAGTTGATCATCGCGAAGCAGCGCAACGGGCCGACGGGCGTGGTGAAACTGACGTGGGACCATGGCTCGACGCGATTCCGGAGTTTCGACGCGGCCGCGCGGGCGCCGATGGACGTCGGCCCGCTGGGAGGCAGGTACCAATCACCCGCGCAGGCGGCGACGAACTTCCCCGGCACGGGCAAGGGCCAGCCCGGAATGTCCCAGCCCGGCAAGCCCTGGACCCACGCCGAGCCGAAGCAGCCCCCGCCGTTTGACTTCACCCCCGGCGAGAAGCGCGGACCAGTCGAGGACTATCGCGACGGTGGCGGGCCGGATCGCGATGAAGAATAACACGAGAAGGTCCATGAACCCCCCCACCAACCCCGCCGACATTCTCCTCGCGCACGACCGCTGGGCGACCGGGCAGGTTCTCGACGCGTGCGCGCGGCTCTCGGTGGCGCAACTGCACACGCGGTTCGAGATCGGTCTGGGGTCGCTGCATGACACACTCGTGCACGTGATCGGCGCGATGCGCCTCTGGGCGGACGTGCTGGGGCTTCGCCCGCCGCGGCCGTGGATCGAACAGGCGTCCCGGCGTTCGGCCGCGGAACTGCGCGTTCTCTACGACGAAGCCGCGGCGGACCTTGCCGCCGTCGCGTTCGCCGGGCCGATGGATCAACCGCTCCAGCGTGAGCGTCAGGGGGTGGTGAGCACGTACACGCGCGGGGCCGTGCTCACGCACGTCACGACGCACGGGATGCACCACCGCGCCCAATGCCTGAACATGCTGCGGCACCTGGGCGTGTCTCCCTTACCACCGAGCAGCGTGGTAGAGTGGAGCCGCGCGGGCGGGCCGGTCTGACGCTGATGTGGTCGGCGGGGAGCGGTCGCGGCTATTTCACAGCCTCGTGCACGTGGTTGAATGGCGTCGCGGTGGCGACTCGTGGCGAGGCGAACCCGCCGGCCTTCATCACCTCGTGGATGCGCTTCGGCCCCGCGCAGGCACCCAGCGCCGGCCCGCCGTAGGCCTGCGACGCGGGCACGCAGATCATCGTCGAGGCCGCCGAGAAGACGCGCCCGATGGGGTTGAGGTTCTCCTCAACGGTGTCTCCCGCCGCGGGCTCGACGACCATCCACACTCCGCCCGGAGCCAGGGTCGCGTGCACACGCTTCGCACACCCGGCGGGATCGCCCATGTCATGGAGGCAGTCGAAGCACGCGACCACGTCATACCCGCCCGGGGGCGACGGGAACGACACGGCGTCGGCCTGCTCGAAGCGCACGTTCTTCAGCCCCGCCTCGGCGGCCCGCCTGGTTGCACACTCGATCGACGCGGGATGAAAGTCCAGCCCCACGAACGTGGACTTCGGGAAGGCCCGGGCCATGATGAGCGTCGAGGCCCCGTGCCCGCAGCCCACGTCGGCCACGCGGGCGCCGGCCTCCAACGTCGCCTTCACGCCCGCCAGCGATGGAATCCATGAATCCACGAGCGACGCGCGGTAGGTCGACGCGAAGAAGCGCTCCGTGCCGCAGAACAGGCACGAGTCGTGGTCGCCCCACGGCAGGCCCTTGCCCGACGTGAACGCCATCGCGACCTTCGGTTCATCACGATGGATCGAGGCAATGATGTTGTACCCTCCGAGCATGAACGCCGGGCCGTGCTCATCGGCGAAGGCCGCCTTCTGCTCCTCGGTCATCCAGTACGCGCCGCTGGCGCGGTCGTACTCGATGTACCCGCCCGCGGCCTGGTTGAGGAGCCATTCGCGGGCCAGCCGCTCGTTGATCTTCGCGCGGGCGGCGAGGGCCGCCGGGGTCGCCTTACCGAGGGCGGCCAGGGCCTTGTACAGGCCCAGACGGTCGCCTATGGAGACCAGCGCGGCGCTCATCGCGGCCCCGAAGTCGCCGACGACCTTGCCGAGAAGTTCGTTGAGTTTGCTCTGATCGATGGGCATGGCGTACCTCCTGGCTTGAAGGCTCCCAAACCCCTAGAGTAGTTTACGCTCGGGGCGCGGCCTGCGCCCGGCTCGGAGAGCCGGGCTACCCAATGGTCGCTGAGATGTACCCGTGGAACCTGATCCGGTTCATACCGGCGGAGGGAAGCGAGTTATGACCACCATCCTGCACCGACTTCGTCCGCCCATGCACGGCGCCCGCAACCCCGGCCAGACGCCCGGCGTGACCACGCCCGGCTCGTTCGCGCTCGCGCCCGACGTGGGCGGCCCGCGCATGTTCGCGTCGCCCGACACCCCGGGCATGCCCGCGCCCAGCGCCAAGACCGCGTGGGACTTCCTGCCCGAGGGGTGGGCGATTCACCCCCTGCCAAAGGGCGAGGGCCGGGGGGTGGGCGAGGGCAATGGCTCGGCGTGGCAAGGCCGCGTTGCCAGCGGCAATCCGCACGTACCCGACGCCGAGGCCGCGCCCGCGAACGACGGGCCGCGTGGCACCTCGGCGTGCTCGTGCTGCAAGGATGAGACCTGCAAGAAGGTCGAGTTCACCACCGCGCGGGGCGACCACGTCCGCGTGACGTATCCGCGCGGCTTCGTGCCGGTGACGCAACTGGAGTTTGCCCGGCTGGGGATCGTCACGCCGCAGATGCGCCGCGTGGCGGAGCGTGAGCCGCACTTCGAGGCGCTGTTCCCCGGGCGCGGCCCCGAGGCCGTGCGCGATGAGGTGGCGGCGGGGCGGCTGGTGATCCCTGCGAACGTGAATCACCTTGGGCACCGGCTGGACCCGATGGCGATCGGGCGGGCGAGCCGCACGAAGGTGAACGCAAACATGGGCGCGTCGCCGATCTCGAGCGGGACGCATGAAGAGGTGGAGAAGTTGAGGTGGGCCGAGCGCTGGGGCGCCGACACCGTCATGGACCTCTCGACCGGCGGAAACCTCGACGAGTGCCGCGAGGCGATTCTGCGGGCGAGCACCGTGCCCATCGGCACCGTGCCCATCTACTCGATGATCATCGGGAAGAAGATCGACGACCTCGACTGGCCGACGATCGAGGCGAGTTTGCACCACCAGGCCGGGCAGGGCGTGGACTACTTCACCATCCACGCGGGCGTGCGGCGAGCGCACCTGAAGTACGTCAAGAACCGCCTCATCGGCATCGTCTCCCGGGGCGGGTCGCTCCTCGCGAAGTGGATGCTCGTCCACAACCGCGAGAACATCATGTACGAACGCTGGGACGACATCTGCGACATCCTCCGCGCCTACGACGTGACCTTCAGCATCGGCGACGGCCTGCGCCCCGGCGGGCTGGCCGACGCGACCGACGAGGCGCAACTGGCGGAACTGGAGACGCTGGGCGAACTCACCGAGCGCGCCTGGCGGCGCGGCGTGCAGGTGATGATCGAGGGCCCCGGGCACGTGCCCTTCGATCAGATCGAGTGGAACGCGAAGATTCAGCGCACGCTCTGCCACGGGGCGCCGTTCTACGTGCTGGGCCCGCTCGTGACGGACATGTTCCCGGGGTACGACCACATCACCAGTTGCATCGGGGCGACGGCGATGGCCTACCACGGCGCCGCGATGCTCTGCTATGTGACGCCCAAGGAGCACCTGGGCCTGCCCAAGAAGGACGACGTGAAGCAGGGGTGCATCGCGTACAAGATCGCGGCCCACGCCGCCGACGTCGCGCTGGGCATCCCCGGCACGCGTGACCGCGACGATGAACTGACCAAGGCCCGCGCTGCCCTCAACTGGGAGAAGCACTTCGAGTTGAGTTTCGACCCCGACACCGCGCGGGCGTACCACGACGAAGACCTCGACGTCGATACCGACTTCTGCGCCATGTGCGGGCACGACTGGTGCAGCGTGCGGATCAGCAAGGAGATTCAGGAGTTCGCGAGCGGCAAGGCCGAGGGGTTCGAGCGGCTGGGCGGCAAGGACGGCACGGTGCCCGGGGCGGCGAAGAAGTCCGGGGCGCTCACGCCCGAGCAGCAGGAAATCCTCGCGAAACGCGGCGTGCTCTCGCCCGACGAGATTCATCGGCTGGCAAGCAAGACCAAGAAGGCCGTCGGCGCCGACGCCGGGAAGGCGAGTTGCCACAGCGACTTTGTGGACCCGGAGGCGGCCAAGTCGCTGATCGAGCAGAAGGCCGGGCGCGAGGTGCTGGTCCAGGTCGACGTGCGCCCCGCGCTGGGCATCGCGAAGGATGACCGCGTTGTGTGAGCGGCGACGATCGACGCACGTGAAGGCCGAATCGTGCAGCTGCGCCTGCGCGCTGGCGTTCTAGTGAAGCCAGAACTCCATCCTTCGCGCGGCCCGGGCGTTCCGTAAACTACCCACGT
Organism: Phycisphaerae bacterium; assembly: GCA_022180725.1. GTDB lineage: Bacteria > Planctomycetota > Phycisphaerae > Phycisphaerales > UBA1924 > RI-211. Next base: position 205,283 of record BQMO01000009.1, read on the forward strand.
CACGTTCGGCGAAGCGCATCACCCACGATCGGTGCGTGCCGGGTCGGCCAACGCGGGGGGGTAGAGCACCGATGAGTCACCAAGCCACGTGGACACCAAGGAAGGGAACCACGCTCAAGGTGTACGTGCAGGACATGGGCGGCGGCATCCTATGGGATGGCAGTACTCTCGCGGGCAAGATCCGATCCGTCTTTGCCGCCGTCGGGATTTCCTGCGGCAAGAATCTTGAGGTCACCGACGCTTGGCCCGCCCGGAAACTCGTCGCGGCTGCTGATGAACTCGACCGCCGATTGGCGGATCTCAAGTGCACGACGAAGTGGATCATGTTCGAGGGGCCCGCCGCGGAGAATGAGATGTCGTGGTACGACATCCAGACCCGCGGCGCCGAGCCCGACATGGCCATCCACATGCGAACGGGCATCCATGTCGGATTCGTGACGATGCACGACTACAGGCAGCATTCCGCACATGTCGTCAGCCAGGAGTTCGTGGACACGGTACGGAAGCACCAGTTCTGTGGATTGGAGTTCCTGCCGATTCCTCCGGAAAACGGCACGCGGCAGGACGGCTGGTGGGAGGTGTTCGCGACGCATCCACTCGGGCGCGGCATCGATCACCCAGTGCTGGATTCCGCCCGGGTTGATCGTTACGTTCGTTCGCTGGGCCGCACGGCCATGCACGCCCGCCGAGGCAAGGACGAGTCGGGCATGCACGGGGACCTTGTTGACATGGCGCGCCTCGGCGACCCGTGGATCGCGCGTCAGTTGACGAGCAGACGGTTCGTGATCAAGTCATCCACGCGGTACATCCGGGAGGAACTCCCGGCACGCGTTGATTTCGCGTATAAGCACCTCTCGCTCGGGATGAACCCCAGAGAGCGGCTTCTATTCCGTGATATCGTGTGCAGCCGCCGGGCCAAGGAGAGGCTCGTCGCGGCGGGCATGCTCAGGCCCGAGGACGTCGACACGGAGCGCGTGCGTCGTCAGAAGTTGATCGACGCACTCCCGCCTCGCGTGGTCATGTCCGCGGCGAAACGAACCTCGCGGCGCCAGGTCCTGTCCAGGCTGCGGGCGCTCTGGGAGCATCCGTGTGGACGGTGGGGCGCCAGCGGTCCGATCGGAACACGTTCGCCCGTGGGGAAGGCAATCGCGGCGTCAAAGAAAGTTCCCGGCGCGTGGAAGGAGATCGCCCCGCAACTGCCGTTGATCATCGAGGACCCGGAATCCGCGACCATGGACCTCTGGCGCGCCGCGAAGCCCGACGTTTCCGGATGGGTCTTCGACCGTTCGGCGCGAGGCGACGATCCGGATACACCGACCAGGCACGACATCGAGATTGGCTCGACGATCTTCGGAGATTGGTACGGGGTACGCACGACGGACCGTGCGATGCCGGCGAACGCGAAAGTCCGGCTCTGGGATCATGAGACTGGCTCGATCAAGCGAGCATGGGAATCTGTAGAGCAGTTTGCTCTGTTCCTGATCGAGTTCATGGATACTGTAAACAAGCGGCATCGCGGGACTTGCCGTAGTAAACTACGCCTTGAACGTCGGGATGACTCCGGCTCGACTTGAATCCGGTAGGACGATGGACAAGTAACGCACCGGCATACGGAGACTTGCGCATGGCACGAGCTGGCGTGGCGGCGGTCGAGATTTTGGGCGTGTATGCGCATAAGCCGCCCGTAAGCACAATCCGCCAGTACGCGAAGGTCCTCGTCGGCGGAACGCCGGCCTCGCGTCTGAAACGGGCACACCGCGAACTCTCTCGGGCCGTGCTGGTGGAGGCGCTGGTGCACCATCCGCGGAAGAACTTTGACTTCAAGTTTGGTCAGGGCGGCAAGGGCATAAACAGTTTCGGGTGGGACCCGCGCGAACTCACTCTGGACGGCCGGGCGATCATCGAGGGCGAAACGGACATGTCCAAGCCTTGCCTGCGCGTGGCGGTGTGGATCCACGCCTATTCGCCTCGGAAGGGCCTCAGGACCGAGTATGGGCGATTACCTCCGCGGCCGATCCTGCCCATGCCGGAGCGGCTGGCGCGACTGGTGCCGTACCGACCCGTAGATTAGAGACTCGACCCTGGAAATAGCCGATCTACGGTTGGGCGGCTATTTGGCCGCCGTTGACGCGCCGGAGTTGTTCGATCCCGATGCCGCCCCTCGCCGCCCTTCTACGACTTGCCCGGCCCCACCAGTGGGCGAAGTCGGCGTTCGTGCTGATCGGGCCGCTCTTCGCGTACGCGGACGGGAACATCAAGGACGCCGCGCTGCTCTGGTCCGCGGGGCTGGCCGCCGTGGCGTTCTCGCTGGCCAGCAGCGCGTGCTACGTCGTGAACGACGTGCTGGACGCGCCGCAGGACCGGACACACCCTCGCAAGCGCCAACGGCCCGTGGCCAGCGGGGCCGTATCTCCGGGGCAGGCGATGACCTTCGCGCTGGTGCTCGTGGCGGGGGCCGCGGGGGCACTCTGGTTCGTTCAGGGCGAGTTTCGCCTGTGGGCCATGCTCGCCGTGCTGGTGTACATCGCGAACGTGACGGCGTACTCGTACTGGCTCAAGCACCGCGTGATCGCGGATGTGGTGTGCCTGTCGATGGGGTTCGTGCTGCGGGTGCTGGGCGGGTGCGCCGCCGTGGGTGTGTCGCCCACGACCTGGCTGCTCAACGTAACGTTCTTCCTGGCCATGTTCCTGGCGTTCGGGAAGCGCCTGGGCGAGCGGCGGAGCATGGGCGAGGATGCGGCGGTGGCGGCGCGGCGGGTGCAGGCCGGGTACACCGACGAGATGCTCCGCCTCGCGGTGGTGGTGACGGGCGTGGTGGCGCTGGTCGCCTACGCCGGGTACGTCATCGTGCAGGAGAGCAAGTACACCTTCGGGTTCAACCTCTTGTGGGTGACGATCCTGCCCGCGACGTACGGGCTGCTGCGGTGCATCGTGCAGTTGGAGCGCGGAACGTACGACGACCCGACGGAACTGGCCGTGCACGATCGGCCATTCCAGACGGCCGCGGCGGTCTTTGCGCTGGTGCTGGGGGGGCTGGTCATGCTGCACCACCTTGGGCGGCTGGGGGGGTAACGGCAGCCCGGCCTCCGTTCAAACAACGCAATTCCGGCTGATCCGCGCGAACTTGCCCGGGGCGGGGGGCGTGATATACTTGTTGCAACAACCTTTTCAGGAGATTCCCCATGAGTCATCGTTCTCGCGCGTGGATCACCGTTTCATCCTTGGTCCTGGCCGCCGGCGTGGGTGTCGGCGGGCTGGCGCTGCTGCCCGCCCCGGCACCCGCGCCCACTACCTCCGCCGCCGCGGGCGCGTGGACGGTGGACCCCGTGCACTCGTTCGTGGTCTTCAAGATCCGGCACAACGGGGCGGGCAACGCCTACGGCATGATCCACAACCCGGCGGGGACGTTCACGATCGACCCGGCGAAGCCCGAAGCCTCGTCGATCGAGGTGACGTTGCAGGCCGAGAAGGTGAGCACGGGCAACGACGGGCGCGACAAGCACATCCGCAACCCGGACTTCTTCAACGCGAAGGAGTACCCGACGATGAAGTTCACGTCCACCGCGTTCAAGAGCGCGGGCGAGAACGCCTTTGACGTGACTGGGAACCTCACGTTCCTGGGGCAGACGCGCCCGATCACGGCGCGGCTGGTGACGCTGGGCACGGGCCAGGGCCGGGGCGGGCCGGTGATGGGCGTGGAGGCGACCTTCACGATCAAGCGGTCGGACTTCGGGAACAAGACGATGATCGGCCCGCTGGGGGACGAGGTCGCGATCACCGTGGCCCTCGAGGCGGGGCAGCAGTAAACCCCACCCTACCCCCACTGATCACATCGCGCGACGAGGCGGAAGCCGGGCCGCGCGCTTTCCTTCGAGGGCGAACCCATGGAATCACTCCCCCGTGCGTTGGTGCTGGGCGTCGCGGCGCCCGTGGTCGCGGCGACGGCGGCGCTGTGGGTGCTCTGGCGTCGCGATAGCATGGACCCGCGCGTCCGCGAGCGGTGGACGATCGTGGTGCTGGCGTTGATTTTCTCGGGCGCGTGGGTGGCGGGGTTCGGCGTGCCGTGGCCGGTGCGCAGCGGGCGCGATTGGATGCTGCCGATGACCCTTGGCGGGGCGGCCTTGGCGCTGCTCGGAACATTTGCCGCTGGGCACGTGGCCATCGCCGCCGGGTGGGTCCTTCGCGCCGGAGTTCTCGTGGGCGGGATGTATCTGATTGCACGGACGCGGCTGGCGAGTGGGTGGGCACTGGGCGAGGCGCTGCCGTTGATGGCCGGGTTCGCGGCGGCGGGGTTGGCGGCGGGGTGGTCGCTCGGGCGAGCCGGACGCGAGGCGGGTGGGTTGACGCCGATATTGGCGGTGCTCGCGGTGTCGATGACGAGCGCGGTGGCGGCCCTGACGGGCAACATCACCCAGGCGATACAACCGGCCATTCTGTGCGCGGTCGTCGGGCCGGCGCTACTCGTGTCGGTGCGAAGGCCGGGCGTGGCGCTGGGAGACGGTGCGTCGTGGGGCGGGGCGTTTCTGGCGGGCGCGTGGTTCTCGACGAGCGCGCTGGGCGAAACGCCCTGGCTGCTCAACGCGTTGGCGGCGGGTTCGGTCGTGCTCGTGGGCGTCAGCGGGCTGGGCGCGATGGGGCGCCTGCGCGGCGTGAAGGCGTGGATCGTTCGGGGCGTCGTGGTGGGGACGCCGGGCGTGGCGGCGGTGGCGTGGGCGGGCTACCGCGTGTGGGAGGCGTCGCGGGACGCGGGGTACGACTACTGAGTCATGGTGCGTCGGCGTCGGCAGGCGGCGAGTCCGGCAAGTGGTGCGAGCGCCAGCGCTGAGGGCGCGGGCACAGGCGTGTAGTCGATGATGACCTTGGGGCGTTGGGTGACGGTGCTGACCTCGCGCGAGGCGAATCGGCGCGTGGTCGTGGCGATGGCTTCATTGCCCTTGAGCAACCAGCCGAAGTTCGTACCGGGGTTGTTGACCCAGCCTTGCACGTCGGCAATGAGCGTGGGGGTGCTGGCCCAGGTGTAGGCCACGAGGGATTGACCGATGGTCTGCGTCGCGCTGGGCGTGGGAACGAAGTCGCCCCCGGGGTTGTTCCAGAACATCATGTTGAAGAGCGTGTGCTCCCACGTGACGTCGCCGGCCTGCGCGAAGGAGCCTTGGCCGTTGGCGTTCCCGGCGTGACTGGGCCCTTCACTCCATCCGTTCGTGACGCGGAAGAGGGATATCTGCGTGGGCGCGGACCCCGAGTTGACCTTGGTCAGCGTCAGCACGACGCTCACGCTGTTGATGGTTGATCCCGCGGGAATGGACGAGACGTCGAACTGAACCAGCCCTCGTCGGGCAAAGCCGACGCCCGCGCCGATGTTGCCAGCGAAGAGGCCCAGCCCCGCGCCGTTGGCGATGGCCGAGTTCTCCTGGATGATCGTCGCGTCCTTGACCGGGTTCAAGGTGATGACCGTCCCGCTGGCGCCGAAGGCGGCCACACCCAACACCCACACGCCGAATGTCTTGCGCAGCATTGCACACCACTGCCCGAGCGGGCAGGCTCCACACACCCCACATGGAAACCTACATCACGGGGGGCAAAATGCCACCGGATTGGTGCTTTTTTTGTATCAAACCCCCCAGGTTCACCCGTGGATTGCGGTGGGATCGGTGGTCTTTCGGTCAATCCGCGCGCTCACCCCGGGCCGCAGACACGCGCCTGCCGCCTTGCACGGATCGGGGTGAGGGGAGATTGCCACGACCCGCGTACGGGTGGGGGTTGCTGGAAGGTCGGCGCGATTGGCCGGGCATGGGGGAATGTCGCTCGGAGCAGCGGGCCTTGCAGGAATCCGCGTGTCGAATCGCGGGATTCGTAACAACGTGATGAGGTGGCGAACGCGCGGGATCACTCGCGGACGCGGATGACGACGAGGGTCATATCGTCGGGGCGGGCGGAGAGGCCGGCGAACTGGCGAACTTCCCACATGACCCGCTCGACAATTTGGCCTGCGGTAGCGGCGGGGTTCTCGATCAGCGCGTTGAGCACGGCCTGGCGGACACGATCCTTGCCGAATCGGCGGCCTTCGAAGTTGACGGCGTCGGTGAGGCCGTCGGTGTACGCGGCGATCACGTCCCGCGGACGGAGATCGAAGACGGCCCGCTGGTAGCGCTGGCTGGGGTCGATGCCCACGACCATGCCGCCGACCGAGAGTTCGTCGACGTCGGCGGGGGTCGGCGGGCGGTGCCTGGGGACGCGCACGATGAGGGGCGGCTCGTGCCCGGCGGAGCAATACGTGAGGCGGAGTTTGGCGGGGTCGATGACGCCGTACCACAGGCTGGCGAACTCGTGGTCGCGCGTGTCCCGGCAGAGGGCGATGTTCACGCGGGCGACAATCTCGTCGAGGTCGTAGACCTCCTCGGCGTGGGCGCGGAGGCTGGCGCGGACACTGGCCATGAGCAGGGCGGCGGCGATGCCCTTGCCCACCACGTCGCCGATGGCGATCCCCAGGTGCCCGGAGAGGTCGAGCAGGTCGTAGAAGTCGCCCCCGAGTTCGAAACTGGGGACGTAGCGGGCGGCCACGTCGAGCCGGGGGAGCGTGGGCATGCGCGCCGGGAGCATGCGGCGCTGCACGTCGGCGGCGAGTTGCAGCTGCCGCTGCACGCGCTGCTCTTCCTGCTCGAAGCGCAGAAGGCGCGATTGTTCGAGGGCGACGGCGGCCTGCTGGGCGAGCGAGGCGAGCAGCCGCTTGTCGGCCTCGTCGAACGACCGCGGGTCGCGGGCGTAGAGCCGGATCACCCCGAGCACGCGGTCCTTGAAGACCAGCCCGGCGTGGATCGTCGCCCGCAGCCCCTCGCGGCGGATCTCCTCGCGCAACTGCACGCGCTCGTCGCGCCACAGGTCTTCGGCGATGGGCATCTGCCCGGCGATCACGGCGCGGTCGAAGGCCCGGTCCTTCCCCAGCGAGTGGGGGTTCTCCAACCAGTCGCGCGACAGGCCCTTGCTGGCCTTGAGCAGCACGTCTTCCTCGAGCGGGGCGATGCCCCCGTCGGGATTCTCCTTGAAGAGGACGATCGAGCCGGCGTCGAGCTCGAGCACGTCGAGGGCGGATTCGAGCGCGACCTCGAGGACGCGCTCCGGCCCGGCGGCGCGGACCAGGAGCGAACTCATGCGGGCCAGGGCCGCGATCTCGCGGACGCGGTGCCGCAGCTCGGCTTCGTACTGCACGATCTCGCTCGTCGCGCGCGCGAGCAGCGAGAGCGCGCCCTCCAGCCGCTCGCGGGCGTCGGGCCCGATGGCGGGCTGTCCCTCGGCCAGGGTGAGCGAACCGATGCGCACGCCGCCCAGCAGAAGCGGGAAGCAGGCCACCGCGGGCGGACCCGGGGCCCGCGAGGCGTCCAGAAGATCCCACCCGCCTTCTCGCGGCACGATGATGTGACCGTCGGTATCGCGAAGGTCGACGCGGACGCCGGTGAGACGCGAAAGTTCAGCGCACAACGCCGCGAGCGAGCCGTCGGTGAGAAACTGCACGATCGACGCGTGCTTGCCGGAGGACGGGGGCGCGGCGGACGAGGTGGCGGGGTTCATTTCGGGGCCGGCTCCGACGGCGCGGCGGGGGCCTTGGGCAGCGGCGTGCCCGTCCACGCGGCGCGGAGCAACGCCAGGAGCGGATCGGGCGAGGGGGTCGGCTCGCCGAGCAACTCGGCCTGGGCGAGGCGTTCGGATTCGAGCACGCGCAGACCCCGCTCAAGGGAGACCCGATCGCTCGTCTGGTATCCGACGTACGCCAGCAGGAGGGCCGCCTCGGGGCTGGGGGGCTTGCGGCGCTGGGCGGAGGCGTCGAGCAGTTCGACCAGTTCGGCCTTAATGAACGACAGACGCTGGGCATCGGGCATGGTCGCGCCGGTGAATCGCACCGCGATGACTTCGGGATGCTGCTGATACAACTGGCGCATGTTCATCGCCGCGGAGAGGTACAGCCCACCCCCGAGTTGCGCGTGCAACCGACCGATCATCGCCGTCACGTCGCCGGGTTTCATGGCCAAGGCGCGGGCGAAGCGCTCCTCCGCGTCGAAGTACTGGCGGGCGCCGATCATCTCTTCGCCCTCCTTTACATACGTGCTGAAGAGGTCCCCGGGGTTGGGGTTGGCTTGCAAGTACGCGCGCACCTCGCCGCTGGCCTCACGGAAGGCCCGGAGAAGTTCCTCGTCCGTGGCCGAGAACCCGTCGCGCGGCGTGCTCGCGGGCTGGCCCGGCCGGGCGGGGGTCGCGGGGGCCAACTTGTCGCGCATAGCGCGGAGACTGGAATCCCACGCGGCGGCGGGGTCGGTCGTGGTGGATGGTGATTCACCGGGTGGGGTTTCGGGCGCTGGGGTTGTCGTCGCCGGCGTGATGCCGGGGGCCGGCTTGGCGCGAAGGCGCTCCATCAGTTCGTCGAACGCTGTCTTGGTCGGAGGCTGTTCAACCGGGGCCGTGCCGGCGGGGGTCGAGGCGGTTCCGCCCGCGGGCGTCGCGGCGGGGCCGGAGGTGACGCGGCGGTCTTCGGGTTCCACGTAGCGCCCGGTCATCATGTCGGGCACGAGGAGAGTGCTGCGGACGCCCAGCAGGCTCGAGGCCGTCACGCGTTCGACGCCCTCGCGCGTCTGCCGCACCCCGACGACGGTCGGGCTGAGGCCCCGCACGGCGTTGAAGGCGGCGGTGCTGCGGAGCGTGCCGAGTTCGGGGGCGGTGGCGTCGGTCCCGCCGCGGTCGAAAATGGTTGAGGAATACACGGCCCGAGGGGCGGCCACGGGCGTGGGCGTGGCCCCGCCGGTCAGGCGCGAAACCACGCCGGGATCGCGCGTGTTGCCGGTGGTGAAGGCGTACTGGTACTGGATCGACTCGGTGCCGCGCAGGCCCACGCCCAGCCCGGCGCTGTAGGAATCGCGCCGAAAACGGAAGAGCGAGTCGGTGCCCAGGGCGGCGCGGAAGTCGTCGGCATCGGCGTAGGGGGAGGCGATCTGGAGGGAGCGCCCGCCGGGCGCATTGCCGGTGACCACGGCGTTGCGCAGACGCACTTCGCGAGCGAAGTCGACCGGGGCCTGGTCGCGGACCCCCGTGCGTTGCAAGCCGCGCCCGTCACCCAGGGCGTTCTGGGCAAGGGCGGGGAGGGCGAAGGCTGATCCCGCGATTGACGCTAACACCCATCGTGCCCGTTCCATGAGTCCCTCCATGGTTGCGGAATAGTAGGGTCCGCAATCGCCCGGCCCGATACGATGCGCCATGCCCGAACCGTTCTACCTCACGACGCCGATCTATTACGTGAACGACCGCCCGCACATCGGACACTGCTACACCACCGTGGTGGCCGACGTAGTGGCGCGGTTCGAACGGCTTCGGCGCGGGTCGGCGGCGGACGTGTTCCTGCTGACCGGCACGGACGAGCACGCGGACAAGGTGGTCACGAGCGCGGCGGCGCACGGGAAGTCGCCCCAGCAGTGGGCCGATCAGAACGCCGAGGAGTTCCGCAAGGCCTTTGCCTTCATGGGCGTGTCGAACGACGACTTCATCCGCACGACCGAGCCGCGACATCGGGACCGGGTGCCCCACTACATCCGGGCGTTGATGAACGCGAAAGGCCCGGACGGGAAGGGGCTGATCTATCGCGGGGAGTTCACGGGGTGGTACGACGAATCCGCCGAGGCGTACGTGACGGACACGGCGGCGCGGGAGCAGGACTACAAGAGCACCATCGGCGGCAGGCCGCTGGTGAAGCGGACCGAGCCGTGCTACTTCTTCAAACTCTCGGCGTACCAGCAGCCGCTGCTGGACCTGATCTCGCAGAATCCGGCGTTCGTGCAGCCCGACGCGCGGCGGCAAGAGGTGCTGGGGCGCCTGCGCCCGCCGGCCGTACTCAACGACGTGCCGGTGTCGCGCCCGGTGACCGACGACCCGGCGACGCAATGGGGCATCCGCATTCCCGGCGATGACGCCCACCGGGTGTACGTGTGGATCGACGCGCTGTTCAACTACCTCACCGTGGTCGACACGCCCGAGAGGCGGCGGTTCTGGCCCGCGCGGCACGTGCTGGGGAAGGACATCCTGTGGTTCCACGCGGTGATCTGGCCGGCGCTGCTCATGGCGTTGAAGGTGGCGTCGCCCGAGTTCGCGTGGGTCGCGTTGCCGAGGCAGGTCTTCGGGCACGGGTGGTGGATCAGCGAGGGGCAGAAGATGTCCAAGAGTTTGGGCAACTTCATCGACCTGGAGCGCCTGAAGGCGTACGCGGACCGATACTCGCTGGACGCCGTGCGGTGGTACCTGGCGACGCAGGGGCCGCTGAGCGGAACGGACTCGGACTTCAGCCACGCGAAGTTCGTGGAGACGTACAACGCGGATTTGGCCAACGGGATCGGGAACTGCGCCAGCCGCGTGGGGAACATGGTCGAGAAGTACTTCGGCGGGGCCTTGCCGGCGGGTGGGCGGCTCGAAGCGGGCCAGCCCGGGGCCGAGTACGACTGGCCTTCGCTGACGCGGGCGGCGGGCGCGCGGGCGGTTGAGGCGATGGGCACCATGGACCTGGCCGGGGCCTTGGGCGCGGGGGCGGACCTGGTGCGTCAGGTGGACCAGTACATCAACGTGACCGCGCCCTTCAAAATCGCCAAGACGGTCGAGTCGGACCCGAACGCGAAGACGAGGCTGGGAACCATTCTGCACCACTGCGCCGAGGCGGTTCGCGTGGCGGCGGTGCTGATGTCACCGGCGATGCCCGGCAAGATGGGGGCGCTGCTGGCGTCGTGGGGCGCGTCGCCGCCGGCGGGCGCTCGGCTGGAGGCGGTGTGCGAGTTCGACGGCCCGCACGGGCTTCGAGCAGGGCAGCGGGTCGCCAAGGGTGAAATTCTGTTTCAGCGGGCGAACCCGGCCGACCCGCCGCCCGGGGCCGGGCCGGGTACGACCCCGGCAGCGTGAGGCCGGGCGGGTACACTCCCGCTCATGGCCCGGCACGTCGCGGTATACCCCGGCTCGTTCGACCCGGTGACCTTCGGGCACCTGGACGTGATCACGCGGGGTCGGCGGCTGTTCGACGAACTGATCGTGGCGGTGGGCCGAAACCCGGGAAAGGACCCGCTCTTTTCGAGCGACGAGCGCGTCGCGATGATTGAAGAACTGGTGCGGGACCTGGTGCGGGCCGAGCCGGACGCGGCCCCGACCACGGTGCGGCCGTTCGACGGGCTGACGGTGGACTTCGCCCGCGAGAACGGGGCGACGGTCCTGCTGCGGGGCGTGCGGAACCTGAGCGACTTGCAGTACGAGGTGCAGCAGGCGGTGACGAACCGCGAGGTGGCGGGGCTGGAGACGGCGTTCATCGTCGCGGGGCAGAGTTTCGCGTACACCTCGTCGAGCCTGATCCGCCAGATCGCGGCGATGGGCGAAGACCTCGACCGGGCGCTGGCCCCGATGTGCCCGCCGGGGGTCATCGCGCGGCTGAAGGCCAAAAAGGCGGAACGCCACCCGGCGCTGGAACACCTGCGGGGCGGGGCCGTGGACGGATAACCGCCGCGACGAATCTCGGAGTCAATCGCGCATGAAGTACTCGGTTGTGAGCATCGGCGCCATGGCGGCCAATCCGCTGTGGAACGAGCGGGCGGCGGTACGGACCGGGCACGCCACCACCACGCTGATCGTCGATGGGCCGCGCCGGATTCTGGTTGATCCGGGCCTGCCCGGGGCGGCGCTGGCCGCTCGCCTGGGCGAACGCGCGGGCCTTTCGCCCAATGACATGACCGACGTTTTTCTCACATCGTTTCATCCCGAAACCCGGCGCGGGCTGGAGGCCTTCCCGCAGGCCCGGTGGTGGGTGCACGGCCAGGAACGGGAGAGCGTGGGTGTGGCCCTGGCTCAGCGGCTGAAGCAGGTGGTGGCGGGCGAGGGCGTCGAGGGGGCGGGCGAGCGCGACGAACAGGTGGTCGAGTTGCTCCGCCGGGACATCGCCCTGCTCCAGCGCTGCCGCCCGGTCGATGACGAATCGCTCGCCGATCGCGTGGCGATCTTCCCGCTGCCGGGCGTGTCGCCCGGGATGTGCGGGCTGCTGATCGAAGGGGAGCGGCACACGACGCTGGTGTGCGGCGACGCGGTGCCGACGTACGAGCACCTCGAACAAGGACGCGTGCCCAGCCCGGCGACGGACGTGGACAAGGCCCGGGCGAGTTTCGAGGACGCGGTCGAGATCGCCGATCTGCTCATCCCCGGGCGCGACAACCTGTGCGTGAACCCGACACGGCGGGCGTTCTGACGTTCGGGCAAGGCCCCGCCCGCGTACGCTGGGGGCATGGAGCAGCGCGGCGTAGTCCTGATCGGCGGGGGCGGGCACGCCCTGGTGGTGGCCGAGGCGTTGGGTGAATCCGCCGAGGTGGTTGGGTTTTTCGATGACGCGCCCGACGCACCGCTGCGTGCCCGGTTCGGGTACGAGCGGCTCGGGCCGCTGAACGCGATTCCCCCCGAGATCGAGGCGTACTTCATGCTCGCGGTGGGCGACCTGGCCCTGCGGCGGCGATTGCTCGCCGGGCCATTGGGCGGGGCGCGGACGTTCGGCATCACGCACCGCACAGCGAGCGTGTCGGCGTCGGCGGGCGTTGGGCGGGGCGTGTTCATCGCCCCGCACGCCGTGGTGCACGCGTTCGCGACCGTCGGCGATCACGCGATCATCAACACCGGCGCGATCGTCGAGCACGAGTGCGTGCTGGGAGAGAACGTGCACGTAGCGCCGGGGGCCGTGCTGGGCGGGAACGTGAGCGTGGGGCGTGACACGCTGGTGGGCCTGGGCAGCCGGGTGCTGCCCGGCGTGCGGATCGGCGTCGGGTGCGTGATCGGCGCGGGGGCGGTGGTGATCCGCGATGTGCCGGACGGGGCAACCGTGGTGGGTGTGCCGGGGCGGATGAGAATATAAGACTCGACGATTCGGTTGTTGTGCCGTGTGCAGGGCGCCTCGGCGAGCCACTACTTCTGAACCTGTCCCCGCAGCGTTCTGGCGCGCTCGATCAGCCCGGTCTCCAAATCCTCCTTCGACAGCCGATGCTCCAGCGAGGGTTCGAGCACGAAGTGCCATTTCACGATGCTCTCGGCCCCGGGCACGGCGCTGGCCGCCAGGTCCGCCGGCGGGTACTCGTAGATCGGCGTGCGCGCCCTGGCCCTGGTCCGCAGCACCTCGTACCCCTCGTGCTCGACGCGCACGTCGTACGTGCCGTAGTACAGGAACGACGCCTGCACGGGCGTACGGCCCACCTCGACGTCGTTCATCCACACCGTCGCCCCGCTCGGCTCGCTGGTGATGGAAACCCGGCGGGAGAGACACCCCGGCAGCGCCACGACGCAGCACACACATAGCCCGCACCACACCAGCCGCCGCGATGAACCCGGGATCACAGTTTCCCTTTCCATGTTCCCCTCTGTGCGCTCTGCGCCTCTGCGGTGAACTCCTCAGTGCTTCCTCGCATCATCGAACTCATCGCCCCGGAACAGATTGCCCAGGTAGGCCCGGCGGACGAGCGGATCGTTGATGAGGCTCTTGGGGGTGCCCTCGGCAAGTTTCTTGCCCCCGTCGATGATCGCGGCCCGGTCGCACACGCGCAGGGTCTGCTGCACGTTGTGGTCGGTGATGAGGAAGGCGATCCCACGGTCGGCGAGGCGGCGGACCTCGCTCTGCAGGTCTTCGACGGCGATGGGGTCGACCCCGCTGAAGGGTTCGTCGAGGAGGATCAGGCGCGGCTCGGTGACCAGCGACCGCGCGATCTCGAGTTTGCGGCGCTCGCCGCCCGAGCAGGTACGGGCCTGGTGATCGGCCTTGTGGGCGAGGCCGAACTGGTCGAGCAGCGCCGCGGCCCGGGCGAGACGTTCGGCCCGAGACAGCGGCAGGGTTTCGAGGATGGCGAGGAGGTTGTCGCGGCAACTCAGGCGCCCAAAGACGCTGGGCTCCTGGCTGAGATACCCCATGCCGAGGCGCGCCCGCTGGTACATGGGCAGACGCGATACGTCCTTGCCGTCGAAATAGACCCGGGCCGGCCCGGGGTCGGGGTCGATCATGCCGATGGTCATGCGGAACGAGGTGGTCTTGCCCGCGCCGTTGCGCCCGAGAATGCCCATGACCTCGGCCCGCTCGACGGAGAACGACACGTCGTCCACCACGACGCGACCGCTGAAGGTTTTGCGGAGGTTGGAGGCCTGAAGGAGAGACATGCCGCGGCGAGTGTATTCCTTCGCGGGGATCGGTTGGCGCGATGTTACTCGGCCCGCCCCGGCGGGGGCACGATGATCTCTTCGACGATAGTCCGGCGGAGCACCACCTTGCCGTCGGGGGTGTCGGCGGTGCGCTCCTCGACGTGGCGGCGTGTCACCCGGCCCGGGCGCGACGGGTCGGTCTTCACGCCCTTCCACACCTCGCCGAAGAACTCGCCGATCGCACGCATGAGCGGCTTGTCGGATTCGTCGCGTCGGTCGGGCATGGATCAGCCTCCGCCCTGGGCGTGGCGCTTCTCGATCAGGACTTCCTTGGACCGTTCGAGCGCGCTCATCGCCGCGTCGATCTCCTCGGCGGTGCCGCCCTTCATGGCTTTCTGAAACGCCGCCTCGCGCGACTTGGCCGCGGCGGCAACCTCGTCGAGCGTCATCGCGCGCAACGCCGCGTAGTCGGTGTTGAATACCTCGAGGGCGGCCTGGGTCGCCGGATCGGCCTGGACGCGCGCCGGCCCCTCCGGCCACAGCAGGTACACGATCCACCCGACCGCGAGCACACACACCACCACGGCAACCGCACCCTTGACCCGCGCCGCCGGGGTCAGGTCCTCCCACTTCTGTCGCAATGCGTCCGCACCCATGGGCAGGTCTCCGAATGGTGAGGGGTTACTGCACTGGGCGGTAGGCCAGCCCGAGGTTCGAGAGAATAAACGCGTTGACGTCAACCGTTTGCTCGATGCGCTCGTTCAGGGCCGTGCCCGCCCCGTGCCCGCTGTTGCTGCTGGTGCGGAGCAGGCACGTGCCGCCCACGGCCTGAAGCCTCGCCGTCATCTTCCGGCTCTGCATCGGGTCCACGCGCGGGTCATTCGCCCCGGTCAGGAACAGCACGGGCGGGTACTTCACGCCCTCGACGACGCGGTGGTACGGCGAATAGGCGTACAGCGCCTTGAAGTGGTCGGGGTTCTTCACCGTGCCGAACTCCGGAATGTTGAACGCCCCGTTCGAGGACAACTCGACCCGCAGCATGTCGTAGATCCCCACGTGGCTCACGACGCACGCGATCAGGTCCGGGTGCTGGGTCAGCGTGGCGCCCATGAGCAGCCCCCCGTTGCTCCCGCCCGTGATGGCCGTCCGCGTGGGGTTCGTGTACCCGCGCGTCTGAAGGTGCTTGACCGCCGCGGCGAAGTCGTCGAAAACATTCTGCTTGTTCGTGAGGTTGCCGGCCCGGTGCCAGGCGTCGCCGAACTCGCCCCCGCCGCGGATGTTCGCCTCGGCCCAGACGAAGCCCTGCTCGAGGAGCAGGAGCGTGCCGGGGCGGAAGGTCGGCTCGATGTTGACCCCGTAGCCGCCGTACGCCGTCACCAGACAGGGCGAGCGCCCGTCAAGGGCCAGGCCCTTGCGGCGGATGATGTTCACGGGCACCTTCGTGCCGTCCTTGCTCGTGGCAAACTCGCGCACGACCTCGTAATCGTCGAGAGAGAAGGGAAACTTCGAGGACAGAGGCGTGGGGGCCGGGGCGGCGGCCGCGGCGGGGTCGAACACGCCCCATGCCAGCGGGGCAATGTAGGACTTGGTGCCTACGAGGAGTTTCCCGCCGTCGAGGGCCGTGAGGCCCGTGGGCGACGTCACGTCGCCCAGCGCCGGGGCCGGGCGGGGTTTGCCGTGGTAGTCGAACGCGCGAACCTCGCCGGGGCCGCCGAGTTGGTACGTGATATACAACGCGTTCTCGGTGGCCAGGAACAGCCCCTCGGGGTCGAGGAACTCGCTGACGATGGTGTATTCGCCCTCGGGCACGAGGGTGCCCGGCGTGACCGACCACTCGTCGCACATGGTGGCGACGATCTTGCCCCGAGGCGCGTCCTTGCGGCTGATCATCACGATCAGGCCGCTGGGCGCGAACGTCGCCTGCACGATCCGGTCTTCGTACTTCGTGAACTGTTTCCACGCGTCATTGATCTTGATGAAGTGCATGAACTCGCCGCCGTCGCCGAGTTGCACGCTGGCGAGCACCGCGCCGGCCCACCCGCCCGTGTGCAGACATTCGAGTTGAATCTCCGCGATACGGGGGAACTCCTTGCCGACCTCGTAGGTGTCCTTGGCGGGGTCGTCACCCAAGCGGTGGAAGTAGACCTGGACGTAGAAGTCCATGTCCTCGGCCGGGCGCTCGCCCGCGCGCGGGTAGCGCGTGTAGTAGAAGCCCTTGCCGTCGGGCGCCCAGGCGAGGCTGCCCCCCGCCGTCCCGCCGTTCACCCGCGTGATGACCTCGTGCACCTGCTTGCCGGTCTTGGTGTCGAAGAGGTGGATGTCCCCGGCCTCGCTGCCGTGGGTGGACATCGACACCGCCAGGAGCGCCCCGTCGGGGCTGGGCACGTACCAATCGATCGACGCGCCGCCCTCGGGGTCGATCACGTTCGGATCGACCAGCACCCGCTCCTGATCCGGGTGCATGGGGGAGGGCATGACGACGATGAACGGCTGCTGCTTGGGGGGCTGCCGCTTCATCGCGAACAGCCGCCCACCGCTCCACGTGGGCGCGAAGTACGCCGCCCCCGTGGCGCTGAGCACCGCCGCGGCGCGGGTGCGGATGGCCTCGGTGTCCTCGAGTTTGTCGAGAATGCCCCGGGCGTAGGCGTTCTGGGCCTCGGACCAGGCCTTGACCTTCGGGTCATTCCAATCCTCGAGCCAGCGATAGGCATCCACAACCTTCACGCCGTGATGCTCGTCCGTCACCGGTACCTTCGCCGTCTCCGGCGGAGCCGCATGGGCACCAAGGTTCAACAACACGGCCAAAACCGCCAGGGCAGAGTGCTTCATGCCCAATGCTACGAGGGCAGCGGTATCACCGTGAATACCGCGAAAGTGCCACCGATTCCCCGCCTGTACTCAGGCGGGGAATCGGTGCGGGACGACCCAGACGCCAGCGCCGCGGTGCTGCCACGGCCCGCGCCTACTCATTCTGATTCGGCGGCGAGTACGAGAAGAACTCGCAGTACGGATTGAACTCGTACGGGTACCCACCCACGGGCGGGGCGTTCGTGTCGTCCAGGAACGTCATGCCGCTGCGCAGTTGCGTCGTCGATCCTTCGCCCAGCGTCATGATGTTGAGTTCCACTTTGTAGCGGTGAAGGTGGCTGATGCTCTGCGGATCGTCTTCTTCATCGAGTTTCATCGCGATCCACACCTCGCGGCTCAGGCCGCCCACCACATACACGTCAAACCGCTCACTGCGGTCGGTCCATTCTTCCTCGTACTCCTCGCACGGCGTCGGTCAGCAAAGCACCAGCGCGCAGCGGAGTATCTTGTACGGATTGGTCTCCGGGTCGTCCTCCTCGGAGCCGTCCAAGCCGTCAAAGACCGGGCCGTAGTGGGTCAGGACGATGGTCTCGCGTTCGCCGCCGCCGTGCGACGCAGGCCAGGTGCGAAGCACCGTGGTGGTCTCCTCGCAGCCGTACCCATCAGGAGAATAACGCGGCGTGCAGGCCGTCTTGTGCAGGTAGTACGGCACCAGACCCACGGCGAAGTGACCGAAGACTTCGTAGTCGATCGCGTCGTAGTACGGCAGAGTGTCGAGCGCGGCCCACGGCTCGATGAAATCGTAGTAAAATGCGTCTGTGGGCCAGCAGACGCTGGGCGTGGAGCAGTCGTTGTAGTTCGCGTTGATGATGATCTGCCCCTCGAACAGCGCGCTCGCGCCGAGGTAAAGATCGGCGCCGCAGTAGTCGCCGATGACAAAGACGCCGTCGCCGCAGATCTCGTTGCCCTCGTTCGAGGGGTCGTCCCACCCGAAACTGCCGTGGACCTCGATGCGGTCGAAGTCCAGAAGGGCCATGTCGAGTTGCATCCCACCGCGCGCGGTGATGGTGCCGACCTCGGGGGCGGCGAGCAGGCCGGAAATCACCGACAACGAAGAGCCTTCTGGTGGGCCGCCGAGAATCTCGTCGATGCGCCCGCCGATGAAGAGCACTTCCGGGCCGGAACGCAGATCGTCGCGAGCGAACCCCAGCGTAGACTCGATGCGCCCGACATCGCCGTGCACACTGCCGAGCACGATCTCGCCCCCGGGGCCAGAGCGAATGACCGTGCCGTCCACGAGAATCTCGGTCACGTCGCCGTCGGCGGTGATGGAGGCACTGAGGGTGCCGCCGATCTCGACCTTGGAGCCTGCGAGGAACTCGCCTGTGACGTGGATGGCCCGAAAGACGTTGCCGCCGAACGAGAGGATCCCGTCGAGGTCGCCGTCGATGGTGATGCCGGGGGTGTTGACCGTTTGGCCGCCGAGCGTGGCCAAGTTGGAGCCGGTCAAGGAACCGGTAAACGAATCACACTCGATGGAGTTGAAATCGCCGGAACCGCCGGTGCTGGCCGCGATGTCGGCGGCGATGTCGCCCGCCTGAATGGTGTCGATGCCGTCACGGGCGTAGATGCCAGGAGAGGCGGCGATGACGATGTCGCCGGCGCAGTCGAGTACTTGCAGTTTGCCACCGACAAGCACAGCGCCCGCCAGCGTCCCGGATTCCACTTCGATGCTGACGAGATCACCGCCCGTCGTCGTGTCGCCCGATGTGATGGTGCCTGCGGATGTGGTTGAGCCAAGTTGCAGGCGACCGATCGCCGTGCCGCTCACCGGGGCGGCGGAAATGGCCCCCGAGACCTGTCCGTGGACTTCGAGACGCACGATTGAGGTGGGGTTGATCGCGCCCGTGAGATTGCCCGCGATGGCTCCCGAGAGGCGGGCGTTGAACGGGAACGACACGCCGCCCCAGTTCTGAGCAGCGTTTGATAGATTAACATCGCGGTCTGTGTTCAGTGCGCCGGACCCGATCACCACATCCACGGTACCAACGGATGTGCTGCCCGAGAAGGAAATCGTGCCGATGCTCGCCAGCCCGCCCGTCGAATACATATTGATCCGGCTGGTCGTTGAGATGAGGGGGATCGTGAATGACGCGCCCGACGAATGAGTGTTCTGCGAATTCATGGTCCCTCCGGACCACGTCTCCACGACGAGGGATTGAGCGGACGCGACGCTACCCGCGAGCGCAACCAGAAGAGCGCACGACAGACCGACGGTGCTTCTCCGCATGACGAGACTCCCTTCGTTTGCTGACAAACGACTCGCCGTACGTTCCACCCAGCGCGCGAGCCACATAGCCGACGCGCTTGGTGTGCATGGTGTACAGATGACCGTCCGGCAAGTTTCAGAAATTCGCCACCGTTCGCAAGAAACTTACAAGCCAAGCAGCCGCAGGCTATACGGAATGGGGGGCGCGTCTTCGCCGAACAAGAAGTACGCCGTTCAAGAGGAGTGCAGTCCCGACAGATGGTGGTGAAGGGACTGTTGATGCCAGTCTAACACCCCCGTATGTGAACCGCCTGTGTGGACGATCTTGGCCCCACGAATACGCAACATCCGCACCGGCTCCTTCCGACCCTCGATAGCTGCCGTCGATCCCCCTATTCATCTCACCGTCGACCACACGAATCGATTCAAGCCACTCCTTCGTCCCACCGGCGGCATCCAGCAACCCAAACGGCGTCGTCACCTGCGGATACGCACCGAGCGGAATCAGATAATGCCCGTCGTTCGGGAGCGTGAACCCGGAGTTTGCCATCCCCGTGCCATCCCCGCCGAAACTCGGCGGCGGGCCGTAGATCAACTCCGTGTCCGTGCCGTTGGGCTGCTGCCACCAGCGGCCAAGGCCGCCGTTCGCCAGCGGGTCGTAATGCACCGCCTTTATCCACTCATCCAGCGTTGGAATCCAGTACGTCGCCCCCGGGCTGTGGACCTGCTGGTCGTTCCACGTCGGGAAGGCCGGTGTCGGCGTGAAGGTCGTCACGTCATACGCGCCGTCCATAAACGCCGTGGTGCTTGTTGCTTTCTCGTTGGTCAGCCAGTTGCACAACACCGCGGCCTGCCGCCACGACAGCCCGCCCACCGGGCGCATGGCCGCGTTCGGGTCGGAGGGGTCCACCTTCCACTTCGTCCCCGGCCCGGTGTACGCCGTGTCCACCACCGCGCCCCACAGCAAGGGCGGCGCCCACCACGATTGGCCCACAAATGGCAGCGGATCAGGCCTCGCCGTCGCGGCATTGAAGAACTCAACCGCCTGTGCGGTCGTCAACTCCGTGCGTGCCATGCGGTACTCATAATCCACCGCGCCCCGCCCGGCAACGAGGTTGAACGGGTCCGGCCCGTCGTACGCCCGATTCCCCGCCGCGCCGATGGTCACCCAGTCGTACCCATCAGGCCCGGGCTGCGCATGGGCAGTTCCTGACACGAAAGCACCGAACCCTACCGCCATGCAAACAGCCCACGGCCCGAGAACCGCGCGCACCGACCCCATCCGCCATGAAGCGTTCATGGCTTGAATATGCACCACATCCGGTGTTCGTGCCACCAAACTTGCCAGAGTAACGGTGTTTTCGAGCCGATTTCACGCCCAGCGACGCCCTAATGCCCGCCCTTCCCCGCCTTCACCTCTGCCAGCACCGCCACCATCCGCTCAGGGGTCAATCGCTCGTGCAGGTGCTCGTTCACCAGCGCGACCGGGGCCGTGTCGCAACTCCCCAGGCACTCCAACTCCACAAGCGTGAACATTCCGTCGTCGGTCGTCTCGCCGACATCAATCCCCAGCGCATCCTTCACGGCCTGCGTCACCTTCTCATGCCCGCAGAACTCGCACGCGATCGACCGGCACACCTGCACCACATACTTACCGCGAGGGCGGAGCGAGTATTCCTCGTAGAAACTCGCCGTGTCGATCACGTCCGACGGCGCGATCTTCAGGAAGGCCGCCACCTCCAGCATCGCCTGGTGCGGCACCCACCCGTACTCGTGCTGAATCATGTGCAACGCGGGCAGCAGCGCGCCCAGTGACTTCTCGTACCGCGGCAGGACGCGCTTCGTCAGGTCGTCCTTCATCGCCGCCGTCAGGTACGGCTGGTCGCGGCGTTCAACCTTCTGCGACGCGGAGTTCTTGGTGATCCAGGCCATACGGGTGGTGCTCCGGTGGGCCGGATCGTAGGGGAGCGGACCACCAACCGGCGACTACTTGGCGGGCTTGGGCTGGGCGAAGACCCCGGGCGAGTAGGGCAGGCCCTTGAGATCGCCCGGCTGCTCGCGGTGCGGAACAAGACCCTTGGCCGGCCCGAGTCGCGTGATGCTCCCGCGGGCCTTGGTCTCGGGCGCGTGCTCGATGAGCGGCGCAAACTCTTCGGGCGGCTTGGGCTGGCTCCCCCAAGTGATGCACTGCACCGGCTTGCCGTCGGGGTCGGTCAGCAGCACGCAATCGCCCGTGTTCGAGAACGCCGCGTAGGGCGAGGTAATCTGCATGGAGAGCCGGATCGGCTCGGGTGGACCGTCGGCGGGCACGGCGGCCTTGCGCGGCTGTTCGTCCCCCGTGCTCTTCTTCGGCGTCTCGTCCCCCGTGTAGCCGTTGAACACCACCACCACCTGCCCGGGCTGGAGCGTCACGTCGGGGAACACGAACCGCACGCGGGAATCGTCGTCCGCGACGCGCTCGGGCTTGGGCGGCGCATCGCGCTTCGGCGGGGCGTTGCCCGCCGGCTCACGCTTCGCCGGCGTCTCGCTCGGCGTCGTCGGGCGGCGCGTGTTCTTCCCGTCGGTCAGCACGTAGCCCTTGAGCGAGATCGGGCGGTCGTGCGGGTTGACGAGTTCGACAAACTCATCGCCCGTCGCCGATCGCAGGCCGTCGCCGTCCGCGTCCCCCTCGGCCCCGGGGGGCACGTTGTAGAGCACTTCGGTGATGAGGGGGTGCGGAAAGGGGACGAGGGCCTTCGTTGGCGCGGGCGCGGCGGCGGGTTGCGGCTGGGGCTGAACGAATGCGAGCATGACGACCGCGGGTAGGACCATGATGAACACTCCCACGCCGTCCGTGGCGAAGCCGGGATTTTACCGGGTTTCCTCACGCGGGGGCAAGGGGCATTTCAGCGCGACGATCAGCCCGGGGATGTAGAGCAGCCCCACCCAGAAGATGGCCTTGTGCGGCCCGCCGGCGTGGGCCGTGATCCACGCTCCGCACAACGCCCCCACCCCCGAGAAGAGCCGCCCGGCGTTGTAGGTGAAGCCGGCCCCGAGGGTGCGCACCAACACGGGGAAGAGCGGCGGGATGTACATCGGGAACATGCCGAACAGCCCGAGCGAGAAGAACGCCGCCGAGCACGCCATCCAATACACCGACCCCTTCGTCGCCGGGTTGTAGAACCCGATGAGGAACGAGGCCATGGCCCCGAGGATCATGATGGTGAACGACGCACGATACCCCAGCCACTTGGCGAGGTAGGTGCCCGCGAAGTTGCCGACGATGTTGACGACGAAGAAGGCGATGCTGACGTTGGCGGCGAACTCCACCGCCGCGCCCTTCCGGGCCGCCTCCGCCGCCGCCACTTCCGGAATGGCCGCCGCCACCTGCGGCATGTAGAACAGGAACGCCCACACCGTCGTCAGCGCGATGCTCGTGAGCGCCGTCAGCATGAGCGTGGTCTTGGCCAGCCCGGGTCCGAACAGCGCCGACATCGGCGGGGGCTTCTGCTCCCTGGCGGCGGCGGCCCAGCCCTCCGGTTCGGGCACGGCCTTGCGGATCCACAGCACCACGAACGCCGGCAACACCCCGACGATGAACACCCACCGCGGATCGAACTGCGACATCCACCGCGAGGTGAGCACCGCGAGGATGCACCCGACCATGTAGCCCGACTGCAACGCCGCGCTCGCCCATGTCTTGTGCCGCGCGGGCAGTGTCTCGCTCACCAACGAGCACCCCGCGGCCCACTCGCCCCCGATGCCCAGGGCCGCGATGAACCGGAAGACGAGCAGGTGCCACCACTCGGTGGCGAAGCACGCGAGGCCCGTGAAGACCGCGTAGGTCAGGATGGTGAGCGTCAGCGTGCGGGCGCGCCCGAAGCGGTCCCCGAGGCGCCCGAAGATGGCCCCGCCCAGCGCCCACCCGACGAGGAACGCGGCCTGGATGATCCCGGCCTTCTCGTCCACCGACGACGCCGGCACCGCCGCCAACGCCTCGGGCGAGTTTCCATCGGCCAGCAACTGGCGGACAAACTTCTTCGCCACCATCACGTAGAGGTACCCGTCCAGCCCGTCGAACGCCCAGCCGAGCCACGCGGCCAGCAAGGCACGCCACTGGGTGGGGGTGATTCTCCCGGTTCCCGCGTCGATCATGGGTGGAGAGAGTACCCGAAAGTGCCTCGCTGCGTCATGGCGTGTTGGTCGCGTACGACGCTTCAAACGCCGCAACGTCCTCGCCGTCGAGTTGGTTATCCGAGTTCACGTCGGCCAGTGTGTTGTCGCGTATCAGCGCCGCCACGAAAAGGTTGAAGTCCTCCGGGCTGACCGACCCATCCGCGTTCAGGTCGGCGGCCGCGAAGCCCTCGCCTTCATCCTCCGGGTCGCCGCACGCGACGCACTCCCAGTACGGGATCATCTGTGCCAAGTCATGCTTCGTCGTGAAGTCGTTCGACGGATCGAGCATCCGGATCCGCATCAGCGCCGTGCCGTCTTGCTCGATATATGCCTGCCAGTTCGGGAGCGGAAACGTGTTGCGGAACGATCCGTCGGGCGTCACGACGTCGAACGCGTACTCCGGAACCCATGACTGCGTGAGCGCGGGCGGGTCACCCGTCTCGTCCCACCGAGCGAACTCCACCACGCCGTGCGTCTGGGCTGTCGCGCCGACGACTTTCCCCTCGATAATCACCTCGTACTTCAGCACCGTGCACCCGTTATCTGGGCACTGATACGTCGGCGCGGGCGGATGATCGCGCAGCCCCTCAAATGTCACCCGCAGGCACGTCCCGAGCATCGACGACCACACCGCGGGGACGAGGTCCGCCGTGTAATCGTCGTGTGTGGTCGGGTCGCGCAGCGTGAACTCCACCATTGGCGGTTCAAGATTGTCGTTCGGATCCGCCTGCTCGCACCCCATCGGCTTGATATCGGTCACCTTCGCGCAGTACACCCGCGTCATCAGGTCCATCGTGTGAAGCCACGCGGCCTCCTGCGCCGGCACCGTGCCCGCCGCCGACCATTGAAGCAACTCGCCCACGTTCTTCCCCCGCAGCATCGCGAACAGCGCCCGCTGCGCGGCCTCGTCTGTGTAATACGCGATCGGATCGTTGGGGAGTTGCTCCAAGTCACCCACGAACTGCGGTACCCAAGGCACGAGCCGCGTCTGCCGCCCGCCCCCGTACGAGTTGATGATCGACTCCACCGTGTGCCGGTTCAGCCGGATCGTCGTCTGCGAGATCGTCTCCAGGTCGTCCGGGTCCGCGGACCACAGGTTGTGCTGGCGATGCCCGATGACGCCGGTGGGGATCGTGCAGTTGTACAGCCCCGCGTACTGCGAACAGTTCAGCGGGTACAGGAACGGGCAATCCGCCGTGCCCGTGCTCCGCTGCTCGATCCCCGCCCACAGGTCGTAGTTGCCGTTGTTCACCGGGTGCCGCGTGTACGGCGGGGCCACGGCCGCCGGGCTGGGATCAATCACGCACCGCTTCAACGTGTTCGACACCGTCATCCCGTTCGTGTACGGCGGGGGCGTCTGGTTCCAGTCCACATACCACCCCGTCGTGTCGGTCTCCCCGTCCACGCTCGACATGTCCCAGTTGCCGTACCGCACGCCCGTCCAGGCCTGCTTCAGGACGCTGTAGCACGAGTTGCGGAGTATCTCCTCCGCCGCCTTCGCCCAGATGTTCATCCACCAGAGCATCGCGGCTCGGTTTGTCGGTGCGTCGGCACGAATGAGGGGGTTGAACGCGGACTCAGGATCGTTCACATCCCAGCCGTGCCGCGTAGCCTCGGCCGCGAACAACTGCTGGAGGGTCATGCCCGTGGTGCTGGCGAAGCCGTGCGGCGTGCCGGGCGTGTTGAGTTCAGAGTCCGCCGGGGGCACCCACCCGGGCGAGCCGGGTACTTTCCAAGTGTCCCAGATGGAGCCGCTGACGCCGTGCTGCGTGGCAAGGTGGTGCGGGATAAACACGCCATTCCTAGCCGCGACGAGGAAAATGTGCGGCTCGGTATCCAGATAAAATCGCCAGGTGTTCGGGCGCGGCAGGTTGCTGTTGCCCGCCACACGCACATTCACGCGGGCGACGAACGCCTGCATCCATGCCTTCAACTCGGACGCGCCCGTCGCGTTGACGGTAAACGGGTGCCGCCATGCCCTAGCGTCCATCTGCTGGTTGTCGCCGCACTGCATGGGGAAGCGAAGGATCTCCGGGAATGGCTTGTCGTGGAACGACGCCGGCGTCACGCCGGGCAGGGCATCGGTCTCGGGTCGGAAGAACCCCAAAGGCGGCAAGAAGCGAGGGCCTTGCGGCAGTTGGGGATCGGGTGGAGGGCAGAACGTCGCCGGGGCGACCCATTCGGGCTGGGATTGATGCGCGTCATGGCCGAGTCCGCGAAGCACGACGCACACCGTGTCGTTGGAAATCCGCCCTGCGGCCTTGTTGACGAGAATCATGTCGCAGACGAGGTTGGCCGCGTTCTCGGGTGTGGGGTTGTTCTGATACGGGAAGTAGTCCGACGCGACGTGAACATTGACCGCCTGCATGGCGGCGAAGCGCGGATCGTTCGGCACATTGGTGCCCTGATTTTGCCACATCAGGTTGAGCGGCACAATCCGCTCCGGCATCGGGCCTTGGGCAAGGGCCGAACATGCCGCGAGCGACGGGAGAGACAAGAACACCGTCCGAGTGATCGACATGATGCGTACTCCATGTGCCGTGTCCCTCTACGGCATCGAGAGTACACCATCCCCCCCCCCCCCCCCTGTCAAGGGGTATTTGTGATGAATTTCAGATAGTATCCATAAGTTTCTTCA
>BQMO01000010.1 GCA_022180725.1 Phycisphaerae bacterium
CTCGCCGACGAACCGCTCGACGTCCCACGCCTCCTCATCCGCCTCGTCCTGCTTCTCCGCCTTTCGCTTGCTCGGACGCTCCTGCCTGAGCTGGGTCGGGTCGAGCGAGGGGTCGAAGTCCCACACCGGGAACGACCACCGCAGGCCCGCTGGATCAATGGGAGCCCACGACCGCACCGCCGCGTCGAGCACGACGCACCCGCTCTCCTCGTGCGGGCGCAGCACGAGGTGCGAATCGGTGGCGCGGCTCTGGCTTCCTGCCCCCGCCCCGACGTCGGTCACGCTCTTGGAGGACTGGTTTCCCTTGGTGCTGTGGTGGATCAGGACGAACGCGCAGCCGAGGCGGTCGGCGTAGGCGTCGATGGCGTTGTAGATGCCCGCCATCGTCGCGTTGTCGTTCTCGTCGCCCCCCAGCGGCATGAAGCGGTAGAAGGCGTCGAGGATGATCAGGCGGAAGCGCCCGGGCTCGAGGCGGTCGAAGTACGGCCGCAGGGCGAAGATGTCGCGCAGGCGCCCGCGCAGGTTGTCGATCGCCACGCGCCGGCCCACCTGCGCGAAGTCGAGCCCCCGTGCCCGGGCGACCTGGGGCACGCGCGAGGCGCTCGTCTCGCGGTGCAGCTCGTTGTCGATGATGAGCACCTCGCCGGGCGTGGTCTCGTAGCGGCCGAGCCAGGGACGGCCCGAGGCTACAGAAAGCGCCAGGTCGAGCGTGAGCCACGATTTGCCCGTCTTGGGCGCGGCGATGATGTTCATCGTCTCGCCGTCGCGGAGCAGTTTGCTGATGATCGGAGGCCGCAGCGCCGGGTATTGCTCGTGCAGATCGACCGCCAGCACGAACGCGGGCTCGAGGGGGTCGTCGGGCCTGGGCTCCGGCTGGCGAACCAGCCCCGAGAGGTCAACGCCATGGGCCGGCTCCGTGCGGCCGTACCCCTTGGCGCGCAGCGCCGAAGCCGCGGCCGACCAGTCTCCGTTGTGCTCCAGCAGGGCGTAGACCGCGAAGGGCGCGTACCCCTTCTGCGGCTCGAAGGGCGGCGCGTTGCTGGAGAAGACGTAGAAGACCCCGTCCTTGAGCGTCGCGCTCGTGCCGTGCTCCTTGCCGGGCCGGCACCAATGCTCGTTCTCGCCCGCGCGGACCTGCCGCCAGCCGTGCGCCTGCAGGAGTTCGCGCACTTCCCCGCGGGCGTTGAACTCGTCGCCCGGGCGCTGGCGCTCGGGCTGGGATGCGCCCGGAACGACGCCGTCGCCCAGCACGGCGCGCGGGGTCTCGTCGAGCGCCCAGGCGCACCCGAGCAACACGTCGCGCTCATCGGGCGTGACCACCGGCGGGCTGTGCAACTCGCCCTGGAGCAGGGTGTAGCCCTCCGACGGGGCGCACAGGAACATCCCACCCTCGCCCCGCGTCTCGATGAGCGTGACGACGGCGTGCCAGCGGCCGGCGCTGTCCTGGCGCGGCTTGTGGGTCTTGCCCCCGACCACCAGTTCATCGCGGCCGTCGGCCTCGATGCGCCTGCTGGCGAGCTTGGTGTTCCCCGAGACCGGCCCGCTGCACCGGTAGACGACGTGCCGCCCGCCCGAGGGCGTGGACTCGACGACTACCCGCGCCGCCAGCCCCGGGCACGCGGCCTCGACCGCGCCGCGCCACGCGCTGAACGCTTCGCCGCCGAGGTCGAAGTCGATCATCTCCAGGTTGCCGGAGACCGCGCCGCAGACGATGCACAGCGCGGAGTGCCGACGGCCGAACCAGGCGCGGAGCTCCTCCCCCGTCGGAAGGCGCTCCTGGTAGACCTTCCACGCCGGGAGCGCCACCCGCTTGCCCTCGACGTCCCGCACCGCCGGCAGCGCGCACAGGCCCGCGGCGACGCAGGCCTGCGCGTGCGATCGGATCGTGCCGTTCGAGCTGGGCGTGGACGCGTCCGGCATCAGAATGGGATCTCGTCGTCGGGGATGCCGTACGTCGTCCCCGCGGGCTCCGGCTCGCGGTCGGGCACCGCATCGGGGTCGTCCAGCCGGAGCGGCCTTTCGCCGAGCACGTGCCGCGTAACCCGCTCGAACTGCGCGCCCGCATTCCTCTCGACGGTGATGGAGAGCGTCGGGGCGACCGCCCCGGCCCGCGCGAGCTCGACCGCCTCCTCGGTGATCGACGGCACCGGCTCGACTGATCGTGCCCGCCACCAAGCCTCGGCCTTCGTCCGCGCGTACCCGGTGTGGTCGAAGCAGACCCACTCGCGGAAGTAGCGGTTGAACCCGACTCGGTACTCGACGCGCATCGTCAGCGGCGCGGACGGGTCGCCCCGCTTCATGTGCACGTGGTACGTCGTCTCGCTGACGCGGTGCTCCTCCCGCGTCGTCTGGCCCGTCAGGATGCCCTCGGTCGCCGCGGAGGCCTCGTGCTTCTGGCGGTTGGGCTCCGGGAAGCGGTGCCCACACTCCGGACAGACCTGGAAGCCCGCCGCGATGAGCGCGCAGCACTCCGGGCACTCCTTGACCGGCGGCTCGCCCGTGCCCGACCCGGGCTGATCGACCCGGATCGCGTCCACCGGTCCGTGCCGCAGCACGTTGCCGCCGAAGTCCAGGACGAGGCAGTCAGCCTTGCCGGGGTGCAGGCGGAAGCCGCGCCCGACCATCTGGTAGTAGAGGCCCGGGGACATGGTCGGCCGCACGAGCGCGACGCAGTCGATGTGCGGGGCATCGAAGCCGGTGGTGAGCACGTTGACGTTGCAGAGGTACTTGAGCGAGCCCGAACGGAAGCGGCCGAGGATCGCCGCCCGCACGCCGTCGGGCGTGTCGCCGGTGACGAACCCGCACTCGACGCCGTGCCTGGCCTTGAGGATCTCGGCGATGTGTTGCCCGTGACGGATGCCCGAAGAGAAGATGAGCACCGCCTTGCGGTCGGCGGCGTGCTGGACGATCTCGGCGCACGCGCCCTCGACCAGGGCGTCCTTGTCCATGAGGTCCTCGAGCTCGCTGGCTACGAACTCCCCCGCGCGCACATGCAGGTCGTTGGTAGAGACCTTCTGCCGCCCCGCCTTCGTCTTGAGCGGCGACAGGTATCCCTGGACGATCAGCTCCCGCACGCCGACCTCGAAGCAGACGTGGTTGAGGATGTTGTGTGGGGGCGCGGCGCAGATCGAGCCCGACTTCATGCGGTACGGCGTGGCGGTCAGCCCGATGATCCGGACGTTGGGGTTCACCGCCCTGGCGTCGGCGATGAACTGCCGGTACATCCCGTCGTCCTCGGCGGGGACCATGTGGGCCTCGTCGATGATGATCAGATCGACGGATCCCAGGTCGCACGCCTTCTTCCAGATGCTCTGGATGCCCGCGATGGTGGCGCTGTAGCCAAGGTCTTTGCGCTTGAGCCCCGCCGAATAGATGCCCACGGGCAGGTCGGGCGCGATGACGCGGAGCTTCTCCGCGGTCTGCTCGAGGAGTTCCTTGACGTGGGCGAGGATGACGACGCGGCCGTTCCAGAGCGTGACCGCGTCGCGGCAGATCGTCGCGATCAGCGGCGTCTTGCCCGATCCGGTCGGGAGCACCGCGACGGGGTTGTCGTCGCGGGTCCGCAGGTGGTGGTAGATCGCCTCCACCGCCTCGGCTTGATAGGGTCGCAGTTGCATCGAATGCGTCCGGTGCGCTTCCACGCACCGGTCGCTCTGACCTCGCTATGCCACGCCGGGCCGTGACTTACCCCGAACCGCCCCGACGTACCTGGCCATGCCACGCCAATCCAGACCTGGCCTCACCTCGCCGCGCCCGAGCACACCGAGCCAGGCAGTGCGTTGACCGTGACATGTACCCCGCCGCCCCGCGTGCATTGGCCGCGACGGATGTCGATCCGATCGATCATGCTGTCGTCTCGGTACAGCCCGCCGTGCTGGAGTGAGTCGAGCAGGCACTTGAGTAGGTTGTCGAGGTCGCGACGCCTCCGATCCGGCGGGAACACCGTTACGAGCACCGTGAGCGGGCCCGTCACCGACGGAGCGCCCATGGCCAGCAGCGCCGCCTTCACCGCGGCGCGGTACTCCCGCCCGGTCCGGCTGATCAGCGTCGCGCTTCCGACGCGCCGGTAGTAGTGATTAGCCGAAGGTGGGAGTGGGAGAGAGAGTTCCATGCGTCTGCTCGAACCTTGCCAATCCGCGCCCGGCCATGCCCAGCCTCGACATGACCAACCAGGTCCCATCAGTCAGACAGCACATCAAACCGCGTCACACGGAATCGCCCGTACGTCGGGCGGAAGTCCGCCAGGCCCACCAGGCGACCCGCGTCGGTGAGCAGCCCGTGCAGCATCTCGGGCGAGACGTACTCCGGCAGGTTGACCATGAACACGAACGCAGCGGACCAGCCGGTCTTGAGCGCGGGCCGCACGCGGGTGATGCCGTTGCGCTGCACCTGCACGCGGCACTTGTGCTCGTAGTCCCACCGCGTGGTGCCGAGGCCCGCAAGCGGCGTCAGGCTCACGACCGCCGCCTTCACGAGGTCCTGAGCGCTCTTGCGCGGCGAACGGGGGTCCTGCCGGAACTTGGCCGCCCCGATCACCGCCTGACGGAGGTACTCGCCCGGCAGGCAGAGCTCGCCGTCATCGTTGCGGTAGACGTACGACTCGATATCGTCGGACTTCTTCGCCGCCGACCCCTTCGCCGAGCGTGCCTTGGCCTCGACGGCCTCGCAGTTCCAGCGGTGGAACAAAAGGTCCGCCTCGCCCTGGATCTCGACCTCCACGCGGTACGGGATGGTCGCGTCGATGATCCGCTTGCCGCCGTTGCTGATGTCCGGTCCGATCGCTGTTGCTGTGCTCAATGGTGTGCTCCTTGTTCTACTCTCACCGCTCGCGTTCCCGCGAGGCAGTTCCATACCGAGCCTTTCCTCGCCTGTCCTGGCCGTACCTAGCCTTGCCGTCCCTTGGCGCGCCTAACCCCGGCTTGCCACGCCACGCCTGTGCCCGACAAGACTCAGTCCAGTTGGGTGCTCATCGCTTCCAGGGCGGCGTACTCGCCGTGCCGGTGACCGCCGGGGTGCGGCTGGCTGCGGCGTTGCCGCCGCCCTTTCGCGAGTACCCCTTGACCACGTTGGTCTGCTCGCCCGTGTCGTCGCGCTTCTTGCAGGCGACTTTCACCACGACCGGCAGGTTGTGCAGCTCGCTGCTGTCCCTGGGCACGAGCACGCCCACCGCGCGGCACAGCGCCGAGAGCGTGCCCTTGGCGATCGCCACCGTCTGCGAGTTGCTGTGCTTGAGCATCAGCCGGTCCCACACCTTCCGGCCCTTGTGCGGCCCATCGATGACCTCCAGCTCCAACTGCAGGTACTCGCCCGCGCCGTTCTTGGTGGGCTTCATTTCCGAGGCCACCACGACCGCGAGGTACTCGCCGGGTGGCAGCGGCTCGAACGCGACGTTGGGATCGACTTCGTTGGCGTTGAATCCGTTCAGGCTGGCCATGCGTCAGTCTCCTTCTGGTGCTTGTGCTTCGGAACCGGCCGCCTCGGTGGCCGGCGTGGTCGGTGTGCTCGGTGCGGCGGGCGACGCGGCGGCGAGCGGGTCTTCGCCGCGGACCAGCGCCGCGAAGACGCGGTAGTCGAGGGGGAACTCGTCGGGCAGGCCGATGCGGTTCTTGGCGACGTGCGCGGGCCGCTCGACGGTGCGGATGATCCGCTCGCCCGTCCCGATCCCCTGGTGCTTGGCCTTGTTGAACCCCTCGTCCACCTTCCGCGTGTGCACGCGGTACGTGGCGAACAGGACCTCGTCGCACCACTCCTGCACGAGCGCGCTGGCGAGCTTGTGCAGGCGGGGCGAGTACCGGTCATACGGCTCGGTCTCGGGGTTGTCGAACTTCTCAATCTTCGCGTGGGCGATCAGGATGACGCCCATGCCGCGGTCGCCACGGAGCGCGTCGAGCGCCCCGAGCACCTGCCGCCACTTGTCGATCGCGTAGGTGTATCCCTTCGCGTACCCGACATCCTCGATGGACTCAACGCTCTTGTCTGAGCACACCTCCGCCCAGATGAGTCGCTCCAGCCAGTCCAGCGAGTCGATGACGACGGTCTTGTACGAGTGCTCGCTCGTGTAGAGGGCCTCGAGCGAGGCCATCACCTGGCCGAGGCTCTGGGCCAGCGGGAACGACTCGCAGTCGATGTCGCCCAGCCCGTCCTCGGTGGGGACGAAGATCGGCGACTCGGCCATCGCGCCGAACGTGGACTTCCCGATGCCCTGCGTGCCGTACAGCAGCACGCGCCGTGGCTTGGGCCTGCGTCCCTTCTGGACCTGCTGAATCAGAGTGCTCATGGATGCTTCCTTGTGGTGCGTGGGGTCGAGGTCGTGCGGCCAGATCTCGCGGACGAAGTCGCCCTGGCCAAGGCGAACCAGCGGAAGTGCGGCGTTGGAGGGGCGGGCGTTCACGCGGCCGACTCGCACGGGTGGCGGGCCGCGGCGGACGGCCTCTTTGGCGACGGCCCGTCGGTGCGCGCCACGCTGAACGTGTCGTCGCCGAACTCCCGCGTGCAGAAGCCGATGAACACACGCGCGACCGCGCGGCCCGTCTCGGTGCTCGCGTCGATCACGACGACGCGTTCATCAGCGTCGATGGCGTACCCCGCGTCGAGCCGGACGGCCGCCTCGCCGTACAGGCAGCCGACCGCCAGGATCGCCAGCAGGAGCGTCTCCTCGACGGCCTGCATGTCCACGGGGATCTGGAACGCGAGCCGGTACACGAGCCGGCCCGATCGGGCTTCGGTGTTGGTCATGGCCGTTCTCCGGGGTCCATCTACGCGAACCGCGCTCGCCGTGGCGTGCGATTCAGAAGTACTCCTCCAGACCGGCGTCGCGGAAGATGGCGCGGATCTTGGCGACGTTGTCGCGCAGCGTGCGTCGCGGGATGCCCATCTCCTTCGCCGCGTGCGTGAGCAGGTCGCGCAGCAGTTGATCGCAGACGCTGCGTTGCTTGTGGCTCAGGCGACGACGCGCCGACTCCAGGTCCAGCCTCAGATCGATGAGGCGTCGCCACCGGTCCTGCGACCACGTCGGGTCGGCGGGCTCCTCGCCCCGGCAGCCGAGAGAACGAGCACGCCCGTGCCGCTTCCGGGACCGTCGCTCCCGAAGCACCGACACCAGGCGCGTCGAGACGACCTGGTTGATGTAGGCCTCGACCGGTCCGCGGCTCGGGTCGTAGCGGCCCCAGACCTCGACGAGATGCACCATCACCGCGCTGGCGACGTCCTCCTCGTCCGAGACGCGGATAACACCGCGCTGGCGGTACTGCGCGACCTCGCTGTGGATGACCTTCCATGCAAACTCGATCGTGATGCGGTCCATGTCCATGTGCTTGTCCTTCTGTTTCTGCGCGCAGCCACCGCGCCGAGGCGTCGGGCCGCGTTGAGTGCTGTCCGTGGGATGTCGGGTCGGGTGATCGCCGCGGTGCCGAAGAGGGTCGGACGCAGCGGTGTTGTGATGGGCGGATTCGCCCGAGGCGAGTCGCGTGGTGCGACCGCCGTTCTCGCTACGCGCGATCAGGACGAGTCGGAGGCGACCGCCCTCGAGCGTCGGGAATGAGCGAGTTGCAGTTCATCGCGAGACTCCATGTGCCCTCGCGGGCAGGCCAGTGATCAACTGGCGGGAGTCTCGCGCCTTCGCGGCGTCGGATCAGTCCTGACTAGTCATGACTGG
The DNA here is from genome assembly GCA_022180725.1 of Phycisphaerae bacterium. GTDB lineage: Bacteria > Planctomycetota > Phycisphaerae > Phycisphaerales > UBA1924 > RI-211. The sequence continues at coordinate 7,655 of BQMO01000010.1, forward strand.
TCGATCAGTTTCGACGCCTCCAGACCACGCGGCGTGAGGAAGTAGCCGCCGCGGGTGCCGTGATGGCGCGCGTTGTCAAGAAGACCCATCTTCACCAGATTCGACATCGCGGCCTTGAACGTCGCGTCGGCGTCGTAGTTGCCCGCCCACTTTGCGAGCAGGGCTTGTCCAGGCAGCCGTCCCGAGTTCGGACCCACCAGGCTCTTCTCCGCCAGCGCGACAATCGCCTCCCGCTCCATCGGCTTGAGGCGTCGCACCTGCGCCTTGAGCTCCTCGATGTCGATCGGCGGCGATGCCGACGAGGTGCGGGGGAGCGCTTGCTGCACGAACGTCTCCCACGCGGAGAGGCGATGCCATGCGCCGTCACGTTCGTCGAGCACGTCTTCAAGCGGCACCAGTACGACCTGGCCATCGGCCAGCGTCGACTCGTGCCGCGAAGACCAGTGCTGTCGTGTGAACGTTGCGACTATCGCGGGGCGATGTGCCTTGAGCCGCACGTCGAGGATCAGCCGACCCAGATCGTCGCAGGAACTGGCCACGGCGATCGACACCTGGATGCTCACCGCAGGCTCCGGTCGCCAGTCACCGATCAAGAGCACGCCCGGGAGCGACGCCATTGGTTCACGAGTCTCATGCAGCCCCAGCACGCGGCACAGGTGGGTTCGCAGCCGCTTCTCGCACGGCCGGCGAAGCACTCGGTCGGCGTGCGACAACTCAATCGGACCATCCACCTCCTCATCGCACACGGCCACCGCCCGCCCGTCGGCGTGCTCGACGATGCGCATGGCGGGTCGGCCCGGGCGCGACCATCGACGCGCCAGGCGATTCGTGTCACGCAGCAGCGGCTGAACCACGGCGAAGCCATCGCCGGCCTCACGACGCCAGTCCGCCAGCGGCGCGCCGGCCAGGCAGTAGCGTTCAAGACACAGCAAAGAGCGTCTGGGCGGCGGCATTCAGTGACTCCGTTCGCGGCAGGAGGAGTCTCCGCTCCTCCAGGAACAGCTCGATGACCTCGGCCGCATCGTCGTGCTCGTAGGTCGCCTTGATCGGCGGTTCGATGACCACCGATCTCGTGCGCTTCTCGCCGGCGAGTTTGAAGCCGAACTTGGCCCGCTTCATCACCGCCGAGTCGTCGATGCGATTCCCGACCAGCTGAAGCGCCGTGAACACGTCGTCCGGTCCCAGGCGCACCTCGACATGGTCGAGCGCCGGATGCACGAGGTCGAGCGTGACCAGGCTCACTTCGTCGATCTCTTCGAAAGCGCCCCGGTCAAGAAAGGCTTCGCCGATCGCGCGGATCGGCTCGAGCGAGTATCGCGGCGGAGGCTCAAAGGAGTCGAACAGGGCCTGGTTGCCGAAGATGTGCAAGCCGATGTAGTGGCAGTACGCCCGCACGTCGGCCTGCGCGCGGGCGTTGACCAGCAGATCGCCGTGGCGCGTGTCGTAGCGGACGACGTCGTACAACTCCGGCCGCAGCACCAACCGGCGCGACTCGTCCTTGTCGTCAATCACCGGCTGTGTCCTGAGCGTGTCGCCGCGGCGGATCATCAGCCGGAATCCACTCCCTTCAGCAAATGGATACACCTTCGTGCCGGTGCCACGGAGACGCTTGTCGAAGTCCTTGCGGAGACTCCGTTCAACCAGCGTGCACCGCTTCTTCCAGTCCTTCGGCACCGCGGGGATCGCCTTCTTCACCGCGAGGTAGCGGCAGATCCTCCGCGGCCGCAGAGAGGCCAGTTCGACGTGGAGATCCTCGAGAAGGTTGCGCGCCTTCAGGAAGATGCGAACCGCGAGGTCGGCGGTCGGGTCCTTCGGGTCCGCCTTGAGTTTCGCGCGCCCGGCGAGGGCGACGAGGCGATCGTGCATCTCCGGCCTGGAGACGTCGCCCAGAAGCACAAGCATCTCGGGCAGACCCGGCGGCAAGTTCGTCCCCGCCATGACGACAAGCGAAAGGCGATCCAACGCCTCGTCATCGAGGTCCTGCTCGCGTCGGATCTTCAGGCCCTGAGCGGCAATCCACTCGAGGTACGGCTCCAACACGCGGAACAGGCCCGGCCTGTCGATGTCGCGGAGGATGGAGGGCGTGAGGAACCGTGGACGGAAGGGGTCTGCCATCGCTCAACTCCTGGGGTCGCTCGGGTCTGCCGGCCCGAGATGTGGTGCTCCTTTGCCTGCTTCAAGGGCCGAGAACAGCGTTCCGAGAGGGAATGAAGGCCTTTTCCGCCACGACCGAACCGAACCCGGTCGGGTTTCGTAGATTTCACTGGTTGCGATTATTGCAGATAGACGATACACTGTCCACTAGGAGAGGACCACCCCCATGTCGACTACCGCCCTGCCACCCCGACACGCCCGGATCGGTCCGGTCGCCCCGACCGACCACGACGTCCGGCTGGCCCGGGAGTCCAGCCGGAGGCTCTCGCCGTACACCAAGCAGGACCTGCAAGTCCGAGTTACTGACGGCGACGGCCCCGACATTCTGCTCCCCGCCGCCGCCGTCCAGCTGCTCGTCCACCTGCTCACGCAGATGGCCGAAGGCAACGCCGTCACCCTCATGCCTATCCACGCCGAACTGACCACGCAGCAGGCCGCCGACCTCCTCGGCGTGTCGCGCCCGTTCCTCGTCAAGGAGCTCGACGCCGGGAAGCTCCAGTTCCGAAAGGTCGGCACCCACCGGCGTGTGCTCTTTGTCGAGCTCATGCGCTACAAGGACGCGATGGACGCCAAGCGCCACGACGCCCTCGACGAGCTGACGAAGCAGGCGCAGGAACTCCGCATGGGATACTGACGCGCCGGCCCCCCACCCCCGGCAAGGATTCGACGGCGCGATGGCGACTTTCACAGCACTCTACGACTCCTGCGTGCTGTACCCGGCTCCGCTCCGGGACTTGCTCATGCGCCTCGCGCTGACCGACCTGTTCCGCGCACGCTGGACCGACCGCATCCACGAAGAGTGGATGCGCAAGGTGCTCGAAGATCGGCCCGATTTGTCGCGAGGCCAACTCGACCGGACGCGGGATCTCATGAACGCCCACGTCCGAGACTGCCTTGTGGTCGGGTACGAGCCGATCATCGAAGGACTGGCGCTCCCCGACCCCGACGACCGCCACGTCGTCGCCGCCGCGATCCGAGCCCGCGCCGACGTGATCGTGACCTACAACCTGAAGGACTTCCCCAACCCGTACCTCGCGGGGTTCGGCATCGAGGCCCAGCACCCCGACGAGTTCATCTCGCACCTGATCGATCTCGCGCCGGGTCCGGTGTGCGCGACGGCGAAGCGGCACAGGGAAGCGCTGAAGAACCCGCCGAAAACCGTCGAGGAGTACCTCGACGCGCTCGCCGCACAACGTCTCCCGGACACGGTCTCTCGGCTCAGCGAGTTCGAACACCTGCTGTAGCGCCTGCGATTGAGCGCCACGCCGCCCGCTGCCTTGCCCAATCGGGCTCCGCCGCGATGTGCCGAACCGCACGCTCGGAGACCGCCTCCCGCTCTCCCGCCACCAGCGGCAGGAACAGGATCGCCTCCTGGATGTCCGGCGCGAGGTTCAGCAGGTTCACGATCTGGCTCACGCGCGCCCGGGTGACCTGGCCGAGTTCGGCGATGTCCGCGAAGTCCGCCACTTCGCCGCTTCGAACGAGGTCCTCGAAGCGGATCGCCAGCGCCATCAACTTCGAGATGCGCGGCACGCGCCCCGCGGGCACTTCCGGCGGCGCTGCACGCTCACCCGCGTGGAGTACCCGCGACCCGAACTGGCCGGTGGTGATGTGGACCTTGAAGTCGATGGTGACGCCGTCGCTCATGCCGCCTCCTCCTCAGCGCCTCGCTGCCCGATCGACCGCAGCCCCAGCGGGTGGAACGTGATCGAGATCGACCCCTTCGTCGCGTCGTAGTCCACGCGCTGGACCAGCATCCGCATCAGGCGGGTCTGCTCCTTGGGCGACAGGCTCGACCAGACGCCGTCGAACTCGCCGAGCGCCGCGTCCACATCCGCCTTCGTGATTCCGTCCGGACTCGCGTCCTCGACCGCCCGCCGAAGCGTGGCCGCCCGCTCCTCGGCCCCTCGCACCCTCTCGTGCAGGTCCGCCAGCCTCGCCGCGGCGTGGGCGTCCCGGGCGGCGTCGCCCGCCGTGCGGCCAAGGTCCGCGTGGAGGCGGGCCAGTTCCCGCTCGACGCCCGCCAGTTCTCCCTCGGCCGCCAGGCGCTGCGCCGCCGTCTGCTCGCGGCACTTGGCCAGCGTGAGCGACTGCAACTCCGGGTCCTTCCCGATCCGCTTGATCTGCTCGACCACAAAGTCCTCGATCTGCTCCGCGGGCAGCGAGCGGCACGGGCATGAATCCCATCCCTGCTTCTGGGCCTTGTAGCAGACGTAGTAGCGGTACACCCGCGAGCCACCCTTGATCGACGTGGTGTGTCCCATCGTCAGCCCGCACGGCCCGCAGTGGATCAGCCCCTTCAGCAGCGCGCCATACTTGTTGCGGACGTGCATGCCGCCGGAGCGGCCGTTCGCTCGGAGCCGCTGGTGGACCTTCGTCCACAGTTCGTCCGGCACGATCCCCTCGTGCTCGCCGGGGTACGTCTCGGCTTTGTACCGCACGCGGCCGCGGTACAGGACGTTGGCGAGGACCTTCAGCACCGCCGCCTTGTCCCACTCACGCCCGCCGTAGGTGTGGCCCTTGCGGGTCTTCACGACCTTGGTCCTCAGGCCCAGGCGATTGAGCTCGCGGCAAACGTCCAGCAGCGACCCCCTGGCGAGGTACATCCGGAAGATCTCGCGGACCTGGTCCGCCTCGGCGCGGTTCACCACGAGTTTCTTGGTCACCGGGTCCACGTCGTACCCGAGGATCGACCGCCCGCCCGACCACTTGCCCTTGCGCCGGGCCGCCGCGATCTTGTCCCGCGTGCGCTCCGAGATGATCTCCCGCTCGAACTGCGCGAACGACAGCAGGATGTTGAGCGTGAGCCGACCCATCGACTGCGTGGTGTTGAACTGCTGCGTCACCGAGACGAATGAGATCTTCTTCCGCTCGAAGACCTCCATCATGCGGGCGAAGTCGATCAGCGAGCGGCTCAGTCGGTCCACCTTGTAGACCACCACGCAGTCCACCCGGCCCGCCTCGATGTCGGCCATCAGCCGCTTGACGGCGGGACGCTCCATGTTCCCGCCCGTGAAGCCCCCATCGTCGTAGCGGTCGGGAAGGGCGATCCACCCCTCGCTCTTCTGGCTGGCGATGTACGCTTCGGCGCTCTCGCGCTGGGCGTCGAGCGAGTTGAACTCCTGCTCGAGCCCCTCTTCGGTACTCTTGCGCGTGTAGATCGCGCAGCGCACCTGCGTTTTCGGCTTGGCATCCGCTCGCTTGGTCATGCGTCAACCTCCGCCGCCTTCTTCCCGCGTGCCGACGGCAGGCCGAAGAAACTCACCCCGTTCCAGTGCGCGCCCGTGATCTTGCGGGCGATCGCCGTCAGCGACCGGTATACCTCGCCCTCATACTCGAACCCCCGCGGCAGCACGCGCACGACGACCGGCCGCCCTTTGTACTCGCGGCGGATCACGGCCCCGGGTTTCGGAAACGACGAGGATCGCCCGGCCTCGAACGCTGCCGCGACCGTCGTCCCCGGCCCGCGGGCCACCCTCGGGGCGCTCAGGCGTATCTCCGCGTCATCGGCCAGTTCGAGCGCCCGGCGGCGGGCTCGCTCGGTGAGCCCGCCCTCACGGAGCGCCTGCAGCCGCCACACGATCCGCTTGACCAGGTGCTGCTTGTGGTTCGAGCGCGTCGGCTCGCCGAAGACCTCGGCGTAGCGCTGCCTCAGTTCGGCAACGGTGAGCTTGGCGAGGGCTCGGGCGGCCGCGGCGGGATCATCGGGTGGGGGCGATGGGTGTGGCATCATCGGGACTCTCCGGTTCGCAAGGCGTCAACCGCCCTGGAGCGGACGATCAAGGCGGACCGGCCCCGAGGGTTCAAGTCCATCCCCCTCTCTTTCTCGATGCGGCCCGAAATCGCCCATGCGGCGGGAATCGTCGCGCCGGCGGCGAACGCCCGCGACGAGGATCTCGGCGATGGCCGCGAGTCGCTGGCCCGGAGTGAGGGGTTGGGTGGGCGCGAGATCATCGCGCTCGGCCCTTTCGTCGAGGTCGATCGGCATGGGTGCATCCGTGCGTTGGCCCGCCCGATGGGCGGGTCAGCGATGGGGTCGGGCCGCCCGCCAGCGGGGCGTCAACCACCATCTACGCAAACGGTTCCGATGGTGGCGTGTCTCCGAAGGAGCCGTGTGACGACTCCCAGGGTCGATCGTCGAGTGTCCGAGAGACTGCGAGAGAATCGAGCAATCAGCAGGCGGATTCACGAGTCTCGCCTCGGCGTCGATACGGCGACATTGGATTTCGATGATCCCTTGGCGCTTGGAGACGCCGCCAGAATCAGAAAAGAAACCTCGAAACCGTCGCGTGGGTTTGAGAGGCCTACGGCTGCCCACGCGAAGCCACGCCGAGCTGACGCAGCAACCCGTTATCGGGGAAACCTGTCACGACGCTCGGGCCCGAGTCCGGAATCACGATCTCTGCCACAGGACGATGCGCGTTCGTCGTCTCACACGCTCTATGGCGCTCCGTTAGGAAATGCACCCGCTGGTTGCTCGAGCCCCGCCATAGCAATCCGTCAGATCTCAGTTCACGCACATACCGTCCCGTCACCACGATGTCCAGCAGTCCGAGCAGTCGCTTTTGCTCGGCTTCGACGAGCTCTTCAATTTCGTATCCCGTAAACGCCATGAGCGACATGCCGGTGCCACGGAGGTGCTCGGCCAGCACGGCTAAGCCACACGCCTGAGCGAATGGCTCGCCACCCGTGAACGTGACTCCGTCAATCGGTCCGCTCTTGGCGATCAGGTCAACGATCTCGGAAACGGCCATCAACCGGCGCGGAGCGTGAGACCATGTGTCCGGGTTCCAGCATCCCGGGCAGTGCAGAGGGCAGCCTTGAACCCAAAGAACGAAGCGTTCTCCGGGACCGTTAACGCTGCTCCGCGACAGCCATCGCGCCACGTTGATGGTCCCCGAAGTGCTCATCAATACACCCGCTTGGAGAGTACCAGCCGGACGCAGCCTTGCTCGACGCGCTCCTCGATGCGGTACCCGCTGCTCTTGGCCTTCTCGATCACTGCCGACCGGGTCGCCTCGACGACGCGGCGACGTTCTTCCTCTGCAGCGCGGCGCTGTGCCTCGGCCATGCGGCGATCCTTCTCCATCCGATGGATCTCGTAGCGGTCGCTCAGCCGTGCAAGCCAAGTCGAGCCGAAACGCGACTGGTCATACCCGCTCACGATCAAACGAAAGCCGGTCGGTGTCCGGACGAATCCGACATCGTTTGAGCCGCTACCGACGTGCTTGCGCCGGATGATGATGTGGGCCTGCTGCTCACGGGCGGCTCCCTCGTAGCCAACGAGTGCCACCGCCTGTTCATGATTCTCCACCATAGAACGTGCAAAGCCAACGTCAGCGAGGGCATCCACAAGGCACTCGGCATCGGTCATTGGAGTGGCGAGTTGCAGGTATGCGCTCATGGCCTACCTCCGCTCTTCAGGTTGGCCTGATTGGACGTCGTGGCACTTGTCGGCCGATCAGCCTGCTTCCGGTCGACGCTTACCCATGCGCCGGGGCAATCGGCGAGAATCTTCTCCAGGTCCTTGATGCACGCATCACCCGTGAAGCCATGCGCGTCGGCCTTGATCCGGCCGTGTTCATCGATCTCGATCTCGATTCGCTGTTCTCGCATACGTCACCTCTTTCGAGCAACCAAGCGTGCCTTCAGTCGAGCGGCCTCGGCACGGCCTGAATCGTGCTGTTCCCAGGTGTCGATCGCCAGGTATCGTTCCGTTCCAGCCTCGAACAGTTCTCCTACTGAGGGCAGGGCCTCGGCGGGTACCCGAAGTCCGGCCGATGCCTTCGCTGGGGCCGGAACAAAGCCCTTGCCGCCAGTTCTCCTCGATTCACTGCCATGCCTCGACTTCGGACTGAAAGGTCGCTTCAATGCCTGCTCGTGCTGACTCCGACTGCCGTTCAGACGTGCGATATCGCTGGCAACAGTCTTCAGGTCATCATTGAGCCTTCGCTGCCGAGCCTTCCAGTCCGAGTCGCTCTCCTCCTTCCGCTGACCATTCTTGCTCTCCTCGTCTAGTAACGACTTCTGCTGCTTCGCAGCGGCAATCTTGGCATCAATCTCGTCCAGTTGCGCCTTGTGCTCGGCCTGCTCCTTCTCCCATAGCTCGCGCTGTTGCTGTTCGTCGGCCTTGGCAATGTCGCTATCCACGCCACCGGCGTACTCCTGCACGCCCGCTTCGAGCGTCTCCAGGCGTGCCACGAAACCACGGGCGGCATCCACCGACCCGCCGGCGAGTTTCACGGCCGCAAGCGACTCGCACTCGGCCACCAGTTCGCGTCGCTTCCGGTCAAGGCCAAGTACCCCTTCAAACCAGCGTCCGAGTGTCGTTCTCGCCTGATCACTACGTTCCCCGGCGGACTTGAGGAGTTCACCACAGGTCTTAACACGCGCGGACATTGATTTGTCCGCTTCATCCCACTGCTGGTAAAGGCCGCTGCGCACCGCTTTCGCAGGTGGCGTAGGCGGGACATTCGTCCAGGCGAAGATTGCCTTGCGGACGAGCGGAGGTGCGTCCGGCCACTTCGCCGGCTCCTTGCTCGAGACCTCATCCAGAGACTCGCAAGGAACCTCTCCGACCTCAATCTCATCTGCGTCGATGCATGGCTTGGCTGCGGCAGCATTCGGAAGCCAAACCGCCCCAGACAGGGTCCGCAGAGGTACCTCTCTGCGGAGAACAGCTGCTGGCCTGGCTTGAAGCAGCGCATCGTGGAGCGTGCGAGCTTGAGACGAGTTGAGTGTGATCCGGAGCATGAAGTCAGCAATCGGCCATTCGATCATGCCCTCCGACGGTGTCACCCACATGTCCGGCAGCGCCTGCGCAAGACCGATCACTTCCGACCCGGCCGCAACAAGCGCTGCAAGCTCCGCCTGACCATCTCCCGATGGCGCAATGACAAGTCGTCGCGCCCGCTTGGGCAGCCCGGCGATGCCGTTCCGAACACAAACCCCGTCACCCGGGACAACTTCAGTATCGACTGGTCGGCGAAGCAGTCGCACCGGGCCGTCTGTTGGCGGGACGACATCCACTGGTCGATCCTGGGGCGGCTGAAACGTCAATGACGGCGACTTTGGCTCTGTCCATGCCTCATCAGCTGCGTGGTGCCAGAACCAGTGAAGGGCCACGCGGACGAACCCTGCGCTCTGGCTCTCGTCCAGTTCGACAGCCCATTGAGGGGCTCCGCTCGCAAGGGCACCGGCGCAGAGCACAGCGCGCCGGGTCGAGCAGTTCACCACCGCCGAAAGCAGCGGAAGCGAAGTGCGGCGAGCGAGCACGAAAGCAGATGCCCTGTCACGCAGGCCTGGATCTCTCTGCCCTGTGCCGAAGCCCGTGGGACCCAACACATAAACCCGACGGTCACCGACTGCGGCATCAAGCATGGCTCGCGTGAACACACCAGGTGCCGAGTCCGACAGCACAAACATCGACGGCTGACTGGCATCACCCAGTACACGGCGGATCAGGTCACCGACGTGGGCACTAGCGGGGTCCATCCAAGGGCCATTGAGAACGAAGTTCGGTGTGCTGTCAGAGAAACACTCCCACGCCACGGGCAGCCGAACCTCGGAACGGTCGACGGCCTTGCTGCGCGAATGCGGCACGATGGGGCCACGTAGCGTGCTCATACGGGCTTCCCTCCATCGAACCACTTGACGAGGTATGGGTAGTACAACTCTGGCGGTGCGACCGGTGTGCATGCCAGATCACGCCACTTGAGGGGCGTGTCCGGGGCCGCAGTCTTTCCGGGAAGAGGTCGTGCGTCGAGTGGGCTGTTGGACATCTGCCACGCGAGACGGGTATCGCCAGCGTCGATGAGAAGGAACCGGTCGTGCGGTTGCTCGGCCCTGATACGTCCGAATGCCTGCTCATACCACGCGGGCGCTTCGCCAACTGCCTGCTGGATTCTCGCGGCCTGCTTTGGGTCCTCCGCATCCCGATCCGTCAGCACGAGGAGCCGCGAGTTCGCATGCTGCTGACGTAGCGAATCATGCAGAAGCTTGAGGCAGGCCAGGTTGCCATCGCCGCGAACGAAGCGATCGCAGATGAGCACACGCCGCGGGCGGACCGTGCCGAGCAATCGAGACAGCAACTCCTGCATCGAGAGGTTGGAGCTTCGAACGAGCCGAACACTCGCGGGCGATGAAGGTGCCGAGAGAGCCACCTTTGTGGACTTCGCAACCACCACACTGGGTTCGCAGGTCAGGTCAAGCCCCGCCGCAACCCGCCAGAACACCGTCCGCTCGTTCCGTGCCTCCTTCAGTATCTCTTCGGGCTCCGGTGCCGCGGTCATCGCCTCGAGCGGCGTGCCTTCGGTGACGGAGACGTAGTCTGCGTTCAGAGCGTCCACCGATCGATACCCGGGTTCGGCGAGGTGACGACGCAGTCTCCAGAGCATCCATCGACGAGCGTCATCCGGCGTCGCCGGGCCGACAGGCACCTCTGTGATGCGGACATCCTCATAGACGTCACCATCGGGACCTTCAACCTCGTCGAGATTGACCGAGGTCTGAAAGGTCTGTCGTACGGCTTCGTCAAGAGTTTCCCTGAACGGCACGTCGAGGCGGCGTTGCTGAAGATTCCAGCGACCCTCCGCAGGTTTGACTCCACGCATCCAACGGTCGGACAGCGTGCGCAAGTCGCACGGACGATCTGTAGGTGTGGAACGAATCGGCCCCGGGTCGCCATCGCGGCCACCGGCGATGCGTCCGGCGAGCGTCCATTGGCTTATTCCCAAGCGGAAGTCAATGTTCCACCGAAACTCGCACGTGGACTGATGGTCAGAATCCGTATACCCGAGCGGCTCAGAGTTCCCGCTCGGCAGATCACGCACCGCAAACCCCTTGCCCGAAATGACCGACCGCCAGACCTGGTTCATGTCGATCGTCAAGGGCAGTAGGGCAGGAGTTCCCTCATCGTTGCGGTCGATCCGGATTCGCTCCCAGTGAAGGATGCGCCCGCCGAGAACGGGGTGCTCGACACCCCACAGCGCGTACACACCCTGTTCAAGCAGGGGCGCTTCACCTTCTTCGCTCGCTGCTTGCTCACCCGCCTCGATGAGCTTGCCACGGCTGTCGCACAGGCCGATCTCGCGGCACCAGTCGATGATGTTCCTGCATGCTACGTCCGAGGCATCGGGCAGCACGCTGCGCACCACCTCGTGCGTGATGACGCCACCGGTCTTAAGCGCTGCCCGGCAGAGGGCTTGCATTTCCGGTCGCTTGACGTACACGGCCATCTCTGCAAACGCAGCAAATCGGTGCACCTCCAGGGACTCCACGATTTCACATCTCACGAGTGCCTTCCCCCATTGATACGAGGCGTCATGGTGGCCAACTCCCTGAGTTCCGACGCCACGCGATCATCCTTGGCATAGAAATCGTACCTGCCGAAGATGACCAGTTGTTGCCGCGCTCTCGTCACCCCGACGTTGATCCTGTTCGGGCTGTCAAGAAACCCCACGCGCCCGGTGTTCCGCATCGAGAGCAGTACCAGATCCGCCTCCCGTCCCTGAAACCGATCGACCGTGCCGCAGCGAATCTCGATCAGCGGCTCGTCCTCATTTGGGTACAGAAAGCAGTGACGTGCGTCCGATCCGGTAACTTGTCGCACCATGTCGGAAATCGCCTCCTCCTGGCGGACGTAGAAGCACAGACACGCGACCTCCCACACCGCGCTCTTCTTGCCGGTTGGCGGTCTGCGGCCAGCAGGTGGCCCCTTGCGCTCGGCCCACTCGATAAACCGCTCTAGCCAGGACTTCATCGCCTTCACTTCGGCTTCGTTTACACCCCGGTGTTCGCTCCCGTGGATGTCCATCCATACTCGGCGTCTGCGGACCTCTGGCGCAAAGTCCCATCGGACGACCGCATCACGCATCGGAATCGTGTTGGCATCCCGCAAGGCGGCTTGCTTGGCCAATCGCTCATAGATGACGCTTCGTGGGTAGTTCGAGATCTCGGGGTGCATCCGATGCTGATAGGTCAGGCACTCGAACCTGGCCTCCAAGACCTCCAGTGAGGCGCGCAGCCCATGTGCCAGAAAGTTCGGGCGGCGTGACCTACCGGCACCGACACCCTCTTGCACGACCTCGATCACGCTCGGGAGACCGATGTCGCGTTGATCCGCGATCGCCTCCCGAATCCCCTTCCACGTCTGTGGCACGAGTTCGTCCAGCCCGCGTTGCATCCGCTCTCGCTCCTGCCGATCGGCGCTCCACCGCAGTTCGTGCGATCGCTTCAATCGCCAAGCGACCTCAGCGGCCCAGGTTCGGCGAGAGAGGAAGTCTCGCTCGATCCTCTCCAACTCGCCACGAATGACAATCTGCCTGCCTCGCTCTCGAAACGGCCGGATTCGAGGCGAGTGCGTCAGGGCGGCCACGTGCCGGAATGCCCAAGATGTGGACTCTTCCATCGGCCCGGTGGCGAACACGACCCCAGAAGGCAGCGCATCATGGACTTGAGACCAGGCGTCCAGATCCACCAGCACCCACTCTGCCGCTGCAAGGCGGAGCACCGCGCCCGAGCCGCTATCCAGTTCTTTGACGGTCACTCGCGGGACTGGCCCCGGACGCGCATTCCGCGACACGCGAGCGATCTGCCGTTTTGAGTCGGACTCCAGAAGTTCTCGCTCCAGATGATCGAGCACCTCCGCCGCCTCGACGATCAGCCATCGCACGCCCGCACCTCGCACCGGCTCACGGGTCAATCTCCACGCAATGAGTCGGGAACGTTGCAAAGCCTGCGGGATCAGGTCCTTGCCGGCATCGTCGCTCACATGCGCGATGTTGGCTTCGAGATCGTCGACGTTCGTGAAGGGAGGCAACTGCTGCACGTCACCGACGATGATGTGCTTGCGGGCAAGCAATGCCGGTATGATGAACTCGGTCACAGTCGTCTTGCTCGCCTCGTCGATGATGAGCAGGTCCCAGGGCACGAGGGTCGTCAGTGGCCGGTCGCCACCCGTGAATCTCTGCGACCGCAACTGCGGATGATTGAGGATCCCGGCTGTTGTTCTGCACGTCAGATTGGCACTCGTTACAACGAGGCTCTGCGCGGCCTCCCATCGCTCGTCATCGGACAGATCCTCAAAGAGGCCATGGGCATGCCAGGAGTCCAAGACCGACTGGATTCGCCGGTCAAGTTGCAGAGCGCGTACCTTCTCATCCACCCGATCCTCGATACCAATCCGGACCGCTTCAAGCATCTCTGGACGTTTGTCGTAAAGCTTCTCCAGCGCGTTGTCGATAGCAACGTGCGTCGTGGCGCACATGAGCACACGCTCGCCCCTCTTGATCGCCTGCAGCACCAGCTCGCAGATCGCGGTCGTCTTGCCGGACCCGGGCGGCCCTTGAAGCAGCGCGATATCGGTTGTGGCAAGGGCCTTGCGCACGAAGTCGCGCTGCTCCTCGGTGCCGTCGATCTCGGGTTTGTCGAGCAGCTCCCAATCCGGCTCAGGCAAAGACCACACCGGGACATCGGGCCACCACGCCTTCTCCGGATTCTCGCACAGACGGATCAGGCCGCGATGCGCGGGCAGCGGGCTGTATCGCAGTTGCTGAACGGCTCTCTTCTGGGTATCGACGGCCCGTGTGTCAAGGGGTGCGTAGAGGAACTGGGTTCCCTTCGCCGGCAAGTCCTTGAGGCGCAGCTGGTATCGGTCGCGGTCTACCTCAAAAATCCGTAGGCTCTCCGCGTGCCGTCGCTCGGGGGCTGTCCAGATCTCGCGTACCTCCTCGCCCTCGCAGAACTCGGCCCGCGGGTCCAGCAATGCCTGATCAGCGGGAAAGTCGTCCGGCAGCAGGAGTTGAATCCAGTTCCCGCTGCGTCCTCGTCCATCAGTTGGTTTGGCCTCCAGACGCACACGCTTGTCCGTTTGCAGAACACTACCCGAAAGCGGTTCGTCCAATCGCAGCGTGTCGCCGAGGATGGGATACTCGCGTCGTTTGGAATCGCGTGCGATTCTGCACTCTGCCCAAACGGACAATGCCGAGCATTCTCGCCGCTGTCCATCAACGATGAGGGTCGAGTCTTCGATGCGTCCTTCGAGGCAAAGGACCTCATCCTCGTCGATTCGACCCCACCAACGAACTTCCAGCGCCCGTCCGTCCTCGGCTGCAACAGATTGCGGTCTGCCTGAGGCAGCGGGCTTCCGAGCCACGCACTCCTGCCCGCACCACTCGATCCGATCACCCTCCATCAACTGCTCGGAATCAGTCTCAATCAGCAGGCCCGCCGGAACTTGCGTCGCCGCGGTGACGCGGAGGTACTCCTGGCGGTCGACATTGTTGAGCTTGCGGGTGAGGTCAAATCCTCGGTGTGAAGGCCATCCCTCCAGCAGCCAACGCACGCTCGCGTGAGCACGTAGGACGACCAGCGTGTCGAGAGGGTGCAACCGATACACGTGCTTGCGACGGACAAGTTCGAACGCAAAGCGGTGCCGTTGTTGGCGTTCCTCCGCGTTCTGGCGTGCTTGGAACAGGTACCTCTCGAATGGGCCAAGCGCATCGCGGGCCTGCTGTTGAATCACAGTAGCCCGCTGGGGCGGCTCCATTGCTAAGTAGTTCAGTAGTCCCACGAGCCTGCCTCTCATTGTTGCTGGACAACGTGCTCACTTTCGACGCTCGCCGCGATCCTCGGTTCCCGCGGCTGACGTTCGTGGTACGAAGGGATTGCGTTGCTCCTGACGGAGGATCGGAACCGGCCCACCCGTATCCTGAGGCAACGGCTCGGGTTCCTGGCTGCTCGCCCGCCTCGCCCTGGCCAGTGACCATTCCCTCAGTTGGGTGATCTGGTCGCGCATCGTGCGTGAGAGCGGGTACGTTGCCTTGATCGCACGGGCAATGTGCTCGGTGGTGACCTCCTTGCCTTCGGCGAAGGACTCGAACAGGGCCTCCCGGACCGCTTCTTCGAGCTCCGCGCCCGAGAAGCCAAGCGACTCCTGGGCAAGCCGGTCCAGTTCGAAGTCCTTTGGTGTGCGCTTCTTCTTGGACAGGTGAATCGAGAGGATCTCCTTGCGGGCGTCCGCGGTGGGCAGATCGACGAAGAAGATCTCGTCGAATCGCCCCTTCCGCAGCAGTTCGGGGGGTAGCGCTTCGATGCGATTCGCTGTGGCGACAGTGAAGACGGGCGCAGTCTTCTCTTGCATCCACGTCAGCAACGTGCCGCCCACGCGAGCGGAAACCCCCGCGTCAAGCTGATCCGAACTGCCCATCCCAGAAAGGCCCTTCTCAATCTCGTCGATCCACAACACACACGGGGCCAGCGCTTCAGCGACCTGGAGCGCAAGCCGCATGTTGCCCTCGGACTGCCCAACGACCCCACCGAACACGCGGCCCAGATCGAACCTCAGCAATGGGAACTGCCATGCGGCAGCAACAGACTTAGCAATCAGTGACTTGCCGCACCCTTGAATGCCGAGCAGTACGATCCCACGCGGCGGCTCGAGCCCGTGCTCACGAGCGCCGTGCCCGAAGCCGCGTCCGCGGCGATCCAGCCACGCCTTGAGATTGTCCAGGCCGCCGACATCTCGCATCGTGGCGTTCGGCTCGAAGTACTCCAGCACGCCGCTTTGCTTGATGACCCGCGACTTCTCCTGCGCCACCAGGGGGATGGCCTCCGGCCCAAGCCGCCCCTTCTCGTGCGCTGCACGAGCGAAGGCCAGACGAGCTTCCATGACGGTCAAGCCCCTCGCTGCTTCGAGCAGCGGCTCGACGGGATCACACTCGACTGCCTGCTCCTGCGCGACGCTGAGGCAGACTTCCTTCAGGTCTTCTTGGTCAGGTAAGGGCACGTCAAGGGCAGGAATCTCCTTCACGGTCTCGGGTGGCAGACCCGGAACGGGACCAGAGAGAATGAGCAGTTTGCGCGGCGAGCCGCGGAGTCGTGCAGTTTCTCGTAGCCATCGGGCCACTTCATGCCTGCGATCCGACGCCAGGTAGAAATGGTGTGCGTCCTCCATGAGGAGGATCGCCGGCTTCTTGTCCTCGCAGTGCGACTTGAGCACCTCTTGGGGGTCGGACTGGCTCGGGTCCGGTTGGCCAACCTGGGCCTCCTCATCGAGATCCGCCACTCCGCGAGAAAGACTCCAGACGCGAGCCGGTATGTCAAGATCTCGGGACAGGCCCGCGACGAAACCCCGCACCCGCTCCCATTCATGCGAGACGATCTGGATGGCGGCCGCGTCTGATTGCGCGAGGGCGAGCAACTCCTGATAGAACTTGGGCATGCGGCGATTGTACGAGTCGATGCGATTCCCAACCTGATCGGCGCGGTGCCCATCGGCTGAGCATCTGCGGACTCTCTCAGCCTCTCTCTTCTGAAACGGCTCCCAGCAAGGCCCACCCCTGATCGGAACCCCGCGTCAAATCGGCGGGGGCGCTAACCGAGAGAGTCAGAGAGTTTGAGAGGTTCGGGCGAGAGGCCGACCGGAACCCTGGGGGTTCTCGTCGCCCGCCCGATGGGCCGGGCCAAACCGAGAGCGCGGCCGCGTGGGCTGGCTGGCGACCGTGCGGCGCAAAACCCAATCCTGACAGGACTTTGCGCGACCTGCCGCGAGCACCGCCGCACGCCCGGAGACCGCCGGGTGCGTAAACCAAAACCGGCCCGCTTTCGCGGGCCGGTCAGAAGCTCCGTATCCACAACCCAGGCGAACGGATTCTCTGTCCCTAACGGCCGGTATTCCAGGGAAATGACGGGTTGACGCGCGACGGGCAGGGCCCGGTGCCCCCGGGTGCCACTCTGGGGATACCCGGCCCCCAGTGAGGCGTCAGGCGGGTCAGAAATCAATACCATTGGCCCTAACCCGCCCCGATTCATCCCCCGGACCGTCTGTAGATGCCCTCGGCCTTCTCATGGCTCGACTTCGCCGAATCTGATCGCCAGCGGGCGATGCAGGTGATCGATCTGTTCCGGGAGAAGAGCACCGTCGACGAGTTAGGGTTTGCCCCCATCCGGGACGGCTTCGCGGATTACCTGTTCCCCGGCACCTCCACGATCCAGACCCGGGCCAGGTACTTCCTGTTCGTTCCCTGGCTCGCGTCTGCCTTCAAGCAGGGGCCGCAGTCCGTGGAGGAACTGGCGGCGAAGCTCAGGAGGCGGGAGGCCCGGCTCATCCAGTCGCTCCTCAACAGGGGGGAAGAGCAAGGCGGGATCATCGGCCGCGAGGCCCAGGGGAAGCTCAAACGCATGCCCAGCAGCGTCTACTGGCGCGGGCTGTACCAATGGGGCATACGCCTGTTCCCCGGCTCGATCGATCAGTACCTCAAGCGTGTGCTCCGCGGCGAGAACGGGCGGCGGGTCGCTAGGACAGATGACGGCGAGCCCGTCGGCGCCGTCGCCCGACATTGGCACCCCGGCCTCCCGGCCGCCCCCGACGACCTGTTCGAGCGTGCGTCGCTCGACCTGACGAAGATCGAGGCGGAGTTCCTGCGGGAGCGCATTTGCGCCTCGTACCCGGAGTCGATGCTGGCCTACGTGGTCAACCGCTCGACCGGGGCGCTGAACGCGCGCTTCGCCTG
Source organism: Phycisphaerae bacterium (assembly GCA_022180725.1). Taxonomy (GTDB): domain Bacteria; phylum Planctomycetota; class Phycisphaerae; order Phycisphaerales; family UBA1924; genus RI-211. The sequence goes on from BQMO01000010.1 coordinate 25,321, forward strand.
GGCGGAAGAAGTCCGCGCGATGCTGCCGTCTGCGCTCAAGGAGGTCGTGGAGCACGCGCGGCTGTTCTCGCTGTGCGCCTGGGGCGGGCCGCTGACCTATGCGCGCATGATCGCCGTTATGAAGGGGAACGCGGAGCTGGTAGCGGCCATCGACGACTCGCTTGCGAGCTGGCAGGCGGAGCTCGAGGACGACGCCGAGGTGCTCACCAGGTGGGACCTCGACGCGTTCTGGGCGCACGTCCACACGATGAACCCGCGGCTCTCGCCAGGGACCCGCGACTTCGCTGAGCGGTGGATCAAGACGGCTCTGCGTGCCGCTGAGGGACAGCGGGTCTGGAATGACGCGGCAGTCTCGGAGGCGATCAAGAAGCGGGAGCTTCAGTTGAAAGGCGGCCGGGCGCGGCTCCGGCCAGAGAACCAGCGCGGCCGGGACCGCTGGCAGGGAGACGCCGAGGCGTTCCGCATGGATTACCGCTGGCGACCCGCCCAAATCATCGTGAACGACATCGTCCGCGGGCTGCAGAACGATGGGGACGCCCGTGCTTAACCCCCGCGGCCGCCAGCTGCTCCTGTCCTCCCTGCGGCCGCCCGACGGCTTCCGCTTCGATTGCGCCGTGGGGACGACGTTCTCGCTCGACCTCGTTGCGCTGCTCACGACGCCGCTGGCCTTCGCGATGTTCGACTGGCAGGACGACCAGGGCCGGTTGGCGGCCGACCCCTCGGGCGCGACCGCGGACCCGCTCGCGCTGCTCGAGTCTCTGCGTCGGTGCGCCGACCGGGTCCATATCTACTGCCAGGCGGGGCAGATCAAGGTGCCCCCGGCCAACCAGCGGCTGCTCGGCTATCTAGAGCAGTCGGTCATCGAGGTGGCCGCCCCCGCCGCTGCGTCGGGCCGGCAGGCCGCGTTCCACCCCAAGGTTTGGGCGGTGAAGTATGTGGACCCCGCCGGCGCGGTCCAGTACCGCATGCTGTGCCTCTCCCGGAACCTCACGTTCGACCGGTCCTGGGACACGGTGCTGCGGCTCGATGGCGAGCTCGTAGATCGACAGAACGGATTCGGCGAGAACCGCCCGCTCTCAGACTTCATCGCCGCGCTGCCCGGCCTCGCCACCCGCCGGGAGTCCCTTTCTTCAACCACCATCGACGACACCGCCCGCGTCGCGGACGAGCTGCGGCGCGTGAAGTGGGAACTGCCCGAATCCGTCGACGCGGTTCGATTCTGGCCGTTGGGGCTGACACCGCGCCGCTCGCTGCCGTTCGACCGCATCGACCGGCTCTTGGTGGTCTCCCCCTTCCTGAGCGGGGACCTCCTCGACCAACTCGCGTCGCGCTGCTCCGAGCGATTCCTTGTCGGGAGGGCGGAGGAGCTGCGGGCCATGCAACCAGCCGTGCTGGCGAAGTGGAAGTGCTACACACTTGACGACGGGGTGGAGGAGCTGGAGGGCACCGAGGACGCGTCTCCCGAAGTCGAGCACCCGCTATCCGGGCTGCACGCCAAGGCGTACGTGATTGACGCCGGTTGGGAAGCCCACGTGTGGACAGGCTCCGCCAACGCCACCGCGGCCGCCTTCTCGGCGAACGTTGAGTTCCTGGTCGAGCTCGTCGGCAAGAAGTCGAAGCTGGGCATCGACGCTGCGATCGGCCTGAACGCCGATGCGGCAAATCTGCGGACCATGCTCACGGAGTTCGATCCGCCGGCGGAAGCGGTCGCGCCCGACCCCGACCTTGAGGAGGCCGAGGCACTCATCGAGGCCGTGCGTTGCATGCTGGTCGCCAGTGGGCTCCATGCCCGCATCGAGCCCGCGCAGGGTGGCCCGGGCGTCGTGACGCTCGTCGAATCAAGCGTCGCGCTCGATCTCCCCGCGGGCACATCCGTCCGGTGCCGGCCGGTGGTGCTCCCGGCGGCGGACGCGAAGCCGGTCACCGCGGGCGTGCGTGCGGCGCTGAGCTTCGGGCCGCACGCGCCCGACTCAATCTCCTCATTTGTGTCCTTCACCGTCGCCGCGCAGGTGGGCGAGATCGAGCGCGCCTCCCAGTTCGTGCTCAACCTGCCTCTCACCGGGGCGCCGCCCGACCGCAAGGAGCGGTTGCTCCGCGAACTGCTGCGGGATAGCCGCACACTCCTGCGGTTCTTGCTGCTGCTGTTGGCCGACGACCCCGAGCGGCTTTTCGAGGAGCTTCGCGAACTCGCATCGTCCGAGGAGGGTGAAGCGGGGCGTCAAACTGCGGACCTGCTGCCGCTCCTGGAGCACCTCCTGCGCGCCCTGCACCAGAGCCCGGAGCGGATCGACCAGGTCCAGCGCCTCATCGAGGACCTTCAGAAGACTCCGGAGGGTGAGTCGATCCTGCCGCCCGGGCTCGAGCAGGTGTGGGGTCCCATCGGGCGAGCTCGGTCAGCCGCCCGCGGCAACGGGGGGCGCTCTTGACCGCCCCGCAAGCAACGGCGCCCCCGGCCGCCGCGGCGATGCAGGGCCTGAAGGGCTTTCAGCGTCGCACGGTGGACTACGCCTTCCGCAGGCTCTACCTGGACGCGGACTCCACGCACCGCTTCCTGGTCGCTGACGAGGTAGGGCTAGGCAAGACGATGGTGGCCCGCGGCGTGATCGCCAAGGCGGTCGAGCACCTGTGGAACTCGGTGGACCGCATCGATGTGGTCTACGTCTGCTCCAACGCGGACATCGCCCGCCAGAACATCAGCAGGCTGCGGACCGACAAGGACCACTCGTTTGCGCGGGCCACCAGGGCCACGATGCTCCCCATCGAGCTTCAGGACATGGCCGGCCGCCGGGTCAACTACATCTCGATGACGCCGGGAACGTCGCTCGAGCCCCGCGGCGGCACGGGGATCGCCGCCGAGCGGGCGCTCCTGCTCGCGATGCTGCGCGATCACTGGGAGATCCCAGACAGGGTCGGCATCCGGGTCTTCCGCGGCGGCGTGAAGAGCTCGAACTTCCGGTGGTGGCTCAAGGAGTGGCTGCCGCGATACCAGATCGACGCGGGGCTCCACGGGGCATTCCTCAAAGAGCTCGACCGGATGGAGAGGGAAACGCCGAAGGGCGTCAGGTCACTCCGCGCCCGGTTCAACGGCCTGGCCGAGGGGGCCGGGGACGACGGAGACGGTGTCCTCGCACCGCGGGATGACACGCGGCTGTTCATCGCCGAGATGCGTGCGGTCCTGGGACGCACGTGCATCCGCGCGCTTCGGCCGGACCTCGTCATCCTCGACGAGTTCCAGCGCTTCAAACACCTCCTGGACCCGGGCAACGAGGAAGCAGAGCTGGCCCGCTCCCTTTTCGAGTACGCCGACGCAAGCGAGGGCCGCTCCGAGGCGGCGCGCGTCCTGCTGCTGTCGGCAACGCCGTACAAGATGTACTCGCTCCAGCACGAGCAGGACAACGGCGACGCGGACCACTACGAGGACTTCGTCGCGACGTACGACTTCCTGGTGCGCCACCGCCGGGAGGACAACGCGGCGCTCCGGGCGCTGCTCCGCGATTATCGCGGTGCCGTGTACCGTCTCGGCGAGGGCGGCACCGCCGAGTTGCAGGCGGTCAAGCGGTCGCTCCAGGAGCGTCTGCGACTGGTGATGGCCCGTACCGAGCGGCTCGCGGTCACCAACGACCGGAGCGGGATGCTCAAGGAGATTGACGGCGCGGTCCGGCTGGACGACGGCGACGTGCGCCAATACCTGGGCGCCGCCAGGATCGCGACTGAGCTTGGTCACGGCGAGATCGTGGAGTACTGGAAGTCGGCACCGTACCTGCTCAACTTCATGGACGATTACGACCTGAAGCGGGACCTCCGCGCCGCGGTCGACCGGGACGATCTTGCTGGGTTGGCGGCGGCGCTCGCTGAGCACCGTTCAGCACTCCTGTCATGGGAGGACGTGCAGGCCTATCGCCGCATTGATCCGGCCAACGCCCGACTGCGAAGCCTCCTGCGGGACACCGTGGAGACGGGGGCATGGAGGCTGCTGTGGCTGCGCCCCAGCCTGCTCTATTACCAGCTCGGTGGCGCCTTCGGGGGTCAGGGTGCCCTCGCCACCAAACGATTGGTATTCTCCTCGTGGAAGGTGGTGCCGAAGGTCATCGCCGCGGTGCTGAGCCACGAAGCAGAGCGCCAGATGATCGCGCTGAGCCATTCAGATGGGCAGGGCGTGACAATCGCGAACTCGACCGATGGCCGCAAGCGCATCGCGGCGCTCCTGCGCTTCACACGCGCCGACAACCGGCTGACGGGCATGCCGGTCCTGGGGTTGATCTACCCGTCGTTCTCGCTCGCCGAGGCGATCGATCCGGCCCACGGATTCGGTCCCGCCACGACGCCGGATGAAGCGGCGGCGGCCGCATCGCGCGCGCTGGCCCAGAGCCTTCGGGCCGTGATCGACCGCTGGGGCGGACGGGGTGAGGTTGACGAACGCTGGTACTGGGCGGCTCCGATTCTCCTCGATCGCTTGGGCGCGCCGGCCGCCTCGGCCGCGTTCTGGGATCGACGGAAACTGCCCGCCGAGTGGTCCGGGGACGCGGACGGTGAGGACGCGGACGGGGATGTCGAGACCGACTCGGTGTGGTCCGACCACGTTCAGCAGGCCCGGTCCGTGCTTGCCGAGCTGGCACAGGGCGGGCGTCTGGGTGCTGCCCCGGACGACCTTGGCGCCGTCCTGGGAAAGGCGGCATTCGGCAACCCGGCGGTCGTCGCGCTCAGGTCCCTCGCCCGCGTCACGGGCGCGTCGCTTCGAGATGACGCGGTGCGGCTCGCCGCCGGCAGCGTGGCGTGGCGATTCCGCAACCTCTTCAACCTGCCGGAGGTCATCTCGCTGGTGCGCGGGCTCGATGGCCGGGAGCCCTACTGGCTGCGCGTCATCGAGTACGGCCTCGACGGCTGCCTGCAGGCCGTGCTCGACGAGTACGCGCACGTCCTCCGCGACAGCCTGGGCGTTTCACGCGACGACCCTCCCCAGGCAGCCGTCTCGATCGCTGAGGAGATGGCGCGGGCCGTCGGCCTCCGGGCCGCCGCCGTGGGCGTCGATGACATCCGTGCCAAGCCGCGGGCGGGCCGGGTCACCCTGGCCCCGCAACGCATGCGGTCGAGGTTCGCCGCGAGGTTCGGGCAGCAGCAATCGGATGACGGCGCAGACGCCAGTCGCGCAGACCAGGTCCGAGCGGCTTTCAACTCGCCCTTCTGGCCGTTCGTGCTCGCGAGCACATCGGTCGGCCAGGAAGGGCTCGACTTCCACCATTACTGCCACGCGATCGTCCACTGGAACCTGCCGTCCAACCCCGTCGATCTGGAGCAGCGCGAGGGCCGCATACACAGGTACAAAGGGCACGCCGTCCGGAAAAACGTTGCTCTTGCGCACGGCAACGTCGAGACCGCTCCCATGACGGACCGCTGGGAGGCTGCGTTCGCGTCCGCCTCCAACGAACGCCCCGACACGGCGAGCGAGCTCGTGCCCTTCTGGGTGTACGCGAGGGAGGGCGGAGCGGTGATCGAACGGCACGTCCCGACCCTGCCGCTCAGCCGCGACGCCGGTCGGCTGGTGCAGCTCCGAGGTGCCCTTGCGCTGTACCGGATGGTGTTCGGGCAGCCCCGGCAGGACGAGCTCGTTCGCTTCCTGCAGGAGCGGTTGCCGCCGACGGTCCTCGCGGCGGCGATCGCAGAGCTGCGGATCGATCTGGAGCCGGCCTGAGCACGGGCTGCCGCATTCCAGGCTTGACTCGCTCTGCGAGGTAGCGCATACTCGTGCAGTTGTGCAGGGACCGTGGCCTCACCATGGGCCGACTTCCAGAACGACTCGCGTGACTCGTTCAGCCCGCACAACCCTGTGGCGCGAAGGTGCCTCAGGCCAGCGGCAGTCATCCCCGTTGAGGGAAGGCGGAAATAGTGGCACGCCGATTCATCAAACCAGTCGAACCTCAGGACCTGCCTCCGCTCGAACAGGAGGCCATCTCCATCTTCGCCGACGCCGGATGGCGCGAGGACGCCAAGTGGCTCGGCCCCCTTGCGCTTTGGGCCTACAAGGACGCTGATGGTGACGTGGTCGAGCCCATTCTGGGCGACTGCGCTCGTCACAACATCGAGGTCATTGCCCGATCGATGCGCGATGCAGGCGGCCACGATCGTGATCGTGCGCTACTGATCGCCTTTGCGCGCCTCTGTGGCTGCGGGGACAAGTCGGCGGACCTTTGGCACCTTCAGCCGTCTGTTCACGATCTGCCGCGCCCGCCCAAGGCGCCGCCCGGCCTCGAGGAGTGGAGGAAGATCGCGGCGGAGTTCCGCAAGGACCGTCCGCATGCGAAGGGAGCAGACTTCGAGGGGGCGCTGGTGCGTACGGGCTGGCCGGGGCAATACGAGGCTGACGGTGAACTTGGCGGGTGGCTGATGGAGTGGGCTCGCGGCATGATTGGGCGCGGAGAACGCCGCTCGATCTATGAGTCGCCGACCGTCGTGCGGCTCATGCACGTGCTCGTGGACGCCGCCGGCCTCGATATCACCAAGGTGATCCGCGGCGGGGCGGTGGTCGCCGCAGGCGTTCCTCGCTGGGGCCCCGACCCGCGTGAGACGTTGCAGCTCCGGGTCCCGAAGGCACCAGATCTCAAGCTAGATTCGATGCGGAATGCCCTCTCGCTCTCGAACTGGGTGATGGGGCTGGGGCCGCGAGCAGTTCGGCTCTTCTTCCCAGAGTTCCAAGTCTGGAAGAACGACGACTACGCGGGCGCGATGGCACTGGGCGTCCGTGATGCCCTGGAGAAGTGGCTCCTTCTCGCTACCGGCCATCCGACCTACTTCCGGGAAGGCGGCCCGCTGCTCGCCGGAGCCACCCGGCCCTACTTCGACCTTCTGCACCAACACTGCTCGCGCGGGACTCCGGAACAAGCGCCCGCCGCCCGCCGAGCATGGCTGTGGTTTGCTTGGTGCACCTTTGAAGCCGACGCGAACGCGTGGAGCCCGTTACCCGACGACGTCCGCGAGGCGGTTCTTCGTGCCGCCAATGAGGACATCGCCCGGGCCCGCAAGCTCTTCTCTCGTGCGAAGCCGCGTCCGTTGAAGGGCGACGAACGTGACAAGGTGCTACGGGAGTTGATGAAGACTGGCGAGACCTTGCCGGAACTCACGCCCGCGGAGATGTGCCAAGGATCGGGCCACCTGCTCCCGACAGATGCTGACGGCCCGATTGAGGAGAAGCAGCGGGCCCCGTGGGAGGAGTTTGAGTGGGAGAGGGATCACCTGCAGACCTGCCTGATTCTGCTCTATCAGTTCGGTGGGGTGTGGCGAGGCCTCAAGCCGATGCTCCTCGCATGGCGTTCGTTGCAGGCGCCCGGAGTTGCGCGCGATCTTCGCTACTGGGGCGAGCCGGACCGAGTGCCCCCGCCGTCGCCGTGGTGCGATCTCTTCGCCTGGCCGATCAACCTGTTTCACGTGTACGTCGGACGGGAGCAAACCAGGGATGCCGATCTGACCGGTCTCCGGGGCGAACTCGCCTCATTTTGCTTGGAACGGCTGGTCGATCGCTGGGCCCAGTCAGAACGGGAACGGGCCAAGCGTGAGAACCGTCCGCGTACCGACGAGGACATGCTCGAACGATCTCCCGCATGGCGCTACTGCTATATCCGCGCGGTGAGCGCGCTGGGCGTGAACCCTGAAGGAAAGGGGCACCGCGTTCTGCGCATCGCATCCGAGGTTGATCCCGCGCCCGAGGTGCGGGAGGCGGCGAATCACGGCTACCAGCAACTTCGTCGCAGCGTCGGGCTTCCCGACGACGTGTCACCCCGTCGCGCCATCATGTCGGCGCTGTGGTGGATTCGGCAAGGGCACCTTCTTGGGCTGGAAATCCAGCCCGATGCCGATGGTGCCCAGCGCACTCGTATCAAGGAACTCGCACGAACAAAGGAGACCGAGCGGGCCGACAAACCCGCAACCCGTGACCAAATGTGATCACAACTGACCATGCGACCGTGGCGAGGAACTCCTCGCTCTTGCCCGTCCCTGGGCGTCGCGCGAACCCGTCAGACCGACCGGCCCTGCCCGGAAGGTCAAACCAATGACTGAGGAGTTTGCACATGAACGAACGCGAAGAACAACAGATTCGTTGCGCGCTGACCGGGCTCAAGATTGTGCTCGTCGGCGGCGACCCACGCCCGAACGCAATCGAGAAGATCCAGTCGAGCCTTGGCCTTGATGAGGCGATCCACTGCCCGACACGCAAGACCGACGCGTCGGCATGGCGATTCCTTCCCAAACTCCGCACCACAGGCCTCGCGCTCGTGGTGTGCGCCCGCGGGCTGACCCGCACGCAGCACGGGGCGGACCTTCACTCCCTTTGCCGAGAACTCGGTCTTCCCCTCCTGAACTGCAACCACATCCCGCACCCCAACGCACTCGTCGCGGCGATCGCCAAAGCTCGGCTAACTCGTGCCGTACTGGAGCGCTGTGCCCAGCTCAAACCTCGTCTTGTCGAGGTGATCGGGGGTGCTGCATGAGCTGGGTCTGGACCATCCCGATTGAGATCACGCCCTTGCAGTTGCTCCGCCCGCCGCTGTTCTGCTTGGACCACACCCGTGTGGTCGTGCCGACCTACCGGGACTGGGACGAAGCGCGGATCACGATTGAGGCGATCCTGGATTGCCGCCCCCGGCCTGCTGAGGTCATGCTCGTCAATGACAACGCCGAGGCGACGCGACCAGCCTGGGTCAGCCGCTATCCGATCTTCGCCATCGACTACCCAGGCAACCGCGGACCCTCCTACGCCCGCAACACGGGCGCTCGTTTCCGCTCTGGTCGTCCCATCGACTGGCTCTACTTCACGGACACCGGGTGCCAGCGGGACACGGCGTTCTTCGCCGAGCTCGTCGACGCCAGCATGGCGATGCCTCGCACAACCGTCGCTATCGCGGCCCCTGTCGTTGGCGTCATCGACTCCGGTGGCAACAGTCCGGTCAACCGCTACATGACCGAGGAGGCCATCCTCAATCCTCCAAGGGACGTTCACGGGCCACAGGCAATCGTTACCGCCAACGCGGCGGTCAGCGTCGCGGCGTTCCACGCTCTCGGCGGATTCGACACAACCTATCCCTTTGCGGCTGGCGAAGATCTGGACCTTGGTGTGCGACTGCGCCGTCTCGGTCCCATCGGGTGGGCCCCGCGAGCCGTCATCTCGCACCAGTTCATCGAGTCCGAGGACGACCTTCGTCGGCGCTTCCGCCGCTACGGCGCCGGAACGGCGCACCTGGAACTGAGGCTGGGCTTGCCGAGTCTCCGTGTTCAGTCGATCGTGGCGCGAGACCCAGCGCTGCAACACCTTGCGGATGTTCAGGTGCTGGCGATGCGCAGCGGCTACGACGCCCACCTTGCCCCGCGCGTATTGCTCGAATGACCCTATGGTGACCGAGGCGGCCGGACCGCGAACTGCCCCCGACATGTGAATCTTGGCGATATTCTCAGGGCCTATGGCACGAGCACGAACGGGCCGGAGGTCGCCTGAGTATCTGTGGGAACACCAGCGCGGCGCCCTTGGGATGGTGCGACGGTACATGTCCGCCCATGCCAACGGTGCCGCGCTGGTGCGAATGCCAACCGGAACCGGCAAGACCGCTGTCATGGCAACGCTCGGTCAGCTGGTGCCCAGCGTTGCCAGAACATTGATCGTTGCGCCCTGGTCCCAGCTCACGGAGCAGCTCGCACGGGAGATTGACGAACGCTTCTGGACGAAGGTGGGCGTCCCTCCGTCCCGAATCCGGAAGACCGCAGCCTGCTTTACCCCGGCGACCCTGGCGTCCCACCTTGATGCGGCCGACGCTCCCGAAATCCTGATCTGCACCAATCAGACCCTGGAACGGCTTCACTCTTCGGATGATCAGAGCCATCAGCGTCTGGCCGCACGGACATCCCTTGTCATGGTGGACGAAGGCCATCGCGAGCCGGCGCCCCGCTGGGCAGCGGCCGTGCGTGCCCTCGCGAAGCCGACCGTGCTCTTCAGCGCGACTCCCTACCGGAACGACCATCGCCTTTTCCACATCGACCCCAACCACATCTACCGCTTCCCACATGATGAAGCTGTGGCACAGCGGTTCATCCGTGACGTGCGCTTTGAGGAGTTCGATTGGGGTCACGGTGCCACACCGTTCGCTCGGGCCCTTCAGCGGTTTGTGAATCGGCAAGTGATCCCCCATCCGCCGGCAGGCTACCCCAGCCCCCGCGTCATCGTGCGATGTGCGACGCGCGAGGACGTCCAAGCAGTAACCACCGAGCTGCAGGCGCTGGGCGAGGACGTCATCGGCATCCACGAAACGTTCGATCCCGACACCGGCGATAACGTGGTGCGGAACGTCCCCGACCCCGCAACCACGACGGCCCGGTACTGGGTCCATCAGTTCAAGCTCCTGGAGGGGGTGGATGATCCGGCCTTCTGCGTGGTTGCCATCTATCAACCATTCGGCACGGCCCGGGCGCTTGTGCAGCAGATCGGACGAGTCGTTCGCAACCCAGCGCGGACGGCTCACCAGCGGGCTTGGGTCTTCACTACACCCCGGCATCGTCAGAAGGCGATGTGGGACGCCTATCTGAAGTATGAGGAGCAGCTGGATTCGGACGCGCCATCCGACCCACAGGGCGTTCTTCACGAGGTGCTCCGCGTGACGGAGCGACTGGACTACGTGGACGGCCACTACCGGGCACAGTTCGACCCTGCCACGCCGGACATCCACACGCAGTTTGCCTTTCCTCTCGCGGCAAACGTGCTTGTCGCCGAGCGGGGCTTCACTATGGATGCTCTTGCATCCAGCATGGAGCAGATGATCGATGAAGAAGACCTGGTGCTCAGTGGTCAGAGCTCGCCGGATCCGGACTGCCGTTTCATGGCGTACGCGAAGTTCCACTCGTCCGAACTTTTGATTGACCGCACATTCCCCGAGCTCCTGCTTGGGTTCTGCGTCGCGAAGAAGCGCGGCTCGCACGTGTTCTTTTATGACACGCTGGGGATGGTACCGGACTACCTCCGCACACACACGTCCCGCGTGAACCCCGAGCATCTGGAGCGGCTCCTCGCGGCCACCGAATCACGCATCTCCAACGTGTCGCTCTTGAACAGCGACCTGTCTGTCTACAGCGTGCGTCGGAGGACCATGTCCGCTCGATCGATCGATGCGCTCGCCCCTGGACTCGCCGATCACGCACACTTCTGCTCCACGGCCACCGGACTCGTTACACGCAATGGAGGCGGGGTCGCGAGGCGCTATGTCGGTTTCACGCGGTCCAGAGTGTCCGAGTCGCGCACTCACAATGTCGAATACGGCGAGTTCGACGCGTGGACCCGCGAGATCGATCAGGGACTGCGAGACGTTGCTCGCACGGCGCCCGAGCTCTTTGCTCGCTACGCCCTCTTCGCGGCCACCCCAAACAACCCGGCGGCGACGAGCATTCTGCTTGATCTTGAAGAACTCGACGCACTGGACCTTGAGCACCGCACGTCGCGGGACGCTCCACCAACGCCCGTCCGATTCGACGATCTTTGTTGGGAGGTGACCAACGATGCGTTCGAAGCGGTGGCAGGAGCCCTCCGGTGCCCGGCCACACTTCGGTTTGACACGAACAAGGGGGAGTACGAGATCGTCTCCCGGGTGCTCGACCAGATCTCGTTGCGAGCCAATGCCGTCCGCGACACCCGCCGGAATCTCCTGCGGCTCTTGAACCAGCACCAGGCATTTCGGATCGTGACCGGCGACGGCCATGTCTATGCCCACGGCAAGTTCTACAAGGCTCGCATCCCACTGTGGGGACGGGCCCGGAACGACCGCATTGATCTGGGGAGTATTCTGACCGCCACGGCCTCCTTGCAGCAGATCACTTCTGAAAAGGGGGCCAACGTGGCGCCGGGCGGGGCAGGCTGGGCAGCCGGAAGCCTGTTCGAGCTGATCGACCGACGATCCAATACTGGGCTGTTCGCCCTGGAGGGGATGCGGCCCGACTACCTGGTCTGCGACGATCTCGGGAACGAACTCGCGGACTTCATCGCCTTCGACAAGGAGCCCAAGCGTGTCGTGCTCGTGCACGCCAAGGTAGCATCCGCCAATTCGAACGTGTCGGCCTCGGCCTTCCACGACGTGTGCGGTCAGGCGATCAAGAATCTGGACCTGCTGGTCCCTCAGTGCGACCGTGAGCCGAAGGACCTCACGGTGTTTTCACGGCCGTGGAACGGCGGGGCTATCGGCACAGTGCCAAGCCGCACCCGGATCAACACCGATGCTCACACGCCCAGCGCCGCCTGGAAGGAGTTCCAGCGCTTGGTGCGGCACCCGGAAACGCGGCGTGAAGTCTGGATCGTCATGGGGAGCGGGCTCTCTCTCGGAGAGTTCGAGACCGAGCGTCAACGCGTTCGCCCAGGCGGACAGGTCATTCAGCTGATCTACCTGCTGCAGGGCACCTGGAATGCCGTGTCGGCGACCGGAGCACGCCTAAGGGTGTTCGTGCGGCCGTAGAGAGTTGTTGTTGCCAGGCGTCTACGAAGTCGCCTTGAGCTCGGGCGATTCCACCAGCTTCTGAAACTCCCCCAGCACTCCCGCGTGGTGCTGGGCGAGGTACCGCACGATCCCGCCATTGTCCAGGAGCCGCCGCAGGTACGCCACGGCGAGCACCAGATTCAGTGTGTTCTGGCCGTAGGACTCCTCGACAAGCCGGAACTCCCGTCCGAGTACCTCCATCTCGCGCTCCATGCGGGCGGCATCCTCCGGCTTCATTCCCGGCAGAAGCTTCGACCTGTCAGCGCCGACCATGTCCTTCTCCGCGGTGCCTGCGATTAGGCACTTGGCATAGCTGGTCGAGAAGTTGTTCGCCGCCACCATCAGCTCGGCCATTTCGATCTGGCGCATGGGCGCGACGCGTCTCAGCTCACGGATTGCGGCGGCGGTCACCCGCCGGTCCTTGAGCAGCGACACTGCCTCGGGACAGATCCCGTTGAGAAGGTCACGCTTCATGCGGATCGCGGCGACATCGACGTTGAGCGTTGTCGCGATGCGCTCCTCCGGAACGCCGTTCTGGAGGGCCTTCATGATCATGAAGTGCTCCTGGATCGGCGCGATCTTGTTGACCTTGTGGTTGTACGTGAACGCCTCGTCGTCCTTGGCGATGAGGCAGAACACTTCGGTATGTCCGATCTCCTTGGCGATGTCCAGGCGAGTATGCCCGTCGAGCAGTGAGTACCGCTGCTGGCTCCCGTTGGGTCCAGGTGCTGGATAGACCATCAGCGGCTCGATGATGCCCAGCTCCCGGATCGACGCCATCAGCCGCAGATACTGGGGCGACTTCCGGGTCTCCGGGCGAATTACACGCACCGGCAGCACGCGGTCCACCTGGAGCATCGTGCCGGTAGGATCGAACGCCATGCGCACGGAGCCGGCCATCGTCACCCCGCCTTTCTGCCGACCTGTGCGGCGAGATACTCGGGAAGTGAATCGAGCCCGGCGGACTGCAGCATGGACACGAGCGCCTGGTCGGCGAATAGCTGCTTCAAGGCCGAACAGACGAACAGGAGGCGGGTTTCGCACACCTTCGCCTTCTGAACCACCATTCTCTGCTTGGACGTTTCCTTCTTGTACGCCTGCATGAGGGCTTCACCGGACATCTCCTTGCCGCCAGCGCGACGCCGGCCCATGCCGCCCGCCTTACCGCCCATCCGCCGCGCCTCGATGAGACGGCGGGCGCGGAGGAGCTGCTTGCCGCGGAGGTCGTTGCTCTCATACGCCTCGGATAGCGCCCGCTGCACTTCGTCGTCGTCGGACGACGCAATGGTGACCGCCACGCTGATCGGGATCTGGCCTTTCTCGACGGCGCGCAGGAGCCGGTGCTCGCCCTGCTTGAGCAGCCGCAGAATCCCCTTCACATAGGACGGGTGCAGGTCGGTCTTGTCCGCGATCTCCTGAAACGTGAACCCCTTGTCCTTCAGTGTTCCGATCTCCCGAAGCAGCTCGACGCAGGTCTGCCGACGGCGGGCCAGGTTCTCCGCCAGGCTCATCAGCATCAGCTCCTCGCGCGTGGCCTCGATGACCAGCGCGGGCACTGTCGCGTCGCCCAGCTGCTTGCACGCTTCGAGCCGGCCTTGGCCGCACACCAGTTCGTACAGCGGCTTGTCGTCGCGGCTCCCGCGCTGCACGACGGTGATGGGCTTCTTCAGGCCCAGGTGCGAGATGTTGGTGACGATCTGCCGGAACTTGTGCTTCCCGCGCGAGCGCGGGTTGACCACGGTGATCTGTTCAACGGGGATCTGAACGACGTTGGTGTCCCTGGGGCCGATCATGCCGCCTCCACCTTGGCCACGCGAGCCATCCCGAGGAAGAACTCCAGCGACTCGAAGCGGAACGTGTCGATCGAGGCGCCGTTGAACTCCGACAGCCTGATCTCGGGCATATCGAGGTCGATCGCCGGCAGCAGGTAGTAGTCCGTGGGCTGCTCGTTGGAGGGGTCCATCCGCACGACGATGTGGATGTCCGCGATCTTGGCGTTGGGCACCCGGAACCGCCAGCGAAGCGACCCCGCCGTGGTCGCTCGGCACCGGGCCAAGTAGAGCGAGGCGCTGTAGAGCCCGTTGATGACCAGCACCTCGGATTCCTCGGCCCGCTCGACGCTGGCTCCCATCGTCTGCAGGTCCTGGATCATGTCACCCATCAGGTGAGGGTGAGCCGCACGGAGCTGGCGGCTGACGGCCAGGTATTCGTAATCTCGCTCCGGCGTGTAGCCCGCCAGGCGGTAGGCGTTGATGAGGCTGCCAAAGCGTCCCCGGTAGACCGAGCTCGACGGCATCCCATCCGTTTCGTCGATGAGTGCGCCGGTGAGCTCCGGGTGCACCGCCAAGAGCGTCTTGAGCCGCGCGAGCATCTCGTCGTTGGTGAAGTGCCGGTTGCGCTCTTGGATGATGCCGCGGGCCATATAGAAGGTCTCGGCCTCAACGACCGCGTCGAACGCGCCCTCGGCCCGCACCCACATGTCCGGAGGATTGATCACCCGCTTCTTCTTGAGCTTGAACGAGACGCGGTTGTAGACGTTGTTGCCGATGTACTTCTCGTTGGCCAGCACCTGGTGCACCATCCCGCGTGTCCACGGACGCTCGCAGGCCGAAGGCACCCCGGCTGCGTTGAGCTCATCCGCGATGATCTTCTCGCTCTTCCCCTGCTTGACGAACCGCTCGTAGATCGACCGCACGATATCGAGCTCCTCGTCGGGCCCGGCCACGAGGATGACGCGGTCGGTCTGGAGGCTCTTCTGCTCACCGCGCTTGAGTACGCCCTTGGGGTTGCCGGCAGCGTCGATCAGCATGCGGCGCAACCCGAAACCCGCTGGTCCGCCCTGGCGGTAGCCGAGCTGGATGAGGCGACACTGACCCTTGAAGACCTTGTTCGACAGTTCGCGGCTGTACTCGCCGGCCATCGCCCGCTTGACGCCCTTGATGATCGTGGAGACGGGGCTTCCGTCGTTGGCGAACTGCTCCATGCAGTACTCGACATGGATGCCGGCGCGCTTGCAGGCATACTCGTAGTAGGCGCTCTCGTCCGAGTCCTGAAAGCGGCCCCAGCGGCTGACGTCGTACACCAGGATCGCCTTGAACTCGACCTTACTACCCTGGACGTCGGCGAGCATCTGCTGCAGGGATTCTCGTCCCTCGATACGCAGTCCGCTCTTGCCGTCGTCGGCGTAGGTCTTCACGATCTGATAGCCCCGCGCTTTGGCGTACTCCGCGATCGCGTCGCGCTGGTTCTCGGTCGAGTACTGCTGGTGCTCGGTGGACATGCGCACGTACTGAGCGGCCGGGACGAGCGTGACCGGTACGGCGGCTTGGAGGGGTGGCTGCATGGCGAAGATCCGATGGGAGTGAGGGAGGCAGGTTGACGATGAGACGCGGCAGTACGTTACCGGTGTACTTCGCGCCGGCTGTCGGATTGGCGTCGGACAACCGTCGGAAGTGCGTCGGGTCGAGAGTGCCCGTCGCCGCCGATCAGTCCGTAGTGCCCTGGATTGCTCCCGTCGATCATGTCGGCGAGGCCCGACATCCCAGCAGCTCTGAGCTTGAAGCGAAGGTCGCTCACCGCGCTGCGAATGGTGGAGGGCGCCTTGGGACCTCCCCAGAGGTCTTGCACCAGTCGATCGACAGAAACGTACTGGTTCGAGCGCTGCGCCAGGCGTTCGAGGAGTCGGAATGGCAGTGTGTATCCGAGGAAGCACGCGCGCTGTTGCCAGTAGACCGAAAAGGTCTGACGATCGAGGCGACAGATGGGCTCGATGTCGGTTGGCGGACTCGACACGGGCGTCGCGACCTCTGCTTCGGCCAGGCGCGTCAGCTCATCAATGTGCTGGAGGATGACCAGGAGGCTGGCTCGAAGCGCCTTGGTGGTCCGTTGAAACCGTTCGGCATGGTGTGGTGTCATGCCAAACTTCTGCAGCCAACGGGAAGCCGACTGCCCGCTCGCCCGAGTGGGCGCGATAGGGATGCAAATCCTCACTCGCCCTTGACCGTTTCATGCTGTTTCTCCCGCTAGATCGAGTAGGTCCCCGTGCTTCCGCCGCTAGCACTCGACCCGCTCCCGCTGCCCGATCCGCTGCCGGAGGACGACATCGACGAACCGCTGGACTTGCCCGAGCCGGACGAAGAACCGCTGCTCGATGACCCGCTCCCGGAGCCAGAGCCCGAGCCGCTGGAACTCGACCCGGAGCCGGACGACTGCGCGGTCGCGGGCATGTCGTTGTGGACCCAGACGCCTTCGGCCGAGAAGGTGTTCGTGCCCGGAATGTGGACGGCGACCGTCCGTGTCGGAGCGTCGATGCGATCCACCGATTCCACGAGTTCCTCGGCGAGGCGCTCGCCGATGAGGTAGTCGCCCTTCTTGATGAACTCGGCGGACGAGAAGCCCCATTCGTCCCCGCGGCGCATGAGGAATGGGTGTTCCGGCGTTGCCTTGATCCGGCGGTTGATCACCACGAAGCCGGTGTGCTCGCCAAGCTTCACGCTGGCGACGCGGCCGACAGTCGGGATGGTGCCGCGCATGCCGCGGTGCGAGAGCCACTGGTATTGGGCGCGATACGGCACATCGACCTCGAGGCCGGGCACCTTAATGGTGGCCACGCTGTCGCCGGGCTTGAGGTTCTCGATCGGCGTGACGCGGCCGTCGGCCAGACGGACCAACGTGCCGAAGAGCAGGCAGTTCGACCCGCCCGAACCGCCCGACCCCCCACCGCCGGACGATCCGCCGCCGCCTCCTCCTGAACTGCCGCCGCCGCCACCTCCCGATGATCCTCCACCTCCACCGCCGCTGGAACCGCCTCCGCCCCCACCCGACGAACCGCCGCCTCCCCCCGACGATCCGCCTCCGCCGGATGAACCACCACCCGACGATCCTCCTCCCGAGGAACCGCCCCCGGAGGAGCCGCCGCTGCTTGCCCCCGATGATGCACCGGAGGAAGCACCGGACGATGCGCCGCTGCTCATCCCACTGGAGCTACCGCCGCCACCTGACGAACTCGCGCCGCTCGATCCACTGCTGCTTCCAGATCCCGACGAGGATCCCGAACCGCTCGAGGACCCAGACCCGCTGGAGCTGGAGCCGCTGCTCGATGAACCACTGGAGGACGAGCCGCTCGAGGAGGACCCGGACGACGAGGAAGACCCGCTGGAACTGCTCGACGACGAGCTGCTGCTCGAGGATGAGGAGGAACTGCCCTCGCTCGACGCCGAGGACGAACCCGACCCACCGCCACCGCCGCCGGTGGTGGACGCCCAGACCGGGATGTAGAGGAAGTAACGGCGGGGTTCGTCGCTCACTTGTTCTCCTCCTTGGCGCGATACCACCCGGCCGTGTCCACGGCCTTGCTGCATTCCGCGCCGGCCGCCGCGACGGCGTCGGCGAACTCCATCCGCTCGAACACGCCCAGCTCGCTCCCGGGCGAGCAGTTGATGACCTTGAAGCCGTGCAGGTCGAAATGCGGCTTGAGAGCCTCGAATCGCTTCTGGAGGCTCTCGTACAGAATGTTGTTGTGCCTGATGGCCTCGCGCGTACGTTCCTCGCTGAAGGCGTACTTGCGGTCGCCCGCCATCTTGAAGTCGCACCCCAGCAGGTACACGGTGCGGAAGCCCAGATAGTGCAGCAGGTGCAGGGCCGCGAGCATGACGCTCCGCTTGCCCTTGATGCCGAGTGAATCCGTGTGCTCGCCGTCCTGGCCCCAGTTAATGGTGTCGCTCTTGAGGAACCGGCTGTGGTCGAAGTGATCGCTGCGGCGGTAGAACAGCACGCCGGGCATCTGCCGCACCTTGAACGCGCTGGCGCGGAACGAGCCGTCCGGATTCTGGACGCGGAGGCGCTTGTCGAAGTGCGAGACGGGGACGATCTTCAGGATTCCCGGGTCCTTCCAGCCCGTGTCGATGAACCGGCCGGGGTCATCCACGCACGTCCACAGCGTCGGGCGGTGCAGCGACCACGCGTTGTTCACGGCCATCGTGACGATGCCGCGGCGGTTGAGCTGCGACAGGTCGATCTGGTTGAGCGAGGGCCCCGAGAGCATCAGGAACGCCGATCGACCCCGGTAGAAATCGCACAGGGACATGGAGTCGAAGTCGGCGGTGTAGAGACGCACGCCGGACCGCGCCGGCTTGCGCTGCTTCAACCCCGCCTGCAAAGCCGCGATGTCGCCGCTGTTCTCACGCATCGTTGAACACCCCTGCGATGTACCTGGGCGCGCCCAGTCCCTGGCGCACCGTGCCTACCCGACCGATCCGCTCCAGCCACCACCCCTGCGGCTTCACCGTCGGGTGCAGACCCTCCCCGTTCACCTTGGTCTTGCTCTCCCGCGTGCAGATCGACAGCACGAACCGCCCGCCACCCCCACGCACCGCGACTCGCCGCATCTCGTCGAGCACCTCGTCCACTTCCTCGGGCAGCAGGTGTTCGAGGGCGTCGAATGCGGTCACCACGTCGGCAATGCCCGCGGAAACCGGTAAGCGATGCATGGGCGCCACGATGTCCGCCTCGGGGAAGGCGAAGTCCACGCCGAGCCCGTCGATCCCCAGCCGCCGGAGGTGCTGTATAAAGAGGTTTCGACCGCAGCCGAAGTCCACCACGAACCGGGGCTTGAACGCCTGCACGATCGAATAGGCATGCCGCCCGTGGTTGGTGGAGCCGTAGGTCGAGCCGGTGAGCGCGAGGTACTTCTTCCGCTCGTGCTCGCGCCGGGCTTCCAAGTCAACGGGGATGGTCTCCTGGGGGTCAGACATAGAGCCACACCGGAACGTCGAACTCCATCAACTCCACGCCGTTGAGGGCCTGGAAACACCACACCGAGTTGCCGCGCGTGTCGCGCTCGGCGGTCATCTGCACGGCGACGCCTTTCAGGATGGGGCGCAGGATCGGGATCGCCGCCTTCCGCGGGCAGAACCCGGCGGGGTCGAACGGCTCCAACTGCCCGGGCACGAAGTAGGACCGCACTCCACCGAACCCGTCGGTGCCCTCCGGCTCCTGGTCCGGCACATCGCTGTGGTGTGACTCGAACCGGTTGATCGCGTACTTGTCGGGATCGCCTTCCGAAGACAGGCCGTTCTCGACCTTGATATAGCGACCGAAGGTCTCGCTCTCGGGATCGCCGTCGATGGCGGCCTCGTCCCACGGGTAGCGCCAACGGAACCGCTCGCCGGTGATCTCGACGGCCTCGCCGAGGATGGCGACGATCTTGTCGGAGCGTGGACGGCCGATGTCCACCACGGCCCACTTCTCCCCAACCCCGTCCTCCTTCCACAGGATGACGCTGCCACCCGAGCCGCTCGATACGAGCACCCGCTCGCCCGGCTTGATGTCGGCGAAGGCGTGCTCTTCCTCCTCGACGTACAGGCGGACGGGCGTGACGCCGTGGATGACGCACAGCCCCATCTCGCCGGCGATGATCGGCTCGCGGGCCACCACGAACCGGCCCGGGACGGTCTCTTCGTCCGGCTCAGTCCCCTTCAGCGCCATGCGGTTCTGGAAGGTCTTCTCCGGCCCCTCGTCCCCGGGCGGGAAGAGCGGGCCGTCGATGGCCAGGACGTGGTAGCGGTCCAGGTCCGAGCCCGAGTCGTTGCGGACGGGCACGACGCCGTGCTGGCGGCCGCCGTCGCGGAGTTCGCCGGAAGCGCGATCCTGCTGGCGACGCTTGAGATCGAGCGCCGCATCGACAAAGGCGTTGTACGCCCGCGCGGGGACGCGGAGCGGATCGCCGGGCCGGACTTTGCGGAGGTCGTCTCCCATAGTGGGGGTCAGTCAAGTCCCAGTGCTGCAAAGCCTCCGTCCTCATACACGCGCTCGATGTACGCCGCGATCGGGCGCTTCACGATCGCCTTGGCCGCCACATCTTCCTGGTCGGCGTACCGCACCCACAGGTACTCCCAGCCTTTCTTCGAGATCCCGGTGATCGGGCCGATGGTGAGCCCTGAGACGTTCGGGCTGGCCGCGAACCTGTACGTGATCTCCCAGTCCGCATCCTCGCCGAGCTGCGTTCGCTTCGAGCCCGATGCCCCGAGGAACAGCACTTCACCCGGTTCAAACCCCTTGAAGGAATCGCTGTTCACCTTGCCCGTCAGGTTGAAGAGGATGCCCTTGTACGAGGGCGTGATCTCCTCGTCGGGCTTGTAATGCGTCTCGGTGAAGTTGAAGACCGGGACGGTGATGTCCACGCCCTCGACGCCGTCGGCGCTGACGCCGATCGCGCCCTTGAAGTCGGGCGCTGCACCCACGCCGGGCGCGGGATACCGATGCACCGTCGCCAGCGACTGCGTGATGTGCTGGGTGCCGCCACCGGTGTCGAAGGAGTACACCGCCTCGCCGCCGGGCGTGATGCTGCCAGAGGACTGCCCGTAGCGCACGACGCCGTCCCACAGGTCCGGGGCGACCGGTTCGACCGAAACCGACTGGCGTGGCAGCCCCGCGAACGTGTCGTCGGACTCGTCCTCGAGGGCGTCCCTGGCGGCGATGGCGTCGTCGGTGCCGAGCACGTTGAACGCCAGCTCTGCCGAGGGGTTCTGCCCCTTGGTCAGCCGCCGCGAATCGAACTTCTCGCGCACCTCGATCGGCACTCGCTACTCCATTCAGGTGAACGCCAGCCCGCCCGACCCGACCGCGTCGGCCAGGCGCTTGGTGTTCTTCGCTGTCTGCTCGCTCGCCCGTGCAGTCCGTTCCGCCGCATCGCCACCGCCCAGACCCGTCACGCCCGCCGCGTTGAACGTGCCGGTGACGCTGATTCCCTTGCCGATCGCGGCCCCGAGCCCCGACAGCCGATCCTCGAACTCGGCCATGAGGTCCTGCGGTGTCTTCCGCCCCCCCGAGCCGCGCTCCGCGTCCGCCGCCTCGCGCTTCTGGCGGGCCTGCTCGATGGCGTCGGCGAGCTTCTTCTTCGCCGCGTCCAGTGCGGCCTGTGATTCGGCCAGCCCCGCCTCGGTCTTGTCCTGGAGCGCCTTCTGTGCGTCCTCGAAGTCCTGGCCGATGGCGGCGAGCGTCGCCTCGTGGATCGCGGCGGCCTGCTCGCGCTCAGCCGCACGCTCCTTCTCGCGTGCAGCCACGGTCTGCTGGGCCGCGTTCTCCAGCTCGACGAGGCGAGACTCCAACTGCTGATCGACCGCCTTCTTCGCGGAGTCCACATCCAGCCCGGAGTCGAACAGCCCCTGGATCTCCAGCATCCGCTTGGCGACCCAGGACGATGCCTCTTCCCAAATCATCTGGAAGCCCGTGGCGAAGTTGGTCCAGGTCTTGGTAAGGAAGGCGACCGTCTCGATCCAGCCAACCTCAAGGGCGTGGAACACGATCTCCGCGGCGGCCAGTGCGCCGTACCACATCGAGTACGCGGTCGAGACGAGGAACTCCTTGGCCCCGAGCCACGCCTTGTTCAGCGCCGCGATTCCCTGCTGCCAGATGACCTTGAGGGACAGCCACAAGATCTCGGCCGCCAGGGCGATGTCGCCGGCGGCGAGGGCATCGGCGATGCCACCGACGACCTTGCTGACCCACTCCCGCAGGGCCGTGAACTGCTCGCCGAGCCACGACAGAGCCTCACCGCCGACGCCGGTGGTAACGAGCAGCACGCCGCCGAGCGCGACGATAGCGGCGATCACCAGGCCCACAGGCGAGAGGACCGCGGCGATGGCGGCACCGATGAGGCTGAATGCCGTCCCGACCCCGCCGATGATCCCGGCCACCACGCCTAGCGCCGCACCGATCCCCGAGATGACGTACCCCAGCGCGATAATGGCGACGCCCGCGACGGCGACGGCGGCCGCCACCTTCAGCGCCCACACGACGAGGTCCTTGTTCTCCTTGATCCAGGCGGTGGCGGTCACGACCACGCGCGTGATCCGCTCGGTCAGGTCCTTGATAGTGGGCGCGAGCGCGCCGCCGATGGTGAACACGCCCTGCTTGAGCACCTTCCAGAGCGTGCCGAGGGCGTCATTGAGCTCCGCCGCGTCGCGGGCGGTCTCGGTGCTGACCGTTAGCCCGAGTTTGCGGGCTTGCTCCTGCATCTCATTGATGCCTGCGGCCCCGTCCGCCATGAGCGGGAGCAACTTCGTCCCTGCCTTGCCGAAGAGCTCCATCGCCAGCGATGCCCGCAGGGCCGGGTCTTGCACCTTCGAGATGCGGTCCGCGAGCAACTTGAACTGCTCATCCGGCGACAACTTCGCCAGGTCGGCCACAGTCAGACCGAGCAGCCCGAGCGCCTCGTTCGCACCCTGTGATCCCTTGGCGGCCTCTACGAGCGACTTCTGCATCACGCGGAGGCCGTTCTCCAGCGTCTCCATGTCGGTGCCGGACAGGTCGGCGGCGTACCCAAGCTCCGAGAGGGCCTCGACGCTTACGCCTGTCCGCTGGCTCATCTTGTCCAGCACGTCCCCCGTGTCGGAGAAAGACTTCGCGGTACCGAGCAGCGCCGTGATCGCCGCCACGCCGATGCCCGCCATCTTCGTGCCGATGGAGCGCAGCCCCGCGCCGAAGGCTTCGAGCTTCTTCTGGGCCGACCGCAGTCCGGCCGACAGCTTGTCACTGACGCCCAGCTCAACGAAGGCCCGGCCTGCTCGGATGCCGCGCGTGTCGGCCACGGTCAATCACCCTTCCTGATCGAGTTGCGCCACAGCAGCGGCAGCTGGGGTCGTTCCTTCTCCAGCGCCGGGCCCATGTAGGGCCGTGGCGCGATCTTCACCTTCCGCGAGGTGAGCCTGCCGCCCCGCCGCGACAAGACGACCGTCTCGCCGCCGTACTCCAGGACATTCGGCGCGGTGCTCTTCTTGAACCCGACGGGGCCGACGACCACGGAGTCGGCGGCTTTGTCGTATCCGAAGAGGATCAGCCGCCGCAGGCTCCCTTCGTGCGAGTGCGGCGGTGATCCCGGAGGTGCGGACTTCTTGCGCTTGCGGATGCTCGTCTTCGCCGCCGTGCGGATGAATGCGCCGGCCTTGCTGAGCACCTTCCGCTTGGCGTTGCCGACCGCCGCCATCACGACGTGGCGATCGAAGAACATGTCCTTGATCCGCATGGTGATCACGCCGTGGTCCCGCCCCCCGCGCCCCCCGCACCCCCAGCACCACTCCCGCCGGTGAAATCGCGGCCCTTCTCCAGGCCCTTGTTGAAGGAGGCTTCCTTCTCCTTGCGGAGCCGGCCCGAGCCGAGGAACAGTCCGACGATGCCCGTGAGCGCCGGTAGCGCGGGCCCTAGCACGGGCAGGCCAGCAACCGTGGGCCCGACGGTGTCGAGCGCAGAGAGCGTGAGTTGACTGAACAAACCGCGCAGCTCGCCGGCCTTCTCGATGTTGTTCTTCCACTGCGCGCCGGTGGTCTGCGTCTGGTTGAACCAGTTCTGGTACTCGGTCTCAGCCTCGTTGAGGCTGAGCGTCGAGGGCAGGCCCGTGGTCTGCTGGATGTTGTTGGGCGTCTTGACCTTGACGATGTCGCCGAGGTCGAAGCCGGCGCACGAGGCGAGCACGAGGGCCAGCAGTAGCAGGCCGACGATGTAGACGTAGTGGCGGGTGGAGAGCGAGCTGAGGAACTTCATCCGTGAACCTCCTTGGCGTGGGGGGGAAACTTGCCGTCGATGAACACGTCCTTGAGCACCGACACGCCAACCTTGACGGGCCGGGACCGCTGGGCGAACGGGTCGAAGTCGGATGGCTTGAGCCGGCGGGATCGCTTGGGGTCGCGGTTGGTGTTGGCGATGACCGCCATGAGGCTCGCGGCGATCGACCAGTCGTGCCGCTGGCGGCCGTCGAGCATGGCCACCAGTTCGCGCAGGGTCAGGGGCCCGGGGTTGAGGCCGACGATTCCGGCGCACTGCCAGACGAGGCGCCAGCAGTCTCCAGCAGCCGGTCGGCGAGGCGGTCCAGCTCCCCGCTGTCCAACTTCTTCTCCACCAGGTCGCGGGCCCGCTCCATCACCTTCTTCGTGGCCTGGAGCACCCGCCCGAGGTTGCCCCGGTCCCTCGGGCTCGGGCAGAAACCCACGAGTTCCTCCAGCACCGCCGTGGTCGCGGCCTCGATGGCGTCGCCCGCCATCGCCTTGCCGAACTCCTCGTCCGACACCTTCGCCGCGTCCGCCTCCGGCTTGCAGAGCGCGTAGACCACGTCGCACAGCAGGACAGGATCGCGGATCAGCTTCTCGATGAGCGTCCCCTCAATGACCTGCATGAGGTCGACGCCCGTGAGCCCGCGCACGCGCTTGAGCGCGGCAACGTTGATGTCCACCGTCCAGGTCCGGCCCGCGTTGTCTTTGAACGTCCGCATCCATGCCTCCGTGCTCAACAACCCGACAGCAATCCGACGCCAACCCGACAGGTAACCAACAGCCTCAGCCGCCGATCCACGAGGGTGCCGTCGCCGAGTACGTCACCTTCGCCGTGACCGAGACGGTGATGGCCTCCTCGAGGGCTTCGTTCCGCGAGAAGTTGGTGATGGAGAAGTCCGCCTGCAGCCCCTGGCCGCCGGTGTCGTCGAGGATCTGGAGCCCGATCGGATCGTTCTGGAAGAAGGCGTTCTTGATGGCGGTGAACCCGGCGTCCGCGGTGTCCCAGACCATCTCGAACTCGACGCTTGCCTCCTTGAGCGTGGCGACTGTGGCCCGCCAGCCCGCGTTGGCGCGCGTGGTCACATCCGCCTCGCCCGCCTCCAGGCTGAGAGTCACGTCGCGGGTGTTGCCGAGGGCGAGCCACCCGCCGCCCCCGCCCTGGCCGCCGACCTTGTAGAGCAGCTTGGCTTCCATGCCGAGTTTGATGGCCATCGTCGGATTCCTTTCACTCGGCGCTGTGGCCGACCACGAACATGCTCTCGCCCGCCTTGCTCTTGACCTTGACCTTCGAGAGGTCCACCCGCTCGAGGTAATACTGCGTGCCGGGCGCTACCGGGATCTCCTTGCCGTCCGTACCTTCGAGGATCGCGTCCTGCGTGTTGGTGTGCGCCGCCGTCAGCGTGAACGTGGCGATCACCGATGTGCCCGACATGGGCACGTACCCGCTTTCCAGATCGACCTTGAGCGTGATCAGGTTCCGCACGGTTACCTCCGAACCCGGTACGTGACGCTCAGGACACTCGTGAAGACCCGGTGCTGCTCCAGCGACTCGCTCGACACTACGGGCTCGTGCGCGATCCCGACCCACGCGGCGTCGGGCGCATCGGGCAGCCGTTTGAGCCGGACGTGGTCGGCGATTGCCTCGACAAGGTCCAGCAGCCCATCGATCTCGGCGGCGTCGCCCTCGGCCGGAAGCTTCTTCTGCACGCCCACGTCGAGCACGCACTCGAAGGTGCTGCTGTCCCGGCTCGCCGCGGCGATGGCGGTCGTGCGCGGCACGACCGACACGCGCAGGTCCTTCAAGTCCTCCAGCGTGAACGCGGGCTGGAACATCCGCACGGCGTTCACGGGCTGCCCGAACGAGCCCGCGTTGATGTGCGCGACCAGCGCGTCGGCGATGGCGACGATGGTGCTCAGGGGGCACCGCCCTTCGTTGCGGCCATGCCCGACACCTTGCCCTCGAGATACGAGACGCGGCGCTCCATCGCCTGGTACTCAGTCCGGATGGTCCGGGCTTCGCCGATGAACTCATCCATCCGCTTCTCCAGCTGCTGGAGTTTGGTGGTCACCACGCCCCACTGGATGGTCATCGCACCGGCGGCGAGGATGATCGTGACGAGCACGCCAGCCCACCGCGCCTTGGTCCCGTTCTGTCCATTCCCGTCTGCCATCACGTCTCCGTGCCGATGTGCTTGGTGTGAATCCGAAGAACCCTGCGGAACGGGTCGCTGTACCGGAACGGCGGTTGCCCGCCCGGCGCGTTGACCTCGTACACGAACACCTGCGCTCCGACCGTCTCTCGCATCTGGTCTCCGGCCCGTGGGAGCGTCGGGCCCGACCCCAGGTCCAGGTCCGCCGCCCGCACGAGGAAGTCCCTCGACTCGACGCGGTGAATGAGTCCAGCGTCGTCGGCCTGCTCGAACTCCGTCTTGCCGATGGTGGCCTGGAGTTCCTTGGTGTCGGGCCCTCGCTGGTAGACCACGGCGCGGCTCATGTGTTGGTGCCGCTGGTCATCCAGGAACGCCGAGCCCCGGTCGAGCAGGTCGCCCACGTCGTGCTCCTGTGGGGGTGGGGGTCACTGCAGCAGCCGGACGCGGACGACAGTGTCGGCATCGACGGTGGTCTTCACCGCCTTGCCGATCAGCTTGTTCGCGCCGGCCGCCGCGTTCTTGGTGGCGTTCTGCGCACCGGCGTCCCAGTACGTGTTCGTGCCCGCGGGGATGGCGCTGCCCGCACCGCCCGCCTTCGGGAAGTCGAACACGCCCGAGACCGCCAGCGAGCCGAGCTGGTTTGCCTTGATGGGCGCCACCGCGACGCCCACCATTTCCGCCTGGACCACGACCGCACCGACCAGCGTGTCGGCCCCCGGCGTGTAGTCGATTGCCTCGCCTTCGTGAACGAACTTTGCAGGTCCTGCAGCCATGCCGCCTTCTCCTTCGCCGGGAATGACCCCGGACTGTTCTTCTCCGGCGCCTCCGCCGATTGGTGTCTCGCCCATACCTCTTTACACCTCGCCCTTGCTCTTGACGCCGCCGCGGGTGTCCTGCAGCGCAACGCCGAAATCGTGATACCCTCGCATCCGCACGCCCAGCTGGCTGAAGTCCGCGTCGGAGGTCTCGATGGTCGGTGCCTCCTGTCCGTTGAGGAACGCGGTCTCGATCACGGGCAGGTCGCTCGGGTCGGCGAGGAGGTACCACGCCTTGGCCGAGTTGCCGACGTAGAGGGCGTTGGAGAGGTAGCGGCTCACCTCGATGCGGAACTTGCCCTGGTGCGGGTTGGCGACGGGGAACTTGGTGTTCGCCGTGGTATCGCGCATCTCCACGCTCTTGTAGAGCTGCGTGCCCACCGCCGAGAGCGCCGTCGGCACGAGCAGGATCGACGGCATGACGCCCGTGGGCTTGCCGTCGGAGTCCACCAAGTCCATGAACGTGACCTCGCCCTTGGTGAGGCCGTCGATGCCGAGTGCGGTGTCCGCGCCCGAGATGAAGTTCTTGTTGCCGACGGCGAAGAACGCGGCGTTGTTCATGAACGCCGTCCAGAACACGTCGTTGATCTTGAGACCCGAGCCGCGGCCGAGCTTGCGGGGCACCGTGGTGATCGCGCCGAGGTCGTCGTTGATGATGTCGCGGCGGTCGATCGACAGCATCAGGCCGTAGGTGTCGGCCTTGTTGCTGTAGGTCTCCTCGCCCAACGTCCCGTGCTTAAGCTCGCCGCCCGGGGCGACCTGCTCGTACTGGTCCTTGCCGACCAGGCGGTAGCTGGTCACGGTCTTGAAGTCAGAGACGTTGCGGACGGCGCAGACGCTCCGCCACACGCGCTCGACGCTGAAGAAGCCCTCCAGCAGGAACTTGTTGGCGACGTTGGACAAGATGCCGCCCACGTCGATGGTGGTCATCCCGGCCTCGATGCCCCGACCGAAGGCGGCTTCCAGCACGCGCCGACTGTCGCGGAACGTGCGGCCCGTGTAGCCGTTGGCGATCGCTGCCTCGATGAGCAGTTCCTGCAGTCCCAGTCCGCTCTGGAACCGCTTTGCCGCGACCTCCAGCGCCTGCGCGGAGCACACCTTCTCGAGTCCTTCGAGCTTGGCGCTCTGGAAGCACGCGGCCTCCAGGACCTCGCCGGTGATGCTCGTGTCGGGGGCGTGGATGGCCGGGGCTTTGGGACGGCTGGCGCGGAGCACTTCGAGCTCCGTGCGTGTGGCGTCCCAGCCGTCGCGGATCGCCTGAGCCTCGATGTCGAGGTACTTGCCGGCGCAGATCTTCCGCACTGCCGCGATGCGGTTGGTCTCCGCCAGGGCTTCGGCACGGAGCGCGGCAGCGCCCGCCCCGGGCGTCGGTTCGGCATCACTGCCGGTCGGACCGCCGCCGCCACCACTCCCACCCGCGCCCTGATGGGCGGCGATGGAGGCGCTGGTGCGCCCGTCGGCCCCGAGGTCGACGAAGCTGATCTCGCCGAGAATCGACTTGCGGACGACGTTGATGGGGCCCGAGAACTCCAGTCCGTTCACGATCGCCTTCTGCGATTCACGAATGAACTCGAACTCCTCGACGCTGGCGCCCACCGACGCCTGCCAGGGGAACCCGTTCCGGGAGGATGCGACGACCTCCCGCGCCGTCGCGGTGTCGCGCGAGATCACGCCGGTGGCCACGAGCTGCCCGCCCTCGACCCGGATCGCGTCGGTGTGGCCGACACCTGCGGCGGGATCATGGGCGAAACGGATCGGCCGGTTCTGCGACGGGACCGACAGCCCGGCGAGGTCGAGCACCACCGGGTGACGCCAGCCGGCGACGCGCATGGCACCGCCCGTGTACGCCAGCATCTTGAAGCGCGGCAGCGCCTTCTCGGCATCCGCGCCCCCAGCACCAGCGGCGATGGCGGTGATCTCCGCCGTGCCCGTAAGCGTGAGCGGAGAGGCTCCGGCCGGAGCAGCCGCGGCCTCAAGCCACAGACGCTTGGGCGCGATTCGGGTCTTCGGAGCGGTCGGGGTCTTCGTTGCCATCGGTGTCGTCCTCTTGAGGTGCGGGCGGATTGCCCGCGCTGGGCGCGGGAGCGGGCGTGAGTCCGAGTTCGTCCATGAGCGCCCGCTCCTTGGCGCGCTGGCGGAGCTCTTGCTCCCAGTCGCGTCCCTGGCGGGCGTACTCGGCGGCGAGCGTGGTCGTGTGGTTGGCCAGACGCGTGGCCTGGGCGGTCGCTTCCTTGGCGGGATCGACGTGCTCGACGCCATCCCAGAACCATGCGTGCTCGGGCAGGGCGACTCCGCGCTCACGAAGCGACTGCGGGAGCAGCCCTTCAACGAGCACCGCTTCGTTGAGCCACGCCTTGAGGAGGCGGTCGAGCACGGCGAGCTGCAGGTGGTGCTGCTCGACGCGGATGCTCTTGAAGTACACCTGGTGGTCGAGGCGGCCGCTTGCGTAGTTGTACCCTGAGGAGTTCCCCGCCGCGACGTTGAACGGCATGTTCAGGCAGCGGGCGATCTCGTTGAGGATCTCGCGCTTGAACTCGCCGAAGGTCGTGGTGGGCTGTTCCGCGTGAACCTGTCCGAGCTTCCAGCCGCCGGGAAGCACCGTCGCCAGCCGCTGCTCGAGTTCAACCTCGTCCATCGGTTCGAGGGGATCGGCCTCGCCGTTGGGTGGCGCATCGGTGTAGATGACGGCGGCGAAGTTGGCGGCGGTCTCGGCGGCGGCGATAGTTGCCAGCGTGTACCGGCGGAGCTGCGCGAACAGCGGGAGCGCCGGCGTGATGTCGGGGATGCCGCGGAGTTGGCCGGGCCGATCGGCGCGGAAGTAGTGCACGACGGCCGACGCGGCGAACGTGTCGTAGGCGGCGAGGTCGTCGATGGGGGCGCGGAGCAGGCCGCTATCGCCCGGATGCCGCTTGAGCACCCGGTACGCGGAGGGATTGCCCCACTGGTCGAGCACGATGCCGTCGATCTCGTCGGTGCGCCCACGCCGCAGGAGCGGGGTGCAGACCTGGTCCGCCTCGATGAGCTTGAGGTCCAGCGATACGGGCGACCCCCACGACGCGATTGCGGGGTTGTTGACCAGGAGGGCGAACGCCTCACCGCTCTCCGCCCGGGCCAGCCGCATCGTCCGGAGCTTGCCCGCAAGGTCCGCCGCTCGGGACCACTGCTCGAACGCGTCCTCGATGCGGGCGTTGGCATCGGCCTCATCCGTGAGCATCTGCAGCCGGGGACCGGTGCCGATGGTGTCGTTGGCGAGCGTGAGCGCGATGCCCTTGGCGTAGGAATTGTTGGCGACCTCATACCGGGCGCGGTTGCGAAGGATGCGCCGGACTTCGGGATTGATCGCGGCGTTGGGCGAGAGCCCATCCGCGTTCGCCCAGTGCTTGCGATTGTCGGGGGTAGTCTGCGCCGAGTCGAACTTCGCCACCACGAACCGACGCCCGCGACCGCCGCGCGGAGCATCCGTGCTCCGCACTGCGGTGCGGCCGTTTCGATTCAGGAGGTTGGCGATGGTCTTGAACATTGGGAGCGCGTCAGACAGAGCCGGGCGGGACGATCTTGGCGAACTTGATCCCGAGGCCGGGCTTCCTCGCGGCGTCCTTGGACGCGAGGTAGCGGTCGGCCTCGATCTGGTCCTTCAACGGGTGCTGCTCGACGGACTGGCCGTCCACCGACGCCTTGGCGGGTTGCGCCGCGTTGTCGCGGATGGCCTGATCGAGGTCGGGGTCGGGGTCCGGGGGCACGCCAGTACCCCTCTGCTCCAGCCGCTGCGGTGTCGCGCTTCTAACCGGAATGCGGCCGAAACGGTCTACCCATAGCACCCGATCACTCGACCGGGCGCTCAACGGTCGTGATCCGCCGCCCGCAGTGCCGGCATGAGCGCCGGCGACGGATGGCACCGCTGGGAGCCGCCCGGGTGTAGAGCACCTCGAAGTGGCGGCATCCGCACCGCGGGCAGGTGAGCCCGCGCGGCGTGGACGGCGGTTTGGTTGGGCGGCTCCCTGTACAAGACCGTTTCGGAGGGTTGGCGGACCACTCTCGGAGTGGCCCGATGGGTGTGCGATTGACACGGGTCGTTAACGGGGACGGGCGGAAACCGCGTTTTCGGGGCCGCCAGCGGGGTACAAATACTCCAGCCCCGCCATGTGGCGTGGCGAGGTGGCCTCCGCGCGTTCTCGCCCGGACGATATGGACGACGCCCGCGTTCTGCCGCCGCGCCCGCCGGTTGCGGCCAGGCCGAGGAGTCTCACGCCAATGACTGGTTGAGACCGGATCGGGGTGTCGAGTGGGCCAGAATCGCGGGGTGGGCGCGACTGAGTCTCAAAATCGCACGTTTTTACACACTCCCCCTGCCCCCACGCCGAGGCCCCGACGATTGGGGCGATGCCGAACCTCTTCCGCCGCCTGTTAGATGTCCTTGCCGGGTCCACCCAGGCCGACCTGCGCCGCCAGATCCAATACCTGAAAGCCGAGAACGAGGTCCTCCGCTCGAAGATCAACGGGCCCGTCCGCGTCACGCCCGGGGAGCGATTGCGGCTGGTCCGCCTGGCCAAGCCCCTCGGGTCGGCCATCAAGGCGCTGGTTTCGATCGTCAGCCCGCAGACATTCCTTCGGTGGATCCGGGATGCCGACAATCGCCGGCCCAGTTAGAAGACCGAGCGGCCACGAGTTCTCCAAGTTGGTCCGTTAGCGCCGCGCAAGAGTTGCGAGAAGGGTCAGATCCGTCTCGGCGTACGATTCGCTGAAACGGCGATGAGAACCGAATCCCACCAATCTGACTTCCCTGAGCATGAGCTCGTGGCAGTTACCGAGCTTGGCGAACGAGTGAAGGAGCTGCAGTGCCTCTACAAGGTCGCGGCTGTCTTCGCCGAGAGGCGGGGGTCGTTGCATGAGTGCCTGACTCGCGTCGTTTCGGTGCTCCCTGCGGCCTGTCGGTTCCCCGATCGGGCCTGGGCGAGTATCTGGTTGGATGGAGTCGAAGTCACGACGACCACCGAGCGGCCCAGGTTCAGTGCCGAGCGCATCCGCGCACCGCTTCGCGTCGCTGACAAGGAGCGCGGCGAGGTGTTGCTCGCCTACTTGAGCGCGCCGGGTATCCCGGGCGGTCCCGACGCCGGGGATGCGGGAAAGGCGGAGCTATTCCTCGCGGAAGAACGGTCGTTGCTCGACGCCGTTTCCCGCCAGATTGGGGTGTTTGTCGCGAGCGTCGAGGCCGAGCAGCGCCGCGTCGATATGGAAGCGAGCCTGCGACACGCCGACCGGCTCGCGACCATCGGCCAGCTCGCCGCGGGCGTCGCACACGAGCTCAACGAGCCGCTCGGGAACGTGCTGGGATTCGCACAGTTGGCTCTCAAGGCCGCCGACGTGCCAGCGCAGGTTCGCACTGATCTAGGCCGCATCGCGGATGCGGCGCTCCACGGGCGTGAGATCATCCGCAAGTTGCTCGTGTTCGCCCGCCAGGCGCCGGCCTCCAAGCAGCCAACAACGATCAACGCGGTCATTGAGGAGGCCATGTTCCTGCTCGAGGCCGGATGCGAGAACCCCGGTGTCCGCTTCATCCGCGAGTTGGGCGTGGGACTGCCGAATATCGCGGCCGACCCGGTGCAGGTCCGCCAAGTGGTGACCAACCTGGTCATCAACGCGATGCAGGCGATCTCCGGGGCGGGAGCGATTACGGTGCGCACTGCCGTCGTGGACGGCGCCGTTGTGCTCAGCGTTGCAGACACCGGCTCGGGCATGACTCCGGAGGTGCTCTGCCGCGTCTTCGACCCGTTCTTCACCACGAAGGATGTGGGACAGGGGACCGGGCTGGGACTGGCGGTCGTGCAGGGCATCGTCGCCGGGCACGGTGGGAACATCGAGGTGGAGTCGGAGCCCGCGCGCGGAAGCGTCTTTCGTGTGCTTCTGCCCGTCCACGCGGCGGCATCCGCTCGAGTACGCTGATGTGACGAGATGAACGACGCCGCCCGCATCCTCATCGTTGATGATTCTCCCGCGACGCGCGAGGTGCTGGATCGCAACCTGCGCGCCGAGGGGCATGTGGTGGTTTCGGCCGCAAACGTTGCAGCGGCGATGGCGATCCTGAACCAGGGGCCAATCGACCTGGTCATCACCGACATGCGCATGCCCGGGGCTGACGGCATGGAACTCGTCCGCAACGTCCGCGACCATCACCGGGGCACCGGCGTCATCATGGTCACAGGGTTCGCCACAGTCGGCGGAGCGGTCTCCGCGATGCGGGGAGGGGTGGACGATTACCTCCCCAAGCCGTTCTCCGATGAGGAACTGCGGCACGCCGTCGCTGCCGCGCTCGACAAGGTGCGCCAAAGGCGGGAGATCGACGCCCCCGTCCCGGTCGAGGCGCCCGACGGTCTCATCGGCGCCTCTGCCGCGATGCAGCGTGTCTACCGCCTCATCGCCCGGGCCGCGAGCGCGAGCGTCCCCGTGCTCATCACCGGCGAGAGCGGGACGGGCAAGGAACTGGTGGCGCGGGCGATCCACTACCGCGGCCCGCGTGCGTCGGCCCCGTTCCTGGCCGTCAACTGCGCCGCGATCCCGGAAACGCTCATCGAGAGCGAACTGTTCGGCCACGCGAAGGGTTCGTTCACGGGCGCGACGGCCGCCCGGCAGGGCTTCTTTGTCGCCGCCGACGGCGGGACGCTCTTCCTCGATGAGGTGGCCGAACTCTCGCCCATCGCCCAGGCCAAACTCCTGCGCGTGCTGCAAGAGCAGACGGTGCAGGCGGTGGGGTCGGACCAGCCCCGCGCCGTCGATGTCCGGGTGATCGCCGCGACGAACAAGGACCTTGAAGGACTTGCCCGTGACGGGAAGTTCCGCGAGGACCTGTTCTTCCGGCTGCACGTTCTGCCGATCGAGATGCCGCCCCTGCGCGAGCGCGACGGTGATGTGGTGCCGCTGCTTCGGCACTTCTTGGCGGCCGCAGCGGAGCAGTGTTCCGCGCCCGCTCCGCGGGTCACGGAGTCGGCGGTCGAGGCGCTGCGGCGCTATTCCTGGCCCGGCAACGTGCGCGAACTCCAGAACCTCGCCCAGCGGCTGGTGATCTTCGCGGATGCGGGGGTGATCGACACGGTGGACCTGCCGACGGTGATGCGGTACGTCGCCCCCCCCTCCCCTCCCTCCCCGGCCGCGGGCGCGCCCTTCTCCCCGCTGCACCGCACGCTCCGCGAGGTCGAACTGGCCCACATCCGCGCGGTGCTGGAGAGCGTGGGCGGGAACAAGACCAGGGCCGCGACAATCCTCGGCATCGACCGCAAGTCGCTGCGGGAAAGGCTGAAGGCGACCGAGGCGGGGGACGGCGCGGAGCCTGGCACGCCGAACGCGGAGTCCCGTTGATCGGTCCACGCGGCAGCCGCCTGCTCATCAGCCAGAACGCGTTCAATCGGTGCGCGGCCGGTTGGCGGGCGTGCCGCGTCCGTACCGGCGGTGATATGTGGATTTGCGGAGTGTCATATATACAATAACGGCAACGCGGCGGCATCGCCGGCGAGAAGCGGAGATTGTGACGATGGCAAAGCGTTCCTGGGCCGAGCCGTACAAGATCAAGATGGTCGAGCCGTTGCGGATGACCACGCAAGAGGAACGCGCCCGAGCCATCCGCGAGGCCGGGTTCAACACCTTCCTTCTGTGCAGCGAGGATGTCTACATCGACCTGCTCACCGACTCGGGTACCTCGGCGATGAGCGACCGGCAGTGGGCCGGGATGATGCTCGGCGATGAGGCGTACGCGGGGTCGGCGAACTACTACCACCTCGAAGAGGCCGTCGCGGAGGTGTACGGGTACAAACACCTGATCCCGACGCACCAGGGACGCGGGGCTGAGCACATCCTCAGCCGCATGTGCATCAAGCCGGGCGACGTGGTGCTCGGCAACATGTACTTCACGACCACCAAGGCCCACCAGGAGCTCGCCGGGGCGCGGTTCGTGGACGTCATCGGCGACGCCGCTCACGATGCGGCGGACCTGTCGCCGTTCAAGGGGAACGTGGACCTGAAGCGCGTCGAGGCGGCGATCGAGAAGTACGGTGCGGCCCGCATCGCCTACCTGTGCCTCCAGTGCAACGTGAACATGGCCGGTGGGCAGCCCGTGAGCGTGGCGAACGTGAGGGCGGTCTCGGCCCTGTGTCGCAAGCACGACATCAAGGTCTTCCTCGACGCGACGCGGGCGGTGGAGAACGCGTACTTCATCAAGCAGCGCGAGAAGGGGTACGCCGATCGCTCGATCACGAGCATCGTGCGCGAGCTGTGCTCCATGACCGACGGGTGTACCTGCTCAGCCAAGAAGGATGCGCTGGTGAACATCGGCGGCTTCCTGTGCGTCAACGACGACGCGCTGGCCGAGCAGGCCCGCGGGCTGGTGGTGCTCTTCGAGGGGCTGCACACCTACGGCGGGCTGGCCGGTCGCGACATGGAGGCGATGGCGATCGGCATCCGCGAGTCGGTGCAGGAGGACCACATCCGGGCGCGGATCGGGCAGGTCGAGTACCTCGGTAGGTTGGTCGAGGAAGGGGGCGTACCTATCGTCAAGCCCGTCGGCGGGCACGCGGTGTTCGTAAACGCCAGCGCGATGCTCCCGCACATCCCGCGCGAGCAGTTCCCCGCGCAGGCTCTCGCGGCAGCGCTCTATGTCGAATCGGGCGTGCGGGCGATGGAGCGCGGCGCTGTTTCATGCGGGCGCGACCCGGACACGGGCGAGAACATCTACCCAACACTCGAGCTTATCCGGCTGACGGTCCCGCGGCGCGTCTACACGCAGGCGCACATGGACGTGACAGCCGAAGCGGTCATCGAACTGTACCAGCGTTGTGGCGAGGTCCGCGGGCTGCGCTTCACGTTCGAGCCGAAGGTGCTGCGGTTCTTCCAGGCGCGGTTCCAGCAGGTCTGAGCCTGCCCAACACTCGCGCTCGCATCACGCCGTCCCCCACCCGCGAACTGTCGGCTGCGCGCCACGATAGAAATCACTCACGCCAGCAGCATCACTGCCCACACGCACGCCGCCTCCACGCCGAAGCGGGCATCCACGAGATCGCGGATCTTCGCGGGCCGCCACCAGCGCAGGGCGATCGTCACCGCCGCCGAAAAAACCGCCCACGCCGCGCGGGCCGCGAAGGGGCCGACGGGCCAAAGCAGGAGGGACGCCGCGAGAGCGAGCCGCAGCCACATGGCGATGTTCCACGCGCGGTCGCCGCCGAAGCGCGTCGGCAGCGTACGCGTGCCGTGGGCCCGGTCGGAGTCCTCATCGTCGATGTCGCAGAGCACCGCATCGGCGTAGATGCGGAGCGTGAGGTACGCGAAGGTGAGCGCGAGCAGGAGCGGCGGGCGCGGGGCGTGGGTGAAGACCTCCGAGATGGACGCGGCATCGCCCCCTCCAACGCCGGCGCCCTCCCGCCGCGCCGCGGCCAGGCACACGATCAGCACCGCGAAGCCCGCGATCCCAACGCCCACGAACAGGTTCTTGATGACGAAGCGGTCCTTCACGCGCCCCCATCCCCCCGCCGTGGGGGGGCGGGGCCGCCCCGCGTAGAGCAGCACACCCGCGATCGTGGCGAACGTCCCCGCCGCGGCGATCGGGGGGGTGGGGTGCAGCATCCACCCGGTCACGAGCGATACGCACCCCGCGCCCGCCATGAGCAGGCGGGCGGCGCGGCGGCGGGCGAAGAGAAACGCGAACCGCGCCGGGTGCGCGGCGCGGTCGGCGGGATCGAGCCACGCATCGCGGAGTTTCACCCGGTCGAGCAGGTACGCGAGCAGGGCCGTACACCAGGCGTAGAACAGGACACCGGGCGTGAGCGCGCCCTGCGCGCCCGTCAGTTGCGCAGCGCACACCACTGCCGCCGCGACGTACACGGCGGCGAAGAACGCGAGGTGTGCCAGCGACCGGATCATGCGCGTGTCCACAAAGCGACGCCCGGCCCTCCGCGGAGGATCCGTGCGAGCGACGCTCGCGCGAGCGTCCCTCCGCCGACCAAGCGTACGTCCCGCGCGGGGCGAAACGCCCCGCCGGTTCGTTCCTCCCCGCGCCGGGGATCGTGCGAACCGCGTTCCCGCCGTGCCGCACGCGGTGCGGAACTGGCACGCGGGTTGCAATGGCTCCGGTGTCTCATCAACCCGGAGAAGCACCACCATGACCAGCGCCACCATCGCCGCCCCGTCCAAGCCCCAGCAGTCCGTGCCCGCCAACAACGGCTCCGCACCTGCGCACAACGGCGAGCACCCCAAACTCTTCCAGCGTGTGCGCGAGCAGATGGACCGCGCCGCCGAGGCCGCGGGCCTGGCCCCGGAGGTCCGCAAGATCCTGTCGTCGCCCGCGTGCGAGGTGGCCGTGAACTTTCCCGTGAAGATGGACGACGGGCGGGTCGAGATGTTCTCCGGGTACCGCGTGCAGCACAACAACGTGCTCGGGCCGTTCAAGGGCGGCTTCCGGTACCACCCGGACGTGAGCCTCGACGAGGTCCGCGCGCTCGCGGCGTGGATGACGATCAAGTGCGCCCTGGTGGACATCCCCTTCGGCGGGGGCAAGGGCGGCGTGCAGGTCGATCCGGCCACGATGAGCCGGCGCGAGGTCGAGCGGATGACGCGGCGGTTCGTCTACGCGCTGGGTGCGAACATCGGGCCGGGGTACGACGTGCCCGCGCCGGATGTTAACACCGACGCCCGCACGATGGCGTGGATCGTCGATACCTACGCGGCCACGCTGCCGCCGCAGGAGCGCTACCGCGCCTTGGCCGTCGTCACGGGCAAGCCCGTCAGTGCGGGCGGGTCCGTGGGGCGCGAGAAGGCCACGGGGCAGGGCGTGGTCGATCTCATCGAGATGTGGGCTTCGGACCACGCGTGCAAGGTCGGCGACCTCACGTACACGGTGCAGGGCTTTGGCAAGGTCGGCTCGTGGGCCGCTCGTATCCTCAAGGACAAGAGTGCGAAACTGCTCGCGGTGCAGGATGTCACCGGGGCGATCAAGGCCTCGACGCCCGCGGGGTTGGATGCCGATGCGCTCGCCGAGCACGTCAAGAAGACCGGCGGCGTCGCGGGGTTCCCCGGCGCAGAGGCGGTCATGCTCGACGCGTTCTTCGGCGTGCAGGCCGATGTGTTCATCCCCGCCGCGCTGGAGAATCAAGTGACCGGGCAGTCGGCGCGGAAACTCAACGTGCGGCTGGTCGCCGAGGGGGCCAACGGCCCGACCACGCCCGAGGGCGATACGGTCCTCCGCGAGCGCGGGATCGACGTGCTTCCCGATGTGCTGTGCAACGCGGGCG
This sequence comes from Phycisphaerae bacterium, assembly GCA_022180725.1. Classification (GTDB taxonomy): domain Bacteria; phylum Planctomycetota; class Phycisphaerae; order Phycisphaerales; family UBA1924; genus RI-211. The sequence continues at coordinate 63,590 of BQMO01000010.1, forward strand.
GCGTGATCGTGTCGTACTTCGAGTGGCTCCAGAACCGCGGCGGCGCGGCGTGGAACGCGGCGGAGGTGGACCAGCGGTTGCGCGAGATCCTGGAGCGCGCGTACGCCCGCGTGAAGGGGATGGTGGACGAGAAGTCGCTCGACTGGCGCACGGCCGCGTACGCCGTGGCGCTGCGGCGGATCGAGCAGGTGTACGCCGAGCGCGGCATCTTCCCGTAAGCACCGATAACCTTGAATGTTCCGTCCGAGCACCGAGAGCACCCCATGAACAACCGCACCATCCACGTCACGCACAAGGACATGGAGCGACTGCGCGCCCTGATCGCGTCCTCCAGCGACCACGCTCACGGCGACGACCGCGACCGGCCCTATCTGGTGACGCTCGCGGCGGAGTTGACCCGCGCGATCGTCGTTGGGCCGGACGAGGTGCCGCCAGATGTGGTCACGATGAACTCGCGCATCCGCCTGCGGGACGGGCGCCGCACATGGACCATGACGCTGGTCTTCCCCAAGAACGCCGACCCTGAGGACGACCGCATTTCGGTGCTCGCGCCGTTGGGCGCTGCGATCCTCGGGTGTCGCGTCGGGCAGGGCGTCAGGTTCCGGGTGCCGGGGGGCGCGGAGCGCTCGTGCGACATCCTGAGCGTGCTGTACCAGCCGGAAGCCGCCGGCGATCTGCACCTGTAACGATTCGCGATGTTGTGTTCCGACGTTGAACTCGCCTCTACTTTCGCGTGCCGCGCACGCAAGGAGTCCTTCATGACCGCGCAACCGATCGTTAGCTCCCTGGACTTCGCCCGGCTTCAGCCGCTAATCACCGGCGGGTTTGTAGACGCGGCGGTGCTGCGTCTCCGCGCGTTCCTCGACCAAGCCCGGAAGGTCGTGCCGCGCCGGGTGCCGCCCGATGTGGTGACGATGAACTCGCGGGTGCTGGTGCTCCACCCCGGCGACGAGGCGCCCGACTCGTACGAACTGGCGTACCCCGACTCTGAAACGGGTGGGCTGTCGGTGCTCTCGCCGCTCGGCGCGGCGCTGCTGGGCGCGCGCGAGGGCGACAGCGTCGAGTGCGCGGGCGGCCGGGTGTCTCGGCGCGTGATCGTCGAGCGGATCGAGTACCAGCCCGAACGTGAGCATCACTTCGATCGGTAAACCCAGATCATCCCCATGAGGAGGCACGACATGCCCCCGAGGGCCCCCGACCTGCCCATCCACATCAAACCCGGCAACCTCCAGACCAGCGCCGCGATCGAAGCGTGGGTGCGCCGCAAGCTCGCCGGCTCGTTCCGCAGGTACGGATCGAAGATGACGGCCGTGGAGGTGCATTTCGAGGACGTCAACGGACCCAAGCACGGGGGCGATGACACCCACTGCGTGATGGAGGCGAGAGTCAACGGCCGGGTGCCGGTCGCGGTGCGAGCCCGCGCCGAAGACCTCTACGCCGCGATCGACACGGCGGCGCGGAAGCTCGAACTTGCCGTCGGCCGGGCCGTCGAGCGGATCGACGCACGCGCGCGCCGTCAGTTTCGACGGAGCCGGTCGCGTCGGACCGCGGAGTAACGTCCCGACCTGGGAGCTGAACACATGGACCGCGTCAAGTCAATCCTCGCCGCCCTGGACTTCTCGTCCTGCTCCGTCGCTGCCTTCAAAGAAGCGGCACGGATCGCGGACTGCAATCGTGCTTCCCTGCGCGCCATTCACGTGGTTGCGGTCCCGGCCCTCGTGCCCGCGCCACATCCGCTGTTCCCATTCCCGCTGCCCACCCAGGCGGACTTCGTCGCGGATGCGACGACCGCGTGGGCCGTGTTCGCGGCGACCTTGCCAAGCCGCGCCGATGTGAAGTGCGACATCGAGCTCGGCAGCCCGCGCGAGGTCATCCTCGCGTCCGCCGAGCGGGCTTGCGCCGACCTTCTCGTGCTCGGGTCGCACGGTGCGCACGACGCCCACAAGGGGATCGGCCCCACCGCGGCCGCGTGCGTGCAGCGCGCGGGTATGCCGGTCCTGCTGGTCCGCGAGGATCACGCGGGGCCGTTCAGGGGCGTCGTGGCCTGCCTGGACTTCACGGAGACTTCCAAACTGGCGCTGCGGCACGCGATCCGTGTCGCCGCGCAGGATGGCGCGGCCCTGCACATTCTGCACATGTACGACGACCCTTGGTACGGCATCCGCCCACCGGCGGGCGTCGGGCTGAACATGCCCGATTTCAAGGCGCAGTACCGCCGTGGTCTCGAGGACCGCGTGCGCGAGTTCTGCGCCCCGCTCGCGCACGAACTCAACGCCCTGAAGGCCGAGATTCACTGCCTTGAGTCCGAGTGGCGAGGCAGCGGGTACGGTCACGCGATCGTTCGGTTCATCGAGGAGAAAGGGTGCGACCTGGCGGCCCTTGGCACACGCGACCGGTGGAACATCCGTGACACGATCTTCGGCTCAACCGCGGAGCGCATCGTCCGCGGCGCGCCGTGCTCCATCCTCGCCGTCAAGCCCGATCCGGCGCTGTGACACACCGCACGCGCGGGCACGCTCGGCCCGCTCGCACGGAACGCTTGCGCGGGCGTTGAATAGAGTTTGCCATGACCTGGGACATCCTTCTCGGCTGCGTTGTCATTATCCTCGCACGCATCGGCGACGTCTCGCTGGGAACCATGCGGACCGTCGCGGTCGTCAGCGGGCACCGGGGGCTGGCGTGGCTCTTCGGGCTGCTGGAGATGACGATCTGGGTCTTCGCCGTCTCGGCGGTGATCGCTCACATCCGCGCCGAGCCGGTCTACGGCCTGGCGTTCGCGCTGGGGGCCGCGACCGGGAACTACGTCGGCGTCACGGTGCAGCGCTGGCTCCCCTTCGGCGAGCAGGTGGTCCGCATCTTCACGCGCGAGGGCGCACCCCTGTTCGAGCGGCTCCGCGCGGAGGGCTACGGCGTGACCAAGTTCCACGGCGAGGGCCGCGACGGCGCGGTCACGATGCTCTTCGTCCAGGTGGGCCGCGCCCGGACGCGGCACATCGTCCGTACTGCCCGCGAGATCGACCCGCAGTGCTTCTACACGATCGACGACATCCGCCTGGCCAGCGCCGCGGGCCCCGGGGTGTAGGCACCACGCCGCGCAGCGGATCGGTCGTCAGACGTGTTGCATTGGCGGGACGGGAGCCGATGCGCTGCCCACCGCCACGAGGCCCGTCGAACTCAGCCGGGGTCGCCGCGCTCGGGGGCCCGGGTGGAGGGCGCATCGGCCCTACGCTCCTACCTCATGCCCATGCTCCTTCGACTCGTGTGCGTTGCTGTGCAGGCGGGGCTGCTCCCGCTCGGGTTCGCGTGTGCCCTGGCCACGCCGCCGGTGAGTGCCGGGGACGGGAATGGACGCGGGCTGCATGTCGCGCCCTCCGGCGACAATGCCGGTGATGGGAGCACGACGCGTCCGTTCGCCACGCTCGAACGCGCGCGGGACGAGGTCCGCGCAATCCGGAAGGCCCGGCCGCTGCCCGCCGGGGGCGTCACCATCACGCTCCACGCCGGTGTGTACGAGCTCGCGCGCACGCTCGCGCTGACGCAGGAGGATGCGGGCACGGCGGCGTCGCCCATCGTCTATCGCGCTGCGCCGGGCGCGGAAGTCCGCATCTCCGGGGGTAAGCGCATCGCTGGTTGGAGAGCGGTGAATGATCCCGCCGTGCTGGACCGGCTCGATCCCGCGGCGCGGGGGCATGTGGTGCAGGCCGACCTCAAGACGCTGGGGATCACCGACTTCGGCACGATCGGCGGCGGGTTCGGGCTGGAGGGAGGGCCCGGGCTGGAACTCTTCTTCCGCGACCGGCCCATGACGATCTCCCGCTACCCCAACGAGGGCTTCATCACCATCGCCGATGTCCACGGCCCGACGAAGATCGACCGCAAGAACGCCAAGGCGTGCGTCGAGGGGGAGATCACCTACGACCCCGGGACCGACAACCGCCTTGCACGCTGGAAGGACGAGAAGGAGCCGTGGGCGCTGGGCTACTGGCTGCACGACTGGGCCGAGCAGCGGCAGCGCATCGCGTCCATCGACCCCGCAGCGCACCGCATGACGCTCGCACAGCCGTACCACCACTACGGCTACCGCAAGGGCGGGTGGTTCTACGGCTTCAACCTGCTGTGCGAGATCGACCGCCCCGGCGAGTGGTACCTCGACCGCGAGGCGGGCATCATCTACTTCTGGCCGCCGGATGCCGACGCGCAACCGATCAAGGACGGCGAGGCCGTCGTCTCCATCCTCGACACGCTCCTCTCGCTCAAGGGCGCGCGGCACGTCACCTTTCAGGGCTTCACCTTCGAGGCCGCCCGCGGCACCGCCGTCCGCATCGAGAACGCCGACGGCAACCGCGTCGAGGGCTGCACGCTGCGGAACATCGGCTCGTGGGCCGTGAGCATGAGCGGCAAGGAGAGCGGCGTCTACGACTGTGAGGTGACCGGCACCGGCGACGGCGGGCTGCGCCTCTCCGGCGGCGACCGCGCCACGCTCACCCCCGCGCGGCTCACCGCCGAGAACAACCACATCCACCACTGGAGCCGCTGGAACCGGATGAATCGCCACGGGATTTTCCTCTCGGGCGTCGGCAACCGTGCTGCGAACAACCTGCTGCACGACTCGCCCCACACCGCGATCCACTTCAGCGGCAACGACCACCTCATCGAGCTCAACGAGGTCCACCGCGTCTGCACCGAGTCCAACGACGCGGGGGCGATCTACGCCGGGCGCGACTGGACCATGCGCGGCAACGTCATCCGCCACAACTACCTCCACCACCTCAGCGGCTTCACGGGCGGGCGCGAACGCGGGTGCATCGGCATCTACCTCGACGACATGTTCAGCGGCGTCACGATCACCGGCAACATCTTCTACGACGTGACGATGGCGGCGTACATCGGCGGCGGTATGGACAACCGCGTCGAGAACAACCTCTTCATCGACTGCAAGCCTGCCGTCCACGTCGATGCCCGCGGCCTGGGCTGGGCCCACAAGTGGCCCGACGACTGGCTCCGCGAGATCAGGGAGAAGGGCACGCTCTCGGGCGTGCGCTTTGACAAGCCGCCGTACAGCGAGCGCTACCCCGAACTGGCGACGCTCCTCACCCGCACGCCGCCCACGCCCGCGCCGACGGGCAACCTCATCGCGCGGAACATCCAGTTCGGCGGGACGTGGGACGACATCGAGAAGCCCGCCGCGCCGCTGGTGAAGTTCGAGGGCAACCTGCTGGGCCTTGATCCGGGCTTTGTCGATGCGGCGGCGGCGAGAGTGGGCGCATCGGCGGGCGCGTTCCGGTTGCGCGACGATTCGCCCGCGTTCAAGGCGGGGGCGATGGGTGGAGCGGGGTTCGCGCGCATCCCCGTCGAGAGGATCGGACACCGCAAGAACACCGGGGAACGCGTCAAATAAGGAGATCGCCTCATGGCCGAGCAGCTCTACCAGCACACCCCCAACCCCGCTCCCACGCCTCAACAACTCGCCGCCCAGCGCCGCGAACTCACGCCCGACGCGACCGCCGCGTTCCAGGCCTTCTCGGGCAAGGTCTTCGCTGCCGGTGCTCTCGATGCAAGGACCAAGCAGATCATCGCCGTCGCGGTCGCCCACGTGACCCAGTGCCAGCAGTGCATCCGGTCGCACACCAAGAGCGCCCTGCGTGCCGGCGCGTCGCCGCAGGAGTTGATGGAGGCGGCGTGGGTCGCGGCGGAGATGCGCGCGGGCGGGGCCTACGCGCACTCGAACGTCATGCTTGCCGCGATCAACGAGAAGCAGCCCGCCCCGGGCTGCGGTGAGCCGCGGCCATGAGCGCGGCACGCACCAACGTACGACTCCGGCGCGTGTACGACGCCCCGGAACCGGGCGACGGCTTCCGCGTGCTGGTGGACCGCCTCTGGCCCCGCGGCCTGAGCAAGGCCGCCGCGCGGGTGGACCTATGGATGAAGGAAGTCGCGCCCTCGACGGACCTGCGGCGCTGGTACCACGCGGACCTGACGCGCTGGGCCGAGTTCCGCAGACGCTACAAGGCTGAACTGTCCGACCGACACGGCCGCGCCCGCGCCGCGCTCGACGAACTCCGCGCGATCGTGCGCGAGCACTCTTCCCAACCCGCGCGCGGCCGGAAGGGCGGAACGGGCGGCCAAGGCGTCACGCTCGTCTACGGCGCCAAGGACGCCGAGCAGAACCACGCGCTCGTGCTGCGCGAGGTGCTGATGGGCCGATTGCCATCGCGACGTGGATGAAAGACCCGCATGATGTGGCTCGTCGGGCGCCGTAGCGAGCGCTCCGCTCGCGGCGGTTGTTGTGGGCTGTTCATTGCCGTCGAACGCGATCTCCACAACTCCAAACGGCACTCCGACCAAAGCCGTGCGGACGGGGGAGCCCCACAGGTGCTCGGATCGGTTTCGCGGTCCGGGCTGAACTACCGCAGGTCTTCGCTTCAGAGCTCGTGTTCCAGATTGGTAGGCATGTCGGAGCGAGTGAGGGATCTGATGTTCTCCAACCGTCCGCATCCTCGTCGATGATACCTGCGGAGTCGTCGTTGTTCTTGATCCGCCGTGAGTCGCCGCGGAGAAGCGCGACCAAGAGGTCCGCGCACACGATCACAGGACTGTCGGAGTAGGCAAGGCTGAAGGGGACGAGCGACTCGTCTCGCTCGCCCCGTGACTGGGCGGGTACCGGATTGCCGTCGGCTTCCCTCCCGTTGAGCAGCATGTGCGACGGCGCGGATTCAACAACTCGAATCTGCAATCGCCGTGGCCACGGGTCCCCCCGTGCCATCGCGACACCACTCGGGCTCCTGACGCCACGCAGCGGTTGGCCCGGCCTGGCGCCGCAGCGAATCACGGTTTGCGCGTGACCGAGGCCCCTTCAAGCTTCACGGCCATCGGGAAGAGGATGCTGTTCTCCTTGTGTACGTGCGTGTGCGTGTCGGCTTCAAGCTCCGCCAACCCCCCGAGCATAGCCACGTAGGTGTTGCACGCGCCCGGCGGCGGCGTGAAGCCGCCGGTCAACGCACGCATCTTCGCAATCGCATCGCCGGAGTGCTCGTGCTCGACCATCATCATCCGCACCGGATTGTCGATGCCCCTTCGGCTCGGCGCCCCCCCGCACCCGCCGCTGCCCTTGCTGGTCGCGAGCGTCCGGATCCACGGGAAGAGGACCTTCTCTTCCTTCATCATGTGCTCGGTCATCTCGCCCGCGAAGTCGGCGTAGATATCCCGCAGTTCGATCAGCGAAGGCTCGCGCCCGCCGTGCACGGCGGCGACTTTCTCCGTCAGCGCCTGCAAACGCGGTAGTTCGCGCTTGAGGTACGCATGGTGCTCCTGTTCTATGTGGTCGGCCAAGGCGCCGGCGCCCCGGGCCTCCCAGTCGACCGGCGGGCCGTCCGAGCACGCGGCATCCGACGCCCGCAACTCGCCGAGCACCGCCGTCGCGCTCAGCCCCTTCTGTTCGCACGCCGCGGCGAGCGTCAATCCGCCGCCGCAACAGTAGTCGATCCCCAGTCGCTCGAAGAGTCGAGACCTCGATGACTTTTCGGTCACGATCTGTCCGATGGTTGTGCGCAGGTCGATGGTCATGGTGTACGTCCGTTCCGGGCGGTGTGGAGTTCAGGGAATCGCGTGCCGCATGATCCCCCGCATCAGTGTAGGAGCGTAGAACTGGACATCTAGGTCGCGATATGCGGACCAGTCCGACGCCCATCGCGAACTCGCGGCCGCCCCGTGCGTGAATGGGCGCGGGCGTCGTACCGACATCCCGTGGGCGACGGCTGCGGTCGGTGGCGTGGATGGAACTCATCCGGCCCTCAGGGCCCGTGCCGGGTTCGGCTGATGCGATCATCGCTCGCGTCGCCCGTAGGCGGGCCAAACGTCGGCGTGGGGCGCCGGGCCGGGCGCTCGGGCGAGCGGCCGGGTTGACGACGATACTTCGGAGTCCATACTATCTGGGACCGTGCCCCCCAAGGCCCCGACATCCCCCGCGATGGACACGACCACGGCCGAGCGCATCGTCGCGGGTCTGTCGAAGGTCGCGCTGGTCGTCCGCCACGCGCAGTGGGCGGCGTCGGGCGAGCGCGGGCTGACCCCCACGCAGTCGCAGATCCTCGCCATCATCGCGGCCGCGCCCGGGCCACAAGGGATGGGCGTCAAGGCCGTCGCCGGGCACATGGCCGTCACGATGGGGACCGCGAGCGAGGCGGTGGCGGCGCTGGTGGACAAGGGGCTGCTGCGCAAGGAGGCCGACGAGGCCGACGGGCGCGCGGTGGTGCTGCGCCTCACCGCGATGGGGAAGCGCGAAGCGGCCCGCGCCCCCGAGCGGCCCGGCGCGATCGTCGAGGCGGCGGAGGCGATGCCCGAGGGCGAGCGGGCCGTGCTGCTGCGCGGCCTGGTGGGCATGGTGCGCACGATGCAGGAGCGCGGGATGGTCCCCGCCGCGCGGATGTGCGTGGAGTGCCGGTTCTTCCGCCCCAACGAGCATCCCGGAAAGGGCAAGCCGCACCACTGCCTGTTCATCGGCGCGCCGATCGGCGATGCCGACCTGCGCCTCGACTGCGCCGAGATGGAGCCCGCCGAAGCGCCCGCACGGGCGCGGCTGTGGGAGGTCTTCATCAACGGCGAGCCGCTCGATCAACACGGCCCGGGGCACGCGCGGCCCGGCGTCCGTGCATCCAAGTCACGCCGCGCGGAGTCACCATCCTTGAAAGGAGCATCGAAATGAGCACGAAGGCCACGTTCTACCACGCCGGTTGCCCCGTCTGCGTCGCCGCCGAGCGCACCGTCGCCGAGGCCCTGGACCGATCCAAGTACACCGTCGAGATCGTCCACCTCGGCCAGCAGAAGGGCCGCGTCGCCGAGGCCGAGAAGGCGGGTGTCAAGTCCGTCCCCGCGCTGGTCATCAACGGCCAGCCCTTCCACATCAACCACGGCGCAGACCTGGCGATGCTGAAGTAATCGCCGCGCGGTGCGCGGATCGCCCGTCGGCGCGACGAAGACGCCCGTGACAGGCGCGGCGCCCTCGGCCGCGCCGGTCGCGCGAGCGTTGGACGTAGAATCCGGCATGGCGCTCCGACGTTTCTTCCTGATCGTGACCATGATGGCCGCCGCGTGCGCGCCGGCCGTCGGGCTCGCCGCACGAACCGAACAGCCCGCGACGCGGCCCGGCGGCGCGGCGGTGGCACCAGGGGCGAGCACGCCCGCCGCGAACACCGCAACCCTTGTGCGGCTGGACCTGGACGGCGATGCGGCCCGACAGACGGTGGTGGACAAGGAAGCGGGCGTCTACCTCGGCCACGTCTCGACGGTGCTCGTGGACGACGGCAAGACCATCCTCGCGGCGTACCCCAAGGGGCACGGCAAGGGGCCGATCGTGCTCAAGCGCAGCGAGGATGGGGGCAGGACGTGGTCGGCGCGGCTGCCCGTGCCCGATTCGTGGGCCACCAGTCTGGAGACGCCGACGCTCTTCCGCGTGGGCAGGTCCGAACACTGCGAATCGCTGATTCTGTTCTCCGGCTTGTACCCGATCCGCGCGGCGCGATCCGCCGACGGCGGGCGGACGTGGTCGGACCTCGCACCCATCGGCGACTTCGGCGGGATCGTCGCGATGGGAGGGCTGGCCGCAACCGGTGACGGGAAGTTCGCGGCGTTCTTCCACGACGACGGCCGGTTCTTCGCGAAAGGCGGGAAGGCCGCCGGCACGTTCACGCTCTACCAGACCGACACGGCGGATCGGGGCGCGACGTGGTCCAGCCCCCGCGCGATCTGGAGCGGGTCGGACATCCACCTGTGCGAACCGGGCGTGGTCGCCTCGCCCGACGGGGCGACGATCGCGCTGCTCCTGCGCGAGAACCGGCGGGTGAAGAACTCGCACATCATGTTCAGCACGGACAAGGCCGCAACGTGGTCCGCGCCGGTCGAACTCCCCGCGCCCCTCACCGGCGACCGCCACATCGCCGCGTACGCGAACGACGGCCGCCTCGTCGTGACGTTCCGCTGCATGGCCAAGGATGATCCGTGGAAGGGCGACTGGGTCGCGTGGGTGGGAACGTGGGACGAGATCGCGCGGCGTGCGCCCAGTGCCGCAGCGCCGGAGCGCGACGGTGTTGCGGCGAAGCCCGCGGGCGCGAACGGCGCGCTGCGCCCGTACCTGGTCCGCCTCAAGGACAACCTCACCGCGTGGGACTGCGCGTACGCGGGCCTCGAATCGCTCGCCGACGGCACGCTCGTGACGACGACCTACGGCACATGGAACGCCGGAGAGCAGCCCTCGATCCTGAGCGTGCGGTTCACGCTCGCCGAACTCGATGCGCTTGCCGAAGTGGCTCCTTCACCGTGAGCGGCGGAGGGCGGCATACCGAAGCCCATGAACATCGAAGATTCCCATTGGAAACTGGCGCAGTTTCAAGATCGCAATCTTCCTGGCTGCACGACCACCTGATGGACACCGACGGGCACGTTGACGTTCTTTGCCGCTTCCGGTGCAACCGATACGGGCAGGGCCTCGATCGGGTCCAATGCGCTCAGGAGCTTGTAGTCGCCGCGAGAAACGCTGGCTTCGAGGAATGGTCTGGCGTGCTGAGAGTACACCGCTGCGCACGGTTGCAGGCGATCAGTGAAGGCACAGACCACATGAGCACTCGGGTGCATTTGCGCAATCCGGAGAATGCTTGTGATCTCCATGCCGGCAAAGGAAGGCATGTCGCCTGCGAGCACGAAGACCGATCCATGCCATTGCGCCAGCGCGGAAACTATGCCCCCCATGGGACCCACCCCGGGGTGAAGATCCGCGATGACGCCGTCCGCGAGTTGCTCGACAGTGGGATCGCAGGCCCCTACCAGCTTCACGCGACGACCGAATACTCCCCGCAGAGCCTCAATGGGATACTGAACGAGAACTCGCCCGTCGCTTCCCCAGGGCTCGCGGAGTTTGTCCCGTCCAAATCGCCGGCTCTTGCCACCCACGAGAACGATCGGCTGAACGCTCGCGAGGTATCCGGGGGAAACGATCGGACGCTCAGGCGTCATGGTGAACGACCTTTCCGCTAACCGGCGTCGCGTCTGGTCGCCCGTCGTCTTGCACCTCCCCGCGCAGCGTTTCGACGGCGTGTGGCAGGATGTCGAGGAGTGCTTCGAGGTTCTCCGTACTTCCTTTGAGCGAACCGGGGAGCGTCAAGATCAGCGTCTTGCCGATCGTGCCCGCAACGCCGCGCGACAGAAAAGTCCGCGGTGTCTTCACCAAGCAACGGAGACGGGCGAGTTCCATGAGTCCGGGGTGCTCACGTTCAAAGACGCTCCTGGCGGCTTCCGGGGTGACATCACGGGGCGCCAAACCGGTGCCGCCGGTGCTGAGAATCAGGTCGATACCGCGGTCGGGGCTGGACCAGCTCACAAAGCACGCGGCGAGCTGCTCTTCTTCATCGGGCAGGCATCGCGACTCGACAACCTCGGCGCCGAGGCGCGTTCGGAGCATCTCGGCGAGCGCCGGCCCCGACGTATCCGTGGCGAGGCCCCTTGAGCACCGGTCGCTCACGGTCAAGACCGCAGCGCGGATCGGTCGTGCTACGTCGCTCATCCCTCAACCTCGCGGGGCGCGATGTAGTCGCCGCGACGACCGCCGCGCTTCTCGGTGACGCGGATGGCCTCAATGACCATTGCCCGGTCGATTGCCTTGCCCATGTCGATCACCGTCAGACACGCGACAGTTACGGCGGTGAGGGCTTCCATCTCGACACCGGTGCGGGCCTGGGTCCGGACGGTCGCGGTAACTCTCACACGGCCGGACTCGAGCACGACGTCCACGTCAACTGCTTCGAGTGGCAGCGTGTGGCACAGCGGGATGAGTTCGTCGGTGCGCTTGGCGGCCAGGATCGCGGCGATCCGAGCGACATCGAGCACGGCACCCTTCTTGACCGAGTTTTCGCGGATCGCCCGTTCAAGGTCGGCGGAGATTCGCACCGAGCCCTCGGCGGTCGCGGACCTCGCGGTGACCGCCTTGTCTCCAACGTCCACCATCCGGGCCGCGCCGTCAGCGCCGACGTGCGAAAGACTGGGCGGATTCGTTGCGGGTGTACTGTCGTTCATGGCTTGGCCGTCTCCTCATGACACATCGTTCTCCGGCGAGCCCGCCCTCGCCGGCCAGGCGTAAAACGGCAGAACCGCACCCGCGGAACCCGGGGGAATTTCCACAAAGCCGTCGCTCATGCCAGCCGCGACGATGTCACCCGAGCCGCGGCCGTCGATCAGCTCGGCCCGAGGAGGACCGCTCGCCTCTACAACCAATCGGACCAGACGGTGCCACCACAGATCGAGCGTCCGGCCGTCGGTATTCTGCACCTCAATGAGCCCGGGGAGGCACCCCGGCGGGGTCCGCCTCGCTCCAGCACACGCGGCAAGGACGGGGAGGACAACCCGTACGCAGGTGACCGCGGCGGAGACTGGATTACCGGGGAGTCCGAACACCGGGAGTGTCTCCCCGGTGTGCTGCCCCGGTCGGTGCACAACGCCCCCGAGCATCGGCTTGCCGGGCCGCTGGGGCAGGCCGTGAAAGAGGATCTCGGCGCCCGCCTGCTCGACGACCGCCCGAACGGGGTCGCGATGCCCCATCGACACCCCGCCGGTCAGGACTACAGCGTCGGCGACCCCGCACGCCTGCTCCAACGCCCCCACAAGGTCTTCGTCATCGCGGATGTGCGTCACCTGCGTGACGCTTGCCCACGTGTGCGAGGCGATGATCGCCCGCACAGCCGAGGCGTTGCTGTTTCGGAGCTGGAAGGGTGACGGCAACTGATCCGGCGGGATGAGTTCGTCACCCGTGGTGATCACGGCTACGCGGAGGCGGGCAAGCACCGCTGGCCAGGTAGTGCCCACCGCTGCCAGCGTTGCCAGTGCCGCGGCCGTGATGACTTCACCCCTGCGCAGAACGACAGCACCGGCGGCTGCATTCTCGCCTCGGCGACGGACGTGGTCTCCCCGTCGGATGCGCCCCGTCGCCTGCGGCGTAACGCGGATGGATGTGATCTCTGTGGCTTGTGTCGATGTGTGTTCAGTAACGTCTTCACGCCGAACCACGCTGTCGGCTCCGGGCGGGATCGGTGCGCCGGTCGCGATGCGCACCGCGGCGGGCCGACCGGAGCCGTGGAGAAGGGCGGGCGGCCGCTCTCCGATGCGGGACTCGGCAACAACCGGCAGTGTGATGCCAGTCTGGGTCGAACCCGCGCCTGATCCCGTGAGGGGGGCGAGGTCAGCGGCGCACACCGCGTATCCGTCCATTGCTGAATAGTCGAAGGCGGGGCTGTCGCGATCGGCGAGAATGTCTTCCGCCAAGATGCGTCCCGCGCTTTGGTCCAGCGCGACCAGCTCTCGTGGTCGAGCCGAGGAGGTTGGACCGGCACGTGCGATGAGCGCCGCTACGGCGGCCGCAGGTGAGTCGAAGGCGAATGGCTGACCGCGAAAACTCATGCATGCTCCCAAAACAGCCGCCGGCCCCAAACCATACACTTCCCCGATGGAAGTCGAGGTGCTCCTCTTCGGTGCCGCCGCCACCCGCGAGAATTCCGGCCGGGTTACCGTGGTCGTTGGGGCCGAACCGACCGTGCGGGACGTTCTTGCCGCCCTTCACGAGCAGCATCCCGACCTTCGTTTCGCCCTGCCGTCCGCAGAAACCGGCCGCCTTGCGGTGAACCAGTCGTTCGCCAGAGGGGAACACCCCATCAGACCGGGCGACGAGGTTGCCCTCATCACGCTCGTTGGAGGCGGGTGATGGCGCCCCCTCGTTCACCCTCTGTCGTCGTCTCTCGGGTGATAGACGGGCCCGTCACTCCAAAGGTGGAGCAGGACACTCTCCTCGGACGAGGCTGGAAACCCGCTCGTGATGCTTCCGGCTCCCCAGCCGGCGTTGTCGGCGCTGTGCTTCGGTTTGAAGGGATCGTGCGCCGTGGCGAGCGCAGCGAAGCCCATGGCGGCGAGGAACGGGACCTGCTGGCGCTTGATTACCAGACCTACGACCCGATGGCCGAGCGTGAGCTTCACTCGCTGGCTGGGAAGATCGCCGATCAGCACGGCCTCTCGTCGCTCGTAACTCTGCACAGCCGGGGACGTGTGGCGGTGGGCGAGGTGTCGTTCGTGTTGATCGTGGAAAGCCCGCATCGCGCTGAGGCGCTCGCGGCCATGTCACAGTTCATCGACCGGCTCAAGCAGGACGTGCCGATTTGGAAAAAGCCGGTGTGGAGATAGCGGTGCTCTCAGGAGAGCACCAGCTTCGCTCCCGCGATAAGCAGAACAACCGCGAGCAGAACGTTGAGGGTGCGAGGCGTCGCCTTCCGGCTGCCGAGCGTCGCCCCCGTGATGCCTCCGGCTCCGGCGCACGCCGCCAATAGCCACAGCGAGCTCGGTGGCGTCCATCCCCGGCTCGCCAAGCCGCCAAGCCCCGCGACGGAGTTCACGAGAATAAAGAGCGACGACGTCGCGGCCGTGCGTTTGGGGTCCGCCCAGCCCATCAGCAGAATCACGGGGCTCAGGAAGATACCCCCACCCGTTCCCGTCAGCCCCGCCAGAAAGCCCAGCCCCGAGCCGACCGCCAATGCCACGGAAATCGAAGGGCGGCGCGGTTGGAGCACCGCCTTAGGTGGTCGCCAAGCGACGAACGCCATGCGCGCGGCCGTCAGTACAAGCACGACGCCGATGGCGATCTTGAGCGCGTGCTGTGGGAGTTGGATGAGACCGCCCAAGTATGCCGCTGGGATCGATGCAACCGCGAAGGGCCAGAACAACGCCCAAGAGAAGTGCCCTGCGCGGGCGAACTGCGTAAACGCGATGGCGGCCACCAGGACGTTGATCGAGAGCGCCGTCGGCCGCATCACGGCCGCCTCGACACCAACGAGTGCCATGACAGCGAGGTACCCCGAAGCGCCGGCGTGACCGACCGAGGCGTACAGCGCACCCACGACGAGGAACAACATGGCGAGGATGGCGAGAGTGTCCGCCGGCATCGGTGGCCTCAGGGTTGCTATCCGCCGATGGCCGACATCGGCCGCTCGGGCTGGACAAAGCCGTGCGAAGTGATCCCGTGGCCGGGCTGCTTGGTCCAGGTGGCGTCGATCAGGAAATTGGCCAGTTCTTGGTCGGTCGCACCGGCTCGCAACGGTGAGCGCAGATCCCATTCGGTGGTGCTGAACAGGCAAGGCCTGACCTTGCCGTCGGCGGTGATCCGAAGGCGGCTGCAGGCGCCGCAGAAGGGGGTGCTGACAGGTGCGATGAACCCGACACGCGCGGACGAGTCGTTGGGCAGGTCGGCGAACCGGAATGTACGGGCAGTGCTGGACGGCTCGTCGTCGTCGCAAGCAGTGAGCGGAAAGACACGCTCGATGGCGGCGCGGGTCTCGGCGGCGGAGACCCACTTGGAGGAGTCCCACGCGTGTGCCGAATCAAGAGGCATGTACTCGATGAACCGCATCTCTACGCCGAATGTGCGAGCCAGAGCCGCGAGTTCGACGGCCTCGTCGTCGTTGAATCCCCGGATCAGCACGGCGTTGAGCTTGACGGGCGAGAGGCCCTCGTCCAGAGACATTTCAACACCCTTGAGCACCTGAACGGGCGATGACGACGAACGCGTCAGGCGAGCAAAGCGTTCGGGGCGGAGCGAGTCGATGCTGATAGTCAGGCGAGCGAGGCCGGCGCTCTTCCATGCGCCCAGAGCGTCGCGGCTGAGGAGTGACGCGTTGGTGATCAGGGCGACCTCGACATCAGTCGCGACATCGAGGCCAGCGATAATGTCGGTCAGCCGGGGATGCAGGGTTGGCTCGCCACCGGTGAGACGGACCTTGCGCACGCCGAGCGACTCGGCGATCGAGGCAACACGGACGATCTCATCCACGGTCAGCAGCGTTTCCGGCGGGGCGAAGCGAACGTCCGGCTCCATGCAGTAGACGCAGCGGAAGTTGCAGCGGTCGGTGATGCTGATGCGCAGGTCGCGGATGGTTCGGCCGTGGGAATCGATCATCCGGCGGCCGACACGTACGTGCGCCGGGGCAGCCGCTAGCGCACGATCCTGGGAACGGAGCGTTTGGCCGGCAAACTGCGGGAGAGCAATCCCGCCACCTGTCTCGGCAGGCCGGGGCACGGGCACGGTTCTGCTGTCCTGCATAGGGGTCCGCACGCGTTTCGCTCCGGTCTCCGTTAAATACCCCGCTCAAACTGCTGCTTGGCCCAGCTCCACGCGGCGACAGTTCGCGGGAAACCAACCGTGTTCATGCCCAGCAAGATGGCCTGCTCGACTTCGGCTGCTGTCGCTCCGTGTTGCATCGCCCGTCGAACATGACTCCGCAACGCTGATTCCAGACCGGCCCCGACGCAAATGCCGATCTTGACTAGCGCCAGCGTCTTGGCATCCAGAGGCCCGGCCCCCTCAACCGCCTTAGCGATACTCTCGTGGGCCCGTCCGAGGGCCGGGAACTTCTTCACGAACTCCTTGTAGGTGCCAGGAACCTTGCTGGGGGTTGAGTTGTCCTGGTCCGTGTCGCTGTGTTCCGCCACGATTCCTCCTCGTCATGAGAGTCCAGCGATCAGGGATTCTGAGGTGCCGAAGGTTTGGGAGCGAGGGATACCTGCAACAGGAACACCGCTCGTGATTGGGCCCGCACGTCATGCCGAACACCGGGCGCCATGACGAGCAACATGCCGGCGCGCAAGTGATACTCCGCACCGCCGGCCGTGACATCAACCTCACCCTCGATAGCCTGCACGGTCACGATGCCGCTGGTGGCATGCTCCGCGAGACTTGCACCAGGGTCCAGCACGAAGAGCGCAACCGTCCTTCCCGAGTTCTTGAAGAGCGTCTTCTGCCGATGGCCGTGCTGCTTGGGTGTCGACTCGGCCTCAAGCGCCGCGGCCTCGGCGTGCAGGTCGAACGCGAGGTGTTCTGCCGCGAATCGCTCCGACGGAGCCGTGCGTGGTCGCTCATCAGTCATGCATGTCCTCGCTTCGCTCGTCCCTCGGTCCGGTATCGCGGTCATCCCCAGCCAGCTTGTGCCTCGCCCGGGAGCCTGGTCGCTGCTCTTCAATGATGGCTGCCTCGGACACCAAGGCGGCCAGTGCTTCGGGATGATCGCGCTGCACGGCCTCGAAGAACTCTCTTTCCTCCCAGCGGATGTGGTCGTGCAGCTTTACGCCGAGCTGGCGCACGAGTTCCGCGTCGCTCGCCGCCACCTCCGGTTCGCGCTCGCACCGCTCCGCCAAACCCCTCAGGGTGGCGTGCTCGTCGAGTAGCCGGTCCCGCAGCGCCGAAGAACAGACCAGCGGGAGCAGCAGCCGCTCTTCATCATCAAAGTGCGGCCGGATCTCTGACCGCCACGCGTCCACGAACTCGGCGATTGCTCGCACGCGATCCTCGCGATCAAGGTCCGCGGTCTGCCGCAGACTTCGGGCCTGGATCAGCCCGCCCATGTGCTCCCGCGATAAAGGCTGAAGCGCCGCGTGACGCTTCAGCGGCGGGGTCAAGGGAGGAGGTTGCTCGGAGCCGTCGTGCGACATCGAGTGATAGTATTCAGCATGTGCGCCTCGCTGAACATCCTCGGCCGTACCCCAGATCACGGCTTTGACGAACCCCTCGGTCTGCTCACGGATTGCCACCGCCGGATCGAGATGTTCCTTGAACTGCTGCAACGCGCGGTCCGAGAGCACGCCGGCCCCCCCTCCGCTCCGCTCAATACCCCTACGGCAGACGCGATCCGCAATGCCCAGCGGTACTTCGCCAAGGCCGCACCGAAGCACACCGCGGATGAGGAGGAGTCGCTGTTCCCGCGGCTCAGAACCGTTGCAGCGACGCGGGGCAAGGACTGCACTGCGATCGCGCGGCTCGAAGGCGACCACGAGCAGGCGGATCGGCTCCACGCGCAGGTTGATGGCCTGCTGGAGGCGTGGCTGCGTGATGGATCGTTGCCGGCCGAGCGGTCCATTGAACTCGGCTCGATCCTCGCGACTCTTCGGGAGCTGTACCGCGAGCACATCCACGTGGAGGAGACCGAAGTGTTCCCCCTTGCGGGTTCGCTGCTCTCGCCGTCGGACCTTTCGGCGGTCGGGTCGGAGATGCGGGCGAGGCGCGGGTTGGCCGCGCCGGAGTAGTCTGCCGGCGGCGCCCGGCACAGTGACGACTTTTCCTCCATTGCGAACGCCCGTGCTCTCGAACGTCGGCGTCGGGACAGCTCGCTGGAGGCGACATGGACGCATCGGAGCGCCTATCCAGCGAGGGCGCAACGCTGCTCACGCGTGCGATACCAGCGACTCGACCACGTCCCGCGCGTGATAGGAGAGCCGACCGGCGGAGATGAAGGGCTTCAGGCAGGCCAGGTCATTGCCCGCGGTCAGCAGCGGCGGCTCCTCGTACCCGTCAGCCCTTTGCTGCCCCAGGCCGATATTTGCGACCAGGCCATTGCACAGGCACTTGCGCCCGACGGTCTCTTCAGCCTTGCCACCCTTGCGCACGTAATCGTCCACAGGCTCCGCCGGGCAGCGGTAGTCCACCGTACCGTCGGGCTTGCGGTACGCACGGCGCAGATATCCGAGATCACAGAGCCGTGGGCGCTCCTCGTACACGGCGGCCTCCGAGAGCGTCCCCGGGAGCGCCGCAACCTTGAATGGGAAACTCGTCGGCGACGCCGCGGGGTCGGTGAAGACACTCCTCTCGCCCTGGAGTACGCCCGCAAGGAACTGGCGACGAAGGGTCGGGTCGAGACCTGATTCCTCACAGAAGGCGAATGCGGTTCCGACCTGGACGCCGTGGGCCCCGGCGGCCAAGGCCGCACGGAACTTTTCGCGCGACGCATATCCCCCCGCGAGCCAGAACGGCACGCCCATGTCCGCCATCTGCCCGAGGTCGGCGTCGTCGCGCACCCCGTAGATTGGTTCGCCGTCCCGCGAAAGCTGCTGCACCCCCCTCGGCGGAGCGTTGTGCCCGCCGGCGATGGGCGCTTCGACGACGAAGCCATCGATGCCGCCCGGAGCCTTCTTGACCAGAGCACGGGCCAGCGTCGCCGACGATACGATGGCGAGAAACTTCGGCCGACGCACAGCCGGTGCCTCGCGCGGCCCTTCGGTTTCCCAAAGCCGGCCCGGATCAAACGACGTCTCATACCGCTGATCGCCCGCCCCGAGAACGTCGAGTGTGATGCTGGCCGGTTCGTGGCGGGCGAGCCGATCGAGCACGGCGGGAATGTCCCCGGGAATCCCCGCACCCATGAGCACGACATCAACTCCCGCCAGCATGGCCCCGTAGAGGCTCGGAAGGATCGGGAACTGGATCTTGTGGAGGAAGTTGATGCCCACCACGCCGTGATGACCTTCCTTGGCGAGATACACCTCGGCGAAGTTCGCCAGAATCAGGAGCCACTCGCGATCGGGCGTGAGCTTCGCTCGCGGCAACGGCAGCAGGGGATAGCGAGGGGAAGAAGCGTCCGTACCGGCGCGGGCGTCCGCGTCAATCGCTCCCAGCGAATCCGCGACTCCGACCGGGTCGCCCCGCAGGTAGCGGTCGAGCACACGAGAAGAAACCTGAGGATCGGGAAAGGCCGCGAGAGCTCGACGCATGTGCCCGCCCGGATCGCCGCTACCCAGGCGGCGAATCAGGATGGTGTCTAGCGCGGTCCCCGACACCACTCCCAACTGCCCGAGAAGGGCCACCTCGCGGGCGAGCTGCCACCCGGAAACCCCAACTCCCATCCCTCCCTGAATGAGTCGTGGCAGCATGAAGCATCGCTCCGGGTTGTCATACCGCAGGGCGCGGCAGTGCAATCAACCAAGGCAGCGTAGGCGAACGATCCCAGACGAGAGCCTCTGCACGTGTAGATTCTCCGGCCACGCGGCCGTGAACGTCTAACGGCGTGCCAATGGGTATCGGGAGGCGTACTCGACGATCCTCCACTCGGGGCGGCTGGGCACGGCACAGGTGCTAATGGTGAGGCTTCGGCTGTCCCGTGAACAAGCGGTGCAGCAGCCCGATCAGTGCCAGCGTCCATGCCCCGGCTGCGACATAGAAGAACGCCGGTGGCACCACGTTGAGGAACGGGAGGTCCATTGCCCCTGCTTGGCCCCCGGCCCCAATCATTCGGGCGGTGGCGACCGAATACATGCCCAGCGGGAACACAGCGCCCCAGTACAAGGGGTCGTATCGCAGCGGGAACTTCTTCACCACGTGCCGCCAGACCCCCAGGATGATGAGCATCGGGATCCACCAGGTGGCCGTGGCCCAAAACAGCAGCGTCGCGCCCTTGATGAATGGAAACAGGTCCCGGATGAGCGGGCTTTCCTTGCCTGCGAGCAGGAGCGTTGCTCCAGCGAGGGTTGAGATGGCCATCGCGCCCATGTTGATCCAGTACGGCGGGGCGAGGTCCGACGGCTTGAATGGAAAGAACGTGTACCGGTAGAAGATCAGTGAGATGATCCACACGTAGAGCATGGCCCCGCCAAGCCACATGGTCAGGGCAACGAACAGCAGACCTTCCCTTCCCCCACCCGTCCCCGCTAGCTGAGCCGCCAGCACTGAGACGGACTGTGTGGCCACAATTGAAACCAGCCAGCCTCCGTTGAGACCATCCGCCAAGGCGGGCTTGATCGCCTTGACGGTGAGGGTGGTGAAAATGGTGTACGTCAGCAGCAGCCAGAGCACAGCGCCGACTATCCAAAGCACCCAGGCGAAGCCCGTTGCGCCTTCGATCAGCAGGGCCTGCGACCCGAGCACACACGTGCCCGGGACGGCCGTAAAGAACCCAACGCTTCGGTTGTGATCCTTCAAGTCCGCGATAACCCGGGCACGGTGCCGCACGATGCGGACGAATGTCAGGGCCCACAAGGCCCCGAAGAAGACAAGATTCAGCCAGAACAGGCCGCGGGCGATCGCGGCGAATCCTTGGACCGACGCCGCGAGCGACACGATGCCTGTCGCCATGACCAGCGCGAAGTACGCGGGATGAAGACCCGCGGCGGCGCGGTCGATGCCCCCCCACGCCGTCGCCCCCGTTCCGCTTACCGGCCCGGGCGCACCGCCCGCCCCACCCGCCGGCGCTTCGACGGCCGAGCCGCGATCATGGCTCATCGGGTCCTCTCAAGAAGGTAGAGGTAGCGAAGCAGACCAAGATTGAGCAGAAGACAGGCGACGCTCGCCCCGAGCGCGGGCCACGCCACAGCGTGATCGCCGCCGAGATAGGCGTTCATCGTCGCCGTCAGGAGCCAGAGTTGCATCATCCCGATGATGAGCACAATGCTGAGGATGCCCAGGACGATCGCGGTGCGATTCTCGGTAGTTGCGCGGCTCGGCGCAGCGCCGGTCGGCCGGGGCGGAGGGGGCGGGGAGGAGCATCGCTGCTGGCTCATACGGTCCTCTCCTCGACGCCGGTGGCGTAAATGGTCCCCTCACGCACCTCGAGCACGATCCGCGCGAGCGGCCGTCGCGGCGGACCCGCCAGCGGCCGACCCGTCGCCAAGTCGAACGACCCGTGGTGACACGGACACACAAGCCGCCCCGAGCCGACATCCGGCGTCACCGGGCACGACAGGTGGGAGCACTTGTTGCTGTAGGCGAGGAACTCCTCTTCACCCGCGCGGACCAGCAGACACACATCGTGCTCGCCGGGGTACAAGAACGTAGCCGCCTGTCCGATGGCGATGTCCCCAACCCGGGCGATCGCGCGCGGCCCGATCCCGGTGTGCTTGCCTCCGAGCGTCTTCAGCGCGATCCACGCCTGGCCCGCGACGAAGGAGCCGCTGATCAACACCATAAACTTGGTGAAGTCCCGACGCGCGACGTAGTTGTCCTGCGCGGTGTCGATCGGGAAGTCCTTGCGCCACTTTGGCTGCACGTCGGAAGGGCGGCCGTCGGGGGTAAGGACGCGGAGTTGGGATGAAGGGGGGGTATCCTGAGCCATACTGAACTCCGAGGCGGTACGCGGGGTGGCCGATCAACGCGAGCCGTTGAGCACGCCGAGAGAGATGGATCGTCCAGGCGGATTGGGATCGAGCGCGGCGGTGACATCCAGATGCTCGGGGCGCGCTCCCGCCACGCTCCGCGGACCCATCATCTTGACCTTGGTGGTAATCGTCTGGTTGCCGAACTGGAAGCGGTCGATCGGGGCCGACTGCGGGCGGGCCGCCTCGATCTCCTCGCGCGTCCCGAAGAAGAGCGCTTGGCTTGGGCACACGCTGGCGCACATGGGCTTGAGGCCGATCGACGAGCGGTCGTAGCACATGTCGCACTTCATCATCAACTCAAACTCGACCTTCATTTTGGGCACGCCGAAAGGGCAGGCGAGCACGCAGTTGTTGCAGGCGATGCAGCGCGGCTTGCGGGCCGACTGCACCACGCCGTCGGGTGTTCGCTTGATCGCGTCGGCGGGGCACACCTCAGCACAGGTCGGCGAGTCGCAGTGCATGCACACGACGGGAATGGTCTGCGTCGAGTGCGCCCGGTCAACGGTCTCCAGGTGGATCATGGAGATCCCCTTGTGCGTGTCGCACTCGGTGCACGCCTGCACGCACGCCTGGCACCCGATGCAGCGGGCTGGATCGATGTAGAAGTTGAGGTGGCCGGGAACGCTCATGCTGGCTCCGATCGTCTTATCCCTGCTGCGGCTCCAAACGCCCGGCCCAGTCCGGCGGCCCGTCGGCCTTGCGGATGCGGGCCGCACACACCTTGTACTCGGGGATCTTGGAGATCGGGTCCTGAGCCGAGATCGTGAGCTGGTTGGCGCTCTTGCGGCCGGGCCAGTGGTAGGGAATGAAGATAGTGTCGGGGCGGATCGTCGTCACGACCATCGCCTGCAGCGTGCAGTCGCCGCGACGGGACTGGGCCGTCACCCAGTCTCCGTCTCTGATCCCCATTTTCTCGGCAAGCTGCGGGTGCATCTCGATCCGCGGCTCAGGGTACTGGTCCACCAGCGGGCCGATTCGACGGGTCTGTGTGCCCGAGAGGAACTGGCTGACGACGCGCCCCGTCGTCAGCATGAGCGGGTACTCGGTGTCCGTATCCTCCGCCGGCGGCGTGTACGGAGCGACGTTGAAGCGGGCCTTGCCGTCCGGGAAGTAGAACGGGCCGGCGCCTTTGGCGACGACGTTCCACGAGCCGGGCTCGAACAGCCGCGGCGTGCCCGCGTGCTCGATGGGCTTGCCGCTGGGATCCTCGCTGTAGCATGGCCAGCAGACGCCGTACTGCCGCTCGATCTTCTCGTAGGTGATGCCGGAGTAATCGGCGACGCCACCCTTGCTAGCGACACGGAGTTCATCGAAAATGGCCCGAGGCTCGGTGAAGGTGAATCCAGCGGGGCGCTCCAGGGCGGCGGCGATGTCTTGGACAATCCGCCAGTCCTGCCGGGCATCCCCGGGGCAGTCCACCGCCTTGTTGATCTTGATGACCTTGCCCTCGATCTGCGTGACCACTCCCTCGTCCTCTTCCTGGAGGGAGCCGGGCAACACGATGTCCGCGTGCCGCGCCGTCTCGTTCATGAAGAAGTCGATGGCGACGTAGAACTCGAGCTTGCCGAGGGCACGGGCGATGAAGTTGTTGTCCGGGAGGGAGACAATGGGGTTGAAGCAGAGCGAGATCAGGCCCTTGATCTCGCCCTTGTCGATCTTGCGGAATATCTCGTAGCAATCGACGCCAGGGCCGGGCATGTCCGGCTCGGCGATGCCCCAGATCTTGGCGATGTGGGCGCGGTCAACCGGGTTCGAGATGTCGCGCCAGCCAGGGAGCTGGTCGCACTTCTGCCCGTGCTCGCGCCCGCCCTGCCCGTTGGCCTGCCCGGTAATTGTCCCGTAGCCGCAACCCTCGCGCCCGATGCGGCCGGACGCCAGCACCATGTTGATCGAGCCCAGTACATTCTGCACGCCGTGCGAATGGTGCTCGATCCCGCGGGCGTGCATGAGGAAGCTGGACTTGGCCGTGCCCCACCATTCCGCCGCCTGGCGGATCAGCCGCTCGGGGATACCGGTTACCTCGGCGGTCTTCGCGGGGATCCAGGAAGCCACGTGCTCGGCAACCTTGTCGAAGCCAACGGTGAACTGCTCGATGAACGGCCTGTCGATCCACCCCTTCTCGATCATCAGGTGAAGCACGCCGTTGAACAGGGCGATGTCACGCCCCGGCTTGACAGGCAGGAACAGGTCGCAGGTGCGGGCCAGCGGTGTGATCCGGGGATCGACGACGATGATCCGCGCGCCGTTTTCGCGGGCCTGCCAGACGTACTCAGTCGTGATCGGGGCGCACTCGGCGACGTTGGCCCCGCTGATCCAGATGAGCTCGGCCTTGGGAATGTCGCTCCACGGGTTCGCGGCCCGGTCGATGCCAAACGCCTTCTTGTTCCCAGCCCCGGCGCTCACCATGCACAGTCGGCCGTTGTAGTCGATGTAGGGAGTCTTGACGCACACCCGGGCGAACTTGCCCATCAAGTAGGCCTTCTCGACCGTGAGGCTCGCGCCGCTCAGCACACCCATCGCCGAGTTGCCGTAGGTCTTCTGGATGCGACCGATCTCGGAGGCGACGCGTGTGATCGCTTCCTGGTAGCCCATCGGGCTGAAACCCTCGGGGACCGAGGTGTCCCGCTTGAAGGCCGTTAGCAACCGATCCGGATGAGCACCCTGGAGATACCGCTTGACACCCTTGGGGCAGAGCATCCCGCGGTTGAACGGGAAGTCGTACCACGGCTCGAAGCCAGTGACGACGTTGTCCTTGACCTTGAGCTGGATGCCGCACTGCTGGCCGCAGAAGCAGCAGTGCGTCTTGACGAGCCGGTCTGGCTCGGCGTCGGTGGCCAATCGCACGGGGCTTGAACGGTTCAGGTGCGGCCCGAAGCGGTCGAGGATCGGCAGGAGGTTTGAAGGAGGGTTGGACATGAGAATCTTTCTGGTCGATCAAGCGTGCTCGGTCGTCGTTGCCGGGGCCGACGCGGCCTCCATTATCGCCGCAACATCCACGATCCCGGGGCGATCCGTCACCTCACGGCCCCGACCGGCCTGCCACAAGCGGCCTTGCGCCCACGCCATACTGAGCCGGCGGCAGCGCGGGCAGATGTACTGGTAGTGGTTGACCGCATCTTCGCCCACCCCCTGCATCTCGTAGGAGTACCCAAGCTCGCGCTCGACCCGAATGAGGTCTTCAACGTGCACCATTGAGGCGAACGGTTGCTCGCAGTTCCGGCACACAGCCTGCTCGCCCGCTCGACCCGCGTCCTTGTAGAACGACACGCCGAGCTGCGCCGGACGCTGGAAGATGTGGAAAAACTTGCCGAAAGGCAGCCACAACAGCGTGAAGATGACGCACGCGGCGTGCACAATCGCCAGGAAGTCGTAAGCGTACCCCTTCATCCACGTGTAGCTCGCGGTCAGCATCAGCCCGGTGATGCTGACCGCGAAGAGGAGGATGAGCGGCAGGAAGTCCTCGCCGAACTGCTGCACGGCCTCGGCGCCGCGATCACGCATCCGCCGCCGCATCGCGATCATCACCCCCGCGATCACCAGGAACGAGGCCCACACCAGGCCGTGGAAGATCAACCCGCCGACCATGCTCTCGATCCGGAAGCTGAACGTCGGGAAGCCGAAGACGTACACGCGGTAGCGCTCGAAATCGTCAGCTGGCGTCTGAAAGTGGATCCACCCGAAGACCAGTGGGAACGTGATCGCAGCTGCCAGCAGGCAGCCCCACATGATGAGCCAGTGGGCGGCCCAGCGGGGTCGGCTGCGCCGGAAGATGAAGTTGTTGAGCGCAAAGACGCCGATGACACGCTTGGGCCAGGCAGCGAGGTTGGTGAGCAGCCGGTCACGGGAGAAAAACGCCTGCCAGCCTCGCCGCCAGTAGAGTGCCGTCGGCGGACGCTGAAGCCACATGGAGTAGCGGTACGTGATCCCAAACACTGCGAACAGCGTGGCGAATGTGTAGCCAACGAGTGCGGCATCGAAGTGGGCAAGGTTGCGTGAGCCGATGGCGATCAGGGCCGCGACCAAAAGCGTGGCGACTATGCCTCGTGTGCCGGCCCGAACTGTTTCTCGACTCAAGGATGGCATCGTCACCTCGCATCCTGATTGGCCCCAAGCCGACATCCATGAATGTCGGAGTGTAAGCCGGACGGTGCGGACGCGCGCTGCACCCGCTCGGTGGTTGTGTGGGACGCCTCGAAGGAAGCGGGGTTGGGCCGGCTCCGCCCGGCAGGCGACAAGGCCGATACGCCGCCCGCGACGACCGCCACTCAGCCCGCCATCACGCCCAACTGACCGTGCGGTACACTCGGACGATTGGCGGCTCATGGAGCAGGCCGCGCCATTCCACCAGCAATGCCTTCATGTGATCGTCCTCGGCGACCCGGCGCTGGTCGAGTTCAAAGGCGGATTCTTCCGCGTACTCAACACGCTCGATGTACCGGCCGGGCCGTTGATCGTCTCGGAGTAGCGTGACGCGGATACCGCCCGGTTGCTCGTAGAAGGGAACCGCTCGGCGCAGGAACGCCAAGAGGTCAGCGAGCCGCTGCTCCGAGACGCTGATCTCGAGGTCCAGCACGACACGGACGGGACTACCCATACCGGCGAGGATAGGAGCATCGCCGACGACAGGGTCGCGTCGCTCATAGCGTGGCACAGGGAACTGCTGCCCATCGAGCTTGCCGAATTCAAGGGCGTTCGAACTTGCAGTACTCGGCTTCAGCGCTGACGAGCGACTTCCCCCGAAGAGAAAGCCCCGGCGAAGGCCGAGGCGTGAGGAAGGGAGCACCGATGCGTTCAGGCGCTGGGGCCCTTCTCCCGGAGGGCGTGGAACTCGACCATCGCGTCCTCGTAGGGCGTCTTGCCCACGGCGGCGTGGTTGCGGCTGCCCGCGGGCACAACCACGCTCCGCTCCTTGAGGAAGGCGAAGGCGACGGCCGCCTGCGTCCAGGGGATATTGGCGGCGTGCCGGAGGTCTTCGAGGTTGAACGGGCTCGTGGCCTCGGCCACCGCATGGGCGACCGCCTCGAAGGCGTCCTCCGGACACCGGTGCTGGTACGGCTCGCCCTTCATCGGGACGACGCTGCGGACCAGCGCCCGCGTGCCATCGACCGTGAACGTCTCCGTCCGCTCGTTCGCGGGCGGCTCGTTGCAGGCCGCGACCGCGTGCTCCATCGCGTCCCACTCCTCGGTGGTCAGCATCTGGACCTCGCGGGCGTTGAGCAGGCGCTCGGCCGCGTCGAGCAGGACTTCGAGTTGGGCGCGGGTGGCCTGCATGGGTCAGGCTCCCTTTCCGGCGACGAAGACGCCCTTGTCGTGCTTCTTGAAGCGGGCCTTCTCGCCCCGGGCGGCGATCTCGCGGATGATGGCGGCGTAGAGCGTCGCCTCCGGCGTCTTCCCGCCGGGGCTCTTCCAGAGGCCCTTCGCTTCCATCTCCGCGATCATCTCCTTGGCACGCATGGGGACCTTCGCGCCCGCGACGACCTGCGCCGCGGCGTCGAGGGCGCTGACGCGCTTGGGCATCTTCTCCTTGGGTGCCTTGGGCGCCTTCGCGGCCCTGGGAGCCTTGCCGCTCTTGGCGGGCGTCTTGCCGTCCATGCGGTCCTTGATCTCGGCGAGTGCGGCCTTGCGGAGCCGGTCGGTCTTCGCCGCCCCCTCGGCGCGGGCGGCGCTCTTGGACATCTTCGGGGTGCGGGGCTTCTTGGTCTTCGTACTCATGCGATTCTCCTAACTGCATGTGCGGAATCCCGCCGCACGTTGCGGCGGGGAATCGGGGCCGGCGCGGTTCCCCGCGCCGCCTCGTGGCTAGCAACCGGCGATGCGCTCCATCTCGTTGAGCACGTCGTGAACCATCGAGTTGGTGGCGGCGGCGCGGCCGCGGCGGTCGGTCCCGTAGACCGCCTTGGCGACCTCGACGGCCTTGGCGTAGCGGGCCTCGCGGTCCTCGTCGCGCGCGATGTGGGCGATGCAGATGTCCTGCCTGCCCGCGTGGCGCGTGTTCTGCTCGATCGTCACTTCGGCCCCGCGCTCGGTGCGGCTGATCTTGACGTCCTTCTCGTGGCCTTCGATCACGATCGTCTTGATGTTCATGGGCGTGCTCCTTCGTGGGGGCGGGAGTGCGTGCAGAGCGGGCGGTCACTCGGCGAGAAAGCGCTCGATGTCCTCGCGGTCCATGCCGCTGAGGAAGGCGACGGTGTCCATCAGGTCGCTGCGGACCTTCCCGAGGTTGCCGGTGATGCCCCAGTTGGTCGGGTCGGCCTTCGCCTGCTCGTCGTGCTTGTCCAGTTCCATCGCCAGCACGTCCATCAGGCGGGCGATGTCGTTGCGGCGTGCGGTGGGTTCGGGTTTGGTGGTCTTGGGGGTGCGCTTCGTCATGGTCGTGCTCCTTTGGGTTGGTGGTCTCTGGTAATCAGCGAAGCCCGCATGTCGCGGGCTTCAGGTCGTCGGGTAGTTGTCGTTCTTGCGGTCCCAACTCGTCGTGTCCTCGGGTTGGCCGACCGCCCGGAGATAGTCGACCAACTCGTCGGCGGCCCAGGTGTCGCCGTCGATCGCGTCGTGCTCGTTGGGGGTGTCGGTATCCCGGTCGACCTCGAAGAGGCGGAAGCCGCCGAGCGCTCCGGGGCGTGGGCCCCAGTGCCCGTCGAGGTGGCGGCCGCGTCCTGAGGGGACCGTCGCGATGTTCCAGGTGCGCCCGTCGGGCGTGTGGATCTCGATCGCGGGGATGTGGAACCCGCTCTTGGCGAGGGTCTTGGCGAGGTCGAGCGTGGTCTTCGTGGTCGCGTTCATGTTCGTGGTTTCCGTCGCGTGCGGGGGGTGCGTTGTTCCCGCTCGCGTTGGACACACATTGGCCGGCTGACGGGGAACTGGCAAGGCGATCGGCCTTCATTTCTCGATGATTCTGCGACATGTGGGCAACTCGGCCAAACTTGTGGGCGGCGCGGGAATGCGGGCCGCCCAGCGCCGGTTCACCACGCGCCCCCTTGGCCACGGGTTGGCCCACGATCGCCCACGTCGCGTCCTCGCGGCGGGGCGTACCAAGCGCCGCCACGCGACCGTCGGCGCTCGGACGCGCAAACAAACTCTGTCTCCAAGCGCGGCTGTTCCCGCGGGCGTTTCGAGACCGGTCCCCCCCCGGCGGAGTACCTATTGCCCCCTCCCCCCGTTCGGACTCCGGCTGTAAGGCTCCGGGTAGGCGCAGCCTGGCACACCAACTGCATGTCCGAACCGGTGCGTCGATGGCCTGCGATCCGCACGCCGCCCGCCCGTTGCGCCGAACCTGTTGCGCGCCCGTCGCGCCCGCGCCGGCGCGGGGGGGGTGGGCGCAACAGGTAGGAAAGAGGGGGGTGTGTTGTTGTTTGCTCCATGATTTCTCGATGTTCCCGCGATGAACCTGTTGCGCGCAAGAGGTTGCAAGAGGCGCAACAGGTTGCTGCGCACCCCTGCTGGCGCTGCGGAATCGAGGGTCCACGCTCGTGCTCGCGCTGCGCCGGAGCGGTTCGGAGCGATGTTCGAGAGGCAATGACGGCGTCGCAGACCGGTTCTGGCGGCGGTGGATCGCGTGTTCATGCTTCGGCAACGTCCTCGATGAGTCGGTAGAGCCGCTGGGGTGTGCCGCCGGTGGCCCGCTCGGCGAACTGGATGCGGCGCTGATCGACCAGCGCCTGTCGGACCTCGTCGTGCTCGCGGGGCGACCACGCCAAGCGCCGGCTCAGTTGCCAGAAGGGCATCCACGGGTCGGCGGGGTGCTTTGCCGCCCATTCCCGGAGCACGCGGATCATCGCCTTGCACTGGCTCTCGAAGTCGCCCGCGCTGACGTGCTGGCTCGCCTTGAAGAGCATGCGGCGAGTCTGATGCTCGACGAGCGCCCAGGCCCAGTCCACGGCATCGACGGTGATCTGCGGCTTGCGGCGCGCCGCGCTGCACGCGTGCACCAGCGCCAGGCGGCGGGCCTTCTCGTTGGCGCGTGCCCACAGTGCCATCCCCGCCTGATCGGACTTGCCTTCGGCCTCGGAATACGCGGCATCGGCCTGGGCGCGGACCTCGCCGAGCCGCACTCGCGCATCGGCGGTCGGCTCGATCAGCCTGGGCACCGGATGCTCGGTCTTGAGGTTGCCCCTGCCCGGCTTGAGTTCCGCCCACCACCGCGCCCGCTTGAGGATCGACCTGGGGAGGTCGCGTACATCCACATCTTGGCCGAGCCCGCGGCGGCCAGCCTCGAAGATGAGCATGCGTGCGAAGAAGCCGTTGGAGAGCATCTTGGGCGACAGCGCTTCATAGAAGATGTCCGGGATGGCGGTCCCGAAGAGGCACAGGCACGGCTGGTCGATGATGCGCGGCTCCTCGTCGCTGGCCTTGACGCGGAGCGGGTAGATCGTGTTGGCCGACGTGTACAGCTTCAGCAGCGTCTGCATGATCCCCTCGTAGCGAGGGTCGCGCTTGGCGCCGTACCCGCTGATCGCCTGCATGAGCGTGTCGATCTCGTCGGTCTGGAAGAGCATGACCGGCGTCAGGTACATCCGGTCCTCGAGCCCTTCGCCGCTGGCGAAGCCGTCAGCGACCGCGCCGGCCATGCCCGAGTCGGCGAGGATCCGCTGGTTGACCTTGCGCGGGAAGTCTTTACCCGTGCCGGTGTTGGCCAAGCCCAGAAGATAGATCGCCGTGCGGTTGTCCTGCGGGTCGCGGACCTTGCGGCCGGCGAGCGCGGCCTGCAGCGCCACCGCGCCGCAGAACGCCAGGACCGGCTCGGGGTACGGTGCGTTGGCGAGCGAGTAGTCGATCACTTCGTCGATGAACCCAGGCACACGCAGGAGCGCCGGCGGCACGGGACCGGGATCGATCGGTGCGGACGGCGACGGCTCCGCCTGCGGGGCTTTGACCTTGAAGCCCGACAGATCGACATCGCCGGAGGCTGGTTCCGCACCGAATCCCTCGCGCCGCAGCGCCCGGGCCGCTGCCGCGAAGTCGCCGTCGTGCTTGAGCAGCGCGTAAACCGCGAAGAGCGAGTAGCCGCGGCCGTCCTCGAAGGGCGGGGCGTTGGTCGAGAACACATAGAACACGCCGGCCTTGAGCGTGGCGCTGCAGCCCCGGTCCTTGCCAGGGCGGGCCCAGTGCTCATTCTCACCTCCGCTCACGCGGGTCCAGCCGTGCTCGACCAACAGATCGCGGATACTGCCGCGCTGGTTGAAGTCGTCGCCGGGCTTTAGGTCGCTGGTGGATGAGGCTGAGCATGACTTCGGGCGCGGACCATCCTCCACAGGATGCTGGGCCTCGTTGAGTTCCCAGGCGCACGCCAGCAGGTACTCACGCTCTTCGGGCGTGATGACCGGCAACGCGGCCAGATCGCCAGCCGTGAGCACGTACCCGTTTGACGGTGCGCACAGGAACATCCCGCCCTCGCCGCGGGTCTCGATCATCGTGGCGATCGCGTGCCATCGCCCATCCGGACCCTTCCGCGGCGTGAACCGTTTCCCGACAATCTCGATCGGCTTGGGCCCAGGAGCGTTGCAGGACCGCTGGGCGAGCTTCATGTTGCCGCAGACCGGACCCGAGCAGCGGTACACGACATGGCGACCGCCCGAAGGCGTCGTCTCGACGACCAGGCGATTTATGAGTCCCGGGCACACCGCATTGACCCGCTTTCGCCACGGATCGAAGGCAGCGCCGGCCAGGTCGAAGTCGATCATCTCGGCGTTGCCCGACGCCGCGCCGCAGACGATGCACAGGTCGCGCGGGGCGGGCCCTGCGAACCACCGCGCGTGCTCCGCCGGCGTCGGCAGCCGCGTCTGGTACGGCTTCCACGAGCGCAGGGCAACGCGCTTGTCGTCGCCCTCGCGGATCGCGGGCAACACGCACAGCCCCGCCGACGCGTAGCGCCGGACCGTTTCGAGCGTCGGGAGCGTCATTCGAAGGGCACCTCCCACGCCAGCGCTCGGTCAAGCGCTTCGGCGGGAGATGCGTGCACGTGCGCGGTCGTCCGCGGGCAGTTCCGAGCGAACCACATCTGCCGCGCCAGGTCCCGCGTCGAGAACGCCAGGTACACCGGCTTGCCCAGCGCGTGCGCCCAGCCCAGTTCCAGAAGCGTGGCGTGGCAGTCCGTGGCATTGATCCAGGCGAAGAACAGGTTCGACTCCCGGATCCACTCCATGCACAGCCCGGGCACCACCCAGCGGGGGCGGCTGAACTCGGGGGCGGGCCAAGGGGTTGAGGCGTGCTGCTCGACGCCGGCGTGCCAGCCGACCCACTCGTGACTCTGGCCGCCGAAGGGAACGAAGTGCGGCCCCGTGAAGATGAAGCGGCCGCAGTCGATCGGTTGGCCGAACGGCTCGACACCGAGCCGCGGCACCAGCGGCAATCGCCAGTTGCCCGAGCCGTGCATCTTCCCGGCGAGGTACACGCGCCGCTTGGGTCTTGGGAGCGGCGCAGCCGCCACGGCGGAGCGGGGCGTCGTGCCGGGGGGAATGGATGAAAGCGAGCGGGTCGTCATGACAAGTCCTCCGAGAATCCGACCGATTCGAAGTGACGGCGGAGCGCAACAGTGGCCGCAGCGCCGAGCGTGGGACGACGGCGGCCATCCGTGGCCGCCTCGAGGAAGTCGTTGCAGACCGTGGCGAGGTCCTCGGGCAAGTCGTCGACCGCGGCACGAACGTCAAGTTCGAGGTCACGCCGAGCGATCGGGGACACCGTCGTCAGCGACGGGTACCGCCCTGGCTTGGCCGCCATCGCGTCGCTGAGCGGCACGTTCGTCGACCGGCCGCCGCGCTTGGCGGCGTGCTGGGCCCGGAGGATCGATGCTCCGGCCCGGGTCATGGCGACGGCAAGGAACGCCATCGGACGACCGCGCGAGGGCTTGAACCGTGGCCACCTCTCCAATGCGGCCAAGATGAGGTCCGACCGGAGATCCGCGTGCCCGTCTCCCCTTCGACATGGTCCCGCGAGCCGGTTCGCCACGCCGTGGGCGACTGCGCCGAGTCGATCGATGTCGATCGCATCGAACGCGCGGTGGATCGGCGAGGGAGCGAGCTCAATCACGAGCCACCTCCTCAACGATGAGGCGCGCAGGCAGGCCGTGGCGTACCTCGATGGCGACAGTGGCAGAGCCAACGACGGTCAACTCGGCGAGGAGATCAACCACCGCACGCTTGACCGTGAAGCCGGCCGGGCTGTCGTGCCCCTGGCAGGCTCGCTCCGCCCCGAGCTTGACCTCTCGGATCACGCGCGGCGGCGGGTCGAACGCCGGCTGGCCGTCGAGTACGCGCAACGACTCGATCCGGCCAAATCCGATGCGCTGCATGAGCGCGATCAGCCGCCTTGAGCCTTGGTCGAGCGATGAGGTGTGAACCTGAGCGGTGGTGCCGTTCAATCCGCACCGCCTTGCCCGACCGGCGCGCGGCGACGATCGATCCCGGCGAGCTCGGCGCCGACCTGCTCGATGGCCCGGCGGTCGAAC
The DNA here is from genome assembly GCA_022180725.1 of Phycisphaerae bacterium. Classification (GTDB taxonomy): domain Bacteria; phylum Planctomycetota; class Phycisphaerae; order Phycisphaerales; family UBA1924; genus RI-211. Next base: position 96,963 of record BQMO01000010.1, read on the forward strand.
AGTCGGACCCGACCGGCCAGTGCGGCCGGCTTGATCCAAGGGCGCGTGGCCAAGACCCGCACGACGCGGTGGATGGGCTGGCCGAGTTCGCTGGCGATCACCCCGGCGGTGATCAGCACCGGCGGGGGCGCAACCTGACGGTTGAGTGGGGGCGCGATTCCCAATGCGGCGACTCCGTTCCCGGGCGGTGGGCCCGGTTACAAGTCCGCAAGTGGTCGCGTGACTACCTCGAATGTCTCGTGATTCGCAGGCTTGCCGCCGGTCGCGACTGGGCGCGACCACCGGCAGCAGAGGCTGGCAGCACCTACCGCTCCGGCCGCTTCTTGACCGATCTCCGCTGGCGTTCCTCCCGCGTGCGTTCGGCCTGCTGCTCCGCAATCAGATTCGCGATTGTCTCGTCGCGGTCTGCCGGTGCTTCGTCATCGCCTGCGTGGTAGGCGTCCAGAGGCTCGCCTGCATCGATGCGAGCATCCACCGCTTCCTGTGCCGCTTTGACGTCGGCCCGGGTGTTGCCGAGTTTATCTGACGAGCCGGCGTCCTTGGGCTTGCTCGCGGTCCCGGTCTCCGCGCGACGCGCCTTGAGGTACGCGGAGTGCTTGAGCACCTTCGTCATGGTGGACGGCGAGCAGCCGACGATACCGGCGAGTTCGTTTCGGCCCGGGAAGAACCCGCCGTGCTTCTTGACGTGCGATTCGGCCAGACTCATGGCCTCCTGCCAGGTCATCGCACCGCCCTGCGACGCCTTGGGGCGATTCGCGCCGCCGCTCTGGCGAGGTGCGCCGCCCACAATGGTTTCGACCATCGGCAGTATCGCATCACGGAATGCCGCGGCGATATCGGCGGCGTTCGTCAGGTTCACTTGTGTCGGAGATGGCGCCGGCGGAGAACGGTCCTGCTCGGAGACGACCCCGCGAAGTGCGACGAGCGTTCCGGTGCCATGAACCGGCGGACGATCCTCGAGGCTCCCGGCCTTCATCACAAAATCGATGACCCGTTCACGACTGGCGACCACCGCCGCATGATTCCGGGGCCGCTTCGGGTCCAGTGGCACACCGAGATCCGCCCTCGCTTGCAAGCCGTGCTCGGTAAGCCGCCATTCATCACCGCCGACCTTCGTCACCCTGAACGGCCTGGCGGATCCCCCGGTCTGCTGACGCCAGTCGTCGATGGCCTTCCGCCACCGGTTCCAGGATTCCGCCAGCACCGGCTCGATCGCCTGGAGCAACCCGGCCTCCCCCGTTACCGCGATCGTCGCTTCGATGGCCTCGCTCTGGCCCGCCATTCCCAGGCGGATGGTGTTGCGCCGTTCCACAAGTCCTGCTCCGACAAGGAGCAAGAGCGCTCGTTGCTCGGAGACCGAGAGCCGGTCGGTGGCAACCCGCTGCCACTTGTCTGGGATGCGCCTGAGGAGGGCTTCGATCGCGTTGGCCAGTTCCTGGTTCATTCGGACCTGATGGTAAACCGCTGCATGCCGAAATGCCCGACGTGCCGCACCGACCTCCCGGGCCATTCCAGGCCGTTTGCGTATTCAGAGGGAGCAGGCGGGCGAGCACTGCACCGGCAGCCGGTCGCAGCCCGTTCATTCCGCCAAGAGCACGAGGAGTTCCCCCCATGTCCACCGCCCAAGCCGTCCAGGCGCGGCCATCGCCCGCCGAGAGAATCACACAATTCATCGAGCGTAACGGCGGCGAGCACCCGCGCTGGTTCATCGGCGTTACCTGCAACCCGCGCGAGCGCCTCCTCTGCGAGCACTGCATCAACTCCACCCGCGACCCGTTCTTGATCGTCGGCTGTGACACGGCCGAGGAAGCCCGGCGGGCCGAGTACTCGCTGCGGAAGAAGCACGGAGGTTGGGGGAAGCGGTTCGACGGCCTCGACCCCGCGGCCATCTTCGTCTACACCTTCCGAATGAGCTCGACCACCATCCCCAACCAGCGCTAACCAGGCCCTCGTAGCTCGCCCGGCGGGCCGCGTTCACGCGGTTCGCCGGGCTTTTGTCAGTTCTGTGAGCCGCTTTCAGCGCCTGCCAAATCCCGCCAGCGCCGACGCTGCTCGCGCCAGTCCGAGACGGCGCACACCGAGCGGAGTTCGTGCTCGCTGACCGCATCGCGCTCGCGCTCAATGCGGGGCAGGAACAGCAACTCCTCCTGGATGTCCGGAGCCAGGCACAGCAAGTCCATAATCTGGCTGATCCGAGCCCGCGTGACCTGGCCGAGGCGGGCCAGATCGGCATGGGATTCGACCTCGCCCATCCGAACCAACTCCTCAAACCGGATCGCCAGCGCCATCAGGCGGGCGACACGGGGAACGCGGCCCGCTTCAACGGGCGGCGCGGCGGGCTCCACGCCGACGTTGACCTCTTTCCGGCCCGCCGCCCCCCGCGTGAAGTGCACTGGGAACTCGATCGTGACGTCGTGCATGTCTTTCATGCGACCTCCTCGTGCTCAACGGGTGCTTGGCCGAGCGTGCGCAGCCCGGCCGGATGGAACGTGATCGACACCGTCTTCTTTGCACCGTCGTAGTCCACCCGTTTGACGAGGTTCGCCAGCACGGCCGCCTGTTCCCGCGGGTAGAGCACGTCCCACGTCGCGGCGAACTCGCGAAGCGAGGCCGCGACGTCGGACTGGGTGATCGACTCACCGTCGACCTGGTCCGCCTCGGCGCGAAGAACTCGCGCCCGCTCGCTGGCCGTCGCCAGGCGTTCGTGGAGGTCTGCCAGCCGGGCGGCGGCGTTGGCGTCCGTGCCTGCGGCCATCGCGGCCTTGCGGATGTCGCCCTCAATCTTCTGGATCTCACGAGCGCTCGCAATCTGGTCTTTCTCGATCTGGGCGCTCCGAGAGCGGATGCCGCTCTGCAACTGGCGGAATGTCGCCGCGACCAACGCGGGATCGCCACCGATGTGCTTGATCCGGTCGACCACCAGCCTTTCAATCTGCTCGGCGGGCAGGGAGCCCGAAGGGCACGCGTGCCAGCCCTGCTTCTGGGCGACGTAGCAGACGTAGTAGCGGTACGCGGCCTTCCCGTCTTTGACGCTGTAGGTGTGGCCCATCGCGTGCCCGCACGGCCCGCAGTGGATCAGCCCCTTGAGCAGCGCCCCGTGCTGGTTACGGACGTGCATGCCGCCAGTGCGGCCGTTGTGCTTGATCGTCTGGAAGACCTGCTGCCACAGCCGCTCGTCGACGATGGCCGCGTGTTCGCCGGCGAACAGCTCCTTCTTGTGCTTGACCTTGCCCACATAGGCCGGGTTGGTGAGGAGATTGATCAGCAGGTGCTTGTCCCACACCCGGCCGCCGACCGCCGTGCCCTTGCGGGTCGTCCAGCGCTTGCTCGTGCTGCCTCGGGCGTTGAGGATCTGGGCCACCTTGGTGAGCGAGCGGTGCTCCAGATACAAGTGGTAGATCTCGCGGACGAGCTCCGCCTCCGCGGCGTTTACGACGAGCTTGCTCCCGCCCGCAGGCTGGGGCGCGAGGTCGTACCCCAGGATCGGCTTGCCGCCGAACCACTTGCCCTTGCGCTTGGACGCCGCGATCTTGTCGCGAGTCCGCTCGGAGATGATCTCGCGTTCGAACTGGGCGAACGAGAGCAGGATGTTCAGCGTGAGACGCCCCATCGACTGCGTGGTGTTGAACTGCTGCGTCACAGACACGAACGACACGCGGTGCTTCTCGAAGACCGCCATCATGCGGGCAAAGTCCAGGAGCGAGCGCGACAGGCGGTCGACCTTGTAGACCACCACGCAGTCGACCTTACCGGCTTCGATGTCGGCCATCAGCCGCAGGCAACCGGGTCGGTCGGTGTTCCCGCCGGTGAAGCCGCCGTCGTTGTACTGATCCTGCAGCGCCACCCACCCCTCGTGCTTCATGCTGGCGATGTAGGCCTCCGCACTCTCGCGCTGGGCGTGCAGCGAGTTGAACTCCTGCTCGAGTCCCTGTTCGCTAGACTTGCGGGTGTAGATGGCGCACCGCACCGTCGGCACGCCGGACTGCTTGGACGGTGCTGTAGTGATGGACGATCTCATACGTTGCCCTCCGTGGTGCCGGGCTCATTGAGCCCGAAGAAGCGGAATCCGTTCCAATGCGACCCGGTCACCTTCGCCGCGATGGCGCTCAGCGACCGGTAGACCTCTCCCTCAAACTCGAAGCCTTTGGGCAGCACTCGGACGAACACGGCGCGGCCCTTGTACTCGCGGCGGAGGACCGTGCCGGGTGGCGGCAGCCGCCAGTCCTCTCGCGTGTGGATGGGCACGCTCACCACGCTCTCGCCGTTGGCCCGGGGCTTGGGCGCGTCCGGCGATTGGGCGCGTGGCGGGCTTCGTCGCAGGTCGGCGTCATTGGCCAGTTCGCGTGCCCGCTGGCGGGCGCGCTCGGAGAGGTCCCCCTCCCGAAGCGCCTGCATCCGCCAGAGAATTCGTTTGATGAGCAGCACCTTGTGGTGCGTGCGAGTTTCTTCGCCGTAGACCTTGGCGTACCGCAGCTTCAGCTGCGGCACCGTCATCTGTTCCAAGGTCCGTTCGGCTGCATTCACATCGATCGCCATCGGGGTCTCCGTTCTCGTGGTCGTTAACCACGGGACCCATCAGGGCGGGCATGCTCGGAGAGTTCAAGTCGAGTCGGAGAGCCTTCTTGATGCTCGATGCTCGGCCCCGAAATGGCGACCTGTCGCCGCCGGCGGCGGATGCCCTCGGCAAAGATGGCGGCGATGGCATTCAGTCGCGCCACGGGCGTCGTCGGGGCATCGGGATCAAGCGAGGCGGTTGGGGGGGTGGGGGCGGGCGCATCGTCCATGAGCGCGGTGTCGTGCACGGGCACATCCTCCGTGAAGGGGGACATGCATCCGTGCGGGCGTGCGCTTGGCGCTCGGCTTCGCACCTGATGCTGGAAAGGGGCCCGCGTCCGGTGCGGGCCGTCTGCCTCTGAATACGCGAAACGGTCGGGGAGCGGCGCAGGGTCCGAATCTCACCCCTCGTTCACCCCGACGGCGCGTTAACCAGACCCGCCCGGGCGTTCGAGAGCGCGGAGAGACTTTCGGTCCCCAACCCCGGCGTGGCGACCGAAACGGCGATGCGATGCCTCGGATTCGAGAGCGCCCGGCAAATCGTGGACCTTCAGGAAGTGCCACGATTCCCGAGAGTTACGCGCGGTGGGCGAAAGGCCCAGACCGTTAACGAGAAAAGGCCTCTTTACGAGGCCTTTCTCAGAACTCCCCGATCGGAACGGGTTCAAACCGTCGAATCCGGGTCGCCATGAGGGGTTCCGGGAGGTAGTTCTCTGGTTAACAGGTCCGAACTTCGGCCCTTTGGGCTGGGCTTCAGAGACGATCTCAGCCCCCACCCCGAAGGCTCGTCCCGGTGCCATTCCGAGCAACCAGAGTCACTTGGCGCTGAGCTCCAGGAGATTCAACCAGGGGCGATACTCGCTAACCAGACCGATCCGAGCTTCGGCCACGGCGTCAGGGGTCCGTGACTGGAACCAGGTCCATCGCACCGCATCTGGTCGTGTTCCCTCGGGCACGAGCCACTCGGGAGCCAGTGCGCCACTTGCTACCTCCGAGTGCCTCATCAACTGATCGCGGAGATCCCGTGTGTAGTTGGCGTACAGCGCCTGCCGGCCAGCCACGATCAGGTAAAGCCCGGGCTTATCGGGCAGTTGGTGGATGCCAGCATCGGCGGCGAGGCGCTCGTTTGGCTCGATCGTCACGCTACCGGGTGCCGCTGCCCTTCGTGCCGTCTTGCGGAAACCGAGCGCAGCCCAACGAATGTCCAGTGGCTTGATCCCGGGTTTGATTCGGTCGGCGATCTCATCGAATCTCGCCGCGAGGCTCGGATCGCACAGGATGTCGTCTAGGCTCGGGGGCACGTCGTGCCGTAGGAGTTCCTGCCGCTGAAGGTGACGTGCGGCCCACTCGGCCACGAAGGCGTATGGCACAAGTGTCTTTGGCATTCGGTACTCGGTCGTCGTCGGATGATCCGACAACACGCCAGTCTTGCGAGCGCCCAAAAGCGTTCGATTGAGTTCAGCATCTGTGCCCACAGCTCCCCGAACCCGTGCCGCGGCGAGGAATGCGGCATTCAGGGCCGGCTCGCAAACGATGTAGTCGGGCGAGCGACCCTGGCGGACATCCAGGAACGCGGCAATGACCGCTGCCTGTTGAGCCGCTGCGACTTGGCGCTGACCGCCATCTCTGGCGGTTGAAACAGAATCGGCGGGAGCTGTACGGGCGGCAGCGAGCGACGATGGTGTGTGCGCAGCGCCATGATCCCCGGGTGGCGGGACAAGCGGGCTCCGCCATCCGCCGCGTTCGCCCATGTCAGAATCGCCTCCGAAGGAGAAGTTGTTCCTGACTTCGCGCGCTAAGGGTCACGACCACGTATGGGGCTCTGAGTTCGGTCGGGGGCGGTGAAGTGGTCGTGACGATGTACTGGCAGCTGGCCGCGCCGTTGTTGGGTTCGGAGTTTCGCACCAGCCTGAACAGCCGGTGGTAGATCGGCGGCTCCATGTCCGCCTCGCGGGGGCTGTCGTGGCAGAGAAAACCGAGCACACAGCCGGCGCTATCGTCAGGCTCCAGGAGAGTGGCGAGATCGAAGCCGAGTACGGTCGCGGACGTGGACATGGCCTCGCCACCAACAGCAATGCCGGAACCCACCTCTGGCCGAATCCCCCGTCCATCGATCGCGATTCTCCCACTCGCTTCCGGGCCGAGCAGCGTTTTCAGGATGGCATCAAACCTCGCCGACAGCGACTTCTGCCTGCGTTCCAGAGATGAGCGCACAGTCTGTTGGCGCTCCAGCGATTCGGCAACCTTTCGGTCGAGCGCGGCGATCCGCCCGCTGATCCGCTCGAGTCCGTCCCACGTTGCTCGGAGGCTCGCGGCCTGACGGAGGCGCTCTTCCGCACGACCTATGGACGCCGCGACCCCTCGCACCTTGTCTCGATACCCCTCTTGGGCGCTGGCCAGGGCCGCAGACGCCCGGGACTCCTCGTCGCGCAGAGTCCCGACCGTTCCGGTGGCCACCGCAATCTCCGTTCTGAGCCGTTTGATGGTCTGATCTGTTTCGCTGATCTTGCGAAGGTGCTGAGGATCTTTCGTCCCGACGGTGAGTGGCACGCCGCGTCCCGGGCAGCCTCCGTTGTCCGCCTCCTGCTTCGTGGCGAAGAGGGGGCAGTACTGCGCTCCCATCAGGGCGAACATCTGATAGGCCTGATTGGCGTCGGCCGCTTCGAGCTGGCTGAGCTGCGTCTCCGCCGCCTGAAGCGTCGTGGTGAGGGTCGCGACTTGATCCTCCGCCTTTGTTCTTGCCTCGATACGTTGACGCAGGTAGTCCTGGGCATGACGCACTTCGGTTGGGTCGTCAAGATCCTTCTGGAGTGCACGAAGCCCGTCTATGTCCCGCTCGGCCTTCGCCTTGAGGGACTCGGCGAGCAGCGGAATGGAGACATCGGCCGCCGCGTCCGGGACCAACGTTCCTGCCCTCGCGACGAATGCCTCCAGGCTCGCCCTCTCACGCTCGTTGGCGGAACGATCGGCCAGCAGAGCTTGGTGCGCCGTCGCCAGCTTCTTGCGGTCGGCATCGAACAGACCGAGGGCCATCTGGATCAGGAGCGCCGCATCCTCCTTGTGGAGCGATGCCACACCGGCATCGATGTCCGGATCGCGCCACTCGGCCGCATGACGGTACCGGCAGTGCTGATCCCGTATCAGCCATCCCAGGTAGTCAGTCCAAAGAGCACGCCGGTCCTGGCGATCCAGGTGGGGCAGCTCGAAGTCCGCGAATGATCCCGCCACGAGCGATTCGAGCCGCTCAGCGAACGCCGCATACCGCTGGCGTTCGCTGTTGTCCATGCGGACCGATTCGAGGCTCGCGGTGGCGCAGGAGAACGACGACGTACTTCCGGCGTCGAGCCCGATGGGGCGGGCCACAACCCAATCCTCACCATCGACTCTGAAGTGTGCGAGCACGTAGCCGTGCTCCCAGTTCTCCGTGATTGCCGCGCGAGTGGTCCGCGTGCAGAATGATGGCTCGCCCAGGCAATAGCGGATCAGTCGGATCAGCAGCGTCTTACCCACGCTGTGTCCGACCGGTCGGGCGTCGGCGTCCGTGGCCTCATCCGTCGCGATGATGTTGAGACCACGCCGAAACTCGATCTCTCGAATGGTCTGACCGGCCGGAGACAGTTCCTCGACAACCACGAGTCGGCAGATCCACAGGCGCGGCTCCTTGGGCGCGTCCCCGTTTCCGGCGCGGGTCCGTTCCTTCACGGACGATGACGTGCGCTCCTTCGCCCCCTCGCGTCCGCCGCTACGCCTCGATGGCCGTTCGACGCTCCCGAACAGCGTCTCGGCCCCCTTTCCCGCCCGCACGGGAGGCGCAGTGTCCTTGGGTGTGCGCGGGTTTGGCTTGGAACCGGCCATCGACGACCTCCATGTCTCTACACCACGGTGAACTCCAACTCGGCGGCGGGCACGAACGAATCAAGCCGCAGAAGGTTGTGCTTGAGAATCTCGAACGCTGCCACCGCTTCCCTCGCCTTGTACTGATCGGCCGGGGGCAGGGTCTGGACCATCGCCCGGTCATTCGCCCCCAACTCGACACGCTGCATGCCACCATGCGGTCCGCTGGAGGTAGTTACTCTGAGCACGCCATTGGCGTTGAGTGAGCCGAGCATCGTGTCGAGCCCCCGCACGTACTGTGTCGCCGCATCGGGCGGTGCCTGGTTCGCGGCCGCGACTGCTGGCCGAGCGGAATGGAGGTCGGTGCCTGCACTGGCGCGAAGCTGCGCGAGTACCTTGGACCGAAGCGCATCGTTGAGCATGAGCACCAATCCGTACTCGATCGCCTGCCGTTCGACGGGTTTGGCCCACGTCGCCGCGAGGAGCGTGACATACGCCGCGGCACGGCCATGCTGCACGTGTGCCTGCGTCGCGGGCAGGAAAGCCGCTGCGGGGGCGGGGATCGTCCGACTTGTCGGAACAGGAACCGGCGTCGCGCCGCTCATGGCGTCGGCCATCCCGTCATAGACGGAGAGGATGGTGTCCTTGGTCCGGTACTTGCCAGAGAACCGCTCCATGTCGTAGCGCCGGCACACAGGGAACGAGTCAAGGATGTGTTCAACGCTCGCCCTGTCCACGCCGTATGCGAGGAACATGGCCGCATCGAGCTCACAGCGAATCTGGAAACGCCGCCCGGCGTCCCACACGAACGGTGGCCCGTTCCATGACATCGCTTCTGCGAACGGTGCCAGATCGTGCGAGGTATAGACCAGCTCAAGCACTCGCGGAACGATCCAATCGAGAAGCGTCGGCGCAGTACTCGCCAGTCCGCCCCACGGGCACGGTTGGTCGTATGCCTCCGGGGGTAGGGCGGGCGTCTGCTTCACGATGAAGAAGCTCACGCTCGCGCCGCCGATCTTCTGCCGAAGTGTGTAGTCGTAGACGAACGAGTTCAGGTTCGCGATCAATGCAGCATGCCGACGAGCGTCCACGCCGAGCGGCAGCAGAATCGGTGTCTTGTGATTCACGGCAGCCCAGGGAATGACGCTGTGAATCGCGGTCCTGGCGTCGGTCGATCGTGCAAGATCACGAAACGCGATAAAGTAGCGATGTGGCCAGCCGGTACCTTCAACCGCCTCCCGGACCACCGCCTCGGAGACCCAGTACCGCGGCATCGCGCAAAACGCAGGGTCGCGGTGCTGCCCATCGGTCGTTGCAACCGCCGGAATACCGCTCAGCGAGGCGAGGTCGTCAGAACCCACCACGTTGCCGTGGCGGTGATCGTACAGACTCGTCATCTTGGCTTCGTAGAGCGGCAAGTACCTGTCGCCATCCCGCTTGAAGTGGTTCCCATTGAGCGTCCATCCCTCTGCCTCAAGGGAGTCCCGCGTGCGGAACAGCGCTGAATCGTTGGCCATGTCCAGCATGCGCAGAAATGTCAGCCCCCAAGGACTCTCTTCAGGCTTCCCATCTCGCGCTTCGCGGATCAGCACCGGAACGCGGCGGTAGACAGCCTTTGCAATCTCAGCGTCTCGTTGCGATCGAAAGACCGGACATGTGCGCGTGTTCGGATTCAACAGGGCTATGTCGTCAGGCGACATCGAGAACCGACGGCCCGGAGCCATTGCCTCCGCCACGCTGTGAGCAAAGAACGAGAAGTCGATTCTCGCGTCCGCGTCCGTCGGCGTGGCTCCGGCGACGACCACGATGCAGAACTTGTACGAGCTGTGCACGTCCGCAAACATCCCGTGATTCTCGAAGTCGTAGAGGGAGCGGAGCGTGCGCGTGTGAACGAGGTCTGCGAAGAAGAACTTCGTGGTGTCATCCGTGGCGATGCCCGTGGGCACAAGAACGCCCAGCCGACCTTCGGTGGAGAGAGCGTTGCGCATGGACTCGGCGAAGACGGCGTAGGTGTTGATGTCGCCGCGGCCGCAGAGCGGATAACGCCCGCTCGACCGCAGCAGGTGACTCTCGCCCTCGGCCCGGCGCGTGGCCTCGTGGAACTCCGCAAGCAGGCTCGGGTTGGTGTCCTCGAGCCCGGCAATGGCCTTCTTTCGTGCCGCGGCGTTGGGCGCGCCGGCCACGGCGGGGTCCCGCTGAGCGAAGAACTCCTGCTCCTGCAGCTTGACCCGCTCCCACGGCGGGTTGCCGAGGATGATGTCGAAGCCGCTGCGGTTGGATGGTGTCGCGGTCGTCACTGCGAAGCCATCCCACGATACAGAAGCGGCCCGTTCAACTTGTGGCGACCCACAAGCGCAGTAGTGGAGTGTTCACCCCAGCGGTAGATCTGGTAGTGAAACAGAGTTCCGAGTCTTGTGGCACTGGGGAAGAGAAGAGTGAGTTCTGCCTCCCGGTTCGACTTGATCACGAAGTCGTGAATCGACACCGGGTGACCAAGGCGGGCAGCGATCGCCGTCGCGGCCAGACGTGTCACCCTCGCATCATTGCATGTCAGATGCACCAAGTACTTCCGGCCGAGGAATGCTGCGAGATCGGCAGGAGTAAGGACCTGCAATCGTTCTCTGTATGCTCTGTTTGTCATGCCGCATAAATCGGCCGCGACAAGATCTGTGAGCGTCCACCCAGAGTCATCTACCGTGTCGGCAGCGAGCGCCCCACGGTTCGCTGCTGACAGCACCGCCAGCACATCTGGACGCTCACGAACGACTACTCGCAACGCATCAGTCGCATCCCGAACCCAGTCGGCCTGAGTCAGGTCTGCGAAGTTGCGCTTCCCATACTGTGCCTTGACCTCGCAATGGTGGTCCATGCCCCCTGCCGTGATGATGAGATCGCCGGCGTGCCCCGTGCCCACCGCTCTGGCCGCGGACACTTGCGGGAACGTGGTTCGCAGCAACGCGAGCGCACGAGCACAAGCAGCCTGAGGATTGGAGGTGACGACGCGATGCTGAGCCGCTTCATGCTGAGTGATCTGCTGAAGGAATGTAGCAGCCTCTGCATCGCGCGCAGAGAGGGCCGCGGCGAGATACTCGGCCGTGGCGTTTGCAGACACGGTGCTTGTGCCCGATCCCGGCCTACGCGCCAACATCCACCTCCACGTGCTCGCGATCCAAACGACCGCTCCACCACGCCATAACAGCATCGGTCTCCGTATGGGAGATACCGTACGCCTTGCACATCAGCACGCCGAAGCGATTGAGCTGGACTGTTCGGATTGCTGGATTGTCGCCATCGTGAGCGGCCGCGAGAGCTGCAGCACCATCCGCCCAAGCCTCCGCACTGCTTGGCAATGGCATGCTCAGTACCTGCTTTGCGCTGAGCTTGATGGCATCGGCGCTCATGGCGGCCCCAGCGTACTTCTGCATCGCTAGAACACTGCACACCGGCGAGGCGATTGCAGCAGCGACCTTCCAGAGGTGCTCGGGCTGCCGGGGCGAGATGGTGATCAGAGGAATGCTGGGGACGAATCTCCCGGCGGCATCCACGAACACTTCGATAACCCGCGTCTGGGTCGCGAGCAGAATCTTGGGAATGAGTCTTGCGTTGATCCAAGGACCGAGGGTGCCCTCGGACTCCATGCGGAGGCGATCGATCCGCGGCGCTTGCCACTTGGTCTTGAGAATCCGGGTCGACGCTTGTCCCCACCGGCACTCGGCAAGATCGACCAGTCCGGTGGTCACGATAGGTGGGAATGCCCGGAAATCCTGTCGCTCCGCTGTCGCAATGCTCTCGCTTTCCAGAAGGAATCCATCGAGCCCGTAGTACTGGTCGCGGAAGTCGGCGGTCGCGTCCGCCAGTGTGGAAATCGTGTGTCCGACGGGAAGCAGGATCTCGGGAATGCCGCTCGCTGCGGCTGCTAGGTGGGCCCAGGTCTCTTCTGCTGCCAGGGCGTCATTGTCCAACGTCATCGGGGGCAAAGGAGTGAATGCTGCTCCCGTTGAGCGTGCGAGCGCTGACACCCGTGCGCCGCCGATCTTGATCGTCGGTGCGCAGGTGAACACGCTGACGCCATCAAAGACATGCTCATTGGACACCCAGATGGCCTCGAGCGACCCCGCCTTCAAGACGGCCGCTCGCACCGGAGCAGCGTCTTTCACGGCCAGCAATGACTGGGGCTGTACAAGCGCTACGCGACCTCCGCACCGAGCCACTTGTGTAGAGAACAGCAGAAACGTCGCGGACAGGTCGGTATATCCACGAATCACGTCACTGGATCGCTTCTCAACGATCCCAGAGAGTCCTCTCGCTGTGCTCGTAGCGGACTCAAGCTGATTGAGGAAAGGGGGATTGCCGATGACGCAGTCGAAGCCACTCATTCGGGCACCTCGTCTGCTCGCAGGCGATTACTCAGGTGTTCCTGGACGGGAGGCGCTTCGTGCCAGCCGAAGACCTCCGGGAATTCAAGATGCCAGTGGAAGAAGCGGTACTCCGCCGCGAGCCGCTTGATCTCGTCCTTGATCCAGGGCTGGACTGAGTGTGGGTTGCGCTCGATCTTGCGGAAGGTGTCTTCGGTGATGGCGTCCCAATTGCCCGGGAGGCCGGGAACCGAGCCCGGGGCGTCGGTATCGTGCTTCCTCCAGACGAACGCGGCACACCAGGCGTCGGCGAGCAGCCGGGCGCTCTCGTAGGCTGAGCCTCGGACCGCAGCCGCGTACAGCTCCTCGTGACGCCGCACCGCATCCGGATCATCCTCCGGCTCCGCGGCGATGGACGCCAGCATCTCGGGCATGTTGCCGAGTTTGAGCGTGTACCCGCGTTCGAAATACTCGGTGAGGGTCCCTTGACCAGCGGCCAGATCCTTGCGCTCCTGCTTGTTGCGCTTCTTGTAGTACGCCACGACTTTCTTGTCGTCGCCCGTTAGTGGTTCGAACGCGGCGTCGGGGATGCCCGCGGCCATGAGCGATGGCGTGGTCCCCAGCAGCGAGTTCCCGCACTTGATGTGGGCGTCGAGGAAGGTCAGGGGCTTGCCCGGCTCCATCGACTCCATCCACAGCGAGACCTTGCACAGTTCGACGGCCATCGGATTGAGGTCGACGCCGTAGACGCACCGCCGGATGACCTCGCGAAGGGCGTGCTGGTACATCAGCGGTGATGGCTCGCTTTCACCCTGCGAGTGGGCACGCGCCCGGGCGAGGTGACGGGCCAGTCGATGTGCCGCCCCCACCAGGAAGTGGCCCGATCCGCACGCAGGATCGCAGACGCGCAGGTTCAAGATCGCAGACTCAGCGTCCGCCCCGGCCTTGCCTTTGACGGCATCCGCGACGACCGGATCGAGGGCGGAATCGAGGAGGCACTGAACCAGTGAGTCCGGCGTGTAGTACGACCCGGATGTCTTTCGCTCGTTGCCGCTGAACTCGGCGAACGTGAACTTCGCACCGTCGCCGCTGATCTGCGGCGTGAGAGCCAGGAGGCTTTCGTACACGCCGCCCAGTTCCTCTGAGCCGAGGTTCTTGTAGTCCACCGGTCGCAACGTCTTGCCCTGGCGGGTGAATGCCAGATTGCGGATGGCTTCCAGGAAGTCGGCGTTGGTGAGCTCGCTCCCTCCATGCTCACCGAGATTCGAAGCGTTCAGATTGGCGGTGCTGCTCGGACTCCAGAGGAAACTGCCCAAGACGGGAAGGGCGAGTTGCCGCCTCGCGGCGTCGAAGCGGCGGTCGCCCGAGAGAGCCCCAACGAGCAGATTGAACTGCTGCCAGAGATCTCCGTGGCGGCTGCCGCGGATCTTGGAGGCGAGCTCTCGAAGCCTGGCGACGCTGTAATGGTCGAGGTAGCGGGCTCGAGCTTGCCGACCGGCCTCAGAGTCATCGCGAGGATGCAGGAACGGCACGCCGTCCAGGGTGCGGTCTTCGGCGACGAACAGGAAGATCAGCCGATAGACCACACGGAGCAGTTCGCCGTGGAAGGCGGGAAGGGAGAGTCTGCCGCTGCGCAGTGCTTCGCGGAGCGCCGTGTTCTTGGGGTGCCCGACTAATCCCTGGCCGAGCGCCTGAAGGGCGTTCTCTACGCCGGCGCGGAGGTCACCGAGTGCCCTTGTTCCCTGCTCCTCGGCGATCTTGGTCCACTGCTCCAGCCAGCAGCTCTCGGGTTTGTCGCTGTCGAGCGGAACGAAGCGGGTGGCGTGGACCATGAGCCACAGCACCACGAAGTCCGAGTAGACCTCGCCGGCCAACATGGACTCCAGATCGAACTCGAGGAACGACTGACGGGAAAGGGCTTGGTTGTCTCGAAGGATGCGCAGCTGCAGGCCGTTCGACAGGATGGCCCACATGTGCTTGTCGCTGCGGTTCAGGAATTCCTGGACGAGCCCGTGGGGATTCGCGGCGGCGGCTCCCCGAACACCCGCGGCACGACGGTCAAGATTGAGATTGCATCCGACAAGGTGGACGGCCGTCGCCCCGTAGAAGCGGCTGATTGGATACGAGCGACCATCAACCTCCGGTCCAGCCGTGGCGGGGAGGAGGCCGAAGCCAAGCTCGCGCAACAGTGGCAGCGACCACTTGTCATTGGTTAGACCGGTGCCGGGCTCGCCGGGAGGGAGGTTGTTCGCCGCGGAGCGGAAGTCCGCCCAGTGACGCCGCAGGCGATTCCACGACTGTGTGATCACCTCGTTCAAACGCTCGCCCGGTGGCAAGCCATAGTCCTCGGGCTTGGTGCCGGGCAAGGCGGCCTTCGGATCGACGACGCGGCGCAGGAGATCCGGAGGGAGCAAAGCACCCTCTGAACGGATCGTCTGGAAATCGTGGGCGGTTCGTGCCATAGAGATCACAGTTTCGGGAGAAGGACATAGGCACCGAGGATGTCCACGGGAAGCACGGGTTCGATGGTGATGCGTCCCCGAGCCTTTGTCGCCTCACGGACCCGCTCGTGGGCGGCTAACTGTTCGGCCGCACGGGACTTGGCAATGACCGCAAGTGCCTGCTGGAGGGCAGGCAGGTCGTTCTCAAGCAGTGAGGCCTGCTGATCGATCGCTGTGCGCACAAGGTTCTTCGCCGGCGTCGCGGAGAGCAGCGCCTCGCTGGCTTCTGGAGCGAGCCAGCGAAGCTCCGAAGCCGCCCCGGTGCAGGCCAGCGGGACGGTTTCCTCGCAAAGGATGGTCTCCGAACCGGTCGACACGTGCAGGTGGTACCGGAATCTGGCGACCAGGAGCGTCGTCCGAGTAATCACCGCTGCGGTCGACATCACGCCGCATCGACTAGCCACTGGGGGCGCATCCCGTGCAACAGGGTCCAGTGCTTGATCGATAGTCCACCCGGCCAAGCCCTCGATGATCGGGCTCGTCCTACCGAGGTACAGGTCATTGCCTTCGATGGGGAGTTCGAAGCGCCCCTCAAAGGAATCATCCCGACCGATAGCCTGGCGAAGCGCTCGCGGAGTCTCGGTGCTCAGGGAGACGCTGACCCGTCCGTTCTTGTCGGTGAAGGGGACGTTCGCGGCTCGCAAAAGCGACTTGAAGAACTCGGCCACGTCCGCGCTCTGCCCGATCGACGATCGAACGGCCTCGAGTTCTGCGGCGACGGCGTCCTTGTCCAAAGCGTGCTGGGCGAACCGCGAGCGGCTCGCGCGTTCCTTCTCACGCACATTCTCCCACGCAGCGTGGAACTCCTTGATCAGGGTCTTCTCGTTGGTACCCATTTCGAAGAGCAGCGGCTGGTCATGTCCCGAGGCGCGCTCGCGGAACAAAGCTCCTTGGAACAGTGTCTGGGCGATCTGCTCGCTCGAACTTGGCACCGCGACGGTGACGCCGAGATCGCTCTTGATGCTCTTGTGCTTACGAATGAGCACGTCGAGAATGACGCCGTCGATGGGGTTGTCGCGGCCGTAGTACGTCATGACCCGTACCTGCGGACTCTTCTGACCGAAGCGGTCCACGCGCCCCTCCCGTTGCTCGTGCCTCGTTGGATTCCAGCACAGGTCGTAGTGAACGACCGCGTCAAACGCATGCTGCAGATTGACGCCCTCGGAGAGGCAGTCGGTGCACACCAACACGTACTCGCCCTCTTCCTTCACGAGTGCCTCGATCCGACTCTCGCGCTCCGCCGAAGGCAGCAAGCCGGTTACAGCTTCCACTCGCACCTTGTCGGAGAGTGCTTCTCGCACCTGCTTGCAGACGTACTCGGCGGTATCAATGAAGCGGCAGAACACGATGGGTTTGAATCCGTCCTTGAGCAAGGCCCTGAGCTCCTTGATCAGGCCTTGCAGTTTCAGGTCCGAAGCGCCCTGCAATGTGTCCGCTCGCTTGGCAAACGCCAGCAGCTTGCGTCGGGTGGATTCGGAGTCGCCTTCAGACTCTGCCCCAGGGCTGAGATCAAGAACCGAGATCGCATCGCCTTCCTCCTCGTCAAGCACGCTCTGCCGGCCAACCTCGTCGATCTCATCGGTTTCCGCAGAGTCAACGGTCGCCCGGCTACGGAGCGTTGCGGCGGCCGCCGCGGGACTGGAAGACACGCACCGCAGCAGAGCCAATGCCGACCAGTACCGAACACGGCGGCGTCGGTTGTCATCCGACCCTTCCTCGACGAAGTCACGCACAAAGGCCAGAATGTCGTCGAAGAGATCGCGATACTCAGGGCTGAAGGAGTAGGTCTCTTCCTTGTCCAGCCGCGTGGGGAAAGTCGTATCAGTTTCTAGGTAGTGCCGGATATCAGCACGACGGCGCTGGACCAGGTGGCGGGCCAACTTCCGACGGACGGTGTCGCGTTCCTCCTTGGCGATGTCGCTCGGAAGATCGAAGAACTCCTCATCAAGCAGGCCCAACAGCGACCGGAACGCCTGCTCGTTGCCGCTGTGGGGTGTGGCCGTGACGAGAACCACGTGGCGTTTGGAGTTGGAGGCGATCTTGCGGACCAGGTCGAATCGCTGCTGGCGGCTGCGGCCCACACCGCCGGCCAGCGTGCATCCGTGCGCTTCATCGACAATCACAAACTCGGGGCACTTGAGCTCAAAGTCGGCAGCACGCCGGTCGCTCTTGATGAAGTCGGTCGAGACGATGGTGAATTGGTGGCGGTCGAAGACCGAGACACCGATGGGAAGGTCTCGCTCCAGTCGCTGAATGGTGCTACTGAGCACGAGCTCCGCCTCGATATGGAACTTGGTCGCGAGCTCCTTCTGCCACTGCTCCGCGAGGTGCGGCGGGCAAAGAACCGCAATACTGCGGATCTCGCCGCGATCAAGCAACTCCCGGGCGACGAGCGCGGCCTCCACGGTCTTTCCGATGCCGACATCGTCTGCGATCAACAACCGTACCGGGTCGAGCTTCAACGCCATCATCAAGGGCACGAGCTGGTATGGTCGGGGCTCAACTGCAATACGGGCAAAGCTGCGGAAGGGCCCGGCCGCGGCACGCGTCGAAAGCCGTGCTGCCTCTCGCAGCAGGCGGCCCGAGGCGAAATCGCCCACGTGTTCACGTGACGGCAGCGGGAAGGTCGCGGACTCCACAGGTTCCACCGAGGGGAGGATGCCCACGATCTCCTCGTCCAGGCCGCCGACAGGGCGTGCGAGCAACAGCTCATCGCTCGAGTCGGGGAGGACCACCCACTCACGTCCACGCGAGCGGATGAGGGTTCCCGGTTTGGATAGAGAGGCGGTACTCATGCTTTGGCCTTGCCGAACACGTCCGGATGTCCGCGGAAAACTGCGGCCCAGTCGTTCTCATGGTGGAATCGAATGACGACGTACCCCAATTCCTGCAGCCTCCGTGTGATGGTCTCATCCGCTCGGAGTTGCTCGGGTGTGTCGTGAGGCGGACCGTCAATGTAGATCACCACGTTGTGGTCCGCGTAGTAGAAATCTGGCCGTGTTGAAGCGGCCTCGATCAAAAACTGGGCGTCGCTCGGTGGGGTGAGCGAAAGGGCGTCGAGTTGATCAAGCCATTTCTTCTCGAGGCCGCTGTCGCATCGCTTGCGCAGCGCCAGCATACGCTCCGCCCGTGATCCCATCCCGCCTGCCGGCTTGCACACCGCACGCGTCAGCTGCTTGAGGATGTCCCGTACCAGGAATCGGTCCAAAACGTGGTGGTCCGGTTGATTGCCATAATCCAGGAGGCAGGAGTAGCAGGCCTTTCCGCAGGTCGCGCAGCCCAGGTCGTGAAGAGTGTCCGGATCGAAATGGGCCAACGCGAGGGCGGTTCGCGCGACCGCCGGAATTACTGTCGGATCGTCAACAAGCTGGCGCAGCACGCCCGCGCCGCCCTCCGATGCCTCGTAGAACAGGATCTCATTCCGGGTCTTCGATGATGGCACCGCCTCGCAGGCCAGTTCCCTGCCTTCGAGCTGGAAGTGCTGCTGAACGGCCTGCTTGAGAACGGCCTGCAGGCTCGCCATCACCGGAAGGGGCGGAGTGGGTTCGAATCGCATAACCAGCGCGTTCTTCGTGTCTGTGACAAACGGGACCACCCGTACCTGGCCGCCCGCGTTCGCGTCCGCGGCATCGTCCGGGTCAACCGCATTCGTTGCCCAGTATCCGCGCTCGAGGTCGAGCAGGAACCCCGGCGGCTGATCGTCACCTTGCGTCGCCCATCCGAGGTTGATGCGGTACAACGTGGCAGAATCGCCATAGCTCACCCTCATCGCCAGGACGTTGTCAACCAGCACCTCCGCGTCCCTGCGATCGAGCTTGCCGCCCACGTCGGGAAACCGGTAAGCGATCTTGATCCGATACCCGAACCGCTTGCGTTCTTCCTCATCGCAAGTGATGCGTTGGGCAAGCTTGACGCTCACGTTCTGGAGTTGCACCAGACTCTGAATCACGCTCTCCGCGCCGAGACCAGCCCCACACCGTTCGCAAACTTCCGCGAGGTTGGCGCCGTGCTCCAGGTGCGCGTAGCCGCACCGCTCGCACCGCTTCATCGTGGCCGTTGGGAGGGTGCGGGTGTCTTCGATACTCTCCGAGCCGAAGTCGAGGTTCACCTTATAAACCCGGTACCTCGCCCCTTCGTGGTAAATGAGCGCCCGCGGACCGAACTCCGAGATCGCCAAAAACCTCGGCCGGGAAACGAACTCGTCTCGACCCTTCCGGCCCCGGCGGGCCGGCACGAACGCTGATAGGGGCAACCGCGGGAAGTTGTACCCGGGCAAGAACCCTTCCGCGGCCAGATACCGATAGGAGTAAAAGTCGCCCTCGTAGATGCCCTCCGCCTCCGTCAGAAGCTTGATTTGGCTCTCCGCTTGGGCCCGGAGTCTTCGTGAGTGTGCCCGCTCGGGCTCAGGCCGGGAGTGGTCGCCGATGATCCGGTGGTGAAGCTCACGCTGCCGGACAGCGGATCGATACAGATCTCGCCAGCGCTCACAGGCAGAGTCGAAGCTCCGCTCAAGCTGATCGAGAATCTCTTTCGTCCAGTCGCTGTGGAACCAGGTCGACTGCGCGATGTACCCCCGAATGCCGTCCACCAGCTTGTTCGCTCGGTCGAGCGCCGTGGCTCTGGAGGCTGGATTCAGCAGCGCCCTGCGCACCTGGTCCTTCACCGGCAGGAGAATCTTGCCGTCCTCGTGCGTGACATCCAGTACGCCCGTGAGCGTCTTGCCGAGATCTGGCTTGGCTACCTCCATCCACACCGCGTGGACGTGCGCTTTGACAAGGTCGCGGTTGCAGAGGTCAATTCGAGGCGGCGCGACTGATCCCGCGACCATGTCGGTTGGCTTCCGGAAGTAGTACTGATCGTGGGGGCTTCGTCCGGCGCAGTAGGTGTAGACGAGCGCCGGCTGCCCGCCGCGGCCTGCGCGTCCACTGCGCTGCGCATAGTTCGCGGGTGTCGGCGGCACGTTTCGAAGGTTGACCACGTTGAGCTGCGCGATGTCGACGCCGAGCTCCATCGTTGGCGAACAGAACAACAGCGGTAGGTCGGCACTCCGGAACCGATCCTCCCGCTCCACCCGGTCTTCCGACGCGACCTGGGCTGTGTGCTCCCGAGCTTCGAGGAGGCACTTCAGGTCGACAAAGCCCTTGTAGCAGTCGACGAAGTACTCGTTGACTTCGGGAGGAATTTCACCCGCCTCGATCAGTCGCGTCCGGTCAACAGGCCGCACCGTGCCCGTGCCCGCGATCCAGCGGAGTGCGTCGTGGTTAATCTGGTAGCCCGGGATGTCTCCGCTTCTCACCTGTTCGAGGATTCCGTACCGACGGAGCACCAGGAACAGGTACCGGATTACCGCGTCGACATCGTCCCGCCTCAGGGCCTGGCCAGCAGGCGCGAACGGTTGCATCGTGCGCCGCACGTATCGACCGAAGCCGCCGTACGACGACACGAAGAACCCGTATTCGGAGCCCTGCTTTGGCCGGGGATAGGCCACCACTGACGACGTGAGTTCCCGGTTGTCCTCCAGGTGCCACACCGTCCCTTCGAGAAGGCGGGGGTTGGTCTGTTCGACCAAGTCTCTCTGTTTCTGGAAATCGAGCACGTCGACCTTCACGGCCAGCGAGCGCCGCAGGATGTCAAGGAGCGTCCGCACGATCTCCTCGCGAACCTCGGGCGTGCATACTCGGAGCGTGTCCGGCACCCCCACTGCGACCTCTTCGACCCCGTTGGGTCTATGCGTAAGCCCCTGCTCCCAGAGCCCGCGGTCACTCAACAGCCCGTCCGGCCCGGATAGGCCTTCGTATTCGAACTGCAGCAGCCCGCAGTCCTCCAGGTTGGGTGCGGTGACGCGCCATCCACGCTGGAGGTCACGGTATAGGTAGTAGTCGATAACGCGGCGCAAGGCGTCGTTGGTTGCGTGGCGCGCGGGTCCCCGCACATCCGGGTCGGCCGCGTAGTCATCGAACCGCAGCGAGAGCGCATCGAATACCCCACGGGAGAGTTCCGCATGCCGCAGCCCATCTGACCCGCGCCCTGATGCGGCCTTGAAAAGGGCTGAGCGGAGGAGCGCTACCTGGGCGAAGTCGTTGAAGTGACCAGCTTGAAGCGACGCGTCCTGGCGGTTGTCTGTGAAGCTGAGAAGTTTCCGGGCCTGCGGCTCCAGTTTCGCGTCGCCCTGGAGTTCGATGAGGGCGCGAACCGCCAACACAGTCGTGGCCGTGCTGCGGTTGTCGACGCCAAGCGTACCCAGCTTGGCCCTTTCGGACCGCTGACTTTTCGTGTACGCGACTCCGCATCCGGGGTCGAGGCAAAACAGGAAGTTGTCCACGATCAGTGCAGCACGCATGCCGTCACCCTCGGATACAACGCGGCCGTCCGGCGCTACCCAGACGGCCTCAGGAACGTCGGCACGGGCGTCTGGGCGGATTCTCTCAACGCCCCTGGCTGTGGTCTCCTTCAGAAACGCAGGTAGACGCTCCAACAGGACCTGGCCTTCTCCATCCGGCCAGGGGGACTCTTCGGAGATGTAGAGGTAGCCTTCACGCCGGTCGTCCGACTTCTCCGTTGGACGGTCGTCCCGGGCCAGCAACCTGCGGCCACTCTTGTCCGACAGGATTGACACGCGGCAATACGCGCATCCGCATTGCCGGCAAAAAACGAGCGGGAACATTGGCTTGTCCGGCTCGCCGGGCTTGGCGACCTGCTTGGACATCTCGAGGTGTCGCACCGACCGTGGCTCCATCGTCGTCCAAACCGTGTCGCCCCTGGTCAGAAACTGATGGAGCCGGAATGCGAAGACGGGGAAGCGACTAGACTCGCTCCGCCTGAGCGTTGAGCCCCGCAGCAGGAACCTGCGTAGTACCTCTTCGCAGTTGTTGCGGTCGATGCCGGTGAGTTCCGAGAGAGATGCGGACGCGCTGTCCTCGCCCTCCAACGGGCGGGGTGCCTGGCGGACGTACCGGCCCGTGTCGGGCTCGGTCCGCACACCAAAGGTGGACTCGATCCATGACGCGAGTGGGTGGGCACAGAACTCGGCATAGGAGTCCGGCGGCGACTCGTTCGAATCAAGGACTCGGGTGAGCTCGGCCTTTGAATCGGCGTCGGCGAAACTCCGCTCTGGAGTCGCTCGCTCCAGGGTCTCACCGATCACTTGTGTCTCATCGAAGGGTGTTCCGAAGAGCGTCGTGGCGACCTTGGCGACCTCACGCTTCTGATCAGTAGAGCTGCCCTGGCTCGCCATCGTCGCCGACGTGCCTATGCAGATGATGTCGTGGCCCCCGAACGCGAGACGGCACCTGCGGATGAGCATCGCTATGTCGGCGCCTTGCCTTCCGCGGTACGTGTGCAGTTCATCGAACACCAGGAACCTCAAGCCCTGCGCGGCCCGCACCAGTTCGCGATCCTCCGTGCGCGTGAGCAACAACTCGAGCATCATGTAGTTCGTGAGCAGCACGTCCGGGGGATTGCTGCGGATGGCGTTGCGCTCATCGCCCTTCTCCTGCCCGGTAAACCTCGCAAACCGGACCGGAGGATTGTCCTTCCCCAAGAACTTCCCGAGTTCCTCGGCCTGGCTGTTGGCGAGTGCGTTCATCGGGTACACGACAATGGCCTGAATGCCGCGCCCGGCACCTCGCCGAAGCACATGGTCGACGATCGGGATGATGTACGTGAGACTCTTGCCGGACCCAGTTCCGCTGGTAAGCACGTATGACATGCCATCCCGAGCCTTGCGGATCGCGTCGGTTTGGTGCTGGTGAAGGACAAGTGGGCGTCCGCTGTGGTCCTGCGGGCCTTTGTCAATCGCGAAGATCCGGGAGCAGTCCTGATGGAGCGTGCCCTCGGCTACCAGGTCTTCAACCCTGCCGCCGGGCCTAAAGGTCGGATTCAGCTGCAACAACGGCGCGGGCCATAGAGCCCCGTCATTCAGCCACTGCTTGACCTTGGCGTCAACTTGAGCGTCAGCGATCTTAATGAAGCTCTGGGTATAGGCGTCGTAGTCCTCGACCAGCCGCTTGCGTAGATCGAACACGTTCATGGGCGTATTCCTGGGTCGACCGGCGATCTACCAGCACCGGGATCGCGCGGGCGGCTGCTGGCAAGCCACTCGTTGATTACAGTGCGACTAAACCTCCAGTGCTTCCCTACTTTCTGTCCGGGTACCTTGCCGCTCTGAACGAGCTTGTAGAGGGAGGATGTCGAAATCTGGAGGTACTCCGCGAGGTCGCCGATGGTCATGACCTCCGGCGGAGGCAAAGAGCGGGGGGATGGACGGGTAGCGCGGGCCATCGAAATACAGTGTAGCCGTTCCTGTCCGTTCGTGGAATCTGCATCCCTAACCGAGCCGCTGACCAGTCCAGTGCCCCCCGGCCGGACGATTCTCCCTGTCGATTCGGGGGTCAGCCTGGTGGAGCGCCGCTGACTCTTGCCTGGACACTTCTAGACGCGGTCACGGACATCGTGCCAGGCTGAAGCGATAATCTACCCGCATGGGCAAAGTCGACACCAACGTCCGGGACCTGGTCGGCATGATCGAGCGTGGCGAACTCCGCCTCCCCGAGATGCAGCGGCGGTACGTCTGGCGAGCGCCTCGGGTCCGAGACCTGATCGACTCGCTGTATCGGGGCTACCCGAGCGGCTCGATCCTGGTCTGGGAGACGGACGAGGAGCAGCCCAGCCGCGACCTCGCGGTGACCCAGCAGTCCAGCCCGTTCACGGGCCACAAGCTGCTGCTCGATGGGCAGCAGCGCCTCACATCGCTTTCCGCAATCCTGCGCGGCGAGCCAGTCAAGGTGCGCGGCAAGAAGAAGCCCATCGACATCCTCTTCAACCTGGATCACCCCGAGGGCCTGGGAGAGTTCACCGAAGTCGAGTCCGACGAGGATTCCGTACTCGCGGAAGATGACGACGCCGATGACGACAACGGCTTGTTCGAGGACGAGGAGGGCGAGGTCAGCGTCCAGGAGCGGCTGAAGCGGGCCACGTTTGTGGTCGCTTCCAAGTCCCTCTCGGCGATGTCCTACTGGGTGTCGGTCACCGAGGTCTTCAAGTCGCCCAGCAACCGACACATTCTGAAGCGAGCCGGAGTGACGGCCGACGACGATGATCGATATGACCGGTACGAGGCTCGCCTCAACAGGCTGCGGCGCATCGCTGAGTACCCCTACACGATGCACGTGCTGGAGCGGAAGCTCTCGTATGAGGAAGTGGCCGAGATCTTCGTGCGGGTCAACTCGCTCGGCGTGAAGCTCCGTGGCTCGGACCTCGCCCTTGCCCAGATCACGGCTCGGTGGCGCAACTCGCTGAAACTCCTCGAGGAGTTTCAAGAGGAGTGCGAGAAGCAGTGGTTTTCGTTCGATCTCGGTCTGCTGGTGCGCGCGATGGTGGTGTTCGCCACGGGGCAGTCACGCTTCAAGAGCGTCGGGAACATCCCGGTCGCCAGGCTTCAGGAAGGATGGGAGAAGGCAAAGGACGGCCTCCGCTTCGCCATCAACTTCCTCAAGGCCAACGCCGCGATCGACGACGAGTCGCTCCTGTCGTCGCCGCTCTTCTTCATCACCATCGCGTTCCTGAGCCAGAAACGCGAGGAGCACATCACGAGGTCGAGCAGAAGCAGTTGCTCCACTGGCTCCATGTTGCCAATGCACGCGGGCGTTACTCGCGGGGTTCGAGCGAGACGCTGCTCGATGCCGACCTGGCCACGATCACCAAGGGCGGCACGGCGGCAGACCTCACCGAGACGCTCCGGCAGCAGTTTGGCCGCCTCGACTTCGCGGCGTCGGACTTCGCCGGCAAGAATACGCAGAGCCCGCTGTTCTCGCTGGTGTTTCTCGCGTTGAAGGACGCCGGCGCGAAGGACTGGAAGACCGGGCTGGGAATCTCGCTGACGCATCAGGGCAGACTGCACTACATCCAGTCGCACCACATCTTCGCCAAGTCGCTCCTCAAGGGGCTCTACGAGCCACGGGAGATCAACGAGATCGCCAACATGGCCTTCATCAGCGGCGGGACGAACCGATCGCTCAGCAACAAGCCGCCCAACGAGTACCTGCCCGGGATCATCGAGAAGCAGGGCCAGGAGTCCCTGTCGCAGCAGTGCGTTCCAACCGATCCGGCACTCCATCAACTGAAGGAGTTCCGCAAGTTCCTTGAGGCGCGCCGAGAACTGCTCGCATCCGCTGTCAACCGATTCCTCGAGAAAGCGAAGGGGTAGCGGCTCAGATCGAGTACGTGCCCGTCCCCCCGCCGCTGGACTGGCTGCTGGAGCCGCTGCCGGAGCCGGAGCCGGAGGAGGAACTCGACGACATCGACGACCCGCTGGACTTGCTGGCCGATGAGCCGCTGCTGCTGCTCGACGAGCCGCTGCCGGAACCGGAGCCCGAGCCGCTGGAACTTGACCCCGACCCCGAGGAGTGGGCCGTCGCGGGCATGTCGTTGTGGACCCAGACGCCCTCGGCCGAGAACGTGTTCGTGCCGGGGATGTGGATGGCCACGGTGCGGGTCGGCGCGTCGATCCGCTCGATGGTTTCGACGAGTTCTTCGGCCAGGCGCTCGCCGATCAGGTAGTCGCCCTTCCTGAGGAATTCCGCCGACGAGAAGCCCCATTCGTCGCCGCGGCGCATGAGGAACGGGTGCTCGGGCGTCGCCTTGATCCGGCGGTTGATGACCACGAACCCCGTGTGTTCGCCGAGTTTGACGCTGGCGACGCGGCCGACGGTCGGGATCGTGCCGCGCATGCCGTGATGGGAGAGCCACAGGTACTGGGCGCGGTACGGCACATCGACCTCGAGGCCGGGGACCTTGATGGTGGCGACGCTGTCGCCGGGCTTGAGGTTTTCGATGGTGGTGACGCGGCCGTCGGCCAGGCGGACGAGCGTGCCGAAGAGGAGGCAGTTCGAACCCCCACCTCCACCGCCGCCTCCACCCCCGCCACCACCACCTCCGCCTCCTCCGCCGCCACCCGATCCGCCACCGCCGGAGCCTCCGCCGCCGGAGCCGCCAGACCCGCCCGAGCCCGGGCCGCTGCCCGACCCGCCGCCTGATCCCCCCGAGCCGCCCGAGCCGCCCGAACCCGGGCCGGAGCCCCCGGACCCCGAGCCAGCCCCGCTCGTGCCGCCGGAGGTCGCCCCGGACGTCCCGCCGCCGCCGCTGGTACCGGACCCGCCCGATGTCCCGCCCGAGGCGCCGCTCGAGGCCCCACTGGACGCCCCACTCGATGCGCCGCTGCTGGCCCCGCTGCTCGCGCCGCTGGATGCGCCCGACGAGCCACTCGACGAGCCCGAGCCGCTGCTGGATGACCCGCTCGACGATGATCCGGACGAACTGCTCCCACTCGATGAGGACGAGCCCGACGATGAACTCTCCGAACTGCCGGACGAGCCGGAACCGGAGCCCGAGCCGCCGGGGCCGCCGGTGGAGGCCCACACGGGGATGTAGAGGAAGTACCGGCGTGGCTCGTCGCTCATGACCAATGTCTCCGGGGACTTGAAACTCGTCTGTCCGATATACTCACGGAATGGGCCTGGACGGCGTCGAGTTGGTGATGGAGGTTGAAGACCGGTTCCGGGTCAAGCTGCCCGATGCTGAGTGTGGCAGCGTTCGCACCGTCGCCGACCTCGCAGCGCTGGTCATTACTCGGCTTCCACGCTCGGCTGGAGTTTGTCCAACTGCACGGTCGTTCTTCAGCCTTCGCAGGGCGATTGTTCAAGATTGCGGCATCGAGCGCCGCTCGCTGAAGCCCGGCACTTCCTTGGACGCGGTGTTTCCTCGTCCGCATCGCAGGAGTCGGTGGAAGCGAGTGGCCAAGAGGGAGCCACTCATGCCGCGGCTTGCTCCCACCGAGACCGCACGGAGGAGTTTCGCGGCGATTGGGTGGTTGCTGCTCCTTCTTTGGGTCGGCTCTCTTGTCCCCGTGCTCCTGGAGTTGGGAATGACGGGCGGCATGATGCTTGGAGGCATCCTTGCGCTCGGCGCAGTCGCGCTCGTCCGAGCGAAGGATCTCATTGCCACCGAGTTTCCTGCCGAATGCACCACTCTCGGAGATCTGGCGCGGGCCATCTCGCCCCAAATGCTCCCGCTTGGCGCGGGCGATCGATTGGTGGCAGAGCAGCGCGTCCTTGAACAAGTGCAGGTCATTACCGCGGAACAACTCGGGCTTCGTCCTGATCAGGTCAAGCCCGAGTCCCGCTTCGTTGACGATCTTGGGATGGGCTGATGATCTCTGGCCACCGGCGTAGCGTCGTCGATTCACCGCGTGCCTCCCTCCGGATCGACTGTTCTCCGACCTGACGGCGACTCGTACCACCCGGCGGTGCTGATGGGTTTCGAGCACTCGGCGGCCGCGTCGCTCACGGCCTGCTCGAAGGGCACGAACTCGAACGCCTTCAGGGCGCACGACTCGGGGTCGGGCGCACAGTTGACCACGCGGAAGCGGTGCCGCTCGAAGTGCGGCTTCAGTGCCTCGAAGCGCTTCTGGAGGCTCTCGTACAGGATGTTGTTGTGGCGGATCGCGTCCTTCGATCGGTGCTCGTCGAAGGCGTAGCGCCGATCGCGGTCCATCTTGAAGTCCGCGCCGATCAGGTAGACCGTGCGGAAGCCCAGGTAGTGCAGGAGGTGCAGCGCGGCGAGCATCACGCTGCGCTTGCCCTTGATGCCGAGCGAATCCGTGTGCTCGCCGTCCTGGCCCCAGTTGATGGTGTCGCTGTTGAGGAACCGGCTGTGGTCGAAGTGGTCGCTGCGGCGGTAGAAGAGCACGCCGGGCATCTGCCGCACCTTGAAGGCACTCGCGCGCATGGAGCCGTCGGGGTTCTGGACACGGAGGCGCTTGTCGAAGTGCGACACAGGCACGATCTTCAGGATGCCCGGGTCTTTCCAACCGGTGTCGATGAAGCGGCCGGGGTCGTCCACGCACGTCCACAGCGTCGGACGATGCACGGCCCAGGCGTTGTTGACGGCCATCGTGACGATGCCGCGCTGGTTGAGCCGCGACAGGTCGAGTTGGGCGAGCGAAGGCCCCGACAGGATCAGGAACGCCGAGCGACCCCGGTAGAAGTCGCACAGGGAGACGGAGTCGAAGTCGGCGGTGTAGAGGCGCACGCCGCTCCGTGCGGGCCTGCGCTGCTTGAGCCCCGCCTGCAATGCCGCGATGTCGCCACCATTCTCACGCATGGTTGTACACCCCCGCGACGTACCTTGGAGCGCCGAGTCCCTGACGCACCGTGCCGACGCGGCCGACCCGGTCGAGCCACCACTTGATGGGTCGCACCGTCGGGTGCAGCCCCTCGCCGTTGACCTTGGTCTTGCTCTCCCGCGTGCAGATCGAGTAGACGAACCGGCCGCCGGGCACGGCGATCCGCCGCATCTCGTCGAGCACCTCGTCGACCTCCTCGGGGAGCAGGTGCTCAAGGGCGTCGAAGGATGTCACCACATCGGCGATGCCCGCGGAGACGGGCACGCGGTGCATGGGCGCCACGATGTCCGCCTCGGGAAAGGCGAAGTCGATGCCCAGGCCGTCGATCCCCAGCCGCCGCAGGTGCTGGATGAAGAAGTTTCGGCCGCAGCCGAAGTCCACGACGAACCGGGGCTTGAACCCTTGCACCAGCCGGTACGTGAATCGCCCGTGGTTGGTCGAGCCGTAGGTGCCCCCGGGTTGCCCAGCCAGCGCGAGGTACTTCCGCCGCTCGTGCTCGCGGCGGGCCTCCAAATCAACGGGGATGTTCTCGTGGGGGTGGGGGTCAGACATAGAGCCACACCGGGACATCGAACTCGACCAGTTCCATTCCGTTCAGGGCCTGGAACGCCCAGACCGTCCCGCCGCGCGTGTCGCGCTCGGCGAACATCTCCACCGCGACGCCCTTGAGGATGGGGCGCAGCATCGGCACTGCCGCCTTGCGCGGGCAGTAGCCCGCGGGGTCTTGCGGGTCGAGTTGCCCGGGCACGAAGAGCGACCGCAGGCCGCCGAAGCCGTCGGTGCCCTCGGGCTCCGTGTGGGGGTCGTCGGGCACCTCGCTGTGGTGGCTCTCGAACCTGTTGACCGCCCAGCGCGCTGGGTCCTCCTCGCCGCCCGCGCCCTTGGACGACAGCCCTTCCTCCCGCGCGATGTACCGGCCGAAGGTGTCGCTGCCGGGGTCGCCGTCGATGGCGGCCTCGGTCCACGGGTAGCGCCAGCGGAAGCGCTCACCCTCGATCTCGCGCGCTTCGCCGAGAATGGCGACGATGCGGCCCCCGCGCGGGCGGCCCATCTCGACCAGCGCCCACTTCTCCCCGACGCCCTCTTCCTTCCACAGGATGACCGCGCTCCCCGAGCCCGCGGACATGAGCACCGTCTCGTCGGGGGCGACCTCGGCGAAGGCGTGCTCTTCGTCCTCGACGAGCACACGCGCGGGCGTGACGCCGTGGACGACGCACAGGCCGACCTCGCCCTGCGGGATGGGCTCGCGGGCCACCGCGAATCGGCCCGGGCGGGTCGTGTCGCTGGGCTTGACACCCTTGAACGCGAGGCGGTTCTGGAAGGATTTCTCGGGGCCGTCGTCGTCGGGCAGGAACAGCGGCTCGCCCACGTCCAGAACGTGGTATCGGTCGAGGTCCTCGCCGCTGTCGTTGCGGACAGCAACCACGCCCCCGCCGATGAAGGAGCGCCCGCCGTCCCACAGTTCACCGCCGCGGCGGTCCAGCTGGCGGCGGCGCGATTCCAGCGCCGCATCGACGAAGGCGTTGTACGCCCGCGCAGGGATGCGGAGCGGATCGCCGGGCCGGACTTTGCGGAGGTCGTCACCCATGTCTTCTCGTGGGGGGTCATCCCAACTGCAACGCTGCGAAACTCCCGCTCTCGTACACGCGCTCGACGTACGCCGCGATGGGGCGTTTCACGAGCGCCTTGGCGGCGGTGTCCTCCTGGTCGCTGTAGCGCACCCACAGGTACTCCCACCCCTTCTTGGTGATGCCGTTGATGGGGCCGATGGACAGGCCCGACACGTTGGGGCTGGCGGCGAAGCGGTACGTGATCTCCCAGTCCGCCTCATCGCCGCTGCCGCGCTTCGAGCCGCTCGCGCCCAGAAAGAGCACCTCGCCCGCCGCGAACCCGCGGAAGGAGTCGCCGTTGACCTTGCCGGTGAGGCTGAACAGCACGCCCTTGTACGCGCCCGTGATCTGGGCGTCGGGCTTGTAGTGCGTCTCGGCGAAGTGGTAGACGGGGACGGTGATGTCGATCCCCTCGACGCCGTCGGCGCTGACGCCGATGGCCCCCTGGAAGTCCGGCGCGACCATGCCCGGCGCTGGGACGCGCTGCACGGTGGCCAGCGACTGGGTGATGTGCTGCGTGCCCCCGCCGGTGTCGAACTGGAACGACGATTCGCCGGTGGGCAGGCCGCCCCCGCCGCCGGAGAGGGCGTAGCGGACGACGCCGTCCCACAGGCCCGGGCCGAGGGGCTCGATATGCACGCTCTGGCGGGGCAGGGTGGCGTAGGTGTCGGGGGCCTCGGCCTCCAGCGCATCGCGCGCGGCGATGTCGTTGTCGGTGCCCAGCACGATGTACGCGAGCTCCGCCGAGGAGTTGCTCCCCGTGACGCTCTTGACGATCCTGCGTGACTCGAACTTCTCTCGCACCTCGATGGGCATCCGTTACTCCGTTCAACCGAAAGACAATCCGCCCGTCCCCGCCGCGTCGGCCAGTCGCTTGGTGTGCCGGGCCGTCTGCTCCGTCGCGCGGGCCGTGCGCTCGGCGGCGTCATTGCCCGCGGCCAAGCCCTGCGCGGCCTTGGCGTTGAACGTGCCGCGCACGCTGATCCCCTTGGCCAGCAGGTCGCCCAGGCCCGCGATGCGATCGTCGAACTCGGCCATGAGGTCGCGGGGCGAACGCGACGGGCCTCGCTCGGCGTCCGCTGCCTCACGCTTGCGCCTCGCTTCCTCGATCGCGGCGGCCAATCTCTCCTTCGCGGCGTCGAGGGCCGCACGCGACTCGGCGAGCCCCGCCTCCGTGTCCTTGCGGAGGGCGTCCTGCGCGTTCTCGAAGTCCTGGCCGATCGCGGCGAGCGTCGCCTCGTGGATGGCGGCCGCGTGCTCGCGCTCGGCGGCGCGGCGGCGCTCCCGCGCGTCCACGTCGCGTTGGGCGGCGTCCTCCAGTTCAACCAGGCGCGACTCCAACTGCTGGTCCACCGCCTTCTTCGCGGCGTCAACGTCCAGCCCCGAGTCGAACAGCCCCTGAATCTCCAGCATGCGCTTGGCGACCCAGGACGAGGCGGATTCCCAGACCTGCTGGAAGCCGGTGGTGAAGTTCGTCCAGGTCTTGCTGAGGAACGCCGTCGTCTCGATCCACGCGACCTCGATGGCGTGGAAGCCGATCTCGGCGGCGGCCAGCGCCCCGTACCACATGGACTGGGCCGTGCCGACGAAGAACTGCTTGGCCTCAAGCCAGACCTTGTTGAGCGCCGCGACGCCCTGCTGCCAGGCGACCTTCAGACTCAGCCACAGGATCTCGGCGGCCAGCGCGATGTCCCCGGCGGCGAGGGCATCCGCGATGCCGCCGATGACCTTGGTCGCCCAGTCGCGCAGGCGCGTGAACTGCTCGCCGAGCCATTCGAGGGCGGCTCCGCCCGCGCCGCTGGTGACCAGGAGCGCCGCGCCCAGGCCGATGACGGCGGCGACGACCAGGCCGATGGGACTGAGTAGTGCCCCCAGCGCCGCGCCGACCAGCCCGAACGCCGCCCCGATGCCTGAGACGACGCTCGCCAGCACGCCCATCGCCGCGCCGATGCCGGTGATCGCCACGCCCAGGCCGATGAGCGCGGCTCCGACCACCACGACGCCCGCCGCGACCTTGAGCGCCCACACTACGATGTCCTTGCTCCGTTTGATCCAGTCGGTGGCGGCGACGATCACGCGGGTGATCCGCAGCGACAGGTCCTTGATCGTGGGCGCGAGCGCCCCGCCGATGGCGAAGACGCCCTGCTTGACGACCCGCCAGAGGATGTTGAGCGTGTCGTTCAGTTCCGCGGCGTCCCTGGCCGTCTGCGTGCTGACGGTCAGACCCAGGCTGCGGGCTTGCGCCTGCAGCTCCTCGATCCCCGCCGCGCCGGAGGAGAGCAGGGGAAGCAACTTCGTCCCCGCCCTGCCGAAGATCTCCATCGCCAGCGCGGTGCGCAGGGCCGGATCGGTGACCTGCGCCAGACGGTCGGCCAGGCGCTTGAACTGCTTGTCCGGCGAGAGGCCCGCGAGATCCTCAACCGAGAGCCCGAGCATCGACAGCGCCTGCTGGGCGGACGCCGAGCCCTTCGCCGCGTCCACGAGCGAGCGCTGCATGAACTTCAGGCCGTTCTCCAGCGTCTCCAGGTCCGCCCCCGACTGCTCGGCGGCGAAGCCCAGTTCGCTCAGGGCTTCGGCGCTGACGCCCGTTCGCAGACTCATCTTGTCGAGCGTGTCGCCCATGCTGGAGAAGACCTTCACGCTGCCGAGCAGCGCCGTGACCGCGGCCGCGCCGATGCCCGCCAGGCGCGTCCCCGCACTGCGCAGCCCCTGGCCGAAGGCCTCCAGGCGCTTCTGGGCACGGCGGAGCCCGGCGCTGAGCTTGTCGCTCACGCCGAGTTCCACGAACGCCCGTCCGGCCCGGATGCCCCGCGTGTCGGCCATCAGTACGTTCCCCCCGATACGCTTGCTTCGTGCTTCATCCCGACTTCGCTTCCATGATCGATAAGCTGCATCCGTCGCTGGAACGCCTGAAGGCGATGGTGCCGGTGACCATCGGCACGCTGCCCCCGGTTGGAGCGATGCCGAGGAGTGGCATCTACTGGTTGTCTGAGGGCACCGAGTCGATCTACGTTGGACGCTCCAGACGCATCAGGCAACGTCTTCAAGAACACGTCCGACCAAGCTCCGGTCACGAGGCGGCTTCGTTTGCGTTTCTGCTCGCCCGTGAAATGACGGGACGTGTTGACGCTACCTACCGGGCCGAAGGATCGAGGAAGAGCCTGTTGACCGACCCGTCGTTCGTGGCGGCGTTTGCGCAGGCCAAGGATCGCATTCGCCGGATGGACCTCCGCTTCGTCGAAGAAGCCCACCCGGTATGTCAGTGCCTGCTGGAGGTCTACGTGGCGACTGCGGTCAAAGCACGGTACAACGACTTCGACAGCCATTGAAGTGGGCATTTCACGAGCCCCCTTTTCGAATCGAGTTCCGCCACAAGAGCGGCAGCTTCGGCCGCTCTTTCTCCAGCGCCGGGGCCATGAACGGCCGCGCGGCGATCTTGACCTTGCGCGACACCAGCCGCCCGCCACGCCCCCCCACACGCGTGTGCACCACGGTCTCACCGCCGTGTTCCAGTGCCCGCGGCGCGGTGCTCTTGGCAAACCCAACCGGCCCCACCACGACCGAATCGCTCGCGCGGTCGTACCCGAAGAGGATCAACTTCCGCAGGCTGCCTTCGTGCGAGTAGGGCGGCTTGCCCGGCGGGGCCGTCCCCTTGCGCTTGCGGATGCTGGTCTTGGCCACCGTGCGGATGAACGCCCCGGCCTGGCTGAGCACCTTGCGCTTGGCCGAGTCCATCGCCCGCATGACGACGTGCCGGTCGAAGAACATGTCCTTGATGCGCATGGTGATCACCCGGCCTGGCCTCCCAGCAGCCGCTGGATCAGGGCCAGGAGCGTGCGCCGCTTCGCCGGCGGGATGTCCTCGCGGTTCTGCTGCGCCCGGTGCGCGGCCCGGCGCAGTTCCGTGGGCGTGAAGAGCAGATCGAGATCCGCGCGCCGTCCGCCACACACCACCTCGCCCCGCGTGGCGAAGTAATCGGGGCTGGCGGCGGGGTGCTGGTACGGCGGCTTGTTCGGGACGCGGACGAACCTGCCTGGGGCGATTTGCATGGGAGCCTCCTTGCTCGCTGGAGCGGGGGGAACCGGGACCGGGACCGATCAAGCCTCGCCCGTCAGGTCGCGGCCCTTCTCCAGGCCCTTGTTGAACGACGCCTCCTTCTCCTTGCGGAGCCGCCCCGCGCCGATGAAGAGCCCGACGATGCCGGTGAGCGCCGGCAGCGCCGGGCCGAGCACGGGCAGGCCCGCCACGGTGGGGCCGACAGTGTCGAGGGCCGAGAGCGTCAGTTGCCCGAGCAGCCCGCGGACCTCGCCGGCCCTCTCGATGTTGCCCTTCCACTGCGCGCCGGTGGCCTGCGTCTGGTTGAACCAGTTCTGGTACTCGGCCTCGGCCTCGTTGAGGGAGAGCGTGGCGCGCAGGCCGGTGGTCTGCTGGATCGCGTTGGGCGTCTTGACCTTGACGAGGTCGCCCAGGTCGATCCCGGCGCACGAGGCGAGCACCAGCGCCAGCAGGAGCAGGCCGACGAGATAGACGACGTGACGGGTGGAGAGCGAACCGAGGTACTTCATCCGAGATCCTCCTGTGCGATGCGGGGGAGTGTGCCGTCGATGAACACGTCCTTGAGGACCGAGACGGGGACCGTGATGCGGCGTTGTGCGCGGGAGCGCTGGGCGAACGGGTCGAAGTCGCTGGGCTTGAGTCGGCGGGATCGCTTGGGGTCGCGGTGCAGGTTGGCGATGACCGAGAGGCACGACGAAGCGATGGACCATTCGTGCCGCTGCCGCCCTTCGTGCATGTCCATCAGCTCGCGCAGCGTCAGGGGGCCGGGATCGACTCCAACGGCTCCGGCACAGTGCCAGACGTGCCGCCAGGCGTCGGCGGCGGTGGGTCCTCTCCCAGGGCGTTCTCCGCCAGGCGTTCGAGTTCCCCGCTCTGGATCAGGTGGTCGATCCGCCGCGTCGCCAGGTCGCGCGCCTTGTCCATCACCTCCCGCGTGGCCTGGAGCACCCGCCCGAGGTTGGCCCGGTCCCTCGGGCTCGGGCAGAAAGACACGAGTTCCTCCAGCACCGCGGCGGTGGCGTGCTCGATGGCGTCGCCCGCCATTGCCCGGCCGAAGTCCTCGTCGCTGACGCCGCGTGCATCCGCCTCGGGCTTGCAGAGCGCGTACACCACGTCGCACAACAGCACCGGGTCGCGCACCAGGCGTTCGAGAAGTCCGCCCGTGCCTTCGATGGGCTGCATGAGGTCCACGCGCACCAGCCCTCGCACGCGCTTGAGCGCCGCGACGTTGATCTCGACCTGCCACTGCCTTCCCGCGTTGTCCGTGAACGATCGCATCCGTGTCTCCTGTGCGTGTGTGGTTTGGGTGCGGATCAGCCGCCGATCCATGAAGGCGCCGTCGTCGAGTACGTCACCTTCGCCGTCACCGAGACGGTGATGGCTTCTTCGAGCGCCTCGCTGCGCGAGAAGTTGGTGATGGAGAAGTCCGCCTGAAGGCCCTGGCCGCTGGTCCCGTCAAGGACCTGCAGCCCGATCACGGCGTTGTTGAAGAACGCGTTCTTGATGGCGGTGAAGCCCGCATCGCCGGTGTCCCACACCATCTCGAACTCGACGCTCGCCTCCTTGAGCGTGCCGACGGTGGCCCGCCAGCCCGCGTTGGCGCGGGTGGTCACGTCGGCCTCGCCGGTTTCGAGGTTGAGCGTCACGTCGCGGGTGTTGCCCAGCGCTGTCCATGTTCCGCCGCCGGCCTGCCCGCCGACCTTGTACTTGAGGACGGCCTCCATGCCCAGTTTGATTGCCATTGTCTGCTCCTTGCCCCTTGCTCATCCGCCGTGCCCGACCACGTAAACGCACTCGCCCGCCTTGCTCTTGACCTCGATCCGCGACAGGTCCACGCGCTCCAGGCGGTACTGCGCGCCCGGCGGGATCAGCAGTTCCTTGCCGTCGGTCCCCTTGAGCGTGGCGTCCTGCGTGTTGGTGTGCGCGAACGTCAGCGTGCACGTCGCCACCAGCGGCGTCGCCGAGAGCGATGCGTAGGTGCTGTCCAGGTCGATCTTGAGCGCGATGAAGTTCCGCACGGCTTACCTCCGCACCCGGTACGTGACGCTCAGGACGCTCGTGAACGCCCGGTGCAGCTCCAGCGACTCGCTCGACACGACAGGTTCGTGCGCGATGCCGACCCACGCGGCCTCGGGCGCGCCGGGCAGCCTCGTCAGCCGCAGCCGGTCGGCGATCTCCTCGGCCAGGTCGAGCAAGGCGTCGATCTCGGCCTGCTCACCGGTCGCCGGCAGCTTCTGCTGC
The DNA here is from genome assembly GCA_022180725.1 of Phycisphaerae bacterium. Classification (GTDB taxonomy): domain Bacteria; phylum Planctomycetota; class Phycisphaerae; order Phycisphaerales; family UBA1924; genus RI-211. Next base: position 133,294 of record BQMO01000010.1, read on the forward strand.
ACGCCCACGTCGATGACGCACTCGAAGGTGCTGCTGTCACGGCTGGCGGCGGAGATGCCGACCGTCCGCGGCACGACCGACACGCGCAGGTCCTTGAGGTCCTCCAGCGTGAAGACGGGCTGGTACATCCGCTCGGCGCTCACCGGGCGCGAGTACGTCCCGGCGTTGATGTGCGCCGCGACCGCGTCGGCAACCCCCACGAGCGTGCTCACTGGCCACCCCTTCCGTTGAGCCGACCTTCGAGGTACGACACGCGACGCTCGATCGCCTGGTACTCGGTGCGCAGGGCGCGGGCCTCGACGATCAGTTCGTCCAGTCGCTTCTCGACCTGCTGGAGCTTGGCGGTCACCACGCCCCACTGGACGGTCATTGCGCCCGCCGCGAGGAGGATCGTGACGACGATCCCCGCCCACTGCACGCGCAGCGACGCCTTGCCGCCGTTGGTGCCGTTCTGCCCGTTCGGTCCCGTCATGACCCCTCCGTGCCGATGTGCTTGGTGTGAATCCGAAACGTCCTGCGGTACGGGTCGCTGTATCTCCACGGCGGCTGCCCGCCGGGCGCGTTGACCTCGTACACGAACACCTGCACGCCCACCGTCTCCCGCACCTGGTCCCCGGCCTTGGGCTGGATCGGGCCTGCGCCCAGGTCCAGATCCGCCGCGCGGATGAGGTAATCCCGCGATTCGACGCGGTGGATCAGGCCCGCGTCATCCGCCTGCTCGAACTCGGTGCGGCCGATGGTGGCCTGGACTTCCTTCTCGTCTGCCCCGCGCCTGTAGACCACGGTGCGGCTCATGTGCCGATGCCGCTGGTCGTCGAGGAACGCTGCGCCCTGTTCGAGCAGGTCACCCATGCCGCCCTCCTCTCGCCGGGGTTACTGCGACATGCGGATGCGCGCCGTGGTGTCGGCATCCACCGCGGCACGCACCGCCTTGCCAATCACCTTGTTGCCGGCGGCGGTCTTGGTGGCGACCTTGTTGGTCGCATCCCAGTAGGCCAGCGTGCCGACGGTGAACGCCGTGCCCGCGCCCGCGGCCTTGGGGAAGTCGAACACCCCCTGCACCGCCAGCGAGCCGAGTTGATTGGCCTTGAGGTCGACGCGCGTGGTGCCGACAAGGTCGCCCTGCACGACGACGGTGCCCGCGGGGATGTCGGCCCCGGGGGTGTAGTCGATCGCCGCGCCTTCCTGTACGAACTTCGTCGTGGACATCTGTGATCCTCCGGAGCCGGGCTCGCCCGGCTCGCCTTCGCCTTCTCCGATCGGTATCGAATCGCCCATGGTGGCTTACACCTCGCCCTTGCTCTTGACCCCGCCGCGCGGGTCCTGCAGCGCCACGCCGAAGTCGTGGTACCCGCGCATCTGGATGCCGAGACGGTTGAAGCTCTGCTCGGCGGTCTCGATCGTCGGGGACTCCTGCCCGTTGAGGAACGCCATCTCGACGACGGGCAGGTCGCTCGCGTCCGCGAGCAGGTACCAGGCCTTCGTCGAGTTGCCGGTGAACTTGGGGTTGCCCAGGTAGCGGCTGACCTCGACGCGGAACTTGCCCTGGTGCGGGTTGGTGATCGGGTACCGCGCGCTCGCGGTGTTGTCGCGCAGCTCCAGGCTCTTGAAGAGCTGGCTGCCCATCGCCGAGAGGGCCGTGGGCACCAGCAGGATCGACGGCAGCACGCCGATGGGCTTGCCGTCGGAGTCCACCTGGTCCATGAACGTGACCTCGGCCTTGGTCAGGCCGTCGATGCCGAGTGCCGTGTCCGCGCCGGAGATGAAGTTCTTGTTGCCGACGGTGAAGAAGCCGCTGTTGGCCATGAACGCGGCCCAGAAGACCTCGTTGATGGTCTTGCCCGAGCCCGATCCGAGCTTGCGCGGGACGGTCGTGATCGCGCCCAGGTCGTCGTTGATGATGTCGGTGCGGTCGATCGACAGCATCAGCGCGTACGTCTCGGCCTTGTTGGAGTACGACTCCTCGCCGAGCGTGCCGTGCTTGATCTCGCCGCCCGGGGCGACTTTCTCGTACCCGTCGTTGCCGGTGAGGCGGTAGCTGGTGACGGTCTTGAAGTCGGTGACGCTGCGGACGGCGCAGATGTTCCGCCAGACGCGCTCGACGCTGAAGAACCCCTCCAGCAGGAACTTGTTGGCGACGTTGGAGAGGATGCCCGCGATGCTGATCGTGCTGTTGCCGATGGAGGCCTGCACGTCGGCACCGGGACGCCCGAAGGCCGCGTCCATCACGCCGTGCCAGTCGCGGAAGGTGCGCCCCGAGTAGCCGTTGGCCCACGCGGCGTGCAGGAGCAGTTCCTGCAGCCCCATCGTGCGGCCGAATGCCCGGCTCGCGGCCTCGAGGTCACGCTCGTTGCAGTGCTGCTCCGGGTTCTCGAGGCGTCCCGAGAGAATGCACGCGGCCTCGAGCACCTTCTGCGTGATGCCGGCCTGGCCGTGCGCGTGGATCGCCGGACCCGCGGGGGCCTTGGGGCGACTGGCGCGCAGCACCTCCAACTCCGTGCGCGTGGCGTCCCACCCTTCACGGATCGCCTGCGATTCGATGGCCGCGTGCGCGCCAGCGCACAGACGGCGGATCGCCGCGATCCGGTCCGTCTCGGCGGCCATCTGGGCGCGGAGATCACGGACGGGATCGGGGGTCTCGGCACCGCTCACCGGTTGCGTTGCAGGTGTGGGGGGCGTGGAGGGTGTGGACTGCGTGGGGGGCGCAGCGCCGGCCTCACCCGAGGCCGCGATGCTTGCGGTCGTCCCGCCGTCGGCACCGAGGTCCACGAAACTGATCTCGCCCAGCGTGGCGCGGCGGACGATGTTCAGCGGCCCCTGCACCTCGCGGCCGTTGACCGTGGCGGACTGGTTCTCGCGGAGGAACTCGAACGCTTCGACGCTCGCCCCGACCGACGCCTGCCACGGGAAGCCGTTGCGGGCCGAGGCTACGACCTCCTTGGCCGCGTGCGTGTCACGGGAGATCATACCCGAGGCGACGAGCTTGCCGTCCTCGACGGCGACAGCGCTGGTGTGCCCGACGCCCGCAGCCGCATCATGCCCGAAGCGGATCGGGCGGGACTGGGAGGGGATCGCCAGGCCCGCCAGGTCGATCACGACCGGGTGCCGCCACCCAGCGACCTTCATCGGGCCGCCGGTGTACGCGACCATCCGGAACCTCGGGAGCGCGGTGCCGCCACCGGCCTCATTGCCCGAAGCGGCGATGAACTCGAACTCCGCCTGCGCCGTCAGCGACAGGCTCTTGTGCGCGGGCGCTTCGGCGTCGGCGGCCTTGTGGGCGCGGATCACGAGCGGATGGTCGTTGAACACGATGGTGTCAGACGGCATGGGATTCGGTCTCCTGTTCCTCGTCGCGCCTCGGGGCGGACTCCTGCTGTGCGGTCGTGGTGAGCGGGAGCCCGAGCTCGGCCATGAGCGCGAGTTCCTTGGCCCGCTGACGGAGCTCGTCCTCCCAGTCGCGCCCCTGGCGGGCGAACTCGGCGGCGAGCGTGGTGGTGTGATTGGCCAGACGCGTGGCCTGGGCGGTGGCTTCCTTGGCAGGGTCGACGTGCTCGACGCCATCCCAGAACCAGGTGTGCGGGATCGCAGCAGAGCGCACCCGCATGGACTGTGGGAGCAGACCCTCGACGAGCGCGGCCTCGTCGAGCCAGGCCTTGAGCAGGCGGTCAAGGACCGCCAGACGCAGATGGTGCTGGTCGACGCGCAGGCTCTTGAAGTACGTCTGGTGGTCGAGGCGGCCGCTGGCGTAGTTGTACCCCGAGGAGTTCCCCGCCGCGACGTTGAAGGGCATGTTCAGGCAGCGGGCGATCTCGTTCAAGATCTCGCGCTTGAACTCCGCGTAGCTCGTGGTGGGCTGCTCGGCGTGGACCTGCCCGAGCTTCCAGCCGCCGGGCAACACCGTCGCCATGCGCTTCTCGAGCTCGACCTCGTCCATCGGCTCGAGCGGATCGGCCTCGCCGTTGGCTGGGGCGTCGGTGTAGAGGACGGCGGCAAAGTCCGCGGCGGTCTCGGCGGCGGCGATGACGGCGAGCGTGTAGCGCCGCAGCTGCGCGAACAGCGGCAGCGCCGGGGTGATGTCGGGGATGCCGCGCATCTGGCCAGGCCGATCGGGCCGGAAGTAGTGCAGCACGCTGCTCGCCGGGAGCGTGTCGAACGCCGCTGGATCGGGTGCGCCGCCCGCCCAGCCGCCGGTGTCGCCGGGGTGATGGCGCAGCACGCGGTACGCGACGGGAAGGCCGTGCTCGTCGAGCACGACGCCATCGACCTCGTTGTCGGGGACCCGCATCCCAACGCGCCACGGTGTGGCGACCTGCTCGGGCTCGATGAGCCGCAGGTCGAGCTTGACCGGAGAGTGGATGCCTGGGCTGCTGACCAGGAGCCCGAACGCCTCGCCGCTCTCGGCACGGGCGAGCCGCATGGTGCGAAGCTTGCCGGGCAGGTCGATCGCCTCGGCCCAGGACTCGAAGAGTTCCTCGACGCGTCGGTTGGCGCTGGCATCGCCGGTGAGCATCTGCAGGCGCGGGCCGGTGCCGATCGTGTCGTTGGCGAGCGTCAGGACGATTCCCTTGGCGTAGGAGTTGTTGGCAACCTCGTAGCGGGCGCGGTTGCGGAGAACTCGCCGGACCTCGGGGCTGACGGCCGCGTTGGGCGAAAGGCCGTCGGCGTTAGCCCAGTGCCTGCGGTTGTCGGGGGTGGTCTGCGCCGAGTCGAACTTGGCGACGACCACACGACGGCCGCCGCGTGAACCGCCTCCATGCGGAGCACGCGACGCCGTCGTGGAGGGAGAGACCGCTCGCGTCGCGCGATGGGGGGCGGCCCGGCTCATGATGTTGGCGATGGCTTTGAGCATGAGAGCGTGGTCGTCAAATGGAGCCGGGAGGAACGAGCTTGGCGAACTTGACCCCGAGGCCGGGCTTCCTCGCGGCGTCCTTGGACGCGAGGTAGCGGTCGGCCTCGATCTGGTCCTTCAGCGGGTGCTGCTCGACGGACTGGCCGTCCACCGACGCCTTCGCGGGCTGCGCCGCGTTGTCGCGGATGGCCTGCTCGAGGTTGGGGTCTGGATCGGGCATGACTGCTCCCGTGTGCGGCGCAGCGCCGCGTTCGGGAGTCATCTACGCAATCGCTCCGCGCCGTGGCGTGCGCACGACGCAAAATGGTCGATAGATCGACCTCACACCTGGACTTCGCGCGTCATGACCCGGCGGCCGCAGTGCCGGCACTCGCGACGACGCAGCACAATCCCGCCCGGACGGTGCTTGACGTACACGACACGAAAGTGCTGGCACCCGCAACCGCGGCACACCAGGCCGACCTGTTGACCACTGTTCGACTCGGGCTGGCGTTTCACACGCGGCATTAGCGACGACCTCCTTGGAGCGAGGAGAGTCGCAGCCGCGGCCGCCGCTCGGCGTGTGCATCAGTCCCGAAGAGCACCACCCCATGCATCGACGCCGCCACCGCCGCGCCGACCAGGCAGTCGAGCCAGTGGTTGTCGAGGCCGTCGACGCGCAGCTTCCACTCGTCCACCGTTCGGCCGCGTCCTTCGGTCTTGACCCGGTACTCACCGGTCAGGTGCTCGGCGATGAGCCGGTGCGACTCCGGCTTGCTGCCGAACAGGGACAGGCAGCCGGGGTCACCCATCGGCACCGCCAGGCGTGCGTGCACGAACGACTTCCAATAGTTGGTGTCAAAGACCACGTGCCGAACGGCTCGCTTCCCCGTCACCACCGGCACGCGCCAGTTCAGGCCGATGCGTTCGCCGCGCTTGCGCTTGTAGTCGCTGAAGGGCAGACTCGACGCCCCGACGTACCGCCCGTGGCTGGGCATCAGCACCCCCGCTTGCGGGGACTGCCGGCAGAACTGGTACACCACGTCTGTTGACGAACCCCAGTTGGCGTCGATCAAGCAGCGATCGATGCGCACCATCGCGCCGTCGTCGCGCCGCCACTCCCGAGCGACGGTAGCGCCGATCAACCGCTCCAGCCCGGCGTAGATCGCTCCCTCCACGCCGGCGCGGGGGGCGGCTGTCGCCAGCGTCCGCCGCAGGTCGCGGAGCGTGAAGTAGGCCTGCTTCTGGTCCGGCTCGGTGCCGTAGTCGATCACGTACCCGGTGAAGTCGTCTTCCCACGCGGCGACCAGGTAGAACAGCGCCTTGCCCTGCACGTCCACGAACATTGTGAGCCGCGTGCATCCGATGGGCACCTCTCCGCGCGGGTGCCCGCTCACCTTCGCCGCGATCTGGTCGGCGCTGAGCAGGTCGTCGATCGCCTGCACCTCGGGCAGCGGCTCGTTCTGGTACTCCGCGAAGAATGCTGCCTCGTTCTGGAGTTTCAGGTTCATCGCATGCTGGAGCGCCGAGAGTTCATCGTGGTTGAACCGCTCCGGCCACGCGACCACCGCGCCCTCGTCCATCGCCGTCCGGTGCTGCCTGTAGAACTCGGTGGCGGCCTTGATGCCCCGGTCGCTGCGCAGCCCCTCGGCCCGGATCTCCGCGTACCGCTGCCAGAGCGCGTCCCGCGCGGGGAAGGCGTAGATCATCTTCGTCCGCTCGCCCTGCCATTGCGGATGCTTGTCCCGGTCGAGGATGCGGTCGGCCAGGTCGTCGGGGCGGACGACCGTCAGGGTCATGAGCCCCGCGATCTTCTTCCCCGGCCCCGCCAGCCCAAGGATCGCGCCGGCGAGGATGCGCTCGCGGTTCGCGCACTGCGACGGCGATCGGGCGCTCTCGTCGGTCTGCGGGTCGTCGATCAGCACCAGCGACGGGCGCACGCTCACGCCGTCGACCCGCTTGTGCTTCATGCCGCGGATGCGGCCCGTGATCCCCGCGACGCGGATGATCGATCCCGACGCCGCGGAGCCGGGGATCGTCGGAAGCACGATCTCGCGCGCGGTCCAGCCAATGTGCGTCTGCTTTCCTTGGAACAGCTGCCCCGAGGCCCGCTGGTGGATGCCTTCGAGGGATCGGATGGGATGGCAGACCTCCGGGAAGTCGCCGCCGACGATCTCGCTGTTCTCAAGCTCCGCTTTGATGGACTCGAGCATCCCCGCCGCGTGTTCCTCGTCCGAACCGACGAGCGCCACGAACTCGCGATGGCCGTACACCAGCGCCCACAGGCACGCCACCTCGCACAGGCTGGTCTTGCCGCTGCCGCGCGGCATCGCCATCGCGAACAGCCCGCCCTCGAGCACCGCCTGCTCGATCTTGGCGATGACCTTGAGGTGGTCGTCCGACCACTTCAGGTGGAACGTCTGCGGAAAGTACGCCTCGCAGAAGTACCGAAAGTCGCGGGCCGCCTTCTGCTTGCGTGCGGGGTCGGCAACGTCGGGCAGATCGCCGATGTCGCGCCCCGAGAGCGAGAGCATCGCGTTGCGGAGCCGCGCCCGCTCCTTCATCCCCTCGTAACCGGTGAGCCCGTCCGGCTGACGAGCCGCCTCGGCGAGCGTCTCATGCCGCGTCGTCACCAGCCAGGCCACGTATCGAAACAGATCGACCCTGCCCGCGTCGCCATCCGCCGCGACGCGGAACCCCGCGCGCGTGCGATGGCGGTGGAGCTGTCGCTCGCTGATCACCTCGCCCAGCGGCGTGCTGTTCAGCAGCCGCGCGAGTTCGCCCGGCCTGAGTTGGCGCGGGTCAATCGCCACCGGCGCTGATCTCCTTCACAAGCCACGCGGCGTAGTGCACAAGGTTGAGCGATCCGTCCGCGTTGGTCGGCGCGCCCGCGTCGATGTCCGCGCGGAGCATGGCTTCCGTCACTGGCTTGCCACCCAATCGCGTGAGCACGCGGGCGGCGTCCGCGACGCCAAGCGCGGCGGGGTTGAGCCGGGGCATCCCCTGTCCATGCTCGGGACTAGGCGCGTGTTCGGGAGTCATCTCGGACCTCCCGGTGGCGACATCCCCGCGATTCCCGCCCCGTGTCGGCATGTTTGCCCACAAGCGGCAGATTCTCGGCGAATCCTCGCGCAATCGCCTTGCTGTCCGCGCGATGTCACGGCTTCATGTGTCACAACGCGGGGCGGAACCCCGCGACGGAGAACCGAACGATGAGCACGAAGAACCGCATCCCGACCAAGGCCGATCTCGACGCGATCCTCCCCGCCCTGCGGGCCCTCGCCAACACCACGCCCTTTGCCTTCGCCAAGGTGGCGCACAGCGACGCGGGGGGGACGGCGAACCCGGAGGTCAGCATCGACCTGCCCACGCCCGGCGGCAGCCCGATCAACATCAACGCCCACGTCGCCTACGGGTCGGTGTGGGAGGTCACTGTTTCGAGCGCCTCCTTCCGCCTCGGCACGCCCGACGAGGTCCGCACCATCGCGGCGGTTCTGAACGTCGCCCACGCCATCGCCGCCCTGCTCGCCTCGATCCCCACCGCCCCCGCGACCTCCGCCAACCGCTGAAAGGACGCCGCCATGAGCACCAAGCGCACCAACATCGACGCGATCACCAAGCAGAAGGCCCTGGCCGCCGAGATGGAGTGGGCCAAGGTCGAACTGCTGATCGAGACGCTGGAGACGCGCAAGCGCGACTGCCTCGACATCCACGAGATCCCGGTCTGGTCCATCCGCGACGTGGTCCGCCACGCCTTCGAGAGCGGCTACCGCGAGGGGCTGCACACCGGCTACCGCCAGGGACGAACCGACGCGGCCCGCGAAGTGCGTGGGGGGGCGGGACGCGAGGCCCCGGCGGGGCCGCGAAACCCTGAAATCCCAACCGACGCGACGACCTGAAGCCCGCGACACGCGGGCTTCGGTGTTTACCGGAGACCACAAGCACCCCGAACCCCAAGGAGAACGACCATGACGAAGCGCACCCCCAAGACCGAACCCACCGCCGCCGAGACCTACGCCGCCCGCCGCAGCGACCTCGCCCGCCTGCTCGACGTGCTGGAGATGGAACTCGACAAGCACGACGAGCGAGCCAAGGCCGACCCGCGCGACTGGGGCCTGCCCGGCAACCTCGGCAAGGTCCGCAGCGACCTGATCGACCTGGTCGGCTTTCTCAGCGGGATGGAACGCGAACGCATCGAGGAGTTCCTGCGCGACGTCGAGTGAGCCCCGCCGCGCGGCGTCGCGGGGAACCGCGACCGCCACGCTTCCCCCCACGACCCGCCGCAGCGTGCGGCGGGCAATCGCACCGAGAAGAAGGAGTAAGACATGGCACGCAAAGGCACGATTCTGAACATGGGCAAGGTCCAGCGTGAGATGAGCGCGGCGTGGAAGGCCCGCAAGGACGCGAAGGCAACCGCGACGCCCGACGACACGACCCCGCCGACGCACGAGGAGGCCGACCGCCTTGCCGAGCGGGCGGCGGTCGCGGTCTTCGGCCCGGCGGTCCTTGAGCCCGCCCCGGACGCCAGCCCCGCGATGAAGCGGGCCGTCGGCCCCGGCGGCAAGCGCATCCCCAAGCGCAAGCCCGATGGCACTTCGTCGAGCCCCGCGGCGAAGAAGGCCAAGAGCGCCAAGCCCGCGACGGAGCGGAAGGCTGCCAAGGCGACGAAGCCGAAGCCCGCGAAGTCCGCAGGCGAAAAGAAGCCCAAGCGCGTCAGCGCCCTCGAAGCCGCGGCCCAGGTGCTCGCCGCGAGCGAGGTGCCGATGCGGGCCAAGGAGATGATCGCCGCGATGGAGGCCAAGGGCCTGTGGCGCTCGCCCGGCGGCAAGACCCCCGAGGCCACGCTCTACGCCGCCATCATCCGCGAGATCGCCGCCAAGGGCACCGCCGCCCGCTTCAAGAAGCACGAGCGCGGCGTCTTCGTCGCCGGGAAGGGAGCCTGAGCCATGAACGCGACGCCCGCCCCCAACCGCGAAACGCAACTCGAAGCCGTCCTGCAGGCCGCCCTCTACCTGCTCGGCGCACGGCAGGACCGGATGCTCACCATCGAGGAATGGACGGACCTCGCGCGGGCGGTCGCCGCCTGCCAGGAACGGAAAACCGCCGACTACCTGACCGAGCATGACCTCGAGGACATCGCCGAGCGCTACGCCCTTGAATGGGACGAAGCGACCGACGGCCCGCTCCTGCAGATCGACGAGCCCTGAAGCGGGTGCCCATGCCCGAGCGCCAGCCCGCCCCGGCCCTCGGCCGGGGCGTTTCTGCGGCGAAAGCAGGGGTTGGCCGCAAAGAACGTCCCTTTTCTTAGCCGGTTCGACTAGGAACGCCGACGTTCCTAGTGTTCGGTCCAGAGAACGCCGACGTTCATAGCCATGCCCCGCACCACCGGAACATACCGACCCACCGCCATCGCGGGAAGGACCGTCGACGCGTTCCTCCCTGCGCCGCTGCCGCCCGCGAACCCGCCGCTGGACCTCGCCGGGCCGGTTGCGCCGCTGCTGCAGGAGGCGCAGGCCGCCATCGAACGCCTGCGACTGGCAGGCCAGCTGGTCCCGAGCATCGACTGGTTCATCTACGGCTTCGTTCGCAAGGAGGCGCTGATCTCCTCGCAGATCGAGGGAACGCAGGCGACGCTCGAGGACGTCTTCGAGTTCGAGGCGACCGAGCGGAGCGACCGCCCCGACGATGTCGAGGAGGTCTGCAACTACGTCGCCGCCCTGACCTATGCCCGTCGCGAGCTGGCACGCCCCAAGGGTGTCCCCATCAGTACGCGGCTCTTGTGCGAAGCCCACAAGCGCCTGATGCGCGGCGTGCGCGGGGCCAACAAGGACCCGGGGAGCCTCCGCAAGGTCCAGAACTGGATCGGCGTGCGCGGGCCGGACTCGATCCGCTTCGTTCCGCCTCCGCCCGACGCCGTGGCGGATGCCATGCACGAACTCGACCGCTGGATCCACAGCGATGATCCGATCGATCCGCTCGTGAAGGCAGGCCTGGCCCACGTGCAGTTCGAGACGATCCACCCGTTCCTGGATGGCAACGGCCGCATCGGACGGTTGCTCATCGCGCTGCTGCTGGAACACTGGGGCGTGCTCGATGAGCCGTTGCTCTACATCAGCGCGGCGATCCGGCGCGAGCAGGCCGCCTACTACGAGCGTCTGGCGGCCGTTCGAACCGACGGCGACTGGGAGGGCTGGACCGCCTTCTTCCTGCGGTGCGTGCGCGTCGCTGCGGACGACGGCGTCGCAGTGGCGACCCGGCTGTCCGCGCTCGTGAGCGAGGATCGCAAGCGACTCGCAAGGCTCCCCGGAGCCACACTCGGCGCGGTGCAGCTCTTCGACATTCTCCCCGAGCACCCCGTGGTCACCGCGCCGCTGATCCAAGACCTCCTGAAGGCCAGCGCTCCCACGGCACGCCGGTCGATCGCGGTTCTCCAGAATGCGGGCATCCTCAGCGTGACCACCGGAAAGCTCCGGGACCGCGCGTTCATCTACCGCGAGTACGTCAAATCGCTCACCGGGGATGATCGGAGCGAGCGCGTCGCATCCTCGATGGATCGCGTGAATGCCCGCTTCGGCCAGGCAATGAAGCGGCTCTCCGAGTAGCACGCGACGCTCGTTCACGACGCCACCTCCGCTGGGAGCCGCTCCGCCTTCCGCCCCGTGAACTTCTCCCAGCGCTGCACGATCACATCGCAGTAGAGCACGTCGAGTTCCATCAGGTACGCCCGCCGCCCGGTCATCTCCGCGCCGATGAGCGTGCTGCCGCTCCCGCCGAAGAGGTCGAGCACGTTCTCGCCCGGCCGCGACGAGTACTCGATGGCGCGGCGGGCCAACTCGACGGGCTTCTCCGTCAGGTGGACCATGCTCTGCGGGTTCACCTTCTTGACCGACCACGTGTCCGGCACGTTGTTCGGCCCGAAGAAGCGATGCGCCGCGCCCTCGCGCCAGCCGTAGAAGCACCACTCGTGGTTGCCCATGAAGTCCTTGCGCGTCAGGACCGGGTGCTCCTTGATCCAGATCACCGCCTGGCTGAAGTACAACTCCATCGCCTTGAGCACCGGCGGGTAGTTAGCGCAGTTGGCGTAACCGCCCCAGATGTAGAACCCGCCGCCGGGGATGAGCACGCGGGCGATGTTCCCGAACCACGCCGCGAGCAGGCGGTCGAACTCGTCGTCGGAGACGAAGTCGTTGGCCAGCGGCCGGTCCTTGGCGCGCATCTTCCTGGTCGTCGGCTGGGCCTTCTCGGGGTGCCGCGCCAGGTCCATCGACTGGTGGTGGGTGTTCTTGCGGGCCTGGCGCTCGCGGTCCTTCTTGCCGCGCTCGCTCTGCGACCGCTCGCACTGCAGATCCTCGCGGCGCGAGAACGACGTGATCCCCGCGGCGATGGCGTTGTTCGAGCGCGGCTCGACCTTCACGTTGTACGGAGGATCGGTGTTGACCAGGTGGATCGGCTGGCCGTCGAGCAGTCGATCCAGATCCTCGGGCTTGGACGAGTCGCCGCACATCAGGCGGTGGTTGCCCAGGACCCAGATGTCGCCGGGGACGGTCGTCGCGGCATCGGGTGGCGCGGGAACGTCGTCGGGATCAGTCATCCCCTCGGTGCCGGCGGGAGCCATGATCGCGGCGAGGTCGTCGGCGCTGAAGCCTAGGAGCGACAGGTCGAACTCCACGCCCTTCAGGTCGGCCAGCTCAATGGGCAGGAGTTCCATGTCCCACGAGGTCAGCGACGCGACCTTGTTGTCGGCGATGCGCAGCGCCTTGACCTGGTCGGGCGTCAGATCATCGGCGCGGATGCACGGCACGCGGGTCATGCCCAGCTTTCGGGCGGCTCGCACCCGAGTGTGCCCGCACACCAGAACGCATTCCCGGTCAATGATCACCGGGATGCGGAATCCGAAGGTCCTGATCGAGGCCGCGACCGCCTCGATCGCGGCCTCGCTGGCGATACGCGGGTTGCGCTCGTACTCGCGGATGTGCTCGATCTCGATCAGTTCGACCTGCGGCGCTCCGTTATTCGGCGTCATGTCCAATGCCTCCGTGCTTGGGGTTATCGATCCGTGAATGGACGAGAGACGCGCTGGCGTCTCTCGCCCTTGGCATGGCTTTCAGGCCAGTCCTGGCCGTGCCCGACCCCGGCGCGCCATGCCAGACCACGCACCGCCACACCGCGTCCTTGTCCCCCCATCCGCTCCGCAGCGCCCCGCCCGTTCGCCGCCACTCCGCCCACGTTCGCCCACGTCGCGTCCGGGGCCGCCGGGCGGGGAACCCCGCCCCACCCCCGCCCGTTCGCCCACGTCCCGCCCTGCGCCAACGTGGGCGACCCCCCCAGCCCCCTGGCCCAGCGCTCGGACAGGCAAACAAACTCAGTCTCCCCTTGCGGCTGTTCCCGGCGGCCTCTCCGCGCAGATTCCGCCGGGAAGGAACCATGCCACCGAACTTCGAGCGCGAACTCGAAGCGCGCACGCGCTTGCGGTTCGCGGGTCGCCGCCAACTGGCGGCGCACCCGCGGGGGGTATGGGGGGTGTGCGCGCTTCGAGTTCAACCCGAAGCGCGAGCGCCCAACCGCGTGCGCGCACGCGCTTCGAGAAGTTCGGCGCTCGAAGTTCGGGCGGCTGGCGCGCATCATGACGGGGCCTCCTCGGTCGAGAGGACGAACCCCTGCGGCCCGCCGCGGCCCGGCAGTCGGACGCGCCCGATCACCCCCCCGCGTTCCGCC
>BQMO01000011.1 GCA_022180725.1 Phycisphaerae bacterium
CTGGCTGCGGCGGCCGCGTCAGCGGTGCTGGCGGTGTCCGCTGCGATGGCTCTCCCTGATATGGTGTAGTGGGAGAGGAGGTGAGGAGTAGTGGGTGGTGTGGGGGGGACATCGGTGACGCACGGGGGAAGAGAAGGGGCGAGGGGGGGGGGGAGGGGGGGGGGAAGAGGGTGGGGGGCGGGGACGGTAATCTCACATTGGTAAGACCATGTGCCTTTGTCTTCAGCGGGGAGTGATCAAGATGGCCGATTCACAAGTGTTAAAGGCTCGCCCTGTTGTCTGTGCATTGTTCATATCGCTCCCCATGCTCGTAGAGCCCGCCCGTGGGCAGGAAGAAAATGATGAAGATCAGGACTGCAAGTCGGCGGTCCTGAACCTGCCGCCAGGGTTTTCCTTCGATCAACTCAACTACGTTGGCTGGCAACAGTGTATCGTGGAGTATGAATATCAGGACGTGATCGACAGTGAGAAGTTCACGCCCTGGGCAACCAGCGAAGCATGGGCGTGCGGCATGTTTCCGTCGGGGACGATCTTCCCGCCCCCACCACCCATTCGGCAATGGAGCAAACAGTGGAACTGGTGCCTTGATATCGGCGGGAACGCGTCGGTGCAGCCCAAACTTCAGCTCGGCGGGAGTCTCCTTGAGCTTGTCGAAGCGCAGATAAGCACCGGGTATGAAATCGGTATTGAAGGCAACATCAAGCATTGCGAAACCACAACGTACACCGTCTCCTATTGCCCACTCCAGATGCAGTGCTTCGATACGCACGCTCGCGTCAAGTTCATCGAAGGCAGCATTCAAGGCATCGCCCGGGAGATCGAGACGAGGTTCTATTGGCAACCCAAGAATCCGCCGGACGCGATGGTCATCGTCGTAGACTGCGGTGTCAAGTCCGCCGAGGGGATCGCCGTCGCTCGGAAAAGCGACACGGTCCAGTACGCGCCCAAAACGCCGGAATGTCCCGTGTATCCCGGTGAGCCGATAGGGAATCCCGACCCGTGGGAGGGCAAGCGGATGATGCCGTGCAAACCGAACGGAGTTCCAGGATGCCACGAGATCGTTGGGCAGCCAACTTGCGGGCAGTATGGCGGAAACTAGCACCCCGATTCAGATCAAGCGAAGGATACCCATGCCACATCGCACCGTGCCGCGCGTAGTTATCGTCGGAACCATCACCTTCGCCATCGCCCATGCCCTCGCCGTGGCACAACCACCCCATGCTGTTTCGGTCGACCGCGACAGTATCATGCGGCGCATCAATGCCACGACACAGGGAGTATCCGAGATCCAATCTCGCCCAGCCCGCATCGCGGCCCTTGCGGCGTTGTGCCGTCCCGCGCTCCTATCCCCTCCCCTGAGGCCGACCACGGACGAAGGCTGGTTCGAGTTGTGCCAGGTATTCACGTGGGCCGGCTCGCAGCTCTACAAAGCAGATGCGGACGACACGGCCCTTGAATCGCTCACGGCCTTGGCTGAATCAGCGGCTCCCGATCGATACCGCGAGCAAGGGTGGCGTCTGGCGGGCCAGATACACATGAAGCATTCCCGCTGGGCGCAGGCCGCGGAGTGCTTTGAGAGGCAGGTCGCGCTGTGCGATGCGAATCCATCTCTGCACGTCGCCGGCGGCTGCACCGCAGGGCTGAATCAACTGGCCGTTGTACGTCGCATGCAAGGTCGGAGTGTCGAGGCCATCGCCGCGCTTGACAAGCTCATCGAATCGAGAGGTAGAAACACCTCGGACGACTCGGTGGGTCGCGCGTTGCGAATGAAAGCCGCGATGTTGGCCGATTCCGGTCAGGCCGAGGCCGCGCTCGCGACCATGACGGCGTTCCTTGATGCGGAGCCCGCCTGGGGCGACGCGAACGGTGAGCGCCTGGACGCCATCGCGTTCAAGGCGCGCATGCTCCTTCGGCTTCAGCGCCCGTCGGACGCGTTGTCGGTCACCTCATCTGCTTGGGCCGCTGCTGTCGCGAGCCAACACAACCAAACGCTCGCGCTCGGTCGTGAGCATGTGAAGGCGCTGATTCAGGTCGGACGAGGCACCGAGGCTATGGAGGCACGCGCCACATTGGTGGACCTGATCGACCGTAACGAGACGGCATGGACCGCCCATCGCCCCGCCGGACCGCTGAACGATGAGCGTATCTCGCTCCTTTGCCATCTTGTTGAAGCCGATCGATTCGAACGCCCCGCGCTGGCGGAGAACGCCGCGGATCGCCTGATGGCAACCATCCCGGACGCGGCGGTTCTGGGAGACCTCGAACGGGCCAAGAGCAGGATTCGGAACGCGCCGGGACTCAGGTAGCCGGCACACTGTACTTCGATATCTGCGAGCAGACCTCACGGAATGGTCGCGATCTCCAGCGAACTTCGTGACATGGTATCCTGTGCTCCATGCTCGCCCGGGTGCAGTCCCACCTCCTCCAGGGCATCGACGCCCTTCCCTGCGAAGTCGAGATCGACGTCGACGAATCCGCCTTCGTCGATGGAAACAGGGCCGTTGTCCTCGTTGGCCTGCCCGACGCCGGCGTGCGCGAGGCCCACGAACGCGTCCGCACCGCCATGACCAACAGCGGGTTCGTCTTCCCGCGAGGCAAGGTCGTCGTCAACCTCGCCCCCGCCGATGTCCGCAAGGAAGGCCCCGTCTACGACCTGCCCATCGCCGTCGGCATCCTCGCGGCCATGGGTGTGGTGGGGCGGCGAGCCGCGGTCCGCGTTGGCGGCGGGCCAGAAGCGGGCGAGGGGCTGGACTATCGCACCCTCGTCATCGCCGGCGAACTCGCGCTCGATGGCCGCGTCAGGCCCATCCGCGGCGCCCTCGCCATGACCGCCATGGCCAAGGCCCGCGGCGCGCGTGGCGTCGTTGTCCCCGTCGACAACGCCCCCGAGGCCGCTGTCGTCCAGGGCATCGACGTCTTCGGCGTCGCCACCCTCGCCGAACTCGTCGGCCTGCTCACCGGCACCCTCGACGCCCAGTCCTTCGCCCCGCCCGACGTCGGTTCGCTCCTCCGCAACGCCGCCGCGCCCATCGATTTCGCCGAGGTCCGCGGCCAGGAGGGCGTCAAGCGCGCCCTCACCATCGCCGCCGCCGGCGGACACAACCTTCTTCGATCCGGGCCAAGTGCCCCCCTCGGGGACCGGCGACGCCCGAAGGCAGTTGGCCACAACCTCGTGGTCTTCGGGCCAACTCACCGTCTCGGTCGGGGCCTAACCCGCCTCCGCGCGGCGTAACCCGGGGACCCTGCGCGGCGGAAAGGAAGAACCAGTCGGGGAGGCACGATCCGGGCCGGGGACGCCGTGACGCAAGGCGGCGTGACGGGTGCGCTATCTCACGTGCGAGGCCGACCGGCCTCCAAAGGGGGACCGAGCGCCCGACAATCGCGGGTCGAACAGTCTAGTTCCGATGTCCCAAGCAAGGCGCCTCGCCTTGGCCCGCGTCAACAAGGCCGCGGCGAGCGCCGGGAAAGGGACTCGCATGACTCGCACACCGCAACCGGCCTTTGAAGCCCTCCACCCCCGCCTCGCCCGCAAGCCAGCGGGGCCGCCCGTACCGGCGGGGTCCCGGGTGTTCGGGCACGCGCCGCGCGAGCCCAACGCGGCACTGGGACGCCGCGCGGCCCAGTACGTGCGCATGTCCACGGAGCACCAGCAGTACTCGACCGCCAACCAGCGCGACGCCATCGCACGTTACGCGGCCGAGCGCGGCCTTGAGGTCGTTCGTACCTACGCGGACGAAGGCCGCAGCGGACTCACGCTGCATGGCCGCGAGGGGCTGAGCGAGTTGCTCGGCGACATCGTCGGCGGCCGGGCCGACTTCGCCCACCTGCTCGTGTACGACGTGAGCCGCTGGGGGCGCTTTCAGGACATCGATGAGAGCGCGTACTACGAGTTCCTGTGCCGGAGAGAGGGCGTGAAGATCGAGTACTGCGCCGAGCCATTCATCAACGACGGCTCGCCCATGGCATCGGTCATCAAGGGCATGAAGCGCGTTATGGCGGGCGAGTACAGCCGCGAACTCTCCGACAAGGTGTGGCACGCCAAGGTCCGCCTCATCCGCAAGGGCTTTCGGCAGGGCGGCAGCGCGGGGCTGGGCCTGCGACGAATGGTGCTCTCCGCCACCGGCGAGCCGCGCGGGATCGTCGAACGGGGCCAGCACAAGTTTCTCAACACGGATCGCGTCGTGCTGGTGCCCGGCCCCAAGGACGAGGTCCGGATCGTGCGGTGGATCTTCCGGCAGATCGCCGATCGTGGACGGATGCCCACCGACATCGCCCGCGAACTCAACTCGCGCGGCGTGCGCTCGGACAGCGGGCGGCCGTGGACCATGAACACCGTTCGCGGCATGGTGGAGAACGAGAAGTACGTCGGCCACTTGGTCTTCAACCGCGCCTCGGCGCGGCTTCGTGTGCGGCGCACCTACAACCAGCCGGACAAGTGGATCAGGGCCGACGGCGCGTTCGCTCCGGTCGTGCCCCCCGCGCTCTTCAGGAAGGCGCAGGAGGCCATCGCGCTCTGGACCACTCGCATCAGCGACGAGGACGCGCTGGCCGCCCTCGCGGCGCTGTTCCAGCGTCACGGCACGCTGTCGCAGCACCTGATCAACGCCCAGCCGAGCATGCCCAACTCCCATTTCTACGAGCACCGGTTCGGCGGTCTTACCTCCGCGTACGCGCGCGTTGGGTACACGCCGAATCGCAACTACGAGTACCTGCGCGGGTTCACCTCGCGCCAACACGTCCTCGCCGCGTTCCGCGCCGAAGTATGCAGCCTCCTGTGGCTCCGGGGCGTCGACACCGCGACGGCCTCACGGCACGTGTTCCTGCTCGGTGGGCAGGTGCGGGTGGCGGTCATGCAGGCGTGCCCCGTGGTGGACGCGGCAAGGACGACCTGGCCTGTCCAGATCCACGCGCGCCCGAAGCCGGACTGGGTCCTGTGCGCGTGCCTGCGGCCGCGCAGCATGGATGTTCACTCGTACCACCTTGTTCGCGGGCCGCTCCTCAGCCTGGAGATCGGGGTGCCTTACCGCACCGCGCGCGAGCGCCACGAGTCGAGCGCCCTCGACACTCTCGTGAACATTCTCGTGAACGCCCTTCAGCGCCCCGCAACGCCGGACAGCGCCCCGAGCGGCCCCGATGTGACACCTTCGCACGCCTAGAAACAGCAGAAACACGCTTGACCTACAGCGAAATGCGCAGCCAGCGCCGGTAGCATCTGGCGCGGGCGAAGTCTCGCGCCGCCGGAAGGACTCTGGCCATGCTGATCGAGATGCGTTCTATCGCGGACGTGCGACCCTACGACCGAAACCCCCGCCTCAACGACGGCGCGGTGGACGCGGTGGCGAAGTCGCTGCGCGAGTTCGGCTTCCGCCAGCCCGTCGTCGTGGACCGCGACGGCATCATCGTCGTCGGGCATACGCGGTGGAAGGCGGCGCAGCGGCTCGGCCTCGCGCAGATCCCGGTGCACGTGGCGCTGGAACTCTCCCCCGAGCAGGCCCGCGCGTACCGCATCGCGGACAACCAGACCGCGACGATCGCGGATTGGGACATGGAACTCTTGCCCGACGAACTCTCCGAGTTGAAGATCGCCGGCTTCGACATGAGCCTCCTCGGCTTCGACGACGACCGCCTCGCGGAGTTGATGGCCCCGAAGGCGAACGAGGGCCTCGTCGATCCCGACGACGTGCCCGCCCCGCCCGACGAGGCCGTCACCAAGCCCGGCGACCTGTGGCTCCTCGGCGAGCACCGGCTGCTCTGCGGCGACAGCGCCAGCGCCGCGGACGTTGATCGCCTGCTCGGCGGCAAGCGCATCGATTTGGTGAACAGCGATCCGCCGTACAACGTGCGGGTCGAGCCGCGCTCCAACAACGCCATCGCCGCGGGCCTGTCGTCCTTCGCCGCGCCGGACAAGAAGAGCGAGCGGCACCACCAGGCGATGGACGTGGCGCGGCACCCGGAGAAGGCGACGCCCACCACCAAGAAGATGCGGGCGAAGGACCGGCCGCTGGCCAACGACTTCGTGAGCGACGAGGCGTTCGACGGCATGCTCGACGCGTGGTTCGGGAACTTCGCCCGCGTCCTCAAGCCGGGCGGCTGCTTTTACATTTGGGGGGGCTACGCCAACTGCGGCAACTACCCGCCCGTGCTGAAGCGCCACGGGCTGTACTTCTCGCAGGCGGTGATTTGGGACAAGCAGTGGCCGGTGCTCACGCGCAAAGACTTCATGGGCGCGCATGAGTGGTGTTTCTACGGATGGAAGGAAGGCGCGGGGCACGAGTTCTTCGGCCCCGCGAACATCCCTGACATATGGGCGGTGAAGAAGATCAACCCCAACGGCATGGTGCACTTGACGGAGAAGCCCGTGGAGTTGGCGGCGCGGGCGATCTCGTACAGCAGCAAGCCCGGCGAGAACGTCCTCGACCTCTTCGGCGGCAGCGGCTCGACGCTCATCGCCTGCGAGCAGCAGGGGCGGCGCGCGTTCCTCATGGAGATCGACATGCCGTACGCGGATGTCATTGTGCGGCGCTGGGAATCCTTCACGGGCAAGAAGGCCGAGCGGATCGCGGGAAACGCTGTGGCCGAAGAGAAAGCCGCCACCTCGGTGACGGCTGGGGGGAAAGCGTGATGCGTGCGCTACGCGCCCTTGCCCGCGACGAACACCCCGCGCTCGTGCTTGCGGAAGCGTGCGGCCGTCCCCTTGGCGGCGATCTCGCGGATGATGGCGGCGTAGAGCGTCGCCTCGGGCGTCTTGCCCCCGGGGGACTTCCACAGACCCTTCGCCTCCATCGCGGCGATCATCTCGGTGGCCCGCATGGGGACCTTCGATCCGGCGAGGACCTGCGCCGCGGCGTCGAGGCAGGAGACCTTCTTGGCCTTGGCGGCCTTGGGCGTCTTGCCCTTGGGCGCGGCCTTCGCCTTGCCGCCCTTCCCGCCCTTGGCGGCCTTGACGGCGGCGGGCGTCGTGGGCGACCCGTGGGGCGTCCCGTTGATGCGGGCGTTGATCTCGGCCAGCGCGGCCTTGCGGGCCTTGTCGGCGATCGGTGTGGCGGACTTGGTCGGACTCATGGGATTCTCCTTCTGGTACCTGCGAACGGCCGCGGCACGCTGCCCCGGCCAAGCGCCCAAAGCGGGGTGCCCCCCGCGCGGGCGCGGTGGTCAGTCGGGCCGGGCCTTGCGTGCGCCGACGGCGGCGAGGTAGTCCGCGAGGTCGGCCGCCTCCCAGAACTCTCCCTCCACCGCGTCGTGCTCCTCGGGGCCGACGCGGTCGTCCTTGTCAATCTCGAAGAGGCGGAACCCCCCGCGCGGGTTGGCGTCGATGGCCCACGCGCGGCCGTCGGGGGTGTGGACCTCGATCCCCGCGATGGCGAGGCCGCGGCGGCCGATGGTGCGGGCGAGGTCAATCGTGCGGCGTGTGGCGGTGTCCATGGTGGTACTCCTGTTCTGCGCGTGGTGCGCGGGTCAGTCGTTGCGACCCCGGCGGCTCTGGACGATGCTGATCTGAAACTCGGCCCCGCTCGTGGTGCGGACGATGACGCCCTCGTTGCTGGTGAGCAGCGCCGCGTCGTCGAACGAGGTCACCCGGTCGATGCCCTCGAAGTTCTCGGCGATGTCGCGGGCGATGTCCGCGAGCGTCTGGTCGTCGTCGTCGCCCTCGATCTCCTCGTTGGCGTCGATGGCGTTCTCGAACATGCAGATCAGGGCGTCCTGAATCTCGGTCGTGGTCATGGTCGTGCTCCTTGGTGCGGGGTGCGGGTTCGTTCACTCGGCGAGGAAGGCCTCAACCATCTCGGGGTCCATTCCGGCCATGAAGGCCACGGTGTTGATCAGGTCGCCCCGGACCTTGCCGAGGTCGCCCGCGTGCCCCCAGTTCGCCGGGTCGGCCTTTGCGGCCTCGGCGTGGTTGGCGAGGTGCTGGTCGAGCACGTCGAGCAGGCGGGCGATGTCGTTGCGGCGCGCCGCGTACGTCTCGGCGGCGGTGGGCTGCGGGGCGTTGTTCTTGCGGTTGGTCGTCATCTGCGGTTCTCCTTTGGCGGCGGGCGATTCCGCCCCCGCGTCGCACATGAAGCCACGCGGGCTACGCCATGGCAAGGCACATCGCGAGAAGTTCGCGCACATCGCGCAGAACCTCGGATTCCCGAGGCGCAAGGACTTGTCCTGAGGTACACGGGGCGTCGCGGGGCGCGTGGGGGCACAAAGGCCCCGCCCGTTGGGCGACGTTGGCCCACGGCGCGTACCGGGGCGCGGGTGCGGCCACGGGCGGGGCGCTACGGGGCCGCGAACGGGGCCAACGCGGGGGGCGCGTTCCTATGAATGCACACGGGGACAATCTCCGAGGGGTCAACCCGCCCGAGGGCGATCCCCCGGCGGATGGCGCGCCCGTTTCGGGAACGGTGGTCGAAGACCGCGCGCCGTACCTCGAAGGGCTGACCGCCAATCAGGAAGCGGCGCTGCTGGCGCTCATGAGCGAACCGACGGTGCTGAAGGCCGCGGAGAAGGCGGGCGTCGCCTCGCGGACCATCTACAAGTGGCTCGAGAGCGACGAGCGGTTCGCGCGGGCGTACCGGGCGGCGCGGCGGCAGACGTTCGTTCACGCGATGACGATGACGCAGCGCTACGCGCCGATGGCGATTCAGGCCCTCGCGAAGATCATGACGGACTCCGCGGCCCCCGCGTCGGCGCGCGTGTCGGCCGCCAATGGCATTCTGAACTTCGCCCGCGACAGCATCGAACTCGACGACCTCGCCGAGCGCGTGAAGGCGCTGGAGCAAGCGGCGAACCCCACGCCGCCGCCGACGCACGCGATGCCGCCGCCAACCCCGCCCGCGGCCGAAGAGCCGCAGCGGCGGGCCGCGTAGCCGGAGGCACGACCCATGCGCTTGGCATCACGACTCGCCAGGATGGAGAAGACCGCGGCCGAGCGCCGCCCCGCGTGCCCGTGCCCGTGGGTGATCGTCGTGCCGCCCGCGCAGCGCGACGCCGCGCCGCCCGCGTGCCCGCGCTGCGGGAAGGCGTGGCGGGTGATCGTCATGGACGAGGACCCGAGCGAGGTGCCCTATGCGGCTCCGCGCGCGGCTTGACCGTCTGGAAGAGGCGTACGCGGCCCGGCCGGAAGCCGACGACGACACGTCCCGGGTGGCGCTGACCGACCCCCGCGCCGTGCAGATCGGCATCGCGTACGACCGCCGGGCGCGGGAGGCCCGGGGCGGGACGCCGGTCGCGTGGAGCGGGCCGGACGATCTGAAGGGCGTGAGCGCCGAAGGCCTCGCCCGGATGTTTGAGGAGCGGGTGGCGGCGCTGCGGGCCGGGGGGGCGGCGTGAGGATTCCCGGGCGGATCGACCGGCTGGAGCGGGCGTCGGCCAGGCGCGGGTGCCCGGCGTGCGCCTCGGACGGGACGGTGGCGCTCACCATCGCCCCGCCGGTGGCCCGGATGTCGGACCTCGACCGGGCGACGCAGCCCCGGCCCGGGGACCGGTGCCCCCGGTGCGGGCGGCGTCTGGTGCTGCGGTTTTCGCCCCCCGCGGCGGCCCGGGAGGGGATGGAGTCGCTTTAGTGGCGTGGGCGTAGCGGTGAATCCGGACTTGTGGTTACGGTGAAAGCATGAGACACTGACGGTTCCATGAACTTGAAGATGAACACGAGTACCTCTTTGCGACTCGCACTTCTGCTCGGCGGGGCGGCGTTGGGTCCGGATGCGGCGTGCGCCCAGTGGACGGTCGTCAACCTGCACCCGCCGGGAGCGTTGGAATCGCGGGCCAATGGCGTATGCGATGGCCAGATTGTCGGCAGGTCCAGATTCGGCAGTACTTTTCGAGCCGGAGTATGGAGTGGATCAGCGGCGTCCTGGGTTAGCCTCCACCCCGCGCTGATGTATTCCTCGTCGGCCAACGGGGTTGCAGGAGGACGCCAATCGGGCTACACCCAATCAGGAAGCCTGACGGCGCGTACTTCGTGCTTCTGGACTGGCAGCACAAACTCTCGCATCAGTCTGCATCCGGTAGGGGCGAGCGAGTCGCAGGTGCACGCGATGGATGGTGGCCAGCAAGTTGGAGACGCAGTTGCCAGTAATGGGCTGAACGCGAGCCTTTGGAGTGGTTCTGCAGAGTCGTGGGTTAACTTGCATCCTGCTGGCAGCACGGCTTCTTCCGCGTACGGCGTGCATGAAGGTCAGCAAGGCGGCTATTCCAGCGTTGGAGGAACTCTCCACGCGAGCCTCTGGAGCGGCTCTGCCGCGTCATGGATCGACCTGCACCCCGCAGCGGCAACGCAATCAGTCGTTTATGCGGTCCATAGCGGCCACCAGGTGGGTTCGGCGAGCATTGCGGGCGCGGGACGGGCCAGCATGTGGTCTGGTACTGCAGCCTCTTGGACGAGCCTCCATCCATCACAAGCGACGGCCTCTGTGGCTTATGGCGCTCATGCCGATCTTCAGGTCGGCCATGCTGTCGTCGCGGGGCGTAGCCAAGCCAGCCTTTGGAGCGGCACTGCTGCTTCCTGGACAAGCCTTCACGCATTCTTGCCGCCTGAGTTCCTCACCTCGGTTGCCCGTGGTGTTTGGCGTGACGGTGACATTATCTATGTCGTAGGCGAAGGAAGTAACGCCTCAACCAGCCGCATTGAAGCACTGATGTGGATCTGGCATCCACCTTCATGTGATGCCGACTTGAACTGCGACTTCGCCCTCGACGGCTTCGACGTGGAAGTTCAGGAGAAGGCCGTGGGCGGCGACACGAGCGACTACTGCCAAGCCGACCCGGACTTCAACGGCGACTTCGCGCTGGACGGGTTCGACGTCGAGGCCGTGGAACTGGTCGTCGGCGGAGGCCCGTGCCCGTAGGCGCGCGCTACGGATACACGCAAGAGGCGTAGCGGTGGCGTCAAGCAGGCGGTTCGGACGATGCCTCGGACTTCCGAATGAATGCACGGACCTCTGGGCTGATCTTCGCGTGAAAACCATCGATGCCTAAGCCGAGCACCTTGATTGAGAGCCCGACGGCGGTCGAATAGGCGGTTATCGCATCGGTGCCCATGTCCGCGTGGGAGTGCGAGAAGCGGTGCAAGTATGCATTGCGAATCTTCGCGATGGTCTTGAACATCTCCGCAGTCGGAGCGTCAATCAGGTTGAGCAGTTCAAGAATCCCGACCCTGCGGCTATGTTCTATCTGCTCGAAAGTACGTCCGAACAATCTTTCCTGACGGCTTGGGCTCATGGCGCTAGCGCCTGTGCCGTGCGGCGAGATCTGGAACCGCAGAATCGCCAGCATTTCAGCGACCATTCCAGAGAGCGCGATGCAGCCGAGTTCGTGTCCGAGCACGAATGCCACCTTCGCCTGGTGCAACGGGATGAGGACCTTCTCGAACAGCATCTTTTCGTGTGGGAATACCGCCATTTCATGATCACACTCGGCGACGCGCGAGTATCGCCCCGGCAGCACCTTCATGAGGGGAGGGGTCAGTGTCTTGCAGAACCACTTCAGCGCTGAATCGGCCTGAAGATCGACCGGTTCCAGCCGTGGCTCGTCCGCTTCCAGCCACCGAAGATAGTTGAGGGAGACTCGCATCATCTCTGGCCCGCGTGGGCGTTCTGCCCCTGAGTGCTCTTGAGTCATTATGCGTCCCTTGTGCACGAACTGGTCCGCTGAAGCGCCGCCGCGACGGCGGGCTGCCGTTGCACGAGTCTACAACCCCCGCGTCATAGCGCGTATCCGCGCGGTAGTCGGTCCCGACAATCCAACTACGCCCTCCCCGCCCGCGCCCTGACCGCGTCAACGACCGCCGTCGGCATCCCGCTCGGGCGGCGCCTGCGGCCACAACCGACAGTTCGGTGTGCCCCGTGGTGCCGCGTTGCGCACGCTCGTGCCACCCGCCGGAGCGCCAAGACTGCTACGTTCCAGCGTTGACAACCGAAGACGCTCGCACAGGGGTTCGAGTCGCTCGGTCGCCCCGCCGAAGCAGTCTGCTCAGGCGAAAACACGGCGAGCCACGGAAGCGGCAATGACCCTCGCGCACGACGCGCGACCTGTGGGACCGTCCGGCGTACCGCGCCTAACGGGCCGCGTCCCCGAACTTGGCGGCAGCATTACTCCAAACCCGGGCAACGCAGCGGTGCGACCCGGCCCACGACACGATGCCGCGTTGGTAGGGGACTTGTGCGAGCGTTCAAGTTTCGCGTGCGCGCCGTTTTGTGTTGTGCGCTGATGCGGACGTCGAATCCTCTTCCGAAGCGCCGAACGGGGCGTCGGAGGTCGTGGGATAAACCGGCGGTGCGCGCAACGAGCCCGTTCCTACGCCCCCCACGCCCGCGCCCTGACCGCATCGACCACCGCCGTCGGCGCGATGTGGTCGAGGTACAGCACCGTCGTCAGCAGGCTCGTGTGCCCCAACTGCTTCGAGATGATCCCGATGTCCACGCCCTCGGCCCGCAGTTGCGCCGCGTGCGTGTGCCGGAACCCGTGCGCGTGCACGCGCTTGGCGACGCCCGCCCGCCGCGCGAGGTCGGGGAGCAGGCGGCGGATGTAGGCGCTCGTCACCTTGCGGCCGGTGTTCGAGCAGAACAGCGGCGCGTCCGCGGGCACGCCCAGCGCCGCCCGCTCGTCGGCCCACGCCGCGACGAACTCGAACGCGCGGTCGTCCACGCCCACGGTGCGGGAGCGGCCGCCCTTGCCGAAGAGCACCCGGATGGCCCCGGCCACGGCGTCCACGTCCTTGGGCCGCAGGGACAGGGCCTCGTTCAGCCGCAGCCCCGCGCGGTACAGCACGGCCAGGATCGCCCGGTTGCGGGTCTTGGAGAAGGGCGGCCCGGGCACGGCGTCGATCAGGGCTCGTACCTCGGCGTCGGTCAGGACCTCGGGGTGGAACCGGCGTGCGGGCTTGCGGCGGGCGGGACGGCGGCGCTTGGTCATCGGTATCTCCTTGCAGCGCTACGGGTTGTGGGCGTAGGCGCAGCCACGAGGAGTACCTCAACGGGCGGGGAATGGCAAGGGGGCGGTTCCCGCCGTACTCTGGCCGCGGAGGCCCCCATGAACATCCAAGAGGCGGCGGTCGCTCTGGCCCGTGTTGCCCACGAACTGTGGCGCACGGAGATGGCGAAGGAAGGGTGGCGGTACGGGCCGACGTACGACGAGTCCAAGCGTCTGCACGACGCGCTCGTCCCGTTCGATGAACTGCACCCGACCGACAAGCGGTGGACCCGGACGTGTCTGGACGAGGTCGCGGCGGAACTGCTCGCGGGCGTCGAGTACCCGCGCGGGGACGACCGGGAGTTCGTGCCCGAAGAGATGATCGTGGGCATGCGGGTTGGGTGCACGGAAGGCGATGACGAGGGCACGGTTCAGTCGTGGGTCGTCACGCCGGAGGGCTGCCTCGACACGATCACGGTGCGTTGGGACGACGGCGAGGTGACCGAGGCTTGCGCGGAGGAACGTGTGCTTCGGCGTGTGTGGAACGGGTAGGCGCAGCCAACACCGGTATCTCAACGGGCGGGGAGTGCAGGTGCGGGATTGTGCTACCGCGGCCGCAGCGCGCCGTCCCACGCCGCGGCAACGTCGGCGATGCACTGCTCGTAGAGCGCCTGCGCGGCCGCAGCGTCCCCGTCGCTGGGCACAACCGGGGAGCCGTTGGCCCGGGCCGCGCCGATCTCGTCTCGAAGCGAGCGCCACTCGTTGTCGGGGCGGGCCATCACCTTGAAGGCCACGGGCGTTTCGACGCTCCGCGCCGCGGCGATGTTCCAGAGCCATTCGCGCTGCATCTCGTCGAGGTTGGAGTTTGCTGCGAGCCGTACAAGGTCCGCAGCGTCCTCCTGCGCATCGCGTGCGGCGAGCAGGGCCGCGTGGGCTACCGCGAGCGCCGCACGGTCCTCGGGGGCAGCCCTGCCAGCCCGTGCTTTCTCCGTCAGGTCCTGGCAGAGCCGATGCTGGGTCGCCTCCGTTTCCAGCAGGTCGGAGAACGTCGGGCTGTACGCGCTGCACGCGATCACCGCGGCAAGGCAGATGCGTTCGACCTCCTCGCCGGTGGCGCCGACCGCCGCCAAGGCATCCGGGGTCACACCCGCTCGGAACAACAGCAGCGAGGCTTCGGCCGGGGTGGCCTGCGCGTGGCGGGCCACGGCGGGCGACGACTCACCTGCGTGATTTGTAGCGCAGCCGCCTGCAAGCGCCGCGGCGAGGAAGACGGACGTCGTGTACAGGCCGCGAGTCATGCTTCACCTCCGGTAATACGGGAGTATCCCGTCTCCGAACGCGGGGTGCAACTGGCGTTGGTCGCCATGCCGTCGCGGGTATTCTCTGCGAGCGCCAATACACACAAGTTTGTGTCGTTCCCGCCACCCAGGCCGCATTCGGGCGTTGCAATAGCATCTGAGGACCATAGGAATGCGGCTCTGGATGTGGAAAACATGTGGAAATCTCCGCCCGCGTAAGTTCGCGGCTGGCATGGACGCAACCCATCCGAACGCCCCTTGTTATGCTGGCCGCCCAATGCGATTCTTGGAGGTCAGCGCCATGCGATCGATTTCAGGATTGACGTTACCCGCGCTTGCTCTGTCGGCACTCTCGCCGCTCGCCGCCATGGCGCAGACCCCCCCGGCGGGGCCGGGCCTCATGGACCCGGGGCGCACTGGCGACTGCGATACCGTGCCGCGCAGTCCTGGCCAGGACGCTCCCGCGACTAGCCATCGAAACGGCGATCCGGATTGGTGGAAGTACTGTGCATGCGACGTCAGCCTGTGCGACTCTGGGGGTGGCGGCGGCGCATGGTCGCCGTACCTCGACCCAGCATGGGTCAACCCGGAAGTCATGCCGACGCAAGAGCCTCCTCCACGACCGGACCCGGGCCCGCCCATCATTTGCAGTTATGCCGATGCCTCACCCGGCCCCGCCTGTGCCGCGGTCGAGAGTTTCACGGACGAGCGGAGTTTCGCGCCGGAGTCGCCGGGGTATCAGGGGTGGGGCTGGTTCCAGCATTCCCGTCCTGAACTCGTCGTCGACGACATTGAGAATGAGTACGAAAACCCGCAACGAGTGCGAATCTACACGGGCGCAAAGCGCGTGCTGGATTTTACGCTGGTTGAGGGTTCAAGCCCGAACGTCTTCGTCGGCAACAACGGTGTGAACGGCGTGGTGACGCGCATTGAGGGATCGGAAACGACGCCCGAGTTGTACCGCTACAACGACGCGCACGGCAACGAATGGACGTTCTTTGGTTGGTGGGACGATGAAGACAACTGGGTCGATGCCCATAACGCGTCCGGACAACTGTGGACCGCCGTCAACGCGGACGGCGGCGGCGCGGCGATGTACACCGGCCACGCGACGAACCCCGTGACTGCGCTCGACGATGGCTTTGTGCAGGACGTCTATTCCAATCCCACCGCGCGTGCATCGGTGGTGTACGACGGCGCGGGGCGTCGGATGACGTACGCCTACACCACGGTCAACGGATGGCCCATGCTGGCCTCGATCACCGTCGCCGTGAACTCGGGGTCGTGGACGACCGTGTGGTCCGTCGCGTACACCTACTACACCGACACGGTGACGGGTAAGGGGCGCGCCGGCGATCTCAAGGTGATCACCGAGACGCAGCCGCTGACCTCCGGGAGCGATGTCCGGCAGACGTACTTTCAGTACTACACCGACAATACCGAAAACAGCGACGAGAGCCATCTCCTCAAACTCATGGTTGAGCCCGATGGGGTGCGGCGGGCCAACGGCGTCGAAGCACTGGACGAGATGAGCGACGAAGCCCTGCACACCTACGCCAGCGTGGTCTACGAGGCGTACAACCAGTACGGGCAGGTAACGGAGATGTTCGTGGCGGGCAGTTGCGGGTGCGGTGGAAGCGGAGGTGTCTATCTCTTTGAACCCCATATGCAGACCGCCGTGTCCCCGTACACCGCTGATGGCGAAGGCGAGACAGGCAACTGGGCGTCCAGCCGATGGCGGCGCAAGACGGTCGTGACGGCCCCGGGCGGCAGGATGCAGGCCTTCTTTTTCGACGAGATGGGCTGGCTGCTCGCGTCCGTCGTCGGCGACGGCTCGCTGGACAAGACGGAGAGCGACCTGTGGGTTACGAAGATCAAGCGCGACGGCCGCGGTCGCCCCGTCGAGATCTACACGCCCGAGGCGGTCCATTGGGACAGCGGGAGCGGCAACCCCGAGGACGGGAGCATCGTCGTCCGCACTGGCGCGGGTCTCGTGCACGTTACCGAGTACGACAGCAGCACGTACCTGCCCAATGCCGTCGCTGCGCGAAAGGTGAAGGCGGGCTCCGGAGGCACGCCGGTGACGCTCGAGGCGTTCACCTACGCCGACCCGTCGAGTGCCGCGCCCGGCAAGACCTTCGGCACGACGTTGCCGGCCCGCCTCGCGCGCCCGCTGCCGACCTCGCACAAACGGTATCGCAGTTCGGGCGTATACGACGAAACCACGTTCAGTTACGCCTACCACAGCGGAGCGTCGGCATGGGCGCCCAAGAGCCGTACAGCGACGATGCCGACGCTTGCGGGCGGGGACATCTCCGGGCCCTCGAGCCTCTCAACCGCGGCGTACTTCGACGCGCGGGGCAGGCTCGTGCTCTCGAAGGACGGGACCGGGGCCTACTCGTACACGAAGTATGGGGACAACGGCCTCGTGACTAAGCGCGTCGCGGACACATCAACTTCCGACAGTGACTCCAGCACTGCCGCGAGCGCCTTGGGCGCAACGCTGCCGGGGTCGGGCCTGCTGTATATCACCACTTACACCTATGACGCGCAGGGGCGGATGCTTACGGCGACCCTGCCCAGCGGCCGAGTTACCGGCTCGCACTACACCAAACTTGCCGACGGGCGGGTCGTGACGCTCTCCGCGCCGACCCTGTCCAGCGGCAGCACCACCGGGCCGATCGACTACAGCGTCCACAATCTCGCCGGGAAGATCGAGGCCCAGGGCGTGCTCGCGGTGAGCAGTTCGACATCGATCTCCACGCTCATTAACTCGTCCTCCGGCGACGCCGTTACCGCCGTCCAGAACTCCACGCTCGCGCAGATCACGGTCAACGAGTACGACGGGCACGGGACCAGGCTCGACGAGACGCGGGCGTACCACGTCGTCCCGGGCAGTGAGGCGTCCACGTCGGGGTGCGACACCACCACCTTCGGGTACGACGAGGAGGGACATGTCGACCGGATCGTGGACCCGACGGGGACAATCACCCGCAGTGTGCACGACGCCCTCGGGCGGGTCGCCGAGCGCTGGGTCGGCACGAACGACACCGGCTTCCCCGGCAGCGGCAACATGGTCGTCGTCGAAACGACCGAGTACGACGGGGGCGGTGTGGGCAACGGCCACGTCACGGCGCGCACCCAGCACGCCAACGCCTCCAGCGGCGACGACCGCGTCACGGTGTACACGTACGACTACCGCGGTCGGCTCATGGTGCAGGCCAACCCCACCCCGCCGCACTTCGCGTTCAAGTACGACGACGCCGGGCGGACGCTCGCCGTGGGCGGATACTCCGCCGCGCCGGGCATCATCGATCCCACCAGCACGACGACCAACCGCGTCTCGCTCTCCGAAACCGCGTACAACACCCGCGGGCAGGCGCGGCTCTCGACCCGCCACAAGATCACGCAGAGCGACGGGTCCAGCACCGACACGCTCACCGAACTCCGCTCGTTCGACGGCACGGGCCGCGTCATCAAGGTCGCGGGGTCGCAACTCACGAAGACAACCTACGACACGCTCGGTCGCGCGACGCACTCGTACGTCCTCGCCTCGGATAACGACTCCACGCATTCCGACGCGACGGGCCTCTCCGGTGATTACGTGATCGAGGAGCACCAGACCCTGTACGACAACGCCGCCAGGACCGGCAACGTGCTCATGACCGTCGAGATTGCCCGGCACCCGCTGGATACCTCGACCACCGGCGCGCTCGACGCCGCGGACACCTACATCGACACCGTCGCCGTGGGCAGCGGCTCGTTCAAGGGCCGGGCGCAGATCACCAGTTACGGCTACGACAGCCTCGATCGCCAGACCTCCGCGGTCGCCCTGGGCAACAACGGCGGCTCCACCTACACCCGCAGCGGCGACACGCTCCCCGGCACCCGCTCCGACACCCGGCTCATCACCGACACCATCTACGACACGCAGGGAATGGCCACGTCGACGGTAGACCCGCGCGGCATCCTGGCCGCCACCGTCTACGACGCCCTGGGGCGGGTCACGAAGACGATCGCCAACTATGACGACGGCACACCCGGCGGGACGAGCGGCGACGAGGACCAGGTCGTCGAGTATGTCTACACCAATGGCCTCATGACCAGCCTCATCGCCCGCATGCCCAGCGGCGGCGACGACCAGACCACCACCTACACCTACGGCGTCATCACCTCGGGCACGCTTCCCTCCGCGCTTCTCAGCAACCGCCTCCTGCGGCAGGTCCAATACCCCGACAGCGCGGGCGGGAGCGACGTCGTGAAGTACGCCTACAACCGCCTCGGCCAGCAGACCGGCGTCATCGACCAGGCCGGGAACCAGATCGACACCGTCTACGACGACGCCGGGCGTGAACTCTCGCGCACCGCATCGACCATCGTCTCCGGCTTCGACGGCTTCGTGAACAAGATCGCCATGGCCTACCTGCCGCGCGGCCCGGTCGAGACCGTCACGCAGTACGGCGAGTCGGGGAGCAGCACCGTCCGCGATCAGGTGCGGTATGAGTATGACGGGTGGGGCAATCTCGAGCGCTTCCGGCAGGATGTGGACTCGGCCATGGACGGCTCGGGCGACAGCGTCTCCGGCCGTGAGGCCTTCGAGGTGCTGTACACGCTCGCCAAGAGCGCGCCGTCCGGGGGCGTGCACACGCTGCGGCGTACCGCGATGACCGCCAAGGCCGACGGAACGGCCTTCTCGACCGTCGGCTACACCTACGGCTCGGGCCTGACCGACAACCTCAGCCGCGTGGCGACGGTGACAGTGGGATCGTCTCCAACCACCGTGGCAAGTTATGACTATCTCGGGGCGGGGCACTTGGCGGGAACGACGCTGAACCAGGCTGCTTTGCGATCGGCGATCTTTACCGAGAGCGCCACCGTGCACTCCTACGGCGACCTCGACATCTTCAACCGCCCCAAGACGTGGGACTGGGCCCGCATCGGCGGTGGCACTTTCTACGACGTGGACATTCACTACGACCGCAACTCCAACCCCACGGCCACTGTGGACAACGTGCACGTCCGCGCGAGCAGCGGCAAGCGCCTCTTCGACGTGGCCTACACCCTCGACAACCTCAACCGCGTCCGCGGGGCTGACGAGGGCCACTCCACCGGCACGGCCCCGGCGCTCACCATTCAGTCCGGCTATCACACCCGCAACGAGACCTGGCCCGGCCTTTCCCTCACCGGCAACTGGACGAGCCGCCAACTCGACGCCGATGGCAACGGCAACGTGACCGGCCCCAATGATCGCAACGAACCCTCCGGCGACCAGGTCTTCAACAAGGCCAACGAGTGGACCGGTCGTGTCATCGAGAAGGCTGGCCCGCTGGACCGTACATTCACCTACTCCTACGACGCCGTGGGCAACATGATCGGCGAGTACGAGGAGGACGACCTGGGCGAGTCGACGCAGATCAACGAGCGCGGCTTCGTCTACGACGCCTTCGGCCGGATGGTCGCCGTGACGGGCATCCCCGGCGAGGGTGTCACCTACATCGAGAAGCACCGCTACAACGGGCTTGGGTTCCGGACCATGTGGCAGTATGATGTGGACGTCGATGGAACCCTGGAAGACCCGGAGCGGTACTACTTCATGCACGACGAAAGGTGGCGCGTGATCGGGACGTTCCGCAATCAGGACGCCAGCCCGAAGGAGGCGTTTGTGCACCACGCCGCGGGGTTGGGCGGCTTCGGAGGGTCGTCGTACATCGACTCGATCATCCTGCGGGACGCCGACGAGCGCGACGACTGGGCGGCCGCGGGCGATGGCACGCTGGAAGAACGCCGCTACTTCTGCCAGAACTGGCGGGCGGACGTGGTGGCGGTCACGAAGTCCGACGGCACGCCGCTGGAGTACGTGCGGTACTCGTCGTACGGCGAGCCGACGGTATACCCCGTCGCCGACCTCGACATGGACGGCGACGTGGACACGGCGGACAGCGCCGAGTGGGACCTGCTCTACGGCGAGACACCGGACGCCTCCGCCTACGCCACGGCGGACATCGATTTCGACGGCGAGCCGTCCACCAGCGACGGTGATCTTTTCTCCGAGTCCTACACGGCCAACACAGGGCTGAACGGCAAGGGCCGTGTCTCATCGCCCGCCATAGGCAACCGCCTCGGCTACGCGGGCTACCACCACGACCCCGTCACCCGCCTCTACGACGTGCGGCACAGGTGGTACTTCCCGGAGATCGGGAGATGGGGGAGGCGGGATCCCAGCGGATACCGCGACGGATACTCATTATACCAATACGGCAAGACGGCTCCCATCGCTAGAATCGACCCGCATGGTCTCTGTGCATTGCCACTACTTCAGCCGATGAACCACTCGTCGATCGCCGTAGTGGCTGCCGCTGTAGATATTGGAACGCCGACTATCAACCCGTGCAGCCCTCGCTGCCTGGAGTATTCTAATGGGTATGCGGTATGTATCCGCACGTCTTGCCCCACAACATTACTGGCATATTTGCAAGAGCCATCCATTCAGGATGTACTATCTCGCATCATGACATGTCGATCTCGTAGTGGCGCCGCCGAGACGCGTAAGACGATTTCGATAGCGTGTCGCGACAATGGTGAAAGCGAAACTCCTTCTGAAAAGCCAGGCTGGTGGGCCCCGGATATGTATGTGGGATCACCAGGCACAAAGTACTTGGCTCGGACTGGGCTGATTCATGAATTGACTCATGTTGCTCAGCGATGTGAGCAGGGAGAATCATTCTACACGAACTGTGCACAGTCTGTCGACGATGAAGTTGCGGCGTACATGGCTGAGTATAATGTGAGTGGAATCAGGATTCCGGGTTCACGCAGCGGGAAATGCGGCCAGGCCTGCCAATCGGCGGGCGCTGGTTCCACAAGCGGTCCATGTAGTTCTATGACGCAGGCAGCGTGCGTTGCGGCATGTGAGACTCGTCACGCACCGATGGTTACCATTCAGTGCAAATAGACAGTGAGAAGTAAATGTCATTCTTTCGAGTAGCGTGCAAATATGTGTACATTGCAATCTGGCTTAGCCTCGCCACATGGACCACACGCACACTCATATTAGACGCGAACTCGCAATCAGGCGGCTCACAAGACGGGGTAGTCCAGTGCTATGCAATAGGTCGCGGCGCGGAAGGATCACTGACGCGATGGGACATCGATGCGCAATCGGCATTGGGCACATTGACGCTTATCGCAAGAGACAAGCGACTATCCGATGATATAACGTATAGATCGCATCAACTCATAATCGAGACTGACGAGTGTTGTGTATCGTCGTCGTTGCTTAGAGATCTGTCGTCTCAGTTTTCACGCAAAGATGAATCTGTGTGGCGTGATATGCTACAGGTTGAGGCCACAAACCGCGAAGGATCGGATCGTCGTGTTGAGTTGCTGGATATACAAGCAGTAAGAACTGACGTGCCGACTCTAATCCGAGTGGGACTTCTGTGCTCCGCACTCTTCATTGCGATTCTCCCATTTACGCGAGTGTGGGAAGTAAGATGCAAATGCTGTAGAGTGTCGAGATTGTAGAGCCTATCCGTAAACCTGTTTGAGCAGGATGATCGAGCAACTGTAGTGACCTCTGAACAACCCACTGTAGTGTTCAGAAACTCCATCCGCCCCGGCACAGGCCGGTGGCATCGAGTTGATCGAAATGGCAGGTGGCCCCAAGGACTGCCCGTAGCGAGCGTGGCGTCAAGGACCGTTTCGGTCCCTGATGAGGGGCGCTACGCTATTCCCGCGAGGGTGTAGCCAGCGCGGCCCCATTAAACTGCTACCCTCCGAGTCGATGGCGTTCGACCTACTAAGCACTACCCAGAACTACTTGGTGGTTTCAACCACCGGTGGTAGCGTCCTGCGCAATCAGGAACCACTCGTCGTGTCCACCATTCAACGATTCCTGCGACTCATTCCGTTATCGTCGGTGCCGCACGAGTCCGCCGAGTACGAGGTGTGGCTTGACGAGCACACAGCCCGCATGCTGGCCGCCATGCGGTCGAAAGTGCGCCCGTGGGGCACCGCGCGGAAGGCCCTCAACTTGTTCATGCGGGCGTGCATCTGCGACCATCACCTGCGCACGGCGCACGCGCTAGAGAGGGCGGAGCCGTGGGCAGAAGTGCCACTTGACAGCATTGTGGCGAAGGCGCTCAAGCGGGCAGCCGGGAGAGGCTGCCTGCCCCAATGGCCCGGACTCAAACGCCTGACGCCCGACGCCAACGCTTCGTTTCAGGCGTTCGCCTTGAAGCACACTGCGGAACTCGGCCTTCGCTCCCGGATCTTCCTTGACTACGTGCTTTGGCTGGAAGGGCGCACGCCGCCGCCGCGTTGAATCGATCGCGCCTCACTTCGCCGTGTACACGCCCCGCTCGACGCGCTTGAACCGCTTCTTGTCGCCCAGCGCGATGGTCACGCTGACGCGGAAGTTGCTGGAGTTCGTCTTGTACCCGGCCTTCTGGACGGCGGCCGCCGCGTCCGCGATGGCCATCCTCTTGCCCTTAAGGACCGCGGCGAGGGCGTCGGGCAGGGTGACGGTGTTGGCAACGCGGGCGGCGGGGCGGCCCCGACTGGCGGCGACGCCGCCGTGGGAGGCGATCTTGGCGTTGATGGCCTCGACCTGCCGGAGCAGACGGTCGCGCTGGCGGGCGAGTTCGTTGCCTTTGGCTTGGCGGCGGTCGAGTTCGCGCTGGATGGCGGAGACGGGCAGGCTGGCGAGGGAGGACGTACGGGCCATTCGTGGCGCTCCTATATATGGAACGCCAGCATACCACAAGTTCGCTCTGGTACACTCGGTTCCATGGCCCGCGGCGACAACCTCGGCGAGGCGGTGCTCGACACGCTGCGGCTGCACATGCGGCTGGTGAGCGGTGCGACCGGCTGTTGGCGCGTCGCCATACGCTTCTCGGCATGGCCCAGAGCCAATCCGGACCGGTTCGGCATCTGCCAATCGTCGAGCACGGTTGCGCCGTGCATGTGGATGACTGCCCGATCCACGTGCGCATGTTTGAGGGTCGCGCGTACGCCAATGTTCTTGACGATTGCACGGCGTGCATTTACTGTCGCGGAATCGAGCAGTTTGAGGAAGGCGACCCTCGCGGCGAAGGTATCGTGCGATGTGCGGCTCCGTAGGTTGTTGGCGTCGCAAACTCAAAGTGTGGTCAGCGTATCGAAATCACGGTCTTGGCGGATGTGCGTCAAGGCTGCCTGTAGCGCATGGCGATAGTCGCCTGAGAGCAGTGCCGAAAAGTTGACCTGGTCCCACGAGCAGGGAAGGGCGCGAAACACTTCCTGCAGGTGTGGCGCAGCGAAGAGTGGCTTGGCTCGGTCGCGAATCACCTTTGAACTGAGATCGACGACCGCGATCTGACGAAGCCTCACATTCTGGAATAGTGACGCTCCGAGAAAGAACCGCATGAAACTGTCGCTGAGCGGGAAGCCGTAGCCAATGAACCACAGATAGTCCGCAGACTGAAGCGCGGTGCTTGCGCCGACCCATTGGTCCCGTAGTGCGAGCCCGACAGGATCGGTCCCGACGTCATCGAGTCTGTTCGGCTTGATTACTGTGGGCGGCACCATCACAAAGTTCTGCCCTTGGCGGCACCAACGCATGGCTTCGTCAGCGCCTGATCCTCCGACGCTCGCCAGATGGCAGTGTGTCGGGATCGGCCGGTGGGTGGGTGCATTCTGCATCTGCATTGTCGTCGCAGCAATCTCGTGCTCGGCGAAGATGCCGCCCGTCGAATGTGCCCATCCGACGGACCCATGCAACTTGAACAGCCGAAACGAAGGGGCGTCATCGGCCTTCTCGGCGACGCCGTACTTGCTTCTGTCAGCCTCACTCCAGGAGTCGTGCGTGTATACCTCGACGGTATTCGGGGAGGGCTCAGGGGACAGGTAGCCCCGTGGGTGAAGGCTCTGATGCGCGCCTCTGATCTTCCAACCGCTCTTTGCAGCGGTCATTTCGAGGTGCAGGTCGTAGTTTGTGGTGATGAACGTGAGGTTCGCTTCCGCGCATGGAACGATCAGGCGGGAGTAGGTCGTGTTCGTGCTGCCGCCCGCAAGATGCGGCTTGCCGAATACGAACGCCATGCACTCCCGCAGTTTCGTCTCAGCGTCGGATGGCGTCTTGAGCGTCGTGTTGCCGTCGAACCGAAAGGCCGGCCTCGCCACACGAAGCAGCGACAGGAATGAGCAGAGTTGCTCCACGTTTCGTGCGCTCGCACCGATCACCGCGGCCAGCGCGTTGCACGTCTCCTGAACGTGATCAAGTTCCTTCTGTTCATCGATCGTCAGAAACCGTGAGCGGCGGAGCGAATCGGAGAACCCGTCCATGGTCGGGATGCCGATGTCTGGGATCGCCGAGAAGCCCGCACCACAGAACACCACGACGTTCGGCTTTTCGGAACGGAACCCCTTCATGCGCCCGCCTCTCCTCGTATTCCCGTGTCCTCACACTACACCGAGTACACCTGCAAGACCTCATCCCCGAAGTGATTGATCACCTTCACCGCGATCCGTCCCTTCTTCCCTCGCTCGCCCCGCGGCCGCTTGAACGGGCGGCTCATCGTTGAATACAGCGCCGACCACGCCCCCTCGTCCACCTCGGCCCGCAGCGCCCGCTTCAACTTGTCGTATGGCCCCTCGCCCTTCTCCGCGCCGGCACCGGTGAAGTAGGCGTGCCGCACGAAGAAACTCTCGCCGTTGTAGTCTGTGTCGATGAACCAGCACGCGATGTCGTCCACGCTGCTGGAGCGCACCTCGCCCGTCGTGGGGTCGTACACGTCCAGGCCCTTGATCTCGACCACGGCGTAGTCGGCCACGCGGGCGTCCTTCCCCGCGTCGGGGGGCATCTCGTCCTTCTTCGCGTCGCGGATGTCGATGTCCGGCTCACCGAAGATCATGAACAGGTTGCCCGCGCCCGTCTTCTTCAGCAGGTCGCCCATCGCGATGTCGGCGTTGATCCGCACCGGCAACACGGCCAGTTTCCCGTATCGCTTGGCCTCTTCTCCGACGTGCGGGTCAAACGCGAAGCCCGCGATCAGGAGCGTGTCGAACCCCACGCCCTGCACGGCTTCCTTCGCGGCTTCCTTCACGAGGTCCGGGCCAACGGTACCGTGCTCGGGGCCGATGCAGACCGCCACACGCACGGCCTTGCCGCCCTTGTCGGTGTATGTCCCCACACCCTGAATCCACTCGCCCGGGTGCGGGTCGAGGCTTTGGAAAACCATTTTCTCGCCCTTGAAGGTGTTCTGCACGCCCGCGCGCTTGAGGTTGTCCAGGACCATGCGGCCGAAGTTGTCAGGGCCGATGACCTTGGTGACGCGGGCCGCGCCCGTCCCGTCGTCTTCGGGTGTAGCGGTAAAGTCCTTGCGCTGCTGGAGGGAGAGGTTGCGGTGGGGGCTGAGGCTCTCGACGGTGAATGGGCCGCAGACGCGGAGGCGTTTGTTATCCTCGTACGGCTTGTCGAAGAGGAGTTCGGTGTCGGCGTGGCGGGCGATGGCCGCGTCGATCTCGGCGCGGGTCATGCCTTCCTTGATGTCCGGGTTGTTGGCGATGCTCTTAAGCGTGACGTGCGGTACGCGCTTGTAGATGAACCCGCGGCGGATGTCGGGGGCGTCGAGTTCCCCGGCCTTTGGTGCCTCGATGGCCTCGATCAACCGGGCTTGTGCACCGGTGCTGGGCGCGCTCTGCTCCAGGAATGAGCCCGAACGCTCACGCTCCAGTTTCCTCCCCTCGGGGCTGTCGGCGGGGATGTAGTACGGAAAGCGTGCGGCCATGAGGCGGGTGCGGGCGAGGGTGAGGGCGACGCGGGAGGTGTCGGTGGTGATCCAGCGGCGGCCCCACTGCTCGGCGACGAAGGCGGTGGTCCCCGAGCCGCAGGTGGGGTCGAGGACGAGGTCGCCGGGGTCGGTGGTCATGAGGAGGCAACGTTCGATAATCTTCGTGCTCGTTTGCACGACGTAAACCAAGCCGGTGCCGATTTGAACAGACTCCCAGCGATCGTTCATGGGAACGACGGGGAAGTCGTCGATCAGTCGCAAATACTGCAAAGACTTTCCCGATGCCTTCAGACGCCCCGCTACCCCTAGCCGCCTGAGACCGGCAACAGACGTTTTCCAGTGGGACGAAACACCCGGATGAAAAGACAGGTTGTCGAAGTCAAACGAGACTGTGGTGTCGGGGCGAAAGCCCGAACTCAGCAAAGAAGTCAGACGCGCGCGCTTGCCGTTGGTTTCAATTTCCCCCGATTCAGCCTCTCTGCCGCTTAATCGGCGGAACTTCCCATTCTCTTCCAAGACCGAGTCGTATCTCTCGAAGGAATGGAATCCCCGCGAGCGTTCCTGATACAACTGCCGATATTTAACCGTACCCTTGTCCTTTGCGTAGAACAGTAGGTAGTCGATTGTCTGCGGTACCAGCGCCTGCTCGGTGGAACCTGTTTTCTGAACGCAGATCGTGGCGACCTGATTCTCGCTGCCAAACACCTCGTCCATCACGCTCCGCACGAGATGGACGTTCTCATCGCCGATCTGGACAAAGATCGACCCACTCTCGGTGAGGAGTTCGCGGGCGACGGTGAGGCGGTCGCGGAGGTACGACAGGTACGAGTGGATGCCCAGTTCCCATGTGTCGCGGAAGGCCCGCATC
This sequence comes from Phycisphaerae bacterium, assembly GCA_022180725.1. GTDB lineage: Bacteria > Planctomycetota > Phycisphaerae > Phycisphaerales > UBA1924 > RI-211. The sequence continues at coordinate 26,832 of BQMO01000011.1, forward strand.
TGCTCGGGCTGCCGTACCACATCCTCGGCCTTGCCATCCTTCACATCCCGCTTGCGCGTGCTGACCTGCCAGTTGGAGCCGAACTTGATGCCGTAGGGCGGGTCGAAGTAGACCATCTGCACCCGCCCCTTGAGCCCCTCCTTCTCGGCGAGCGAGTTCATGACGAGGAGGGAATCGCCGAGGATCAGGCGGTTGGACCAATGGCCTTGGTGCTGGTAGAAGTCCACACGGGACGCGAAGTCCTCGGGCAGGCCGTTGAAGGCGGTGTAAGGGTCAAAGAGGAGATTCTGCTGATCGCTGTCGCCGACGCCGGGCGGCTTCGGGGCGTGGCGACGGAAGTCGTCGATGATCGCCTGCGGGTGGATCTTCTCCTGAATGAAGACCGGGACGGAGGGGACGTCGAGGCCCCCACTCGCGTCCTGCTCGTCCTTGCCGCGCCACACCAGTTGCGGGTCGAGGTCGGGGTTACGGGGGTAGAGGACGGACTTCTTCTGCTCGTCGTCCTTGACGAAGTCGCGGAGTTCCTCGGTAGGGATGTTCGGGCGCGTGTCGCGGTGACGGACCGAAGCGATCTCGGTGCGGACCGGCGGCGCGGACTTCGCGGGGCGAGTGGCGGACTTCTTCACGGCATTGGAGGCGGGCTTCTTGGGCATGGCGGATCAGCGAGTGGGGGTGGGCGCGAGAGATTGCTGTGCGATGGCTAGCGCCGTGAGTTCAGGGAGTTTCTTGCGGATGAGGGATTGCAGGTCCCACGGGTCGGCACCTTCAAGGAATGCCCACCGGCCGTGCTGGCCCGTGCCGTTGACAGCGGGGACCCAGAGGTCGCGGGCGGTGGAGACCTTGGCGGCCTTCTTGTCGCCGATGTCGCCCGAGCCTTCCTTGTGGCCGGAGATTTCGAGGATGAGTTTGAGGGGGTCGTTCGCGCCACGGCCATCGTTGATCCAGACGAGGAAGTCGGGGATGTAGCGGGCGGGCTCGCCGTGGTATGTGTAGGGAATGGTGAAATGGAGGTTGTGGTTCTTGGCGTAGCACAGAACCTCGACCATGTCTTCCAGCGACTGCGCGGCTTTCTGCTCCCAGGTGTCGGTGTCGGCGACGACGTGGGAGATGTGGCACTTGTCGGCCTGCGTGGCGTAGGTGGGGCGCGTGGTGTCGAAATCCACGGCCCGGGTGGAGCCGACCGGATCGTACGGATTCATAAGGGGAAGCAGGCGGCGTGTGCCCTTGTCACCGCGGACGATGGCCTTGTAGATCTTCGCGGCGGCCTTGTGCTGGAGTTCGGTAAAGAGGAGCAACTGCGGAAAGGTGTTGTCCTTCAGGATCAGTGACCCGGCAAGCCACTGCTCGCAGATGCCCAACACCTCAGGGAACCGCCACGGCTGGGGATCGCCGCCGTTGGCGCTGATGTACTCGCTGAGGACGCGGTGCGCGAGGCGGAAGGCGACCTCGCGCGGGCGAACCGAGCGAACTTCATCGAGCGTGTGATACTCGCGTTCGCCGACGATGGGCGCGACCTCGACACGGGAGGGCACATCGCGGGTCGTGAGGGGCAACTTGGCATCTTCGCCGAAGTCGGCGCGGAGCGGGGCGTCGGCCAGTTCGTACCGATAGCCGTCAACACGAGGGAAGGAGAGTTCGAGGTGTGCGCGGTCGGCGAGAGCGCGGACGCGCGTCGGGGGTGGCCCGGGCCGCGGCTCCTTCACCTGCCCGTTGGACGGGATGAACGAGAACGGGACGCCGTACACCTCGGTGTACTCGACGGGGAAGGCGTCGAAGGTGATGTCCTGGCCGTTGACGTTGATGGTGTGGGGGCGGGCGCGATAGGACATTCGGCGCAGGCCACGTCCGACGACCTGCTCACAGAGGAGTTGCGTGCCAAACGCGCGGACCCCGAGAACGTGGGTGACAGTGTTGGCGTCCCACCCTTCGGTGAGCATGGAGACGGAGACGACACAGCGGATGTGTTCGCCGAGTTTGCCCGGCTTGCCGACGGTGTTCAGGACCTCGCGGAGCAGGTCTTCGTCGGTGAGGGCGTCGGCGTCCGCGCCGGGGTACCGGAGGCGATATTCGTGCTTGAACTCATCGAGTTCCCGGGCGGCGATGGCTTTGAAATCCGCGCTCATGGTGTCGCCGGATTCGAGTTGCTCGGAATCGACGAGAATGGTGTTGGGGCGGTGGCGGAACACATTCGTACCGTCATGGCCGCGCTCGACGTTGGAGAAGACGTCGAGTTTGCCGGGCACAACTACGGCGGGGGATTCGGTGCCGTCGACGCCTGGCAGAGTCTTCTCGTAGCCGCTGATCCAGTCGAAGACCATCTTCGAGACATTGGTGTTGTTGCAGACGACGATGAAAACGGGGGGCGTGGCAAGCGTGTTGTGCCCCGCGGCGCGGTCGGACTGCCACGACTTGAAGCGCTTCTCGTAGTTGCCATAGAGCGAGAGCAAAGCGCCTTCGAGTTCTTTCGGTAGGCGTGGCTCCTCGGTGATCTGCTGCGTGCCGCGGCCCTTGCGGGGAAGTTCGTCGCGTATGCGGACCCAAAGATCGCGGTAGGTGGGCATCGTGCCGGTGAGGGCATCGTCCGCGACGGGCACGCGAGGGACCTTCACGATCCCCGATTCGATGGCGTCGATGAGCGAGAAGTCGGAGACGACCCACGGGAAGAGCGTGCCTTCGCTGTATCCGCTGCCGCGCAGGAAGAAGGGGGTAGCCGAGAGGTCGAAGACCGTTTTGATGCCGATCTTCTCTTGGATCGCGGCGAGGCCTGTAAGCCATTGGTGCGCGGCCTTGTTGCGCTCCTCGGCTTCTTGGCGCTCGTCGCCCGTCAACTTGTCCGGCTTGGCGTCTTCGTCGGGCTTGCGGCGGTAGCAGTGGTGTGCCTCGTCGTTGATGACGATGATCTGCTTGTTGCGCCCGAGTTCGCGGCAGACGCGGTTGACCATCTCGCCCACTGATTCGACGAGCGCCGGCGAAGGCTCGCCCTCCTTGGAGAGCAGGTCCTTCGTGAGTTTCGACGCCCTGAACTTCTCGCGGCGTCGGAAGGCATGGTAGTTTGTGACCACCACCTTGGCGCGGCCGAGATCGTCCTGAAGGTCGGAGGGGACGATGTCGAGGGCCTTGTAGTAGTTCGCCGGGTCGGCGGGGAGCAGAACCCGCAGGCGGTCGCGGATCGTGATGCCGGGGGTGACGAGCAGGAAGGCGTCGGTGAATCGGGCATCCTGCGGGTTGCGGGCCTTGTTGATGGATTGCCACGCGATAAGCATGGCCATGACAACGGTCTTGCCGCTGCCGGTTGCCATCTTGGTGGCCACGCGAAAGAGGCCAGGGTTGGCGTTTGACGACACATCGAGCAGGTGGTTCTCGATCCACTGGTCGCCGACCTTCTTCGCGACCTCGGTGATGTAGATGAGCGTCTGGAGGGCCTCGATCTGGCAATAGAAGAGGGGACGGCCGCGGCCGGGATTGGTCCAGTGGTCGAGCAGGCGGGCCGTCACGGGCGTCGTGTCGAGCGTGTACCGCCCCGTCACCCACTGGCGCACGCGGGTGCGGATCTGGTTGACGGTAGGGTTTTCCTCGATTCGGTCGCCGGTCCAGTCCTCGATGGTCTGCTGCCCGCTGGTGCGGCTGCGGGGCTGGGCGATGGGCACGAAGTAGGAACTGGGCCGGCGTGCGGAGACGATCTCGCTGGTGATGCCGCCCTCGTCGAAGCGATAGTGCCGCTCGGGGGCGGCGAACGGAGAGTTGATGATCGGGTTTTCGATGACGACGGGGGGCATGGGCGCAGGGACAGAATACTCGGAATCCCGGGGCGTTGTCAGGAGGCGAGAGAACAGGACGCGCTACGCCTTTAGGGGGTGAACGCAGCCAGCCGCGGCGGCGCAAAAAGAAGGGCGGAAGTCCGTGACTCCCGCCCCTTGAATCGTCCGGCGACTAGCCCGTTGGGCGATTCCCGTACCTTGGCGCAGATCACACCTGCCGCGACGCGGCGTACGCCTGGGAGCGCTAGTCACGCTTCCCTTATCCGGGGGCTGGTGAATACACGCGCGAATGCGCCTCTATGGCGCTGCGGCAGTGATTACCCGGAACCGTCAAAATGGCTTTCAATGGCCACCTCCTTCGGTTACGAACTTCTTCGGAAGCAGTCTATGCCGGTTGCATGGGGCCGCGCCATCCGTTTTCTCATCCTTGACCCATGTCGGTTCCGCAGAGCACCCCCGGGTACGCTCCGCGCAACACCGGGCGACGGTTGATCCCCGTTGCGGCATTGATCCAGATCGGCATGGGGTAGTCGGATGACTCATGACTCGATAGCCGTCGAACAACTGTACATGGAGGTGCACAGTCTCACCTCCGCGGTTGCACAAGTCGCGACTGCACTCCGAATCCACGGACAGATGCGAGCGATCCCTCGCAATCCCATCCTTCAGTCAACCAGTCGCCGATTGCCCGGCGGCCGGAAAGCCCGTTCTGTACGCAAACTCACGGCGGCGGAGTCGGCGGCAATCCATGACAAGCGCCTAAGCGCGGCTGCGGAACTGGTTGTGGACAGCGTTATTCAGTTTGACGCGGAGTGGCGTCGCGTTCGGCCACGGGTCTTGGACATGCTTGCGCGTGCTCGCGAGGTGCACGACGCCAAGTCGCCACCCTGCCGCATCGGCCGCGTGGCAGAGGTCAGTCATCTGGACGTGGCGGCTGACATCTTCGGCATGATCAGCACGAAGTTCGCGAACATCCCGCACGACCATGGAATGACGCAGCCGCCGGGATTCCGGGACGCTCTTCTGCAGTCATGGGCATACCACAACACTCTCGAGCACGAAACGCTTTCGCTCGTCTTTGAAGACCTGAGTGAGAAGACCGTGAAGAGTGCGCTGGACGATTTGTGCGTGCACCTCAAGCGCGAGTGCTTGGACATTCAACGGATGATTGCTCTGCAGCATGCAAAGACACGCGACCGCGGCGACTCGCAAGTGCAGTCGGGCTCAACTCCCAGCCCGAAGCGCCGCCTCACCAAGCCGGAGGTCGCAAAGGGCATCCGGTCACACCTTCGGCGGGCCGCGTGGCCGGGGTACGAGAAAATGAGCCGACTTCTCAAGTGCTCGCCCTCGTGGGTCCACAAGACCGTCAAAGACACGCCGGGCCTCGCCGCGCAGGTCAACGCTGCGTCGAAGACCTCCACTGGGGGGCACGGGGCCCGATCCCGGAAGCGAACGGCCGCCAATGAGGCCGACCCGAACGCTCTCGACCCGGCCGATGTCGCCCAAGCACGAGACTCGGAGGAGGCACTCAGGCGGCTCATCGCGGCCTCTCCTGAGTGTCGTGCGACGGTCAACCGTCTGACAGACAAACAGCGTCAGAAACTGGCGGAGGATTTGGCGGCCATGCCAGCCGCGGATCGCGAGAGCATGCTCGACACCCTTGTTCAGGATGCCATTCGCGAACGCCCGGCACCGCGCAAACGCAGGTAACTCGGCGGAATACTGAAGATTCGCGCGAACGAACGCCTCTCCAAAACGGCCCATGCGTGGCCGCAGGAGAACGTTCGATGTCGAGTCCAGAACCCCACCTTCTTACCGTTGGCCGAATCGCCTCCGCGCTCGGCGTCCCCATCCATCGTGTCGCCACGGTGCTCCGGACCCGCCCGCATATCCGGCCGTTGGCCAGGGCGGGCACGCTCCGGCTGTTTGACAAGGCCGCGATGGCGATGGTCAGGCATGAACTGAACGCGATGGACGCCAAGCGTGCCTCGCGCGGGGGGACGCCATGACCACCCCACCGCCCCCGCCGCCTCCGCAGTTGTACACGGTTGCCCAGACCCGGGCCATCCTCTGCTGCTCGCGTCGCACCGTTGATCGCCTCGCCGCCAAGGGGCTGCTCAAGGTCGTCAGACTCGGCCGCGCGGTCCGGGTCTCGCGCGAGAGCGTCGAACAACTCATCGCCCGTGGAGGCCAGCCATGACCTCCGGCATCCCCCCGGAATCCATCGTGCCGCACGGCGTGCCACCGGCCTCGTGGGCGGCCATCGGCGCGGAGCCCGACAACGGCGGCTGGCGCATCCCCGAGCGCGACGCGGACGGAGAGATCATCGGTTGGTCCCGCCGCTTCCCGGATGGAAGCAAGGGGTTCGTGAAGGGCGGCCACCGCGGGCTGACCATGCCCCCCTCGCTCTCCGCCTACGGCGGGTCCACCGAGGACGATCCGATCTTCGTCGTCGAAGGCGCGACCGACGCGGCCGCCCTCCACGGGCTGGGGCTGGACGCCATCGGCCGTCCGAGCGCTCATGGCGGGGTCAACTTCCTAGCACACCTGCTCCGCAACCTCCACGTCTGCATCATCAGCGAGAACGACGGCACCGCGGGGGCACCCGGGGCGTTCAAGGTCGCCGACCGTCTCAAAGCGGTCTGTATGTCCGTGAAGGTGATCTTCCCGCCAGCGGGTGTGAAGGATGCCCGCGAGTGGGTGGCACAGGGCGCGACGAAGGAAGCGCTTCTCGCGGCGTCGAAAGACGCCCCGCAGGTCGCGGATTCGTTTCTCCCCCCTATAGAGGGGGGGAGGGAAGGAAACGAGTTCAACCCCCGTCCCGTGACCGAACTCGGCCCAGCCGCGCCGACCAACTGGCTTTGGAACGGGTACATCGCGGAGGGGCACGTCTCCTTGCTGACCGGCTACTGGAAGGCGGGCAAGTCCACCTTGCTGGCGCATGTGTGCCGCGACATGGTGCTCGGCGGCGGGCTGACGGAGGCGTCCGTCTATGGTGACATCCTGATTGTCAGCGAGGAGAGCGAATCGCTCTGGTGCCTCAGGCGGGACGAAGTCGGTCTTCCGAGCGCCGTGCAAGTAGGCTTTCCCGAGTCCTTGGCGAGGATGTCGCTAGGAGAGTGGCTCCACTTCATCGAGCGGATTCGCACACTCGCCCGCGAGCGCAACTACCGGCTGGTCGTGTTCGACACCATCACGAACATCTGGCCCGTGATCAACGAGAACGACGCCTCGCAGGTCACGGCCGCCCTCAAGCCGCTGCGGGCGCTGGCCCGCGACGGGGTGTCGGTGCTGCTCATCCACCACCCCAAGAAGAACAGCGAAGGGGGCGAGTTGAGCCGCGGTTCCGGCGCGCTGCTCGGCTTCGTGGACATCATCGTGGACTTCACGCTCGCCGTGCCGAACGACCCCAACAGCCGCCGGCGCGTCCTGAAGTGCCGCTCGCGGTTCCCCGAATGCCCGAGCGAGGTCGTGATCGAACTGACCGACGCCGGGTACGTGGTAATCGGCGCTCCCTCGCGGGCCGCCAGCGGTGACCGCCAGATGGTGATCGACGGGCTCCTCGTCGGGAGGCCCGGCGGACTTACACCTGACGACTTGATCTCGGCGTGGCCTACCAAGCCAGCGCCGAGCGTGAAGACGATCACGGCAGACCTCAAAGCGGGGTTCGCTTCCGGGCGATGGCGACGGCTGGGCACTGGCCGCCGTAACGACGCCTACCGGTACGCCCTTGCCTCTGGTTTCGTTTCTTTCCCTGACGGGGTCTTAGGGGAGGGAAACGAATCCGGCGCGGGTATTGCCGCCGGGGAGGTCGCGCCGTGATCAATCTCCCCCCCACCTCCGCCCGCGCCCTGCTGGACCTCGCCGCCGAGGTCGAGGCCGATGAGGCCGCCATCAAGCGCGCCGTCCTCGACGCCGCCGAGGCGGGCGACATCGGCACCGTCCTCGCCATCATGCGGCGCTGGAGCACGCTCCCGTCCAGCGAGGTCCTCCCCAAGAACAGCATGCGGAAAGACCGCCCGGACCGCCCGAACGCCCTTGATGCATGCGGCGAGCCCGAGGTAAGGGTGGTGCCAACCCCGGAGGCCCCCAATGGGCCGGGGCGGGAGGTCTAGGCCATGCGGGTCGTCGCGTTGTTCCGGGTTTCGACCGAGAAGCAAGCCACCGAGGGCGCGTCCCTCGACGCGCAGGAGCGGGTCTACCGCGAGCACGCCGCCCGGGCGGGGTGGACGACCGTCGCCGAGTTCCGGGGGTGCGAGAGCGCCACGCAGGCGTCGTCGGACCGCCATGTGCTCCAGAGCGTCCTGGCGTGCCTGCGGGAGAAGGCATGCGACGCCGTCTACGTGCACGAGCAATCCCGCCTGACCCGCGGCGACGAACTGGAATGCGCGCTGCTCATGCGGGAACTGCGCGAGCGGGGTACCAAGATCATCGTCAACGGCATCGTCCGCGACCCGTCCAGCATCGATGACGGGTTCATGCTGGGTATCCAGAGCCTTGTGGACCGCACGGAATCCCTCCGCATCAAGGAGCGCCTCGCCCGGGGCAAGCGCCAGAAGGCCCTGCAGGGGAAGCGCACGAGCGGTCGAGCGCCGTACGGGTACCGCAATCCCCACAAGCACGAGCCCGGCCACGGCACGCTGGTCGTCGTCCCCGGCGAGGCCGAGGTCGTCCGCCGGGTCTTCGCCATGGCGGCGGCGGGCCGGGGCGGGCGCGGGATCGCCCGGACGCTCAACAGCGAGGGGGTCGCCGCCCCGCTCGGCGGGCGCTGGGGCAAGTCCACCGTGGCCCGGCTGCTGGCCAACCCGGTCTACCGCGGGGCCTCGGCCCACGCCGTGTGGGTGAAGCAGCGCGGGGGCGGGTTCGCCCTCGACGTCGCCAACGAGCACGCGGTGGTGGTCGAGAACGCCCACGAGCCGATCCTTGACCGGGACCTGTGGGACGCCGTCGCCAACCGCCCGCGGGTGCCCCGGACCGCCACGCCGCGCCTCCTGACCGGTCTGCTCTTCGTTGACGGGCGGCGGTACGAGGGCGACGGGGAGGCGTGCCGCCCGGTGTACCGCGCCCCGCGGGGGGTGAAGGGCGGGGCGTGGCTCGACATGACCCCGACCGACGACGCCGTGTGGGAGCGATTCGAGCGGCTGGCGACCAGCCCCGAGTACGTGGAGGGGTTGCTCCGCGAGGCCCACGACCCGAAGGCCGCCGACCGGGCCGCCGCGGAGATCGAACGGATCGACGCCAAGCGGGCGAAGTTGCAGGCCCGGCTGGAGAACCTCCTCACCATGCGGGCCGACGGGGAAATCTCCAAGGAGACATACCTCTCCCGGTCGTCCGCCACGGAAGGGGAACTGACGACGCTAGACGCCGCCCGGGCCGACGCCGTTGCCAAGGCGGGCGTCCTGGGCCACGGGGCCGCCCGCCGCGTCGTGGGGGCGATACGGGCGATCCTCGCGGGCAAGGGGCGGTTGGACGTCCGGCAGAAGCGGGTCGCGCTACAGGCGGTCGTGCGCCGAATCGACGTCGAGGTCGCCCGCTCGGACGCCCCCTTGCCCCGGGACGGGCGGGGCCGGGTGGTTTCCGCTACGCTGCCCCGGTGGCGCGTCGAGAAGGTCACGTTCACGCTCGCTCTGCCCGCGGAAAGCCGCGCGGACGTGGCCGACGACCGTTGCGGGCAGTTGGCTACAACCTACTCATGCTCGGCCCGCCCGGCTCCGGCAAGACCATGATGGCCAAGGCCCTGCCCGGCGTCCTCCCGCCACTCTCCCCCGAGGAAGCCGTCGAGATTACCCGCATTTACTCCGCCGCCGGGCAACTGCCCCCGGGCGTCGGTCTGGTCAGCAGCCGCCCCGTCCGCAGCCCGCACCACACCGCCAGCACCCCCAGCATCGTCGGCGGGGGCATGGTCCCGCGGCCGGGTGAAATTTCCCTTGCCCATCGCGGGGTCCTTTTCCTCGACGAACTCCCCGAGTTCCCGCGCGACGTCCTCGAAGCCCTCCGACAGCCGCTTGAAGATCACGTCGTGACCATCGCTCGCTCTCACTCCGCCGTGCGCTTTCCGGCTTCCTTCATGCTCATCGCCGCCATGAACCCCACCCCCAAGGGCGACCTCCCCACCAACGAAGTCGGCAAGCGCGCGATGGATCGCTACCTCGAACGCCTCTCCGGCCCGCTCCTCGACCGCATCGATATCCATGTCGAGGCGCCGGCTGTCCCGTGGAAGGAACTCTCCGCCGGCGAGAAGCGCGGCACGAGCACCGCCATGATGCGCGAGGCTGTCGAAAGCGCCCGCGCCGCCCAGACCGCCCGCCAGGGCCACGCCACCCCTAACGCGCGCCTCAGCGGCAAGCAACTCGACGCGATGGCCATTATGGACGAACCCGCCCTGGCGCTGCTCGGCCAGGCCATGACGAGCCTCGGCCTCTCCGCCCGTGCCTACGACAAGATCCGCCGCGTCGCACGCACCATCGCCGACATGGACGGTACAACCACGATCGGCGTTCCGCACGTCAGCGAGGCCGTTCAATACCGCCTCCTCGATCGAAAGGTGTAGACGGTGCAGTACGAACTCCACTCGCCCAGCCCGCATTGGTCGGTGGTGTTCGCCGCGACCCTGGGCTGCGGGATCGGGCTGTGCCTCGTGTCGTGCGACACCGGCGCCACCGTCCCGCCCAGTGGTGGTCAGACCACCGACGACGCCCTCATCGACCGCGGGAACCGCTCTTTCGTCGCGTCACCCGAGGGCATCGACGTCACGAACCGCCTCCCTCTCTGTTTCGTCCGGGGCAGCACCGGCGGGCTGGAGGTCGATGAGAACTACGGCCGAAACCGCATCCGCGCCGGTTCCGCCCGCGTCCCGCGCAACGCCCTTGCCGACCGCTCCTTCGAGCGCACCCGCCGCGTCGAGAACCTCGCCGTCGCGCCCGACGTGGTGATCGTCATGGTCAACGTCTCCCGCGGGCCCGGCGGGGCGGCCTATCCACACCTCCTCGACGGCGCCACCGCCGCCCCCGCGCTGCTCGACACGCAGGGAACGCGCTACCTGCCCGTCGGCTGCGCCTACCTCGATGCTTCCTGGGCACACGTACGATTCGAGCCGGGCACGCCCATCGAAACCGTCGCGGCTCTTCCGCCCACCAGCCGCAGCCGTCCCGATCAGTTCCTCTGGCTGATCTATCGCGCGAACTTCGGCGTCAGTCTGGCGAGAATCACCAGCGACAACGGCACGAGTCTCGAGTTCGCCCAGCCCATACGCCTGAACGTGACGCAAGGGGACTAACCCCGCTCACGGCTTCTCGCACTTCAGTCGCTTCCGTCGCGCTCGCTCGCCACCCGTGTGCGACGAAAGGTCCAGGAGGATGCCCGCGACGAACAGCGCCAGCCACCACCCGTGCAGCCCGCCGCCCTCGTTCTGCGCCGTGGCGAAGGCCAGCGTCGTGTACGGCATGAAGAAGAAACCCAGCAGAGGCCAGATCGTGGTCTGGTACGCCCGCCCGATATAGTCGCCGGTGAGCACCAGCAGCACGATCACCACGCGGGGAAGAAAGAACGCGAGAAGGGCGATGAGGCACGGCATGACGACATTGTTCCCCTTCCGCCGGCCCCGGTTTCACCATTGGCCGCCGCTGCCGATGTGCACGCTACGCGATCCCCCGCGACATCGCCTCTTCGATCGCCGCGCGGAACCGATCCACCTCCTCGACCGTCGTGTAGACGCTCGGCGTCACGCGAATGCCGGGGCACCCTTCGCGCGCGATCGTCGTCACCAGGATCCGCTTGCGCTCCCACAGCCACGCCTGCAGCGCCGCAGGTTCCAGGCCTTCGATCGCCAGGTTACCGATCGCGCACGAGAACCGCGGGTTCAAGCTCGTGTGCAGCCGCGCCCGCCCCTTCCCTGCTTCCAGCACGGGCCGTGCCCACCGATCACGTAGATACCGCAGCCGGGCTTCCTTTCGCCGGCCGCCGATGGCCTGATGAAACGTGAGAGACTCGGCAATGGACAACGCGATCCCCTCGGGGTGCGTGCCGATCTCCTCGAACTTGCGGATGTTATCCGACTGCTCCGGCCCCGCGGCCATCAACGGCCACAGCCCCGCGATTTTCTCCTTCCGAACATACAGCAGCCCATTCCCCACCGGCGCCTGCAGCCACTTGTGCAGGCTCACCCCGTAGTAGTCGCACTCCAGATCGCGGAGTGCAAAGTCGATCTGACAAAACGCGTGCGCTCCGTCCACGATGACCGGCACTCCTCGCGCCCGCGCCATCGCCACGATCCGCTTCACCGGCATGATCTGCCCCGTGATGTTCACCACGTGACTCACGAGCACCGCCCGTGTGCGCGGGGTCATGGCCTGCTCGTACGCACGCACCGCCGCGTCGTCATCTTCGCACGGCACCGGGATGTTCACGAGCACGAGTTTGATCCCATCCCGCCGCTCCCGCTGCCGGAAGGCCGTCAGCATCCGCGGATAATCCAGCGCGCACGCCACCACCTCGTCGCCCGCCTTCAGGTCCAGCCCCATCTGGCAGATCTGCAGACTCTCCGATGAGTTCCGCGTGATCGCAATCTCCTCCGCGTCCACGCCCCACCCCGCCGCGAGTCTTGACCGCACCGTCTCGATCTGCGGGTGCTGGAGTGACCACAGCGCGTAACTCGTCGGCATCGCGTTGTGCACGTCCAGCCGTCGCTTGAGCGCCTCGTGGGCGATCGTCGGGCACGGGCTGACCCCGCCGTTGTTCAGGTTCACCACGCTCCGGTCCACCATGAACGACGCCTGCACCAGCGACCAGTAGTCCTCGTCCGTCGCCGCCTGCTCGGGGGTGCGCCCGTCCTGCCCAGCGTCGATCAGATCCTGCACGCTCGGCGCGGGGGCCGTGCGTGCTTCGCCCGCCGCGCCCGCCATGCTCGCCGCCGCCAGCCCCGCCGCACCGCCCAGAAATCCGCGACGATCGATCATGCCGCACCTCCATGGGCGCAGCATACCTGATCACCGCCGGTTCCACACGATCTTGCCGTACACGGCCTGTTCCCCGAGTTGCTCGGCGATGCGGATCAACTGGTTGTACTTCGCGTTCCGGTCGCTCCGGCACGGCGCGCCCGTCTTGATCTGCCCGCAGTTCGTCGCCACCGCCAGGTCCGCGATCGTCGAATCTTCCGTCTCTCCGCTCCGATGACTCATCACCGCCCCGTACCCGTTCCGCAGCGCCAGGTTCACCGCCTCGAATGTCTCGCTCAGCGTGCCGATCTGGTTCACCTTCACGAGAATCGCGTTCGCGCATCCCTGGTCCAGCCCTTTCCGCAGGAACTTCTTGTTCGTGACGAACAGGTCATCCCCGACCAGTTGCACCTTCGCGCCGAGTTTGTCGGTCAGTTTCTTCCAGCCGTCCCAGTCGTTCTCCGCCAGCCCGTCTTCGAGCGAGCGGATGGGGTACTTCTTGCACCACTCCGCCCACAGCTGGATGATCCCGTCGCTGCTCACGATCTCGCCCGTGGACTTGAACATCTTGTAGCCCGGCTTCTTGTTCTTCTTGTCCGCCGCGGCCTCGTTCCAGAGTTCGCTCATCGCGGGGTCGAGCGCGATGAAGATCTGCGACCCCAGGTCGTACCCCGCCTTGTCCACCGCTTCCTCGATGATCTTCAGCGCCTCCTCGTTGCTCTTCAGGTTCGGCGCAAAGCCCCCCTCGTCGCCCACCGCCGTCGACAGGTGCTTGTCGTGCAGCACCTTCCGCAGCGCGTGGTACACCTCCACGCACGCCCGCAGGCCGTCGAAGAAGTCGTCAAACCCCCACGGCTGGATCATGAACTCCTGAAAGTCGACCGTGTTGTCCGCGTGCTTGCCGCCGTTGAGAATATTGAACATCGGCACGGGAAGTGTCTTCGCCCCGCTCCCCCCGAGGTAGCGGTACAGCGGCAATCCCGAGCACTCCGCCGCGGCCTTGGCCGTGGCCATCGAGATGCCCAGGATCGCGTTCGCTCCCATGTTCGCCTTGTTCGCCGTCCCGTCGAGCCGGTTCAGGTGCTCGTCCACCGCCTCCTGCTCGCGGCTGTCCTTGCCGATCAGCGTCGGCGCGATCGTGGCGTTGACGTTGTGCACCGCCTTGGCGACGCCCTTGCCGCCGTACACCTTCTTGTCCCCGTCCCGCAACTCGCACGCCTCGTGCTCCCCCGTCGAGGCTCCGCTCGGCACGGCGGCCCGGCCCACCACCCCGCTCTCCAGCGTCACGTCGACCTCGAGGGTCGGGTTCCCGCGGCTGTCAAGAATCTGGCGGGCGTGAACACGGGCAATGCCGAAACTCATGCGGATCTCCTGGGTGAGTGTGCGGACAACGGGCCTAAGCGTACCACCGCACGCCCCGCCGCGTACGGATCGACCCGGCGTCCATTCGGCCCTATCTTTCCCGCGCCCCGGTGATCCCCATGCCCACGTCCCCCGAAGGTTTCATCGCCCGCATCGACCACCTCAAGCGCGAACTTGTCGCCCAGGGACGCCGCGTCCAGACCATGCTCGAGGCCGCCTTCGAGGCCCTGTTCGAACGCTCCGCCAACCGGGCCGACTGGGCCATCGCCCAGGACGACGAGGTCGACCTCGTCGACGTCCGCATCGAGCAGCACAGCGTCCAACTCCTCACCGACGCCACCCGCCAGGGCGCCGAACTCGACGCGACGCAGTTGCGCACGGTGCTCATGGTCGTCAAGGTCAACAACGAACTCGAACGCGCCGCCGACGTCGCCTCCGACATCGCCGCCCGTGCCAAGGCCGACGCCACCGCCGCCGTCGTCTACCCCGACACGTTCCGCGTCATGGCCAACAGCGTCATCGGTATTGTCCGCGACGCCAACACCGCCATCGCCCGCAACGACCCGGCCCTCGCCAAGATCGTCCTCCAGTCCCAGCATGCCGTCGCCGCCTTCAAGGACGCCGTCCTTCGCGACGCCGAGGCCAAACTCGCGACCGGCCACCTCCGCCCCGACGCCGCCTTCCTCCTTCACGAAACCGCCAACGACTGCGAACTCATCGCCGACCACTGCACCAACATCGCCGAGCAGGTCATCTACCTCACCACCGGCTCCATCGTCCGCCACACCGAGGCCAACTGGGTCCAACTCCCGCAGCCCCCGAAGGAATAGGCCGCCCCTTCACCCCCCCGCGCTCCCTTCGCCCCCCGGCAGCGTCATGCTCCACGGGTTCAAGTAGCCGTCGATGTCGGCCTTGGTGATCGTCTTCCCCGCGTTGTCCTTCGTGCCCACGACCGCCTCGTACGCCAGCTGCCGAACCGTCTTGCCTTCCTTGAAGGCCTGCTTCGCCAGGGCCGCCGACTTGTCGTACCCGATCACCGGCACCAGGCTCGTGCACATCGCCAGCGAACCTTCGATGAGTTCCGCGCACCGCTTCTCGTCCGGCTTCAAATCCTTCAGCAGGTTCGCGTCGAACATCGCGCACGCCCGCGCCAGCAGGTGAATCGAATCCAGCAGGTTGTGCGCCATCATCGGCATCGCCACGTTCAGGTCCAGCAGCGACCCCACGCCCCCGACCCCGCCCAGCGCGATCGCCGCGTCGTTCCCCATCACCTGGCAGCACACCATCACCATCGACTCGCAGATCACCGGGTTCACCTTCCCCGGCATGATCGACGATCCCGGCTGCACCGCCGGAATCACCAGTTCCCCCAGCCCGCACCGCGGCCCCATCCCCATCAGCCGGATGTCGTTCGCGATCTTCGTCAGGCTCACCGCGATCGTCTTCAGGTGCCCGCTCGCCTCGACGTACGCGTCCTTGGCGTGCTGCGCCTCGAAGTGATTCACGGCCTCCCGGAAGTGCACCCCCGTCCGCTTCGTCAACTCCGCCGCTACCAGGCTCCCGAACTTCTCGTGGCAGTTGATCCCCGTGCCCACCGCCGTGCCCCCGAGGGCCAACTCCCCCAGCGTGTGCAGCGCCCGGTGAAGCCGCTCTTCCGCGTGACGCATCTGCGACGCGAACCCCGAGAACTCCTGCCCCAGCCGGATCGGCGTGGCGTCCTGCAGGTGCGTCCGCCCGATCTTGACCAGTGTGTCCCACGTCGCCGCGTGCGATTCCAGCCGCTCCGCCAACGCCCGCACCGCCGGCAGCAGTTCGCTCTGGATCATCACCGCCGCCGCGATGTGCATCGCCGTCGGGAACGTGTCGTTGCTCGACTGCCCCATGTTCACGTGGTCGTTGGGGTGCACGCCACCCGCCTTGATGTACGCGGGGTCCTTCGAGTGCCCGATCGGCTTGTGCGCCCGCACCGCCACGAGGTTCGCAATCACCTCGTTCGCGTTCATATTTGTCGAGGTGCCCGAGCCGGTCTGGTAAATGTCCACCGGGAAGTGTTTGGCCAGCCCCCCGAACGCCGGCAAGCCGTCCTGGATCTCCCGGCACGCCTCGATGATCGCGTCCGCCCGCGCCTTGTCCAGCCGCCCCAGTTTCCGGTTCACCGCCGCCGCCGCCGCCTTCAGCAGCCCATACGCCTTCAGCACCGCCTCGGGCACGATCCGCCCCGACACCGGGAAGTTCAGCACCGCCCGCTGCGTACTCGCCCCGTACAGCACGTCCGCGGGGACGGACATCTCGCCCATGGTGTCCTTCTCAACCCGCGTCGCGCCGGCAGGCGAGCCGGGGGCGCGGCGCGGGACACCGGTGGGCGGAGCCTTCTTGGGGGTCTTCACGGCGGAACTGCGGGTGGGCTTGGCTTTGGGCATGGGCAAGGGTATGAGCGGCAAGGAAGGTGAGACGATCAGAGGACGCGCTGGTACCACGCCGTGTCGTGCCACGCGTCGAACTTCCGCCCGACCTCGCGGAATGTGCCGACGTACGTGAACCCCATCGCCTCGTGCAGCCGGCGCGACGCCTCGTTGGGTACCGTCAGCCCCGCGACCAGCGTGTGAAATCCGGCGGCCTTGCACGCCTCGAAGAGCGCCGCGTAGAGCGCCTTGCCCACGCCGCGGCCTTGCATGCCGAGCGCGATGTAGATACCGACCTCGGCGGTGTGGTCATAGGCCGCGCGCTCGCGCCAGGGGCCGGCCTTGGCGTACCCGGCGAAACGCCCCTCCGCTTCGGCGACGAGATAGGGAAACCGCGCCCGTCCCTTCTCCCACGACGCGCGAAGTTCGTCGGCGGTCACCGGCGCCAGCCCGAAATGGATCGCCGTGTGCTCGATGAAGTGATTCGTGAGCGCGGCGATGGCGTCGAAGTCGGCGACCATGGCGGGGCGGATCAACACAGGATCTGGCATTGGCACCTCCATCGATCGGTAGGGGTGGCTCAGGTGTTTCGCCTGAGCGGGTACCGGCTTCATTCTGCACAGGCGGGACGCCTGTGCCACCCAAACCCCAGTCCATACCTATCGCGCGGCCTTCACCATCGCCACCAGCCGCGACAGCCCCGCTTCCAGGTTCTCACGCGGCGGGCCGTAGGAGAAGCGGACGAAGGTGGCGAGCGGCGACGTTCCGGTGCGGCCCTTGCCGGGATTCACGTCGAAGAACTCGCCGGGGACGGTGAGGACGCGGTGCTTGAAGCCCTCGCGCATGAACTTCTCGCCGGTGTTGAACGCGGCGGGCAACTTCGCCACGCTCCCCCAGGCGTAGAAGGTGCCCTCGGGCTCGACGGGGAACTCGACGCCGATCTCGCGGAGCATGCGCACCGTGAGGTCGCGCTTGATTTTGAACTGGGCGCGGACGGCGTTGGTTTCCTGGTCGGCGCGGGCGGGCTTGAGGACCTCGATGCCGAGGCGCTGGATGGGGCGGGAGGCCCCGCCGTCGAGGAACGATCCCGCCGCCGTCAGGGTGCGGATGATCGCCTTCGGTGCGACGACCCACCCGCTGCGCCATCCGGGGTAGCGGAAGCATTTGGTGAGGCCGTCAACCAGCACGACGGGGTCTTCGTTGACATCCTCGACGTGCGCCGCCGCCGACGCCGGGCCGGGGTGATCGGGCGTGAAGGTGTAGTGGGAGTAGAACTCGTCGAGGATGAGGGTGGCGCGGGTGCGGCGTGCCAGAGTAACCCAGGCGGCGAGTTCGTCGCCGCGCATGACGACGCCGGTGGGGTTGCAGGGGTTGGAGATCAGGATCGCGCCCAGGCGGTCCTTCTCGACGCGGCTGGCGAGGTCGTCGGGGGCGATGCGGAACTTCATCGCGGGGGTGAGGGCGATGTGCACCGGCTCGATGCGGGTGAAGGTGTTGAACATGTCCTCGTAGGCGGTGTAATCGGGGGTGAAGTAGGCCATGCGGACGCGGTCCATCGACGCGGCGAGGCGGGTGAGGGCGGCGCGTCCGCCGGGGGCGACGCAGACGTTGTCGATGGTGTACTTGCTGGACTTGCCATGCCGGTAGAGCCGGTTGTAGTGATCGGCGATGGATTGGCGGTATTCGGGGATCCCCTCGACCGGGCCGTACGCGTGGTCGTGCGGGTTGATGTCGAAGTGCGCGAGGCGGTGGGGGGCGCCGTCGAGGTGGCCGACTTCGGGCTGCCCCTGGCCGAGGTTCGACCAGTTCGGGTCGCCCATGACCCACCCGGCCTTCATGGCCTCGTTGTTGACGTGGATGACGCCCATGAAGGGAAGATTGCGGAAGGTATTCATGGGCCCAGCGTATTCACGATGAGAGACCTTTGTCCGAACACAGCGGTGATATTCGACCTCCGCAAAGGCAACACGCCAATCGCTGGCCATCTCGGTGGGTGTGCGGCAGAAACGCGAGTTCTTGACACTTTGGCCAGTTTCGGGGTAGGTTGGGTACCCATCGGAGCGGGGTTGCGCGACTAGTCGCGGCCTCAGCGCCGGCACAGGGCCCTTACAGGCCCGGGGGACCACCGCCATGGCCAAGACGTACGAAGAGTTCCTGAAGACGTTCAACGGGATTGAGTTGAAGGTCCGGGGTGTAGAGGACGCGGTTCAGCGAACCAACTCGATCAGGAACAAGCAGGTGGACCTCGCGCTCCAGGCGGCGAAGGCCATCGGCGTGCGGGTGCGAGCGCTCCGTGAGGACGGGATGGTGGGCGTGAGCCTCGGGACGTTTGAAGGCGATGGTGAAATCAAGAAATGCGTGGCGCTGATCAAGTCCTCGCAAGCCACCTACGACTCGGCACAGAAGGCGATGGTGGAAGCCAAGACCACCACGCGCAAGGCGGCGATGACGGAACTGGCGTCGCTCAAAGCGGCCCTCACGACCGAGATCGCCGCGCGCAAGAAGGAAATCATCAAGTCCAAGTCGCTGCCGGACATGGAGAAACTGCTCGCGAGCGTGGGCGCGCTGGAGAAGCGGGCGACCGACGCCGGCGGCCGGGTCCCGGAGCCCGAGAACTTCATGACATTCATCCAGCCCGAGATCGACAAGAGCAAAGGTGTGGCCGCGGAGGAGGAAGAGGATGAACTGCAGGAGCAGCGGCTGAACGAGCGCATCGTGGCAACGCAGCGCAGCACGCTCATGGCGCAATACAAGATACTCGACGCCTCGGTTTCCAAGGCCCTCGAGGCGATGAAGGCCAACAAGGCCAGCGACATGCAGGCGCACGAGGCCGCGGCGACGAAGGCGCACGCGGATGTCAAGAGGATCGCCGATGAGTACACGGGGCTGCAGACGAAATGGAAGAACATCTATATGGGGAC
The DNA here is from genome assembly GCA_022180725.1 of Phycisphaerae bacterium. GTDB lineage: Bacteria > Planctomycetota > Phycisphaerae > Phycisphaerales > UBA1924 > RI-211. The sequence goes on from BQMO01000011.1 coordinate 46,208, forward strand.
GAAACCCGGGCCCAAGATCGACACCATGATCAACGAGATGAAGGCGGTGTACCCCAAGGCGAACGCGCTGCTGATCAAGATCCCGAAGGACTGGAAGCCCGCCGTGCCGGTCAAGAAATAGTTGACGGGTTCAACGTACCCGCCATCCGTCTGAGTTTGGTTTGAGTGGACGGATGCTCCGTGATGGGTCCGTGTCCTCTCTCCGCCGTCCGCGGCGCATGCGGAATGGGGTTGTTCACGGCGGGCGACTGTCTGAGATGCAGGGCAGCGAAGTTGCGTTGGAGCGGCACGGGGGCTTCGATGCCCGACAGGCGAGCGTGGCGGCCGCACGGAAGTCGATGTACCGCTAACGTTGGCATTCGGAGGTGTCGAGTTGAGTGACGGGCTGGATATGAAGCGGCGTCCGCACGAGGCCCCGTGCGATCCACCGGACCCGCCGGCGGCGAATGGGGAGGCGGCGGCCGCGCGAGCAGTAGCCGAGCGTGCGGCCGCGCTGGCGGGGGAGGGCAAGGTCGAGGAGGCGCGGAGTGAGTTCGCGCACGCGCTGGAGCAGGGCGGCGCGGATGTGCGCGTGCTCTTCCTGTGCTTTCAGTTTCATATCCGGATTGGGGAGTATGACGCGGCCGAGGCGTTTGCGCGACGGCGGCTCGCCGCGGTGGGGGAGGACACTGCTACGCCGCACACCGCCCGCGCGTACACGAACCTCGGCCTCGTCCTCCACTTCCGCGGCAACGATGCCGAGGCCAGAGCCGCGTTCGAGCGGGCGATCGACATCGACACGCGCCTCGGGTTCGAGTACGGCCTCGCGCGCGACCTCGGCAATCTCTCCCTCATCCCCGAAAAACTCGGCGACTTCGATCAGGCCGAATCGCTCCTCACCAAAGCGCTGGAGATCGCTCAACGCATCGGCGCCGAGGACCTCGCCGCCACGAAGTACACCAACCTGGGCGACATCGCCCTGGCCCGAGGCCAACCCGAAGTGGCCCGCCACCATTGGGCACACGCCCTCGCCATCTTCCAACGGCTCGGTCCGCGAAAGCACTTTGACGAGTATGCGGCCAAACTCGCAGCCCTCGATTCCCCTTCCTCCCCCTGAGTTGCCGTACCCTCGAACATGCCCAATACGTATCTGATTACCGGCGCGAACCGCGGACTGGGACTGGAGTTTGTGAAGCAACTGGCCGCACGCGGGGACCGAGTGCTCGCGGTGGTCCGCCGGGCGGAGCAGAGGGCGGGACTGAAGGGATTGGCGGCCCGGGTCTTCATCGCGGACGTGACCGACGCGGCGGGCGTGGCCGCGCTCGGTCGCGACCTCGCGGGCGAAGCGGTCGACGTGCTCATCAACAACGCGGGGGTGAGCAGCGAGAGCGCCACCCTGGCCAAGACGACGCCCGAGGAGATGGACCGGGTGTTCCGCGTGAACGCGACCTCGCCGCTGCTGGTCACGCGGGCGGCGTTGCCCGCGCTGCGTGCGGGGGGGCGGAAGGTGGTGGTGAATATCTCGAGCCAGTTGGCGAGCATCGCGAACAACACCGGCGGGTCGAGTTACGCCTACCGGGCGAGCAAGTGTGCCCTCAACATGCTCACGGTGTGCCTCGCCAACGAGTTTCGCGGCGAAGGGCTGGCGTTCGTGGCGATGCACCCGGGCTGGGTGAAGACCGACATGGGCGGGCCGAACGCGCCGATGCAGCCGAGCGACAGCATCGGGTGGATGGTGCGCACGATCGACGGAGTCTCCCTCGCCGACAGCGGGAAGTTTCTGAACTACGACGGCAAGCCGCTGCCCTGGTAACGCACGTTACGGCACGGCGAGGAACGAGTAGTCGTCGGTGGTGTTGAGGACGCCGATGGGGACGTGGACGCGGACGCGCACGTGCATATCGAGGAAGAGCATCGAGGCCTCGACGCGGTCCTTGTGGAACCATCGCATCTGGCGGTCGCCTCCCTGCTGGTAGTTGTAGATGGTGTGGGTGGCGATGACCCAGGTCTTGACCGGGTTGACGACCTGGGGCATGCGTCCGCCGCCGGCGGGCACGAGCGTGGGGAAGTTTTCGCCGTCAAGCGTGTGGTCGTTGAGGATGTAGGAACAGCCGATGAAGTCGTACATGGAGTCGGCGCGGTCGAGGCCGGGGACGGGGATGCCGGTGTCGTTGGTGCCCTTGTCGCTCGGGGACTTGAACCAGGGGAGTTCGAGGGAGCCCGGCGTTTCGTCGTCGGGGTAGGCGGCGTCGGAGAGGTACTTGTTGAGGGGGCGCTTGGCGGCGCCGAGGGTGTTGATGCCGTAGAAGGGGAGGGTGCCGCACTTCCCGGCGAACAGCGAGCCGATGACGGCCTGTCCCCCGCCGGGGAGCGGCCCGAGCATCTGGGGGAGGCGGTCGGGAAAATCGTTGAGGTAAGCGGTAAGGCCGACGGCAATCTGCTGGAGGCGTCCGCCGCAGGCGGTGGCCCGAGCCGTGAGGCGCGCCTGACCAAGGGCGGGGAGGAGGAGGCCGATGAGGAGCCCGATGATGGCGATCACGACGAGAAGTTCGATGAGGGTGAAGGCGATGGTGTTGGCGGCGTGATTGGTGCGTCGTCGCGGGTTCATGGTGGATTATCGGCGGGGTCGCGTGGAGAGTGTACCGCGCAAGGGCGAAAGCCCACGAGGAACTGAATAGAGATGATGCGCTGTCCGCCCACCCCCCGGCCCCCTCCCTCCGGGAGGGGGAGTCAGAGGGGGTTCTGGAAGTGGGCGGTCTGGATCGGCGCGACGGCCTCGAGAATGTGCCAGAGGACCTCGGCGGGCGAGCCCATGGCGTCGACCTCGGTGATGAGGGCGGGGTCGTAAAACTCGAGGACGGGGCGGGTTTCCTGCTCATAGACCTCGAAGCGGCGGCGGATGACGCCGTCCTTGGCGTCGTCGGCGCGGTTCTGCTTGAGGGCGCGCTTCTTCATGCGTTCGAAGAGGGCTTCGCGGTCCTTGCAGACGAGGTTGATGATCTTGAGGACGTTGATGTACTTGTAGAGGAGTTTGGCCTGGGCGGGGTTGCGGGGCAGGCCGTCGAGCACGAGGAGGTCCTGGGCGGGCTTGAAGAGGCCGATGACGGTACTGGCGTAGGCGTGCTGGGACCAGATTTTAATGGTGACGTCGTCGGGGACGAGTTCGCCGCGGGAGGAGTATTGGTAGAAAAGTTTGCCGATGTCGCTGGTCATGTCGAGCGATCGGAAGATGGCGCCCGTGGACGAGTGGAAGAAGCCGGGGATGCGGGCGAGGATCTCGCCCTGCGTGCCCTTGCCGACGCCGGGGGGGCCGAAGAGGAGGATGGACTGATAGGGGCCGGCCATGGTCGGGTTCGATGGAGATGGGGACGCGAGGCGGGGTTATTTTCGAGGGGCTTTGCGTGGCCGCGCCGCCGAGCCCGCGCGGCGGACGGGCGCCGGGTGGACGCCGTTGGATGGAGCGGGCGCGGCGATCTTCTCGCCCGTGATCGGGTTGTTGAAGTGACGTTCCTGCGTGGGCACGACGTGCTCGAGGATGTGCTCGAGGACGCGCGCGGGCGATCCGGTCGCGTCGACCTCGCGGATGATCGACGCGGGGTAATAGTCGAGGACGGGGAAGGTCTCCCGCTCGTACACCTCCCAGCGCTTGCGGATGACGTCTTCCTTGGCGTCGTCGATGCGGTTCTCCTTGAGGGCCCGTCGGCGGAGGCGCTGGATCATTTCCTCCTTGTTCGGGCAGACCAGGTGGATGATCTGGAGCACGTTGATGTGCTTCTCAAGGAGTTTGGCCTGGTGGACGTTCCGCGGGATGCCGTCGAGGACGAGGAGGTCGGCGCGGGGCTTGTAATCGCTGAGCACGGTGCGGGCGTGCATGTTCTGGTGCCACATCTTGACGGTGACGTCGTCGGGGACGAGCAGGCCCTTGGAGGAATACTGCACGAACGTCTTGCCGAGGTCGCTGGCCATGTCGAGGGTGCGGAAGACCTCGCCGCAGGAGAGGTGGTAGAACCCGGGGATCTGACCGAGGATTTTGCCCTGGGTGCCTTTGCCCGCGCCGGGGGCGCCGAAGAGCAGAATGGTCTGAAAGCGTGAGGTCATGGAGGAGACTCCGGGCGCGAGGCTGTCGTGTCGGAATCATAGCGGAGGATCGTCGGCTTACGCCGCGGCCCGACGATCGTCGGCTTCCTGCGGGGTCGTCGGAGGCGCGTCGTGGTAGACGTGTCCGTTCTCGGCGAGGCGGCGCAGACGCTCCATCTGTTCGGCCCGCAACTGGGCGACGCGGACGCGGAGGTCGTGCACAAACGTGTCTCGTCCGACCGCGGAGGCGAGCACCTGGAGGATGGCCATCGCCGTGACTACGGCGATGACGGCCAGGACGACCCAGACTGGCCCGGAGAGCGCTGCCATGAAAAGAAGAATCGGGCCGTGAAACCTCGGCCTTGACACCCGGTAGAATCCCACCGTGAAGGCTTGGTCCGTGAATATCGAGGGGGACGCTCGCCCGACGCCATTTCGGGTGATGTGGGCCTTCCTGGCCATGCTGGCGTTGGCATCGGGGGCGTCGGCGCAGGCCGTGCCTCCCACGTCCGCCGCCGGGTTCTCGGTCGGGGAGGTGTCGATAACGGCGGACCGATTTGGCGTGGGGGATATTTCGCGGCGTGGAGATTGGGTGGGCGTACGGCTGGTGCTGAAGGACAACACGTCTCGGCAGCGGTCGGTGCTGATCCGCGTGGCGTCGCTCGATCCCGACGGCGATCAGCCGACGTATGAGCTTGAGCGCACGCTGAACCCCGGGGTGGAGCAGAAGGAGTGGGTGTACGTGCGCCTGCCGTTCCGCTTCACGAGCGAGGACGCGCTGGTGGTGTCGATCTACGAGGCGGTGGTGGACGACGCGACACGTCGGTTGGTGGCCGGGCGGCTGCTCGCGCGGCGGGCGGTGACCCCGAACAAGGGCAGCCTGCGGGTCGAGAGTGAGGGGCTGATCGGGGTGGTAGGGTCGCGGGCGCTGGGGCTGCTGAAGTATCAGCACGAGGCGACGGACGCGGAGCAATCGAACACGGACACCTGGCACCCGCTGGGGCACGAGCGGTCGCGGATCGTGACGGGGATCACGGCGCTGGACCTGCCGGACCGGTGGATGGGGCTGGCGTCGCTGGATGCGCTGGTGTGGGCGGTGGAGGATTCGGGGCAGTGGAACCCGACGCAGTTGACGGGGGAGCGGGCGCGGGCGGTGCGGGAGTGGGTGGAGCGGGGCGGGCACTTCATCATCATCCTGCCGCGCGTCGGGCAGACGTGGTCGGACCCGACGAGCAATGAGTTGCACGACCTGATGCCGGTGGTGGCGGTGCAGCGGAACGAGAATGTGGACCTGGGGCCGTATCGCCCGCTGATCAACGCGCGGGAGCGGCGGACGGGGGCGGCTTGGCCGCGGTCGGGGGTAGTGCACACGTTCCGTCGAATCCCGGAGGCGGGGGCGGCGGATGCGATGGAGATCCTGAACGGCCCGGACGGGCGATGCGTGGTGGTGCGTCGGCTGGTGGGGGCGGGCGCGGTGACGCTGGTCGGGCTGGACTTGAACCAGACAGCCCTGTCGCAGGGTGACCTGATCGACGCGGAAGTGTTCTGGCACCGGGTGCTGGGGCGGCGCGGGCGGTTGACGGAAGTGCTCCGCGACGGCCCCGGGCGGCGATTGGGCGTGTCGCGGACGCCCTGGCCGTACGACGACGACATCGGCGGGCAGATCGTGCAGGGAGGGCGCGCGGCGGTGGGGGTGTTGGCGGGTTTCGTGATGTTCGTGGCGTACTGGCTGGTGGCCGGACCGCTGGGGTTCATGGTGCTCCGGTCGCGCGGGCAGCACAAGCACGCGTGGGTGGGTTTTGTCGGCGTGACGCTGGTGTTTACGGGGTTGGCATGGGGGGGGGCGAGCCTGCTGAGGCCGGGCAAGGTCGAGGGGCGGCACCTCACGATATTGGATCATGTGTACGGGCAGCCGACGCAGCGGGCACGCACCTGGGCGAGCATTCTGATTCCGTGGTACGGGACGGCACAGATCGAGGTTGGGGAACGGAACGCGGAACGCAGCCTGAACGCGATCGTGGCGTGGGACTCGCCGAAGGACGATTCATCGTGGTCGGGCTTTCCCGATTCGCGCGGGTACGTGATCGACACGCGCAAGCCGGATGCGATCGAAGTGCCGACGCGCTCGACGTCCAAGGTCATCCAGGCGGATTGGGCGGGCGGGCCGCGGTGGAAGATGCCGATCCCTACGGCGGCGGATGGGGCGGGGAGCGGCGTGCTGACGGTGAACCAGGACTGGACACGCGGTTCGAACACGCCGCTGGTGACGGGGATGCTGGTGCATGATCTCCCCGGGACCTTGCGGGACGTGACGCTGATCGTGGTCCGGCGACAGACGCCGCTGCGCGATGTGCGGGCGGACCTGGCGGCGCTGGAGACGGCGCCGCTGGTGGTGGCGAACGCGTTCTCGCTGGCGTCGTGGGAGCCGAAGGTGCCGCTGGACCTTGGGGCGAAGACGACGGTGCCGGCGGGGCAGACCGGGGATGGGGCCGCTCTTGTGCAGTGGCTGAACAGCCTGAAGCCGTCATTCTCGGGCACGATGTACCCGGGGATGGTCCCCGAGGTGACGGCGGACACGGCGCGGCTGACGGATCGGTTGACGGCGCTGGCGGTGTTTCCGTACCTGCCGCCGCCGGACCTGGAAGGCGGGACGACCAACGAGTACGCGGCGCAACGGAAGAGCACGCACGGATGGGACCTGGGGCGCTGGTTCACGCAGCCGTGCGTGATCATCATCGGGCACCTCGGGGGGGCAAGGTCGGATTCGGTGGAGTGCCCGGTGCCGATCCGCGTCGATGGGGAGGAGTTTCCGTTGACGGGACGGACGGTGGTGCGGTGGGTGTATCCGTTGCCGACCAACCCGCCGGCGTTCCCGATGCCCGACGGGGCGGACCCGACCCTGCCCGAGCCGACACCATCCGCGTCGAACGGGGGTGAGGGATGAGGCGTCCCCGGCGCGCCGGACGGCGGTATTGTTCAGGCCCCCGGAGCGTGCGCCGTCGCGGCCGCGCGAGGAGAATCGTCGCGTGCCGATGATCGAGACCATCAACCTGACGAAGCGTTACGGGGAACTCGTGGCGCTGAACAATCTGAACCTGACGATCAACGAGGGGGATTGCTTCGGATTCATCGGGCCGAACGGGGCCGGGAAGACGACGACGATCAAGATCCTCGCGACGCTGCTGAAGCCCAGCAGCGGACAGGCGAACGTGGCGGGGCTGACGATCGGGTACCAGAACAGGCAGATCCGCCCGATGATCGGGTACGTGCCGGACTTCATGGGCGCGTACGAGGACATGGTGGTGACGGAGTACCTGGAGTTTTTCGCGGCGGCGTACGGGATCCACGGCCCGCAGCGGCGGAAGGTCGTGACGGACGTCTTGGAGTTGACGGACCTGACGTACAAGGCGACGGCGGAGGTGAACTCGCTGAGCCGCGGCATGCAGCAGCGGCTGAGCGTGGCGCGGGTGCTGCTGCACGATCCGAAAGTGCTGCTGATGGACGAGCCGGCGAGCGGGCTGGACCCGCGGGCCCGCATCGAGATGCGCGAGTTGCTGAAGGAACTGCGGCGGATGGGGAAGACGATCCTGATCTCGAGCCACATCCTGCCGGAGTTGGCGGAGTTGTGCAACGTGGTGGGGATCATCGAGCGGGGGCAGTTGCTCTTCAACGGGACGGTGGAGGAGATTCTTCGGCGGGCGAAACTGGGGCACGTGCTGCACGTGGGCGTGACCGAGCGCGTGGAGCAGGCCGCCCAACTGCTCGCCAAGATCACCGGGGTGCGCAAGGTGACGATCGCCCCTGACGACGCGAGCACGCTGAACGGCAAGGGGGGCAGGGTGCTCCACCTTCAGTTCGACGACGCCCCGGGCGTCGCGTACACGGACATTCCCAACGTCCTGGTCAACAACGGGTTCCGGATGACCAAGTTCACCGAGGAGCCGGTGAACCTGGAGACGGCCTTCATGCGGCTCACCAAGGGCCTGGTGCAGTAAACCGGCTACGACCCGTCCGCGCGTGCTATCCCCGCGTCAAATCGCGGCGGAATCGCCGGCGGTCAGCATCCGTACACTTCCAGACACCCTTTTCCGGGAGACATGCATGAACCTGATGAAGACAATGACGGGCGCTTGGATAATCGCGGCCGTGGCGGGCTGCTCCTCGACGCCCCATGGCGGAAGTGTCACGGTCGTATCGCCCGTGGGCGTGTCCGAGGCGCCTCCGGCCACCCGCGTCGAAACCGTCACGGAGACGATCCACGGCGTGACGCTGACGGACAACTACCGGTGGCTGGAGGGGGACAACAGCGACCCGGCGAAGATGGGCGCGATGACGTCGGAAGTCGCCGCGTGGACGGACGAGCAGAACGCGTACACGCGGGCGTTCCTGGACAATCTGCCCGGGCGGAAGCAGTTGGAGGAGGAGTTGCGGCCGCTGATGGAGGTGGGGTCGGTGAGCGCCCCGAGCATGCGCGGCACGCGGTATTTCTACAGCAAGCGGGAGGGGAACCAGAACCAGCCGGTGTACTTCTGGCGGGAGGGGTACAAGGGCGAGCCGCGCGTGCTGATCGATCCGGCCAAACTCGATCCGAGCGGCCTGACCACGGTCACATGGATCTCCCCGAGCCATGACGGGAAACTCGCCGCCTTCGGCACGTACACGAAGGGGGACGAGAACACGACGCTGTACCTGATGGAGGTGGACACGGGACGGCCACTGCCGGACGTGATCCCCGGGAAGGTGAGCGGGATTGATTGGCTGCCCGACGGAAAGGCGTTCGTGTACCGGAACCTGAAGGACACGGCCAATCCGTACTCGGGGCAGGTGATGTACCACGTGGTGGGGACCAGCCCGGCGCAGGACAAACTGATCTTCCGCCAGTACACGCCGGACGAGGACGGGAAACTGGCCACGACCTACGGCCCGGGGATGAGCCTGTCGAAGGACGGGAAGTGGCTGTCGCTGTACTACTACACGGACACCCGCAACAACGATCTGTGGGTGGTGGACTTCCCGCGGTGGCTCAAGACCGGCGAACTGTGGGGCGAGTACATCACGGTCGGGGAGAAGGCCCAGAGCGCCGGGACGGCCGTCGGCGACACGTTCTACATGTCCACCACGCTCGACGCGCCGAACGGTCGGATCGTGAAGATCGACCTGAATCGGTCGGACCGGTCGAACTGGACGACGATCGTGCCGGAGCGGGCGGACGCGGTGATCCAGGGGTTCGATGTTTCGGCGGGGATCGTGAGCGTCAACTATCTCACAAACGCGTCGAGCACGATCGCCCTCTTCGACACGAACGGGGCGCCCCGCGGCACCCTGCGGCTGCCGGGGATCGGGAGCGCGGGGCTGGCGACGGAGGAGGATCGCACGGAGGCGTACCTGTCGTTCACGAGTTTCAACTACCCGAGCACGATCTTCCGCGTGGACCTCTCCACCCCCGACGCCCAGCCCGAACAGTGGGAACGGCCGGCCGTGCCGGTTGATCCCGAGACGGTGGACGTGCGGCAGGTGTGGTACCCGTCGAAGGACGGCACCCGGGTGAGCATGTTCCTGGTGTACAAGAAAGGTCTGAAACTCAACGGGAACAACCCGACAATCCTGTACGGGTACGGCGGGTTCAACGTGAGCATCACGCCGACGTTCAGCGCGAGCATGTTCCAATGGCTGAACGCGGGCGGGGTGTACGCGGTGGCGAACATCCGCGGCGGGGGCGAGTACGGCAACCGCTGGCACGAGGCGGGAAAACTCGCGAACAAGCAGAATGTGTTCGACGATTTCGCCGCGGCCGCCGAGTGGCTCATCGCGCACAAATACACGCGCGCCGAGCGTCTGGCGATTCGCGGCGGCTCGAACGGCGGGCTGCTGACCGGCACGATGGTGACGCAGCGGCCGGACCTGTTCGCCGCGGCCCTGGTGTACGTGCCGCTGCTCGACATGATCCGTTTCCAGGACTTCCTCATGGCGAAGTACTGGGTGCCGGAGTACGGTTCGTCGTCGGACGCGGAGCAGTTCAAGTACATTCTCGCGTATTCGCCGTACCAGAACATCAAATCAGGGACGAAGTACCCCGCGGTGCTGGTGACAGCCGGGGAGAACGACGCGCGGGTACACCCCATGCACGCGCGGAAGTACGCCGCGGCGCTGCGGGCGGCCACGGTGAGCGACCCGATCGAGAAGCCGATCCTGCTGTGGGTAGATCGTGAAGCCGGGCACGGGCAGGGCAAGCCGCTGAATCTGCGGATCCGCGAGGTAGCCGACGAGCGCATCTTCCTGATGCGCCAGTTGGGCATGCTGGGGTACGACGGGACGAAGTGACCGCCGGGACTCATGAACGAACAACGCCCCGGGCCGTGATGCCCGGGGCGTTGTGTTATTCGGTGGCCGAACGAATCAGCCGAGGAGTTGGAGCGCGGAGTTGGGGGCCTGGTTGGCGTAGGAGAGGACGTTGGTGGAGGCGTTGACCAGGATCTGCGACCGCGTGAGGGCCGCCGTTTCGGTAGCGAAGTCCGCGTCGCGGATGACGGAGGTGGCGGCCGCGGTGTTCTCGGCGGTAGTGCTCAGGGAGCGAACCGTGGCGCCGAGGACGTTGCGCTGGAAGTTGCCGAGGCGGCCCCGCATCGAGGCGATCTGCTTGACCGCGGCGGCGACGACCTTCTGGGCGTTGTCGATGTTGCCGTTGGCCATGTTGTTCGCGCCGCCGGACCCGAGCGAGGAGAGGTACCCGCTGACGGAATCCCCGAGTTCGCGGACCGCGATGTTCTGGAGGCCGATCGTGGCCTTGGCGCCGATGTCGACCTTGGAGGCGAGTTGGAACTCGGCCCCGCCGCCGGTGATGGTGAAGGCCGCGTTGGAGCCGCCGACCGACCCGAGGGCCTGGGCCTTGGCGGCGGAGAGGACGAACTCGGCGTCGAGGAAATCGGTGTTGACCTTGAGTTTCTTGCCGGTGGCGATGGCCTGGTAGCCGTTGACCGTGGCGCGGACGTCCTGGCCCAGGTCACGGACGGGGTTGGTCGCGTTGGCGAAGGTCGAGGCGATGGTGGTGTGGTTGGAGTTGAAGGAGGTGGCGATGCGGTTGTAGACGCCGCGCGTGGCTGCGTTGGCGCCGTTGTTGGTCGAGTTGATGCCGGCGTCGTTCACCACCTTGACGGAGACGAACTCGCCCGAGCCGTACTCGGAGGACTTGACGAGAATGCCCGTGCCCGAAACCGTCGCCACCAGCCCGGTCACGTCGGTGAAGGTGTTGATGGCGTCGACCATCTTGGCGATGGTGGTGCCCGACGAGAAGGAGAGTTCGCGCGAACCCTTCACCCCGGCGATCTCGAAGACGAGCGAGGAGCCGGTGTTGAGGTCGATGGCGGCGCCGCCGGCGGAAAGGAAGAGGCCGGCCTGTTGCGCGGAGGTGGTGACGAGCACGTCCACATTGAGGGAGGAGCCGGTGTACTTGGCGGCACCGATGCGGATGTCGGACACGCCGGTGGCGACGCCCGACGTGCGGAAGTCGAGGTTGCCGTTGAGCAGTTTGATGCCCTGGAAGTTCGTGGAGTTTGAGAGGCGGTCGATGGTCTGAAGGATGGAGTCGACCTGGAGTTGGTTGGCGGCGCGTTCCTCGGACGACTGGCCGGCCTTCGAAGCGGTCGCCGTCACGATGCCTTGGAGTTCCAGCAGCAGGCCGGAGACTTCCTGGAGCCCACCCTCGGCAATATTCATGACCTGGTCGGCGCGGTCGGCGTTCTTGATGGCCTCATTGAGGCCACGCTGCTCGACGCGGAGGTTTTCGGACGCGATCAGCCCCGCCGGGTCATCCTGCCCGCGCGAGATGCGAAGCCCCGTGCTGAGCCGCTCGAGGGCGGTGCCCAGCGAACGGTTGTTCGTGCCGAGCACGCGTTGGGCAAGCAGCGACTGAACGTTGGTGTTGATCCGACCCATACAACCTCGCTTCTTTGGAGTGAAACGATCCCACGAACGGACGCATGGGTATCGGGGGCGTGATGGGTGGCAATAAGGACGGGTGTCGTGTGGGGTTTTACTGGACTTCAGGAATGCCGTCTATGAGGGGCAGGCAAGCCCTGCCGACCCGAGGTGGCCCGAGAACACGAGGCCGCCGGTTTCTACCATGTGGGCAAACTGGAGGACGCATGCCCTTGTATGAGTATGAATGCGTAGAGCCGGGGAAGCCGCCGGTAGTTCTGGAGTTGCTTCGCGCGGCCGCGGATGCGGACAAGCCCGTGCCCGATCCCGAAGGGCGAGGGCGGGTGTTTCGCCGCCGGCTGTCGGTGTTCGCGGCGGGCGGTGCGTCCGGGACGGCGGGCGGCGGGCATGTTCATTCCGGCACGTGCGGGTGCGGGAAACAACCCGGGAGTTGCGGGATGGGATAGATCGCTTGGGTGATAAAAAACCGGGCCTGACGAGGCCCGGTTTCGGTAACTTGCTGAGAGTACGGATTACCGGAGCACGACGATCTCGACGCGCCGGCTGGCCGCCTTGGTGCTCTTGGGATTCGCCGAGCCCATGCCCATGGAAGTGGCGTTCACGCCCTTGCCCGACAGGTAGTCTCGCACGGCGTCGGCGCGCGCCTGCGAGAGGGCTTCGTTCGAGCCCCACTTGGACTTGCGGATCGGGTCGGTGTCCGTGTAGCCCTCGATGCGGATGTTCGCGCCGGCGTAGGAGCGGCGGATCTCGGTCGCGATCTTGTCGAGTTCACGCTTGGCGGCGGGCTTGATGGTGACCTGCCCGGAATCGAAGAGCACGTCCCCCGAGATCGTGGCGCGGGCGTTCCCCGCCCCATCACGGGTAAAGGAGCCTCCGCCCGTGTTGGCGCCGCGGTCGTTGTACGTTGTCCGTCCCGTGTTGGTGTTCCATCCCGGCTGCGAGGGGGGAGCCGCCTGGAGTTGGGAGACGCGGCCTTCGAGTTCGGCGATGCGGTTGTTCCGTTCGCCCAACGTCGCTTCGAGCGCGGCGTTCTTCTCGCGGAGTTCCGCGGACTCTTGCTGAGCCAGGGCCGCCTGCTGCTTGGCGGAGCGGTTACACCCCCCCAGCATCGTCGCCGCCCCGAGCATCACCAACGACACGACCAACCCGCCACGACGAATCATGCTCCAGCCATCCATGTGAGCGCCCTCGACATTCCGTTCCTGGGGATGCGGTCGCGCGCCGCGCCCGCTGGACGATGGTATCGGCGGATCATGCGCGTGTGGGCGATATTTTGCGCAACCGACAGGCCGGAGTTGCCGGTTTACGGGATCGTCAACTTGGGCGACACCTTGGTCATCATGTTCAGGAGCACGATGATCTGAGGCTTGAAGAACCAGACGAGGACGGTCGCGATGGCGAGGTAGGGGCCGAAGGGCAGATGTCGCTGGAAGGCTCCCGAGAACAGGCGCGACACGACCGCCCAGATCACTCCTACGAACGCGGCCCCGAAGAACCCGAGGACAGAGTCGATCCAGCCAAGACAAGCCCCGACAGCGGCCATGAGGTGGACGTCGCCCAGACCCAGGGCCTCTTTTCCGAAAGCCAGGCTGCCGAAGATCCGCATGGCCCAGACCAGCCCGCCGCCGACGAGGTAGCCGAGGAGGACCCCGCCGAGCACGGAGAGCCACAGGGGCGCCTGGAGGCGAGGTTCGAAGTCGAGGGAGATGGGGTTGGCGGTCCACGGCCCGGCGAAAGACGCGGCGAGCCATGAGCCTGCCAAGGCCAGGGCGATGATGGGGCCAAGAAACACCAGTTCCCGCACCATTTCACGCCGGGCATGCGGGTATTGGGTCCACATTTCGGGGGCGTCGGCGGGGGCGGCCGATTCGGAATGGGAGTCTGGCGAAGCTCCGCCATCGGATGAGGGACGATCCGGGTGGGAGGCAGCCCAAGCGTCGTAGTCGGCGAAGGAGCGGCGGATGATGCCTCGGGCGAGAAGCAGGTTAGAAACTACGACACCAAGCCCCCCGCCGAGGCCGGCGCCGATCCATCGCCAGCCGGTCGGGCCCGGGGTGGCGATAGTCCATTCCCAGCCGTTGCGGATACGGGGGAGGGAGGCCCCGGGGAGACGGAACTCGACCCAGAGGGCGTGGAGGGGGTGTGCTACAAGGGCGAGGGCGACGGGGACGATGACCAGCGACATGGGGATGTGGAAGGTGCGGGCGTCGATGAGGGTGACGGCGACGAGGCACGAAAAGAGGCCGACGACCACGACGAACGAGGGCCAGGTGTACCGCAGCCCGGCGTCGCCCCAGGTGGGGCCGAGCGGGGCGAGGTTGAGGCCCAGGAACCGTCCGTTCTCGGCGTAAAGGACGAGGAAGACGGCCATCCAGAGGAAGGCGGTAAAGGCCTCGACGATGGGGTATTCGGGGGAGATGGACGAGCGGCAGAAGCGGCACTTTCCGCGGAGGAAGAGCCACCCGAAGATGGGGATGTTCTCACGCCAGGTGAGTTTGGTTTCGCAGTTCGGGCAGCGGGACGAAGGGGTGACGACGTCCAGCCCGAGGGGGAGGCGGTAGACCAGAACATTGACGAGGGAGCCGACGCAGGCGCCGAAAGCGCCGATCCAGAGGGCCTGGACGATCGGGAAGAGCGCGATCAGAAACTCGGCACGCGAGGTGGCGAGGGTCAAGGCCGCCGGGTCCGGGATCATCCACGCTCCTCGGCCTGCTTGGGGGCGTCCAGCCCCGCGGCCTCACGCGACACCTGCTCGATGCGCTGCTCGGCCTGGGTGAGCACGTCCTTGCACCGCTTGCCCAAGGCCATGCCTTCTTCGTACAACTTGATCGACTCCTCCAGCCCCGCCTCGCCAGATTCAATGCGACGGACGATCTCCTCGAGTTTCTCGATCGATTGCTCGTAAGAAAGTTCGCTGGGGGGTTTCTTGGCGCTCACGGGGATGACAGTATCCAACCCTGATCGAACCCGCTTGGCCCATCGATGTCACGTGCGCTCGAACAACCCACCCTGGCCGCCCGGATTGACCGGCGGCTTCTTGCGCGGGTGAGGCGGGGCGGGGGTGGGCCGGTCTGGTTTGGGTGGCGGGGGGGCAGTATCCCAGACCACGGAGCGGACGACACCCTCCGCGACGCGGGATTGGAGGGCCTCGCCCGGGCCGACGTCGTTGGGGGAGCGGACGACCCGGCCGTCGGCACGCATGGTGACGGAGTACCCCCGATCGAGGACGGCGAGGGGGTTGACAGCACGGAGGTGACGCAGGAGTGAATCCTGACGGGTCGAGGCGGTGCGCAGACGATCCGCCACGGCCCGCGCGAGCGATTCGACGTGAGGCTCAGGGCGTCGGCGGGCGAGGACATCGCGGACGGCCTGACTGAGCGTGGCGATCGCGGCGTCGAGGCGGGCGACGGTGCGGGCATGAACGGCGGCGGGGCTGCGACGGGCGAGGCGGGACGCGAGCGAGTCGACACGGGAGCGCCCGCGCGCCACGGCGGCACGAGCGCCGGCCTGGAGACTCCGCGCCGCGTGAGCGAGTCGTTGGCGTTCGGCCTTGGCGTGGCGGGAGAGCGCGAGGTCAAGGCGAGATTCTGTGGACAGGACGTGCCGGCGGAGGGCGGAGGCATCGGGGGCGAGGCGCATGGCGGCCTGCGTCGGTGTGGCGGCGCGTTCGTCGGCGACCAGTTCCGCGAGGCACGTATCAGTTTCGTGCCCGATGGCCGCGACCACCGGGACGGAGCACTCGACGATGGCCTGGGCCACGATGCGCTCGTTGAAGGCCCAGAGGTCTTCGGCGGAGCCGCCGCCGCGGGTGAGAAGAACGGCGTCGATGCCCAGCGTCCGGGCGTGCGTCGAGAGGTACCGCAGGGCCTGGGCGACTTCGGGGGCGGCGCGGTCGCCCTGGACGCGGACGTCGAGGGTGAGCAGCCCGACGGCGGGGCAACGCTTGAACATGGTCGCGATCACGTCGCGCAAGGCGGCGCCGGTCTCGCTCGTGACCACCGCGATGCGTCGGGGGAAGAGGGGGAGGGGGCGCTTGCGTTCCGGCGCGAGCCAGCCGAGGGCGCGGGCCTCTTCGACGAGTTTCTTGAGGGCGAGGTCGCGGGCGCCCAGGCCGACGGGTTCGAGTTTGTCGGCGATGAGCGTGACGCGGCCCGCGGGGGCGTAGAAGTCGATCTTGCCGGTGGCGACGACCTGGGTGCCGGGAGATGGGGTGAACCCGAGTTTCCGGGCGGCGGAGGCCCAGGTGACGCAGTTGATGACGCTGTCGGCGTCTTTGAGGGCGTAGTACCAGTGGGTGCGGCTGGAGAAGCCGCTGATCTCGCCCACCACGCGCACCGAGGTGGGGAACCCGGCGTTGAGGGCGGCGGTCACCCGCGCGCAGAGTTGCGTCACGGTGAGCGGAGCGTTGTCAGGCGGGCGTGACGGCCCGGCGGCGGACGCGGGATCGAATGGGAGGCGGGTCACGGGCGACTCTATGTTGGCGTGCGAGGGTGCAACCGAGACCGGGGTAAGGATGTCAAAGTATGGGGCGCCAGCCTGGAATGTCAGAGAATCGAAAATTGTGGTCATTGACGAGGACGAGAACTTCAAGTAACATGGAATCATGCGACTGCGGCAAGGCGTCATGTTCGCGTCAGGGCTTGTTGTGGCTTGCGTTGGGGGGGGGGGTATTACCTCATTCAGCCCGCGGTGCTTGATTTTCCAGAGAGCGTCTATGTCGGTGAGTTACTCCCGTTGTGCGGTCAACGGGTATCGTTCAACATCAGCAGTCGCAATCCGCTGAAACCTGTTGACGTCATCGAAATCACGTCGTCATGTGGATGTGTTCAGATTCCGTGCTTGGCAAAGATAGAACTTTCCCGGTGGGGGCGGCAAACTCCGATCGAGATGATTGTCCAGCCGGGCAAGTACGACGCACGCGTGTTCGCGATAATCACGCTCATTGACGCGGATCGAAACTCGCACGCCATGCGGGTAGTCGGCGAGATTGTGCGGCCGATGGCGGGGTGGCCGACCGCCGCGTGCGCGAGACTGGACGGACGAGTCGTCACGGTCCCATGCGATCCTCGCTGGATGCCCCACATTGGCGCCGCGTTTATCGAATCGGCCGATGGACAACGGGCATCCACGGGGGAGTTTCACCCCGACCCGGGCGTGATTCTCTTTCAGGTGGATGACCAGTTCTTTCTGGATGGCTCGGATGTCATGCGTCTCATCGGTGATGCGGCCAATCCATGGGTATGGACCGGGCACGTTGTTGACTGCGTGGGTACGCCCCAAGAGGCGGCTTTGTCGCCGCCGCCCTCGGTCACGAAGTGAGGCGACGCAAGGGGAAGACGAGAAGGAGAACGATATGCGCGAATACCTGTTCGGAACTATCGTGGGCGTCGTGGTTGTCACGCTGTTCGCGTCCGTTGCAATGGCCTGTCCGGCGAACCGGAAGTGTTGTGATGGACAATCGGCCTGCGGCGTTGTCGCGTGCGGAGGATTGGCGGCAATCTGCAACTGCTGTTACTGCGGATCAGGAAAGTATATCTGCGGCGATACAAGCCTTCTCCCCAACGGTTGCCATGACGCAAGTCTCTGCGGGCCGTCCGGGAGTTAGCATTTGCCGCGGGTCATGTTTATGGCGCGTTCCATGAGGCGTGGGGTTCCGGCACTCATCGGTGTCGGGGTCGTCGTGGCCGTGCTGTTGCTCGGGTGGTGGCAACGCGGATCCAAACCGGGGGTCCACCGGCTGAATGAAATGCTCAACCGACAATCGTCAACGGAAGGCGAGGATCGCGGCTGGGCGTGGAGATCAACGCAGGAAATCGCGGCGTGGCGAGCCCCGATACTAGCCGCCGTCGTGATGGAGGCGGTTGATGCCGGGAGCACGGCCGATCGCATCGTTCCGCGGTTGGCGAAGGGGACTCTTGCGGACCAGAACTCACTCGCCCAGAACGAAATGAACGCGTTGCTTCGTGCTGTCGCGGAAGATTTGTGCGCACGGGCCTCTCCGAGCGTTGACGCCTACATGCGACTGGCGGAGCGGCAAGGCACACGCTGGCTCGCCCCCTCGGACAGCGATATTTATTGGACACGGATCGGAGCTCAGTACGAGACGTGGTTCGGGGCGACCGTGGATCGGCGACGGGCCGCGGAGACCTGCCGGCTCATACTGGAGAAAAGCCGTGAGGTGGAACGCTCACGGCTCGCGGCCATTGGAACCGGAGAGTTCGGCCTGTCGATTCGCGGGTATTCCGCGGCGCACGAGTCGGAGCTCTCGGCGTGGCGGTTCGATACCGAGGACCAGCATGCCTACTGGGAACTCACGTCGACGCTCGCCACGCTTGTCTTTCGTATACCGCAGCCGACGGCGAGAGAGTGCCTGCATCGTGCCGGGTCCGTCAAGGCGGCGACCGTGGCCATCGTCGGCGAATCGGAGGGCGGGCATCGATATCAACTCGTGTACACGTGGTTTCTGGACGGGGAGGCCGGTCGATGGCTACTTCACGACGTGCAGATGAAGGGACCGCCCGCTCATGCGCTGGTGTACTGACGCGCCACGGGGAGCCGCGTCGGCGTGATCGTGCGGCCTTCACCTTGATCGAAGTGCTCGCCGTCATCGCGGTGATCGCCGTGGTCTTGGCGCTCGCGATCCCCGCGCTCTCCGCGAGCCGCGAGCGAGGCCGTTCTACGGCATGCACGTCGAGTCTTCGGCAACTTGTGCAGTGCGGCACAATGTTCAGCGCGGATTACAAGGATGGGATGCCCAATGTCTTTCTCCGCCCTGAGTTTGTCGTGGGGCCCAACCTCGCGAACATCACGCTAGACGGCACGGTGTGGGGCGTGGGCTACTTTGCCCAGGTGTTCTGGTGGCACGGGCCGTTTATCGGATACGCCTTCGAGGCGGCAACCGCGGGGGGCGTGCCGGCGTGTCCGACGGTGCGTCGTGCACTTGGCGCGGACTGGCCCAACGGAAGCCTGCTCAGTTTCAGTTACTACTACCCCGTTACAAACATCACCGACCATCGACTGTGGAGCGCAGCGCATCCCGAACGGCGCGAAACTTCGGATGCGTGGCGTCGGTTCGTGAAGGTGTCCGACGTGCTGGTGCCGGCACGGAAAATCTACTTCGCGGAGCAGGCGAAGTACCACGTGCGGTACGCGACTCGTGTCTGGGAGGGCGCTGCAGGTTCGATCAATACCGCGAGCATCGACGGTTCGGCGCGAACTCTCCGAGTCTCCGAGTTGGCGCCGGCGTTGCCGTACGACCAGCTGCCGACGAACTGGATTGGGAATGCCCCGACACTTCCATTGTGCGGCAGTGCGGACGGCTCGATGGGTACGGACTTCCCGTCAGCGCCATGACATTTCGGGGCGATTCGTCTGTGCGTGTGCTGAAGTTGCACAGGTTCCGTCGCAGACGATGCTGCGATGTGATCGCCGCATGATGAAGACACGGCCCGGGCACCAGGCCCGGGCCGCGCACACCCCTGTCTTTCCTCACGATGACTCAGCGTGACGCGACGATCGTCGGCGGCACGACCACGGGGACACGTTGCGGCGCGCCGCCGAGGCGCTCGAGGGCCTCGCGGACTTTCGACGCGTCGACTTCCATCCGCGAGCGGATTCGCGGGAGATCATCGGGGATGGGGATGATCAGCCGAGGGGTGAACTCACGTTTCCACTCCGGGGTTGCGTCACCGGCCTCGGCGCGGCGGTCGGCGGGCATGGCGGCGTCGTTCATGAAGGTGCGGACGCCGCCGCTGTAGCCGTGCTCGGCGAGCCACTGCTGGCGCGCGGCCTCGAGCATGGGGAAGGATTCATCGTTCCAACGCTGCCAGGGGGAGATGCCGACGGTGAGCGTGCCGACACGGGCGTAGACAATCTGGCCGGTGTCTTGCGCGCCGTAGTAGGCGGGGCCGGGCTGTTCGCAGGAGCAGCAGGACTGCGGGACCCACGCCCGACCATTGACCGAGACAGGACACCCGGCCACGTTCCGAACGCTGGAGTACCGGTTGAGGTACCCCGGCTGAACAGGCTGCGCGGCGGAGACGGCGGCGGCGAGGGCAAAGGCTTCGATTATCATGGGAGCCTCGGGAGCAGGTTCCCGGCGGCCGACATCCACGCGGTGGCGCCGGGCTTTGCTCAGCATGCCGCGCCGTTTGGACGATGCAAGCGGAATAGAAGGAATATCCGAGAAAACCGGCGGAAACCGAGCGGTGGGCACGAGGTATGGGACCTGCCGCGAGCGAGCCGGAACGATGACCTACGATGAACAACGCACGACTGCGAACCGAATCCAAACGAGAAGCCCATGACGACGATTGAGCACACGATCGAACTGCCCGACTTCAGCAAGCCCTTGCCGCCGCGCGAGGGCGACCGGGTGATCCAGTTCCGCGAGGCGCTTCGGGAGGCGATGAGCGAGGAGATGCGGCGCGACGAGCGGATCTTTCTGATGGGCGAAGAGGTCGCGCAGTACAACGGCGCGTACAAGATCAGCCAGGGGATGCTCGACGAGTTCGGCCCGAAGCGGATCATCGACGCGCCCATCAGCGAGAATGGGTTCGCGGGGCTGGCGGTGGGGGCGGCGATGTACGGGCTGAAGCCGATCATCGAGTTCATGTCGTGGTCGTTCTCGCTGGTGGCGGCGGACCAGATTCTGAACAACGTGCCGAAGATGCTGTACATGAGCGGCGGGCAATGGGGCTGTCCGGTGGTGTTCCGCGGCAACGACGGGGCCGGGGGCCAGTTAGGCTCGACGCACTCCTGGTGTGTCGAAGGCCTCTACAGCAACGTGCCGGGGATGAAGATCGCGATACCCAGCAATCCATACGACGCCAAGGGGCTGCTGAAGACGGCCATTCGCGAACTCGACCCGGTGTTCTTTCTCGAGAGCGAGCGGATGCTGGGGGACAAGGGGCACGTGCCGCCGGAGGAGTATTACATCCCCTTCGGGCAGGCGCGGCTGGCACGCGAGGGGGGCGACTGCACGCTGGTGAGTTTCGGGAGGCCGGTGCACTTCTGCATGGAGGCGGCGGAGACACTGGCGCAGAGCGGCATCGAGTGCGACGTGCTCGACATGCGGACGATCCGTCCGCTGGACATCGACGCGGTGATCGAAAGCGTGAAGAAGACCGGGCGGGTGGTGGTGGTGGACCAGTGCTGGCCCTTTGCGAGCGTGGCGAGCGAGGTGTGCACGCAGGTGATGGAGCGTGCCTTTGACTGGCTGGACCATCCACCGGTGCGGGTGAACACGGAGGACGTGCCGACGCCGTACGCGAAGAACCTGGAGGCGGCGTACCTGCCGAACGCGGGCCGGATCGCGGCGGCGGTGCGGAACGCGGTGGGGGCGAAGTAGGACGCGACGAATCGGACGTACGACGAACAGACGACGCAGCGAGGAAGACCATGCCCATCGAAGTGACCATGCCCCGGCTGTCGGACACCATGCAGCAGGGAACGATCGTCAAGTGGAACGTGAAGGAAGGCCAGGCGGTGAAGTCGGGCGACGTGATCGCGGACATCGAAACGGACAAGGCGACGATGGAGTTGCAGTCGTTCGACGACGGCGTGGTGGCCTCGCTGCCGGTGGCGGCGGGGCAGAGCGTGCCCGTCGGCACGGTCATCATGCTGATCGCGGCGAAGGGCGAGGACCTGGCCGCGGTCAAGGCGTCGGCGGGGAAGGGCGCGGTCACGGTCAAGGCGGGATCACCGGCCTCGTCGGCGGGCGCGGGGGCGACGGCCACGGCGGTGGCGGCTCCGGCGGGGGCGAGCAACGGGCACACGGCGGGCACGCGGGTCTTTGCGTCGCCCCTGGCCAAGAAGATCGCGGAGGAGTCTGGCGTCGATTTGTCCCGCGTACAGGGGAGCGGCCCGGGGGGGCGGATCGTGCGGAAGGATGTGGAGGAGGCGCTGACGGGCGGAACGGCGTCGCGCGCGATGGCTCCCACGAACGTGATACCGCCGCGGGCCGGCCCGGAGAGCCGGGCTCCCCAAGGCTTGGCCGATCAACTCGTCCCGCTGTCGAACATGCGGCGGATCATCGCGTCGCGTCTGGTCGAGAGCAAGACCACCATCCCGCACTACCAGGTGACAGTGGACGTGGACATGGACGCGCTGATGGGGCTGCGCGGGCAACTCAACGAGCAACTGGCCGACCAGGGCGTGAAACTCAGCGTGAACGATTTCCTCGTGCGGGCCTGTGCCCTTGCGATGCACCAGCACCCGTACGTGAATGCCCGCTGGGTCGATCAGGGCGCGACGGTCGCCATTCAGCAGTTGGCGGGTGTGAATATCGGCGTGGCGATTGCGCTGCCCATGGAGCGTGGCGGGGGGCTGGTGGTGGGGACGATCCGCGGGGCCGATTCGGTCGGGCTGCGGCAGATCTCCGCGGAGAGCAAGCGGCTGGGCGACAAGGCGCGGGCCAAGGGCCTCTCGCCCGAGGAGATGAGCGACAGCACGTTCACGATCTCGAACCTGGGGATGTTCGGCGTGTCGCACTTTACCGCGATCATCAACCCGCCGAACGCGGCGATTCTGGCCGTGGGCGCGGCAGTTCAGCGGGCGGTGGTCAAGAACGGGCAGGTCGTCCCGGGCTACGTCATGTCGATGACGATGAGCAGCGACCACCGGGTGATCGACGGGGCGATGGCGGCGCAGTACCTCGCGACGGTGAAGGGGTACCTGGAGAAGCCGGCCACGCTGCTGGTATGATGCATCCGACGCGCCCTTCCCCTCGGGCGAAGCGGCACGTGAAGATGCGGTGGCTAGGGGATTGAAATCTCGATTGCGTGACTACTTGTTCCCGCGTGCCACGGCGGCGTCGGCGGCGACGCGCCCGCGGGCCAGGAGCAGCGCCGTCTCGAGTTGAAGGTCCATGCCCTTGGTGAGCAGGTCGTCGGGGTTGGGGGCGGGGTCGCCCGCGCGGATGGCGCCCTTCTCGTCGAGCGGCACCACGTCCGCGTTGCGGCGGAAGAGGATGGCCTCGCTGGTCTGCTTGGGGAGCATCTCGACCTTGAAGTTGGGATCCACGCCCCAGGTGAGCGACCCCGGGCGGCGGTGGATGATGGACTTGTCGGGGAGCATGTAGTAGGCGGTGGTGAGTTTCATCATGGCGGACGCGGTGACGGGCCAGACGTTCTGGACGCTGCCCTTGCCGTAGGAGCGGGCGCCGAGGACGATGGCGTCGGCCTGGCCCTTGGCGGCGTAGGTGGCGATGGCGCCGGAGACGATCTCGCTGGCGGAGGCCGAGCCTTCGTTGACGAGCACAACCACGGGCATGCGGGCCAGCAGGGCGCGTTCGGGGTTGGTGAACTCGGGCTGCTCGATGCGGCCTGAGGGGCCCTGGCTCATGACGACGTAGCCGTTCTCCACGTCGAGGAAGCGCTGGGCGACCTTGACGGCCTGGTCGAGCAGGCCGCCGGGGTTGAAGCGGAGGTCGAAGATGAGGGCCTTGGCGTTGTCCTTGCGGATAAGGCGGATGGCGCGGTCGAGTTCCGCGGCGGTGGTGTCGGAGAACTGCGACATGCGGATGTAGGCGATGCCGTTGTCGCGGTCGATGAACCAGTCCCAGGAGTCCTCCTTGGCGCCGTCGCGACGCCAGCCGCGGACCGAGGCGACGTTGATGATGGCGCGCTTGAGGGGGAAGTCGATGGCGGTCTTGCTCTTGCCGTCGGGGGCGGCGGGGTCGTCGATGGTGCGCTCGATGGTGAGGCGCACGGCGGTGTTCTCGGGCCCGGTGATGACGTCGACGGCCTGATCGAGCGAGAGGCCGAAGATGGGCTTGCCGTCGACCTTGGTGATGATGTCGCCGGGGTGGATGCCCGCGCGCTGGGCGGGGGTGCCCTCGATGGGGGAGACGACGCGGATGTTCTGGAGTTCGTCGTACTCGATCTGGATGCCCACGCCGACGAAGCGGCCCTGGGTGTTCTTGTTGAATCGGCGTACCTCGTCGGGCCAGATGATCTCGGAGAACTCGTCGAGGCGCGCCATGGCGCCCTGGCCGAACTCGTGCAGGAGGGCGGCCCGCGGGAGTTTGATCGACGCGTCGTTGGCAACGCGGAGGCGGTCGATGAGTTGCCCGATGCGGACGGCGTCGTACTGGGAGGCGGTGTCGCGGAGGGATTGGGATTCGGCGTCGATCGCGGCGAGCATGCGGTCGCGCGCGGCGGCGTCACCCAGCCCGGGGAAGACCTCGCGCAGGTCGGCCATGGTGAGCATGGTGCGGAGGTTTTCCAGACCGCCGCCCAGCATGGTGTTCATGGGGGTTTGGGAGATGTGGCGGCGGGAATAGGCGAGGGCACGCTCGACAAGGGTCTGGTCGATGTCGGCAAGTTTGGTTTTCCAATCGTCGCCGAAGGCGTTGTAGGGGGGGAGGGGCTTTCCGCCGTCGGCCTGGGCACGCTCGTTGCGGAGTTCCCACATGCGTTGGGGCGCGTAGAGGCGGAGCATTTCCTGGCGCGAGGAGATGCGGCGGACGTCGGGCTTGTAGGTGCCGGCGGTGTCGTGGAGGAGGTCGAGGAGGACGAAAAGTTCACCGGCGGCGAGGATGGAGCCTCGCGCCTCGGCGTCGCGCGCGGCGGCGTCGGCTCGGGCGGAGAGGGAGGCGACGGCGGGATCGGCGAGAACGGCGGCCTTGCCCGGCTCGGGGGTGAGGGTGTGCAGTTCGATGGCGGCGCGGAGGCCCTTGGCGGTGGCAAGGTCGGAGGGGGGTTCGTGGAGGGCCTTAGCGAGGTCGGCACGGACCTCGTCGATGCGGGCGGCGCGGTTGGTTTCGCGCGCGGCGAAGTGTTCGAGGAGCCGCGAGGCCGGGACGGAAAGGGCCTGCGTGGGGTCGGCGGCGAGGGAGGTGAGGAGTCGCGAGAAGGCGTCATGGTCGCCGGACTTGGCGGCCTGCCAGAGATCGTTGCCGATGGGAGCGGGTACGGCTGGTGCGGCGGCGAGGGGTTGGCTCCAGGCTGGCGCGACGGCCAACCCGAACACGCCCAAGGAGCACAAGGCCGAGGCCAACAGGACACGGACGGAACGGCAACGGATCGGCATGAGAGGCTCCAGGCCGCGGCCAGTGGCCGCGATGTTCCACGCACCCATCGGCACGACGCTTCCGGTTCATCAGATGCGCCGGCGAGGGATTTCCGCCACCCATGATATAGGACCGGCGTGGCCGTGCGGTTCGGACTAATCGGCGGGTGACGAGGATGGGGCGGCGGGTACGGCGAGGCGCCGGACCCGCTGAACTACCAGCCCTGTGATCGCGGCGGCGAGGAGGAGGACGCAGGCGAGGACCAACGCCTGCGCGGCATTGTCGGAAAGGAGGCCTTTGGCGGCGGCGTAACTGGCGCCCAGCCCCAAGGCGGGGCCGACAGTGTACCCGACGCCGATGAGAGCCTCGTGGGTGCCGCCGGCGTCGACGTCGGAGCGGCCGACCTCGAGGGCGTAGTAGAGCGCGGCGGAGTAGATGACGGCCATGGCGGCGCCGAAGAGAGCGAGGCCGAGGATCAGGAGGTAGAACCCCGCGGACCCGCCGACGATGGTGGCGAGAATGGCGATGGCGAAGGCGAGGACGAGGGAAACGCCGCTGAGGACGGCGAGGGACCATTGCCCGTGCCAGGTTTCCCATCGTTGCATGACGGCGAACATGACGACGCGCGGGATGATCCAGGCAGCGGGGAGGTAGGCGTGCCAGTGGGCGGGAAGGTCGAGTCGTCTGGCGGCGTAGGGGAGGTAGGGGCCCAGGGCGCTCATGACGACGTAGCCCATGGGGAGGAGTAGTTGGAAGGTGACAAGGAGTTTGGAGTAGACGGGGGGGTGTGGTTCGTGGTGGCCTTCGAGGTGGGGGGCGGGTTCGGGGGTGAAGCCGAAGAGGAAGAAGGCGGCGAGGGCGTGGGCGACGGTGACGAGGGCAATGGCCAGGGCGGGTGCGGAGGCGACGAGGGGGGCAATCATGAAGGTGGAGGCGACACCGGCGGCGGACCAGACGACGTTCCAATGACCCATGGTGGACCGGAGGGCGCGGTCGGAACGGCCGCCGCTGAGGTAGGTTTCGACCACGGGCCAGAGGATGCCCATGAGGGGGCTGTAGAGGAGGACCATGACCCAGATGGGCCACTCGGCGGGGTGCGTATCGGCTTGGGCGATCGTGGCGGCGATCTGCGCGTCGTCATCGCCCGCGGGGCCGTTCGATGTGGTCAGAAGGTCCGAGGCGATCGGGAGGAGGCAGAGCGATCCGAGGAGGATCATGAGGAGCACGAGCAGGCCGCGGTGCGTGAAGCCGGGGATCAGGGTTGCGAGTGAACCGCGTGCCTTGCTGGCGGCCTTGGCGCCGAGGATGTAGGTGACGCCGAGGAAGACGGCGAGGAGGTAGTTTTTGACCTCGGAGAAGCCGTACCCCTTGGAGGTGAGGAAGTAGAGGCCGCTGGAGGTGACGACGTAGGTGCCGAGGGAGTTGATGAAGGTGAAGGGGAAGGAGGCGGCGTTGGGGGTCTGGGCGACGGGCGGAATGTGGGGCGAAGCGTTGAGCACGGGGTGGTTTGCCGGGCGAAGGGAGCCATCGTAGCATGGGGGACCGCGAGAGCGTCCGAAAGGGCGTGGCGGGAACAGGTGCTCGTAGCTCAACTGGATAGAGCGTCGGCCTCCGAAGCCGAAGGTTGCAGGTTCGACTCCCGCCGAGCACGTTGAGGAAAGGGAAATGGATCCGAGGGCGGTATCAGCGGCGCTTCCGGAGCGTCGCTTTTTTATTGCGCGGGCGAGGTGACGATGGTGCGCGGCGTTCGCAGCACTCGCCGAAGGATTGGCAAACGGGGTGATCGGCGCAGGCGGGGCCCCGGGCCTTGCAGGCGCGACGGCCGTGCCAGATGAGCAGGTGCGAGACCATGCCCCAGTCGTGGCGCGGGAAGAGGGCCATGAGGTGGCGCTCGATCATGGGGACCGTGGCATCGTGGGGGGCGAGGCAGAATCGCTTGGACAGGCGTTCGACGTGGGTATCCACGGGGATGCCGTCGTGGATGTTGAAGGCGTTGCCGAGGACGACGTTGGCGGTCTTGCGGGCGACGCCCCGGAGGGTGAGGAGGTCGGCCATGGTGCGGGGCACTCGGCCGTTGAAGCGCTCGACGAGGGTGGTCATGGAGGCGTGGACGGCCTTGGCCTTGGCGCGGAAGAAGCCGAGGGAGCGGATGTAGGGTTCGATGTCGGCGGGGGTGGCGCGGGCGAAGTCGGCGGGAGTGGGAAAGCGTGCGAAGAGGGCGGGAGTGGCCTTGTTGACGCCGGCGTCGGTGGACTGGGCGGAGAGGATGGTGGCGATGAGGAGTTCGTGGGGGTTGGCGTAGGTGAGTTCGCAGTGGGCGTCGGGGTAGGCCTCGTGGAGTAGGGCATAGAGGCGTGCGGCGCGACGGCGGGCGGCAGGGGTGACGGCGGGGAGGTCGAAGGGAAGGTCGGCGTGGCGGGTCATGACTCGCGGCTCTTGGCCCATGGGAAGGAAACGGCGATGGCGCGGACGGTCTCGACGAGGCCGGCGAAGACGAACAGGGCGGTGAAGGAGAGCGTGCGTGCGGCGACAGGGTGGGCGGCGTTGAAGGCGGCCTTGTGGGCGTCGGCGGATTCGGTGTTGCCGGCTCGTGCGGCGGCCCAGAAGGCGTCGAGATCGGCGTCCATCGTGGGGGTGAGCGAAAGGCGCCAGTACCCGAGGATGCCGACGGCAAGGAGAAGGGCGATGGCGCGGGCGAAGGGGATACGGCGAGGTCGGCGCGGATCGCCAAGTGCGGAGCCGGTGAGGGTGACACAGGCGATCGCGGCACACCCGGCCTGGAGCATGGCGCCGAGGTCGAAGACGCGACGGGCGACGTGCCCCGCGGCGATGGTCCAGTGTTCGCCGGGATAGGCGGCGAAGTCTGGGAGGGAGGGGTTGAGGGATTTCATGGTGGGGAAGGCGACGGCGGCGACGATGCCGGACATGATGACGACGCCGAGCCAGAGGGCAAAGGAGGCCAGGCACAGGGCGTCGCAGAAGGCGCGGAAGCGGGGCATGGGGGGAGTGTACCGGGCGGAGAGTGTCGGTGATGGCGCCGTCCTACAACCAAGCGCATGGTGACGAGTCCTGAGATCACACTTTCGCTGGCGGGTCTGGAAGCGGGCGCTGGGTCGGCGTGGAGCGGCGGAGTGCGAGAGGCCGTGGCGTGGGCGGCGGGGCTGGGGTATCGGCGGGTGCAGTTGGACGCGAGGGTGCTGCGGGCGCGGGAGTTATCGCGTTCAGCACGGCGTGACGTGGGGGCGATGTTGCGACGGCACGGGTTGGTGTGCACGGGGATGGATGCGTGGATCCCCACGGCACACATCGCGTCGGGCGCCCATACGGAACGGGCGGTGGCGGCGGTCGCGGGCGCGTGCGAACTCGCGGGTGAGTTGGCGGGGTTGACGGGTGGGCCGCGGGGTGTGGTGTGCGTGGTGCTGCCCGAGGACGTCTCGCCGGCCGTCGAGGGAACGTTGGTTGACGCGGCGGAGCGTGCGGGGGTGGTGCTGGCGGATCACGCGTGGCCTGTTCGGAAGGGTAGTCGGTTGGCAGTCGGGGTCGATCCGGCGGAGATGCTGCGGGGCGGGGTTGACCCGTCGGCGGCGTTGGCGGGACTCACGCCCGCGCCGAGCACGGCGAGGCTGACGGATTGGAGCGAGGCGGGTCGCGTGACGGTGGGGCATGGGAGGCTGCGGGTGGCGGAGTATGTTGCCGTTCTGATGACGGTGGGGATGACCGGCCCGCTCGTGGTGGACGTGCGCGGGGTGCGGGATCAGGCGGACGCGGCGGCGGTCGCGCTCCGGCGGTTCGCGGGGTGAGGCGCGCCACGGCGCGCGGACATGCCGTGGGACGGCGGCGCGAAGTCAGTCGGGGAGTTCGCCGTCGGGGATGTCGGCGTTGGTGTAGACCTTCTGGACATCGTCGAGGTCTTCGAGGGCATCGACGAGGGCGGCGAGGTTTTTCGCGTTCTCGCCGCGGAGGGTCACCCATTGCTCGGGGATCATGCCGAGTTCGGCCTCGGCGACGGCGTAGCCGGCTTTTTCGAGGGTGTCCTTGACGGCGTGGAAGGCGGGGACGTCGGTGAGGACGGTCCAGGGATCGTCGGGCTGATCGGGGGCGAGGACGTCGAGGGCGCCGGCGTTGAGCGCGGCTTCGAGGAGGGCGTCTTCGGTGACACCGGCGGGGGCGATGCTGATGCGGCCGCGTGCCTGGAACATGAAGGCGACGCAGTTGGAGGCGCCGAGGTTGCCGTCGTGGTCACCAAAGGCGTTGCGGAGGTCGGTCGCGGTGCGGGTGCGGTTGTCGGTGAGGGCGTCGACGATGACGGCGACGCCGCCGGGGGCGTAGCCCTCGTACCGGACGTTCTCGTAGGCGGAGGTGTCGCCGCCGCCGGCGCCCTTCTGGATGGCGCGATCGATGACGTCGCGGGGCATGTTGGCGTAGCGGGCCTCGTCGATGGCGTAGCGGAGGGTGAGGTTGAAGTTGGGGTCCGCCCCGCCGTGGCGGGCGGCGACGATGATGGCGCGGCTGACCTTGCTCCAGACCTTCGAGCGGCGCTTATCAACGACGGCCTTGCGGTGCTTGACCTTGCTCCACTTGTTGTGTCCTGCCATGGGGCCACGTCTCCGTCGTGCGATTGATCGAGGTTATGGTTTCTCGGCGAGGGGCGCGATGGCGGGTTCCTTCCCCGCGGCGACGGCTTCGAGTTTGGCTTTGGTGACTTCGAGGTCCTTGCGGAGGCGGGTGACGATGGGGGGGTCTTCGAGGGTTGGCTGGGCGGCCTTGCGCATGTCCCACGGGGCGAGGGTGTCTTCGAGCAGGCGGCGGGCCTGGGTCCACTGGGAGGCGGCCTCTTTCGTGCGACCGGCGCGCCAGAGGGCGTCGCCGTAGTGGTCGAGGATGGTGTTGTCGAGGTTGCCGCCCTGGAAGTCCACGGCGAGTTTGAGGAGGGAGAGTGCGCCCTGGGTCGTGACGTTCCCCGCGGCGTCGGTGACGTCCTCGAGCACGCCGCGCTTGTAACGGACCCACGCGAGGGAATCGGTGACGTGGTAGTCATCGGGGAGTTGGCGGTGGGCGATGGCGATGAGGCGGTCGGATTCATTGAGGTCGCCGCCCTGTTCGAGGAGGAGATAGCCGAGGTTGTTGCAGGTCCAGCCGTGCTCGGGGTGGGAGCGGAGTATGCGGCGGTACGCCCAGACCGCGAGGTCGGTGCGGTCGAGCGTGCTGAGGGCGTTGGCGACGGCGTAGTTGAGTTCGACGGCGTGGAGGGCGCGGTCGTCGGGCAGTTCGATTTCCTCACCGGCACGGACAATGAGGGTGAGCATGCGGGAGGCGTCGGCGGTGGAAAGGAAACGTTCGAGGTCCTCCTGCGTGCCACGCACGACGGAGAGGCGGTACCACTCGTGGAGCAGGTCGTCGTTGGGCGGGGTGAAGGCGGCGGCGGCGGCGGGGAGGAAGCGGAGCGCCGGGCCGGGCTGGTCCAGCGCGGACAAGGCGGCGGCGATGCGGACGCAGGCGGGGAAGAGGAGTTCGGGCGCGTCGGCAGCGAGGGAGGTGGCGGCGCGTACGAGGGCAGATGGATCGTCGGGCGCGGCGCCGGCCAGGAGGGAGAGTTGCGCGAGGCGCAGCCCGGTGGGCATGGGGAGGCCTCGCTCCTTGGCGGCTTCGAAGAGCGAGAGGCATGCACGGGCCTCGTCGCCCGTGGGCTGGCTCCCGGAAGCGATACGGGCGAGGAAGTCGAGCACCGTGCGTTGCCGGGCTTGGTTGAGGGTCGAGAGTGCACGGACGGCCACGGCCATGCCCTCCGCGGCCTGGGCGCGATCGCCGCGTTGGAGTTGAAGTTCGGCCCGTTCCGCGGCGTTCTCGAAGGTTGGAGGCGCGGAGGCGAGTCGATCGAGCGCGAGTGCGTCGGCGCGGGCAGATTCGTGGAGGTGCTCGCGGACGATCCACTCGCGGAGGCGGGCCATTTCGGGCATGGGCCAGACAGCCAACCGCTCGGCGAGAAGCGTCTCCGCGGCATGAGGGTTCTTGAGGGCGCACTCGACCCGAGCCAGGGCCATGCGGAGCGCCGGGGCCTGAGGGCGTTCGGCGAGTCGCGCGGCGAGCCAGGTTCGACCGCCCCGCGTGAGGTCGGGGTGGCTTTCGGCCGCGCGCTCCCACACGGTGGTGAGCAGGTGGAGCGCCTGCCCGCCTTCGAGGCGGGAGTCCATGAGCGAGAGCAACTGCTCCTGGGCCTGAGGCCAGAGGGCGCGGGCGATGAAATCCTGTGCGGTGAGGACGCGGACGAGGCGGCTGGACGGAACGGCTTCGCGGAGGTCGCGGGCGGCCTGGGCGAAGAGGCGCTCATCGGCGAGCAACCCGCCGGGCGCATGGAGCGTGAGGAGGGCGTCGTAGACACGCTCGTCGAAGCGGTCCGCGAGGCGGGCGCGACGGAGAAACTCGAGCGTTCTGGCGCCGTCGCCTGCCTCGGCCGCGATCTCGGCAGCATCGAGGAGGAGCCCGGGGGTCGCGTCGGGGGCGTCCGCCGCGGGGGCGATGGCCTCCAGGGCGCGTGCATGCTCCCCAAGGGTGCGCCAGACGTCGCCCAGAAGTCGGCGAGCGACCGGGGACGAATCCTGGGCGATCATGGACGCGAATCGCTCGGCGCCGTCGCGGGCGCCGCGCTCGTCACCCAGGGTGAGCAGGAGCATGGCGCGGGCGGCGAGCAGGGCCGCGCGCGTGTCGCCTTGACCCTGCGATGTCTGTAATCGATCCAAGGCCCGGGCCGGCAGGCCGAGTTTCGCGGACAGGGCGGCGTGCAGCAGCACGCCGGCGGGGCTGGAATCGCTCGCGAGCGCGGCGATGAGGTCGTCGACACGCACGCCGAAGGCCAGGATCGCATCGGCGATGGCGCCGGCGGCGGAGGGGTCGGCGGTGACGATCGCGAGGAGGTCGGGGACGGCCCCTTTTCCCGAACCGGACGCGGCGAGGAGGTCGATCAGGGTTTCGGCGTCGCGCGGGTTGGCGAGGGCCTGGGTGCGAAGGAGCGGAAGCGCCCGCGCGGGCGGCAAGGAGGTTGCCCCCGCGCGCGCCAGGCGGCTGCGCGTGGTAGGAGTCCCCGCGGAGGCGGCGTCGGAGAGAAGGCCCTCCATCGCGTGGGCCATCGCGTCTCCCGCGTCGGTCTGTTGGGCGAGCAGTCGCAGGAGTGGGAGCGCGCGGTCATCGATTCGGCCGTCAGGATCGATCAGATGGGAGAGCAGGACCATCGCGGCGCGGGCCGAGCGGCCTTGGCGGAGTTCGAGATAGATGACGCGGTCGAGCACGTCGCGCGGGTCGATCCCCGGCGAGGTCCACGCACGCTCATACGCCGCGGCGGCGCGGGTATCGTCGCCGAGGCGGACCGAGAGGTCGCCCGCACGCACCCACAGTTCACCTCGCCGACGGGCCAGCGTGGCGATCTCGGGGAGCGATCTCGCGCCGGCGCCCGGGTCGGCAAGGCCGGCCAGGGCCGTCTCGAGCGCATCCCGCGCGGCGGTGAAGTAGCCGAGTTCCTGAAACGACGGGGCCATTTCCGCGAGGAGCACCGGGGCGAGCGGGCCATTCGTGGAGGACTCGCGTTCGTGCGCCGCGGCGAGCAGCGCGATGGAACGGTCATGACGGCCCCCGCGTGCGTGATCGCGCGCGAGCAGCAGGAGGACGCGCGGCTCTCGGACGCCTCGATCGACGGCGCGCTGGTAGGAGGTGATGGCGGTGGCGCGCCGCCCGAGGGTGTTCTGGGCATCGCCGAGTTCGCGCCAGATCGCCCCCGAGCCGGGGTCGAGTCGGAGTGCGGCGTCGAGGTCGGCGAGCGCTTCGGCGGGCTTGCCGTTGAGGAGTTTCAGGCGAGCCGAGGCGTACAGACTTACGGCCCGCGGATCGGATTCGTCGGGAGAAGGGAGGGGAGGTTCGAGTGGGGGAACCGAAGCGACGGCGTCGGGCAGGGGCATGACCCAGCGAGGATCGACCGAGGTGGAGGTCGAGCGTGCGAACGTCTGAGGATCCAACCCGGTGAGCGGCGGGATGGCCATGGCGCGCGCGTCGGGCGTGCGTGCCTGGCGATGGGCGAGCGATACGAGCAAGGCGTCGCGCGTCGTGCGTGAAGAGGACGGTGCGACGTCCGCGGTCGGCGACGGCGAACGACTCGCGCAGGCGCCGAGCATGGCGCACGCGGCGACGGCGGCCGTCCGAACAACCCGGTACCACACACAGCGAACACGCATGAACTACGCTCCGGGTCGGGCCTTGGACTTGGCGGGCCGTGCGGTTTTTTTCGCGTGCTTGGCGACGCGGACCACGCCGCCGACATCGTCGGACCACGCCTGGAGCACGGCGTACGCGAGTGTGGCATCCTCGGCGCGGATGTGATGCTCGAGCCAACTGCCCGCGGCGTCGGCGGCCATCTCCGCGGGGATCACGCGTTCCTGCACGAGCAGGTCGCGGAGGCGATCGTCGCAGGGTGTCGCGTGCCCCTCGAGAGTCAGGAGCATGACGCGTGACGCGACCGATCGCGGCATGCCATCCAGCGAGTCGAGGAACGCGCGGGCCTCGCGCTTGGGGAGCGAGGCGAGGTGGGCGAGCGAGAGTTGGTGGACTTTGCGGAAAACGTCGGCGAGGATGGAGCGGAGCCGGAGGGCGCGTTCCGTGCTGCGCGGGTACTTTTCGCCGATGATGTGCGCGATCTCGTCGGGCATGCAGACGCGGAGTTCGTTGTAATCCACCAGGTGTTCGCGGAGGCGGTGGTGCGCGGTCCGTGCCTGCGTCGAGGACGCTTCCCACAGGAGCATGGAGTAGACCACCTGGTGCACCGCGGGGTCGAAGTTCCCCCATGTCTCGGGGAGCGTCATGCCGGCCGCCTGGGTGGCGTACTGCGTACGAAGCCGCTTGAGCAGCGTAGAGAGTTTTCTGGCAGAGGCGTCGCTTGTCGTCACGGGCCGGCCTCCGGCGGTTCGGTCCGGGCCGATTCACGGCGGGCGAGGTCGTCGCGTGCTCGGTCGATGTCGTGAAGCAGGGCGGCCTGGCGTTTGAACTGCTGGTCGGCACGAAACCGGAGCGGCGGAATAGTGCGCGTCTGCACGAGCGAGCCGACTTCACGCCGCAAATGAGTCGCGGCGGCCTGGAGGCCGTGGACAACCAACTCGGTCCGATCGTCGGGGAGGACGGAGACGCCGACCGAGGCCTCGGAAAGATCGGGGAGGATGCGGACGTGGGTGATGGTGATGAGGCCGGAGATGCGCGGGTCCTGCAGGCCGCGGGCGAGCACCTGGCGGAGGGCGGCATCGATGGCGGAGGCGAGTTGTTCGAGGCGGTGGCTCACGCGGCGTTCTCCACGTCGGACGCGCGGCGGAGCATTTCGAGATCAAGCGCGGGATCGTGCGCGGGGGCGGGCGGCTCGACATTGCCCTCGGGGTTGACCAGGAACTCGCGGGTGCAATCGCCGAGTTCGGCGTCGCGAAGGGTGCGGAGTTTCGCGGTGATACGGTCGAGAACCCCGGCGGCGTACCGCGTGTCGGAGGCGACCAGGGCCAGCGCGAGGCGGGCGGCACCCGGGCGGTCCTGAAGGGCGACTTCGGCGACGGAGACCTGGTGTTCGCGGTGGAGGCGGTCCTTGACCGAGGCGACGACGCGACGCTTGTCCTTGAGGGAGACCGCGCCGGGGATGAGGAGTTCGAACTGGAGGATGGCGACGACCATGGAACGAACGACCGGCGCGGGGAAAGGCCCCGCCGGCCGCCCGGCAGGGTATGCGAGACACCGCGGGGCGTCGCGTGGACGGGCTAGGCGAGGAGCGTTTTATCGAGGGCGAGCGACTTGACCTTGTCGTAAGCCAGACTGCCGGCGGCGGAGCCGCACCCCTTGCCGAGTTCGGTGGCGGCGGTCGCGATGCCGTTGCCGTCGAGGGCGCCCAGGGGGATGTCCACGAGCACAAGAACGTTTTCGAGGATCTTGGCCTCGACGCCGCGGATCTTCTTGAGGGCCTCGACGCGTGGTCGGGCCTTGTCGACGGCGGCCTTGTTGGACTTCCAGCGGTCGTGGATCTTGTTGACGGTACCAACTTGCTCCATGACCTCCTGGCGGGACTTGAGCATCACGCCGTCGAGGGCGGACTGGATTCTGCTCATGTCTTCCTTGGCCTTGGCGCCGGGGTGCTTGCTCAGGCGGTCCTTGGCCTGCTTCATGAAATCGTCCTTCATTTCCTCCTGCTTGTCGAGAATCTTGTTGAGGGTGACGGAGGCGTCGTGGGCCTTGATCTCGATGCCGTCGAGTTTCTTCTCAACGATGTCGAACTGGTCGCCGACCTGCTTGATGCTGGGTTGGGACTCGCCGAGGAACTGCTTGATGACGACGGCGGTGAGTTCATTGGCCTTGAGGCCGGCCTTGGACTTGGCCATGGCCTCGACGACCTTGAGTTGCTTGTCGAGGATGGCGCGGGCCTTTTCGATCTCCATGGCGGCCTTGGTGATCTCGCTGGCGAGGGTGACGCAGGACTTGAACAGGCCGATGATGGCGAAGGCGCCGCTGGCGCCGCCGGTGAAGCCCGAGGCGGCGAGCATGCCGATGCTGACGGCCAGCCCCGCGATGGTGCCGGTGATGGTGGCGGCGATCTTGATGCCGTACTTCAGGTATTCTTTTTTCTTGGTCTGGTATTTTTTCCAGACGGCCTCGACCGCGGATCGGCTCGCCGCGATCGCGACTTTCTTGTCTTCCTCGATCGACTTGTTTACGCCGTCAAGCTGTTTGTCGAGTTCGGCCTGGGACGCGCCCTTGTCAACCATGACCTGTCCGAGCTTCTCGAACGCGCTCAACTTGCTCTGGATGCTGCTGCATGTCTGGTCGTAGATCTTGGTGACCGCCTCGTTCATCTCCTTCAGAAGGATCGAATCCTTCTGGACAAGTTTGAGCACCTTGTCGTCGAGTTCGATCTCGACCTTGAACGCGAGTTTGGGCGGCTTGACGATCTTGTTGCCGCTCACCGCCACGTCGGCGTCCATGTTCGGCCGGTTGTAGATGACGTGCTTGCCCATGAGGATTCTCCGCGCGAACCCCGTGGCGGAGTCGCGCGTGCATCATACAGGCAAACCCCGGAGCGTGCCGTGCCGGCGCGGGGGGTGGCGAGGGAACGCGATGTCGGGCAAGGGGTTAGAGCGTGCGCCGGACCTCGACCTTGCGGTAGCACTCGAGGACGTCGCCTTCCTTGATGTCGTCGTAGCCGTCGATCTTCATGCCGCACTCGGTGCCCGCGCGAACTTCCTTGACGTCGTCCTTGACGCGGCGGAGTTGGGCGAGTTTGCGGTCGTGCTCGATGACGATGCCGTTGCGGGTGACGCGGATGAGCGCGTCGCGTTGCACCGTTCCGTCGGTGACATAGCACCCGGCGACGCTGCCGACCTTGGTGATCTTGAAGACCGCGCGGACCTCCGCGTGCCCGAGCACTTCCTCGCGGATCTCGGGGGCGAGCAGGCCCTCGGCGGCCTTGCGGAGGTCTTCGGTAATGTCGTAGATCACCTGATATGTGCGGATCTCAACGCCCTTGCGCTCGGCAAGTTGACGCGCGACGCCGGAGGGGATGACGTTGAAGCCGATGATGACGGCCTTGGAAGCGTCGGCGAGAAGGACGTCGCTCTCGGTAATGCCGCCGACGGCGGCGTGGAGCACCTTGGTTCGGACGGCGTCGGATTTGATCTTCTCGCACTCGGACTTGAGGACGTCGACGGTGCCCTGCTGGTCGGTCTTGAGGATGACGCGGATGTCCTTGGTTTCGGTCTCGGTTGTGCCGATCTGGGAGAGCATCGAGTCGAGCGTGAGTTTCGGCTGGGCCAGTTGCGTCTCGCGTTCGCGCATGCGGCGCTGATCGGCGGCCTCTTCGGCCTCCTGGAGCGAACGCGTCGCGAAGAACTTGTC
The DNA here is from genome assembly GCA_022180725.1 of Phycisphaerae bacterium. GTDB lineage: Bacteria > Planctomycetota > Phycisphaerae > Phycisphaerales > UBA1924 > RI-211. Next base: position 83,109 of record BQMO01000011.1, read on the forward strand.
GCCCGCGTCGCAGACGAGATCGACGCCGGAGATCTGCACGGGCATGGGCGGGATGGCCTCGCGGACGCGCACGCCCTGGTCGTTGGTGATGTCGCGGACCTTGCCGAACGCCCGGCCCATCACGATGAAGTCGCCGACCTTGAGCCGGCCCTGCTGGATGAGAAGGTTGGCGACGGCGCCGCGGCCTTCTTCCATCTTGGCTTCGATGACGGTGCCCTGGGCCGGGCCGTCGAAGTCGGCCTTGAGATCGAGGAGTTGGGACTGGTAGTCGAGGATTTCGAGGAGTTGCTTGATGCCCGCGCCCGTGACGGCGGAGACGCGGACGACTTCGGTCTCGCCGCCCCATTCGACGGGGTTGAGCCCGGCCTTGGCGAGTTCGCCGAGGGTTTTCTGGATCTGCGCTTCGGTCGCATCGGGGCGGTCGATCTTGTTGAGCGCGACGACGATGGGTACCTTGGCGGCCTTGGCGTGGTTGATGGATTCAACGGTCTGCGGCATCACGCCCTCGGGGGCCGAGACGACGAGCACGACCACGTCGGTCATCTTGGCGCCGCGGGCGCGCATGCTGGTGAAGGCCTCGTGGCCCGGCGTATCGAGGAAGACCACCTGACGCTTGGCGCCTTCGACCTCGACCTCGGCGACGAAAGCGGAGGTCTTCTGCGTGATGCCGCCGGCCTCGCCCGCGGCGACATTGGCGTTGCGGATCTTGTCGAGGAGGCTGGTCTTGCCGTGGTCGACGTGCCCGAGGATGGTGACGACGGCGCCGCGCGGACGGACGTCGCGCATCTCGCGTTTCGCGAACTGATCCGAGACGGTCTCCTCGGCGGAGCGCGCCTCGGTGACTTCCAACTCGATGTCGAAGTCCATCATGATTTCGATGGCCTTGTCGACCTCGATGAAGTCGTTGATCTTCTTCATGACGCCCTGGAGGAAGAGCTTCTTGACGATCTCGGCGCCCTTGACGCCGGTGGTTTCCGAGAGGTCCTTGATCGTGAAGGGGGAGGCGATCTTGACCTTGCCTTCGACGGGGCCGCCGGTGTCCACCTGAGCACCGGCCTTCTTCAGGCCCTGCTGACGTTTCTTGAGGAAGCCGCCGGCGCGGGCAAGGCGGCCTTCGAGTTCGAGCATGTCCTGCTCGGTGACGCCCGCGCCATGGGCGACTTTCCAGGATTCATCCGCGAGCCCGCGCCGTCGCTCCGAAACGCCCCCCGTTCGTTTGGCGGCGCCGCTGTCCTTGCCGCTGCCTCGCCGCGGGCTGCGTCCGCGATCATCGTCGGTGGCGGCGCCGCCGCCTTGACGCGGGCCGAGCGTCCTGGAAGCGCCGGGGCCGCCAACCGGACCCGGACGCCGTGGCTTGGGGGCTTCCAGTTGTTCGGCCTGCTCGATGCGGACGACCTTGGGGCCGCTCAACTTGACCGCGGTCGGGGTCTGGAGCCGAGGCCCGACGGGCGTAACCACCGTGGGGCGTCGCGGCACATTCATCATCGGTGGGGGCGGGGTGCGCGGCATTGCGGGTGTGGCAGGCGCGTCGGTCGGGGGCGGCGTCCGGGGGATCGCCGTGGACTTGGCATCCGTCGTCGGGGGGAGTGGGGCTGGTGCGGTCGATTTCGCGGCGGCTGACACCCCGGCGGTCTCCACGGGGATTGGAGCCGCGTCTGATGGTTTGGCCGGCGCAGGCGTGGGCGCAACGATGACGCGGTCATTCGCGGGGACTGTGGGATGGTCGGCGCTCTTGGCGGGGGCGGTGGGGGCGATGGCCACCGTGGGCGTCGGCGTGGGCGATACCACGGGTTCTTGCGTGCCCGCGTCGGAAGGGGCGTCGGGAGTTTTTTTCGGCGAGGCTTTTTTTCTGGCGGTGGGTTGCTTCTTGACGACTTCGACATCAACCTTGGCGCCGGTCTCGACGGCGGTCGCGTGCGTGCCGGCGTCCTTGAACCACTCGCGGATGGAGACGGCCAACCCGAGGGGGATCGGCGACATGTGCGTCATCTTCGAGGCGTCGGGGATCTCTTCGGTCACCAACTTCGCGATGATGACCTTGGAATCGACCCCGATTTCCTTCGCTACCTGGTGGATCTTGATCTTCGTCGCCGTCGCCAATGGTTGTTCCCTTTGTCTCGAACCCGATGAAGTCGCTCCAACCGGCCCTCTCGGTGAGGCCCGGCGCCCGCGTGTCCACGCGGGCGTGTTCGTCACGTTCCTCCGCCGAGAATGTCCGCGGCCCGCGCGTCGCCGTCGTGGGCGGGTGCGGGCGAAGGCGAGCCCCCGCCCAGGATGGCCGCGGCGGCGTTCTCGCCCGCCTCGACGACCTGGCCTTCGAGGGCGCGTCGCGCGGCGTCTTGTTCCTCGCGCATCCGGCGTTCTTTTTCTTCCTTGTCCTTCTGCTGCTGGATCGCGACCTCCTTCGACTTGGCGGCGCAGATTTCGACGATTTCCGCGGCCTTGGCGTCGTCGATCTCGAGCGCGTCCTTGAGCACCTCGGTGCCCACTTCCTCGATGTCGAAGACGCTGACCATGCCGAGGGCGGCGAGTTTGTCGGCCATCTGCTCGGTGATGCCCTCGACGGTCAGCAGCGTCTGGCTCATGGTCTCCAGACCCTTGGTGAACTCCTCGGGGGTGAGGATGTCGACGTCCCAGCCGGTGAGACGCGCGGCGAGGCGTACGTTCTGGCCCCGCTTGCCGATGGCGAGCGACAACTGGTCGTCGCGAACCACGACCGTGGCACGCCCGAGTTCGAAGCACAGGGAGATTTCCTGGACCTCGGCGGGCTTGAGGGCGTTCTGGATCAGGATCTGGCTCGATTCATTCCACCGCACGATGTCGATCTTTTCGCCGTTGAGTTCGTCGACGATGTTCTTGATGCGGCTGCCGCGCACGCCGACGCAGGCGCCGACGGCGTCGACCTTGGAATCGATGCTGGCGACGGCGATCTTGGTGCGGTAGCCGGCCTCGCGGGCCATGGCCTTGATCTCGATGATCTTCTCGGCGACCTCGGGGACCTCGACCTCGAAGAGTTTCTTGATGAAGTCCGGGTGCCCGCGGCTGAGCACGATCTTGACCTGGCTCCCCGCGTCGCGGACGTCGAGGATGAGGCAGCGGACGCGGTCGCCGGCCGCGAACTGCTCGCCGGGGATCTGCTCGCTGCGGGGCATGAACCCTTCGGCGCGGTCGATCTGCACGACCAGCGCCCCGCCCTCGTACCGCTGCGCGACGCCGGTGACGATCTCGCCCATGCGCTTGCTGAAATCCTCGAAGATGCTGGATCGCTCGTCGTCGCGGAACTTCTGGATCATGACCTGCTTGAAGGTCTGCGCGGCGATGCGTCCGAAGGTGTCGGGGGGCATTTCGAGCACGACGCCGTGGCGGAAGAGTTGGAACTGCCCCGAGAGCGGGTCGAGTTTGCAGGCGAACTCCTCGGTGTCCAGCGTGTTGAAGTATTTCCGGGCGGCCGACACCATCGCCTGCTCCAGGTCGCGGATGAGGAGCGAGCGATCGATGTTGCGGTCGCGGGCGATGCCGTCGAGGATGCGGAGCATTTCACTGGCGTTCATGGCTGATCTTCCAAGGTCGTGATGTCGAGATGTCCAAAAACACACCGGCCACGCGCGACACAAGACGCCCGTGGCCGACACCCCTGGGGGATGGACCCCACGCCCGAAGGCGGGAGCCCGCGAATGTCCTGAAAACGTCAGGTCATCAACGGGCCTCCCTGGGCGGAAGCGGAACCACGCGGTCGCGGAAACGCGACGGGCGATGGGATCCGATTACCGGGCATGGGTGTCAGCCACATACGTCATGATGTCGCTCCCACCCCGGGGCGATGGAACCACTCCATCGGACCGGGTATGAAACGTAAGGCCACAGTGTAGGAACGATGCGCGACCCCGATCAAGACCCACCCAAACCCATTCGAGGGCATCCTGAAAGGTCGGCGGGAAAGCGGGAGGGGCGGCGGTGCGAAACCGAATCAGATAGTCTCACTGGCCGCGATGGGCCGCACGATTCTCAGGGCCCGTTTCCCCTTGAACTGCCCGATGTGAGCCGCGAACTTCCGTTCGCCTTCGATCTGGAGGACGACCGGGGTTGATGCCGGGTGCGATGTGGTCACGATGTCGCCGGGCGCAAGATTGACCAGATCACGGAGCGTCATCGTGGTTTCAGCGAGGAGGCCGGTGAGTTCCAGCCCGGCCTGGGAGAGGGTCGAGGCGATTCGTGACTGGGACTCATTCCCCGCGGAGGACCTGCTCTGGTTGAACCAGGATTGGCTGGACAACTGAACCATCAGGGGCTCGATGACCTTGTAGGGAATGCAGAGGTTCATGGTGCCGGCGCGATTCGAGGCTTTCAGTTCGAACCCGATGACGACGACGACCTCGTTCGGCGGCACGATCTGGACGAGTTGCGGGTTGCTCTCGGTGCCAGCAACCTTGAACTCGAAGGCTTTGATGCCCGCCCATGCTTCGGCCAGGGCGGCCAAGGCCCGCCGAGTGACATTCCCGATCAGGCGCGTTTCGATGAGCGTCATGGGACGCTGGGGGATGAACAGGTCCTTGGAGTTGCCGCCGAGCAGACGGTCGATGATGGGGTACGTGATGAGCGGGCTGATCTCCAGGCACATCTGGCCCTCGAGGCCCTGTGCTTCGACGAGGTTGAAAGACGTGGGGTTGGGTAGCCCGGAGGTGAACTCCGAATAGGTCATTTGCTCGCAGGTGGCGACTTTGACCTCGACAATCGTACGGAGGAATCCTGAAAGCCCGGCGCCGAAGTTGCGGGCGAAGCCCTCATGGAGGGTCTGGAGCGAGCGCATCTGGTCCTTGCTGACGCGTTCGGGGCGTTTGAAGTCGTAGGAGCGAATCTCGAATCCGGCGTTGTCGTGTCGTGCCCGGCTGTACACCCGCGTTTCGGCCGACTGCACGTGGGGCTGCACCGCGGCGGCGGCGAGGATGGCGTCTACCTGGGATTGGTCAAGCACGTCGGCCATGGCACACCCTTCGGGAGAGCAATGTCTCCGACTGTTCCTATCGGGCGGATTGTGTCCGGTGCTTGATTGGTACGAATAATCCCGGAGCGATCAGGGCGAACGCGGGCCGTGGTGGGGCGTATGTCTACGCGGGAGTACCCTAGTCCGATGCGAACCCCTTCGAGCCACCCCGTGCCGGCGGCACTCGTCGCCCTCTTGGCAGTTGCCTACTTGATTCTCATGTCGCCGACGGCCCGCGGGCAAGGGCAGCCTCCGGTCGAGGTGTCGGCGCAGGCGGATCGGACGGGCGTGCGTCCAGGGGACCAGTTTGTGATCGCGGTGATCTTTGATCACGCCGAGGGGTGGCATATCCACACGAACAGCCCGGTGGTGCCGCCGACGTGGCGGGGGTTTATCGCCATCCCAACGGAGATCGAGGTGGCGGAGTCGTCACAGTACACGGTGGGGCCGATCCAATGGCCGCCGGTGCACGAGATGCCGCTGGACCTTGGTGGAACAGGCAAGCCGGTGAAGTACGGGGTGTTCGAGGGGCAGGCGGTGGCGTATGTGCCCGTCACGGTGAAGCCCGGGGCGAGCGGGCCGGTGACGGTGTCGCTCGAGGTGCGGTATCAGGCGTGCAATGACCGAACGTGCGTATTCCCCGAGACCGCGACACTGACCATTGAGCAGCCGATGCTGAAACCGGGGGAGACGACCACGCCCACGGCAGCGCCGGAACTGTTCGCGGCGTTTGACATCGCGTCGTTGGCAGCGGCGGCGCCGAAAGTCGCGACGGACAACGGGCGGGTGATTCACTTCAAGGAGTTTGGGCTGGACTGGAAGATATCGACGCAGGGGCTTGGGCTGGCGGTGCTGGTGGTTCTCTCGCTGCTGGGCGGATTCGTGCTGAACTTCACCCCCTGCGTGCTCCCGGTGATTCCGCTGAAGATCATGGGCCTGGCGCAGCACGCCGGGAATCCGCGGCGTGCCCTGTTCATGGGGGCGGTCATGTCGGTCGGGGTGGTGGCGTTCTGGCTGGCGATCGGCGTGCTGATGGTGACGTTGACGCAGTTCAAGGCGATCAGCCAGTTGTTCCAGATCCCCGCGTTCACGATCGGGGTGGGGGTGTTCATCCTGGTGATGGCCGTGGGGATGTTCGGCCTGTTCTCGGTGCGGCTGCCGCAGTTCGTGTATTTCCTCGATCCAAAGTCGGACACGGTGTCGGGCGGGTTTCTCTTCGGAGTGATGACGGCGGTCTTGGCGACGCCGTGCACGGCGCCATTTATGGGGACGGCGTCGGCATGGGCGGTGAAGCAGCCACCATCGCTGACGCTGGCGGTGTTCGCGTCGATCGGGGTTGGAATGGCGTTGCCGTACGTGGTGCTGGCGGCGTACCCGAAACTCCTTTCGCGGGTGCCGCGGAGCGGGCCGGGGAGCGACGCGGTGAAGCAGGTGCTCGGGCTGGTGATGGTGGCGGTGGCGGTGTTCTTTTTGGGGACGGGGCTGGACCCGTTGGCGCGGCTGCCGGTGGACGAGCCGATCCGGTGGTTCTGGTGGGTGGTGTTCGCGTTCACGGTGCTCGCCGCCGCATGGATGATCGTGAGCGTCGTGCGATTCTCGCGGAGCACGCCGCTGCGGGGCGTGGTGACGGTTTTCGCGGCGTGCCTTGTCGCGGGCGGGTTGCTGGTGACGATCCGGTTCACGGAACGGAGTCCGATTCACTGGAAGGGGTACACCCCCGAGCGGTTCGACGCGGCACTGGCCGAAGGGAAGGTGGTGGTGATCGACTTCACCGCGGAATGGTGCCTGAACTGCAAGACGCTGGAGAACACGGTGCTTCACCAGCCCGAGATCGTGGCGCTGCTGAATGGCCCGGGGGTGGCGGCGTTGAAGGTGGACCTGACGGGGAAGAACCCGGCTGGGCAGGCCAAGCTCCGAGAACTGAACTGGGTCGGGATACCACTCCTGGCGGTGTTCGGGCCGGGGCGGAGTGCTCCGGTGACGTACGACTGGTACACGCCGGACATGGTCCTGGCGGCGGTGGAGGGCGCCCGTCCGAAGACGGCGTCGGCGGAGGGGCCATAACCATGCGGGTTCGGCACGGGTTGACCATCGCGGGAACCCGCGTAGACTTCCGCCCGCTGTGAGAGGCTGAGCAAGCCGATGATGGCGGGACAGTTCGCGGGCGTAGCTCAGTGGTAGAGCGTCACGTTGCCAACGTGAAAGTCGAGGGTTCAAGTCCCTTCGCCCGCTTTGGACGCCTATGGTGGCGGGTTCTATGACGATGCACGGCCACAACCCCAGCGTGTCGCGATGCTCCGGCGTCGCGGTGGTCGCGTCCAAACAGTCGAAAGCGAAATCCAAAGGTCCACCGACCCGGTGATGCCGATCGCGTAGCCCGAGCGTGTGCTCGGGAAGTCTGATCAGGCTCGCCGGCGTTCGGCGGGCCTGCTGTGTTTTTGGTTTTGATTCAGGGTTCAAGGAGAATCTGATGTCCACGAATGTTGCCGGTGCGCAGTGCGAGTGTCCTGAGTGCGCGGGGGTGGTTTCCTTTACGCGTCCACCGCTCGCGGGCGAGGTGGTGCGCTGCGGGGAGTGCGGGGTGGAACTTGAGGTTACCGCCACCAGCCCGCTGACCGTCACGCTCGCGCCCGAGGTGGAGGAGGACTGGGGGGAGTAAGCGCGTCCGGCTCTGCGTTCCTGGTCCAGTGTCCTTTAGGTACTGAGACATTCAATCATGATTGCCATCCTTCATTCCCGAGTTCGTGTCGAGGAGCGAATGCTCGCCGAGGCGTGTGCGGCCCGCGGCATCGAGCATGAACTTCTTGACGTTCGTGAACACGTGTTCGATCTCCACGACCCCGTCCCGTGGCGACGGTTCGATGCGGTGCTGGAGCGCTGCGTGAGCCAGACCGCGGCCACAGCGGTGGTGCGCGTGTTCGAGGCGTGGGGCGTGCCGTGCATCAACCCGTCACGGGTGATCGACGCGTGCGGGGACAAAGTCGCGACGTCGGCGTTGCTGGTTCGTGCGGGGGTGCCCACGCCCCGGACGCGCGTCGCGGTCGACGCCGGGGCGGCGCTCCGGGCGGTGGAGGCGAACGGGTATCCGGCGGTGCTGAAGCCGACGGTGGGGTCGTGGGGGCGGTTGCTCGCGCGGGTGAACGACCGCGACGCCGCGGAGGCGATCCTCGAGCACAAGGAAACGCTCGGCGGCCCGCAGCACGGGGTGTTCTATGTGCAGGAGCACGTGGACAAGCCCGGTCGCGATCTCCGCGTGTTTGTCGTGGGGGACGAGGCCGTCGCGGGGATCGTGCGGCACAGCGAGCACTGGATCACGAACACCGCGCGCGGCGGGCGGGCCGAGCGGCTGGAGATCACGCCGGATATCGCGGACCTGGCGATACGAGCGTCGCGCGCGGTGGGGGGCGGGGTGCTGGCGGTGGACCTGCTGGAGCACCCGCGCGACGGGCTGCAGGTGAGCGAGATCAACCACACGATGGAGTTTCGGAACAGCGTCGGGCCGACGGGGGTGGACATCCCCGGGCTGGTCGTCGAGCACGTGTCGCAGATGGCGCGGCGAGCCGCGCCCGTGGCGGGCGGATTCGTGGAGGCCAAGCCATGAGCGGGCGTGTGCGCGTGTCGATCGTCGGCGGGTCGGGGTACACGGGCGGCGAGTTGCTGCGGTTGATGCTCGATCATCCGCAGGCCGAGGTGGCGCAGGTGACGTCGCGCCGCATGGTCGGGCAGTTCCTGCACAGCGTTCATCCGAACCTGCGCGGGCGGACGAAGGCGACCTTCGCATCGCCGGACCAGTTGGAAGCGTGCGACGTGTTGTTTCTCTGTCTGCCGCACGGCGAGGCGGTAAAGGCGATCGATCGGTACGCGGGAATGGCCACGCGGGTGATTGATCTGTCGGCGGACTTTCGGCTGCGGAGCCGCGAGGCGTACAGAGCGTGGTATGGGGAGGAACACGGGGCGCCGGCGTGGCTGGACCGGTTCGTGTACGGGCTGCCGGAACTGCATCGCGAGCCGTTGCGTGGCGCCAGGCTGGCGAGCGGGGTGGGGTGTAATGCGACCGCGATGAACCTGGCGTTGTGGCCGCTGGCGCGGGCGGGGCTGATCCGTACGGCGATCTGCGATGTGAAAGTGGGGTCGTCGGAGGCCGGCGCCGAGCTCTCGGCCACGAGCCACCACCCCGAGCGCAGCGGCTGTGTGCGGAGTTTCGCCCCGGCGGGGCATCGGCACCAGGCGGAGGTGCGGCAGGAACTGGGGGAGTTCGAGTTGCACGCGTCGGTGACGAGCGTGGACCTCGTGCGGGGGGTGCTGTGCACGGGGCACGTGCTGCCGACGAGGGCGATCGGCGAGAAGGAACTGTGGGGGCTGTTCCGCGAGGCGTATCGCGAGGAGCCGTTCGTGCGGATCGTGAAGGACAAGACGGGGATTCATCGGTACCCGGAGCCGAAGATTCTCGCGGGGACGAACTGGTGCGACGTGGGGTTCGAGGTGGACGAACGGACGGGGCGTGTAGTCGTGCTGAGCGCGCTGGACAACCTGATGAAGGGGGCGGCGGGTTCGGCGGTGCAGTGCATGAACCTGATGTGCGGCTTTGAGGAACGCGCCGGACTCACGTTTACCGGTCTTCACCCGATCTGACCTCGGCGCCTATCGCATCACCAAGAGAACTTTGCTTGGACCACACCATGATTGTCATCAAGATCGGCGGCAGCGAAGGAATCGACCTCGACGCGGTAGCGGCGGACGTGGCCTCGCTGGTCGGCTCGGGCCAGCGCCTCGTCATTGTGCATGGCGGCTCGCACGGGACGAACACTCTGAGCGCGCGGTTGGGCTGCCCGCCGAGATTCATCACGAGTCCCTCGGGGCACACGAGCCGGCGGACGGACCGGGCCACGCTCGAGATTTTCCGCATGGCCTGCGCCGCCTTCAACATGAACCTCGTCGAGCGCCTCCGGCGCCTGGGCGTCAACGCGATGGGGCTGAGCGGGATCGACGGCGGGCTCTGGGTCGGCCAGCGCAAGGAGGCCGTGCGCAGCGTCGAGGACGGCCGCGTCGTCATGGTCCGCGACGACTTCACCGGCACCGTTGACCGCGTCAACGCCGACCTCCTCCGCACCCTCCTCGCCGCCGGCTACGTCCCGGTCATTTCCCCGCCCGGCCTGAGCGAGAAGGGCGAGCCCATCAACGTCGATGCCGATCGCGCGGCGGCGGCCACGGCCGCGGCGCTCGGCGCGGAGGCACTTCTACTGCTGTCGAACGTGCGTGGATTGCTGCGGAACTTTCCCGACGAATCGACACTCATTGAGCGCGTATCGCGGGGTGAGATCGGGCGTGCGTCGGAGGCGGCACAGGGACGGATGAAGAAGAAAGTGCTGGGGGCCGGCGAGGCCCTCGGGCGCGGCGTGCGGCGGGTCGTCATCGGCGACGCGCGCGTTCAGTCCCCCATCCGCGGCGCCCTCGCCGGCGCAGGAACGGTGTTCGAATGAGCGAACTCATGGCCGCTAATCACGCGACTGCCATTCCGGAAACGCCCGACGAACGACTCCTTCGCGAGTTTGTCGAGATTCCCAGCCTCTCCGGCGGGGAAGGCCCCGCCGCCGCGTACCTCGCCGCCAGAATGAACGAGCTCGGCCTCGACGCCGGCGTCGACGAAGCCGGCAACGCCGTCGGCCTCGTCGCCCGCCCCGATCGCCGTGGCCTCTGCGCCGACATTGTGCTGTTGGGCCACCTGGACACCTTTCCCGGCCACATTCCCGTCCGCCGCGAGGGCGACACGCTTCACGGGCGCGGTACGGTGGACGCGAAGGGTCCCCTCGCCGCGTTCGTCGTCGCGGCCTCGCGGGCCAGGCTCCCCGAAGGCGTGCGTCTGGTTGTCGTCGGCGCGGTTGAGGAGGAGAGCACGACCTCCAAAGGCGCCCGCCACGTCGCGGGGCTGTTCCGGCCCGCCGCCGCGATCATCGGCGAGCCTAGCGCGTGGGACGGCGTAACGCTAGGCTACAAGGGCCGCCTGCTCGTGGACTACGCGCGCCGTCAGGCCGTCAACCACACCGCCGTCCCACGACCCTCCGCGGCGGACGAGTTCTGTCACTGGTGGGAGGTTGTCCGCGAGCGGGCCGCGGCCTTCGCCACCGGGCGGCGCGCGTTTGATCTCGTTCAGGCGACGCTCCGGAGCGTGCGAACCGAGAGCGATGGCCTGGAGGACCGGGTGGAGGCCACAGCCGGCTTCCGGCTGCCGCCGGGCGTGCTCCCTGGGCACATCGAGGAACTCTGCAAGGCCGTGGCCGACAAGCACGCGGTGCTCACCTTTCGCGGCCCGGAGGTCGCGCACATCGCCGACCGCAACAACGTGGTGGTACGAGCGCTGTCGACGGCGATCCGGGCGGTGGGGGGGCGGCCGCAGCCCAAAGTCAAGACCGGCACGTGCGACCTCAACGTGCTGGGGCCGATCTGGAACTGCCCCATCGCGGCCTATGGCCCGGGTGACAGCACCCTTGACCACACCCCGCACGAACGCCTCTCGATGATCGAGTACGCGAGATCGATCGAGGTGCTGATGCGTGCGATCGAAGCGATGGCGGAGGAAATGGCGACATCGAACACAGCGCGATAATCACGCCGCCTTGAGCACGTCGCGGGCCGCGCGGCAGAAGGTCTCGAACTGGAACGGCCCACGGAGTTCTACCGAGGTGCGTCCCGGCAACACTGACGCACTCTCGCCCCCCGTCCACCGCAGCACGATCGCGGGCACCGCCGTCCCCGCCTCCCGGTCCATCGCCTCCAGGGCCGCGTTCGCCGCGGCGGCCTCATCGGGTGTCTCGGCCGCCACAATCGCCACGGTGGGCCTCTCTCCGGAGCCGGCTCGGCGCAGCGCCTCGGCGAGCGTACAAGCGGGCTCGGCCGCGCGGTTGGGGCCGACGTACACAGGCCGGAAGCCTTCCGGCAGTCGTCGCAGCGCCGCCTTGGCGCGATCGGGCCACGCCCCGCCCGGGGGTGCCGACGCCAGCATCGCCACTTTGAGGTCCTGGACCTGCGGGGGCACCGTCTCGGTGATGGTCCGCAGGGCGTCCTCTTTCAAGTGCAGGGCCGCGATGAGATCCCCGAGCGGGGCGATGGTCTCGCCGACGCTGTCCCCGAGCATCATCGCGTGGGCGAGCCCGTCCGCGAGCGCGACGGCGAAGCATGCCTTCATGGACCCGGGCGCGTGCTGTTGGATGGCGCTGATCGAGGCGTGGTGCAGCACCACGGGCTTGACCAGGGAGCCCGCGAAGCGCCAGGACACCAGCAGTTTTTCCATGAGTTCGGCGTGGTTCAGGCCGATCAGGCGCTTCTCGACGGTTTCCAGCGGCAGTTCAAGCGATTGGGCGATTTCAATTACACGTGCGTAGCGATCACCCAGGTGCTCCGCGAGTATGACGCGGCCGGCGTCATGGAGCAGGCCCATCGTGAACGCGGCGTCGATCTCGGCCGGGGCCCCGCCCGTGGCGCCCATGATCGCGGCGGTGAACAGGCCGACCGCGATCGAGTGCTCCCAGAAGAGGTGCATGTTCAGTATCTGGGGCTGACCGCTATTCGCGAACCCGTCCACGATCGCGATATTGAGTACTGCCTGGCGGATCTGTTCCATGCCGATGCGGCGTACCGCCAGGAGCACCGAATCGACCGGCGCTCCGCGCGAGTACACAGTGGAGTTTGCCAGTTTCAGAACCTTCATCGCGATCGCCGGGTCCTGCTTGATGACCTTGGCGATTTCATCGGCGGGAACCTCCGCGCGGCCGGCCATCTGAGAAACGCGCGTGACCGCCGGCGAGAGCGCGTGCAACTCGCCGGCCTTGGCGATGATCCCGCGGAGTTCGTCGGGCGAAACCAACGGCGGCATGTCCTTGAGCGCGGCTCGGGACTTGATTTGAACAGCCTCGGGCTGGGTGCGGGCTGGTCGATGCTCAGGCGATGCTGGTTCCGCCGCGGACACATGGGTGACCATGATCGGACCCGAGGGTGACGGCGGCAGGTTGTCAGGGCACACGGGGACCGGCGCGGACGCCTCGGCGCAGCACGTGCATATTTTCTGCTCCAGGGCATCCATGGTAAACGTGGACTTGAGCACGATATGACGAACGCCGAAGCTTGCCAGCGTGGCGACGTCATTTCGATCACGAGGATTAGCCAAAGCGATCACAGGAACCTTGGATAATCCTGGGTTTGCCAGCCTCCCCCGGAGTAACCGAAAGGCTTCGTCATTTTGGAGATCCATGTCAATGATCAGGGCATCGGGTTTCTGAAACGTTGGCGTGGCATTGCCGGATGTGGAAACACCAAGGGAACGTACCCCGTGGCCACGTAGTTGCAAATACCCGGCGAGAGATTCCCGGTGCAACGCGTCATAAATCATGAGCAGGAGGTTCGCCATGGTGGAAACAGCCTACGTGCAGTATCGAACGGACGACGCTCCGAATTTGCGCAACACATCGGAGGGTGTGTGATTCGAAAGTCTCAACTTGGGAAATCGACATAGATTCCCCAACTTTCGGCTGGTGGAACATCTGGAAAATCACGCATTACGGGAGGGAGTGCGCACTCAGACGAGTCTGCGCTGCGACAAGTGCCCGGGTAACACTGCTCGGACCCGTACCACCCGGCAATTCACGTCTCGTCAATCCTGCGGTGAGGGCAATCGCCGCGAAGACATCCTGTTCGGCCCTGGGGCAGTGCGCCCGCAACTCCGCGAGAGTCAGGTTCTCTAAGGGCGTCTGGTTCGCGAGGGCCGCGCGTACTGCCGCACCGACCTGTTCATGGGCCGTGCGGAAGGGCACCCCCTTGGCGACGAGGTAGTCCGCGAGGTCGGTGGCGTTGGTGTACCCACCCGCGGCGGCCCGCGCGCACACTTCCCGTCGAACCTTCAGCGTGTCCAGAATCCGCGGCACGACCCGCAGCCCCAGCGACAGGTGGTCCATCGCGTCGAAGAGGGGTTCCTTGTCTTCCTGGAGGTCTTTGTTGTAGGCGAGGGGCAGTCCCTTCAAGGTGGTCAGCATGGAGACGAGTGCGCCGACGACGCGGCCCGTCTTTCCGCGGAGCAACTCGGCGGCGTCGGGGTTCTTCTTCTGCGGCATGAGGCTCGAGCCGCTGGAGACGGCGTCGTCGAACTCGATGAAGCCGAACTCCTGGGAGCCGTAGAGGATGAGGTCTTCGCCGAGGCGCGAGAGATGCGCGGCGGTGAGGGCGCAGGCCGCGAGCGTTTCAATGACGAAGTCGCGGTCCGAGACGGCGTCGAGCGAGTTGCGTGAGGGCGTGTCGAACCCCAAGTCGCGCGCGAGGGCGGCGCGGTCGATGGCGTAGGCCGTGCCCGCGAGGGCGCCCGAGCCGAGGGGGCAGACGTTGACGCGTCGGCGTGCGTCGTGGAGGCGTCCCTCGTCGCGTTCGAGCATTTCGATATAGGCGAGGCACCAGTGCGCCAGCAGCACGGGCTGTGCCCGCTGGAGGTGGGTGTACCCCGGCAACACCGTTCCGATCTCACGCTCGGCCAGCGCCACCAGCGACCGCCGGCACGCGAGCAGTTCCGCGAGCCGATCATCGATTGCCTCGCGCGTCCACAGACGAAGGTCGGTCGCGACCTGGTCGTTGCGGCTGCGTCCGGTGTGGAGTTTCTTGCCCAGGTCGCCCACCCGGATGATGAGTTGACGCTCGACCCACGAGTGGATGTCCTCGTCCTGGGTCGCGCGGCTCTCCGAGCCGTGCCCCAGTACCGCTCCCAGCGGCGCCTCCGGTTCGCGCTCCACCAGCCCCGCCAACTCACCCAGCGCCTTCTCAAGCCGCGTCAACTCCTCCGCCGAGAGGACGCCCGCACGCGCGATTGCCCGCGCCCACGCGGTCGATCCCGCGATGTCATGCTTCGCCAGGCGGTAGTCGAAGCGCAGTGAATCATTGAGCGCCCGGAAGAACGCGTCCGGTCCGGATTCAAATCGTCCACCCCAGAGGGCCATGCGTGCGGATTCCTTGGTGGGCCTACCGCTTAGCGGAAGTAATCGTCGTGGATTTCTTGCCGCGTGCTGACGCGCTCGTGACCTTTCGCGTCACTTTTTTCGCGGCCTTTCGCGCCGCGGAGCGCTTGGCCGCGTCCTTGGTGTTCTGCGCCAGCGATTCCTCGTACGACCTGATGTATGTCTTGAGTGGGACGCGGCGGATCAGTTCGCCGATCACGTCCAGCGGGGCGTCCTCCAGTCGTTTGAAGCGGATGCAGCACTTGCCCATGTCGAGTTTCTTGCCCGCGGCGGTCCAGGCCTTCCTGAGCCACGTGGCGTGCGCGGTCGGCTTGCTCCCCTCGCATTCCCAGAACATGTGGCACACATAGAGCGAGATGTACTGCTTCTGCGAGGCCAGCCCCGCGTACCCCAGCGGCATCTTCGGGTCGCAGTGATACCCGGGCGGGTAGATCGAGTGCGGCACGTAGTACCCGATCATGCCGTACGTCATGCCCTCCTCGATCCCCTTGTCGAGGTTCGCGAGGATGACCTTCCGGAGCGCCTCGAGCGCGACGCGACGTTCCTCCGGCAGGCTCTTCAGGTACTCCTCGACGGTGGCGGCCTTACTGATCATGCCGCCAAGTGTACCCGCGGTCGGGCCTCAGCCATGCCGCGCGAGGGCGTGCTCCAGCAGCCCCTCGCACCCCGCTCGAACCATGTGGTACATCTTCTCGAACCCGTCCTCGCCGCCGTAATAGGGATCGGGGACGATGATTTCGTGGTGGGGCCTGCCGGCGAGCTCGGGGTCGAAGGAACGAAGAAGGAAGACGCGATCGGACGGCGCGCCGGTCTCGAGCAGGCGGCGGTGGTTGTCCAGGTCCATCCCGATGAGGTAGTGGAAATGGTCAAAGTCGACATGCGGGCGGAGTTGGCGGGCGCGATGGGCGACGTCCAGGCCGTACTTTCGGGCGACGGCTTCGGTGCGGGGGTCGGCGCCTTCCCCGGCGTGCCAGGCGCCGGTGCCGCAGGAGTCGATGGCGAACCGGTCGGCCACGCGCCGGCGCGTGACAAGATCGGCGAACACGAACTTCGCGAGCGGGCTACGGCAGATGTTGCCGAGGCACACAAAGAGCACGCCGATGCGAGCTGTCATGCCAGCGCCTCCACGTCGCGGAGCGCCGCGACGATCTGGCGGCCCATGAGGGGTTGGGGGCCGATGGCGGGCGGCGTGAGGCGCCCCGTGGCGCGATCGTGGCCGGCAAGAAACGCCCGTGCGGCGCGAGCCAGGTCCATGGGTGAACCGCTCCGTGCTCTCATCAAAGGTGGGCGCGTGTCGCCGGGGTCATCCGGTGGGCCATCCTCGGCCAGGATCAGCGGCATGCCCGCGGCGCGCAGCCCGCGTGCGATCATGGTCCATGCGCACGAGGCCGGGCGGTCGGGCGGAGAGGCCAGGAGGCAGACATCGCAGGCGAGCCAGAGCGGGAGCGGGCCGGCGCGGGAGAAGCAGATACCACGTATTTGCCCGTGCTCGCGAACATGGCGGAGCAAAGGCCCTCGCCTTGGTTCCGTGCGTGCGCACAACCCGACGCAGCGGAGGCCCGAGGCCCCGAGCATCCCGAGCGCGTACATGAGTGTGTCCCCCCGCTCCGGGTCGTCGCCCAGGACGCCGATCAATCGCGTGTCCCCTTCAAGTCCGAGTGAGGCGCGGAGGTCCGCACGCGAGGCGCATGCCGGGATCATCATTGGTTCGGGCGTCAGCGTCACCCAGTGGCGGAGAACCTCGCCGGTTTCGGGGTCCAACCCTCGACACTCAACCTGTCCCGAGGAGAGGTCGACCCGTGCTGAACGACCCGGGATGCCGCGAAGACGCTCGACCCACGAGGCGGTGGGAGCATCCCAGGTCACGATCATGCCCGGGTCGGTCGCGTCGATGAGGCGCTCGAGGCACCGAGCGGCGCGACGGGGTTCGCTGAGCGGCGGTGCGATGCGTTCGAACTCCGCGGCGCCCAGGGCGCGGGCTTCGCGTCCGAAGCACGATCCCCCGATGAGCGTCAGCACGTGACGCACGTCGGGGTCCGCCCGTGCGGCCTCAAGGCACGCCAGGACCTCGGGCCAGGCACGGCGCCAGCGCCCTCCGGGCACGACGATAACTTCCGGGATGATGTGGAGGCACGTGTGCACGGGTTATTTGGTGCTGATGCTGGGCCTGGTTTCGTGCTCATAGAACAGTTTGGCGAGGGATTGCCCGATGAACTCGGCGAAGGATTCCTGGACCTTCATCATCTCCGCCGCGGTGCGGGGGACCTGGCCCGTGGTTGGCGGGGCGATCACCCGCAAGTCGAACCCCTCGGGGTCGTCGGGCCACACGCGCCCGGTGTCGTTCGTCGCATCGATTACTTTGACACGGAGTCGAGCCATCGGCTGGAGCGATTGTCCGTCGGTCGAGAGGCTGAACTCTCGCACGTTGGCGTAGACCATGATCTCGGCCCGGGCATGGCGGGTCAGAGTGACGAGGTCCATCGGGGCCGAGGGGGATTCTCCCGCGGCGGCTTCCAGCCCGGCGCGCGGCTCGATCACCGTGGTGAGCACTTTCTTCTCGAGCAGCGTGTTCCCGGCGGTCGAGGCGATAGTCATGCGCATGCTCCGCCGAGGGAGACGGCTGCCGCGGTCGTCGACGAAGAAGACCGTGGCCCGGTCCTTGGCGAGGGTGTGCACGGCGTCGGTCGTCGGCGGGCCTTTCAGGACCACCGCCGCGGTTCCGATCACGTTGCAGCCCGCCGAACAGGTCAAGAGCACCGTGCACGCCGCCATCGCTGCCGCAGTTCGCATCGAGTCAACCTCCGATCCATCGAGAGATCTGGTGCATGGGGAGTCCGCCTCGTTCGAGCGCTCAGTACGTGGGGTAGTAAGGCTCTTCGTGCTCGTAGAAAAGCCAGGTGGCACGGTCGATGAGGCGCAAGGTGAGGGCCTGGCTCACGAGCGAGGCGTTCATGTCTTCGGGCCCCATGCCGCGCTTGTCGGGGAAGCGAACGGTGATGGGCTTCTCGAAGACGGCGATTTCCGGGGTGGGTGACGTGGGGTCGTAGACGGACATGGTGGCGGAGGCCATCGCATCCCACACGTACGGGTTGCCGGGGTCGTGGAGGCGGTACTCGAGGAGTTCGAGGACGATGATGAGGTCCACGCCGCCCAGCGACCTGGCGACGTCGGACTTGGTTCGCAGGCCCCAGGATGGGTTCTCGTAGATGTACCGCAGGACATCGCGGGCGGGAACGAATCCGGACGCCGCGGGGAGGTTGGCCGGGTTCGACAACCGCTCGGTGACTTTGGCGGTGAGGACCTCCGTGAGCATGGGAAAGTCGCCTTGGATCGCACGGTCCGCGGTCACGATCGCCGCGAAGGACTTGGCCTGGAGCGCCACACATTCAGCGGGAATGGTCCGCGTGGCGTCCTTGCGGTAGTTCTCGACCGCGACGCCGATGACCTGGCACCCGCCCAGCAGCGCGATGCTCAGCATCGCCGTGGCCACCACCACGCGTGAGAGTTGACGCATGCCTTGCTCCTGTGTCATCCTGACGCGCCGGGCCACGTGAGAACCTTGTATCCCCACGCGGCGGCGGTCAACGCGGCGAGGGTCCACAGGCCCCGTCCGCCGAGCATTGTTGCACCCACCCGGCCCAGACGCGAGCCGGTCGCCGCGACGTGGGCCGCCCCCCAGAAGACCCCCGCCGCCCCGATCGCGAGCATGGCGCCCATCGGTTGGGCGTGAAAGGCCTCAAGGTAGTGGGCGTCGGCGGCGTGGGCGAAGGCGGTCGTCATCCCGCACGTGGGGCACGGCTTGTCGAAGGCCACTACCCAACCACATGGGTACATGCCGAGTTTGGTGTGCGTGCCATGCCCACGGGGATCAGCCTGAAGCCGGGCGGCGACAAGGAGCACGGCCACAACGGCGGCGGCCACGCCGCCGGCCAGAACTCGCCCGGCGATCCCGACATGCAGGCCGGCATACGGACGCATGGGCGGCATGATCGGCGGCTCAGTCAAACTTGAAGACGCCCTTGCGGAATCCGTAGACATACGCGACGACGGTGGTGAAGAGGAAGAACAGGATGCGGAGCAACCAAAGGAGGGACTCGTCGGATTGCGGGGCGAGGTTCGGGAACGTGGTCGCCCAGGGGTACAGGAAGATAATTTCGATGTCGAACACGAGGAAGACCATGGCGATGAGGTAGAAGCGGACGTTGAAGCGTTTGCGGGCGGTGCCGACGGCGTTCATGCCGCTCTCGTAACTCTGCCCCTTCACGGCGCCGGCACGCCGCGGGCCGAGCATCTGCGAGATGACCACGTTGCCGATGCCGAAGGCGATGGCCATGAGGACTATCAGCGAGATCGGGAGGTACCCGGAGAGGTCCGAGGCGAGTGTGAAGGATTCGATCATGCGGCGAGATGGTAGCCCGTGCGCCCCGCTCGATGCCGACGGCGCGGACGGGGCGTTCATAGACTCCCACCCCCATGCCCGATCCCGCCACGACAAGTCCGGCGCTGCACACCATCCCCCCGCGGGCGCTCGAGCGGCTGCGCATGATGGACAAGGAAGAACGGGAACTGGGCGCGATGCTCGAAGACCCCGACATCCTCGCGGACCATCGCAAGGTCCGCGATTTATCGGTCAAACGGGCGGCGATCGAGCCTTCCGTGGCACTCTATCGACGGTTGATCGCTTTGGAGCGAGAGGCCGAGACGCTCCGGGGGATGCTCGCGCCCGACGCCGATGCGGAACTGGCGGCGATGGCCCGCGAGGAGCTCCCCCGCGTCCAGGCGGCGATGGGCACGACGCGGCAGGCCCTGCTGGCGAAACTGGTGTCCGCGGACGATGCACGGATCGGGTCGGTGATGCTCGAACTTCGGGCGGGGACGGGGGGGGACGAGGCGACGATCTGGGCGCGCGACCTGCTGGAGATGTACCAGAAGTACGCGGCGAGGCGTGGGTGGACGTTCGAGGTGCTCGAGTTGTCTCCCGAGCCGGCGGTGGGGGGCGTGCGGAGCGTGCTGGCGAACGTGCGCGGGGAAGGGGTGTGGCGGGAACTGGCGCTGGAAGCGGGGGTTCATTCGGTGAAGCGCGTGCCCGCGACCGAGGCGGCCGGGCGCGTGCACACGTCGACCGCGAGCGTGGCGGTGCTTCCCGAGCCGCAAGAGGTCGAGGTGAAGATCGACTGGGCCAACGACGTGGAGGAACAGGCGACACGGGCGCAGGGGCCGGGCGGGCAGAACGTGAACAAGGTGGAAACAGCGTGGCAGATTCATCACAAGCCCACCGGCATGGTGATCAAGATGATGGAGGCCAAGAGCCAGCAGCAGAACCGGGAGCGGGCGAGGCGACTGTTGATGGCCCGGCTTTATGAGGCGGAACTCCAGCGACGCACCGCGGAACGGGCCGCGGCGCGAAACAGCCAGATCGGCGGTGGAGGGCGGAGCGAGAAGATCCGCACGTATCGCTGGAAAGAGGGGATTGTCGCCGACGAGCGATTGTCGGGCGAGTATCCCTTGCGGGACATCATCGCGGGGGACCTGCAGGCCCTGATGCGTGATCTGGTGGATTACGACACGGCCAGGCGGCTGGCGGAGCTTTGATCATGAATGGCGTGCCGGTCCCCGGATTTCTGGTACGATCCCCGGCATGTCCCAGTACTTCATCAGCGCGGATGGACAGACGCAGGAAGGTCCGCTCTCGATTGAGCAGGTGCGAGAACGCCTGGCGCGTACGCCCAACGCCGCGGGGATGCTGGCGTGGCGCGAGGGGTTGCCCGCGTGGGCGCCCGTCGGACAGGTGCCGGAACTGGCGGGGTTGCTGCCGTCACCCATGTTGACGCCCGTTGCGCCGCCTATCCCAGCGCCGGCGGTTACTTCTCAGCCAAACCCGCAGGCCGTCACGCAGGCCGTGCCTCAGCCGATGCGGACGTTTGCCCCGCCGCAGGTTGCTGGGCCGATCAGCACCCCGGCGCGTGCCGGCCAGGCCGACGGCTTGGCGATCGCGTCGCTGATACTTGGGTGCGTGTCGATCCTCGCGTCGTGCATGCACGTGCTCTCGCTGCCGATCTCGATCACCGGACTTGTGCTGGGGCTGATCAGCAAGACCAGGGTGGGCGTGCGGACGGCCGGGATCATCACGTCGATCTGCGGGATGGGGATTGCGGTGATCTGGTTGATCGTGGTGATCATCATCAGCATGTCGAACTAGCGCCATGTCCGACACGACCCCAATTTCATCGCCGCCCACGATGCCGGGGCCGATCAGTCAGCCGAAAGACCCGCTGGCCGACCCCTCGCTGCGATGGGTGCTCCCCGTGGGGCGCTCGCCATGGGCGATCGCGGCGGGGTATTTGGGGCTGTTCAGCGTGCTGGTGTTTCCCGGGCCGATCGCGTTGATCGTGTCGCTCATGGCGGTACTCGATCTTCGACGGCATCCCGAGCGTTGTGGGTGGGGGCGGACAATCTTCGGATTGCTGATGGGGTTGGTGGGAACGGGCATTCTGGCGTTCGCGTTCCTGACGTAGGCTTGCCGCCGTGCCGCACCATATACGCGATGACACTGTGTGCGATGTTGCCGTGGTCGGCGCCGGGGCGGCCGGGCTGATGGCGGCGATCGCGGCGACGGCGAATCCCGGGGCGCAGCCCCCGCCGAGCGTGGTCGTCGTGGACGGCGCCAGGACACTGGGTGCGAAGATCCTGGTGGCGGGCGGAGGGCGGTGCAACGTGACGCACCACGCGGTGGACGAGCATCAATACGCCGGCTCGACCCCGCACGCGATTCGGAAGGTGCTGCGACGGTTTGACGTGCCGGACACCGTGGCGTTTTTCAAGAACTTGGGCGTGGAGTTGAAGCGCGAGGAAACGGGGAAACTGTTCCCGACGACGGACACGGCGCGGACGGTGCTCGACGCGCTGCTGCGGGCGGCGGCGGGGGCGAGGATTCTGCACCCCTGGCGCGTGGCGGCGATCGACCATCGATCCGAGGCCGAGTTCCCGTTCCGGGTGATCGCCGCCGACGCCACGCTTCGCGCGATCTCGGCTCGACGGGTGATCCTGGCGACCGGGGGGATGGCGCTGCCCCGCTCGGGGTCGGACGGTGCGGGCTACGCCTTCGCGAAACTCCTGGGCCATTCGGTGACGCCGCACGTGTTTCCGGCGCTGGTGCCGCTGGTGTTGGAGAAGGGGCACTGGATCACGGGCCTGTCGGGGATCAGCGCGACGGTGACGCTGGAGTTGCAGAGTGGGACGGGGAAACGGCTGAAGTCGTTTACGAACGCGCTGCTGTGCACGCACGTGGGGGTGTCCGGGCCGTGCGCGATGGATATGAGCCGCTACTTGGCGGCCGCGCGGCACGATGATCCCGGCGCGGGGCTGAGCGTCAACTGGCTGCCGGGCGAGACACGTGAAACGCTCGATACGGCGCTGGTGGGGCTGGGGAAAGGGACGCCGGAGCGGTACCTGCGGCAGCGGGGCCTGCCGGAGCGACTGGCGGAAGCGCTGTGCCGAGCGGCGGGGGTCGATCCCGCCATGCCGGGGCATGTTCTTCCGCGCGACACCCGGCGTGCGTTGGCGGCGCTGGTGATTGCGACCCCGGTGCCCGTGACCGGGGACCGTGGGTTTACGTACGCGGAAGTGACGGCGGGTGGAGTGCCGCTATCGGAGGTGCACCTGGACACGATGGAGAGCCGTTGCTGTCCGGGGCTGCATCTGTGCGGAGAGATTCTCGACGTGGATGGTCGGATCGGAGGATTCAACTTTCAATGGGCATGGGCGAGCGGGCACGTGGCGGGGACGGCGGCAAGCCGGGCGATACACTCGCCGACATGACGCTCCTGTGCGTTCCCATCATGGTTCAGGACGCGGACCAGGCGTTAGCCGATGCGCAGGCCGCACGTGATGCGGGTGCGGACCTGGTCGAGTTCCGCGTGGATGGGTATTTCCACGGTACCGGGGATGCGGGCGAGATGCGGGCGGTGGCGGGGATCGTGGAGGATTCGCCCCTGCCGTCGATCGTGACGTGCCGATCGGCGGACGAGGGCGGACAGTACGACGGGCCGGACGATGCGCGGGTGGCGCTGTACGAGTACCTGGGTACGGCGAAGCGTCCGCCACGGTATTTTGACCTTGAGTTGGCGGCGTACGAGCGGTCGGCGAACTTGCGGCAGAAAGTGCACCTGGCGGTCGATCACCCGGCGAGGCGGCGCGCGGATGCGCCGTCGCTGATCCTGTCGATGCATGACTTCAAGACCCGTCCGGCGGACCTCGCGCGACGGGTGGCGCGGCTCGCGGAGACCGACGCGGCGAGTGTCGTGAAAATCGCGTTCCGTGCCCGTTCCCTCCGCGACAATCTGGAACTGTTCGACCTGCTCACGCACGCGACGAAGCCCACGATCGCGCTGGGGATGGGCGAGTTCGGGTTGATGTCGCGCGTGCTGACGCCGAAGTTCGGCGGCTTTCTGACGTTCGCGTCGCTGCGTCCGACGACGGGCACGGCGCCGGGGCAGCCAACGGTGCGGGAACTGGAGGAGCTGTACCGATTCAGGGCGATCGGCCGGGCGACGCGGGTGTACGGGGTGATCGGGTGGCCGATCGAGCATTCACGCTCGCCGCACGTGCACAACGCGGCGTTCGCGGCGCTCGGCATCGATGCCGTCTACGTGCCGCTGCCCATCGCGGTGTCCGAGGATGCCGAGGCGACGTACGCGAACTTCAAGGGGACGCTGCTGGACCTGCTGCACGACGCGCGGGTGGATTTCTCCGGCGCGAGCGTGACCCACCCGCACAAGCAGCATCTGGTGCGCCTGGCGCGGGAGCAGGGGTGGCGGCTTGACAAGGCCTCGGCGGCGAACGGCGCGGCGAACACGATCGCCATCGAACGCCGTCGGGGAGCGGAGCCGACCGTGCACGTGTTGAACACCGATGCCGCGGCCCTGCGCGCGGTTGCCGAGTCCGTGGTCGGATCTCTCGCGGGACGATCGGCGGTGATCCTCGGGGCCGGGGGCGTAGCCCGGGCGGGGGCATGGGCGCTGCTCGGGGCGGGTGCGAGGGTCACGATCCGTGCGCGGCGTGAAGACCAAGCCCACGCGCTCGTCGACGGCCTGGGGGCCCCGGCGTCGCTGCGGTGTGAGGCGTGGGATACGCCCGTGTGGCACAACTCAGACCTTGTGATCAACGCCACGCCGATGGGGATGTTCGGAGGACCCGCGCCGGACGAGTCGCCGCTGTCCGAAGCGGCCCTCGTCGCGCTGCCGCCGGGCGCAGCGGTGTTCGACACGGTGTACAACCCGGCGGAGACGCCGCTGCTTCGGGCCGCACGGGCGGCGGGGCGGCGGGCCTTCGGCGGCATGGAGATGTTCGTGCATCAGGCCGCGGCCCAGTTGCGCGCGTGGACGGGGATGGAGCCGCCGCTGGAGGCGATGCGACGTGCGGCGGCGGAGGCCAACCCATGAGCGGCTCCTCGCGTTACACCGTGCTGTATCCCACGCAGTATGTGTGGTACATCTTCGCGTCGACGCTGGACATTCTGATGACGTACGCGATCATCTGGAAACTGGGGGGGCGCGAGGTGAACGCCGTGGCGCGGCACTTCATCGAGCATTATGGGGGGCACTGGGGGCTGATCATCCTCAAGTACCTGACCGTGGTGCTGGTGGTGGCGATCTGCGAATCGGTGGGTCGGCGTAACGGCTTGCTCGGCCGTCGGCTGGCGGTCGCCGCGATCATCATTTCGGCTTTCCCGGTGGGGTACGGCATCGTCCAGGTTGCCGCCTGGACGCATGCGGCCCCGATCGAGTAGCCGTACGGCGTTACGCCATGGTCATCCCGCCGTCGACCACGATACATTGCCCGGAGAGGAACCCGGCGTCGTCGCTGGTCACGTACTCGACGGCGGCGGCGATGTCCTCGGGCGTGCCGAGGCGGCGCACCGCGATGAACTTCTGGAGGTCGTCCTTCACCTGCTGCGGCAAGTTGTGGGTCATGTCGGTGGTGATGAACCCGGGGGCGATGGCGTTGCAGGTGATGCCTTTGCCTCCGAGTTCCTTGGCGATGGTCTTGCTGAGGCCGATCATGCCGGCCTTGGCGGCGGCGTAGTTGGCCTGCCCGGCGTTGCCGACGACGCCGCTGGTGCTGGCGATGTTGACGATGCGGCCGAACTTCCCGCGCATCATGTGCCGGGCCGCGGCGCGGGTGGCGACGAAGGCGGACTTGAGGTTGGTGTCGAGCACCACGTCCCAATCCTCGTCGCTCATGCGCAGCGCCAGGCCGTCCTTGGTGATGCCGGCGTTGTTGACAAGGATGTCGAGCCGTCCGAGTTTGTCCGCGACGGAGTCAACGGCCGCCTGGAGTGCCTTGGGATCGGCCACGTCGACGGCGAGCACGGAGGCTTTCCCGCCGGCGGCCTCGATCTGAGTCTTGAGGTCGTTGAGCGGACCTTCGGTGCGGCTGGCGAGTACGACGTGGCGGTTGGCACGATTCGGGTCGGCCAATCGCAGCGCGATGGCCCGCCCGATGCCTCGCGAGGCGCCGGTGACGATGGCGACACGTTGGGTCGAGTCTGACACGTGCGATCTCCCGTCGTTGGATCACCCGCCCGAGGGCGATCCGGGCCTGCCGGGGCGGGGACCGCCGCCACCGCCGCCGCCGCCCCCGGGCACGCCCGAGCCGCCATCGGCGGCTCGCCGGACCTGATTCTCCGGGAGCGAGAAGATGTTGGAGACGAACTGGATGACCTGGTCGCGGGTGACCTTCCCGCCCAGTTGCATCGAGAAGCCTTCCCCCGCGGTCACGAGCATCGCGATCGTCGAGTCCGGCGGGCGATACCCCGCCTCGATCTTGGACTGGGCCTCGCGGCGAATCTCTTCAAGGGATCCTTGCGGCATGGCTGACACAAGCATCTGGAGCATCTGCTTCTGCTGCGCTGACGCGGTGGACCCCGAGGCCGATTCGATCCGCCGGACCAGGTCAAGCACGGCGAAGCCGAGCATGAACTGATCGTCGTTGGAGCCGAGCGCGTTGGCAACGTCGGGGGGAAGGCTGCCGACGTCGGGCATGGCCGAGAGCGTGACCCCACCCCGCATGAGTTGCGACTCGGGGACCGAATCCCACATGGACGCGCGTGTGAGGGTCTGAGTCGACGATGGACGGCCACGGAAAGTCCACGCGCCGCCGGCGGATGCGCCTTCGAACCCGACGACATAGGCCCCGCCCGGCTCCTGGAGGGCGAGGTAGAACGCACCGCCAGACGCGGGGAGCGAATCCGAGGGCGTGGTCATCGTGTGGACGACGCGCACGGCCTCGAGTTTCGCGGTGGATTCCTCCCATTCACCGGACGCGGTCAGCGCGTCGAGGTCCTGCCGGCCCTCGGGCGAGAGCAGCCCGGCGAGTTTGGATGAGTCACCCCGCGCAAAGGCATCGGCGACCGCGATCACCGCGCGAGCAAACCCCTCGTCGATCGGCGCCTTCTCCTGCGGGAACTGCACCCGCGGATCAACCCGCATGGACTGGAGCACCGGGTCGATCGTGACCGGGTCGGGAACTGCCGGCGGGGGCGGGGGCGGGGGCGGGGGCGGAGGCGGGGGCGGCGGCGGGGGCGAGCACGCCACGAGCATGGCTCCGGCGGCGCACCCCGCCGCGATCGGCGCGGCGGCGACGGAGAGGGCGAGCCCGGTCTTGGCGGCGGCTTGGACGGCGTTACGGGGTGTCATTCGTCAATAGATCCGAAGAGCGGCGG
>BQMO01000012.1 GCA_022180725.1 Phycisphaerae bacterium
CAACGCCGCCAGCATCCGCGCTTCGAGTTCATCCGCCGCTTCGGGGTACGTCAATCGCCAATCATCCGCGTCCCGCGCCGCCACTCCGCGCCGCGTCAGTGCCTCCGCCAGCGCCCGCACCACCCCGACCCCGCCGTGCGGCATGAGCGACGCGCTCGCCGCCGACCACCGAGCCACCACGCCCCGATCCACCCCGCACAGGTCGCGCACCACCACCGCGCCGACCGCGACCTCGCCGATTCCGGCCAACGCCAGCGCCCCGTCCACGTCGCCGTACATCTCGATGATCGCCACCCCGCCCGGCACCCCGGGCGGCGTCGCCAGCCGCCACGTTGCTCCCACCGGGTGGTCCACGCGTTGTTCCTACGCCTCGTTTGATTCCGCGTCCGTGTCCGACTCTGCGGCCAACCACGCCTCGGCGATCCCCAGCAACTGAAGATCCGGCACGATGCTCTCGACCAGGTCGTCACTCTCGAAGAGCACCCGCGCGTCGCCCCCCGTCGCCACGATCTGCGGGTACGCCCCGAACGCTTCGGCGTACTGCTCGACCGTCTCGCGCACCAGGCCCTTCGCCGCGTTCCGCACCCCGCGGATCATCGCCCCGCGCGTGTCCCGCCCGAAGGGTCCGTCGCTCGCGTCCACCGGCGCATATATCACGCTCGGGAGCGCCGCCGTCCGTTCGTGCAGCGCCGCCAGCATCATCCCCAATCCGGGTGCGATCACCCCGCCCTGAAACACGCCCTCCCCGTCCACAAAGTCCACCGTGATCGCCGTGCCCGCGTCGACCACCACGCACGCCTGCCCCGCGCGCCGATACGCCGCCAGGGCACACAGCGCCCGGTCCTGCCCCGGGGTCGTCGCGTCGTCCAGCGCATGCGTCAGCGGGATGGCCACGTCCCGTCCGATCCGTGCGATCCGAATCCCGGCATCCTCCAGCCGCCCAGCGATCGCGTCCGACTTCGCCGGGTTGACGCTCGCCATCACCACCACCCCGTCGTGTTGCTCATCAAGCAACGCGATGATCGCGCGTGCCGCGGCCTCTCCGTCCGCACTCGGCGCCACCCCGGACTCTTCCAGGTCCTTCCCATGAAAAAGCCCCCAGCGGGCTCGGGTGTTGCCAACCGCCAGGGCCACGTACGTCGCGTGCGTCATGCGCACAGGGTACACCCCCACTACACTGCCCCGATGGATTCCTGCGCGATCGACCCATCCATCCCCCGCGTCGAATCCAACGGATTCAAGTTCCCCCTCGGGGCCTACCCCGTCGAAAACCTGATCCCCAAGCCCGGGTACACCATCCAGTTCGAACCCGCCGACGGCGGCGACGGCGAGGGCGATTGGGAAGAATGGCCCGACCGGTACGTCTTCGATGCCGTTCTCTCCGCCGACCGCGTCGAACCCCTCTGCCGCATGCTCTTCGCCCTGCTCCCGGGCCGGCTCTTCCCCATCCTCGACGTGCTCGGCGTCGATGCCTTCCGCGAGATCGACCCCTATATCGCCTACGACCTCGTCCCCTCCGAACGATTCCTCGACTCCGTCCGCCAGTTCCGCGACTTCCTTTTCGAAGACGGCATGGTCGGCTTCGGCGCCATGAGCCAGGAACCTTTTCTCTACATCTTCATCGACGAACACAAGATCATCACTATCCGCGCCCAGGTCGAACTGAAGGAACGCATCGAGCGCATCCTCCACGCCTTCGACCTCGAACAGGTCGACGACCCCGCCGGCGCCGACGCCGCCGCCCACGAGCACCGCGGCGCCCTCCTCGTCGCCGATGATCGTCCCGACCTCCTCAACCCCGAGGAGATCGTCGAACGCCTCCGCGACGCCTGGGAACTCGTCCTCAACGTGGACCCCGAGGCCAACGTCGATGACGAAGGAAACACACTCGGAATCACCCTGTGGCGCTGCCTGGCCCGCTGCGAACCTCCCGACGCAACCGTTCGATACGCCGAGGTGGTCCTTCGCGCCTCGTGTCTCCGTGAGGCCGAGGAATCATCCTTTGACGCGGTCGAACGAATCACACCCGGTGACATCGAGTGGGACAACGTGGTCATCGTCTCCTCAAATCGAATAAAACCCGAACAGATGAAGGAAATTGTCCGTTCTCGAAAAAAACCCGAACTTCGCGGGAAGGGGGATGAACCGCTGATTCTCGCCACATGGTTGAATCAGCCTGGATGATTCCGCACACCCGGTTTGCATCCGGCGACCGGAGCGGGTATCTTCACGGCTCGATCGGACGGTGGCGCGGCCGGCGGGTAACCGCCCGGCGGCGCCTGGCAGACCGAACGACCGCCCACGGCGTCGTTCGGACGGAATCTGCGGCCGCACTTCCTTCGGGCGCGTGGCGCCCGGACAAGCCCGCAAGGCTTGGCGGAAGGCACGCGGGTTCGGCGCTCGCGTCCGATTGAATGTTGGACCACACGCCTCGGCGTTGGGCCATCGAAGCCCGCCGAAGTGATCGCCGACCCGATAGGGAGATGATGATGTTGAAGCACGACCGTCGTTTCATCCGCCGACTTCTCACCGCCGCAGGCCTTGCCGTCGCCGTCGCGTTCCCGACCACCGGCGCCTTCGCGCAGACGCCCGGTGACGCCGTGACTCGTGCGTCCCAATCGGCATCCGCCGTGCTCGACACCGCGACCGACCTGCTCGCCCAGGGCCGCCCCGTGCGGGCCAAGTCGCTTCTACTTCCCCTTGCTCAGGACGACGGCGCGGCGTTGACCGCGGCCGAGCGGGCGCGTCTGTTCGACCTGCTCGCCAACGCGACCCGTCAGGTCAAGAAACTCGGCGTCATCGAGGCGGCCGTCCAACAGGCCGAGGATGCCCTCGACCGCGACGATCTCGTCAACGTCCGTCGCCATGCCGCCTCGGTGATCGAGGCGCCGAAGGCGACCAATGAGCAAACGGCCCGCGCCAAGTCCACCTTGGCCGCGGCCGATGCACGCGCTGCGTCCCTCGCGACCACCCTCCCGGATCGCCTCGCCCAGGCCGAGCGATTTCTCGACGCCGGTTTCGCCGATGACGCCCGCCTGACCCTCGCCGAAATTTCACGGTGGGACGTTCAGGCCGATGAAGCCACGCAAGCCCGTCTCGATGCGGCCAAGGGCCGCGTTCTCGCCGCCTCCGCCGGCATGATGCAGCCCGGCGTGGTTCGTCGGCGTGAACCCGCGCAGCCCCCGGCGGCCCAGCCCGCCGAAGCGCCCGCCCAGCCAGTGGCCCAACCAGCCGAACAGCCCGCGGCCCAGCCTGTGGCTCAACCCGCGGCCCAACCCGCGGCCCAACCCGCGGCCCAGCCGGCGGCCCAGCCGGCCGAGCAGCCGGCCCAGCCCCCGCAAGACGACATCATCGCCCAGGCCAAGCGGTTCGAGGCCGCCTCGATTCTCGCCGAAGCCGACGCCGCCTTCGCCGCCGCCATGCTCAAGGACGCCGCGGCGAAATATCAACGGGCCCTCTCGGTCTACGGCGACGTGCTCACCGGCGATCAGCGTGCCCACGCCGAGCAGCGCCTCGCCGAGGCCAACACGCGGATGAACGTGAACCCCGGGCAGTCGGGCGAGCCGCTCGTCGGCGCGCTCCGCGACACGCGCATCGCCCACGACCAGACCCTCGCCGAGTTCAACAACGACGTCGAGCAGGCGAACAAGGCCCTGGCCTCGGGTGACCCCAAGCGTGCCCGCGACCTGGCGGCCAACGCCAACCTCCGCCTCAACAGCGGGCGGCAGTACCTTTCCGCCGGTGAGTTCGAGGCGCTCAAGAAGCAGGTGGACGACCTCCGCGCCAAGATCGACGCCGAGGAAGACCGCATCCGCCGGGCGCAGGCCGCCCAGACCGAGCGCGACCTCGCCGCCCAGGCCGAGCGCGAGCGTACCGAAGCCGCCAAGACCAAGGAACAGAAGATCGCGCAGAGTTTCGAGCGTGCCCGCGCCCTCCAGCGCGAACTCAAGTACGCCGAGGCCCTCCAGGTCGTCGAGCAGATCCTCTTCATCGACCCGATCAACCCCACCGCGCTGCTCCTCCGCGACGTGTACCAGGACATCATCCTGATGCGCCGCAGCCAGGGTTACTACGACGCGTTCCGTCGCAACACCGCCGAGCACTCCACCGAGAACCTCGGCGCGATCGTCCCCCCGCTACACATTCTCGAGTACCCCACCGACTGGCCCGCCATCTCCGAACTTCGCGGGGAGACCATCGCCTTCGCCGACACCGAGGACAACCGCCGCGCGCTCGCCACGCTCGAAACCCGGCGCATCCCCGTCGAGTTCACCGATACCCCGCTCACCAACGTGATGGGCTTCCTGCAGACCGTCTCGGCCCTCAATGTCGACGTGAACTGGCCCAGCCTCGAGGCCGCCGGCATCGACCGCGAGACGCTCATCAACATGAAACTCACCAACGCCTCCGTCCGCACGGTCCTCGACCGTGTGCTCGAGCAGGCCGGGAGCGATTCCTCCGGCGGCGCCGCCTGGAGCGTGCAGGACGGCATCCTCGTCGTCGCCTCCAAGGACGTCATCAACCGCGACAAGTCTCTCAACATCTACGACATCCGCGACCTTCTCGTCGAAGTCCCCGACTACACCCAGGCCCCCGAGTTCGACCTCCAGAGCGTGCTCCGGAGCACCGGGCAGGGCGGTGGCGGCGGCGGCCAGTCCCCCTTCCGCGAGCAGGGCAACCAGAACAACCGCACCAACCGCCGATCCCTCGAGGACCGCACCAACGACCTCATCAACATCATCACCACCAACGTCGACCCCCAGGGCTGGCAGGAGAACGGCGGCGACGTCGGCTACATCCAGCAACTCGCCGGCAACCTCATCATCACCCAGACCCCCGCCAACCACCGCGAAATTCACGGCCTGCTCAAGAAACTCCGCGAAACGCGGGCCATGCAGATCAACGTCGAAACCCGCTTCCTCCTCGTCAGCCAGGACTTCTTCGAGCAGGTCGGCATCGATCTCGACGTCTACTTCAACGGCCGCAACAACCAGGTCCGCACCGCCCGCGGCACCGTCCCCACCACCCGCCCGTCCGACTTCTTCGACTTCGGCAACGGGGGCCTTCAGAACACCTTCCCCCAGCCTCCCAACACCGGCGCCAACGCCAACACCGTGCCGCTCCCCTCGCCCCTCTCGGTCGTCGGCGTCGGGCAGAACACCCTCGGCATGGCCGAGAGCATGCTCCAGAGCGACTTCGGCCTGGGCATCCTCTCCGGGGCGCCCTCGCTGGGCGTCGCCGGTCAGTTCCTCGACGACATCCAGGTCGACTTCCTCGTCAAGGCCACCCAGGCCGACCGCCGCACCGTCACCCTCACCGCCCCGCGCCTCACCTTCACCAACGGGCAGACCTCCAACATCTACGTCGCCACACAGATCTCCTTCGTGTCCGACCTCACCCCCGTCACCAGTGACTCGGCCGTCGCCTTCGACCCGCAGTTGGACGTCGTGAACGAGGGTGTCCGCCTTCTGGTTGACGGCGTGATCTCCGCCGACCGCCGCTACGTCACCCTCAACGTCGACGCCTCGGTCGCCAAGATCGAGGGCTTCGTCAACACCCCCGTCACCGCCGCCGTCGCCGGCCAGCTCGTCAACTCCGCCACCACCCAGTCCTTCATCCAGCGGCCGACCGTCACCGTCACCCGCGTCCAGACCACCGTCACCGTCCCCGACCAGGGCACCATCCTGCTCGGCGGGCAGCGGCTCGTCACCGAGTCCGAGACCGAGTCCGGCGTGCCCGTTCTCTCGAAGATTCCCATCATCAACCGCTTCTTCACCAACCGCGTCATGGCCAAGGAAGAGCAGACCCTCCTCATCCTCCTCAAGCCCACCGTCCTCATCCAGAACGAAGAGGAAGAACGTCACTTCCCGGGCCTGGGTGACTCCATCCGCTTCGGCGGCTGACGCGGCCCGCCACACACCCGTTCCCTCCCGCCCCGGGGTAGTTCCCCGGGGCGTTTGTTTTCACGCTATCATCGCCCGTTGAACAGGAGTCACGCATGCCGGGCCAAGAGTCTCGCCTGAAAGTCCGCAAGGTCGATGGGATCGTCCAGGTCGAGTTCGTCGACCGCAACATCCTCGACGAGGGCAACATCCAGTCCATCGGCGATGAAATCGCCTCCCTCATCGAGGCCGAACCGACCCCGCGGATCATCCTCAGTTTCACGAATGTCGAGCACCTGTCCTCCGCCGCCCTGGGCACGCTCATCACCATCAACAACAAGGTCCGCGCCAAGGCCGGGCAACTCCGCCTTTCCAATATCGATCCCCAGATCTATGAAGTCTTCGCCATCACCAAACTCAACAAACTCTTCCAGATCGTCCCCACCGTGCCAGACGCCGTCCGCAGCCTGGCCTGAAACGTGCCCAGGTTTCTCGCGTTGTTTCACGAGATCGTGCCGACGCCATGACCGGCCATGACGCCGACAACTTCGTTCGCGTGCAGATCATCAACGATGCCGCCGCCATCGAGCAGGCCGTCAGCGGGGTCGTGGCCGCCCTCGAGCGCCACCACTACCCCAAGGCCTCGCTCTTCGCCGTCAAACTCTGCCTCCACGAGGCCCTCAGCAATGCCTTCCGTCACGGGCATCGCGGCCTTCCGCCCTCCACACCCGTGGCCCTCGCCTACCTCGCCTCGCCCGATCATGTCGAGATTTTCATCGAAGACCGTGGGCCGGGATTCGACCCCGCCAGCGTCCCCGACCCGACCCTCGACGAGAATCTCGAACGCGGCTCCGGGCGAGGACTGCTGCTCATCAACGCCTACATGGCCGTCGCGGAATACAGCCCCGCGGGCAATGCGCTTCATATGGTCTACCGGCGCCCCGACCTCACCACGAACACCTGACGGTTGGCCCAACACCGCCTGACTGTGTATCGACGTCTATGTCATGATGGTGCATATACTGGAACGATTCTAAGGCGCAAGCAGTATGTGCCGTACCACGAATGAGGACGTGTCATGGCATTGAAGACACCGGTGTACATGGACCACGCCGCGACAACGCCGTGCGACCCCAGGGTCGTCGAGGCGATGCTCCCATTCTTCACGACGACCTTCGGGAACCCCGGCAGCCGCAACCATTCCTTCGGCTGGGACGCCGAAGCGGGAGTCGATCGGGCCCGCGGTCAGGTCGCGTCGTTGCTCGGGGCCGACGAGAAGGAAATCATCTTCACGTCGGGCGCTACCGAATCGAACAACCTGGCCATCCGGGGCGCCGCGGCGATGTACGAGAAGAAGCCCGCCGGTCAGACCGGTCGCGGACACATCATCACCAGCCTCATCGAGCACAAGGCCGTGCTCGATCCCGTCAAGCGCCTCCAGAAAGAAGGCTTCGACGCGACCTTCCTTGAACCCGGCCCCGACGGCCTCATCACCGCCGACATGGTCCGCCACGCCCTGCGTGACGACACCATCCTCGTCTCGATCATGTGGGCCAATAACGAGATCGGCACCATCAACGACATCCCGCCGATCGGCGCGCTCTGCCACGAGAAGGGCATCCTCTTCCACACCGACGCCACCCAATGGGCCGGCAAGATGCCCGTCCATGTCGAACGCGATAACGTGGACTTGCTCTCGATGAGCGGGCACAAGATCTACGGCCCCAAGGGTGTCGGCGCCCTCTACGTCCGCCGACGCAAGCCCCGCGTCCGCCTCACCCCCCTGGTCGACGGCGGCGGTCAGGAGCGAGGCTTCCGCTCCGGCACCCTCAACGTCACCGGCATCGTGGGCCTGGGCAAGGCCTGCGAGATCGCCCAGGCCGAGATGGATCACGACGCCCATCGCCTCCTCGAACTCCGCACTCGCCTTGAAAAGGGCGTCACCGCGAGACTCGATTCCTGCCAGGTCAACGGTCACCCGACCAAGCGCCTCCCGCACATCGCCAACATCTCTTTCGGTTTCGTCGAGGGCGAGGGGCTGATGATGGCCGTCAAGGAGATCGCCTGCTCCTCCGGCAGCGCCTGCACCAGCGCCAGCCTCGAGCCCAGTTATGTCCTCAAGGCCCTCGATCTCTCCGACGAACTCGCCCACTCCTCCCTGCGCCTGTCGCTGGGCAAGTGGACCACCGCCGAGCAGGTCGACTACGCCATCGAGAAGATCGTCGCCGCGGTGCGCAAACTCCGCGAGATGTCGCCGCTGTACGACATGCACAAAGAAGGTATCGACCTCTCCAAGGTCGAATGGGGTCACCACTGATCCGCCCTGAGAACTGCACGAGGTACACCATGGCATACGGCCCGAAAATCATCGACCATTACGAGCACCCCCGCAACGTCGGCAACTTCGGCACCACCAGCGACGTCAAGTCCCGCAAGGACATCGGCGTAGGCCTTGTCGGCGCGCCCGAGTGCGGCGACGTCATGCAACTCCAGATCAAGGTCGGCCCCGACGGCACCATCGAGGACGCCAAGTTCAAGACCTTCGGCTGCGGCAGCGCCATCGCCTCCTCCTCGCTCGCCACCGAGTGGCTCAAGGGCAAGACCCTCGATCAGGCCGAGCAGATCAAGAACACCATGATCGTCGAGGAACTCTCGCTTCCCCCGGTCAAGATCCACTGCTCCGTCCTCGCCGAGGACGCCATCCGCGCCGCCATCGAGGATTACAAGCACAAGAACGGCGTCCCCTCGACCAGGGCCGCCGCCTCGCCCCCTTGAGAACCCGCCTCCCACCCCGTCCGTACTGATTCTTGGAGTCCCCATGACCAATCCCACCCCCACCGCCGACCACGCCCAGCAGAGCGGCGTCCTCCTCACCGAGACCGCCGCCAAGGAAATCCACCGCATCATCCAGGAACAGGAACTCGACCCCGCCAAGGTCCGCCTGCGCGTCGGCGTCAAGGGCGGCGGGTGCTCCGGCTTCTCCTACCTGCTCGACCTCACCGAATCCCAGAAGGACACCGACGAAACCTTCGACCGCCACGGGATCACCGTGATCTGCGACCCCAAGAGCCTGCTGTACCTCAACGGCGTCACCATCGACTTCCGCGACGAACTCATGGGCCGCGGCTTTGTCTTCAACAACCCCAACGCCACCAGCACCTGCGGGTGCGGGAGCAGTTTCCAGGCCTGACCCCCGCCCCGGTGATATCTTTTGGCTTGTGGTGCCGCCCCCTCGCGGGTATGCTCGTGGGCGGCATTGGCACGGCCCGGCAGGATGTTCCGAGGGGCCTCGGGCTGAACTGGGGACGCACGCATGACGCATGCGGGAACACCGATCGAGACTGCCCGGGGCTATTCCCCCCCGACGGTGACTCAGTTCAGCGTGTTCCTGACGAATAAGGTCGGCAAACTCTTCGACCTCGTCGAGGCCTTTGAAGGCTCCGCCGCCTCCATCTGTGCCCTCTCGGTGCACGAGGCTTCCGACCACGCCGTGGTCCGCATCATCACCAACAACGCCAAGGCCGCCGGCGAGGTGCTCAAGAAGGAGTCCCTCCCCTGCTCCTCGCGCGACGTGCTCGTCGTCGAGATCGCCCCGCCGCACACCCTCTCGGGCATGTGCCTCTGCCTGCTCGGGGCCGAACTCTCTATCCAGTTTGCCTACCCGCTCATGGCCAGCCGCAGCGGGCACGCCACCATCGCCCTCGCCGTCGACGATCTCACCCTCGCCGGACAGATTCTCCGCCGCAAGGAGTTCCGGCTGCTGGGCGAGGGCGATCTCCTCCCCGCGGGGCACTGACGCCCGGCTACTTCGTCGCCGGGACCAGCCGCAGAATCCGATCATCCTCCGCGTGCGGCGAGCGCCCGCGCCCGTCCTTGTTCGACGTGCTCACGTAAATCATCCCGTCCGGCCCCACCGCCACGCAGCGCACCCGCCCGACGTTCGTCAGCAGCCTCTCCTGCTTCACGACCCTGGTCCCTTCCAGCACGATCCGCACCAACCCGGGTTTCGGGTCGCTCCCCAGCCCGCCGAGCATCCCGACGAAGTAGTCGCCCTTGAAACCCGGGAACGCGTCCGCGTTGTAGAACGCCCCGCTCGCCGGCGCGATCGCAGGGTCCCACACGATCAGCGGCGACTCCATCCCCTCACCCTTCTGGTCATGGTGAATGTCCGGCCAGCCGTAGTTCTTCCCCTTCTCCACCCAGTTGAACTCGTCCCCGCCGAACCCGCTCTCACCGCTCGGGCCGTGCTCGGTCTCGAACAGCAGCCCCGTTCCCGGCTGCCAATCGATCCCCTGCGGGTTGCGGTGCCCGAACGACCAGATCTCGCCGCGCACCCCCTTGGCCTTGTGCTCCTCGCCCGCGAACGGGTTGTCCGCCGGCACGCTCCCGTCGTCGTTCACCCGCAGAATCTTGCCCCCCAGCGAGGTCATGTCCTTCGCGAACTTCCGCTGAAAGGCCTCCCCCGTCGTGATGTACAACTTCCCGTCCGGGCCGAACGCGATGCGGCAGCCGGCGTGGTTGCCCCCCGCCGGCAGGATGTTCAGGATCACCGGCCCGGGTTCCAGCGTCGAACCCGTATCCGTAAACCGTTGCACGCGGATATCCGACACCTTCGTGCCGTCCTCTTTCGTCTCCTGGTAGCCGAACGACAGGTACACACTCTTGTTCTTGGCGTAATCCGGGTGCACACACAGGCCCATCAGCCCGATCTCGCCGCCACGCGCCCGGATGTTCGGCACGACGTACAGCGGCTCGGGCGCCAGCACGCCGTCCACCACCTGCCGCACCCGCCCGGGCCGCTCCGTGAACAGCATCCGCGAGGGCGCGGTCCACGCGATCGACCACGGCACCTCGACATTCTTCACCACCGTCTCAACCTTGTAATCCAACTGAGACGGCTCCAGCGCCGGGGCCGGCTGGCCCAGCGCCGTCGTCGCCGCGATCACACCCATGCCGACCGTCACGCCCTTGAGCATGTTCATCTCCTGAACTCGCGCTCCCGCGAGAGGATACGCGTGCCCGCCTTACCCGCGCAGCAGCACCACGTTGACCAGGATGTACCCCGCGGAGAACACCCAGAAACTGATCCGGTCCAGTTTCGTTCCAACCTCTTCGCGCCCCGCGTGGAAGAACCGCAGCGAGATGATCGATTCGAGCATCGACACGACGATGAACCCGATCGACCACATCACGACCTTGTCGGCGATGGTCATCTGGTTCGAGTCGGGCAGCGCTCCGCTGATGACGTACGCGCTGGCCATCGCCGCGAACACCGCGCCGATCCCCAGCCCGAAGCGCGGGTCCAGGTCGGTCGCCTTGATCCAGAACGCCAGCACCGCCACCAGCACCGACAGGTACAGCGTCCAGAACAACTTGATCGGGTAGTCGATCCCCGGCCGCGACACCGGCACCACGAGCGTGAACCGCGCGTACGCCGACGCCGCGTCCGCCGGCAGCGCCACGTCCCCAAAGTTGCTCGCGTACGTCTTGACCGTCCCCTCGGCCCGGGCCTTGCCCAGCCGCCATCCCGCCAGCGTGATCTCCGTCTCGACCGAACTGTTCTCCCGGTCCGGCACGTACGTGATCCCCGCCACCGATTCCGTCGTCTCCTCCACCCCGATCTGCAACTCGTGACTGTCCATCGGGAATCGCGAGATGTCGAACGACTGTGTGATCGTCGCCCGCACCCGCGCCACCCGGTAATGCTCCCCGTGGGCTTCCTTCGCGTCCTCGTTGTCCAGCGCCTCCACCAGCCCGTTCACCACCTCGAACTTCTTCATCGGGTCCAGGTCGGCGTCGCCCTTCCAGCGGAACCACAGCCAGAACACCGTCTCGAACTGCCCCGATTTCAGGTCCGGCGGGGTCAGGTGCACCACGAAGATGCCCACCCGCACCGGCACCGGAGCCCCGTCCGACTGCGCCGCCGCGGGCCGCGCCAGCAGGGCCAGCATCGCCGCGAGCATCATGATCCATCGCATACGTCCCCCCACCATCTCGCACCTCGTCGCCAAAGTTGTCCCACCCGCGCCTGGTACGCTACCCCGGCTTGGACGCCTGCACGTTCAGGCTGATCGGCACGCCCTCGAACGCCGTGTTCGAGGTGTCCTCGAACAGCCCGAACGACGGCACCCGCATCACGTCCACAAACCCTGTGTCGTACAGAAACGCCCCCAGGATCTCCGCGTTGAACCCCACCTTGTGATAGTCCCACGCGTTGGTCTGCCCCCCGTAGATCATCCGCATCACAAAAAAACGCTGCTCCAGGTCCAGTTCGGGCCTGAGAAACAGCCGGCACAGCACCTCCAGGTCCGGCACCGCCACCATGATCACCCCGCCCGGCCTGAGCACCCGGTACGCCTCCTTCAGCGCCACCCCCAACTCCCCGCTGTACGCCAGGTGCTCGTAGATGTGCGACCCGTACACATGGCTGCAGCTGCCGTCAGGGATCACCGACAGGTCCGTCGCCGAGCCGAGATAGTCCACGTGCGGCAGGGCCTGCACGTTGAGGATCTTCCACCCCTCCTTCGGGGCCTCGCCGCCGATATGCAACTTCAGGGGTTCCGCGGTCGGATTCGTCGTCATGCGTGACCCGTTCAATGAACGCCCTCGGCGGCCAACCACCGCTCGGCGTCCAGCGCCGCCTGACACCCCATCCCCGCCGCCGTCACCGCCTGCCGATACTCGCTGTCCGCCAGGTCCCCCGCCGCGAACACCCCGGGAATGTTCGTCCGGCTGCTCCGCGTCCGCAGCATGACGTACCCCTTCTCGGTCAACTCCACACCGCTCCCCGCGAGGAACTTCGTCGCCGGCGTGTGACCGATCGCCACGAACAGCCCCTTCACCGCCAGCGTCGACCTCGCCTTCGTCACGGTGTCTTCCAACACCACGCCCTCGATCATCGCTTCACCCAGCACGTCCACCACTACCTTGTTCCAGTGCGGCTTCACGTTCGGCCTGGAGAGAAACCGCTCCTGCATGATCCGACTCGCCCGCAGCGTGTCCCGCCGATGGATCAGGTGCACCGTCTTCGCGAACTTCGTCAGGTACGTCCCCTCTTCCATCGCCGTGTCGCCGCCGCCCACGATCGCCAACGCCTGGTCGCGGAAGTGCGGCAAGGCGCCGTCGCACACCGCGCACGCCGACACCCCGCCCCCCGTCCGCGCCAGCCGCATCTCGTTCTCCAGCCCGATCCAGTTCGCCATCGCCCCCGTCGCGAGAATCACCGCGTGCGCCCGCACCGCGCCCCCCTCACCCGTGTGCAGGGTGAACGGGCGAGTCGAGAAATCGCACCGCACGATGTCGTCGTCCACGATCCGCGTCTTGAACCGCTCCGCCTGCGCCCGGAACTTGTCCATCATGTCCGGCCCGCGCACGCCCTCCGGAAACCCAGGATAGTTCTCCACCTCCGTCGTCAGCATCAACTGCCCGCCCGGCAACACCGGGCCGGGATCCTGCTTGGGCACCCCGACGTACACCACCGGGTCCAGATTCGCCCGCGCCGCGTAGATCGCCGCCGTCCACCCCGCCGGGCCGGACCCGATGATCACCACCTTGTGCGCCCCGCTCGCGCTCATCGACGATCACTCCTCTTACTTCAGCCGCTGGAGGTCGCGCAGGTTCTTGCGCTGCAGGCTGCTCACCGGAGGCCAGATCAGGTAGTCCGCGCCTTGCACGGTCGCCGACGTGTTCTGCGTCCGCTTCGCGAAGTTCTTCGCGTTGTCCGACCCCCACGAGTAGATCACGAACGTGTCATCGGTCATCCGCAGCGACAGGGGCTGCGCCGGGTCACTGGTCACCACGCTCATCTCGTACGGCTCGGGCTCGCCCCGCGCGTTCTTCGGCGTGTCCCGCATCGGCACGAAGTACTCCAGCGGGGGCGGCGTGCCCAAGGTCCGCGCGTTGGGGTTGTACGGATCGTCCTCCAGCGCCGTCAGCCACCGCGGCCTCACCGCCGACAACTGCGGCGGGAGCGATTGCCGCGCATACGTCGCGCCCAGCGCCGCCAGCGCCGACCGCGTCCCGACCCCCTCCAGTTTCGCGATCTGACGCCGCGGTGCCAGTTTCCCCAGGTCCGGCGTCGTCGCCGTCAGCACGTCATGGTTCCGAGATCCTTCCAGCGTGCTCCACACGGTCTGGAGATTCTGCCGCGCGTCAAACCACGGGAACTTCCAGCGGTCGGCCCAGTCGTCGAACACCCCGCGCGTCTTCTCCGTGATCTGGAACCAGTCCACCTGGGCCGAAGCCCCGGTCCGCCACTGCGCCGTCTCCGAGAACAAACGCAGCGGGTGCTCGCTCGACCCCAGCCGCGCCATCGCGGTCCCAAAGACCCGCTCGTCCACCCGCCCGCGAGGCACGTACACCCGCTCGATCATCTGCTCCACGGCCGCGCGGTTCGCGATCGGGAACGTCATCCGGTTCAGGTCCAGGTACTGATCGCCCGCCATCCGCTGGATCTGCGCGATCAGCCGCGTCTGGTCCAGCACGCGCGCGCCCATCATGTCCGTGTACGCTACGTCGCGGATGCGCTCGTATGCCTGCGCCAGATTGTTCAACCCCCACGCGGCTTCGGTGAAAAACTGCCGATCGCACACCGAGCGACAGAAAAACGCCCAGTCGATCAGCACGTCGATCGCGTCGCTGGGCTTACCCTCCCCCACCAGCCGCGACGCCTCCACGTTCACGAGAATCGCCATGTGCTCCAGCGACGGCGCATACAGGTGACGCCTCGCCGCCAGCGTCGGCGGATCGCCCAGGTCCGTGTACAGTCCCGCGCGGATCAACTCCGCCGGAACACCGTCCGCGCCGTACGGCTGCCCGAACGCGTACGCCTTCCGCCAGTCCATCTCCTTCGTCACGCTCGACAACGCCCGGATGATCGCCTGCTGAGGCTCCGCCGCCGCCCAGGCGCCCGCCGGCTTGAACGACGCCACGTCCGCCGGCAGAATCACCGCCTGCTCCAGCGTGTTCACCGCCACCGGGATCGGCGCCATCTTGGCCACCAGCGGGAACAGCACCAGGTCGCTCCGGCGTTCCTTGGCGATCGGGGCGTAGACCGCGTTCACCCGCGCCACGTGGTCGCCCTGCGCCCGCGCCTCGAGCCGAGACACGCCGAGGGCCACCACGACGACCGTCAGAAACACCAGAGGCCGCGTCCATCGGCCCGCACACGTCCGGGAAGTATCACGCATGCGGCGATGGTAGCAATTCCACGCCCGCTCTGCACGCCGTGCATGATTGAATTCACGCGTGTCTCGGCGGGGTCATCGCCCCGGCGAGGGACGCCCTTCCATCGCCCGGGCCTCCCCGGTGCGGGCATCCTCCGCCTCGGACTCCCCGTGCGGATTGGCCGGCATCTCCGCGCTCATCTGCGCGTTCAACTTCGTCAACGCCTCGTCCACGATCTGGCGGATCCGCTCCCGGCTGATCCCCACGTCCTCGGCGATCTGCTTCAGCGTCATCGGTTCCGCCCCGTCCAGGCCGAACCGCATCCGAAGAATCTTCGCGTCCCGCTCGTCGATGCTCCCCATCAGCCGACGGAGCATCGTCAACTCCTCCCGCTGGAACGCCCGCTCCTGGGGCGTGCCCACGCTCGGATCGGCCATGATCTCGCTCAAACTCACCAGTTCGCCGGTGCCCCCGTGCACCACGTGCGCCGCCGACTTCGTCGCTTTCATCGCGCGCTTGATCATCCGCACCTTGGCCAGCGGAAGGTCCATCGCCGTCGCCAGGTCCGCCAGCGTCGGGGGGGTGCCCGTCTCGGCCT
Organism: Phycisphaerae bacterium; assembly: GCA_022180725.1. Lineage (GTDB taxonomy): Bacteria > Planctomycetota > Phycisphaerae > Phycisphaerales > UBA1924 > RI-211. The sequence goes on from BQMO01000012.1 coordinate 15,646, forward strand.
CCAGCCGCCGGTACGCGATCTTCCACTTCGCCACCAGTTCCACCATGTACGCCGGCAGGTGCACGGGCCTGGCCACGTTCATCAGCGCCCGCTTGATCGCCTGCTTGATCCACCACGACGCGTACGTGCTGAACCGCGCGCCCTGTGCCGGATCAAAGCCCTCCACCGCGCGCATCAGCCCGATATTCCCCTCTTCGATCAGGTCCGACAGCGTCAACCCGCGCCCCGTGTAGTTCTTCGCGATCGCCACCACCAGCCGCAGGTTCGCCCGGATCATCCGCTCGCGCGAGGCCGCGCAGTTGTCGTTGACGATCGCCCACCCAAGTTCACGCTCCTCGTCCGGCGTGAGCAACCCCACACGATTGATCTCGCGCAGGTACAGCGTCAGATCGCTTTGGACGGCTCGACTGCCGCGCGGCGCGGCTATCGCGGTTCGAACTCGGCTCACGTCTCCACCACCTTCCCGGCGTATTCCCCGCCGAACCCCCGCGCCTCAAACATACGGCCGCGAGGGAACTCCTCCCATGGATTCCCCCTCGATATCCGACAACGCCCGTCCTGGGGTTGCATCGACTTGGGAAGGTGCGGCCTTCAGGCCAACTGTCTCTCCGCCACCTCCCACCCTGAAAATGCCACGCCTTCGCCCAAAAGCAAGGTACATCCGGAAAATCTTCGTCGATTCCTTCATTTTTTTGGTCAATCCATGGACCGCGACCCGTCGAACCTATCATCATTGACACGCGAGAACCCAGCCAAATACCAAACTTATGTCTGATGATGTCGATCGAATTCTTCGAGCATGGCCCTATGAGCACGGCCAACTCACCTGCAGGATCATCCAAGGCGATGATGGACTCCCCAAAGTTCAGGTTCGATTGGACCTGGGGATTCTCCAGATGAACGTCGATGGTCGGCCCGACGGGCAGACGCCCCATGGGTTTCCGAGTCTTCTCGACTACTTTGAATCGCGGCTCGAAGCCGACGACGAGGACCCCGCCGCGGTGGGCGACGAGGCACCCGCCGCTGCGGAGCCCCTGTCGCTTTCCGCGGAGGATTGCCGGGCCTTGCGCGACGAGGCCGAGATGTATTACCGACGGTACGTCGCCTTCCTGGTGCTGGAGGACTTCGAGCGGGTCGTACGCGACACGACGCGCAACCTGCGTGTGCTCGACCTGATCCTGCGTCACGCCGGCACCGACGAGGACCGCACGAGCCTCGAGCAGTTCCGCCCGTACATCGCCATGATGCGGACGCGAGCCTTGGCCAGCCAGGCCCTCAAGGATCACGAGCCCAAGGCCGCCATTCTCGCGCTCGACGACGGGCTGGAGTACCTCAAGAAGTACTTCGACGACACAGGCCGCCCGCAGTTGTTCGAGAAGAGCAACGAGGTGCAGGCCCTGCGCGGCATGCGCGACTCGCTCGTACCCAAACTCCCGGTGAGCCAGAAGACCGAACTGCGTCAGCGACTCGCCCAGGCCCTCGCCGAGGAGAACTACGAACTCGCCGCGATTCTTCGCGACGAACTCAAGCAACTGAAGGAGTAGCCGCGGGCGGCGTCTCGCGTCGCCGTCGCACGTCGCGCACGACCTGGTCGGCCATCGCCTCCGCCGTCACCACTTCCTCGATGATCGCGTGATCCGCCCCGATCGCCCGGGCCCGCAGCGCGATGCTCAACACGCTCACCCGCACCGCGAGGAAGACCGTCGGGTTCATCGCCCGCACCGCTTCGCACGCCCGCAGCATGGCCTCGTCGTCGGGCGCGGTCAGGATCACCGCCCCGGCCCCGGCCAGCCCCGCCGACTCGAGCACGCCGGGATTCGAGATGTCCCCATACACCACCCGACGCCCGACCTTCACCTGCCGCTCCACCGTGCGCGGGTTCAGTTCCACCACGGTCACCCGGGCGCCGTCACGTTCCAGCCGGTCCGCCACGGCCCGCCCGACCGGCCCGAAGCCGCCGATGATCGCGTGAAAAGTCGGCGGCTGGTCGCTCCCCGACTCGTCCTCGTGCCCTCGCCGCAACGCCGAGGATTGCAGCCACGGCGCGCACGGGAGGCGGTCCACCCACCGCGCGGCGTGCCCGAGCCGAACGATCAACGGCGCCGCGATGATCGAGAGCCCCACCACCGCCGTGGCGTAGCCTCCCTGCGTTTCATCGAGCACGCCCGCGGCCCGCGCCTGCGCGAGCATGATCAGCGTGAACTCGCCCGCGGGGGCCAAGGTCACCGCGGCGAGCAGGGCGAACCGCGGGGTGGCGCCCAAGGCCCACGACGCCGCGGCGATCCCCATCACCTTCACGACCCCGAGGGCCACAAAGCCCACCAGCACCACCCACCACCCGTCCACAAACGCGACCAGCGGGATCGACATGCCCACCACGGTGAAGAACACCGCCAGGAAGAGGTCGCGCATGGGGATGAGTTGCCCGGCGATCTGATGGCGGAAGGGCGTGCTGGCGAGGAGAAAGCCCGCCAGGAACGCGCCAAGTTCCGGGCTGAATCCCAAGGCCGAGGAAAGCACCGCCGCCCCCAGCGCTACCGCCGCCGACACGACGATGAGCACCTCGCCCCCGACCTTCCCCGCCGCCCGCAGCAATCGCGGCAGCAGCACGCGCCCGACCAGCACCAGGGCAATGATGCCCGCGATGGCCAACGCGCCGCGTCCGACGGGCACCGAGAGGCCGTCGCCCTCGTTGGTCGGCGCGGCGGCCCTGGACCACAGCGCGAGCACCGGGAGCAAGGCGAGCATGCCGACCGCGAGCAAATCCTGGAAGAGCGTGATCCCGAACGCGAGCCGTCCGTAGGTCGAGTGAAGTTCGCGCCGCTGCTCGAGCGTGCGGAGCGGCACCGCCGTCGCGGCGATCGACATGGCCATGGCGATGGTCAGCCCCGCCGGCAGCGAACCGGTAAGGCACCAGGCCACGGGCCAGGCCAGCGCCGCGGTGAGGGCGGTCGCCAGGCACGCCGCCCAGATGATCGAGAACAGCCCGAGCCGCACCCGGGTCATGTCGAGTTGCAGCCCGACGATGAACATGAGCAGGATGGTCGAGAGTTGCCCCAGCCCGGTGATGGTCTGCGGCGTGGAGACCAGCCCCACCGCCGACGGCCCGATGACCGCGCCGGCGATGAGGTACCCGGGTACCGGCGGCAGCCGGAGCCGTGCGAATCCCAGCGCCACCGCGCCCGCCGTCGCGAGCACGACCAGCAGGTCCAGCGCCTCGCTCCCGCCGGCAACCTGCGCAAGTTGGAACACTTCGTGCATCAACGGTCGATCCTACCCGGCTTGGGTTATCGGTTCGACCCTTCGTCGCCCGCCATCGTGCCACGGGTGCGGTTCGTTTGTCGCCACTTCTCGATGAGCACCGAGAGCAGCGTGAGGTCCGCCGGGGTCATTCCTTCCAACCGACCGGCCTGCCCGAAGGTGCTCGGGCGGAATCTGGTGAGCGCTTCCATCGCCTCGGCGCGGAGATACCCGAGCGACGCGTACTCGATCGTCGCGGGAAGCGGCGCGTGCTCCAAGGCCACGCGGCGCTTCAGTTCGGCCTGTTCCCGCGCCAGATACGGTGCATACCGCCGATCCGCGTGCACCGTCCGCACGACGGCGTCAACCAGCCCGGCGTCCGCATCGGCGGGGATGCCGCCGCAGTGCGCCAGGTCGCGCTTCAGGTCCGCCGCCTCGTACCGGTCCGTGCGGGTCAGTTTCGCGAGCGGCACGCCGTCGGCCTGTGCTCGATCCACCACCGCCTGCACCGCCGACATCAGCGCCCGCCGACGCTCGTACCGTGCCGCCCGTGCTCGCCCCATCGCCGAGCCGTTCAGCAGCCCCAGGTCCATCGCTACTGGCGTCAGTCGATCGGGCGCGTTGTCCGACCGCAGGTGCAGCCGGTGCTCGGCCCGGCTCGTGAACATGCGGTACGGCTCCACCGGCGTCTTGGTCACCAGATCATCCATCAGCACGCCCAGGTACGCCTGATCGCGCCCGAACACGACGGGGGTCTGTCCTTGCGCGAATCGAGCCGCGTTCAGCCCCGCCACCAGCCCCTGGGCCGCCGCTTCCTCATACCCGCTCGTGCCGTTGATCTGCCCCGCCAGGAACAGCCCCGCCACGCGCTTGGTCATCCCCGTCGCGTCGATCTGGTGCGGCCGCACCATGTCGTACTCGACCGCGTACCCGTACCGAAGAATCTCGGCGCGCTCGCACCCGGGCATCGCCCGCACGATCGCGTCCTGCACGTCGGGGGGCAGGCTCGTCGAAATACCGTTGCAATAGACCCAGTCGTCGTCGAGGCTTTCAGGTTCGAGGAATACGCCGTGGCTGTCGCGTTCGGCGAACCGCACCACCTTGTCCTCGATGCTCGGGCAATACCGCGGCCCGACGGATTCGATCTGCCCGCTGTACATCGGCGCCCGGTGCAGGTTCTCGCGGATCAGGGCGTGCGCCGCGGCCGTGGTGCGCGTCTGGCGACATTCCACCTGCGGCATGACGGGAAACCGTGTCCATGACGCCGGCAGGTCGTCGCCCTCGCCGAAGGCGCCGGCCTCGTCGATCCCGCTGAGGTCGCTGAACGGCACGGGCACGTTGTCGCCCCGCGCCGGCTCCAGGGTGTCCCACGAAATCGTCCCGCGGCGGAGCCGGGGCGGCGTGCCGGTCTTGAGGCGCCCGAGTTCGAAACCCAGATCGCACAGGGCCGCGGAAATTCCCACCGCCGGCGCTTCGCCGAATCGTCCGCCCGCGGTGCGTTGTTCGCCGCAGTGCATCAGCCCGCGCATGAAAGTGCCGGTGGTCAGGACCACCGCGCGGGCCGAGAGCGTGATGGCCTCGCCGTCGCGCCCGAGCACCACGACGCCGCGCACGCGCCCGCGCTCAACGGCCAGCCGCTCGACGCTCCCGGCGATGATCTCGATCTCGGGCCGCGTCGCCACGAGGCGTTGCACCGCGCGGGCGTAGGCGTGCTTGTCGCACTGGGCCCGCGGGCCGTGCACCGCGGCCCCCTTGCTCTGGTTGAGCACCTTGAACTGGATACCCGTGGCGTCGGCGGCCAGGCCCATCAGCCCACCCATGGCGTCGATCTCGCGGACGAGTTGTCCCTTGGCCAGCCCCCCGATCGCCGGGTTGCACGACATCACCCCGATCTTCGAGGGGTCCTGCGTCACGAGGGCGACCGATCCCGGCTCACTCAACAGGTTCGCGCAGGCCCACGCGGCCTCCACGCCCGCGTGCCCCCCGCCGATGATGATGACGCCATACGCCACTCGCACGAGGGATGGTAGGAAACACCGCGCGGTTCCATGGGCGCGCGTGTCGAGGCGGGCTAATGCGCGTTCGGGTGGATAAACCCGCGCAGGAGCGTGAGAATGAGGATTTTGAGGTCAAACCCCAGCGACCAGTTGCGGACGTAGAACAGGTCGTGCTGGAGGCGCTTTTTCAGGCTCGTGTCGCCCCGAAGGCCGTTCACCTGCGCCCACCCGGTCATGCCCGCCTTGACGTGCTGGCGGAGCATGTACCCGCGCCAGTCGTCGCGGAAGCGGGCGATGAGTTCCGGGCGTTCAGGCCTGGGGCCGACCAGCGACATCTCCCCCACCAGCACGTTGAACAACTGCGGGAGTTCGTCGAGGCTCGTCCGTCGCAGAAATCGACCCAGGCGCGTCACACGCGGGTCATCGCGGGAAGTCCACCCCGCCGCCGACGTTTCATCCTCGGCGTGTTCCATCGTGCGGAACTTCAGGATGCGGAACTCCTCACCGCCCAGCGATACCCGCCGCTGGCGGAAGATGATCGGCCCCGGCCCCGAAAGCCCCACCAGCACCGCGATCACCAGCATCACCGGCATGAACACGATCAGCCCGACGATCGCGCCGACCATGTCCACCAGCCGCTTCACCGCGCCGCCCACCCCCGCCAGCGGGTTCTCGCGGATGCTCATCACCGGCATGCCGTCGACCTGGCTCAGTTCCACGCTGTGCGGCATGTACCGCGGGTGCACGTCGGGCACGATCCGTACGCTCACGCAGAACCGCTCCAGCCGCCGGAGCAACTGCGGGCGGATCGCCGTCCGCGTGCTGGGGATCGCGAGATACACCGCGTCGGGACGGCGTGCGTCGAGCACGCGCTCCAGGTCCGCCAGCCCGCCCAGCACCTGCCGCCCGAGAACCTCGCTCGGTCCCTTGTGGTGGTCGTTGTGCGAAATGAAATACGCCACGTGGATCCCCGTCCACGAGTTGCGGTCCAGCGTGCGGCAACAGATCCGACCCAATCGCCCCACCCCGATCACGCACACGTGCCGCAGATTCCACCCGCGCTTGCGCACGGCCCGCAACGCCACGCGGAACGAAAGCCGCTCCGCGCACAGCATGAACGTCCCGATGGCCGCGAGCAGCCCGAGTTGAATCCGCCCGGCCTCGACGGTCATCGACGCCCCGCCGAAGCCCAGCCCCAACTGCACCAGGCCCGACGCGCCCCGCGTAATCTCCTGCCCCGCCACCAGCCAGATCACCACCACCAACGCCAGCACCGCGCCCACCATCGCCTTGAGCAGCTGCTTCTGCTCCGCCCACAATGCCTGGTCGCGCCGGGGCTTGTACAACCCGAAGACCCACAGGCTCCCCAGCCCCAGCACCACCAGCGGCACCATCAGCGACTGCCGTACCCACACCCCCGCGCCGGCCAGCGTCGTCGGGTCGGGCACGTCCGAATGCAGGATCGCCTTCCGCAGCAGCCACGCCACCAGGCACGCGCTGGCGATCACCATCGCGTCCACGATGCACAACAAGATGACGAAGAGTTGGTGTTGCTGCTTGAGCACCGCGTGTGCTCCATCGTTCGGCGGCCCGTCCCTCGCGCCGCCCGCGTCCGCGACCGTGCCCGACGCGCACTCCCGGCTCCTACTTTCCCACCCTCGACGCTCGGTGTCAAGCCGAATCCGGCCACCTACACCCACCGCTCACGCACCCGGGCCGCTTGGGGCCACGCCGGGCGTACGCCCGTCCATCGCGCGCAGAACGGCCTCTTCCTCCTTCGAAAAAGGCCCTCGCGGGGGCACAATCCGCACCACCGCGTAGAGATCGCCCTGCCGGCCCGCGGGGTCCACGATCCCTCGCCCACGCAGCCGCAGCTTCCGCCCCGACGCGCTCCCCGCGGGGATCGTCAGTTCGACCGACCCCGACAGGGTCGGCACGGTGACCACCCCGCCGAGCGCCGCGTGCGCGAAACTCACCGGCACATCGGTGTACAGGTCCAGTCCCTTGCCCGTGTCCTCGTGCTCGCCACGTCGCCACACAGGGTGCTTGCCGATCCGTACGCGAAACTCCACGTCGCCGACCTTCACGCCGTGCTCATGCCCGCCTCGAACACGGAGCACGCTGCCGTCCTCGATCCCCGCGGGGATGCGAACTTCGATTGTCCGCGGCGCGCCCCGACCCGAGAGCCGCACCGTCTCGCTCCCGCCACGCGCCGCGGTCTCGAACGAGATCGAGAGTTCCGCCTCGGTCGTGCCCGGCGAGGCGCGCCCAGGCCGTGCCCGTCCAGGCCCGCGCCCGGGACTTGGGTGTGTCCGCTCGAACGGCGACGATCCGCCAAAGATCGACTCGAACAGTTCGGACAGTTCCTCGGAATCCATGTCGGGCATCGCCGAACCGGGATGCCCGCCCCCGGAACTCCGGGGCCTGGTCCCCGTGCCGCCGAACGGCCCCGCCCCGTTCACCCCACCGGGGCCGTACTGGTCGTACAGCCTTCGCTTCTGCTCGTCGGCGAGCACGTCGTAGGCCTGCTGGACCTCGTTGAACTTCGCCGTCGCGTTGGGCGACTTGTTCACGTCCGGGTGATACTGCCTCGCCAGCGCGCGGTACGCCTTCCGGATGTCATCCATCGTCGCCGACCGCGACACGCCGAGCACCGCGTAATAGTCCTTCTCCGCCATGGGCACGCGTACAGGGTCAATGAACCGTGACTACTTGGGATCGGGCACCGGCACCGCCTTGACCGGGGGCGGCGACTGCCCGCCGCCCTCCGCGGGCCTGATTTCCAGTTTCGGCGCCTCCCCCGGCGTCCCCTCGACAGGCGGGGGCGGGGGCGGCGTTTCGATCTTCACCACCTCGAGGTCGTACACCACGTCCGTGTTCGGGGGCACCTGGTTCGTCCGCCCCGCACTCCCCCAGGCAAAGCGCGTGGGCACGAAGATCCGCCGGATCATCCCCGCGCGGAGGTCGTCGTTCAGCGCGTTCCACCCGGGGATCAGCGGCTGGCCCTGCTTGTACGTGAACGGCGTGCCGCGCTTGTACGACGAATCAAACTCCGCCCCGCTCGACAGGTACGCCGTGTAATGCACCGAACACATGTCGCCCGGCTTGGGCATGTCCCCGCTGAGGGTGGTCGGCAACGTGACCGACGCCAGCCCGCCGCCCTTCAGCACCACCTGCATCCCCAGATCGGTGCGCGTGAAGCCCGTGCGCGTGCCCGCGGCGGGCCCCCACACCTGCGAACCATCTGGGCCGAACCCGCGGTCGGCCAGTTCGATCACCCCGTTCCGCACGAGCAGTTCCGATGTCATCTCCACCGCGCCGTGCGCCCCCGTCGGGTACGGGTGCGGCGTGCGCCCGATGTACGAACCGCCCCCGCTGTTGAACTCCAACGCCAACGTCCCGATCAGGTCCTCCGCCGCCGAGACTTTCGGAAACGCCACCGGCACCGCCCACGACCACGTCGCCGAGGGAATCCGCCCCCCGGGCCGACGAAACTCCCACGTCGTCAGGCGCATTTTTCCGTTCACCCGCGACAACGCGAGCACGGTTTGCCGGAAGGGAGCGCGTGGCGAGTCCGCCGCCGAGACCTCGCAGTACAGCGCGTTGGGCAACCCCTCCACCGCCACCGGCGCGATGTGCATGAGCAGCCCGCTCGCGCCCGAGGTCCACGATCCGGTCAGCATCGCCCCGAACGACTCGAACTCCGGCTCCGTCCACGTGATCGGCGCCGGCTCGGTCGAAGTGGGCGGCGTCGCCTCCGCGGGCGGCGCCGTCGCGGCGGCGTTCTGCCGCTCGCGGACAAGCCGCTCCATCTCCTCCCGCGCCTTCGCGGGCACCTCGGTCGCCGGCTTCACCTGCCACGCCGACGCCTCGCCCGCGAACACGCCGCTCGCTATCACACACGCCAGCATCCATCCGCAACGCATGGTTCAACTCCATCGGCCCGCCGCGGCCATGTCGCTCGCTCAGGCCAGTTCCGGGAACAACTTCACCGTCGCGCCGATCAGATCCTTGACGTGGCTGATCGACTCGTCCATGAACTTCCGCTCTTCCGCGTTCATCTGGAACGTGATCACCCGCTCCACGCCGTTGGCCCCCAGCACGCACGGCACGCCCACGAAAAGGCCCTTCCCGCCGTTGGCATCGGCCACCCCGAACTCCTTCGTGCAGTACGCCGCGCACGGGATCACCCGCTTCTTGTCCCGCACAATCGCTTCCACCATCTCGATCGTGCCGGCGCTGGGGGCGTACCACGCGCTCGTGCCCATCAACTTCACCACCTCGCCCCCGCCCACCTTCGCCCGGTCCACGCAGGCCTGAATCTTCGCCGCCGGCAGCAGGTCCTGGACGGGGATGCCGTTGACGCTCGTGAGGCGCGGCAGGGGCACCATGTCGTCCCCGTGTCCGCCCAACAGCAGGCCCTGGATGTCCTCCACGCTCACGCCAAGTTCCCACGCGAGGAACGTCTTGTAGCGGGCCACGTCGAGCGCCCCGGCCTGGCCCATCACGCGGTTGGCCGGGAACCCCGTCACCTTCCACATGACATACACCATCGCGTCCAGCGGATTGCTCACCACGATCACGTGCGCGTCGGGCGCATGCTGCTTGATGTTCTGCGCCACGTTCTTCACGATCCCCGCATTGATCGCCACGAGGTCGTCGCGGCTCTGCCCGGGCTTGCGGGGCACCCCCGCCGTCACGATCACCACGTCCGACCCCGCGATGTCCGCGTAGTCGAACGTCCCGGTGATCCGCGCGTCGAACTTCTCCACCGGCCCGCAGCAGGCCAGGTCGATCGCCTTGCCACGCGGCATGTGCAGTTCGGGCTTGTCCTTGTTCTGGATGTCTACGAGGACGACGTCGCCCAGTTCCTTCATTGCGATCGACCGGGCGCACTCGCCGCCGATGTTGCCCGCCCCGATGACGCTGATCTTCGCCCGCCGCATCGCCATGCCTCTGTCCTTTCGGTACTTGTGTGGTGCGTGTGAGAACTCAATAGTAGCCGCGAACCATCGAATCTCCGGTTCATCCAGGCACAATCGACCGCTTCACCCCCGCGACACGCTCAACATCGCGGTTTCACCCCAAGCCAATCCGGTCGGAAGCTCCCGGGCCGTCATTTCGAGGTGCAGCACGCGCCGTCGGGCTGGACGGGTCGCCCGGGGCGAGGAATGCACCGAGTGCGGCCTCATCAGCACCGCGTCGCCCGCCTTCACGACGCACTCCACAACCGGGCCGGTTTCCACAATCACCCCCAGGTTTCGCTCCGGATGGACCCCTGACCGGTGCGACCCGGGAATCACCCGCAGCGGTCCGTTGTCCGGGCCGCAGTCGTCCAGGTGAAGTCGAACAACGAGGATCTCGTCCAGCAGTTCCCGTGGCGGGCGGGCGTGCGCCTCGCCGTCCTTGACCGACCATGGCCCGAATCCGGGCGCATCCGCCCGCTCGCGCAAGGCCACGGTCGCGTCCTGGTGCCATGGGACCGCCCAAGTATCTGCCGACTTGTCGAACAAGATCGAACGGACGACCCGGGCGGCCGGCCCCGTGATACGTTCGGCGAGTGCTGGCACCTGGGAGTCGTTCAGAACGTCAGCGAACTCCGGCACCTTCTCCAAGGCCCGACGTACTCCGGGGCGTGGGCCCGCGGCCCCGCGTAACAAAGGTTCGCCCAGATCGCACAGACGCTCCACCTCCGCCGGCCTCAGCACGCCGGAAACCACTGCGATGCCGTCCGCCGCGAATCGACCAACACCCATGGCCATAGAGTGATCTGTATCCATGCGGCCTTATCCAGCAGGGGCGGACTCTACCGGAGCAACATCATCGTACTGAGCGGCAGCGCGACAATGCGCGGATCCAGGACGATATCCGTGTCACTCTGTGTAACAAGCACGCCGAATCCGGCATTGTTCGCCGTTCTTTCGATGAATGACCGAAGCCCTTCCGTATCACGGTGTGCATCAATCCGGCGCTGGTACTTCACTTCGAGTGGAACTCGCCTTGTTCCCACCGTCAGCACAAAGTCAATCTCCGGCTCCCCGCCGCGAGCCGGAACGTACGCGAGGTCGAGCCCGGAAATGGTCGCGAGCGAGGCACCGGCCACGCTTTCCGCGATGTGCCCGGCCAGTGTCGTCAGGTCCGCATTCGCCGCCAGTTCGTCCGGGTCCAACGGGACCATCTCCTGAAGCCAACTCGCTCGCAGTCCATGGTCGGCCAGACATAACTTCGCGCTCCCACGCTTGCGCTTGAGCCGTATCTCCAGCGGCTCGATGAGCCGCACCAGAAGGGTGTCGTGCAGGAACCGGAGATACTGCCGCACCCGTTGTGGCCCAATATTCGCACGCAGCGCCCGCCCTACTTCGCGCGTGAACAACTGCACGTCGGGCGATTGACCGGCATATCGGCACACCAGGCGATACAACTCCTCCAGCAAGGCCGCGTCACGCTTTCGACCCCGATCTCCTACACGAAGGTCATGCTGAATTACTCGCTTGATCACGGTCTCGTTGAGTTGATCGGCGACCTCTGACCAAGGAATATCCTGCCTCTGCTGTGCCAGAGGATACCCCCCGCGCTGTGAATAGGCCCGGAAAGCACGATCGCGTACTACCGCACATCTTCTTCCGTAATCCGCCAACGCTCGCCAGAACTCAATCTTGACGAGGGGTTCGAGGCCATTGTCGGCCAGGAACGGATCGCCCAAGTCCTCTCCGAGGAATTTGGCCGTTTCAGTAAGAGAGAGCACGCCCGCTTCGATCGTGTTGATACGCCCTGCCAGACTGTCCCGTCCCAACTCGATTCGCAAGGCGGAACTGCCGGTCACCACCACCTGCGTGGTGGAGGTGTCGACCAGCATCTTCAGTTGTGTCTCCCAAGCCTTCAGATTCTGCACTTCGTCGAAAAACAGGTACGTGCGCTCGCCACGGTGTGCAACTTCATTGAGCGTCCCTCGGAGTACTTCGCCTTCGTACCAATCGACGATTCGCACAATTGGTTCGGATAGCGAAATCAACTCGGGCAGTTCGTCAGCCTGCAGCCGCAGAATGTTTCGCGGAGACACGCCTTGCGCGAGCAGATCGCTCAAGACCTGCAACTGGGCCGTTGTCTTTCCGATCTGACGGGGCCCTCGAACCACAATGATCGGCGCCAGCCGGCGATCCAAGCGTCGTTGAATCTGTCCGACGAGGTGACGCCGCGTCGGAGGCAGGACTTGCTGGGGCTTGCGATCCCACCATGGATTGAGCCGGTAAAGGTCGCGGATCAACGGCTCGCTGAGCGGCAGGTGCTTGTAGAGATATTCGCCCATCGCGTTCGATCTCCAGGCACCTGTGCGTCCATCCGCTTTCCACAGCCCAGATACTGGCGTCATGTACTCTAGGACGGGCAGTAACAGACTACCCCACGCACTTACACTCGCGCATGGAACTCTCCCCCGCCTCGCTTGCCCAGCCCGACCGCTACAAACTCCTCATCGGCGCCATCACCCCGCGCCCCATCGCCTTCGTCTCCACCACGTCCCCCGACGGCCGGGCCAATCTCGCCCCCTTCTCCTTCTTCGCGGGCGTCGGCTCCAACCCCATGACGCTCCTCTTCTGCCCCGCCAACAACGCCGACGGCTCGGAGAAGGACACCCTCCGCAACGCCAAGCCCGCCGGCGAGGGCGGCCAGGGCGAGTTTGTCGTCAACATCGCCTCGCACGCCTACGCCGCCAAGGTCGCCGCCGCCGCCGAACCGCTGCCCTACGGCCAGAGCGAGTTCGACCTTGTCGGCCTGACGCCCTCGCCCAGTCGTGCCGTGCGCCCGCCGAGAGTGGCCGAATCCCCCGTCGCGTTCGAGTGCCGCACGCTCCAGGTCATCCGCACCAATCCCGGCGCCCCGGCCGGCGGGAACATCGTGCTCGGCGAGGTCGTCCATGTCTACGTGCACGACGACGCGATCAACGAGCGGCACCACGTCGACCCCGCCGTGCTCGACACCATCGGGCGCCTGGGCGGGCTGGACTACTGCCGCACGCGAGACCGCTTCCGGATGCCGATGGGTCGCGATGCGCTGACGCAACTGGTGCCCTGAAAACAACAGACCCCGGGAGGGTGCTCCCGGGGTCCGCGAGAATCAAACTGAACGAGCGATCAGCGGCGGCGGCGGGCCACCAGCAGGCCGCCCAGGCCCATCAGCGCCGCGGCGCCGGGGGCGGGGAGGATCTGCATCGTCACACCCGTGTTCACATCGCTGAAGACCGACGTGAAGAAGTTCCCGGGGGGTGAGAGGTACAGCTGCGTGATCGCGCCGTCGTACGGGGGCGTCCCGCCGAAGAGCGTGCTGAAGGCGCCCGCGAGGGTGCCGTTGAACGTCCCGCCCGTGAACACCACGTTCGAGAGGGCGCCGTTGAAGAAGACCTGCCCGGGCGTGTTCGCGCTGTCATCGATCCACAGGCCGTTGACATTGCCCGAGATCGAATCCCCATCCGCATCCGTGATCATGAACGTGCCGAAGCCCAGCCCGAACCCGGGTCCGGAGGGGATGTAGTTCAACATCAGGTGGAAGTCGGCGGGGTTTGCGGCGGCCACAAAGCCCGGCTCAAAGTCAGCCGTGCCGATCGGAGCGACCAGACGCGCCACCGAACCGCTCGACATCAGCCCGGGGGCCGACGCGGCGTACGCGTGGAACATCGCTCCGTCCCAGTTACCCGAAAGGTCGAAGTACGTCGCCGACGCAATCGGCTGAGCGACAGCACCCGCGGTCATGAACAACCCGGCCGCGACAATGGCCGACGACACCTTGGACATACGCATCTGAACTCTCCTCCGATTAATCACACCCGTTCAGGGTTGTTGATTCTCTCTCTGCGGTCCCCGTCAGAGGCCCGCACGGGAAGTATCCTTCACTTTCCCACAACTGTCAACACTAAATCATGTCGATCCTGCGCGATTTCTTGCGGAAGCATGTCAATCTGTTCTCATCGTATCAGTATGTTTGTTGTTTGTTTGGATTGTTGACATTGGTGAAAAGAAAAAGCCGCGGGCGAACCCCGCGGCCTTGCTACAAATCGTTCATAATCGCTCAGCGGCGACGGCGTGTCATCGCCAAGCCGCCAAGGCCCATCAGCACCAACGCGCCGGGCGCCGGAACGAGTTGGGCGGTCACGCCGGTCGCGCGATCCTGGAAGTCCTGGAGGAAGAAGTTGGGAGCGCCGAAGACCAGCTGCACGATCGCGCCCTCGTAGGGCTGCGGGGCGGGAATGTTCATGTCCCACGACCCGCCGTTGGAACCGTCGAACGTGCCGTTCTCCGGGGCAGCGCCGCTGGAGGTGAGGATGACGTTGCTGAGCGTGCCGTTGAAGAAGATGAACCCGGGGCCGCCGTTGTACCACGTGCCGTTCACGACGCCCGAGATGGTGTCGCCGTCGACGTCGGTCGCGACAAACAGCCCGGAGCCCGTACGAACCAGCGGGTTCCCGGTCGGGATGGCCGATACGCGGATGTCGAAGTCGGCGGAGTTCGCCGCACTGACAAAACCGGCCTCAAACAAGGCCGTCCCGGTGGTGGGGACCAAGCGCGATACTGCTCCGGTCGAACGGAGGGCCGCGGTATCAGCCGCACGCGCCCGGAACTCCTGCAGCGCCGAGTTGTACGACCCCGAAAGCGAGTCATACCGCATGGAAATCAGCACCGTCTCGGCGCCTGCAAAGGTCGCGGAACCCGCAAGCACCGCGAGCATGGCCGAACGTGAAACGCCTTGAATCATGACCTCGTCTCCTCCTTACCGAACCGCTTTCGCGGCGGCCTTGGCACGCACCTCTCTCTTTGGTGCGATCTCCTACGTGGCACAGTGTCGCAGGTCTGACCGGTAATGTCAACAGGAAGATTTGACCATGCAAGAAAAATCTTGCCGACTTTGCGCTAATGACAAATCGGCCGTCCGTATTTTGGTAGGTAATCGTTCCGCGACCTCACCAACTATTTCAAATTGGGGTGCCTGTCGCCTGATGAAAAAGAAACCCCCGGGCATTGATCCCGGGGGTTTCATGAATCGCAGAGCCAAAGGTCTCGTTGGAGACACGCCTGGGTGGGAGGCTTTCCTCGGCCCTGCATTGGGTGGGTCCGGTTCGGGGCGGGAGAGGGGGCCTGCCTGGTCCCTGGTTCCCGCGTTTCTGAACGAGCGTGGGGTCATGACCTCCGTGGCTGGTTCGCCTCGCGGCGAGGGTCGCTCCGTGATGCTCTCTCCAAAGGCGAAGCCGTCTCCGCCTCGGGTTGCCGTTCGATCATGCTCCACGCCGGGCTAGGAACGTCGCCGATCCTCGGCCCCGTTCGTCGGCCTCCCTCCTGGAAGCCGACCCGTTGTTCAACACCCGCGGGAGGAAGGAGTCGTGCACGACGCCCCTCCCCCGCCCCATCCCGGACCGAGTCCCTAACTGCACCCCATGCTGTTGCCGCAGTTGAGGCACTTGTAGCAGGTGCCACTGCGGACGGTGACATTGCCGCACACGTCGCACGCCGGCGCGTCGCTCTGCGCGTCGGCGAGCGCGTCGGTCAGCGCCGACGATTTGCCCTTGAGCACCACGTCGATCTCCGTGATCCGCGAGGTCGCGTGGACATGGATGGACGGCTTGGGTTCGTGAACCGGGTCGAGTGCGATGCGAGGCGGATCGAGCCGGGCTGGTTCCGCGATCTCCCGCTTGGGCGCGTGGGCCTCGCGATAGCCCGGCACAAACTCCATGCCCAGCCAGCGGAAGATGTAGTCCACGAGGCTCTTGGCAAAGGGGATATCCGAGTTCTCGGTCATCCCCGCCGGCTCGAATCGCTGGTGGCTGAACTTGCCCACCAGGCTCTGGATCGGCACGCCGTACTGCAGCGCGACGCTCGTCGCCGTGCCCAGGCTGTCCATCAGCCCGCCGATGGTCGATCCTTCCTTGCTCATGGTGATAAACAACTCGCCCGGTTGCCCATCGTCGTAGAGGCCGACGGTGACATACCCCTCGTGCCCGGCGACATTGAACTTGTGCGTAAGACTGCGGCGCGTGTCGGGCAGGCGGCGGCGCGAGGCCCGCGGGAGCGGCGCCAGCACGACCGGCTCGGGCTGTGGATCACTCGCCGCAGCCGCCGCGGCCGCAGTAACGCCCGTCGACGAAGTCGCGGGGGTCGAGGGGACTTTTCCCTCGGGGGTCTCCGCCTTGCCGGCTTCCTTCCTGGCCTCGTCGGCGGTCGCGGACAGGGGCTGGCTGAGTTTGCACCCGTCGCGGTACAGGGCGTTGGCCTTGAGGCCCAGTTCCCACGAAAGTCGGTACGCCGCCTTGATGTCCGCGACGGTGGCCTCGTTGGGGAGGTTGATGGTTTTGGAGATGGCCCCGGAGATGAAGGGCTGCGCCGCCGCCATCATCGTGATGTGCCCGTGCGGATGGATGAACCGACGTCCGAGTTTGCCGCACTTGTTGGCGCAATCGAACACCGGGAGGTGCTCGGGCTTGAGGTGCGGGGCGCCCTCGAGCGTCGAGGTGCCGCAGATCTTGAAGTTGAGTTGCTCGATCTGCCCGTCGGTCAACCCCAGGAACTTGAGGAGGTTGAAGGACGGGTCGTTCGCCGCGGCTCCTTCCGCGCCGCAGAGCTTGAGCACCCCGGCGGGCAACGCCCACGCCGCGAACGCGAAGGCCAGGTCGAACACGCCCGGCAGGGAATCGGAGATGGCCTTGAGATCGGCGTCGGTCAGACCCTTGGACTTGAGGAACGTTCCGAGCGTTGCCTGCCCTCCGCCGGGCAGGGGGACTTCGAGCGAGAGTTCGCCCAGGAGGTAGGCCATGATGTCGCGGACCTGGGCGTCGGAGTAGCCCATAGCGACGAGGGCGGGACGGACGGACTCGTTGGCGATCTTGAAATATCCGCCGCCGGCGAGTTTCTTGAACTTGACGAGGGCAAAGTCGGGCTCGACGCCGGTGGTGTCGCAGTCCATGAGCAGCCCGATGGTGCCGGTGGGGGCGATGACGGTGGTCTGGGCGTTGCGGTAGCCGTGCTTCTCGCCCAGGGCCAGCGCGTCGTCCCAGGCGCCGGTCGCCCGCACGAGCAGGTCGCCCATGTTGCGAATCGTGACGCGTCCGGCGCGGATGATGGTGTGGTCGATCGGCACGGGGCGCGTGGCGGGGTGCAGGCCTTCCCACTCGGGCGCGTCGCGGCGGACGCCGTGGGCCGCACGACGGTGATTGCGGATGACGCGGAGCATGTTGTCGCGGTCGGCGGCGAAGCCTGGGAAGGCGCCGAGTTGCTCGGCCATAAGGGCCGACATGCGGTACGAGCGCCCGGTGAGAATCGCCGTAAGGACGGCGCAGACCGCACGGGCCTCGTCGCTGTCATAGGCGATGCCCGCCTGCATGAGCATGGCGCCCAGGTTGGCGTAGCCCAGGCCCAGCGTGCGGTACTTGTACGAGAGTTCGGCGATCTCGCGGCTGGGGAAGGCGGCCATGAGCACGCTGATTTCCAGCACGATGGTCCACAGGTCCACGCCGTGTTCGAACGCGGCGGCGTCGAAGGTGCGGGTGGTCGCGTTGTAGAACTTGAGCACGTTCAATGACGCGAGGTTGCACGCCGTGTTGTCGAGGAACATGTACTCGCTGCACGGGTTGCTCGCGTTGATGCGCCCGCCGCTCGGGCAGGTGTGCCAGGCGTTGATCGTGGAATCAAACTGCACGCCCGGGTCGGCGCACCGCCACGCGGCGTAGCCGATCTTCTCCCACAGATCAGCGGCCTTGAAGGTCTTGGCGACCTTGTGCGACGTGCGGCCGGTGGTCTGCCAGTCGCCGTCGGCATCGAGGGCGGCGAAGAACGCGTCGGGGACGCGCACCGAGTTGTTGCTGTTCTGCCCGCTGACGGTCTGGTAGGCCTCGCCGTTGAAGTCGTAGTCGAGCTTGAGTTTCAGGTCGTCGCACTGCTTCGCCAGCGCGGGGTCGTGCTTCTTGAGCAGGGCCATCCCCTCGACCATGGCCTGAACCTTGATCTCCTCGCGCACCTTCCAATCGATGAACTCGGCGATGTCGGGGTGATCCATGTCAAGGCAGACCATCTTGGCGGCGCGGCGGGTGGTGCCCCCGCTCTTGATGGCGCTGGCCGCGCGGTCGCCGATGCGGAGCCACGACATCAGGCCGCTGGAGCGCCCGCCGCCGGAGAGTTTTTCGCCCTCGCCGCGGAGGTTGCTGAAGTTCGTGCCCGTGCCCGAGCCGTACTTGAAGAGTCGCGCCTCGCGGACCCAGAGGTCCATGATGCCGCCCTCGTTCACGAGGTCATCGCTCACGCTCTGGATGAAGCAGGCGTGCGGCTGTGGGTGCGTGTACGCATCGGCCGCGAGTTGCGCCTCGCCGGTCTTGGCATCCACGATCCAGTGGCCCTGGGCGGGACCCGAGATGCCGTACGCGAAGTTCAGCCCGGTGTTGAACCACTGCGGGCTGTTGGGGGCGCACATCTGGTGCACCATCATGTACGCCAGTTCGTCGTAGAACGCCTGCGCATCCTCGGCGGTGTCGAAGTACCCGTGCGTCTCCCCCCACCACCGCCAGCACCCGGCCAGGCGGTGAATGACCTCGCGGGCCGACTTCTCCCCGCGCGTCTGCGGCTTGCCGTCGGACCCGAGCACGGGCTTGCCCTTCGCATCGAGCACGGGGATGCCCGCCTTGCGGAAGTACTTGCTGACCATGATGTCCACGGCCAACTGCGACCACGACTCGGGCATCTCGGCGTCTTTCATCTCGAAGACGACGGAGCCGTCGGGGTTGGTGATCTTGCTGGAGCGCGTGGTCCACGCGACGCTCTGGAATGGGTCTCGGCCTGCGGTGGTGAACTTACGTGCGATCTTCATGACGATTCCCTGTCTACCGGCCTTCCGTGTCCGGTATCGCTTCGTGTGATCAGTCAACTTTGGGCAGCGTCAGCCCGCCCTGGTCCTGGTACTTCCCGCCCTTGTCGGCGTAACTCACTTCGCACACCTGATCCGCCTTGAGGAAGATCAACTGCGCCACGCCCTCGTTGGCGTAGACGCGCGCGGGCAGCGGCGTGGTGTTGGAGATTTCGAGGGTGACCTTGCCGCGCCATTCGGGTTCGAGGGGCGTGACGTTCACGATGAGGCCGCAGCGGGCGTAGGTGCTCTTGCCGACGCAGATGGCCAGCACGTGGCGCGGGATCTCGAGGTACTCGACCGTTTCGCAGAGCGCGAAGGAGTTGGGGGGGATGATGACGTACTGCTTGTCGGCGGGCTTATGCGCGACGTCGACCTCGACCATCATGTCGTCGGAGAACTGCTTGGGATCGACCACGGCGATGTCGCCGGTGCGCGGGCTGGGGGTGAAGATCTTGAAGTGGGTGCCGACGCGCACGTCGTAGCCGTACGAGGAGACGCCGAAGGAAATCCGCCCGGGCCTCTTCACGGCCCGCTCGAACGGCTCGATCTTCACGGCCTCGCGAATTTGGCGATCCGAAAGCACACCCACGTCACACCTCGCCTAAACCTGCACCTCTCAGAAACCTATCGTAACCCAAACAAATCGTCACATCGGGCGTAATCGCCGACGGCGAACACGTGGTGCGCCGGTGGCAGGTCGCGGCCATCGAAGTGCCTTGGAAAGGTCGGGATCGAACAAACCCAACCATCCCAAGGGGGAGAGCATACCACTACAGATCGTGCCTGCAAGTGGGTGCACCCACAAAGTTTTGTGGATATACTGTCGATTGGGCGTAAATTATATCTACGAATGAACTTGCGGATGTTCATCTCCTGTCGGGAATGAATCCTGCGCGAACCCACTGCATGGCATCGAGATGTTGTGTTAGGTATTGGAGAGGGTCACATTCTGGGACATGCGAGCATCGATCGAGGCACAAGCCGCGATGGCGCAATGAGATGCGCGGACAATACGTGATGCGTCGAGCGTGATTCGTGCACACACTCCGCGAAATCCGTACAGTGTGCTGCTTGCCGGGGAGCGAACACCAATCCCCCGGACCGGAGAATGCGTGATGCGTGCAGTGGCGACCCGAGTCGGAATCGGCGTGTGTGCCGTTGTCGGCGTGCTGTGGGGCTGTGGCGGCGGCGGAGAGAAGCCGCGACCAGTCGCGGTGCGCCCGATCGTGACCCGTGACGTGCATCCGTTGTTTCGCGGGACGATCGGGGCGGAAAGCGAGTTGCGCGGGGTGCAACCGGTGCTGGTGTCGGGGCTGGGGCTGGTGGTGGGGCTGAACGGCACGGGTGGGGACATTCTGCCCGAGGGCGTGGCGGCGACCATGGAACGCGAGATGGGGCTGATGGGGGTGGGGACGAAGGACGCGTTCCGGGGAACGGCGCTGGAGGGGAAGTCGCCGCGCGAGGTGTTGCGGGATCGGAACACGGCGGTGGTGGTGGTGCAGGCGGCGATCCCTCCCGGCATGCCGGCGAACGCCACGTTCGACCTCGTAGTGCGGGCGCTCAACGCGACGAGTCTGGAGGGCGGAACGCTGTGGACGACACAACTGCGGCTGGGCGGGGCGAGCGTTTTTGGGGGCGTGCAGGCGCGGGTGCTGGGGAAGGCGCGTGGGCCGATCTTCATCAATCCGTTCGCGGAGCGTGGGCGCGAGCAGGAGGGCGTGACGCGGACGGCGGGGCGCGTGCTGGACGGCGGCTGGGTGACGGACCCGTTCGACATTGAGTTAGTGCTGGACAGCAACAGCCACGCCCGGGCGCGGGCGGTCGTGTCGGCGATCAACGGGCGGTTTCCGCAGGGGCCCGGCGACCCGGTGCAGACGGCGCGTGGACGGACGGTGAACGAGTCGGGGGGGAGCATCGCGCTTCATATCCCAAGGCGGTACCGGACGCAGCCGGGCGAGTTTCTGGAGTTGGTTTCGCACCTGAGCATCGACCCGAGTTTCCCGGAGCAGCAGGCCAAGCGTCTGGTGGAGGGCGTGAAAGCCGAGCCGGCGCTGGCGGAGGATGCGTCGTGGTGTCTCGAGGCGATCGGGGCGCGGGCGTTGCCGATGATCCGGGAGTTGTACGAGTACCCGGAGTTGGCGCCGCGGATGGCGGGGCTGAAGGCGGGGGCACGGCTGAACGACGCATTGGCGGCCGGGCCGCTGAAGGAGATCGCGCGGACGGGGCAGGGGACGGTGCGGACGAAGGCGGTGGAGTTGCTGGGGCAGTTGGACGGCGGGCCGACGGTGGACCTGGCGTTGCAGGAGTTGCTGAGCGAGCCGCTGACGGTGCGGGTGGCGGCGTACGAGGCGCTGGCGGCGCGGGTGACGCGGATGCAGGTGCGGCGGCTGCAGCAATCGTTGGGGGCGGCGGGTGACGCGGTGCGGGTCTCGCCGACGCGGCTGGAGGTCATGGCGCAGGAACGCTGGCCACGCCGGAATTTTCAGGGCCTTGAGCGGCGGCAGGTGGGCGGCAAGTTCTTTCTGGACCTGGTGCCGTTCGGGGAGCCGCTGGTGTACGTGACGCAGCAGGGCCAGCCGCGGATCGTGCTGTTTGGAGCGGACCAGTCGCTCAAGAGGCCGGCGGTGGTCTCGGCGTGGGACGATCGGCTGACGATCCTGACTGAGGAAGGGACGACGGCGGTTCGGGTGCGGCACGTGCCCACAACGGGCGGTGCGGCGGTCGAGCGGGTGGTTCAGGCCGATCTGGTGGCACTGATCGAGTACATGGCCAAGGACGCCTCACCGGAGGACACGTCGGCGGGGCTTGGGCTGTCGTACAGCGACGTGGTGGGCGCGTTGTCGGCGCTGGTGAAAGGCGGGATGACCTCGGCCTCGCTCTCGACGGAACAGGACAAGTTGAGGGGGATGATCGCGTCGGCGGCGGCGTCGCAGGACGCGGTGGAAAGGCCGGAGAAGCCCGGGGACGAGCCGATTGTTCTCCAGACCGCGCCGGGGCGTGTGCCGACGGAGGACGCCGCTACGCCGCGACCGAAGATCGTGCCGATCGTTCCTGTCAACCCACGCTGACGCTTCGCGCAAGAGGGCTGTACGGAGCGTGACGAGCGCCGCACAGGCCGTGAAAAGGCATGAAGTTGCGCGACCCGAGCCGATCTGATACACTGGCCCCGCCGCGGAGTTGCGGCGTTTGTACGGCCGCCCCTCGCGTCCCCCGCGCTGGGCCCCTCGGAGCACGGAGGTTGCGAGGACATCATGCGTTTGACCAGGCTGACGTTGAATGGGTTCAAGAGTTTCGCGGACCGGACGGTGTTCACCTTTGACGACCCGGTGACGGGGATCGTGGGGCCGAACGGGTGCGGGAAAAGCAACGTCGTCGATGCGATCAAGTGGGTGCTGGGGGAGCGGTCGAGCAAGAGCCTCCGCGGAACGGAGATGATCGACGTGATCTTCGCGGGGAGCGCGTCGCGTCCGCCGCTGGGCATGGCGAGCGTGTCGCTGACGTTCGAGAATCCGCTGTTGCCGGAAGGCGCCCGGCGTGCGAACGAACCGTTGAATGAGGCTGGGCGCGAGTCGGTGGTCGAGGCGGCGTCCGCCGATGAACGCCACGAACCCGCGGACCCGTCGTCGATCCCGAACACCCCGATGACCTCCGCGGGACGTATTCGCCGGGCGTTGCCGGTGGACGCGGACACGGTGGAGATCGAGCGGCGGCTGTACCGGGACGGGTCGAGCGAATACCTCATCAACGGGAAGGTGGCGCGGCTGAAGGACATCCGCGAGATGTTCCTGGACACGGGCGTGGGGGCCGACGCGTACTCGATCATCGAGCAGGGGAAGGTCGACGCGATGCTGCTGGCCAGCCCGCAGGAACGGCGGGTGATCTTCGAGGAAGCGGCGGGGATCGCGAAGTACAAGCAGCGGCGGATCGAGGCGACGCGGAAACTCGAGCGGACGCAGGCGAACCTCTCGGGCGTGCGGGAGCAGTTGGAGAGCACGGAGCGAAGGCTTCGGCTGGTGCGTGGGCAGGCGGCCAAGGCGCGGAAGTTCGTGGAACTGGACGGGGACCTGCGGGCGTGGCGTCTGGCGCTGGCGTTTGAGCAGTACGACGACCTGGAACAGCGGCTGGCAGGGCTAACGAGCCGGCAAGCGCTGCTGGACGGGGAGCGAACGCAGCGCGGAGCGCAGGTGGCGGCGCTGGAAGCGGCCAAGCAGGAGGCGGAGATCGCGCGTCGAGAGGCGACGGAGGCGGTGCAGGCGTTGGAACAGGCACGGCTGAGCGCGTCGCATGAGCGGGAGCAAGCCGAGCAGCGCCGCGTCATGCTTGAACGGGCCGCGGAGGAGGCGCATCGGCAGTCGGCGCAGGATCGGCAGCGTCTGGGCGACCTGGAGGCTCGTCGGTTGGCGGCGGAGCGGGGGATCGAGGAGCAGGCGGCGGCGGTGCGGACGGCCACGGCGCGGCTCGCGGAGGCCGAACAGCGGCTGGCCCTGGCGCACGCGCAGCGTGGCGAGGTGCTGGAACTGCTGACGGATCGGCGGGCGGCGATGGGGTCGAAGAGCGCGGGCGTCCAGCAGATTGAGCGTGAACGGATCCAACTGCTGGCCACGGTGGCGGGCGAGGCCAAGCGGGCCGAGGGGCTGCGTGAGCATGATCAGCGTCTGGCGGAGCGTGTGGCGCGGCTGGCGGACGACATGGCGGGACTTCGCGAGGTGATCGCGGCTGGCGAGATCGCCGCGCGGGCTGGCGCGGAGACGGTCGTGGCGTCGGACGCGCGGCTCCGTGAACTGGAAGGTCAGGTCGGACGGCTGAGCGAGGATCGCCGGGAACGCGCGGAACGGCTGGGGCGGCTGGAGCAGGACGTGGCGCGTCTGGATGCGCGGCGCGCGGTCCTGCACGAGATGATCCAGACGCGGGCCGGGTTTGAGGAGGCGGTGCGGCGGGCGATGGAACTCCGTGCCGAAGGGCATGGCTTTGCCGGGGTGCTTGCGCCGCTGGCGGATTTGATCGAAACACGGGGCGATCTGGACGGCGTGGCGGCGGGAGCGGTCGAGTTGGCGCTGGGGGCGGACCTGCAAGGGCTGGTCGTGGAAACGACCGCGGCAATCCCGTCACACGATGAACTCGCGAATCTCCCCGGGCGGGTCACGTTCCTGCCGCTCTCGGGCGTGTCGGGCGGGGGGCCCGTGCCAACGCCGGATGCGGGGCTGGCCCTCGGCGGGGTCGAGGTGCACGATCCGCACGGCCGGGTGATCGCGTTGCGGTCGCTCGTGCGTCCGCGCGAGGGCGACGCGGCGGACCCCCGTCTGATGGACCTGCTCGATCGGCTGTTGGGGCGGACGTACCTGGTGGAGAACCTGGATGCGGCGTTGCTGCTCTCGGCCGGTCCATTGGCGGGGGCGTACGCGCGGTTTGTCACCCGCGATGGCCTTGTCATGGACCCGCAAGGTCGGGTGAGCGCCGGGCGACCGACCACGACCGGCGATCGGACAATCGGCCTCTTGGGGCGTCGGGCGGAACTGGACACGCTGACCGGGCAGGTGGCCGGGCTTTCGAGCGTGCTGCATGACGAGCGAGCGTTGCTGGCGGGGTTGGATACGGACGCGGCAGGGTTGTCCGACCAGGTGGCCGCGGCGCGGGGCACGCTGGCGCAGGTCCAGCGGGCGGCGATGAGCGAGCAGAACAAGGTGGAGCGACTGGGGGCGGACCTCGCGCGGCTTGAGCGCGAGCACACCGGGTTGACGCTCGAGGCGGCGCAGGCCCGGGAACGGTTGGGCACGCTGGAACAGGACTTGGAGTCGCTCCGGGCGCGGGCGGATCGGCTGGGGCGTCTGCACACGGATGAACAGACGGCCCTGGCGAGCATCGAGGACGAGGTTCGAGCGATCCAGGCGCGGGCCGATGCGGCCTTGGAGCAGATGTCGGCGGAGAAGGTCGAGGTGGCGAGGCTGGGGGACGAGGCCGGGGCGGCGCGGCGCGAACTCTCGCGGCTGGAACTGGTTCGGGACGAGGCCCAGCGGCACGCACGCGACCTGCACGGGCATGTGCAGCACCTGGAGGAGCGGCTGATCGAGCACCGGGCGGGGATCGAGCAGTCCGTCGCCGCGGCGCGGGCGGCGGAGACGCGCGGCGAGGAAGCGATTCGCGAACTGGGCGAGCGGCGCACCGCGCTCGGTGATCTGGAGCGTGCGTGCGAGGATCTGGGGACGCAGTTGACGGCGTCACGGCAGCGGTTCCAGGTCGTCGAGCGCGACTGGCACAGCCTCGAGGTGTCGCGTCGCGAGGTCGAAGTGAAGCGTGAGAATCTTCAGGCGAGGGCATTGGAGGAGATCGGCATCGACCTGGTCGCCGAGTACCCCGAATACCGCGGCGTGATGAGCGACGGCACCGTGACGCGGATCGACACGAACGAGGCGGCGCGGAACATCGACGTGCTGCGGGAGGCGGTCAAGAAACTCGGGAATGTCAACCTCGACGCGCTGGAGGAAGAGACGACGCTCGAATCGCAGAACGAGCGGCTGGTGCAGCAGGTGGCCGACCTGGACGACGCCCGCGACCAGTTGGAGCGGCTGATCGAGGACCTGAACGCGGTGAGCAAGGCGCGGTTCGGGGAGGTCTTCGAGAAGATTCGGGAGCACTTCGCGGGGGAGACGGGGATGTTCCGGCGGCTCTTCGGCGGCGGGCGGGCCGAGGTTCGCCTGATGTCGCTGGTGAAGGAGGTTGAAGGCCCGGACGGCTCGATCCAGAAGGTGGAGACGGGGGAGACGGACCTGCTGGAGAGCGGGATCGAGGTCGTGGCCAAGCCTCCGGGCAAGGAGCCGCGGAGCATCAGCCAGCTCTCGGGCGGGGAGAAGACGCTGACGGCGGTGGCGTTGCTGATGTCGATCTTCCGCAGCAAGCCGAGTTGCTTCTGCGTGCTCGACGAGGTGGACGCGGCGCTGGACGAGGGGAACGTGTCACGGTTTACCCAGGCGGTGCGGGACTTCACCGACCTGTCGCACTTCATCGTGATCACGCACAACAAGCGGACGATGCAGGCGGCGGATCGGCTGTACGGGGTGACGATGCAGGAGCGCGGCGTGTCGACTCGGGTGAGCGTGCGGTTTGACGAGGTGGGGAAAGACGGGCAGGTTCTGCACGACAAGGACACGCCCCACAAGCACCATCCCGAGCCGCCGATCGTGGAGGTGAAAGACGCGAGCGTGCTGGACGG
Source organism: Phycisphaerae bacterium (assembly GCA_022180725.1). Lineage (GTDB taxonomy): Bacteria > Planctomycetota > Phycisphaerae > Phycisphaerales > UBA1924 > RI-211. The sequence goes on from BQMO01000012.1 coordinate 41,965, forward strand.
GATTCTGGCGAGACGGGCCAGGGCCGCGTCGAAGGCCCCGGCCTCTTGAACCGGCGTTGACGCCGGGAAAGGAGCGCGGCGATGCTGCTGACGGCGATCACACAGAGCGGAGGGGGCGGGCTGGACGCGGTGTTGCAGGGAGTCCCCGGGTGGACGGTGGAGTGGATACGGGCGGTAAACGCGCGGCTGGATGTTTCCTTGGCGGGGACGATGGCGGGGCTGTCGTTCGCGGCGGGCGGGCTGGTGGCCGGGGCGGCGGGGGCAATGGAATCCAGCCATGCGACGATCCGTGCGAACAAGGGGATCGTGGATAAAACGGCGCAAGCAAGGCTGGATCGGCTACGCACCGCGGCGAGTGCTTCGTTCACCTCGTTCTACGCGTTCGTGATCTTCGTCATCGCCGAGTTGACGGCGGACGCCGGATTGGCGGCCTCGCAGGCGCCATCGCACCTGGTGTGGCAGGACGGGGCGATGCTGCTGACCTCGGGGGCCGCGGGCGGGTGGGGCCTGTTCCAGTTGGTGCGTGCGGCGGGTCTGCTGCGGAAGAACATGTAGAAACGACCACGCCCGCCTTTGGAGGGCGGGCGTGGCGTCAAGGGAACCGGACAGGCCGTGGCGCGTGAGCGCCGCCGGAGGTCCGTTACTTCTTCATGGCGATGGGCTTGGCGACCGGTTGGGTCGCGGGCTCTTCGCTCTGGAGGTCCCGCGGGGTGATCTCGATGACGTTGGGCTTGGGGGCCGAGACGCGGGGCGTGAGAGTCTTGTAGGTCCGCGTGGCGTCCATCTGGATTTTCGCCCGTTCCTCGTACGAGTTCACGTTCGTGGAGGTGGCGAGGGATTCGAGGCGGGCTTCCTGTTTCGCGCGGATGTCGGCAAAGCGGGACGAGAGGTTCTGCATGCTGCCGGCGTGGTAGCGGCTGTTCTCGTCGAGCGTGCGCTGTCGCTTCTCCATGATGGTAATGAGTCGCTCGTTACGGGCGATGGTATCGACCTGGCGGTCCATCTGCCAGAGTTGAGCCTGGAAGTCGGTGTACTCCTGCTGGAGTTGGCTCTGGAGCTGCGACAGACGCTGTTCCTGCTGGCCGAGGTAGCCAAGGTCTCGCTCGATGTCCGCGGCCCGCTGGATATAGGCGTCCTGGACCTGCTGAATCTGTCGCGCCTTGACGTACGCCGCGTTCATGTCGAGCGATTCGTCGTTGAAAACGACGCGGACGATGGCGGCGTCGCCCATGCCGGCGGCGGCCTGGCGGGTGGTTTCGGCGCGGCCGATCAGCCCGCGCATCTGGTCGAGGTCGGCGCTGGCGAGCGCGACCACGCGGTCGGACACCTCGGCCTCCTGGCGGAGTTGCGAGACCTGCTGCCGAAGTTCGGCGAGGTCGCGCCCGACGGCGGCGATACGCTCGGGATACTCGGCGCCCAGCGTGCGCATCTGGTGGCGCAGGGCAACGGGGTCCTCGATGTGGGCGTCGATCACGGAGTTGATCGACCCGCGCGTCTGGCTGAAGAGGGCGGCGAGCCGGTCCGGCCCGGCGATGACGGCGGCGGTGCCCCCGACCAGCCCGGCGATGACGGCGTAGCGAACAAGATGCTTGGTGAATCCCATGACTGTCTCCTGCGGCTTGCCCCGCCGCGCCCGCCTCGGGTACGCCCCGCATGAGCGGGTGAGCGCGTGTGTGTCCGGGGCGTTGTTGGGAACATCCCACTGACGATTTCATGATTGCTCCCATCCGTTGCCCTGCGGACCAAGCAATACCCCTTGACGGGGGGNNCCCCGGGGGGGGGGGGGGGGGGGCACGGTACGATCCGCCGCATGGCCACGCGGTGTGTCCATCGATTTGCCAGAGTCTTGGCCACGGCGCTGTTCGGAGCGACCGTCGCGTGGGGGCAGCAGCCGACACCGGAAACTGTCCTCGAGTGGACAAGCGCCGAATGGAAGCGAGCGGAACGACCGTTCGAATCAGTAGGGCTGCACTTACGGTTCAGGGTCCTGATGTACGCGGCGAATTCGCCGGCGGAAGTCGCTCGGCTTACTCAGGAAGTCGGGGGGCGTCCGGATCATCCAAGGCGTCCCATTCTCGAAGAGAGTCAGCGGCGACTAGCCAAGGGACCGGACATCGCCACCTATTCCGTGTGGGTCAAATCGCGAGAGAGCCTCCGCGTCAACCGGGAGATCGATGGAGTAACTGGGTACCTGGATCAAGTCCTCTCGCCCTCGGTGATGTGGACCATGACACCCATGCAGTTGACCATCGTCGATCCCGAACACGCTCCGGCCAATCGAGACGCGAGGGGGAACATTCCCGGATGGGAAAAGGACATTGGTTTCTTCCGGTTCGGTGGCGTGCATCTCGGCCATCGGATCGCGTTACAGCCGGATTCCGCCATCCAACTGACCGACGCGTGGCAGATCGTGGCTCGTGCTCGGAATGGCCTGGTCATCGAGTATGCGCTGCAATGGGACCCACGCGCCGACCGGGGCTATTTCATGGGCGGCACGTATCGCGCCGTGCCCGAAAACCCAGAGGCCGTCGGCACATTCTTTCGCGTCAGCGGCTGGAAGTATTTCGATCAGGCCGACGAGTGGTTCGCATCCACCATCGAGGAGTTTTTCCCCGATGGGCGACCGAACCAGACTCTCGAACTGATGGAGGTTGGCACAATCAGTACGGAGGAGTTTCAACGGCTTGTTGCCGTGCCAAGTCTGAACGGGACCGACCCCATTCGAGGCGCGTATACGTTTTCTTCGGTCTATGACTTTCGACCGAACAGCCGCGCTATCACGACCATGACCGCTGACGGGCCGGAGAGCCGCCCGATGCCCTCGGGCGGCGTGGCCGATCAACCAACGTGGCTCCGAGCCGCCGGCTGGTCCGTTCTTGCCCTTCTGGCCGCGCTTCTTACGGTGTTGCGACTCCGACCGGGCCTTGTGGGTTCGGTCGTTACGTCTCTCCGAAAGGTGGTGAAATCGTGAAGAGTAACTGCACTCCGACGGCTCGTCGGTTGACCCTGCTCGTACGCCCTCGCTCGGCCATCCTCATCGGGATGCTCTCGATACCCGCGGTCGTGCTCGCCGCGGAGTGCTGGAAGGCCGATCTCATCGGCTACCCCTGCGCCGCTGCTCCGCCCGTGCAGAACTGCTGGAGCCAACTCGTGACCGACTCGATCTGTCATGTACCGACCATGGTCTCGAGCGGCCACGATCGGTCCCCGGAGTCCGCACCGTGCGTCTGGGAATGGAAAACTCTCGATGCCTTGGGGGGATGCACCGTCACCCACACAAACTACACGCAATACCGGGACTGCCACACCGTTAACAGCACCAAGTGCGGCGGAAGTGGCGGCGAAAGTTGACCATCGGATGGACGATTCCGGCGAATCCCGAGTTGCCAAAGGCCTTGCACCTTTCGGGCGCGCGGTGGTGAGGATTGGGGCGCACGCCGTGTTCGTGATGCTCCTGATTGCCGGGTTCCTCAAAGCCATCGATCTGCCTGGGTTCATGGCTGGCCTTCAGGGATGGTCGCTCATCCCGCGATGGTCCTACGTGCCGATCGCGCTCGGCGTTCCAACTTTGGAGATCATGGCTTCGGCACTCTGGCTCCTCGCGATCCATCGGGCATGGGCCCTTCGCCTGAGTCTTGGCCTGCTCACGACGATGACTCTGGCACTTTGCGTTCAGTACGTCATGGCGCCGCCACCATCGTGCCACTGCTTCGGCGCCCTGCGAGTATTTGAGCAATCTCGCCTGGAGGCCGTGTGGGCAGCCGTGCGTAACCTCACGATGATTGCCGTGCTGCTGCCCGCCTTCGCTCGTCTCCGTAAGGAAGGTTTCGCATGAGGTGCTCGCCGAGGGCATTCACGCTACTCGAGGTGCTCATCGTCGCGGCGATGATCGGCATTCTGATGGCACTCCTGTCTCCAACCCTGGCTCGCGTGAAGCACGCTTCGCGCCGAGCCGCGTCGCTCGTCAATATCCGAACCCATGCAACCGCCATCACCATGTATTGCGGCGATTTTCGAGAGGTATTTCCGTTCCTGACCGACCCTGACGCGACCTATTCCGTGCTTCGATGCGGGGAACGTGCTCAACAGGCCGAGTATTTCTGGCTGAGTTTTCTCTGGCACCTCGGGCTGGCCGATCGCTATTACGAAGGGGTGTGCGATTCACCGGTTTTCTGGCCGCCCGGCATACGCTCCAGCGCCGCGACCTCGTACTTGTACTCTCCGACCAGTTTCGCGGCCCCCGAGTACTGGAATCCACTTACGCGTATCGGACCATCGCAGTGGCGCGCCGTTCGTCAGGCCGAGGTCCTGTTTCCTTCACGCAAAGGGATTCTCTGGAATCGCGCCGCGTCGCCGGGACTCACGCTCGAGTACCCAATCGGCCTGCCAGAGGCCGGCTTTATTGATGGGTCAGCCGGGGTCTATGAGTCGGTGCGCTTCTTGACCCCATATCAGAACGGAGAGGGGTCTTTTCCGGGATCGTATTTCAGCGGCTACGGCCTTCCAGTTCTTCACACGATTGACGGTGTTCGTGGACGGGACCTCCCCTGATCACATATTTCATCGAATACTCCGATCTCCGTAGCCGATCGGTTCGAGGGGATACCCTAATCTTGTCACATGCTGACCCCCATGACCACGGGCTTTATCGGGCGGCTTCGCGCCAACGACCAGGGCGCGTGGTTTGAGTTGTGGGAGACGTTCGGCCCGGTGGTGCGGGCGCAGTTGGCCAAGTGGGGCCGGGGGCGGATCGGTTCGCAAACGGTGCAGGATTTGTCGCAGGAAACGTTGGCGGCGCTGTCGGAATCGATCGATCGGTACGACCCGGCCCGTGGGGCGCGATTCTCGACGTGGCTGCTGGCCATCGCCAAGCACGTGCTGGGGGACGAACTGGATCGGCGGCATGCCCAGAAACGCGGGGGCAATCGCAAGAACGCGGAACTAGACGAAGCATGGATGGGCGCGTGCAACGGGTCGAGCGTGGACCGGGCGTACGAGGCGGCGATCTTCGGGGCGAAGGTCGAGGCGGCGATCCGGCTGGTGCAGAAGGAAGCGGACTTCACGGATTTCTCGATCTACGCGATGCGGGTGCTGGACGGGAAGCCCGGGAAGGACGTGGCCGACGCGCTGGGGATTTCGGAACCGACGGTGTCGCGGCGGCTGGCCCGGGTGCGGGAAGCGCTGCGGGGGAAACTGGTCGAGGTGATCACGGCGTACTCGTTTACGGACGAGGAACGTGCGGAGGCGGCGCGAAACGGGCTGGGTGGGACTCCGAAACAGGATCGTGCCCCCGCGGACGATGCGCTCTTTGACGAGGCCATCGCGGAGATTTACCACCAGCAGGTGGAACTCCGCCGGAAGGACCAGGCCGAGCGGCTGCGCGACTAAGGGCGGCGGAAGGAGGTCGGGATGACCCCGATCGCGGTGCTTTTTACGATTCTGGCGGCGGTGGCCGGGCTGGTGCTCGCCGTGATCCTGGTGGTGTACCTCGTCGTGCCGGTGTTCAAGGGTCTGGCGTGGCTGGTGCGGCACGTGGCGCGGTTCATCTGGGGGATGATCTCGGACACGGCCCGGTTCATCGGCGCGGTGCTGCTGGCGATCCTGTACCTGCCGCTCATTCTCGGGAACATCGTGATTGGGCGGTGGTCGGCGAGCGGGCACTACGGGCGGCAGTTCATGCACGAGGTGTCGACGATGGGCACGTGCCTGTACCGCGTGGCCATCGGACACCCGCTGCGGCTGATCGGGCTGGGGGGCGTGGTCGAGGGCGTGGAGAATCGGCTGCCGGCGGCGATCGAGGGCGCCCCGACGGCGGACCTGCCATCCGGCGGGCGTGTCACACAGTTCGAGGGGTACCGGATTGTCGGGTCGTTGGCGCCGGGCGGCTCGGGCGCGAAGTTGTACATCGCAGAGATCGACGGGGCGAAGCGGCAGCAGTTGGCCAAGGCGGGGCAGGGCGACGTGGACCGGGCGGTGATCAAGAGTTTTTCGCTGCACGACGGGTCGAGCCTGCCGCAGATCGTGCGGGAGAGCCGTTCGCTCGACGCGGCAAAGAAACTCGGGCTGATCCTGGACCATCATCTGACCCCGGATCGGTTCTATTACGTGATGCGGTACGTGCCGGGCGAGCCTCTGTCGGCGATGACCAAGACCCTGCACGCGAGCAGCCCGGCGGGCGGGCTGAACGAGGCGGGGCTGCACTCGGCATTGTCGTACGCGAGCGATCTGGTGGCGACCCTGGCGGCGTATCACCGTGGCGGGCTGTGGCACAAGGACGTGAAGCCCGACAACGTGATCGTCGACGAGCACGGGCGGGCGCACCTGGTGGACTTCGGGCTGGTGACGAGCCTGCGCTCGGCGATGACGCTGACCACGCACGGGACGGAGTATTTCCGCGACCCGGAGATGGTGCGGCTGGCGCTGCGCGGCGTGAAGGTTCACGAGGTTGATGGGACCAAGTTTGATATCTACGGCGCGGGGGCCGTGCTGTACGCCACGGTCGAGGATTCGTTCCCCGCGCACGGGGTGCTGAGCCAGGTGACGCGGCGGTGCCCGGAGAGCGTGAAGTGGATCATCCGGCGGGCGATGTCGGAGTATGACAAGCGGTACGGCTCGGCGGACGAGATGCTGGCGGATCTGGAGGCGGTGCGGACGGCGAAAGACCCGTACGCGGTGCGCGTGGCCGACCTGCCCAGCGTGCGGGGGAACTTCCCGCCGCGCATGCCCGAGGAGACAGGTTCGGATAGCGCGGCCTCGGTGATCGGGGTGGCGGCAGCGGCGACGCCCGAGCCGCCAAGGGCGACGCCGGCGACGCCTCCGATGCCGGGCTCGATGCCGAAGCGGCGGACGGCGCCGGTGCTTCGGGTGACGGGGTGGTGGTCGGGCGCGACGGAAGTCGTGGGCCAGCGTGAGCACGCCGTGCCCACAGGAACGCCCGTGGCCCAGGCGGCGAAGATGGCGCAGGACGGCGCGCGGGCCGTGGGTGACGCGGCCCGAGGCGCCTGGGCGGGCGTGGCGGCGGCGGCGACACCGGCGCGGCCGATGGGTGCTTCGCCCGGACGCCGGACCGCGTCGGAACAACTCGCCGCGGCACGGGCGCGGGTGGAAGCGCGTCGCTCGCGAACGCACGGCGTGGGCGCGCGGGGCGGGAAATCCGCGGGGAGCGGGTTCAACGGCGGCGTGGCGGCGGCGCTTCTGATCTTTGTGGGCGCCCTTGGAGGCTTGGCGATTCTCTCGTTTGTGAACGAGCCGAGTCGGCTTGACTCGCTTGCCCAGACCGTCGAGAACGAAGTGGATGGCGCCGCGTCACGCCTGGAGGCCGGCGTGGAACGTGCGGGGGCACGGATCGAACAGGCGGGAGAGCGCGTGGCCTCACGCATGGAGCAGGCGACCAGCGGGAAGCGGACCGGCCGTGGTACGCGCCCCGAGGCGTCGCCTCCTGCTCAGCCCGCGAAGGTGGAGGGAACGGTGCTGGTCGTGAGCGATGTGCTGCAACCCTGGCACGAAACGGCGTCGGGGCGCATCGAGGACGTGACGAATCGCCTACGGGAACGCGGGCTGACGCTGCGCGGCAATCTCCCCGGGAGCACCGCGACCCGTGAAGACCTCGACACGATCGCCTCGGTCCGGCTGGCGATGGGTGAGACGCCCCGCGACGGCGACGAAGCCCAGGCCCGGGTGCGCGGGTGGCTGGCGACACGTCCGACGGAGGCCGATGCGGTCGTGTGGATCGTGCCCTCACCGATCGAGGGCGACCCGATGCCGCGTGTCTACGTGTATCAGGCCGAGGGTGCGCCGGCGGCGCGGTCGGACGCGCTGCGCACGGCCACGGCGACGCCGCCGAAGGTCGCCGCGCCGCGGTGAGGAGCTGCCCGGGCCGCGGGCTACGCTCCCGGCGCGGGAGGCGTGCGTGTCGGCGACGGCGATGACGATCACGGTGCTGGGGGGTGTCGGGCTGTTCCTGCTGGGAATGGCGGTGATGACCGACGGGCTGCGTTCGCTGGCCGGGTCGGCGCTGCGGGCGACGCTGTCGAAGGCCGCGGCAACGCCGGCGCGCGGGGCCGTGTGGGGCGCGCTGCTGACGATCATCGTGCAATCGTCGAGCGCGACGACGATGACGACGATCGGGCTGGTGAGCGCGGGGCTGCTGACCTTTCCGCAGGCGCTGGGGGTGATCTTCGGCGCCAACGTGGGCACGACCGGGACGGGGTGGCTGGTGGCGCTGCTGGGCGTGAAGTTCTCGCTGAACCCGGCGGCGATGCCGATGGTGTTCGCCGGGGCGTTGCTGCACGCCCTGGGGCGCGGGCGGTGGGCCGGGGCGGGGGGCGCCATCGCCGGGCTTGGGCTGCTGCTGGTGGGCCTGACCATGCTCCAAGGGGGCATGGCCGACCTTGCCACGCGGATGAATCCCGCGGACTTTCCACCCGCGAACGAGGGCTATGGGGGCATCATTCGGCTGGTGATGCTCGGCGCGGTGATGACGACCCTGATGCAGTCCTCCTCGGCGGCGGTGGCGGTGACACTGTCGGCGCTGCACGCCGGGGCGATCGCGCCGGACCAGGCCGCGGCGATGGTCATCGGACAGAACATCGGATCGGCGGTGAGTTCGGCGCTGGCGGCGCTGGGTTCGACGGTGCCGGCGCGGCGTACGGCGGCGTCGCACATCATGTTCAACATCACCACGGGCGTTCTGGCGACGGGGTTGTTCCCGATCTACGCGGAATCGCTGGTTCGGCTGGCCGGATCGTGGGAGGCGCCGATTGCATTGGCGACTTTTCACACCGTGTTCAACATCACAGGTGTCGCGGTTCTCCTGCCGATGACGGGGCGGTTTGCACGGGTCATCGAACGCCTGATCCCCGACCGCGGGTCGGCGCACACTCAGCATCTGGACGCGAGCGTGCTGAGGGTGCCGGCGGTGGCGGTCGAAGCGGCGCGGCGCACGGTGGCGCTTGTGGTGCGCGATGAATGCACGGTGATCGCGGGCGTGCTCGCGCGACGGGAAGGCGCCGCCCGGGACATCGAGGCCACGGTGCGTGCGGCGTCCGAATCGCTGGCGAAGACGCGGGCGTTTCTGGCGGGGCTGCGCGAGCCGCCGGCGTCGGCGGGTGAGCGGGCTCGCCTGGAATCGACGCTGCATGCGCTGGACCACGCGGATCGGATGCTCGAGCACGCGGCCGTCGAGGAGCACGCCGCGGTCCTGGCGGGTGATCCGCAAGGCGCGCAGATCGCGGGGCAAGGCGTGGGTGTGCTCGAAGGCGCGGCGATGGCGGCGGGGCTGGTCGCCGACGCAGCGCGCGGTCGTCCGGCCGACCTCGACTCGATCGCCTCGTCCGCGGCGTCGCTGGCGTCGCTCCGCCGAGCGCACCGTCTGGCCACGATCAACGCGGCGGCGAACGGGCAGATCGCGCCCGACGCGGCGTTGGCCCGCACCGACGCCGCCCGGACGGTGGACCGTCTGGCGTATCACGCGTGGCGCGCGGCCGCGCACCTCAGCGGCGAGATCGCCCCGGCCGCGGCGACCTGACTCGAGGCCCGGCGGTTCTACACTCCGGCGATGCGTTTGTCCCTGGCCGCCAAGTGCCTGATTGTCTTCGGCGGCGCGATCCTGCTGATCGTGCTGGCGGCGCTGTGGGCGCCATGGATGCGCATGACGGCGCTGGTCGACGACGGACAACGCGAACTCTCGCGGCAGATGGTCGACACGTGGGAGCGTTGGGGACGGGCCAACGTGGTCGGCCCGGTTGCACCCGGCGCACCCGGGGAACCCGAAGAGCGCGGCGGGGTGACCGCCTCGGAGTTGACCCTGGAGCAGGCCGAGGGGCGTGCCCGGAAGGACCCTTTCCTACGTGAGGCGCTCGACGCCTTCCGGGAGGACCCCGACGTGACGGACTACCAGGCGGCGGCGTGGGCGGGCACGTCGCGCGAGTATCAGTACGCCAAAGCCAGGCGGGCACGGACCCAGGGCGGGTCGCAGGTGATGAGCGTGATCGTGCTGAAGCGCCCGAGCCTGGAAGCCGGGCGATTGCTGCTGCTGAACACCGCGTACCTGATCGTGGCGGGGCTGGCGGTGGGCGCGCTGGCGGTGCTGGTGTTCTACGTCATTACGGTGAAACTGGTGCTGCGTCCGGTGAGGTCGCTGCGGACGATGGCCGAACGCGTGCGCGAGGGGAATCTCGCCATCCGCGCCGAGATCCACACCGGGGACGAGTTCCAGCAGCTCGCTGAGACGTTGAACTCGACGCTGGCGGACCTGCAGGCGAGCCAGGATCGGCTTCGGGCCATCAACGCGGCGCTGGACCTGAAACTGCACGAGTTGTCGGAAAGCAACCAGGCCTTGTACCAGACGGCGAAGGTGAAGGGGGAGTTTCTCGCGAACGTCAGCCACGAACTGCGTACCCCGCTGAACGCGATCAACGGGTTCGCGGAGCTGCTCGTCGAAACGACCCGGGCCGAGGCCTCGCAGCCGGACGCGCCGGCGGGCGTCACCAAGCGGCTGCGGTACCTCGACAACATCCTGAACGCGGGAAAGAGCCTGCTGTCGCTCATCAACTCGCTGCTGGAGATGGCGAAGATCGAGGCGGGTCGCGTGGAAGTCCACGTGGAACGATTGAACCTGCGCGACGCGTGCGAAGGGCTGCTGGGGCTGATCGCACCGCTGGCGGACAAGAAGGGGATCCAACTCCGCCTGGAGGTGGGCGAGGATGTGCCGGTCATCAGCACGGACCCCAAGAAGTTCCAGCAGATCATCTTCAACTTCCTGTCGAACGCGGTGAAGTTCACGCAGCCGCAGGAGCAGACGGGGCGCACGCCGAGCCTCACGCTGCGGGCCGAGCGGCTGATCTCGTCCGACCCGACCACGCCCGCGCGGGTGCGGGTGAGCGTCATCGACAACGGGCCCGGGATCCCGAAAGAGGAACAGGCGCGGATCTTCGAGAAGTTCTACCAGCGAGACGCGACACACACGCGCGAGCACACAGGCACGGGGCTGGGGCTGTCGATCAGCAAGGAGTTGGCGACCGTGCTGCAGTCGGAGATCCAGGTGGAATCGGAGGAAGGGCGCGGGTCGATGTTCTCGCTGATCATGCCCCACGACCTGGTCCCACAGCCATCGGAGGAACGGGCTCTGGAAGCGAAGTTCAAGGGTGTGCTGGCGGGGGCCCGCGAATGGGGATGATGCCCGGCACGCACACCGCCCGGTAGCCATGCCTGGCCGACCGTTGTATCCTCCCCCCCTGCATGACCCCCCGCCTGCGACAATGCCAGCCCGGAGCACCCATGGCCCGAGTGCTCTTCTACGACCTGTGCCGCATGGCGAGCCACGTCATCCTTCGGGTCTTTTTCGGGCTGCGTGTCCGTGGCCTCGAGCGGGTTCCGCAGACCGGCCCGCTTCTGATCGCGGCGAACCACGCGTCGTATCTCGATCCGCCCGCCGTCGGCGTGGCGATACGCAACCGTCATCTGACATTCATCGCGCAGGCGGGGCTGTTCAAGTTCAAGCCGTTCGCCTGGCTGATCTCGACGCTGAACTCCGTGCCGGTGCGTGGGGACGCGGGAGACTCGGCGGCGATGAAAGCGGCGTTGGCCAGGCTTGCCGCTGGGGGCGCGGTGTTGATCTTTCCCGAAGGCTCGCGGAGCGACGACGGGACGATCCGGCCGTTCAAGCGCGGCGTGGCGCTGCTGATGAAGAAGGCCCGCTGCCCGGTGCTTCCCGTGGCGATCGACGGCGCGTACGAAGCCTGGCCGAACTCGCGGATGCTGCCCCGCCCGTTCGGTCGGCCTGTCCGCGTGCTGTACGGCACGCCGATCCCGGAGGCGGAACTGCTGAAGGACGGGGCCGAGGCGGGGCTGGCGCGCATCGAGCGCGACGTGCGTGCCCTGGCCGAACAACTCCGGGCCGAGCGCGCGGCGCATCGCGCGGCCGAAACCCGCCCGACCACGGCCCGCTAAATGACAAACCGCGGCGATTCCCCGAACTTCCGCGCCAGGTCCGTCAGGTACTCACGGATCGTCGCGTCGTGACCCATGATCCGGCTGATGTAGCGGAATGCGGCGGGCTTCACGAATCCATCTTCGGTGATGCGAACGATGCACCCGCCCTCGGCGGGGAATAACTCCCACATCCACGTGCCGCCGAAGGGCAGCGCGTCGTCGGCGATGGTCGTCACCATCCGCGCCGGGGGCGATAGTTCATCCACGCGCAACGGGATGGCGTCCCCCCCCGCGCCGTTGCTGACGTGGTTCCACACGGGCTTGCCGCCCTGGTCGGGCAAGGCCTCGCATCGCGCGATGCTCGGTCGCCACGAGGGAATGGCGGGGAAGTCCGTCACGACATCCCACACGGCCTCGGGCGGCTGGTTCAGGCGCAACGCACGCGTTGCGGTATGCTCGCGCGGCATCAACGAGCCGGCGATGACGACGAACGCAACCGCGGCGATGATCGCGACGGCGAAGGGCGCGAGGACCAGGATCCATTTCATGCCTACCTCCGGCGACGAGGTGTCGTGCGCGCATCCTACCCTCGTTCATGCTCGCCGGGAGATCGCCCCCGCCGCCCCGAACGCTCGAGGACCTGCTCCCGCCGGAGTTGGCGGCGCGGCTGGATCGGCTGGACCTGCTGAGCCGGAAGATCCTCGCGGGCAAGCTCCCGGGCGAGCGACGGTCGAAGCGACGCGGGCAATCCGTCGAGTTCGACGACTTCCGCGACTACACCCCGGGCGATGATCCGCGGCACATCGACTGGAACGCGTACGCCCGGCTCGATCGGCTGCTCATCAAGATTTTCCGCGCCGAAGAGGACCTCGCGTTGCACCTGCTCGTGGACGCGTCGGCCTCGATGAATGTCGGCGACCCGAACAAGGCCGTGTACGCGCATCGGCTGGCGATGGCACTAGCCTACGTCGGGCTGGTCAATCAGAACCGGGTGTGCATGGGCACGTTCGGCGGCGCGGGGGGAGTGTCCGAGCGGCTTGCGCCTCTGCGCGGTCGCACCGGGATTCAACGTATCGCGCGATTCCTCCTTGACTCCCTGGCCCGTCTGAACCGCGCCACGCCCACCGGCCCGGACGCCGGCGATCTCTTCGCCGACGTGATGCGGCGAATGATGCGGCTCGGGTCGCCCCGCGGCATCGTGGTGGTCGTGTCCGATTTCCTCTTCGACGCCGAGGCGGGACTGAACGCGCTGACCCCGGGCGTGGCCACGGGCATGATCGACCCCTTCGCCGTCCAGGTGCTCGCGCCGGGGGAACTCGATCCGGCCCGTGACGCGCCGCTCGGCCTGATCGGCGACCTTCGTTTGACCGACGTGGAGACCGGACGCGCCGCCGAGGTCACCATCACCCCCGACGCCGTGGAGCGCTACCGCGCCGGGCTGGCGGCCCACCATGCGCGGCTTCGGCATGCGTGCCATGCCCGGGGCGTGGCGCACGTCCTGGTGCCGACCGATACGCCCGTTGAGGTGCTGGTCACCAACACGCTGCGGCGCGGCGGGATGCTGCGCTAGCCAATCCGCTCCGGGTCCGGAAAGTCGCGGTAGAGCGCGCTCTTGAAATCCGTCACCATCGAGTAGACCGGGTGGTGCAGCCGTTCCACGTCGCCCTCGCGTGTGGCGACGTGAGAGAACGCCGCATCGAGCTGGGTCAGGTCCTTGAAGGCCAGCGAGATATGAAACTCGCCCAGCCCGTCAGGCCCGAAGCCGAACTTGCGGCGCGTGATGCGCCACGACTCCAGCCGGCCCTGGGCCTTCAGGTGCCCCATGTAGGCATCAACGGCCTTGCAGAACTCCAGGTCCTGCCGCGAGTCTTTGAGGTTGACCCAGATCTCGTAGTAGTTCACGGCTTGGTTCCCGTCAGACTCGCGTACAGGTCGTCATCCACTCCCAGAAACTCGCGCATATGCCGGTCGTACGTGTCGCTGTCCTCCTCGCGCGAAAGGTCCAGCCGAAGTTCGTTGATGACCTTTGTGCCCTGCTTCACCCAGGCGTCCCAGGTTTCGGCGGCGATGTGCTCGAAGATCCACGCGCCGAGCGGCCCCTTGAAGGGGGGCTTGGCGAGTTTCGTGCCCGCGCGGCCTGTGCGCGTGCAGACGAATGATCCGCCCGCCTGCCCCGATGCCGCCGAGCCGGCGGACGCCGCGACGGCGGGGATGTCCTCCCCGATCTTTTTCAGCAACTCGCCCATCGCGGTCATGGGCATGCGGTCGCCCCGGCCGTGGGCCGAGACGTACCCGGCCTTGAGCACCTCGGCGGCTCGCGACAACTCCCCCACCGCGATGAAGGATTCGCCGGCCAGTTGAAAGGCCTTGCTCATGGCGGGGTTGAGTTCGGTGCAGCGGAGGAAGGCCGAAGCGGCCTCGGCGTGACGGCCGGCTTCCGCGTAGGCCCTTCCAAGGCTGAACCATGCCATGTCATTGTCGGGATCGGCCCCCGGGCGGACCATCGTTTCGAACTGGGCAATACGTTGATTCACGTCCATGCGGGAAGGTAGGAGGCGAATGGGGATGGCATCGAGGACTGGGCAATCGGCCTTGGTGCTTCGTATGCTGTGCGGCCGCATCCCATCCGCTCCTGATGCCATGTGACCGATGCCTCATGCCTTCCCCACTTTCAACATCCCTTGCTGGTCTCCCGCTCCGCAACCCGGTCCTGCTGGCCGCGGGTACCTGCGGCACGCTCGATGAAATGAGCGACGCCCTGGACCTTTCCCGCGTCGGTGGGCTGGTGACGAAATCGATCACGCGCCAGCCCCGTGACGGCAACGCCGTGTGGCGGGTTCTGCCCGCCGAGTGCGGGATGCTCAACGCCATCGGGCTGGCGAACGTCGGGATTGACGCGTTTCTCCGTGAGTACGCCCCCCGGGTTTCGGCCGTGCCAACGACGATCATCGGCTCGGTCGCGGGGTTCTCGATCGACGACTACGTCGCGGTCGCCGCGGCGATGGACGGCGTCGAGGCCATCCGCGCGGTGGAGTTGAACGTGTCGTGCCCGAACGTGCACGGCGGGCTGGAGTTCGGCTCGTCGCCGGCGCTGCTGAGCGACCTGGTGCGCGAGTGCCGGCGGGTACTGACCAGGACGCGGCTGTTCGTGAAACTCAGTCCGATCGCCGCCGGGCCTGTGAAACTCGCCGAGTTCGCCCGGGCCGCGGTCGAGCCGGGCAACTCGCCCCCCGCCGGTCCGAACCATCGCCCCGGGGCCGATGCGTTGTGCATCTCGAACACGATGCCCGCCATGGCGATCGACGTGGAGACGCGTACGCCGAGGCTGGCGAACGTCACGGGCGGACTGTCCGGCTCGGCCTTGCACCCCGTGGCTCTCAAACTCGTGCATGATGTGTACCGGGCGTTTGCCAGGGACTCGGGCACGCCGCTGGTGGGCATCGGGGGCGTGCTCCGATGGGAGCACGCGGCCGAGTTCATCCTTGCCGGCGCGTCGGCTGTACAAATCGGCACGGGCCTGTTCGCCGATCCGCGCTGCCCGCTGACCGTCGCCAAGGGATTGGAGAAGTGGGCGGCGCGCCAGGGCGTCGGGTCGATCGCGGAACTCGTCGGATGCTTGAAAGTCTGAAGGGAGGCGCATGGCACGTTGTCGCGATCGAGGCTGGCTGTTCGTCGTGTTCGCCGTGCTGATGGCCCCAAGCCCCGCGTTGGCTCAGCCGCGGGATATTGCCCCGCTGCTCACGCCAATCCTCGAGGCGCACAAGGTGCCCGGCATGGCCGCGGCGGTGGTCGAGGGTGATCACGTCGTGATGATCGGCGCGGCGGGGGTCCGGGCGGCGGGCAAGCCCGAGGCGGCGACCATCGACGACTTGTGGCACCTCGGGTCGTGCACCAAGTCGATGACGGCGTCGCTGTGCGCCATGCTGGTCGAAGACGGACGGCTGCGGTGGGACCAGACCATCGCCGAGTCCTTTCCCGACCTCGCCGACGAGATGGACCCGGGGTGGAAGAAGGCGACCCTGCGGCAACTCGTGACCAACCGCGCGGGGGTTCCGGCGGATCTCTCCATGGAGGACCTGTGGGGGCGGTTGTGGCGGAGCAACGAGCCGCCGGCACGGGCGAGGTTGCTGCTGATCGAGGGGGTCACCCAGCGTCCGCCGCTGCACGAACCCGGAACAACGTACCTCTACTCGAACGCGGGGTTCGCTATCGCCGGCGCCATGGCCGAGCGGGCCGCGGGGGAGCCGTACGAGTCGCTGATCCAGCGGCGGCTCTTCGGACCGCTGGGGATCACAACGGCGGGGTTTGGCCCCCCCGGGCTGCCGGGGCTGAACATCCAGCCCAAGGGGCACCGCAACCCGACGACCCCCTTGGGGGTGAATCACGACGCGGACAATCCGTTCGCGATCGCCCCGGCGGGGCTGGTGCACATGTCGATCGGGGACTGGGCGAAGTACGTGTCGTGGCATCTTCGGGCCGACGCCGAGAACCCCCGGCGGGGGCTGGGGCTGCTGAAGGCCGAGACGTTCGACACCCTGCACACGCCGCCCGAAGGGGGCGACTACGCCGCCGGGTGGATGGTAACGTCGCGGCCCTGGGGCGACGGCCGGGTGCTGACCCATTCGGGTAGCAACACGGCGTGGTACTGCGTGACGTGGGCGGCGCCCAAGCGGGACTTTGCGGTGCTGGTGTGCTGCAACATCGGGCAGGAGAGCGGGGCGAAAGGGACGGACGCGGCGGCGTGGGCGCTGATCCAGGAGTTCCAGAAGTCCAAGGCGCAGCAAGGGCGCGAAGCCCCCGCGACCACGCCCGGCGAGAGCGCCCCTGTTCGTTCGGGGCCGGGCGGCCGGTGATCGATACCGCTACCATCGCCAACTTCCCGCATATCTCGTCGCGGGTCGTGACTACGCTTCGCGCCGTTGTCCGATCGGCAAGGAATCGCCCGTGGTGCTCGACCGACTTTTAGGCCTGTTCAGCGTGGACATGGGGATCGACCTTGGCACCTGCAACACGCTCGTGTCGGTTCGAGGGCAGGGCATCGTGCTGAACGAGCCCAGCGTGGTTGCCGTGCGCAAGGGGACGAACCAGGTCCTCAAGGGCGGCGAGGCCGTCGGCTGGGTCGCGAAGGAAATGCTCGGCAAGACGCCCGGGTCGATCTCGGCGATTCGCCCGCTCAAGGACGGGGTCATCTCGGACTTCGAGATTACCGAGGCGATGCTGGGGTACTTCATCCGCAAGGTGAACGGGAAGGGTCGCATCTTCGGCCCGCGCGTGGTCATCTCGATCCCCAGCGGTATCACCGCGGTGGAGAAGCAGGCGGTGTTCCAGTCCGCGGAGCGCGCGGGGGCGCGGCGGACGTACCTCATCGAGGAGCCGGTGGCGGCGGCCATCGGGGCAGGGCTGCCCTTCGCCGAGGCCACCGCGAGCATGATCGTGGACATCGGGGGCGGCACGACCGAGGTCGCGATCATGTCGCTGGCGGACATCGCCACGTGCGAATCCGTGCGGATCGCCGGCGACGACATGGACGAGGCGGTCATCAACCACATGAAGCGCACGTACAACATGATGATCGGGGAGCAGACGGCGGAACGCATCAAGATCGAGATTGGCTCGGCGGCGGCGGTCGAGGCCGAGCGGACCATGGAAGTGCGCGGGCGCGACATGATCTCGGGGCTGCCCCGCAAGACGACGATTACCAGCGACGAGATCCGCGAGGCGCTCAGCGAACCCGTGCAGGGGATCGTCGAAGCAGTAATGCGGACGCTGGAGCGGGCCGAACCGGAACTGGCGGCGGACCTGGTGGAGAACGGGATCACCATGGCCGGGGGCGGGTCGCTGCTGCGGGGGCTGCCCAGCGTCATCGAAAAGGCCACCGGCCTGCCGACGAAACTGGCCGACGATCCGCTGACGTGCGTGGCCCGTGGCACGTGCATCTACCTCGAGCACCTCGAAGAGTGGAAGACCACGCTTGAGAACGACATGCAGGGGTAACGGTGCCGTTGGGCGCCGTGCACGGATCGCGCCGCGGGAGTTATGCTGGACAGGGTGCGACGCCGTTCAATAAACCCCCACTTCCTGATTCCGATTCAAGCGCCGTGCGAACTCCCCCGCTTCCCATCGCCGTAACGGTGCTCGCGCTGCTCGCCCTGGTCGTGCCCGCGCGGTATCAGCGCTGGGCGGCGTGGGCGGGGGACAAAGTCGAACTGCTGACGGCCCCGGTATCGCGGCCCGCGGCGAGCCTCGCCGCCTATCTCCGCGGGCCTCGACTTTCGCCCGACGACCGTTCGATCCTGGCGCTGAGCGAGGAGAACGAACGTTTGCGGCAGGACCTTCTCCGCACGAAACAGGACAACGAGAAACTCCTCGCCACCATCGCCGAGTATCAGCGTGGGCTGGGGCTGAATCCCGCCCTGCGCGCCCGGCAACTGCGGGCGCCCGTGCACGGGCTGTCGGCCTCGTCACCCCCGACCCTCCGCGTCGGCGCCGGTACGCGCCAGGGCATCTCCCGCGACACCGTCGCGCTGGCCCCGGGCCTGCAACTCGTGGGCCGCGTCATTGACGCGGGCGACAACACCGCCCTGGTGCTGCCCATCACCGGGAAGGGAGGCCCGGTGCTCGCGGCGATCATCACGCCCGAGGCCAACGCACCCGCGGGGCTTCGATGCACGCTCTCGGCGGTCGGCGACGGCACGCTGCGCGGGCCGGTCGAAGACAAGCGCAGCCCGGGGGGCGAGGTGATCGTGCCCATCGTCGGGCAGACGGTTCGGCTCGATGATCCCGCCTGGCCCGAGACGGCCCGCATGCTGCTCCTGGGCCGGGTAGAGGCCGTCGACCCCAGTCCGGGCCAACCGCTGCGGAAGGTCGTCACCGTTCGTCCATTGGTGGCGAACCTGGAGCGTCTTGGGGACGTCATGCTGTGGACACCCGACGACGGGGGAACGCCGTGAGGAAGCTCGGGCTGGGCGTCGCGGCGTGGCTGCTGTTGGGGCTGGAAACAGGCCTTCGGGGCACGCTGCAACTCTGGTCGCCCCTCACGGCGCCGAGCCTTGTATTGATCCTCGCGGCGTTCATTGCCATGTGTGCGCCGTCGCGTCTCGCCGCATGGTGGGCCGTCGGGCTTGGCATCCTGATCGATCTCACCACGCCGCTCCCCATGACCTCGGCGTCGACTCCCGCGGTGATTCTCGGCCCGCACGCCCTCGCGTATCTCCTGGCGTCGCACCTCATCCTTTCGATGCGCGGGGTGATGATCCGCCGCAATCCGCTGACCCTTGGCTTTCTCACGCTCACCGGCGGCCTGGTCGCGCAGGCGACGCTCCTGGCCATGCTGTGGGTTCGATCCTGGTTCGACGGCATCGCGTTCAACGCGATGGCTCAACTCGGGGAGCGGGCGGCGGGGGCGGCGTATTCCGCGGTCGTCGCCGTCGCCCTGGCGTTTGTCCTGCTGCCCGCCGCGGAGTTTCTGGGCTTGCCCAGCCAGACACGCGCGCGTTTCGGCGGGCATGCGCGGGCGTAGCGCGTCCATTCGTCGGTTTCACTACACTGCGCCCATGCGACGCATCATCGTCTTCGACGACGCCGGCGGGCGCCTCGCCCCGCTCACCGATCTCCGCCCTTCCTTCGATGTTCGGACCGGGGCGCTCACCACGCTCGAGCGGGTCCGCCGAGTCCTCGATGGTCAGGTCATCGGCCTCTGGGTGCCCGAGTCGCTGCGTGTGCTCGCACGGCTCACGCACGCTGAACCAGTCAACGCCACCATCGGCGGCTCCGGGGTTGCCCTGATCTACAACGGGCGATGTCCGGTTCCGCCCGAGGGGCTGGGATCGCTCCGCGAAGGCGAGGCGCTGATCGAACCCGGCACGGGTGAACTGGTGGCGGCGTGCCTGGACGCCGGGCGAGCGCTCGACGCCGCGGCGGGGCGCGTGCCCGCGAGCGTCACGGCCCGCCGAGAACTTCCCGCCCCGTCGCTGCTGGCACGCCCATGGCACCTTCGGCGGTACCGCGACGCGGCCATTCGTATCGATCTCGAGTTGTTGGCGCTCCCCGAGCGACGCACGCCCGACGAACCCAGCCCCGCGCAGGAACTCTTCGAGGCGGGGGTCGCGGGCGTCACGCTCACGCCCGGAGCCGCCGAGCCGCTGCGCCTGGGCGGGGCGGCGCTTACGGTGCACAAGGCCGCGCGCGTCTATCCGGGGGCGATCCTCGACCTCGAACGAGGGCCGATCGTCATCGACGAGGGGGCGATCGTGCGTCCCGGGGCCATCCTGATCGGCCCGGTCTACATCGGACCGCACTCCACCATCCTCGAACGCGCCACGATCCGTCAGAACACCGCGATCGGACCATGGTGCAAGGTCAATGGCGAGGTCGGCGGCACTATTTTCCAGGGCTACGCCAACAAGGCCCACGACGGGTACCTTGGGGACTCGTGGGTGGGCGAGTGGGTGAATCTCGGCGCGGGCACGACGAACAGCAACCTCCTCAACACCTACGAGGAGATCATCGCTGTCGCCTCACCGGGGATGTCGAACGAGCGCACCGGCGAGACTTTCCTCGGCGCCACTATCGGCGATCACGTCAAGACGGCGATCGGCACGCGCCTGATGACCGGGTGTGTCCTGCACACGGGCGGCATGTTCGCAACTACCGCCCCCGTGAGCGGGGCGACGCCCCCGTTCGCCTGGTCGACCGACGCCGGGCTGCGCCGCTACCGCCTCGACAAGTTCCTCGCCGTCGCGCGGGCCATGATGCACCGACGGAACATCGAGCCGAGCGCGGCGTACCTCGAGCGGCTGACCGCGCTGCACGCGTCCGCCATCTGACCCCTCGCCCGATCTATCCCCATGCCCACGCTCTACCTCATCGACGCCTACGCCCAGTTCTTCCGCGCGTACCACGCGATCCGCACGCCCATGACCAGCCCGGTCACGAAAGAGCCAACGAACATGACGTTTGGCTTCGTCGGCATGCTGCTGAAACTCCTCAAAGCCCAGGAGCCGGGCCTGAAACGCGCCGGCACGCCCGACTACGTCGCCGTCGCGCTCGACGTGTCGGGCGACCGCGGCACGTTCCGCTCGCAGATCTACCCCGACTACAAGGCCCACCGCCCCCCGCCGCCGGAGGACCTCGCCCCGCAGGTCGAGCGGTGCCTGGCGCTGTTGAAGGAGATTGGCGTACCGATCGTCGGCGCCGAGGGCTTCGAGGCCGACGACGTCATCGCCTCGCTCGTCACCCAACTGCGCGCGAAGCACCCCGACCTTCGCGTGCGGATGATCTCGAAGGACAAGGACCTCAAGCAGTTGTTCGACGGCTCGCCCGTGACCGAGGGGGGCGTGGGCGACATCGCGCTCTTTGATGTGCATACCGATACGGCCTATGACCAGGCCTCGCTTCACGCCGAGACCGGGATCTTGCCCACTCAGGTCGTGGACATGCTCACGCTGATGGGTGACAGCGTGGACAACGTGCCGGGCGTGGACGGCGTGGGCGAGAAAACCGCCGCGGCCCTCATCAAGGAATGGGGGAGCGTCGAAAACCTGCTGGCGCACGCGGGGGAGATCAAGGGGAAGCGGGGCGAAAAACTCCGCGAGGCCGCCCCGCGCCTGGGCCTCTCGCGCGAACTCGTCACCCTCCGGCGAAACCTGCCCGTTTCGCTCGACCTCGACGCCGCCAAGGTCGAGAACCTGCGGCTGATGAAGTTGATCCCCATCCTCAAGGAACTCGGGTTCAACCGGTATCAGGACGAGGTGCGGCTGCTCGCGGGGGAACCGGCCGTCATGCCGCTCACCAGCACTCCCTCGAACGCGGCGGGTTCGGACGCGGCCAGGAAGAACGCCGCCGCAGACTCGGGCGGCTTCGGGGGCCTTTTCGGCGAGGTGGCGGCCCGTGAGCAGGCCGCCGCGTCTCGGACCGCGCAATCGGGCGAGTATCGCTGCGTCCGCACGCGCGAGGAACTCGACGCCCTGCTCGCCGAACTCCGTGCCGCGGAAGTCGTAAGCCTGGACACCGAAACGACGGGCTTGAATCCGCGCGACGCGAAACTGTGCGGGGTATGCCTCTCCACGAAGCCCGGCACGGGGTACTACATCCCCGTGCGATCGCCCGAGCCGCGTACACACCTGGACGATCGCGTGGTACTCGAAGCCCTCCGCCCGGTGCTCGAAGACGCCGCCAAGCCCAAGGCCGGGCACAACCTGAAGTTTGACATGCTGATCCTCCGCAACGCGGGGGTGACGCTGCGCGGGCTGGACGCACCGGGCGCCTGCGACAGCATGGTGGCCAGTTACCTGATCGACGCGTCGCGCTCCAGCCACGGGCTGGACGCGCTCGCGCTCGCCCTGCTGGGGCGCACGAACATCTCGATCACCGAACTCATCGGGAGCGGGAAGGACCAACGCACGTTCGATACCGTGCCCCTGAATCTGGCAACGCAATACGCGGCGGAGGACGCCGACGTGGCCCTGCAACTCCGCGCCGTCATGATGCCGCAACTCCAGGCCCTGGGGCTTATGCCGCTCATGCACGATGTCGAGATGCCACTGGTCGAAGTGCTCGCTGACCTGGAGTGGAACGGCATCCGCGTCGAGCCGGCGGAGCTCGACCGCCAGCGCACGCGCCTTCAGGCCCAGATCGACACCCTGCGCGGGCAGATCGACGCCGAAGCGAAGGCCACGCTGGGCCGTACGTTCGACCCCGACAGCCCCAAGCAACTCGCCGCGGCCCTGTTCAACAAGCCCGACGCCGACCCGGCGGGGCTGGGCATCCCCGGTCAGAAGCGGACCAAGACCGGGTACTCGACCGACGCCGAGGTGCTCGAATCGCTCGCCGAGGACGATTCCATCACCACGCCGATCCCGAAACTGATTCTCGAGTACCGCCAACTGACGAAACTCGTCTCGACGTATCTGGTGGCGCTCAAGGCGGCGATACATCCCGCGACGGGGCGCGTGCACGCGAGTTTCCACCAGACCGTCGCGGCAACAGGGCGGCTGGCCAGCAGCGACCCGAACCTCCAGAACATCCCCATCCGCACCGAGGTCGGGCGCGAGATCCGACGGGCCTTCGTCGCCGAGCCGGGGCACGTGCTGGTGACGGCGGACTACTCGCAGATCGAACTGCGCTTGCTGGCCCATCTCTCGCGTGACCCCGCGCTCATCGAAGCCTTCCGCAACGACGAGGACATTCACACCGCGGTGGCCGCTCAGATTCACCACGTCCCGCTCGATCAGGTCACCCGCGAGCAGCGCAGCGGGGCGAAGATGGTGAACTTCGGGATCGTGTACGGGGTGACGGCGTTCGGGCTGGCGCGCCGGCTGAAAGTCCCGCAGGACCAGGCCGCCGCCATCATCGACGCCTACAAGCGGAAGTTCGCCGGCATCACCACCTTTCTCCAGGAGTGCATCGAGCAGGCCCGGAGCAGGGGCTACGTCACGACCATCCTCGGTCGGCGAAGGCCCATCCCCGACATCGATTCCACCAACCCTTCCCGCCGGGCACTGGCGGAGCGGCTGTCCATCAACAGCGTGGTGCAGGGGTCGGCGGCGGACCTCATCAAGGTGGCGATGGTGGACCTTCACCGCCGATGCCGCGACGGCGACGCCGGGCTGCCCGCGGGCCGCGTCAAGATGCTCCTCCAGATTCACGACGAACTGGTCATCGAGGCCCCGGCCGATCTCGCCGAGGCGACGCGCTCGCTCGTCACGTCGCGCATGGAGTCGGCGATGAACCTCCTCGTGCCCCTGAAGGCCGACGCCTCGATCGCGGTGAACTGGTATGACGGAAAGTAGCGCCCCCCGGCTGTGTCGCTCATCCCTCATGCTCGCGCCAGGCGCAAACACCACGCCGATGAACGTCGGCAGGTTGGCGACGAAGAGATTCCACGGGTGGAACCACCTCGCCCATCCGTCGACGACGCCGTCGCGCGTCGGCACGCCGGCCTGCGCGTACGCCGCGTGCGACGCGAGTATCACCGCCATTGACAGCACGACGCCGAGGATCGTGACGGGCCACCCGACCATGCCCGCGGCCCGCTGCACGACGGTGAACACGATCCACGTGACCCCGAACGACCATGCCACGCGGAGCGCGAAGTTGAGCGTCACGAACGGCGCACCGTACGCCAGCGCGTAAAAGGCCAGCCCCAGGCCCGCCGCGACCAGCACACCCGCCATGGTCCCGCGGGCCATTCCACGAGCCGGTGTCCATTCTGGCTCATCGCGACGCATGACGTAGGCTTCGGCGGGCATGGGTCGCTCCTTTCCGGGTCGGCACCCGACTGGCCAGCGGCATCCGTACCAGTTTCTCACGCGCGGACGGCCCGCTAGCGTTTCCATTGCGGCAGCCGTCCGGGTGTCCAGGGCACCCCGGCGGCCTCCAGGCGCGCCTCCAACGCCCGCAGGTCGGCGTCGAGCACCGTCCGCAAGTCCGCCAGGACGCGTTCGAACGCTTCGGCGGCCAATGCATACTGCTCGCGCTGCGTCGTGGTCGGGGGCTGCGTTGTGCTCATGAGCGGACCGACCACGCTGCCGACGCGTTCGCGGATCGACGGGAGTTCGGGCACCACGCGCCGCCCCAGCGTCGGGTCGCCGTTCAGGTCGCGCTGCAAGGCCGCCAGGCGTGCCCGCAACCCTTCGATCGCCGCCAGTGCGTCACCGCCAAGGCCCGGCGTGTCGACGACGCCCGCGCGCAGATGGATCAGGCGCGTCTGCCCTTCGTCGGCGACTCGCGCGGCCCCTTCGACAGCCCGCTGGAGCGCCGCCGCCTGTCGCTCGAACGCGAACTTGTCCTCCCGCGCATCCCCCGACGCCGACAGGGGCGAAAGTCCCGCGTCGCGCACCTCGAACGAGACCTCCTCGCCCAGCAGCGTTTCGACCCCGTCGACCACCTTCGCCAACTGCGCGCTGTACGTACCGGGCAGTGCCAGTGTGCCCAGCGCGGGAACGTCCCACGGGTCCAACGACCCGCCCCAGAGCGACACCGGCGTGGTCACGGCGTACCGCAGGTTCCACGTTGCCCGTCGCAGCCCGGCCTCGCGCGAGACTTCCTGCCGACGGATCACCGCCCCCGCCCCGTCGCGGATGAGCAGCAGCATCTTCGGCTCGCTCTCGCGGTCCTCGGCTTGGAACTCCTCAATAGTCGGGTAACGCCAATCGTCCTTCTTCTCATTCTCCTTGCGCTGTTCCTTCCGCGAGCGGACTTTGTCCTTGAGGTAATACGTAAACGTCGCGCCCAGGGGCGGGTTGCGGGCGGCGTAGTAGTCCGACCCCGCCGTCCCACGGCCGTGCGTGCCCCCGATGCGCGACCGCTCGACGTACGCCAGCGCGGGCCGCCCCGGGGGCATGAGCACCGCCTCACGCTCCAGCATCGATTCGCTCAGCAACCGTAGCGGGGAGTAGTCGTCGAGCACGTAGAACCCGCGTCCGAAGGTCGCCAGTACCAGGTCGTGCTCCCGCCGCTGAATCTCCACGTCGCGTACGGCGATGGTCGGCACGCCCCCCAGCTTGAACCACTTCGCTCCGCCGTCGAGCGTCACGAACACCCCGAACTCCGTGCCGGCGAAGAGCAGGTTCGGGTTCACGCCATCCTCGGCGACCGAATACACCACGTGCCGCGCCGGCAGGTCGCCCGCGATGCTCGTCCACGTCGCCCCACCGTCGTCCGAGCGGAGCAGGTACGGCGTGAAGTCCCCGTTCTTGTGCGCGTCGAAGGCCGCGAAGACCCGCTCGGGAACGTGCCGGGAGGCCTCGAGATCGCTCACGTAGGTCATCTCCGGCACGCCGGGGAAGGTTTCGTGCTTCGTCCATGTCTTCCCGCCGTCGGCTGTAACGTGCACCAGCCCGTCGTCGGTTCCCGCGTACAGCCGTCCCTCGGCCAGGGGCGATTCCGTGAGCGACACGATGTTCCCGTAGATCGACGTGGACATGTGCTTGGCCACCGCGTCGGGCTTCTGGATCACGCCCATCACCTTCAACTGGTTGCGGTCGATCCCGCGCGTCAGATCGGGC
Organism: Phycisphaerae bacterium; assembly: GCA_022180725.1. Lineage (GTDB taxonomy): Bacteria > Planctomycetota > Phycisphaerae > Phycisphaerales > UBA1924 > RI-211. Next base: position 67,902 of record BQMO01000012.1, read on the forward strand.
GAGATCGTCGTCCACGTGTCGCCCCGGTCGTCCGAGCGGTGCACCACGCGCGACCCGAAGTACAGCCGCTTCGCGTTGTGCGGGCTGATGAGCAGCGGCGAATCCCAGTTCCACACGAAGGGCGCGTCGCCTGCGCGCTCGCGCGGCTTGATGTCCACCTCCTCGCCGGTCCGCCGATCAAACCGCACCAGCCCCGCGTGCTGCCATTGACCGTACACGATGTTCGGATCTTCGGGATCGATGGCCGGCTCGAACCCGTCGCCCCCCACCACCGTGAACCAGTCGGCGCTGGTGACTCCCGCGCGGTCGGTCGTGCGGCTCGGCCCCCCCACCGTCGCGTTGTCCTGTGTCCCGCCGTACACGAAGTAGAACGGCCTCGACTCGTCCACCGCCACGCGGTAGAACTGCATCACCGGCAGGTTCGTGAAGTGCCGCCAGTTCGTCCGGTCGAACGTCTCGTACAACCCCCCGTCGTTGCCCAGGATCAGGTGATCCGTGTCCGCCGGGTCGATCCACAGCGCGTGCGAGTCCACGTGCACGTCGGTCATCGGCAGGCGCGTCAGCGTGGCACCACCGTCGTCCGAGACGTGCATGAATGTGTCGGCGGTATAGAACCGATCGGCGTTCTTCGGGTCCGGGTAGAGTTCGTTGTAGTATTGCGGGCTGCTCGTCATGTACCCATTGCGTTTGCTCCACGATTCGCCCCGATCGGTTGAACGGAAAAGGCCCCCCTCGCCGTCCGCCGCCTCGACGATGGCGTAGAGCACGTCCGGGTTCGCGGGCGACACGGCCAGCCCGATCCGCCCCTTATCTGCGCCGGGCAATCCCCGCTCGATCTTCCGCCACGTCTTGCCCGCATCCTCGGACTTATAGATCGTCGACTCTGGGCCGCCGTTGATCAGCGTCCACACGTGCCGCCGGCGCTGGTACGCGCTCGCGTACAGCACATCGGGGTTTCGAGGGTCCAGGTGCACCTCGTTGACGCCCGTCTCGTCCGACACGTGCAGGATGCGATCCCACGTATTCCCGCCGTCGGTAGTCTTGTAGAGGCCTCGCTCGCCCCCGCTGCGCCACAGCGGCCCCTGCGCCGCGACGTAGACCACGCGCGAATCGCGCGGATCGATCACGATCCGCCCGATGTGCTCGGAATCCTTCAGCCCGACGTTCGTGAACGTGCCCCCGCCGTCGCGCGACACGTAGACCCCGTCACCATACCCGACCGACCGCTGCGAGTTGTTCTCGCCCGTGCCGACCCACACCACGCTCGGGTTGCTCGGGTCGATCGCCACGCACCCGATCGAGTACGACCCGTACGAATCGAAAATCGGCGAGAAGGTCATCCCCGCGTTCACGGTCTTCCACACGTTCCCGCTCGACACCGCGACGTACCACTCGCGCGGATTGCTCGGGTTCACGGCGATATCCCCGATGCGGCCCGAATAGATCGCCGGCCCGATCGACCGCAGCGGCAGCCCGCCGATGATCCCGGCGTTCAACTTCGGCTCGGGCACGGGCGGGGTCGCCTCCTGGGCACGCACGCCCACACCGCCGAGCAAGATCATCGCCGCCGCCGCTCCGACCAATCGTGTGTGTCGCATGACGCACAGGATACCGACCCCGCGCGACTCCGTCACCCGGTCGGCCTCATCGTGCCCGACGCTCCGCGGCGTGATCCTCTTCCGCCGCCACCAAGTCGCTGTACGACCGATCAATCGGCTCGCCCAGCACGGGCGTCAACGCCCGGCGGATCTCCTCGAGCGCGTGCCGCGCGCGGCCCTCGGGCATGTCGCGCGTGACCAGCGATTCGAGCTCCAGAAACCGCCCCAACCGCTCCACATCGTCCAGGTGCACCCGCACGCTCCCGCGCATCCACAACTCCCGCCGCTTGCGCACCACCACCCACACCGGCAGCGGCTCGGTGCCGTACCGCTCCAGCGCCCGCGGCTCGTCCAGAATCGTGAAATCGCTCACCTTCGGCCCGGACTGATTCGGCCGGGCGTAAAAAATCCACTCTGGCGGCTCGTCGTCCGTCTCCCGACGCTTCAATCGCCCGTCCGGCACGCGAAAGTACGTGTCCACCTGCCCGAACTCGAGGATGCGCGTGGCCCCGAGCGCCCGCAGGATGGCCCGGGCCAGGTCCGGGTCGCGCAACTCCGCCTTGAACTCCACGTTCCGCACGGGCAGAGCGTAGCGACCTTCCCCACGCCGACGACGAATCCGCGCGTCGCGGCGCACCGCGGAGGCGGCCGTGCTATTCGTGACCGACCGAAGGCTCGATCAGGTCCGGGTGCAGATACGTACCCACCTGCTCGCCGACTTTGGGCTCCTCCACGGGCCGCGCGTGCCGCCGCGCGAACGCGTCGTTGCGCACGCCCGTGACCGTCCACGACACCTTCAGCCCGGGCGTGCCCCCCGCGATGCTGAACCGGTTGTCATTCACCTCCGCCGCCACGTGCAGCATCGGCGCCGCCCCGCCCACGGGCGTCAACTGATACTGAAACTCGCGATTGATGGCCTCGAAGTACGCGGGCAACTCCACCGTGGCCTCGCCCTGCGCGTCGAGCACCACGCCGCCCCGATAGATCAGCAGCGCCTCGGGCCCTTCCGCCGAGAAGTGGTTCAGGTACTTGTTGGCCGGGTCGAGCGGGTGATCGATGTGAAACGCCTTGAGCCCCGAGGCGCCCAGGTGTCCCTCGGCGTACACGCCCCACCCGTTCGTCAGGCTGTTCGTCCGCCCGATGACGCCCGCGTTGCTCCCGCTGTTCGACGTGGCGTGCCCGAAGACCGCGGCCCCCGCCGTGCTCGCCGTCTCGGCGAACACCCCGCGTGCCGTCGCCCCGCTCGTCGCCGTGTTCCGCGCTACCACCGCCATACCCGACGTGCTCGCGACCTCCGCCTTCACGCCGATCGTCGAACCCGACGTCGAACGCGAGAGGCCCAGCACGCCCACGCCCGAGGTGCTCGACGTGTCCCCGCTCACGCCCACCGCCGCGCCCGTCGCCGCGGTAGACTTGCCCAGCACGCCGAAGCCGTCCGGGCTGTTCGACTCTCCGCTCACACCGATCACAGCCCCGCTCGTGGCCGCGGCTCTTGCAAACAGTCCGTTGCCCGACGCCGCGAGCACGTGCAGCCGGTGCGCCGGCGTCGCGGTCCCCACGCCCACGTTGCCCGTCGTGAACGTGAGATTCCCGCCCGAGGCCGTCCACCCACCCATGCCCCCGCTCCCCACCCAGGCGCCGTTCGCGTCGATGACCGTCACGCCGTTGATCGACACGGCCCCCACCACGTCGAGCGCCGTCGCCGGGTTCTGCGTTCCGATCCCCACGCGGCCGCTGAAATAGTTCCGCGCTCCCACGAAGAACCCCGCGAAGCCCGTGGGGCTGGGATTCTCGCCCATGACGGCCCGCGTATTGCCCGTGTTCGTCGTCGTGCGGCCGTACACCCCCACGCCCTCGCTGCTCACGCTCTCGAAGTATCCGCCGTAGGTCAGCCCCGTTGTCGAGTACGTCGTCCCGTACACCCCGCGCCCCTGGTTGCTCAGGCTCTGCCCCAGCACGCCGTACGTCAGGCCCGTGGTCGTCGTCGTCTTCCCGAACACCCCGCGCCCGCTCACGCTGGCGCTTTCCCCGAACACTCCGTAGCAGGTGCCCGCGGCCGAGGTTGATTCCCCCTTGATCGCCGCCGTTCCGAACACGGTGGACGTGTTCTGCGCGCGGATGAGCCAGTTCGGGCTGACGGCGGAGAGCACCAGCGGCACAGGCAGCCTCGCGGAGCTCAGCGTCCCGCTGCTCACATTCGCCGCGTTCAGCCCCGTCAGCCCCGCGCCCGAACCCGCGAAGACGTTGCCCGCGTTGTTCAGCGTCAACGCGGTCGTGTATGTCCCGCCCAGCCGCCCCGCGGGAATCGTCCCGCTCGTGAGGTTCGACGCGTTCTGATAGAACGCGGGCCCCTGCCCGTTCAGTGTTGTGGCGTTGCCCGCGGTCATTGCGTACATCGCGGTCGGCACGGCGAGCAGTTCGCGTCGAGGCGACAAGGTCACATAGCCCGATTCGTCCGAGCACGTCAGCCCCGTATCGGCCCGTTGCTCGATCTCGAGGTACCGACGCGTCTCGCCGAAGACCGCGCCGAAGTCCAGTTCCGCGGAGAACGCGCCGTCCGTCACGCTCACGTCGTTCGCGCAGAGCGTCGGCCCCTGCTGCGCTCCGCCCGTGGGCGCGTCGAACAGCCGGAAGCGAAGGTCGTACGTGCCGGTCAGGGGTGCGCCCAGGTCGCCCCCGTGCAGAAACCCGGTACCCAGCGGCTGCCCGACCGCCGCGCTGCCGACCACGCCCGACACCACCGCCGCCCACGCCGCCGCGCGAATCCGAGTCATCGTGTTGCTCCACTTCGTTGCGTGATCGTCGCCGAGCGTCTCGGCCGCCCGTCGCCCCGCCGGGTTGATCGCCGCGTTCGGCACAAGCGTAGCCCGCCCTACGCCCCCTTCGGGCGGACGTTCTCGGGCAGTTCACGCAGCAGGCGCGCCTCGTCCCACACCTCCACGCCCAGTTCCCGCGCCTTGTCCAGTTTGCTCCCCGCGCTCTCGCCGGCAATGACCAGGTGCGTCCTCCCCGACACGCTCCCGCTCACCTTCGCCCCCATCCGTTCCAGCACCTCTTTCAGCACCTCGCGCTCGAACGACGCCAGCGTGCCCGTCAGCACGACCGTCTTGCCCGCGAACGGACCGCTCGCGGGCGCGGCCTTGGCGGCCGGGTCGAGGTAATCCTTCGAGGAGAGGTCGACGCCGCACGCGCGCAGGTCGTCGAACGTCCTTCGCGCGGCCTTGCTGTGCAGGTAGGCGTGCACCACCGGGCCGGTGTCTTCACCCAGCCCCGTCTCATACTCGGGCGACACAGGCCCTTCCAGCCCGAACCGCTCCCGCCTCTTCTTCTCGCTCATCCGGTTCACGGCCATCGGCATCAGCCGCCACACCGGCGCCGCGAGAAGTTCGTCGAGCGAGCGGAAGTTCTTCGCGAGGGCCTTGGCTGTGGAGTCGCCGACGTGGCGGATGCCCATCCCCGCAAGGATGCGTGCGAGCCCCCGCCCCTTGGCCGCCTCGATCCCCGCGAGGAGGTTGTCCACCTTCTTCTCGCCCATGCGGTCGATCTCGAGCAGCGCCGCGCGGTGCTCCTTCAGTCGGAAGATGTCCGCGAACGCGTTGAGCGGAATCCCCCCCGACTCGCGCACCTGCGCGATGGTCTTCTCCCCCAGCCCCTCGATGTCCATCTGCCGCCGCCCGCAGAACCACACCAACTTCTCGAACACCTGCGCCGGGCACTCCGGGTTTACGCACCGCCGTGCGGTTTCGAGTGCGGGATCGTCCACACCCTCGGGCGGCTCGACCTCTACCGGTCCGCCGCACTCCGGGCACGACTCGGGCGCAACGACCTTCCGTGCGTCCTTCGGCCTCTTCCCGAGCACCACCCCCACCACGTACGGAATAATCTCCCCGGCCTTCTCGATCTCCACCGTGTCCCCGATTCGGATGTCCTTCTGCCGCACCTGCCCGTAGTTGTGCAGCGTCGCGTGCCGAACGACCGTGCCCGCCAGCGGCACGGGCCTCATCACGGCGCGCGGGGTGATCTTCCCCGTCTTGCCCACCTGGTGCAGCACGTCCTCCAGCACCGTCATCGTCCGATCCGGCGGGTACTTGTACGCGACGATCCACCGCGGGCTTTTGCTCGTCCGCCCCAGCCGCGCCTGCTGCGCGAACGAATCCACCCGCACCACCATGCCGTCGGTCGCATGGTCCAGCCCGTGCCGCTGCGACTCGAACGCCCGGATCGCCCCCAGCACTTCATCGACCGTCGCGCACGCCACCGTATCCCGCTCCGTGGGGATGCCCAGGGCGCGGATCCGCGCGAGAAACTCGGTGTGCGTCGCGGCGAACCCCTCGGGCATCTCTCCGCGCCCGTGCGCCACGAAACTCAGCCGACGCCGCGCGATCAGGTTCGGGTCCAGGTTCTTCAGCGTGCCGGCGGTGGCGTTGCGCGGGTTGGCCAGCGTGTCCTCGTCCGCGGCCTCCAACTCGCGGTTGATACGCTCGAACTCGCGCGTGGTCATGAAGACCTCGCCTCGGACTTCCAGGATGGGCGGCACGCTGCGCTGCGGCGTGTCCTCCGCCAGCCTCAACGGTATCGCACGGATCACCCGCGCCGCGTGCGTCACATCGTCCCCGGTCGTTCCATCCCCGCGCGTGACGGCGTACACCAGGTCGCCCCGCTCGTACCGCAGCGACAATGCCACGCCGTCCACCTTCGGATCGCACACAAATCGCACCGGCTCACCGCCGCCAAACAACCCACCTTCGCCCGCCAGCCCACGCATGACGCGCGACGCCCACTCCCGCACTCCCGCCTCGTCGTAGGTGTTGTCGATCGACAGCATGGGCACGGCGTGCGTCCGCTGCCTGAACCCCGCGATCGGCTCGCCGCCTACCCGTTTCGTCGGGCTGGCTGGGTCGTCCAACGCCGGGTGCTTGGCCTCGAGCGCGGCGAGTTCCGCGAGCAGCGAATCAAACTCCGCGTCCGACATGATCGGGCGCGCGTCCACGTAGTACGCCCGGTTCGCCCGCGCCAGCAGGTCACGCAACGCCGCGATGCGCTCCGTCTCGTTCACGCGGACATCGTACGGGTTGCACCCCGGTCGCGGGCGTCCTACGTCCCTTGGCTACGACAGCGCCGGGCGCCGCCAAGCCCGCCTTGATAGATCCTGGAATGTCCAGCGCTCCCGGCCCGCCATGCACAGGGCCTCACAGCAGCGGGTTCTTCGCGCCGTGGCGGTACTCGGCCGTTGGGCTGAGGTTCGGCATCGGGTTCAGGTACACGTCGGTGTGCAGTTCGCTCGCGTCGGGCACGGGGCTGTTCTCGGCAAACTCCATCGCGTGCCTCACCTGCTCCTTGATGGACGTCTGGAGATCGGTAAAGGCCTGCTCGCTCAGCACCGGCGTACTGTCCTTGTTCTTGCGCTCGTTCATGAGCACGTGCGCCATGCGGTCGATCGAGTCCTTGCTCTTGAACTGCTCGACCTCGTCCTTCGTGCGGTACTTCTGCGGGTCGGACATCGAGTGCCCGAGGTACCGATACGTCTTGAGATCCACGAACGCCGGCTTCTGGTTCTCGCGGCACCAATCGACCAGCGGCTTGAAGGCGTCGTACAGGTCGATCACGTCGAACCCGTCGATGATCTCGCCGCGCATGCCGTACGCCTCGGCCTTCTTCGTCAGGTCGTGCGCCATCGTTGTCCCGCGCGCGATCGCCGTACCCATCGAGTACCCGTTGTTCTCGACGATGTAGATCACGGGGATATCCCACAGCCCGGCGAGGTTCATCGATTCGTGCAGCACGCCCTGGTTCAGCGCCCCGTCGCCCAGGTACGTCAGGCAAACCTTCTTCTTCGCCGGTGTCGCCCCGGTCACGCCCGGGTTCGCCAGCGGCCGCTTGAGCACTTCCCATTCGTACCGCGCCGCGAAAGCCAGCCCCGTACCTAGGGCCGTCTGCGCCCCCACGATGCCGTGCCCCCCGAAGAGCCAGTGCGGCTTGTCGAACATGTGCATCGACCCGCCCTTGCCCTTGGCGCACCCCGTCGCCTTGCCGAACATCTCGGCCATGCACGCGCCGGGGTCCATCCCGCGGGCCAGCGCGTGCCCGTGGTCGCGGTAGGCCGTCACGATCGGGTCGTCGGGGTTCGTCGCCGCGATCGTGCCGACCGCCGCGGCCTCCTGCCCGGTGTACAAGTGGCAGAACCCGCCGATCTTCGCCTGCTGGTATGCTTGGGCACAGCGATTCTCGAACTCCCGGATCAGCATCATGTCGCGCAGCCACTGCACGAGTGTCGCCGCGGGGAGCGCATCGCTCGAACGCCCGCCCGTGTTCGGCCTGGTTCGTGGTGCGGGGGCGGTGGTCATCTTCAACTCCGCGGCGGCGTGCGACATGCGTCGTCCTTCACATTCGTGATTCGCCTCCATTCGGATCGACCAATTCCGTTCGGTGTTTGAGCGGAATCCGGCGAATTCACGCGGGTATCATACGGGGCATGCGTGCATGAAGCGATGGGGCGATGGGTTTACGTCAGCCAGCGGCCGCCATCAACACGGATGATCTCACCGGTGACATACGTGGCCTCGAGCGCCAGCCATCGCACGGCCTTGGCGGCGTCGTCGGGGGCCCCCGCCCGCCCCAGAGGAATCCGCCGAAGGTACTTCGCCTGCTCGTCCGGGTGCGCATCTTCGCCATCCTCGGGCCACGCCACCACCCCGGGCGCCACCGCGTTCACCCGCACCTGCGGCGCCAGGTCTCGTGCCAGGCAGTACACCATGTCCACCAGCGCCGCCTTCGACATCGAGTACGCGGAGAAGTCCTTGCGCGGGCGGCCCATCGCGTGAATGTCCGCCATCGCCACCACGCACGCGCCCCCCTTCAACCGCGAGAGCCGCAGCAGCGGCGCGAGTTTCGCCGACAGCACCAGCGGCGCCCCGGCATTGATCCGGAACTGCGTCAGCAGCACCTCGGGGCTGATTTCGTCCAGAGGCGTCGGCTCGTACTTCGACGCGTTGTGCACCAGAATGTCCAGATGCGAGAGCATCTCGGCCCGTTCCTCGCCGAAAGACGCCACCGCCGTAAGGTCGTTGAGGTCCAGTTGGTAGAACGACACGCTCGACCCGAGGTCGGCCAGTTCCGCGGCCAGCGCGTGGGCATCATCGGCGCTGGCGTTGTACGTGAAGATGATGTCGCACCCCGCGCGCGCGAGTTCAAGACAGATCGCCCGCCCCACGCGCCGCGCCGCCCCGGTGACCAGCGCCAAGGGCCGCCCCTCGGTCCGCTCGCCCGGCGGCAGGGGCTTGGGTTCGCCCGCGGGAATGTCCCCCGGCGCGGGCGTCGCCGCGCGCCGCCCGGCCTCTTCCCATGGATCGACCCGCGGCGCGGACTCTGCTGCGGAAACGCGGGCGCGATGCTCCGCCTCCGCCGCACGGTCGCGCAGCCGGCGCCGGTGGAGCATCAGCCCCACGAGCGCCACGAGCATCAGTACCCCGATGAGCGCGACGATCATCGTCCAGAACGCCGCCGACCCGGCCTGGTCCGGGGTCAGACGCTTCGGCACGTCGGGTTGCACCGCAGTCGCGATCATGCGCGGGCATGATACTGGAAGCACCGCCCGTTGTCGCGGCGTCGCACGCCCGCCGCCTCGGGCTTACTTTTTCCGCGTCATGGTAAAGACCGGGCTGTGATCCGCCACGGCCTCACCCCGCACGAACGACTTCCATGCCGCGTCAACCTTGTCCGGGCCGCTCATGGTGATCGTCAGTTCGCCCATGTACTTCTCGTCCGCGGCCTTGAGGTTCGTCACCGAGTCGAACTTCAGGGCGATCTCGCCCGGTCTGGTCGCCGTCGCCCGCATGCGGGGCTGATTCCCGGCGGCGCAGTAGTGCGTCATGACCAACGTCGGGCCGTCCATGTGGTACACGTTCGTCATCTCGTGCGGCGAGCCGGGGAACATCACCTCGCGCACCACCGACCCGCTCGACGACACCGTGAACACCGCCGCGACAAACTTCGTGCCTTGATCGTCCGTCATCTCCCATGTGCCTTCGAGGGCCTTGACCTGATCGAGGAGCAATGCCGACTGCTCGGCCGTCGCCGCGGGGACAACCTTCGCCCGTCCGCCCGCCGCGCAGCCGATCAGACTTCCAGCTGCCACGATCCACACCCACATGAACATGGACTTTCGGATCATCGGACATCTCCCAGCGGCCCCACCCCAAGGCGAACGCGCGTGGATTGTACACGAATCGCGGTGCATTATGCGGCATTGTCTCGGCATGTCGTGTCGCTTCACAGCCACTTGATGCACGCCACACCGGCCAGCATCAGCCCGACGCCGATCCACCGCCCTGGCGTCAGCGCCCGCGCTTCCAGCCCGACCCACCCGTAGTGATCAATGATCGCCGAGGCGACCATCTGCCCGAGGATGGCCGCCGCCAGGAACAGCAGCACCCCCAGCCGCGGCGCGAGCAAGACCGTCGACGCGACAAACCCCGCGCCGATCACACCCCCGCCCCACGCCCACCACGGCATGCTCGCCAGGTGCTCAACCCGCGGCACGGGCGTGCGCGCGCCCAGGCACATCACGATCACCGTCAGCGTCCCCATCACGAAACTCAGCAGCGACGCGTGCAGGGGCGAGGGGAGTGCCTTGGCCGCCTGCACGTTCATGCCCGCCTGCACGGGGATCGACGCACCGGCAAGAATCGCGAGAACAACGAGGAAGAGTTGCATCCGCGATTGTTGCCCGCCCTGCTACGGGCCGCCGGGGGGCGTGACCTCTTCCGGCACGGGCGCCGTCGGCTTCATCACGTCGATCACCGCCCCGCCGTTGTCTACCACGAACTGCAATGATGTGAACACGCGGGGCGAACCCGGCATGTCGGTCACCGAGAAGCGAATCACCCCGCTGCCCTTCGGCCCGGTGACCGGCAGCCGCACGTTCAGCGTCGTCACCCCGCCCGTCGTTCCGATATTGCCCTGCACCATCCACCCCGGAGTGAGCGGCGTGCCCACGATCGCCGCGACACGCGGGTCCGCCTCGACTTTCGTGAGCGCCTCCTGCGTGGCGGGATGGTCGCGGAACACCCGCATCGCCGCCCAGACGAACCCGCCCGCGCACGTTATCCCCACGCCAACCACGAGCACCACTGATGCGATGACGACCCACACGGCGTTGCGGGAGAGCCATCCCTTGCGCTCCGGCTCGCCGGTCCAGGGGACGTCAGGGGGCGGGACCATCGTCGGGGTGCTCATGGGGCCTCCGGCACGCGGGGGCGGCGGGTGGTAGACTGCCCCGGGAGCAACCATATGGACCAGGACATTGACGCGTTGGTCGAGGCCTCGCAGAACGGCGTGAACAAGACCGCCGAGCAATCCCTCTGGCGCACGGTACTCAATCTGCGCGAGTGGTACTTCGTCGCCCGGGGCGCCGGCGACGACGCCGAGCCGGTCATCGGCGCGCTCGAAGGCAAGTCCGCCCTGCTCGTCTTCACCGACGAGGAACGGGCCGCCATGTTCGCCAAGCGCCGGAACATGCGCGCCAGCGATGCCCGCGGCTCGGCCCGGGATGCGGGAAGCATGGAAGGCATGGTCCTCACCATGGACGTTCCTGATGCCCTGGCCTACTGCGAAGACCTTGCCAATGCGGGAGTTGAGTGGGCTTTGTTCAACAACGGTGGGTACTCGTTCCAGTGCTCGCTCATCGACCTCAAGGGCAAGGCGGCCCAATACAAGGGTCGATAACTCCAGAAAGTAATCGGACCTGGCCGAAACAAGGGGCGGCCCCGCTCTCGGGGCCATTCAAAGGAGCAATCCCATGACAGAGTGGGCCATGTTGAACTTGGCACAGAGCGGCGGGGGCGGCGGGGCCGGGGGGCTGATCATCCTGGTAATCTACCTCGCGCTCATCGTGGTGATGATCGCCGGGATGTGGAAGATGTTCGCCAAGGCCGGGCAGCCCGGCTGGGCCGCCATCATCCCGATTTTCAACATCTACATCCTCTGCAAAATCGTCAACCGCCCCTGGTGGTGGCTCATCCTCTTCTTCATTCCCATCGTCAGCATCATCGCCGCCATCGTCATCATGCTCGACCTGGCCAAGTCGTTCGGTAAGGGGGTCGGGTTCGCCGTCGGGCTGATCCTGCTCGGGCCGATCTTCATCTGCATCCTGGGCTTCGGGGACGCCAAGTACACCCCCATCGCCCGGGCCTAAGCCTCGCCTTCACCGTGGCAGAACGATCAGGCAGGCGCCCGGCGCCTGCCTGTTTTCATTCCGGTGTTTCTCCGCCCGTTGGTCACGCGTTACTGGTACGCGCTCATCGGCGGGCACACGCACACCAGATTCCGATCGCCGTAGGGGTTGTCGACGCGTCCCACGTGCGGCCAGAACTTGTGCTCGCGCACCCACGGCCGCGGGAACGCCGCCTGCTCGCGCGAGTACGGCCGGTCCCACGCGTCCGCCGTCACCACCGACGCCGTATGCGGCGCGTTCCGCAGCGGGTTGTTGGTCCGATCGATCTTCCCCTGCTCAATCGCCGCGATCTCCTCGCGGATGGCGATCATCGCGTCGCAGAAGCGGTCGAGTTCGGCCTTGCTCTCGCTCTCGGTCGGCTCGATCATCAGCGTGCCCGGCACGGGCCAACTCATCGTCGGCGCATGGAAGCCGAAGTCCATCAGCCGCTTGGCGATGTCGTCGGGCTTGATCCCCGCCGACTTGTCGAACGCCCGCACGTCGAGGATGAACTCGTGGGCGCACCGACCGTTCGACCCGCGGAACAGGACCGGGTAGTGCCCTTCCAGCCGTTTGGCCATGTAGTTCGCGTTCAGCATCGCCACGCGTGTTGCGTCGGTCAGCCCCTTCGCCCCCATCATCGCGATGTACATCCACGAGATCACCAGGATGCTCGCCGAGCCGTACGGCGCCGCCGCCACCGGCCCGAGCGCCTTCGCCCCCGCCCCCTGGGCGGCCAGCGTCGGCGGGAACACCACCGGGTGCCCGGGCAGGAACGGCGCCAGGTGCGACGCCACGCCGATCGGGCCCATGCCCGGCCCGCCCCCGCCGTGCGGGATGCAGAACGTCTTGTGCAGGTTCAGGTGGCACACGTCCGCCCCGATGTGCCCGGGGCTGGTCAGCCCGACCTGCGCGTTCATGTTCGCCCCGTCCATGTACACCTGCCCGCCGTGCTCGTGCACGATCGCGCACACCTCGCGGATGCGCGGCTCGTACACCCCGTACGTCGAGGGGTACGTCACCATGATCGCCGCGAGTCGCTCGGCGTGTTCCCTCGCCCGGACACGCAGGTCGTCCAGATCGATCTCGCCCTCGGGCGTGTTCTTGACGGCGACCACCTCAAACCCCGCGCACACCGCCGACGCCGGATTCGTCCCGTGCGCCGATTCGGGGATGAGGCACACGGTGCGATGCCCTTGCCCGCGGCTCTTGAAGAACTCGCGGATGACCATGAGGCCCGTGTACTCCCCCGCTGCCCCGCTGTTGGGCTGCAGGCTCACCGCCGCGAAGCCCGTGAGGCGCGCCAGCCACGACTCCAGGTCGCGAAAGACCCGCTCGTAACCCTTCCACTGATGCCGCGGGGCGAAGGGGTGGATCGCGCCGATACCGGCCCACGTCACGGGGATCATCTCGCTCGTCGCGTTGAGTTTCATCGTGCACGACCCCAGCGGGATCATGCTGTGCGTGAGCGACAGGTCGCGCCCCATCAGCGTGAAGATGTACCGGAGCATCTCGTGCTCGCTGTGATGGCTCGTGAAGACCGGGTGCGTCAGGAACGACGATCGCCGGGCGTGGCGCTGGTCCACGGTCGCGTCGTCGGCCAGAAGGACGAGTTCGCCGAGCCACGCCGGACGCACGCCACCGTGGAACACCGTGAGGATGTCCTCGACGTCGCGACGCGTCGTCACCTCGTCGAGCGCGATACCGATGGTTCCGTCGCCGAAATCGCGCAGGTTCATCCCGTTCGCCTCGGCCAGGCTGAGCACCGAGGCCGCCCCGCCCGCCGGACGAACGCGGAGTGTGTCGAAGAACGCCCCGGGCGTGACGGCGTGCCCGAGGCGGATCAACCCGCGTCCCAACATCGACGCCAGCCCGCGCACCCGCCGCGCGATCGCCGTCAGCCCTTCCGGGCCGTGGTAGCACGCGTACATGCCCGCGATGATGGCCAGCAGCGCCTGCGCGGTGCAGATGTTGCTCGTGGCCTTCTCCCGGCGGATGTGCTGCTCGCGCGTCTGGATGGCCATGCGCAGCGCGGGCCGCCCCTGCGCGTCCTTGCTCACGCCGATGATCCGTCCCGGCAGTTTGCGCACAAACTCGCTGCGCGTCGCGATAAACGCCGCGTGCGGACCGCCCAGCCCCATCGGCACCCCGAACCGCTGCGCGCTGCCCACCGCGATGTCGGCGCCGAGTTCCCCGGGCGGCGTGATCAGCGTCAGCGCCAACAGGTCCGTGGCCATCACCACCAGCGCCCCCGCCGCGTGCGCCGCGTCGATCAGCGTGCGATAGTCCTCGATCCGCCCGTCCGTCGTCGGGTACTGCACCAGCACGCCGCACACCTCGGGCGTCACCTTCATCGCCTTCGGGTCCACCACGTCGAGCGTGATGCCCAACGCCTCGGCCCGAGTCCGCACCACCCCCAGCGTCTGCGGGTGGCAGTCCGACGCGATCAAAAACCGCCGCTTCTCGTGCTCGGCGAGGCTCAGGCACATCGCCATCGCTTCCGCCGCCGCCGTCGCTTCGTCCAGCAGGCTCGCCCCCGCCAGCGGCAGCCCCGTCAGGTCGCTCACCATCGTCTGGAAGTTCAGGAGGGCTTCGAGTCGCCCCTGCGCGATCTCTGCCTGGTACGGCGTGTACTGCGTGTACCACCCCGGGTTCTCCAGGATGTTCCGCAGGATGACCGGCGGCGTGAACGTGCCGGAATATCCCATGCCGAGGTACGAGCGGTGCGTCGCGTTCGTCGCCGCAAGGGCACGCAGCCGCTCCAGCGCCTCACGCTCGCCTAACCCGTCATCGGGCAGCCCGTCGAGCGTCATCGCGGTGCGGAGTCGAATGTCCGCGGGCACCACCGAAGTGGCGAACGCGTCCAGCGTGGGCGACCCGACCAGGGCGAGCATCTCGCGCACTTCCGCCTCACTCGGGCCGATGTGCCGCGGGGCGAAGGCGTCGGCCGGAGTCAGGGTTGCGCCGTGTTCGGCGGCGTGGGCGGTTGTGGATGGATTCGGCGCGGTCGCGGTGTTCATGGGCGAGTGGCTCGACGGAAGGCTCTGGGGTTGTCAACACGCCCCGGCACGGCGCGGCGTGGGGGCAAGTCTAGGGTCCACGACGGGGACTCTCCCGGCGAGCATCCACTTACGGCACTGCCGTAGGCTCACTCCATACACTCCCCGCACGCGAACGTTCCCATGAACTCCCGAGGAACCCGAACATGAAGGTCCATCATTTCGCCGGCGCCCTGCTCGCCGCGTCGTTGCTGTTCTCCGCGTTGGCCCCCGCCCAACTGGCTCCCGGGCAGCGACACACCACGCCTTCGTCCGCCGAGCAACTCTCGAAGGACACCGAAACGCTCCGCCACCACCTGACCACTCTCGCCGACCCCTTCTTCGAGGGGCGCGCCCCCGGCACGCGCGGCAACCGCCTCGCCGCCGACTACATCGAGTTTCACCTCCGCCAACTCGGGCTGACCCCGGCCTTCCCAGAAGCAACGACCACCGCCGAGGGCGCCACTTCGACCGTGCCGAACGCGTCGTTCAGGCAGCCGTTCCAACCCATGTCGGCCCGTCCGCCGTATGGCAAGGCCGAAACACCCGTCCGCGTCGCCGAATACTCGATCGGCGAGGCCGCCACGTCACTCACGCCGGGGAGGGACTTCACGATCCTGGGGTACTCCGGCTCGGGCGAGGTCACCGCGCCGCTCGCGTTCGCCGGATATTCCATCAACGAAGGCCAGGACGACTACTCGACGTACGTGAAGCGCGACAGCCTGAAGGGCAAGATCGCGATCGTTCTGCGTTTCGAGCCGATGGACAAGGACGGCAAGAGCCTCTGGGCCGGGTCGCGTTGGTCGCCCGCGGCCGGGCTGGACCCCAAACTCCGCGCCGCGGTCGACGCGGGAGCCGTGGGCATCATCTTCGTCAACGCGCCGGGGGCCGACGACGACCGCGCCCGCGAAGACCGCCTCGCCGGGCTTGAACTCGCGGGAAGCACCCTGAAGGTGCCCATCGTGATGATGTCGCAGAAGGCCGCCGACGCGCTTGTCCGGGCCGCGCATCCCGACGGGCGCTCGCTCTTGGACCTCCGCCGCGGCGCCGACGAGAAAGGGGGCGTGATCGACCTGCCCAACGCCGTCGTCACGCTGAAGACCTCGATCCAGCGCCCCTCGACCCTCACCGACAACGTCGGAGCGGTGCTGCCCGGCAAGGGCGCCCTCGCCGACCAGTGGATCATCATCGGTTCGCACTACGACCACGTGGGCTACGGCCCGGTCGGGGCGCGCGAGCAGTACTACGGGCAAATTCACGCCGGGGCCGACGACAACGCCTCGGGCAGCAGCGGGAATCTCCTCGTCGCGCGAAAGCTCGCCGAGGCCTACCGCGGCGAGCACGCCCCCGAAAACACCCGTTCCATCCTCTTCCTCTGGTTCAGCGCCGAGGAGTCGGGCCTCGAGGGCGCCCGCCACTTCGCGAATCACCCCACCATGCCGCTCAAGAGTGTCTCGCTCATGCTCAACATGGACATGATCGGGCGGCTGCGCGACGGACGCTTCGAGGTCGGCGGCATCGGCACGGCTAACGGCCTCGAAGAATGGTCCCAGCCGTACTGGGATTCCTTCGGCATGCCCGTGAAGGCCACCCGCATGGGCGCCCCCAACTCCGATCACTACGCCTTCCACCTCAAGGAAGTCCCCAATCTCTTCGTGTTCACCGGGCTGCACCGTGAGTATCACACGCCGGCGGACACGGTGGACACCATCAACGCCGAGGGGGCCGCCCGCGTCGCCGACCTGGTCTACCGCGTGGCCCTCGACGCCGCGTCGAGGCCCGATCCCTTCAAGTTCGCCAGCGCCACCCAACTCACCGACGAGGACGACGAACCGGCCCCCGCGCCGCGCCAAGTCGGCGGGCTCAAGGTCCGTTTCGGCATCATGCCCGGCGACTACGCCGGCGATGATGGGGTCATGGTCGGCGACCTTTCAGGCCCGGAACTCCCCGCGGCCAAGGCGGGCCTCAAGGCCGGTGACCGCATCACCCGCTGGGGCGGTCAACCCGTCACCACCGTCGAGGCGTGGATGGCCCTCATGATGAAGAACAACCCGGGCGACGAGGTGGAGATCGTCTACGTCCGCGACGGCGTCGAGCATACCACCAAAGCCACGCTCATCGCCTCTGGGGGCGCGAGGCCGAGGCAATAAGCCCACGCGCCTCCGCGTCTACCGCACGAACCATCGCAGCCGCCAACTCCCCTTCTCCATCACCATATCGAACCCTGTCCAGTACAGGTCCTCGGTGCCCAGCCCGCTGACCTGAACGCGCATCACGTGCCGCCCCAGACGCCGCGCGATCACACCCGGGGTCTGCTCGCCCGCGGGCATCATGTTGAACAGCGCGGCGATGTCATCCTCCCGCGTCTTGAAGTAGTCGAACGCCTCGCCGGGATCGATCCCCCGCTCGAGGCACTCCGCCCGGGTCATCGCGCTGAGCACCTGCGTGGTAAACAGATCGCGGTCCCCCGCGCGGAGGGTCGTGTGAATGTGGATCATGAGGTGCCGCCCGGACTTGGCCGTCAGCAGAACCTTTCCCGGCTCTTCCTCGCGCCGCAGTTGATCGGGTGGAATGGCCGTCGGGTCGGTGTAGTCGCCCAGGTCGCGCACGATCGGCGCACCGCTGGTGGCGCCGGGAAGCCCGCCCAGGAACGGGTTGAACTTCACGACGCGCGTCTCGCGGGCGCAGCCCGGCGTCAGCACGCCTATCGATAAAGCGCCGAGGATCCAGGCCGTGCGGGGTTGTGTCATGCCGGCGCTCCCGCGGGGTCGTCCACAACGGACACGGTGCGCGGCCCGTGCTGCCCGCGCCGCCAGAGGTCATGCACCCGAAACTCGTCGCGCGGCTCTGGGAAGTCCGCTCGCGCGTGGCACCCGCGCGACTCCTCCCGCCACATCGCCGCCCGCGCCACCAGCCCCGCCGCCAGCAGCATGTTCTGCGTCTCCCACCCCGACACGTCGTCGAAG
The DNA here is from genome assembly GCA_022180725.1 of Phycisphaerae bacterium. Taxonomy (GTDB): domain Bacteria; phylum Planctomycetota; class Phycisphaerae; order Phycisphaerales; family UBA1924; genus RI-211. The sequence continues at coordinate 85,714 of BQMO01000012.1, forward strand.
ATTTTGTCGAGCGTGTACCGCCCCCAGAAATCGATCATCTCCACCACGCTCGACAGCCGCTGCCCGTTCCGCTCGATCCCCACGTTCTTCCACATCGCCGACCGCAGGCTCGACCGCACGTCCGCCAGGTCCAACTCGCCCCGTTCGCTCGGGCGGATGTCGCTGACGATCGGCGTCGGCGACGGACGTACGGCGGGTCGGCTCCATGGGTGCCCGTTCGCGTGGACCCCGTTCGGCGTCTCGCCGCCGAGCGCCCCGGCGTCGTGCCCCGCGATCGCCCCCATGACCAGCCCCTCCAGCAGCGAGTTGCTCGCCAACCGGTTCGCCCCGTGCAGCCCCGTGCACGCCACCTCCCCCACCGCGTACAGCCCGGGCACATCCGTTCGCCCGTGCAGGTCCGTCCGCACGCCCCCCACCATGTAGTGTGCCGCCGGGTGCACGGGGATCAGGTCGCGGTCGCCGCGCAGGTCGAAACGCCGCAGCACGCGGGCGATGCCCGGGAATCGCACGTCGAACTCCGCGACCCCGCGGCAATCCAGCCACACGTGGCTGCCCCCCTGCCGCGCGATCTGACGCACGATCTCCCGGCTCACCACGTCGCGCGGCGCCAAGTCCCCCTGCGGATGCGCCTCGGGCATGAACCGCCGCCCCGCCCCGTCGAGCAGCACCGCCCCCGCCCCGCGCAGCGCCTCGGTGATCAGCGCCCGGCTCGCGCCCGCCAGATACAGCGTCGTCGGGTGGAACTGCACGTACGCCATGTCGGCCAGCGTCGCGCCCGCGCGGTACGCCATCGCCAGCCCATCCGCGGTCGCCTGCGGCGGGTTCGTCGTTTCACGAAAGAGCACGCCCGCCCCGCCGCTCGCGAGGATCGTCGCCCTCGCCCAGATCATCTGCAAGCCGTGCTTCGGATGGTGCGTGATCGCCCCGAGCACCGGCGAACCCGGCTCGCGACTGGGCGTGATGAGGTCGAGGGCGAAACACTGCTCGAACAGCCGCGTCCCCGGCGTCGCGCGATATTTCGCTTCGAGCGTCCGCTGCAACTCGCGCCCCGTTTCGTCCCCGTTCGCGTGCAGGATGCGCGAGGCCGAATGACCGCCCTCGCGACCCATCGACAGCCCGCCCGCCGCGTCGCGGTCGGCCCGCATCCCCCACGCCAGTAACTCACGTACGCGGACCCCCGCCTGCTCCACGATCAGCCGCACCGCCGGCCCGTCGCACACCCCCGCGCCCGCGGCGAGTGTGTCCGCCACGTGCGACGCCGTCGAATCGGCTTCGTCCAGCACCGCCGCGATGCCCCCCTGCGCCCACGCCGTGTTCGTGCTCCGCAGGTCGCCCTTGGCCAGGACGATCACCTCGCCATGCTCCGCGGCGGCCAGCCCCGCGCGCAGCCCCGCCACCCCCGCGCCGAGGACCAGCGTGTCCGTGAAAATCTGCGGCAGCAACCCCGAACGGAACGGGATCAGATACCGACGCTGGTCGAACAGGCCTTCCATCGTGTGACTGTACGGCTGGTCGTTACGGCCGCCGTGGCTGCTTGCGCCGGGGCGTTCGATACTCCTCGGGCCCACCGCCCGAATGAGGTTCCGCATACCACACCAGGTGCTCCACGTCCCGCCGCCATAGTGTCGGCCCGCTCGCCTGCCCCGGGGGCGCGTACATCGACTGCTCGTCGAACCAGTATTCACCTTCCGACGGCACCCCCGCCGCGTGCCCGTCCACGAAAGACGCGGGGCGGCGTGAAAGTCGATCGTGGCTCCCGATCTTCTGCGTGCCGCACTCGTTGTCCACCTTGACCGCCTCGCACCCGGCCTCGAAAAACTCGCGCGCGTCGTGATGATTGTGCGCCGCTTCCCACGACGACACGTTGTCCATCAGCATGATCACCGCGTCGGCCCGACGCACTGAATCCACTCGGCGCCAGTCCGACTGCGCATAGCGCTGGTCCCACCCGGCGTGCGCCTGGTTGCTCACGAACAAGGACCCGTTCACCCTGTTCTCCACCACCGAACTGAACAGCCACCCGTTCGGCGCGTGGTGCAGCACGCCGTTGTGCGTCAGCCGCTCGCCGTCGGCTTCCATCCGCACCTCCGGGCAGCGCCACATCCCCGTCGGGTGCGACCACCCTTCAAACCGCGTGGGGAACTCCTCGCCCGCCCACTTCGCCATGTACGCGTTGATCAGCCACGGCCCGCTGGCGATCTCCCCGTCGCGGTCATACTCCGTCAGATGAATGTACTTCGGCGGCAGGCGTTCGCGTGATTCGTTCGCGTACGCCGCGATCGCGATGCCCTGCTGGCGGATGTTCGACACGCACACCACCAGCCGACCCGTCGACCGCACCGACGATAACGCCGGCAGCAGGATCGCCACCAGCGCCGCGACAATCGCGATCACCACCAGCAACTCGATCAGCGTGAACCCCCGACGAGCGTGGGTGTTCGGCTTCATGATCCACCATGATATCAAACTCTCGCAGCCCCGCACGGCCAATTGGCCAGCCGTTACGAATGGCATCCGCACCCCCCTGCCGCCGGGGTCTCCTCCTCCACCACGGGCCCGAGCATCAGGTCAAGTTTCTTCGTCAAAAACCCGGCGTGATGCTCCAGGTGCCACGTGTACATCGCCAGAATCGTTCGGACGCTGAGCGGGCCGTACGTCGGGTGCATCCCCGTCCGGGCTAACTGCGACTCGGTCATCCCGGCCAGCCACTGCCCCGTCCACTGCCGCAAAGTATGAATCGTCGCCAGGTACCCGCCCAGGGCGTTCATCACCCGGGCATGGTCCCCATCCGGCGTTTCCGCGTACTGCTTGGGCCCATTCCCGTACAGCCCCGCGTCCACAAAGGCGTTCTCGTCCCACTCCGTGAACACCGGGCTGTCTTCCGCCGCCGCCCGACGCATCCGGTGGATCGCTGCCAGGTCCGCGTCGGCCACGTGCCCGATCAGCACCCGCACCGGCCACCGCCCCACGTTCGCCTCGGGAAGAAACGCCCGATCAATCATCTCCTCCGTCAACTCGAACACGCGCCGATCGAACGCCTCGATCCCCCGACGGAACCGCTGGATCAGCGCCGCCGTCGGCATCGCCTGCAACTGCTCGACCGTCATCGGCGTCAGCGGCTCACGCACCTCGCGGCAGCACCCACCCCCCTCGGCCTTGGCCTTTCCTCCGCAGCACCCTTCCGCCTTCGTCTCAGCCCCATGCGCGTCGCCCGAGCAGCATTCATGTCCCATGAACAACTCCTTGAATCGTGCCCAAGCGTAGCCGACCCGCCCGCGTATCCTCCTTTATGACCCCCCCGGCCCCTGTCCGCACGCTTTCCCTCCGCGTCGGAACCCTCCCACGCGATACCAACCATTACGGCACCATCTTCGGCGGGGTCATCCTCTCCTACATCGACCAGGCCGGCGCCTTCGAGGCCCGCCATCACGGCCGGCACCGATGGGTCACCGCCGCCATCGACCGCGTCGAGTTCAAGGCCCCCGTCCACCTCGGCGACGTCGTCAACTTCTACACCACCACCCTCCGCACCGGCACCAAGAGCGTCACCGTCAGCGTCGACGTCGAGGCCGAACGCTTCGCCACAGGCCACACCGTCCACGTCACCGCCGCCACCGTCGTCATGGTCGCCGTCGATGCGTCGGGCACGCCCATCCCCTTCCGCGGCCCGCCCACCGTCTGATCTCCGCCCCCATGAGCGTTCCGCGTCCCGACACAACCACCTCTCTCAGGAGCGATTCGCCGGGCCGTGCCCCGCGCCTCGCCGTCTTCATCTCCGGCGCCGGTCGCACCCTCCTCAACCTCCTCGACGCCATCGATCGGGGCGACCTTCACGCCACCATCCCCCTCGTCCTCGCATCGCGCGAGTGCGAGGGCGCCGCCAAGGCCCGCGCGCGCGGCCTGCGGACCCTCATCGAGCCGGGTGAAATCCCCGCGCCACGCCTCCGCGACATTCTCGCCGCCCACGACATCGACGCCGTCGCCCTTGCCGGCTACCTCCGCCGCGTGAATCTCCCCGCCGAATTCCAAGGCCGCGTCGTCAACATTCACCCCGCCCTCCTCCCGCGCCACGGCGGCCCCGGCATGTTCGGCCTGCGCGTTCACCAGTCGGTCCTCGACGCCCGCGACCCCGAATCCGGATGCACCGTTCACCTCGTTGACGACGCCTTCGACACCGGCCCCATCCTCCTTCAGCGCCGCTGCACCGTCCTCCCCACCGACACCGCCCAATCCCTCGCCGATCGCGTCTTCCTCGAAGAGTGCCGCGCCTACCCCCTCGCCCTGGCACTCTGGCTCCCGAAACTCCCCGCACGCTCGGGCATCCAACCATGAGCATGCTCACAACACTTCGCACACGCCACGCCGCCTCTGGTGCGCGGTTTTCATACCTCTGCCTAGCCGTGTGTGTCGTGCTTCTGGTGACGCAACCCGCCCGCGCTCAGGACCAGCCCGCCGACACAACCAAGCGCGCCCTCGCGGCGTCGCTCCTCGATCAATCCGCCACGGCCTACGACCAGCGCGACTTCGCCAAGGCGGAGGACCTTCTCCGCCGCCACCTCAAGATCGACCCCCGCAGTTTCGTCGCGTACTACAACCTCGCCTGCTGCCGCGCCGCCCAAGGCGACCCCGCCGGCGCGGGTGAACACCTCGCCAAGGCCGTCGAGTTCGGCTTCACCGACATCCGCTACCTTCGCCGCGACCCCACCTTCGACGCTGTCCGCGACGACCCCAACTACCGCCGCATCGTCGACACCTGGCCCACCCTCCAACTCGCCTCCCTCGACGCCAACCTCGCCACCCAGCGCGCCTTCTTCGCCAAGGGCTACCACGAATGGCGCGATGAGCGCCTCAAGATCCACTGCCTCTCGGCCTTCGACGCCCGCACCGACGATCACGTCAAGGCCGAGTTCACGCGCCTCGCCGACTGGGCCGCCGCCAACGTCATCCCCGACCTCTTCGACCCCGAGCAGGCCGTCGACGACGCCTGGGTGGTCGTCGTCCTCCCCACCCAGAGCGACTTCACGAAGTGGGCCACGTCCGTCTACGGCCCCGGCGCCGTCCGCGGCACCTCCATGATCGCCGGCTCCTACGAGCACGACGCCAAGCGCCTCGTCTCCATGGACCTCGGCGCCACCCTCCGCCACGAGTTCTTCCACGTCCTCCACTGGCGCGACATCACCCGCAAGGGCCAAACCCACCCCGTCTGGATCATGGAAGGTCTGTGCAGCCTCGTCGAGGACTACGACCTCACGCCCGACGGCCACCTCACCCCCGTCGCCTCCTGGCGCACCAACAGCGTCAAGCGCGTCGAACGCATTGGCAAACTCACCCCCTTCGCCGACCTCACCGCGATGAGCCAGCAGAAGTTCATCGGCTCTCGCCCGCTCGCCAACTACGCTCTTGCCCGCGCCGCTTTCCTCTACCTCCACGACTCCAACCGCCTCAAAGATTGGTACGCCCACTACACCACCCGCTACCGCGACGACCCCTCCGGCCTACGCGCTCTCGAACTCGCCACGGGCCTCGTTCACGCCGACCTCGACGCCGACTTCAAACGCTGGGTCCGCGCCTCGCTCGCCATGGTCCCCGAAGAGATCAAGCCCGGCATGGCCAGCCTGGGCCTCGAAGTCGACGCCGGCACCGGCGAAGGCCCCGTCGTCACCGCCGTTGCCCGTTCGCGAGATGGCGTCCGACCCAACCTCCGCGTCGGCGACATCATCACCGCCATCGACCACCGCCCCGTCCGCGACCTCGCCGAACTCGTCCGCGTGCTCTCCGCCTACAAGCCCGGCGACACCGTCGAAGTCGCCTACCGCCGCTACCGCCTCGCAGGCACCGCCTCCGTCACCCTCGTCCGCAAGTAACCTCACGATCTTCTCCCCCTCCCCGCGGGTGGTGGCCGGGCGGGCGCTACTTGGGTTGCACTCTTGGGTAGCCCGGCACTCCGTGCCGGGCCTTCGCCCCCTCCACGCGGGTGGTGGTCGGGCGGGCGCTACTTGGGTTGCACTCTTGGGTAGCCCGGCACTCCGTGCCGGGCCTTCGCCCCCTCCACGCGGGTGGTGGCCGGGCGGGCGCTACTTGGGTTGCACTCTTGGGTAGCCCGGCACTCCGTGCCGGGCCTTCGCCCCCTCCACGCGGGTGGTGGTCGGGCGGGCGCTACTTGGGTTGCACTCTTGGGTAGCCCGGCACTCCGTGCCGGGCCTTCACTCGATCTTGCCGCTTGCCCCGGGCGTCGGCTGAGTACGCTGGGCATCATGCCCGAGCACACGTCCACCCCCGCGACCACCCCCACCTCGACGCCCTCCGCCACGGCCGCCGCACAGGGCGTCGCCGGCGAGATCGAAGTCAAGCCCATGACCCACGTCCCGGCGGAGCGCCCCATGCGCGACGTGATGGGCGGGGCCTCGCGCGTGCAGATTCCCGTGCTCGACCACGGGTTCGTCGCGCTGGTCGATGCCATGCCGCGCCTGGTGCCCGAAGGGCAGACGGCCGACGCGGCGATCGTGCAGGCGGCCCGCGTGTCGTACGGGCAAGGCACCAAGGCCGTGAGCGAGGACCGCGGCCTGATCCGCTACCTGCTCCGCCACCGCCACACCACGCCCTTCGAGATGGTCGAGTTCAAGTTCCACATCGCCATGCCGATCTTCATCGCGCGGCAATGGATCCGCCATCGCACCGCGAACGTGAACGAATACTCGGCCCGCTACTCGATCGTGCCGGATCGCTTCTACACCCCCACCATCGACGCCATCCGCAAGCAGTCCAAGTCGAATCGCCAGGGGGGCGAGGAGACGTTCGCGACCGAGGCGAACACGAGCGACGCGGCCACCGCGGCGGCGTTTCTGGATTACCTTCGTGACGCCGAGGCGTTGTACGAAAAGTACAAGACGCTGACCGACGCGGGTGTCTCGCGCGAACTGGCCCGCATGGGCCTGCCCGTGAACGTGTACACCGAGTGGTACTGGAAGTGCGACCTGCACAACATCCTGCGGTTTCTGTCGTTGCGGATGGATGCGCACGCGCAGTTGGAGATCCGCGCGTACGCGCACGCGATGGCGGCGCTGCTCGAGCCCATCGTGCCCATCACGATGGAAGCGTTCCGCGATTACGACCTGGGCGCGATGCACCTGACGCGGCCCGAGATCGAGGCCATCCGCGCGGCCGCGGGGGGCAAAGTCGGCGAGATCGACTCGACGAACTCGCGCGAACGGGCCGAATGGTCGGCCAAACGTGCGCTTCTTGGGCTGTGAACGCGGTTTTTTCATGCGTGATGCGCAGTTTTCGCCCGTCGATTTGAAATCGCACGATCTCATTCCCGGGAACCGGCCGAGGCCCTGACGCGCGGTTACTCATGCAAATACCTATCATATACCTACCTAAACTCAGTGATACGAATATCATCCTAACACGAGAGTTTTTCGGCACAATTTCAGTATTAGTTGGCGACTAGACGAGCGTCGCCAAGCCATTCCCCCTGTTGTTCATGGGCGATGAAGAGCAAAAAAAACCTGATTTGTGCGAACAAATCCACTTGCCGATCTGCCGGGGCGCTGTATTCTTGACTCGGGTCAGGAACGAGTCGTTCGTTCTAAGCGTGTAGAGGGATCTGTCCCAGAAATAGGTCTTGTGAGGAGATTGTCATGAAGAATGTGATTGGTCTTGTCGGTCTGGCCGGTCTCGCCGCGTCGGCGACGGCGCAGCCCCCGGTTGAAACGGAACTCAAGTACGAGGTCCGTATTTTCAACGCGGGCAACAACACGGGTTGGGGCTCGAGCGTGAACGCGAACCCCGGCGATCAGATCGAAGTTCGCGCGGTGGTGTCGTACACCGGCACCGCGAACCTGTTCGGTCTCGGCCAGATCATCTTCCAGCCCACGGTGAAGAACTGGGGCGCTGGTGACTCGCTGGTGACCTCGGGCGTCGGTCCGGGCAGCATCGGCCCCGTCGGTTCGAACATCTCGACTCCCCCGGGCTACGTGGCTGACGCCCCCGGCGTCTACGGCCGCCTCACCCCGTGGGCCGCGACGAACTACACGACCTCGAACTACATCCGCGGTCATGTGCACAACAACCCGGATGGCTCGGGCGCGACGTACCTGCGTATCGCTCGTGCGGACGTTACGAACTGGTTCGGCGCGGGTGCGACCTCCGGCGCCGGCGCGGTGAACAACGTCAACGGGCAGGGTGGCGTGACCATCGGTCAGGGCACCATCGGCGCCAACCGCCCGACCACGCAGCCCCCGCAGAACAACAGCCTCACGAACATCGTGGTCTTCAAGTTCGGCTTCATCCTCGGTGCGGGCGACACGCGTCCTGACCTCATCGTCAGCACGCCCGCGAACGGCTTCGGCCGCTCGACCTCGTCGGCGACCTGGGGCCAGGCCGATACGCGGTGGTACAACACCGCCGACGCCACCGCCCCCGGTGCGTACCGCTCGGGTGAGTCGGTTGTCGATGCGACGATCCACGTCGTTCCGACCCCGGCCTCGCTGGCCCTCATGGGCTTGGGCGGCCTGATGGTGGCTCGCCGCCGTCGCTAAGGCTCCTTCGCGGCCTACAGAGGGGCAACCCTCAATACGCGATGACTCGCCCCTCCCCGGTTCGCCGGGGAGGGGTTTTTCTTTTTGGGGTTCACGGACCGCAACGGAACTTCTCAAGGCGATCGGGTACCACGGTTCGCTACGTCCGAGGGCTATACCTTCAGGACGGCGTGAACCTCGCCGAACCGGGCGGCCTTGGCGCGCCCACCCAGCGCGACCAGTTCGATCAGCACGGTGATGCCGGCAATGATCGCGCCCGCGCCGACCACGAGTTCCCCGCACGCGGCGAGCGTGCCGCCCGTGGCGAGAAGATCGTCAACGATCAGGACGCGGGCCCCGGGCCGGATAGCGTCGGCGTGGACCTCGAGGCGGTCCTCGCCGTATTCCAGGGCGTACGAGACGCCGCGCACGTCGCGGGGGAGTTTGCCCTTCTTGCGGACGGGGACGAACCCGGCGGAGAGGGCCTGGGCGATGGCGGTGCCGAAGATGAACCCTCGGGACTCGGCCCCGACGACAAGGTCGACCCCCCGGCCGCGGTAGGGGTTGGCCATGAGTTCGACCGCGAGCGCGAGGGCGCGTGGGTCGGCGAGCAGGGGCGTGAAGTCCTTGAAGACAATCCCCGGCTTGGGATAGTCCGGGACGTCGCGGATCAGGGCGCGGAGTGGTGCGGTGATCGGGTCGTTCACGCGGGGAGCGTAGCGTCGCCCGGGGGAAGAATCCGAGTCGCCGGTAGCGCGCCCCGCCACGTCGGGCTTGACACGCGGCGTAAACTCCCACGATGTCCAAGCCCCAGCCAACCGCTCGTGCGCTCGAAACCGTGGAGCCGATCGGCAAGCGCGTGCTGCTGCGCAAGGATGACGACAAGAAGCAGACCAAGAGCGGGATCCACCTCCCGGACAAGATCGAGATCCCGACGCTGACCGGGCGGATCGTGGCGGTGTCGGCGCAGGTGGAGCGAGACGCGGACTACCCCATCCGGCGGTACGACCGGGTGCTCTTCAACCCCAAGCACGCCATCCCCGTGGACCTGGAAGGGGACAATCGGCTGTTCGTAATCCCGATCGAGGACGTGGTCGCGGTGTTCCGCCGGGGCGAGGGGGGCGAGAAGGCGTGAAGCGTCCCCCTGCCGTGCCCGGCGCGGTCGAGCCGCTGATGCGGCCCGTGGACGAACTCCCCGATCCGCTGGTGATCCCGACGGCGCCGTGCAAAGACGGGCAGTACCGTGCGCAGGCGGATATCACCCCGCCCGGGTCCAAGAGCCTGACGAATCGCGCGATCTTCCTGGCGGCGTTGGGGCACGGCGCTTCGACACTCCGCGGGGCGCTGCTCGACGCGGACGATGCGGCGGTGATGATCGAATCGGTGCAACGGCTGGGGGCCGGCGTGCAGCGCGTGGGGACCACGCTGCGCATCGAGGGCGTGGGCGGGTGCTGGCGCGTGCCGCCCGAGGGCGTGACGCTGGCGCTGGGGAACGCCGGCACGGCGACGCGCTTTCTGGCGGCGGGGGCGCTGCGATCACCCGGGCCGATCACGCTCGACGGGGATGCCCGCATGCGGCAGCGTCCGATCGGCGAACTGGCCGGGATTCTGGCGGCGCTGGGGTGCGGCGTGGAGTATCAGGGCACGCCGGGATGCCCTCCGGTGCGCGTGACCCCGCCGAAGGCCGCGCCGGCCTCGCGCGGGGTGATCGAGCTCGGGCAGACGGCCTCGAGCCAGTTCGTCTCGGCCCTGCTGCTGACCGCGCCGTTCATTGGCGGGATCACGCTGAAACTCCGGGGCGAGGTGACCAGCCCGACGTACATCGCCATGACGCTCGGCCTGCTGGCCGAACTGGGCGTCGAGGTGCGGTCGTCCGACGACGCGCGCGTGCTGCGCGTGGGCGCCAAGGCGGACCTGGGCGGCTTCGCGTACGACGTGGAGCCGGACGCGAGCGGGGCGACGTACTGGTGGGGGGCCGGGGCGATCCTGCCCGGGGCCTCGATCCGCGTGCTGGGCCTGGGCGAGCGGTCCCTCCAGGGCGACGCGCAGTTCCCCGAGGTACTGGCGCGGATGCACTGCCGCGTGACGCGGCGTGAGCAGCCCGCGAGCATCGAAGTGACGGCCCCGGCGGCGCTGCGCCCGGTGCTGGCGGACATGAGCGAGATGCCCGACGCGGCGATGACGCTGGCGGCGGTGGCGTGCTTCGCCGAGGGCACGAGCATCCTGCGCGGGCTGCGGACGCTGCGGGTCAAGGAATCAGACCGGATCGAGGCGCTGCGGTCACAACTCACGCGGGTGGGTGTGCGGGTGGAGAACCCCGTGCAGGGCGACCGTGACGCGCTGACCATCACCCCGCCCGAGGGCGGGCTGGGCGCGGGGCCGTTCCCGCGCGTGGAGTTCGAGACGTTCAATGACCACCGCGTCGCCATGGCGCTGTCGCTGCTGGCGCTGCGACGGCCGAACTGCGCAATCCGCAACCCGGCGTGCGTGGCCAAGACGTACCCGACGTACTGGGCGGAGTTCGCCCGCCTGTTGCGGTAGTGCGAGACGCCGATCCGACGGCGGACCCTACGCTTCCCTCGATATGCGTCGCATCACGCTCATCACCACCGGCGGCACGATCGAGAAGACCTTCAACGAGGACTCGGGGGCGATGGAGAATCGCCGCTCGGTCGTGCACCGCATGCTCCGGCGGCTGCGCCTCGAGGAGACCGAGGTGTGCGTGGTCGAGTTGATGAGCAAGGACAGCCTGTACATGACCGACGACGACCGGGCGGCGATCGCCGCGGCGGTGCGCGAGGGGCTGGCGACTTCGGCGGGGGTCGTGGTGCTGCACGGGACGGACACGCTGGAGAAGACCGGGGCCTGCCTGGCCGAGGCATTCCCGGCGCCGGGCGGCGCGATCATCCTGACGGGCGCGATGCGGCCGTTCGAGATGACGCGTTCGGACGCGGTGCAGAACCTGACGGAGGCCCTGTTCGCCGTGGGCGTGCTCTCGCCCGGCGTGTATTGCGTGACGCACGGGCGGGCGTTGAAGTTCCCGGGCGTCGTCAAGGACCGAGAACGCCGCACCTTCATCCGCCGCCCGTAGAACGCCCCGCCCCTCGTCATATTCGGCATCACCATCGCACACGCCGCGGGCGTCATGGTCCGTCGGTTCAGCCCGTGGCGTGCCCGTCCGATGCATCTGCGTACCCGGCTCGCGCCCGGGCTTCCTGAGAACACCCGCCGAACGGCGGATAAGAGGTGGACCCGTGGATAAAGCCAGCATCATCGGCGTGCTCATCGGGCTGGGCGCCCTGGGGTTCGTGCTGTACGAAGTGTCGCACGGACAGTTCGGGATGTTCTTCTCGATGGAGGGCGTGCTGATGGTGGGCGTGGGCTCGATCAGCGTGATCTTCATGGCGATGCCGATGGAGAAGATCAAGTGCGTGCCGGGGTATGTGAAGCGGTTCCTGTTCCACAAGGGCATGCCGCAGGAAGAAGTGGTCAAACTCATCGGGAAGTTGAGTGAACGGGCCCGCCGCGACGGGATTCTCGCCCTCGAATCCGAGATGCCGAACATCAAGGACTCGTTCCTGCAGGCGGGGCTGAAGATGGCCGTCGACGGGGTCGAGCCGGCGAACATCGAGGCGACGTGCCGCATCGAACTGGCGGCGATGGCGGAACGACACAAAGCCGGGAAGAAAGTCTTCGATCTGCTGAAGTTGTACGGCCCGGGGTACGGGCTGGTGGGCACGCTCGTCGGGCAGGTGGGCCTGTTCGGCAACCTGGGCAGCGCCGACATCGGACAGCTGGGGCACGCGCTGGCCATCGCCGTGGTGGCGACGATGTACGGGGCGATCCTGGCGAACGCGATCGCCGGACCGATCGGGGACAAACTGTCTCTTCGATCAAGCGAGGAACTGCAGGCACGGGAAATGATGCTCCAGGCGATCCTGTCGATCCAGGCGGGAGATAACCCGCGCGTGACGGAAGAGAAGATGCTCGCGTTCATCCCCGCGGTGACGCGGATGAAGATGCGTGCCGCCGCGTGAGCCTTCACCCATGGCCGACCACGAACACAAGGAGGAACACGCGGAGTCGCACGCCGGGGGCGGGCACGGGGGTGGCGGCCACGGGGGCGGCGGCGGGCACGAGGAGGGGCACGAGGGCGCCCCGGAGTGGCTCATTTCGTTCGCCGACAACGTCGCCCTGCTCATGGGCTTCTTCGTGATCCTGCTGGCGATGAACATGGCCAAGGTGACGCAGGGCGGGCTGGGCGGCGAGGCCAAGATGGGCGGGAGTGAATCGGACGCGATGATGGAGTTCGTCATCTCCGTGCGCGAGGCGTTCAACAACCCGATCGATCTGCAATCCAAACGTCCCGACGATCAGCCGGTCATCCGCTACATCCTGCGGCGAGGCACGGGCAAATCGGACATCAGCGAAGTCTCCGGCACGCACAACACCGTCCAGAGTCTCCAGGCGGGGACCATGGTGAACACCACCGCGCGCATTACGTTCGACGATCAATCGACGGCCCTCTCGCCCGCGGCGCGGGACACCCTCGCCGAGGCCGCCGCCCGGTTGAAGGACCAGCGGTGGATCGTCGAGGTGCGCGGACACGTCAGCCCGTTCGAGGTGATGCACAACCCGATGCGGGCGCGGGAACTCTCGTTCCAGCGGGCCATGGCGGCGGCGAGCGCACTCGTGGATTCGGGCATGCGGTGGGATTCGCTCCGCGTCGTGGCGTGCGGGGATTCGCAGCGGCTCGTGCCCCGATCGTTCGATAAGGCCGAGGACCAGAAGAATCAGCGCGTGGACCTCATCCTGACCACCGACGTGATTCAGGACGACCCGTACGCGCGCCCGCGGACCCAGACACCCTCGACCGAGCCGGCGAAGGCCGCGTCGGTCACCGCCGATCGGCCGCTCTAGCCCTGCTCATTCGAGCGGGGTCGCGAAGGACGACAGGTAGTTGAACACGCGGCGCAGCGCACGGACCTGCGCGGGATCGTTCGTCGCGGACACGCCGCCCGAGGCCACCCCCGGCCCGAGGCGGTCGTCAAACCCCGGTGTCGCGCGGATCAGCCGGAGCGTGGCCTCGTGGAGCGCCCCGCCGAGTTTCGCGTCCCCGATGCTCCCGCTCTTGGTGAAGAACCCGCCCCCGCCGAAGACGCCCAGTTCGCCTCGGGCCAGCACCAGCACGCGGACGGTGGCCGTGCTCGCGGTGTACTCGATGGGCGTCCGCCCAGCCTTGGGGAAGATGAACATGTGAATGTGAACGATGACGCCGGACATGTCCGAAACATCGGCGCCGGATTTCCATACGGCCGGGGGGAGATCGGTGAGGAAGAACTCAAGGGAGGCGTTGTCGGGCGCATCGCAGACGCGCGTGGGAAGATCCAGCGAAAGGGATGCGGCCTCATCGCCACGCGACACGACCTTCATCGACCCCGCCGAGGCCAGCCCGCCGCAGCCGGACGCCCCCAAGCCGATCCATACCGCCAGCAGTCCGATCACAACGCGCATCACCATGCCGTGAGGATACCGCGAAGTGACCCGCGACGAGTATCAGGCCGATAGGTCGTTCGGGAACCATGCGGCCTCTTGTTCGTCCAACATCTCAGGCGCTGTGCATGCGTCCGCGGGGGTACAGTTTCGCGCCGCAATCAAAGGGTGTCCCCATGACTATTACCCGGTTGACCTGGCTCATGGCTTTCGCCGCCTCTCCGGCCCTCGGGCAGATGGTGACCCCGAACACGCCCCGCGTGACGTACCCCTCGGCCCCGACATGGGGCGTGGGCGGCGGCCGCATGAACATCAACCTGTTGAGCACCCGGCGATTCGAACGGTGGGATTCCGTACCTCCGCCGATCATCACGCCGTCGCCATGGCCCCTCCGCCCGTGTCCGCCCTCACCCTGCCCGACCGTGCCCAGGCCGCCCGAGACCGGCGTGCGGGCGAGGCTCTCCAGCGGCTCGGGGCTGACGGTCGACGGGGCATATTCGGGCGACAAGTGGAACGTGGGCTTTCACCTTGGCTCGGGCGGCCACGTGGACATGCAACGGGGTGGATCATGTGAGTCGCCCGTGGTGCTGCTCCCCGTCAGTTCCGAGATTCCGAGCGTGTACTGGTCGGGCGTGGGAACGTACCGCTCGACTCGGCCTGAAACGGGCATGCTCCTTCGGGGCGATGGCCCGCTGGACCCGCGGCTGTTCTCCCCGCAGCCCACGCCCCCGGGCGGCACGCAACCGACCATATCGCCGACAACAAGCGAGCCGCCCTCGGCGTTCGACGCCGGGCTGATGGCGCTCCGCGAGGGGGAGCATGCCCTGGCGGTCGCCGCGCTTCGCCGACACCTTCGTGCCCACCCGGACGACGCACCGGCCATGCGGGCGCTGGCCATCGCGCTCATCGAGACCAAGGCCTTCGACGACGCCGCGGGGGTGATGCGCTCGGCCTATCGCGCGGACCCGCACCAGGCCGCCGAACCACTCTTCCCCGCCGCGATCGGCTACACCAACGCGCCGTACCGGTCGGTGCTCACGCGGGCGGTGTCGTACGCGAACCGCGTGAACACGGCGTCGGGGTGGCTGCTGGTGGCGGTGCTCATGCAGGGCGAAGGCCGCGGCGCGAACGCCAAGGTGATGCTGGACAAGGCCGCGAAACTCGGGCTGGAAAGCCCGATCGCCGATTCGCTCGCGGCCGAGATGAATCGGTAGCCGCCCGCGTCCGTGCCGTCACACCGGATGGAATCGGGTAGAATCGCGACGTGGGCTTCTACGTACGCAAATCGATCTCGTCCGGCCCGTTCCGCCTGAACCTGAGCAAGTCGGGTGTGGGGTACTCCATGGGCGGGCGCGGGTTCCGCACGGGCCTCTCCGCGCGCGGGCGGCGATACTCGACGTTCAGCATCCCCGGCGCGGGCGTCGGCTATCGAACCTCGTCGAAGGCCGGGTGCCTGGTGATGCTCCCGCTGCTGCTCGTCGCGTGCCTCGGCGGCGCGGCTGCGGCGAGGAGTCTCTGGAGGGCATTGGCATGATCCGCTGGCTCCGCACGCTCCGCACGCCCTCGTCGGAACGCTTCCTCGCGACGCGGGACGGCAGGGACCTGGCCTCAGCGGACCTGCACTACCTCCCCGACGGCATCGTGTCGGGCACCGTTGTGCTGCTGGAAGGATCAGGCCTGGGCGAGGGAGACGTGCCCGGGCTGCTCCAGCAACTCGACGATGAACTTCTACCCGGGGTCGACCTGGGCAGCAGGAATCTGACCTTCACGGTCGTTGTCGGGCGCGTGCTGGGCGACTATCAGGCCGAGAAGCCCGCCGACGCATGATCGCCCCGCACGATTCCTATCCTTGCGACCCGCGGATGCCGATGCACCGCGAGGTGTTCTGCCATTGACCCGGCTTCTCAGGAACTCCGCCATGCCGTCCGCGATCACGATGACATCGAAAGGATTGAGCGTTCCCCACGATCCCATCATCCCGTACATCGAGGGTGACGGCACCGGCCCGGACATCTGGCGCTCATCCGTGCGGGTCTTCGACGCGGCCGTGGCCAAGGCGTACGGCGGGAAGCGCAAGATTCACTGGCACGAGGTCTACGCGGGGGAAAAGTCGTTCAACAAGTTCCGCGCCACGCTGGGCGACGCGAAGGCCTGGCTCCCCGACGCGACCATCGACGACTTCAAGAAGTACCTGGTCGGCATCAAAGGCCCGCTGACGACGCCCGTGGGCGGTGGCATCCGCTCGCTCAACGTCGCGCTGCGGCAGATGCTGGACCTGTATGTCTGCCTGCGGCCGGTGCGGTGGTTCAAGGGTGTGCCCAGCCCGGTGAAAAAGCCCGAGGACTGCGACATGGTGATCTTCCGCGAGAACACGGAGGACATTTACGCGGGGATCGAGATGGCCGCGGGCACGCCCGAGGCGCAGAAGGTGCTCGACTTCCTGGAGAAGGAGTTCCCCAAGGAGTTCAAGAAGGTCCGGTTCGGTACGAAGGCCGCGGGCGACGAGTGGCAACGAGGGCTGGAGGCCATCGGCGCTCCGCATCGTGACATGCCGCTGCAGGTGGGCGTGGGCTTCAAGCCCGTGTCGTACCTCGGTACGGAGCGGCTGGTGCACTCGGCCATCGGATACGCCCTGAAGAACAAGTGCAAGAGCGTGACGCTCGTGCACAAGGGCAACATCATGAAGTTCACGGAGGGCGCGTTCAAGGACTGGGGCTACAAGGTCGCCACGCAGTTCTATCGTGCTCAGATCGTGACCGAGCGCGAGTCGTGGATTCTGGGCAACAAGGAGGCCAACGCGGACCTCTCGGCCGAGGCGAACGCCAAACTCATCGAGCCGGGCTTCGAGATGATGACCCCGGATCAGCGGGCGAAGATCGTGAAGGAAGTGGAGACAACCCTCGCGGGCATCTGGACGACGCACGGCGGGGGGAAGTGGAAGTCGATGGTGCTGATCAAGGACAGCATCGCCGATATCACGCTCCAGCAGGTGCTGACCCGGGCGAAGGATTTCAGCGTCATCGCCACGATGAACCTGAACGGGGATTACCTGTCGGACGCGCTGGCCGCGCAGGTCGGCGGCATCGGCATCGCCCCGGGCGCGAACATCAACTACATCACCGGGCACGCCATCTTCGAGGCCACGCACGGCACGGCCCCGAAGTACGCCAACCTCGACCAGGTCAACCCCGGCTCGGTGATCCTGTCGGGCGAGATGATGCTGCGGTACATGGGCTGGACCGAGGCCGCGGACCTCATCATCAAGGGCATGGACGGGGCCATCGGCGCCAAGACGGTGACGTACGACTTCCACCGCATGATGGAGGGCGCCACGAAACTCAAGTGCAGCGAGTTCGGGGACGCGGTGATCAGGCACATGGGCTGATGCGCTTCGACGCGCCCGCCGTCACTTCGTCTTCGCCGCGCGGCCCCAGCGACGGCGGCGCATCCGCTCCAGCCAGCGCATCCGCCCCCCGATGGCGTACTTCTTCCCATTGGGCCAGGGCGCGTCCTTCCACGAGTGGCCCGAAGCAATCGCCCACACGGTGCTATCGCTGATGCCGTACTCGTCGGCGATGGACTGGTACGAGCGGTTGTCGCGCGCCAGCGCCGCCTTGATGCGCACCGCCTCGTCGAACGTGATCGACGCGGCCCGGCCCGGGCGGGGCGTGCCCCCCAGCGCCCGCAGGTGCGCCCGCAGCCGCTCCGCCGGCACGCCGATGGCCTCGGCGAAGTACGGCGTCGAGGTCGCCGGGCCTCGCCCGATGCGGTCGCGGATGCGCTGGGCGTACGCCCGGATCGCGTAATACTCCGGCGGGCGGGGCGGCGACCAACTCCCCGTCTGCCGACGCTTCACGCCCATCCGCTTGAGCACCAGCAGCACGCCCGACGGGGTGATGTCCTTGATGCGCTCGGCGACCTGTGTCGCTGTCAGCTTCTCGTTCACGTACAGGCGTTTGATCATCTTGTTCCGCGCGGCCCGCATCGCGGGGGTCATGCCCGGCTTCGGACCTGTCTTCTTGCGCGGCGGCTTGCGGGCCGTCGCCTTGGAGGGGCTGCTCCGCACGCGGGACGTTTGAATAGATCTGCGGCGTTTCATGCGCGGAGTCTACCACACCGTCGCCTGGGCTGCCCCCCTGTCTGCCCCAATATGTAACCCACGAAGTGCGGGCGGTATGGTGATATGCTCATGAAGGCCGTGACCCGGGGTGAGGTCCGTGACACGTCAGGAGGACCAGCCGTGCGTCATCGAAGCCGACGAATGCTTCGATTGGGGTGGCGCCTTCTCCGAGTCGCGGCGTGGGGGCTTTTCATCACGACACTGGCGGGGTGGGCCGCGTCGCCGTGGTACGACGTGCGGCTCGGGTTGTACCTCCCTCGCACGCAAGCCGAGAGCATCGCCTGGTCGCAGGTTACGGTGCTGACATCGCAGCAGACCATGCGTCTGGCGCACTCTCGGGGCCTGCCGGACCCTGACGCGTCCGAGTCATGGCCGCGTGCCGGCGGCGCGGTCGTGCGACGCCCGGCGGCGCCCGGGTGGATCACGCTCCCCCCGCCATCACTATCGACGCCCGAGTACGGGTGGACGCCGACCGAGCAATGGCTGGTGGTGCCGTGCTGGTTGGCGGCGGGCGTGCTGGGCGTGATCCCGATCGTGGACATCCTCGGGTGGGTGCGTCGGCTGCGGCGCCGGCGCGAAGGGTGCTGCCCGAAGTGCGGGTACGACCTTGCGGGCCTGGCGAACGGCGCGGCGTGCCCGGAGTGCGGTAACTCGCCACCCGCGGGCACGAAAAAAGGCGGCGCCGAAGCGCCGCCTTCATCAGTCACCGTGTGATTCGGATCAGCCCCCGCCGCCGCCCGGACGCCGGCGCGGCTCGCCGTCCTGCCCACCACCGCCGCCACCCCGGCGACCGCCCATGCCGAGGGATTCCTCGAACGTCTTGAACTGGGCCTCGGTAAGGATGCCCTTCATGGTGTCCATGAGATCGCGGCGGGCGTTGCCGATGTTCGCCGGGGCGCCCTCGCCCGGCGTGCCGCCGTCCCGAGGCCGGCCCGCGCCCATGGCCTCGACGTAGGTCTGCATCGCCTTCGCCGCTTCGCCGCCCTTGGTCGCATCGAGCGAGAAGCCCAGCACGGTGTCCGTCATGATGTCCCACTGACGGTTGAAGGTGCCCAGCGAGGCCATGGCCTTGGTGACTTGTTCGGCGGCCAGGAACCCCGCGATGGCTTTCTCGAAGTTCTCGCGCGAGGACCTGGCCACCTCGAGCAACTGCTTCTGAAGGTCCGCGATGCCCGCGCGGGCTTCCTCGTCCTTCTCGCGACGCTCGGCGATCTCCTTGCGAATCTTGTCGGTGGCTTCGGTGTTCGCCTGGCGCGCCTCGACGTAAGCCTTGACCAGGGAGCCGGCCTTCTCCGCGTCGAGCGTCAGCCCTGCGGCGACGCCCTTGGCCTGGGCCGACCATGCCGCCTTGGCCTTCTCGGCGGGCAGGGCGGGCATGCCCATGCGCGGGCCGCCCTCGCGCGGCGGGGGGCCGCCTTCGCGGGGCTGACGGTCGGGCTGGCCGGCGGGGCGATTGCCCGGCTGCCCGGGGCGTTCATTCTGAGCCAGGGCGGACAACGAGATTCCGCCGACGATGAGCGACAACGCGAGCACATGGACCGACTTCATGGATGGACTCCGGGGCCGATGCTTCCGCCGATCGGCGAGGCTCATGACGCAGACACCGGCTGGCCAAACGTGGCTGGACGGGCTGTATTTCAGGACGTGCTCCCAATCGTACCCCGTACCGCGATCGGCCGGTGTTTCAGGAAAGCCACCCCCCGGCTCATCGCCCGGTCGGCCCCAATGATCCGGCCATGAACCATGGTGCTCGTATCGTGTCCGGGATTGCCTTGTTCGTGGCCTCTCAGGCGGCCGCGCAGCCGAACGTCGGGGTCGAGCAGATGTGGGCCAACTCGTGCGCCCGCTGCCACGGGGAGAACGGCGAAGGCGGCGGCGCCGGCACGCGCACCTTGCTTTCCCCTGAGCTGTACGACCCTCTGCGCGGCGACGAACTCGACCGACGCTTCTTCACCGCGACGAAGGACGGCGTGCCCGACACCGCCATGCCGGGCTTCGGCGATACCCTGCGCGACGAACAGATCTGGGCGCTCGTGAATCACATCCGCGAGAAGCAGGCGACGGCGTTGCGGAAGCAGTCCGGCTCACCCAAGGCCGTGGGGGGCGTCTTCACCACGCAACGAGCCTCGTTCCGCCTCGAGACGATTGTCCATGAAGGGCTGGAGTTGCCGTGGGCGGTCGAGTTTCTGCCCGACGGGCGTCTCCTGATTACCGAACGCAAGGGCACGCTGCGGCTCTTCACGCCGGGACCGGACAAGGGCGAACTTTCGGAGCCGATCGCGGGTACGCCGCTCGTTCGCAACTACGGGCAGGGCGGGCTGATGGACGTGGCGTTGCACCCGAACTACGCCGAACCGGGCAATGGCTGGGTGTACCTCGCCTTCACCGACCCCTCATCGACCGCCACGCCCGACCGCGGGCCGGGCATGACCAAGGTGGTGCGAGGGAAACTCCGCGAGCAGAGCGCCCCACGCGTGAACGGGGCGCCCGCGGGGGTGGTTGAGTGGACCGAGCCGCAGACGATTTTTGAGGCCAAGCGGGCGCACTACCTCGATACGGCGCTGCACTTCGGGTGCAAACTGGCCTTTCAACCCGCGGGCGACAAGGGACATTTCCTGTACTTCGGGATCGGGGAGCGTGGGCGTGCCGAGATGGCGCAGGACCTGAAACGCCCCAACGGCAAGGTCCACCGCGTGTGGGACGACGGGCGCCTCCCCGCCGACAACCCCTTCGCCGATCAGCCCGACGCCTACGCCTCGATCTGGTCCTTCGGGCACCGCAACCCGCAGGGGTTGATCTTCGACCTGAAGGGCAACCTGTGGGATACGGAGCACGGCCCGCGCGGGGGTGATGAACTGAACCTGATCCGCCGGGGCGCGAACTACGGCTGGCCCACCGTGTCGTACGGGATCAACTACAACGGCGCGCCGCTGCGAACGCCGTGGCCCGAGATCGTTTCCAACCAGGGTCGTGGGCACGAGGGGAACGTGGCGGACATCGCGATGCCGGCGTTTCGGTGGATGCCGAGCATCGGGGCGTGCGGGCTGACGGTGGTGCAACCCGGCCCCAAGGGCGAGGCCTTCCCCGCCTGGCGGGGCGACCTGCTCGCCGGGGGGCTGTCGGGATCGAACGTCGATCGTCTGCGCGTCGAGGTCGGCGCGGACGGCGTGGGCCGCGTCGTGGAGCGCGAGGAGATCGTGCACGGGCGAGGGCGGGTGCGGGATGTGCGCTGTGCGCCCGACGGGTCCATCTACGTGGTACTGAACGGCCCGGACCGGATCATCCGCCTGGCGCCGGTGAGCACGCCATGAGCCAACCCGACGTTGCGCCGGTGGAAGTCGAGATTCGCGGGCTGCACAAGGCCTTCGACGGCCGACCCGTGCTGCGCGGGGTGGACCTGACCATCCGCCGGGGTGAGATGGTCGCGGTAGTCGGCGCGTCGGGGTGCGGGAAGACCGTGCTGCTCAAACACATTACGGGGCACCTGACGCCCGACGCGGGGACGGTGCGCGTGGCCGATCATGAACGCCCGGGCAGCCCGCTGCGCGACCTGAGCACGCTGACCCCCGAGGCGATGGACGAAATCCGGCGGCACTGGGCGGTGGTCTTTCAGCGCAACGCGCTGCTGAGCGGAACGGTGCTGCACAACCTGGCGTTCTGGCCGCGTGAAATCAAGCGGATGAGCGACGAGCACATCCGGCCGCTGGCGCGCCGGGCCCTCGAACAGGTCGGGCTGGATCCCGACGCCGTGCTGGGGCGCGACCGCGAGGCGCTCTCCGGGGGCATGGCCAAGCGCGTGGCCATCGCCCGCGCCCTGGTGATGGACCCGGTGCTGATCATGTACGACGAGCCGACCGCGGGGCTGGACCCGGAGATGTGCGGGCAAATCCACGCGTTGATCGCGCAGACCCACGAGTCCCGGCCCGGCCTGGGCGTTGCCCGAACTTCAATCATCATCACGCACGACACGGAACTGCTGCGTGCACTCCGCCCGCGCGTCGTCATGCTCCACGCGGGGCTGGTGCACTTCGACGGCTCCTTCGAGGCGTTCCTCGGGAGCGACGACGCGCACATCATCCCGTACCTCCGCCAGATGCCGGTGCTCCAGGATCGCGATCGCGCGAACGTCTAGCCGGCCGCCGCCGCCCGCGCCGCCGCGACGGCGAGTTCATCGCACCGCTCGTTCTCCGGGTGCTCGTTGTGCCCGCGGATCCAGTGGAACCGCACCTCGTGCCGCGACGTCAGCGCATCGAGCACCTCCCAGAGATCCTGGTTCTTTACGGGCTTCTTGTCGGCGGTCTTCCACCCGCGCTTCTTCCACGCCGCCAGCCACTCCTTCAGCCCGTTCAGCACGTACTGCGAGTCGGAATACAACTCGACGCGCGACGGCCGCGTGAGCGCCCGCAGGCCTTGGATCACCGCCATCAGTTCCATGCGGTTATTGGTGGTCTCGCGCTCGCCCCCGCTGGCCTCCTTTTCCGCCGCGCTAGCCGGGTGCCGCAGGATGTACGCCCACCCGCCCGGGCCGGGGTTCCCCGAGCAGGCGCCGTCGGTGTACAACTCCACGTGAGGCCGATCGTCGCTCACGCGCCCTCCCCGGCCTTGCTCGACTCCGGGTTGATCTGCGGCGCCAGCACGCTCGCGGGCACCATCGGCACGCCCCCGGACGAGCCCAGGTCGGTGGCGTGCTCGGCGTGGAAACGCGCGATCGCCAGGTCGTGGGCCGCGTGATACGCCCGCCCCAGTTTGCTCCAGTCAAAGTCCCACGAACGCTTGTCCACTTCGTTGCGCAACGCGATCCGCTCGCGGCGTTCCATACGGCAGAAGTCGAGCAGGTAGGCCGTCAGGTCCGCCGCCGAGTCATGGAACGACCGTCCGCGCCGACGCACGACTTTCAGCCCTGAAACCTCGGGGTTCTGGAAGTTGTCAAGCACGAACCGCCCGAACCCGGCCAGGTCGCTCGTGACGCTGGGCACCCCCACCGCCGCGCACTCCAGCGGGGTGTACCCCCACGGCTCATACTGGCTGGGAAAAAGCCCCAGGTGACACCCGCGCACGAACTGGTCATATTCCAGCCCCCACAATCGGTTGTGTGGCGTGATGAAGTCCGGGTGGTACACCACCTTCACCGGATCATCTTCCCGGTTGAACAACTGCAACGCCCGCAGGTGCGCCAGCACCGGGTCGTTCGCGTCGTCCTCCAGCAGGTGCGTCACCACCATCGGCAGGCAGGGCTGCTTCAGGGCGTGCTGCGCCCGGCGGTACCGCAGCATCCAGTACTCGTCCACCAGATCGTCCAGGTGCAGTTTGCCCCCGCCCGCGGCCCGGCGGAAGAGCCGCTGCTCCACCCCGTCCACGATCTTCGAGCAGATGTCGCGCAGTTCGTTCAGGACCCCGCGCTTCTCCATCGCCAGCGGGTTGATGCTCCGGGTCGCGCGCTTCGAGATGATGAAGAAGACCACTGTCTTGCCGAGTTGGGCCGCCTTCAACTCCGCGTTCAGCCGCGCCATCGCCTCGACGCACAGGTCGAACCCCTTGTTCTTCGGCTCGTACCGACCGGACGTAAACACGTAGAGCGTGCGGTCGAGATCGAAGGAATAACTGGGGAAAAAGTGCCCCATCGTGAACCGGTGAATCTCGTCCTTGTACTCCCCGTGCAGGCGCTGCTGGTCGTGCCCGGCGTTGTACAACCCGATCGTGAGCGCGTTGGGCGTCACCACGTCCACCGGGCGGCCGAGCAACTGCGCGCACTCTTCCGCCGTCACGCTCGACACCGTCGTAAAGACGTGCGCCCCGTGGGCCGCGGCCCGCTCGATGGCGTGCTGCGTCCGCACGTTGTACCGCGCCGCCTCCTGCGCCTGGTCGATCCACGGCAACTGGTCGTAAAAATCCTCGCGCGAACTGGCGATGTACCGTCCCAGGATCGTCGCGTGCGTCGTGAACAGCGTCGCCACCGGCAGCCCCTGCCGGCGGATCAGCGGGATCGCCAGCGCCCCGAGCCATTCGTGGAAGTGCGCCACCAGGGGCTGATGCCCCACCTTCGTCTGCGGGCGCTGCTCGCAGAGCGCCTCGAACAACTTGCGGCACGCTTCCGCGAAACTCACCACCATGTCGATCAGCCCGTCGCCGCTCGGGGTTTCCAGCCCGTGGTCCGCCCACAGCCGGTACTTCACCTGCCCTAGCTGCTCCGGGGGCAGGTAATACTCCAGCAGCATCACGCGCGGGCGCCCGGGCACCAGCCACCGCCCGTAATGCACCACCAGCCCTCGTTCGCGCAGCCGCTCGATCGCCCGCGCCAGCCACCCCCCGGGGCGTGCTTCCTCGAACTCCACCTGAGCCCGCGCCGGTTCGTACGGGCCGATCATGCAGTACCGATCGCCCCACCTCGCCGTCATCAGCGGCGCCTTGCTCCGCACCACCTGGTAGATGCCCCCTACCTGGTTGCACACCTCGGTGGAGACCTCGAACAGCATCGGGCCGGCCGGCGGCCTCGCCGCGCTCCCCGGCTCGGCCAGTGTCGCCGCCCCATGAACATGGTCGGCGCTCGCCGGGTCGGATTGCAGACTGCGCTCGGACATGGCGGACACTGTAACCAGCCGCGGCGAGGGCGGCACTATCCTTGCCCCGTGAGCACCTCCCCCACCGTCGTCCGCGTTGAAGTCCGCACACGCCCGGGCCTGCTCGACCCCCGCGCCCGATCCGTCCTCACCAGGGCCTCGTCACACGGGCTCCCCGTGCGCGACGCCGCCACCGCCAAGGTGTATCTCATCGAGGCCCCGCTCGATCCCGCCGCGCGCGACCGTATCGTGCGGGAACTCCTCACCGACCCGGTCGTGGAGCAGGCGACCCTTGGCGCATCCCCGTCGCCCGGGGTGCTCGTCGAAGTGCTCCCCCTGCCGGGGGTCATGGACCCGGCGGGCCTCTCCGTCGCCGCCGCCATCCGCGACCTGACCGGCGTCTCGGCCCGCGTGCTCACCGGCGTGCGCTACGACCTCTCAGGAATCTCGGCGGAACAGGCCGCGGCGTTCGCGCGACGCGCCCTCGCCAACCCCGTCGTACACCAAATTCGCACCGAGGCGTTCACGCCGTCGTCCCTGCCCGCCGGCACGCCGTACGCGTTCCGCCAGAAGACCGTGGCGCTGCGGGGCCTGAGCGACGAGGCCCTGGCGTCGTTCTCGCGCGAAGCCCACCTCTTCATGAGCGTGCCCGAACTGCGCGCCGTCGCCGACCACTTCGATCAACTCGGGCGCGACCCCACCGAGATCGAACTCGAAACCCTGGCGCAGACGTGGTCCGAGCACTGCGTGCACAAGACGCTCAAGAGCCGCGTCGAGTACCGCGAAGCACGCCCCGAGGGCCACGCCGAGGATGTTCTGGCTCGGGCCGACGCCCCCCGCCGCCCGGGCACGAAGCGCGGCCTGGACATGTCCTTCGAGTTCACGCGCTCGGGCCGTGCCGACTCCAGCACCGCACGCGCCCACGAGACCGACGACGACGCCCGCGATGATGGTGAGTCAGGCGACGCGCCCACGCCGAGCGATTCATTCTGGGCCGGACGCCCGGGGCACACCGTCCACGAGGACGGCTCGGTCACCATCGAAAATCTGCTGAAGAACACCGTCGCCGCCGCGACGCACGAACTCATCGCCGACGGCGTCGATTGGACGCTCTCCGTGTTCAAGGACAACTCCGGCGTCGTCGCCCTCGACGACGAGTTCGGGGTCTGCATCAAGGTCGAGACCCACAACCGCCCATCGGCCCTCGAGCCCTACGGCGGGGCCGCCACCGGCGTGGGCGGGTGCATCCGCGACGTCATCGGCACCGGGCTGGGCGCCAAACCCATCGCCAATACCGACATCTTCTGTGTCGCCGACCCTGCCATGCCCGACGCCGCCCTGCCCCCCGGCACGCTCCACCCCCGGCGCATCCTCACCGACGTGGTCGCCGGCGTGCGCGACTACGGCAACCGCATGGGCATCCCCACGGTCAACGGGGCCGTCGCCTTCGACCCCCGCTACGTCGGCAACCCGCTGGTCTTCTGCGGGTGCGTCGGGCTGATCCCCCGCACGCTAGTGCACGGCCAGGCCCGCCCCGGCGACCGCATCGTCGCCCTGGGCGGACGCACCGGACGCGACGGCATCCACGGCGCCACGTTCTCCTCCGCCGAGGTCGAGCAGGGCCACGCCGACGAGTTCAGCCACGCCGTGCAGATCGGCAACGCCATCGAAGAGAAACGCGTGCTCGACGCCATCCTCCGCGCCCGAGACGCCGGGCCGCTCTACTCGGCTATGACCGACTGCGGCGCGGGCGGGTTCTCCTCCGCCGTCGGCGAGATGGGCAAGGACCTGGGCGCAATCGTCCACCTCGACCGCATCCCCACGAAGTACGACGGCCTCTCGCACACCGAGTTGTGGATCAGCGAAGCCCAGGAGCGCATGGTCCTCGCCGTGCCGCCCGAGCACCTGCCCGCCCTGCGCGCCATCTGCGACGAAGAACTCGTCGAGGTGAGCGACCTCGGCGAGTTCGGCACGCCCAACGCCGACCTTGTGCTCTTCTATCACGAGCATGAGGTCGGGCGGCTCTCGATGACCTTCCTGCACGACGGGCTGCCCAGCCCGACGCGCGAGGCCGCATGGACGCCCCCCACGCCCGGCCTGACGCGCCGCGCCACGGGTGACATCTCCATCGCCGACGCCCTCCGCCGGCTCCTCGCCCATCCCAACGTCGCCAGCAAGCACTGGATCGTCCGCCAGTACGACCACGAGGTGCAGGGCACATCGGTCGTAAAGCCCCTGTGCGGCCCGGGCGGGCGTGGTCCCTCCGACGCCGCCGTCCTCGAACCACGCCCCGGCACCAACCGCGGCATCGCCCTGGCCAATGGCCTCAACACCGGCGTCGGCGACGTCGCCCTCGGGGGCGACCCGTACCAGATGGCGCTGCACGGCCTGGACGAGTGCGTCCGCAACCTCGTCTGTGTCGGGGCCGACCCCGCGCGCATCGCCATCCTCGACAACTTCTGCTGGCCCAGTTGCGACGTGCCCGTCAACATGGGCGCGCTCGTTCGCGCCTGCGCGGGCTGCTACGACGGCGCCAAGGCCTATCGAACTCCCTTCGTCTCCGGGAAAGATTCCCTCAACAACCAGCTCCGATACACCGACCCCGCCACCGGCGAGGCCCGCGTCATCGAAATCCCGTACACCCTGCTCATCAGCGGCTTGGGAATCGTGCCCAACCTCGCGCGCGTCGTCACCATGGACGCCAAAACGCCGGGCAATACGCTGCTGCTTATCGGGCAGACCACCGGCGCCATGGGCGGATCGCTCTACCAGGCCGCGCTTGGCATGCCCGCGGGGCGCGATGACGATTGGGCGCGTGTTCCCGAAGTGAGCCTGACCGCCGGCCCGGCCGCCGCCCGCGCCGTCGCCCAGTGCATCGCCGACGGGCTGGTGCGTTCCGCCCACGATTGCTCCGAGGGCGGCGTGCTCGCGGCCGTCGCCGAGATGCTCATCGCCACCACGGGCGATCAGGCCGACAGCGCCGCCGCCAAGCAATCCTCCGCACTCGCGGACTTGCTCGCCGCCAAGGCCGGCGCCATCCGCCCCCTCGGGGCCGATCTTACATTCGCCGATGACCTCCTCGAACCCGAGCAAATCGCCTTCGCCGAGTCTCCCTCGCGGTACGTCCTCGAAGTCCGAGCCGAGGACGTGAGCAAGGTGAAAAACGTGCTGCGCGATTTCGGCGGCATCCCCTTTGTCGCGATCGGAAAACTCACCGACTCGGGCCGCCTCACCTGGCGCGCCATGGACGTGGACGAAGACGTGAACGCCCTGGCCCGTGCCTGGCGCGCCCCCTTGGACTGGTAATCCTCATGAGCACACCCCCGATCCAACCCGGCCCACTCGAGAAGCCCCCTGCAAAGAGCGGCCTCGACGATTATCACCAAGTCGCCGACACCGTGGGCGGCGTGCCCAACCTCCGCCTCAAGGACAACGTCGTGCAGACCCTCGTCGTCCTCGGGGCCATGCTGCTGGGGGGACTCATCGGAAGCATCCTCGCGTGGACGGGCGTGCTCGAATGGGAGTGGTACCTCGCCGCCGGGGCCGGGGCGGTCGCCGGCATGATCCTGGGCACGCTGTTCAGCGGCCTGGTGCTCATGGTCCTGGGGTGGGTGCGGACCTTCGGAAACAAGTCGTAATTCGTCGGCCAGTCAGGGGCACTTCGTCGCGTACTCGGGAAACACCCTCGAAAGGAGTTTCCCGTGAAGACCGCCCCGTTGGCCGCACTGATGCTCACCGTCGCCGGCGCCACCGTCGCCCTAGCCCAGCCGGAAGTTGAACCCAATAACACCTACACCCAAGCCGGAACGTCTACCGGCGTCCCCGTCACCCGCACTGGGACCATCGCCGCCGCCAACGACGTGGACTTCTATGCCGTCACCGTCCCGGCCGGGTCTTCGCTGAAGATCCGAGCCGTCCCCACCTCGCATACCTGCATGACGAGCGACCTGGTCGTTTCGCTGATCAGCCCGGCGGGGATCACCATCGTCACCAACGACGACGGCCCCGGCATGTTCTTCTGCCCGGAAATCCACCCCACGCGCGACGCGGGCGCGGCCAACCTCCCCGGCGGCACGTACTACATCGGCGTCAATAACATCAACGGGGCGACCAACGTGCAGTACCAACTCGTGGTCGAGTTCGGCTACGTGGCCTCCCCTCTCGCCCCCACGTTCACGTACCAGGGCGTCCTGAAGGAGAATGAACTTCCCGTCAACGGCCCGCGCGACTTCACCGTCACGCTTTGGGATCACCCCGTGGGCGCCAACGCCGAGAACCGCATCGGCACACCCATCCACATGAACAGTGTGGACGTGCTCAACGGCCTGTTCATGCTCCCGCTCAACTTCGGCGCCGACGCCTTCAACGGCCAGGAGCGCTATATCGAAATCCAGGTCGCCTACAGCGGGCAAGGCCCCGGCGGCACCACGCTCGGCCCGCGTCAGCGGCTCACCGTCACGCCCCACGCCGCGTACGCTTTGAAGGCGGCCGCGGCCGATTCCGCGACGAATGCCTCCCAGGCCAACTACGCGAACTCCGCAAACTCCGCGTTCCAGGCCCAGTTCGCCACCCTCGCCGATTCCACCTTCTCCGCACCCTGGAACGGCATCACCGGCATGCCCGCCGGGTTCGCCGATGGCCAGGACAACGCCGGCCCGTGGTTGCTCAACGGCTTCACCGCCTACTACTCCGCGGGCGCCGTGGCCGTGGGCACCACCAACGCCGGGGGCTTCACCTTCGCCGTCAACGGCTCGGCCGCCAAGGTCGGCGGCGGCTCCTGGTCCGTCTTCTGCGACTCCCGCCTCAAGCACGACATCAAACCTCTCACCGGCACGCTCGACAAACTGCTCGGCCTTCGCGGGTACACCTTCGCTTACAACGAGCAAGCCGTTGAGCAGCGCCTGGCGATGCCCGGCACGCAGATCGGGCTCATGGCCGAGGAAGTCGAGCGCGTCTTCCCGGATTGGGTTGACAAGGACGCCGACGGCTTCCGCTACGTCACCGAGCGTGCGACCACCGCCCTCATGGTCGAAGCCCTCCGCGACCTCCGCGCCGAAAAGGACGCCGCCCTCGCCCAGAAGCAGGCGCAGATCGACTCCCTCACCGCCCGCCTCGAACGTCTTGAAGCGGCCCTGAAGAAGTAATCGACGCCCGAGGGGATCGTCGAGCCTTGCCCGCAACGCCCCGGCCTCTACGCCGGGGCGTTGTCGCGTTCGAACTCGTGGACCATCACCACGTGCGGCCCGGCGTCGGGAAGATCAAACTCATCCGACACAACTCGCAGCCCGCCCTTCTCATAGAACGGAACCGCCGATGTGCGCGCATTGCACCAGAACACCGATTCGCCGTGCCGCCGCGCGTGCTCCAGGCACCATTTCAGCAATCCCATCCCCAACCCGCGCCCCCGGGCCTCGGGGTCCGTCGCCATGCCACGCAACTGCGTGCACGGCCCGGTGAACGCGTACGACAACCCGGGGCGCGAACCCGGCGCAGGGAACTCGGCTCTGAACAACGACGCCACCGCGAGCAGCACGCCATCGGCATACACGCCGAAGTGCACGGTGGTGTCGTCGGCGTCCCCGGGCCAGGCCATCTCGCGGATGTCCTGGTGCGGACGGAGCACCTGCTGGCGGAGTTTCCACGTGTGATGCGCCGGGAGGCGCCGCGCCTCGAGCATCGGGGCCGCACTCCCCGCGACCTCGCGCCACCGTGCCCAGTTCCCCTGCATCGTCCGCCACCAACGCTTCAGCGACAGCGCCTGGAGCATCGCGTGGCGGACCTCGTTCTCCTGCTCGCCGAGTGGTCGCGAAAAATCCAGCCGCGGCACCAGCAGCCGGAATCGCACGCCCCCCCCGGGCAGGTCTTGTGTGCAGGTCGCGATGGGCGTTTCGTTGCGTGACGCCGCCATGATCCGCAGGGGATGTTCGAATCCCATCGCGTCGATCGCCACGAACGCGTGCGACAGATCGTGCCAGAGCCGTGCCGCGGGCACGCCCGAAACGCCCCAGGGCGTCGGCGGAAGGTCAAACTCCGCCTCCTGCCGCCCCACCGTCCGGATCAGCCGGATTTCATGGGCGTACCGCGCCGCCACCGCGCGATACGGCGACCAGAATCGCGCGTCCGCTTCCGGGAATGGGCTGGGTGCTCGTGCCATCACCGCAACCCGTAGTCCTTCAACTTCCGGTACAGCGTCCGCTCGCCGATGCCCAGCAAGGTCGCCGCTTGCTCGCGATTCCCGTTCGTCAATCGCAGCGTCTCGCGGATCGCCCGCTTTTCGATCTGCTCCAGGCTCGTCCCCGCCAGGCTCGCCCCGCCCGCGTCCCCCTCGTCCGCCCCGTTGGCCCGCACGTCGTCGGGGATGTGCCGCAGGTCGATCATCGGCTTCTGCCCGGGCGCCAGCGCCTCGCTCAGGCACTGGATCACCATGTTCTGCACGACGTTCATCAACTGTCGCACGTTGCCCGGCCAGGCGTACGCCGTCAGCCGCATCATCGCCGCGTCGCTCACGCTGGGCACCTGCCCGCCCGGGCTGAGTTGCGCCGCGTAGCGGTCGACCGCGTGCGCCACCAGCGGGGGAATGTCCTCCCGCCGCTCGCGCAGCGGCGGGATCGTCACGTGCGACCCGTTGATGCGGAAGAACAGGTCCTCGCGGAACGTCCCGCCCTTCACCAACTCGCGCAGGTCGCGGTTCGTCGCCGACACGAACCGCACGTCCACTTTCCGCGGCTCGTTGCTCCCCAGCCGCACCACTTCCCCGCTCTCCAGCACGCGCAGCAGTTTCGCCTGCATCGTCAGCGGCATGTCCCCGATCTCATCGAGGAACACCGTGCCCCCGTCGGCATACTCGAACACGCCCGCGCGGTCCTTGTCGGCCCCGGTGTAGGCCCCGCGCACGTGCCCGAAGAGCGCGTCCTCGAGCAGGCTTTCGCTCTGCCCCGCGCAGTTGAACGGCGCATACCGCCCCGCCGCCCGCTTGCTGTTGCGGTGCACGCTCTGGGCCAGCAGTTCCTTGCCCGTCCCGCTCTCCCCGGTGATCAGCACGGGGATGTTCGACGCCGCCACCGTGCGGACTGTCCGCAGTACGCGCCGCATCGGCTCGCTCGTGGCGATGATCCCCTCGAACCCGGCCTGCTCGACCTGGTCGCGCAGCGCGCTGTTCTGATGCCGCAGCAGCACCGTCTCCGCCGCACGGTTCACCAGGTTGCGGAACACCTCCAGGTCCAGCGGCTTCTGGATGAAATCGTACGCGCCGCTCTTGAACGCCGCCCGGGCCGTGGGCACGTCCCCGTGCGCCGTCACCAGCACCGTCTCCGCCGCGGGCTGGAGCCGTCGCGCCGCCTCGAGCACGCGCAGCCCCGCGTCGGCGCCGTCCGGCGCCACCACGCCCACACCCGCCAACTCCGTGCCCCCCGACCCTGGCATGCGCAGGTCCGTCACGATCACGTCGAACGCGCCAAGCCGCAGTTCCTCCGCCGCGTCCTTGACCGTGTGCACCACCGTGCAGACGTGTCCCGGACGCCGCAGCGCCTCGGCCATCACGTCGGCGTGCTCCACCTCGTCCTCCACGATCAGCACCTGGGCCGCGAGTTGTGCGCGATCAGTCACGGACATGCCGGGTAGTGTAGATCACGCATCCTCGGCGGCACGATCCGAATCAGGGCCGCTTCGCTCCAGGTAGTCCGCCAGGATCGCCGCCGCCGCCCGCGCGTCTCGCCGCGCCTTCTTCTGCCCCCGCGTCAGCCCCGACCGCGCCATCGTCCAGTCCGCCTTCGCCGACGACAGCCGCTCATCGTGATACGCGACCGTGTACCCCGTCCGGGACGCGAGCCGCAGCCCGAAATCCCGTGCCAGCGCCGCCCGCGGGCCTTCACGTCCGTCCATGTTCAGCGGCAATCCCAGCACGAGCCGCACATCCGCCCTTGGCGGCCCCAGGTGCGCCTGCGCCGCCTTCACCAGCGCCTCCAGCAACGCCGCCCCGTCGCCCGTGGCGCGCGGCACTTCGAGCACGTCCAGCGGCGTCACCACCCGCGTGACATCATCACCCAAAGCCAACCCGGTTCGCTTGTCGCCCAGATCAATTGCCAGATACCGCACGCGCAAGCGTAGGAAATGTCCTCCGCCGCGACGCTGCACTGTTACTTCAGCGAATCGTCGAGCACCGCGTGAAGGCTCTTGAGATCCTCGGCCTTGGACCGCGGCATCACCAGCGTCGCGTCGGGCGTGTGCACCACGATCAGGTCCTCGCACCCCAGCAGCGCCACGGTGTGCCCCTTCGACGACACCGCCAGGCTGTTCTTGCACCCCACCGCGACCGACGTGCCGTCACCCGCCACCCGGTTCCCCGCCTTGTCCGCCGCCACCGTCTGCGCGAACGCCGGCCAGCTCCCCACGTCCAGCCACGTCAGGTCCATCTGCACCGTGCACACGCTGAACCGCTCGGCGTCCTTCCCGCCCTTGGCCGCCCCCTGCGCCGCCGGCTCCATCAACGCGTAGTCCACGCTGATCTTCGGCAGCGTCGGGTACACCTCCGCCAGCACCGCCTTGGCCTTTTTCGTCCCCCACGCCGCCTGGATCTTCATCAACCCCTCGTGACACTCGGGCTTGAACTTCGCCAGCGCCTCCAGCACGGTCGCCGCCTTCCACACGAACATCCCGCTGTTCCATCCGAAATCACCCGACTCGACGTACACCTGTGCCCGCGCGCGGTCCGGCTTCTCCACGAACCGCGCCACGTGCCACGCGTGCTCCTTCGCCCCGTCGATCGCGGCGTGCTTCCCGTGCTTCGCATCGCGGATCGGCGTGCCCCGCTCGACATACCCGAACGCGGTCGCCGGGTACGTCGGCTTGATCGAGAACGTCACGAACCGCCGCGGATCGTTCTCCACCAGCCGGAAGCCCAGGTCCATCCGGTCGCGGAACACGTCCTCCGGCTCGATCACGTGGTCCGCCGTCAACACGCAGAAGACCGCCTCGGGGTCCTGCTTGGCCAGCACCGCCGCCGCGAACCCCACCGCGTTCACCGTGTCGCGCCCCACCGGCTCGCCCAGCACGTGCTCCTCGTCGTACTTCGTGAGTTGCTCGCGCACCGCCCCGCGGTACGCCTCCGCCGTGCACAGGTACCGGTGCTTGCGCTCGATCAGCCCGTCCAGCCGTCGATCCGCCAGTTCCAGCAGGCTTGCCGGCTGCGCGCGCCCGTCGCGCGTAATGATCCGCAGCAGTTGCTTGGGCTTGTCCAGCCGGCTCATCGGCCACAGCCGCGTCCCCGCCCCGCCCGCCATGATCATCGCGTATCGCATGGAGGGGCAGGGTATCGCCCCCGATCCCGCCACGACGCCTCGCCCGCCGTCGGATGCGCCCGCTAGAACGCCCACCCCACCGTCACGAAATACTCCAGGTCATTCCGATCCGCCTGCCCGGGGTCGCTGGTATACCGATCCGCCACCCCGACCTTGAGATTCATCCGTCTCGCGGGGTCAAGCAGCACTTCGTACCCCGCCCGGGCCTCCAGGCGCCAGTGCGGCACGTCGGTCAGGTTGGGGATCACTTCCACGATCGCGAAAACCTTGGCCCGCTCGTTCAGTGCGTGGGAGGCATCCATCCCGAGCAACCCCTCGGGTTTGGTGCGCTCCCGAGCGCCGCCGAACTCGTGCGAACCGCCCAACCCCAGTCGCGCCTTCATCGACGTGCGCGCCGTGGTCACCAGCCTGTACGACGGCCCCAGAAACCCCGACACTCGCCACGTCCAGTCCTGTGCGTCGTCGTACTCCGCCCGCCCCAGCGCAAAGAACCCCCACCGCGATTCGCCCGCCTTCCAATCATTGCGGAGCGAGAACGCGGCGCGGGTCACGGCCTCCGCCCCCGACGCCGACGCGTGCGACAACGTTGCCGTGGCCGCCGTCTCATGCCGTGCCGTCGCCCGCGTCCCCGTCACCCCCACCCGCCCGCTCAGTGCGTCCGAGTTGCCCGAGGAGCCGTTCAGGCCAACGTCCACCGCGCCACGCCATCCCTTCCACCACGGCAGCGGGGCCTCGGACGATGCGGGTTCCGTTTCAGACCCAGCCGCCGGGGCGCTCGGCGCCGGCGAACCCGACGCACTCGTGTTCGCCTCGCCCGATTCGATCGATACCACTTGCTCGCGTGACACCGTGAGTACGCCCAGTACAGGATGCTCGAGCGTGACCGTCGCCTCATCCAGCGACGCGACAGCCGCCACCAGCACGTCCCCCGTCCGTAGCCGCACGATCTCCCCCCGCGCCACACACGCCAGACACAGCGCCGCCATCAAGACTCGACCATGCATGCACGAACCCTCCACGCCGCGTGCT
This sequence comes from Phycisphaerae bacterium, assembly GCA_022180725.1. Lineage (GTDB taxonomy): Bacteria > Planctomycetota > Phycisphaerae > Phycisphaerales > UBA1924 > RI-211. Next base: position 120,728 of record BQMO01000012.1, read on the forward strand.
GTCGCCGCGTCGTTTCTACCTGTGTGCGTGTGCTCTCTCGCGGCCAGACCTACCCGGCCCGACCCGCGAACACCATGTCGAGAATAGCCTCGACCGTCACGAGCCGCCGACCCTCGCGCTGGGCACGACCGCGCGCCCGCGACACCAACAACTCCGCCTCCGCGCGCGGCTCCCCCAGCGCCACCAGCGCTTCCACCGCGTCACTCGTCATTGGATCGCCCGCCCCATCACCCACAGGCCCGCCCGCCGCTCGCGTCATTTCACGCGCCTCCCCGACAGGCAAGAACGCCTCCACTTTGCCCCCCAACTCCAGTATCATCGTCTCTGCGAGTCGCTTCCCGATCTCCGGCAGCCGTGTCAACGCCCGAGTGTCCTTCCCGCGGATCGCCCCCGCCACCTCCGCCGGCTCCACCGCCAGCGCCCGCAACGCCTTGCGAGGCCCGATCCCCTTCACCGTCGTCAGCAACTCGAAGAACCGACGATCCACCGCGCTCGGAAACCCCAGCATCCGCGGCGTGAACGTCGCCCCCTGATTCGGACTTTCCAGATACTCCAGCGTCCACAGCGTGATCACCTGTCCCACACGCCCCGACAACGACGCCCCCCAATACGCCGGCACCAGCACCTGACGAACCACCTCGCCCCCGGCCTGCGCCACCTCGGCCTCGTGCCCGACGATCTGTTCCAGCCGCCCTGTGATCCGCGTGATCATGACGTGTCCTCAGGCTTCTTCGGGTGGGGGGTGTTCGGGTCCGCCCGGCTGGGTTCAGTATCGACCCCCGGGGCCGACTGCCGATAACGAAGTTCCCATGACCGCGCTTTCTGGCTCCCTCGATCACTCCCACGCCACCGACACCCTCTGGCGATCGGCCGTGCTCATCGGTACGCCCGCCACTCTACCCGGCCTCGCTTCGCACTTGGCGACACTTCCCAGCCCCATTTCACCCATCGGTTGCCTGCTGATCGACACCCAGCCGCCCTACCCCTCGCACGTTGCCGGCCTGCCCGTGCTCGGCGTCGCCGATGACCTTCCCAGCATCCATGCCAAGCATGGCCTCTCCGCCGCCATCGTCAGCATCCCCGGCGGCGCCGCCGGGAGCGTGCTCCGCACCCGCGCCCGCCTTCGACATCTCGGGATCCCCGAACGCTTTGTCCCTCCCCTCGACGAACTCCTCGCCCGATCCGCCTCACGCATCGACCCCGCCCGGCCCACGACCCTCGACCTCGAAGAACTGATCGGACGCACCCCCTACGGCATCGACCGCAAGGCGGTCGCCCGGGTCATCGAGGGCCGACGCGTCCTGGTCACCGGCGCGGGTGGGTCGATCGGCTCCGAAATCTGCCGCATCGCCGCTACGTTCCGCCCATCGCAACTCATCCTCATGGAACGCAGCGAGAACGCGCTCTTCGAGATCGACCGTGTGCTCGGGCAACGCTTCCCTGACCTCCCGCGCAAGGCCGTCCTCCACGATGTTGTCGACGCCGAGAGCACGCTCCGGCATTGCGTCCAGTTCCGCCCGCAGGTTATCTTCCACGCCGCGGCCCACAAGCACGTCCCGCTGATGGAAGACCACCCCGCCCACGCCCTCACCAACAACCTCTTCGGCACCAAGGCCATCGCTGACGCCGCCCACACCACCGGGTGCGAGCGGTTCGTCATGATCTCCTCCGACAAGGCCGTCAACCCCACCAGCGTCATGGGCGCCACCAAACGCCTCGCCGAGATGTACGTCCAGTCGCTCAACCAGGCGGCCAAGCCCGGCCCCGGCCCACGGACGAGTTTCACCATGGTCCGCTTCGGGAACGTGCTCGGGAGCGCGTGCAGCGTCCTGCCCATCTGGTCGGCCCAACTCGCCGAGGGCGGGCCGATCACCGTCACCGACCCCCGCATGACCCGCTACTTCATGACGATCGCCGAGGCCGCCACGCTCGTTATCCAGGCCGCCGCGGTCGACGCCCACGACACCACCCTCGGCCCAAGTCCCGCCGTCCTCGTCCTCGACATGGGCGAACCCGTCCGCATCCTCGACCTCGCCGCCAGGTTCATCGCCCTGCACGGCTTCGAGCCGCGATGGCCGGGCGCTCCAGCGACCTTCGGCACCCGCCTCGCCGGGCGCGAGGTTGACATCGTTTTCACCGGCGCCCGTCCGGGTGAAAAACTCCACGAGGAACTCTCGTACGTCGCCGAGGCCCTCCTCCCCACGCCGTTCCCGGGTATCCACGTCCTCGCCGCCGGCGTCGGCACTCTCCCGGACATCCCCGCGATGATCGCGGACCTCTCCGCCCACCGTGCCGTCCAGAACAGGGCCACCATCATCGAGGCCATCCACCGTTACGTTCCTGAAATGCAACGGCCACCCAGTGTTCTGAATACCATTCATAGACCGAACAAACTTGACAGTAGTTCGACAGAGATTTCGTCAAGAACGTGAGTAACCTTCCGCCAACGGGCGGGCCGTCGTCGCGTCGTGGGCCTGTCCTGCCGCGGAGTCGTTCAACCGGGGGCTTCACCATGAACGAATCAGCCAAGGACGCCAATCAAGCCGTGGTCGCACGGGAACAAGCCCGAGCGTTGCTCGGCGTCTTGCTCAACGCGCAGCGCGACGCCGAACGATCCGCGGGCCGATCCGACCTCTTCAAGCGTGTCACGGGCACGTCCAGCCTCGAAAAGTCCATCGCTGCAACCCGAAAACTCATCGAGTCCTACGACCGCCTGATCGGCGACACCCAGCCCCACGAAAACCACGAAACCGCCACGGACGGACAAGCGATCGAATCCGTCCGCACGCTCAACCTGACCGCGACCTACGCGGCCCGATCCGCGTGAACCCCACCGCCGTTCAGTTCCGCAAGTTGGATCCGAAGGCTTCCCTGCCGTCGTACCAAACCCCGGGTTCCGCCGGGATGGACCTCGCCGCGTTCCTGCCCGCGGGCGACGCCGTGCTTTCGCCGGGGAGCATCGCCATCATCCCGACCGGTCTTTCCGTCGCCATCCCCGCCGGGTTCGAGGGGCAGGTCCGACCACGTTCCGGGCTGTCGACCAAGCACGGCGTAACCGTCCCCAACGCCCCGGGCACCATCGACAGCGATTACCGCGGCGAACTCCGCATCGCGCTCATCAACCTCGGGCGCGAACCCTTCACCATCACCCACGGCCTGCGCGTCGCCCAACTCGTCATCGCCCCCGTCGTACGCGCCGAAATCATCGAGGCCGCCGAACTCGACGACACCCAGCGAGGGCAGGGCGGTTTCGGCTCCACCGGCACGCGCTAGCCGCCCGGCCCGCCCCCCGACCACCCCGACACATCTCGGAACCACGCGACAAGGTCCGCCGTGATCGCCTGCGGTGTTTGGCCTGGTTCGAACCGCATGAGCGGCCCAATGGTCAGCCGGCTAGTACTCCGCCGCACAAGGCTTCGCCACGCGGGGTCCACCTGCGGCGTGCCCGTGATCCAGATCGGCATCACCGGCGCACCGCTCCTGGCGATCAGCAGCCCCACACCGCTATGAAACGGAAGCAATCGCCCGGGAGGGCGTTCCAGTCGCCCTTCCGGGAACACGCCCACCACGCCGCCCTCGTTCAGCACGCGCAGCGCTTCGCGGGCACTGGTGACGTCGCGTCCCTTGCGGTTCACGGGGATGACCCGCGTCCACGCCCAGATCGCGCGGAACCGCGGGGACATCATGTCACGCCCCATCATCCATCGCACCTCGAACGGAACCGCCGACGACACCAGCAGCGGATCGACCCCCGCCGTGTGATTGCACACCACGATCAGCGGGCCCGGGATGCGTTCGGCGGGGACGTGGGCGCGGCCAACGATCCGCACGCGGTGAACGAGCGCGGCGTAGGCACGCACCGCGTGATACACCACGCCGGTCAACACGTCCCCGCGCGGATTCCTCATCACGACGCGGCTCACCCACGCGAACAGCACCCATCCCACAACCATCATGCCCAGGGCGACCACGCCCTCACAGCCCCAGGCGCTGCAGCGTGCCGTCGAGCACCGAGCGGGCCAGTTCCTCATCGCCTACCGGCCAGACCGTGAGCGTCACCCGCGTGGCCCGTGCCTCGACATGCGATTGGATCACGATCTTCGGCAGGTCGTTGGTCCTCGGCGGACGAACCACCAGTTTCCCTGCTTCCTCGGTCACTTCAACCGACTCGACGCTGTACCCACGCGTCCGCACCGTCTGCTCCGCCGCCGTGATGACCGCCGGCACGCGGGCCGACTCCGGCAGCGTTGCCCGGAGCGTGGGCAAGCGGTACGCCGCGGTGATGCGGGTTGAGCCGTGCTGCTGGGCCGTCGGATGGCACGCGCCAAGACACGCGGCCAACCCGCCCATGACCCCGATCAAAGTTCGTACGGAACGGCGCGATTGATTCATGGATGTGAGTTCCCAGGTTGGAGCGAACATCGGCCAAGCGCGGGCCCGCACGGGAAAGACCGCGCCGACTTGATCGGATCGGGCAACGCGGCTTTACTTCACCCCCCTGCCACCGTGGTTGTTCGTGGGAGGGTCGGTATCCCGGGCAAGGCGGCCAGGCTCGAACTTCCCAACGCACGGCGCGAGCCGGCTCGGGCGGGCTGTCGGCACCGGACACCGCGAGAGGTTCACATGGCGATTCGAGTGAAGGCACGGGGCGGCGAGAGCACGGAAGGCCTGATGCGCCGGTTCAAGAAACTGTGCGAGAAGGAAGGCCTCGTCAAGGACATCAAGCGCAAGGAGTTCTACGAGAAGCCCTCCGAGCGCCGCCGCCGCGACGCCCGCAAGAGCGAAGTCCGCCGCATCAAGGAAGAGATGCCGGGCTTCAAGCCCAAGTTCGAGAAGCCGTAATCCAAATACCGGCCGCCGGCTCGGCGTGCCGCCTCTGGAACCATCCAGCGGCGGGTCGGGCGTGAGTTCCGGCCGGTCCACTCGTCGACGCGTTCGCGCCGGCGTCGTGTGATTCCAAATCGTCTGTCTGGTGCGCGGGTTGTCCCGCCCCTCGTGAGGAGGTTCCCCCGATGATCGCTTCGATCCTGAAACACGGCCACGCTCTGATCGTCGCCGCGTGCATGGCGTGCCTGACGCTGACCGCCACGGTCGCACCCGCGCAGCCGTCCGCCTCGGACACGGCCAAGGCCGTCGAACAGGCCGTCACCAAGGCCGCGTCGCAGGCCTCCCACGCCGGCGGCGAGGCCAACCTCGTCCTCCCGCGCGTCGGGGGCGTCTCCTTCATGGGCATCGCCGGCGACACGCTGCTCTACGGCGGGCTGGCCGTCAGCGCCCTGGGCATGCTCTTCGGGCTGGTCATCTACGCCCAACTCAAGGGTCTGCCGGTCCACAAGAGCATGCTGGACATCTCCGAACTCATCTACGCCACGTGCAAGTCGTACATGATCCAGCAGGGCAAGTTCCTCATGATCCTGTGGGCCTTCATCGCCGTCGCCGTGGCGTGGTACTTCGGCTGGCTGATCCCCAACCCCGAGGGCGGCTCGGGCATGAGCATGGGCAAGGTCGCGCTCATCCTCGCCTTCAGCCTGGTGGGCATCGCCGGGTCGTACGGCGTGGCATGGTTCGGCATCCGCGTCAACACCTTCGCCAACAGCCGCGCCGCCTTCGCCAGCCTCAAGGGCAAGCCGTTCCCCTGCTACGCGATTCCCCTCAAGGCCGGCATGAGCATCGGCATGGCGCTGATCAGCGTCGAGCTGCTCATCATGCTCGGCATCCTGCTCTTCGTCCCGGGCGATGTCAGCGGCGCGTGCCTCATCGGCTTTGCCATCGGCGAGTCGCTGGGCGCCTCGGCCCTCCGTATCGCCGGCGGCATCTTCACCAAGATCGCCGACATCGGCTCCGACCTCATGAAGATCGTCTTCAAGATCAAGGAAGACGACGCCCGCAACCCCGGCGTGATCGCCGACTGCGTGGGCGACAACGCCGGCGACAGCGTGGGCCCCTCGGCCGACGGCTTCGAGACCTACGGCGTCACGGGCGTGGCCCTCATCTCCTTCATTCTCCTGGCCATCAACAAGGACACCGCGGGGACTGACTTCGCCACCGTCCAGATTCAACTTCTCGTCTGGCTCTTCGTGATGCGCATCATCATGGTGATCGCCAGCGCCGGCTCGTACTTCATCAACGAGATGATCGCCAAGGCCAAGTACGCCAACGCCGACAAGTTCAACTACGAGCATCCGCTTACCAGCCTCGTCGTGCTCACCTCCGTCGTCTCCGTCGCCCTCACGTTCATCGCGTCGTACTTCCTCATCCCGGAGATCGCCGGCGGGAAGGACTGGTGGTGGCAACTCTCGCTCATCATCACCTGCGGCACCGCCGCGGGCGCGATCATCCCCGAACTCGTCAAGGTCTTCACGTCCACCCACTCCCGCCACGTGCGCGAGGTCGTCACCGCTTCGGAACAGGGCGGGGCCTCGCTCAACATCCTCTCCGGCCTCGTCGCCGGCAACTTCTCCTGCTACTGGCTCGGCATGGCGATCGTGGCGCTCATGGGCGGGGCGTACTACGTCAGCACCATGTTCATGCACACGCACGCCAACGGCGACACCATCATGATGGCCCCGGCCGTCTTCGCCTTTGGCCTGGTCGCCTTCGGCTTCCTGGGCATGGGCCCGGTCACCATCGCCGTCGACTCCTACGGCCCGGTCACGGACAACGCCCAGTCCGTCTACGAACTCTCCACCATCGAATCGCTCCCCAACATCAAGGGCGAGATCCAGAAGGACTACGGCTTCGTCCCCGAGTTCGAGAAGGCCAAGGAGGCTCTCGAAGAGAACGACGGCGCGGGCAACACTTTCAAGGCGACCGCCAAGCCCGTGCTCATCGGCACCGCCGTTGTCGGCGCCACCACCATGATCTTCGCCATCGTCGTCGCCCTCACGCACGGGCTTGAGCCCGCCTACCTCAAGAACCTCTCGATCCTCCACCCGCCCTTCCTGCTGGGCCTCATCACGGGCGGGGCCATCATCTACTGGTTCACCGGCTCCTCCACGCAGGCCGTCTCCACCGGGGCCTACCGCGCGGTGGAGTTCATCAAGGCCAACATCAAACTCGAAGGCTCCACCAAGGCCAGCGTCGAGGACTCGCAGAAGGTCGTGACGATCTGCACGCAGTACGCCCAGAAGGGCATGTTCAACATCTTCCTGGGCGTCTTCTTCGCCACCCTCGCCTTCGCCTTCTACGAGTCCTTCTTCTTCATCGGGTACCTCGTCTCCATCGCTCTCTTCGGCCTCTACCAGGCCATCTTCATGGCCAACGCGGGCGGCGCCTGGGACAACGCCAAGAAGGTCGTCGAGACCGAACTGCGCAAGAAGGGCACCGACCTCCACGCCGCCACCGTCGTCGGCGACACCGTCGGCGACCCCTTCAAGGACACCTCCTCGGTCGCCATGAACCCGGTCATCAAGTTCACCACGCTCTTCGGCCTTCTGGCCGTCGAACTCGCCGTGAACATGAAGAAGGTCATCATCGACGGCAAGGAGCACATCGAGCACACCGGGCTGACCACCGCCCTGACGCTGGGCTTCCTGGCCATCTCCGCGTTCTTCATCTACCGCTCGTTCTACGGGATGATGATCGGCGGGAGCGCGATGCCCGCCAAGGCGCACTGACCCCCCCACCCTTCAACACGAAGGCCCCCGTCAACGCGACGGGGGCCTTTTCATTCTTTCCGGATCGCTCCGCGCCGAATCGCCGGCCCACGGAACAAACACAGCCGATTACAACTTGAACTTCTCCGCGACGCGCTTGATCTCGTCGCCGAGTTTGGCCGCGCTGGTCTTTACCTCCGCCGCCAGCGCGTCGAACTTCTCCGACGACGCGCTCTTCAGTTCCCCCGCCTTGATTGCGATGGCCTCGTACTGCTTCTCGAGTTCCGCGATCGCCGCGTTCGCCTGCGTCTTGACGAGGTCCGGCAGCGCGTTGGCCTTCTCCTTGAGCGCGGTGATGGACGGCCTGAGGTTCTCCACCTCCTTCGTCGTCGCCGCGAGGAGCGTGTCGCGGGCATGCTTGGCGGCCTCGGCGGCCTTGTCGGCCCCTTCCTTCACGGCCTCGCCCACCTTGCCCGCCCCTTCCTTCAGCGCTCCGCCCGATTTCGAGGCCGCGTCCGTCACCTTCTGCCCCACCGTCTCGGGCTTCTTGTCCTCGCACGCCGCGAGCGCAACCAACCCCGCCGCCCCCGCGGCCAGAACGAATGCAGTCCTCATAATGTGACTCCACGGTGCGGGGCCGGACCCGACAGGGTTCGCAGGGATACCCCGCGAAAAATCATACGCGGGCTGCCACGCACGCCCGGCATCGCCCCGGGGTTATTCCTCGGCATCGCCGTCGTCGTCGTGCTTCTCCGCGGCCAGTTCGCGCTCGATGTCCTCGATGGACTTCTCGTCCTCGACCTTCTGGCCCGCGGCGATCTTCTCGGCCCGTTCTTTCTCCAGTTTCCGCTTCGCCGCCTCGACCTTGACCTTGTCGGGCGCGAGGATGATGCTCGCCTGCTTGCCCATCCACCGCGGGGGCTGCTCGACCTTGCTGATGTCCGCCAGGGCGTCACGCACGTCCGCGAGGTTTTCCAGCCCCAGCTGCTTATGCGCAATCTCGCGCCCCTTGAAGCGCTGGGTGAACATCACCTTGTGCCCGGCCATCATGAACCGCCGCGCCTGGTCCACGCGCACCTTGATGTCGTGCGGGTCGATCTTCACGCTGCGCCCCAGGCGCAGCTCCTTCATCTCCGTCGCCTTGCTCGCCGCCCGCTGCTTGCGCTGCTTCTGCCCCAGTTCGTACTTGTACTTCCCGTAGTCCATGATCTTGCAGACCGGGGGGCGTGCATCGGGCGAAATCTCCACCAGGTCCAGGCCCAGTTCGTTCGCCTTCTTCATCGCCTCGTTCGTCTCGATCACCCCGATCGGCTCGTCATTCGGACCGAGCACCCGCACGGGCGAGATGCGGATCATGAGGTTCACCCGCGTGCGCTGCACCGGCCCGGCGTCTCTGCTGAATCGACCCATATCGTCCTGCTTCTCCAACACGCCCCGGGGCCGCTCCGACGTACCCACGCCGGCCGCCTCCCCGAGGCTGGTTCACTCGACCAAACTTCGACATTGCGTGGCGAGGCGGTTCATGAGGCCGCGCGACCCATGCCCGCGCCCTGAACGTGTCGTGCTGTATGTCCGTGCATGCTCGCGTCCACGCGGTGCGTCACCCCGGCGTCGGGCTTCGGCCCGAACCCCGCCATCGCCACAAGCCTAACACCCTTTCCCCCCGCGAGCAAGAGCATCCGGGCTTGTCCGGGCGAATTCCGCCGGGCCTCACTCCCCACGCAATGCCAGCAGGATGATGTTGGCGATCACGCTCAGCCCCAGCAGCCCGCACAGCACCGCGAACAGCCACGGGCGGACAATCGCCGTCTGGGCCTGCCCCTCGACCAGTTCGGCCTGGGCACCCGCCTCCGCCGCCAGCACCTGCCCCAGCGCCGCCGCCCCGATTTCCTTGTGCGCCAGCACCGGGTTCTGCCCCTCGCGCACCAGTCTCAGATCAGCGATCAGGTCCTGGCACGACTGGTACCGCGCTCGCGGGTCCTTCTGCATCATCATCTCGATCACTTCCGAGATCCCGCTCCCCAGTTTCGGGTTCACGTGGTCCGGGGGCACCAGGTCGGCCTTCAGGTGCTTGTGCATCACCGCCGAGGGGTTCTTCCCGTCGAACGGCACGCTCCCCGTCACCATGTGGTACAGCGTCGCCCCCAGCGAATAAATGTCCGCCTGCGGACCGATGTTCAGTTCCCCGCGGATCTGCTCGGGCGAGATGTAGTACGGCGTGCCGAAGGCCTTGCCCTGCTCCGCCTCCGCCGCCTCGCGATCGGAAATCGCCCGCGCCAGCCCCATGTCCGCCAGTTTCGCCACCCCGCCCCGCGTCTGCATGATGTTCTTCGGCTTCACGTCGCGGTGGATGATGCCCCGGCTGTGCGCGTGCGCCAACGCCTCGGCCACCTGGATCACGATGTCGATCGCGTCCTTCTCCGCGAACCGCTTGCTCTTCACGATCTCGTCGTACACGGTGGTCCCGTCCACGAACTCCATCACGAAGTAGTGGTACTCCCCCGCCTTGCCCACGTCGTAGGCCTGCACGATGTTCGGGTGGTTGAGTTGCGCCGCCGCTCGACCTTCCGCGTAGAACCGCTCGATGAACTGCGGGTTGCTCGTGAACTTCCGCGGCAGGACCTTGATCGCCACCACCCGGTCCAGGCTCAACTGCTTGGCCTTGAAGACCGTCGCCATCGCCCCGGCGCCGAGTTTCCCCAGCACCTTGTACCCGGGGATTTTCTGCCCGCTGCGCTCGGCCTGGGCGACTTCCCGCAGCCGCGCCATCTGCCGGCTCGTCACGTACTCGTTGCGCACCAGCAGATCGGCCAGCGACTGCTGGTTCGCCGCTTCGCTCATCTGCTTCGCGATCGCCAGGCAGTGCTGCACCTCGTCGGGCGTGGCGAAACCCTGATCGATCACCAGCCGCCCCACGATCGAGTCCACGTTCGTGCCGCTCTTGGCGACCTCCTGAATGACCTCTTCGGGCGTGGGCACCGCCGGGCCGGTCGAGCCCATGACCTTCGACCCGGGCGATTCCGTCGCACCCGACTTCTCCAACGGCGCAGTCTCGCCGGGGTCGGGCTTCAGCCCGATCTCGCGATCCTTCGGATCGGGGGTCTTGGGATGTCGATGTTCGTCGGCCATTCGGGGCTGACTTCCTGTCATCTGCCGGCCGCTCCCGCCGCGGCGTGCGTGCGTCACCATCGCGTGACGATACGGCGATTCTACCAACCCGGGATGCCCAATGCGGCGAGAATCGTGCCGTGGGCGGGGTCTGGACGGGAGCATCGGCGAGTTTTCGGCCCCGATTCATCGCATCCGGCTTGACGGATCGTTCGTATGTTGTTTTACTGTAAAGGCCGTCTCGGGGTCGATGTTCTGTCGGCGACGCCTGTTCTGGCATCGGGGCGGATTGGTCTTATCGGATACACTTCGGCGCTCGGCTGTCGGAACAACCGGCCGGTCGAAGGCACATACAGGGGTCGGCACATGAAAATGACTCGTCGCGCGTTCACGCTGATCGAACTACTGGTCGTTATCGCGATCATCGCGCTGCTGATCGGCCTACTTCTCCCCGCGTTGGGAAAAGCCCGCAAGGCCGCTCGTCAATCGATCTCGCTGAGCAACGTGGCCCAGATCGCCAAGGCCGGGGCGGTATATCAGGGCGACGCCAAGGGGCTGCTGCCCATCACTATGCTGTGGAACGGCAACGACACCCGCCCGCCGAACCCGACCAATTTGGCACAGGGACTCACAGGTTGGTGCACGTGGAGTTCCTGGGGCAAGAACTGCCAGTACATGTGGGGCTCAGGCGCGTACGGCGCGACCTTTGATCCATACGCCTCACGGCGACCCCTCAATCAGTACCTGACCGCTGAAACCATTCCTGATCCGGTCGGCGTCGTGCCCACGGACTCAGCCCGGACGGACTTCGCCATGCCCGTGACGCGTGACCCCAGCGACCGCGGGCAGGGACACCAACAGAACTGGCCCAACGGCAACACCAACCCCTTCGTCTCCTGCTACGACGACGTGGGCACGTCCTACCAGTGGCAGGCCAAGTGGTGGGACCAAGTCACGATCAACCCAGGGGGATCATTCGTGGCCCGATTCGAACTGGGTATGCGTCGCTTCAAGATCGCCGACGCCTTCCAGCCCTCGCGCATGGTTTGGCTCAACGATGAATGGGCCGACATCATCATGAACTCATCGTCGGACAACTTCCGCGTCCGCAACGGGTACGACGACATCAACAAGTCCGTCCTGGGCTACATGGACGGCCACTCAGCCTACCACAGCGTCATTCCCGGCGGCCTATCGCACCCCGAAGCCTACACCCGCCCCGATCGTGTACCCGCGTGGAACAACGAGAAGTACTGCGTCATTTTCCCATTCCTTCGCTGATACCCCGGCACCTGGCCGGCATCGCTCCCTCGCGTCACTTCGCACGCACCCCATCGAGACTGAACATGGAGTTTCTCCCCGAAGACCCCAAGAAGCGCATGATGACGCTGGTCGTGCTCGGCGTCATCGTGCTCGCCGGCGGTATCTACGCCTACATCATGTTCTTTGGGGGCGAATCTGCCCCGAAGTCTGTCGAACAAGCCATGCAAGAGGGAAGCACGGCGCCCACTCCGGCCCCAGACGCCCCAGGCACGCGCAGCCGTGGCGGGGCCCGAACAGCGACACAAGGAAACTAACTGAGGATAACACGATGCCGCACGCCGCTCGCCGCTCGCCGCTCGCCGCTCGCGCGTTCACGCTGATCGAACTGCTGGTCGTGATCGCGATCATCGCGCTGCTGATCGGCATTCTGCTCCCCGCCATCGGCAAGGCCCGCAAATCGGGCCAGCGGGCGGTCAGCCTGTCGAACCTGCACCAGAACGTCACCTACATGGCCTACTACTCGGCCGACAACAAGGAGGACTTCCTCAATCCCTTCGCGCCGCGCGATCAGATCGTGGCAGGGTGGGACGAACGCGCGGTGGTCTTTGAGCCCCTCGGCGTGGCGGCCCGCCTCGGGCACGCCCCGTATCAGTACGCGTGGGACTACGGCGTGGGCGTGCAGAGCACCAGCGGCACCGAGACGTTCGGGTACCACTGGCTGAGCCACATGCTCTACGGCGACGCGGAGAACACGTCGCGCGCCCGCTCGGGGTTCGCCCCCGCCGACTTCGCCATGCTCGACTTCCTCCGCAACAACCCCGACCCCAGCGCCGCCGGCGACCTGTCGTGGATCTTCCCCGTGTCGTACTGGTACCCGCCGGTCTTCTGGCAGGACCCGGCCCGGTTTACGCAGGCGACCGCGACCCGGCTGACTCCCGCGGCGTCGAACAACTACTTCATCCGCCGGAACAAGTTCTCTGAAGCCCACTCGCCCTCGAAGAAGGTGCTGCTCTTCGAGCGGGCAGACTTTTACCAGAAGACGACGAACAACCGCGTGATCCAGTGGAACAAGCCGCGGGCGACGCAGCAGGTCGCGTGCGTGGACAGCAGCGCCAAGAGCGTGATCATGTCCGACGTCATCGCGGCGACGCAGACCTCGCCCGGCCTGGTCCGCGACGGCACGGGCACGCTGTATCAGCCCGCGGGCGTCTGGAACCCCGGCGAGGGCGAACTGTCGTACTTCTTCGTGTACTCCGGCTCGGCGTTCAACAGCCCCTTCCAGTACGAGATCACGGCGCCCAACGGGCCGTACCCGGCGTACTTCTGGGCCACCCGCTACGGCATCCGCGGGGTGGACCTGCCATGAGTTTCCTCGACGACGCGATGCAGGACAAGAAGAAGTTCTACATCCAGGTCGGCGTGATCGCCGTGTGCCTGATTGGCGGGATCGTGGCGTACGTCGTGATCAGCGACGGGGACGCGCCCCCGCCGGCGGTCGACGAGGCCGCGGCCCGGCAGCAACAGATCGTGGACAGCATGCAGCCGGCCCCCCCGCCGCAGGAGCCGCCCCGCACCGCGCCACGCGGGCGCATCGCGCACCCCGGGTCGAAGTAGGTCCGACGAGAATCCCCCTCCGCCGCGAAGCGCGGCGCCTCCCCCTTCGGGGGAGGACCGGATTGATCCTCCCCCAAGGGGGAGGTGGCGAGTCCGCGAGCCGGAGGGGGCACCCCTTACTGATCACCGTCTCGGCATGGACCGCTGAGCGATCGACGGCTTGAGTGCCACGGCCATACGGGCGATGCACTCCAACGCTTCGACAATGTCGCTCAGCACCAGGCCGGCCTCAAGTCGAACGACGGTCAAACCCTGTTCGAGCATCCATGCATCGCGACGCCGATCATCCTCGCCGCGCGATTCGTGCACGCGGCCATCGACTTCGACAACCAGCCTGACCTCGTGACAGAAGAAATCGGCGATGAACGGCCCGAGCACGTGCTGCCGGCGGAAACGCAGGCCGAGCAGTTGTTCACGGCGCAGTCGCTGCCAGAGCAGGACTTCGGGCAGGGACATGCGCGCTCGCAGTTCACGGGCACGGGCCAGCGATTGTGCGGCGCGCGGATCGCTCCGCGCGGGTACGCGGTCCGGTCCGCGAGCACCGACATCGCGGAGCGTGGGGCGGCGTTCGGGCATATCAAGATTGTCACGAACACAGACGGAGATTGCAACTCCCCCTCCGCCGCGAAGCGCGGCACCTCCCCCTTCGGGGGAGGACCGGATTGATCCTCCCCCCTAGGGGGAGGTGGCGAGTCCGCGAGCCGGAGGGGGGCTGGTTTGACGCTGATACCCCCTCCGCCGCGAAGACGCGGCGCCTTCCCCTTCGGGGGAGGACCGGAGTTGGGCGCCCCCCCTTTGTGGGGAGGAGTCATTCCCGCCCGATGGGCAGTACGTCGCGGGCCTTGCCCTGGCTCCACGCCTGGAACTGCGGCCAGACGATCTCCTTGACGAGAATCTTGATACACGCGGCCACGGGAATGGCCAGCAGCATGCCGTAGAAGCCCGCGAGCGCACCCCCGGCGATCGAGGCGAAGAGGATCGTCGGCGTGTCCATGTTCGTCGTCTTGCCCTGGATGCGCGGCGTGAGCACGTAGTCGTCGAGGAACTGCACCACGCCCGTCACCAGCAGCGGCCCGAGCACCACCCACCACCACTGCGTCTGCCATGCGCCCAGCGGCGCGCCGGGCTCCAGCCACAGCAGGAGCATGGCCAGCGGGATGCCCACCGCGCCCGCGGCATAGGGGACGATGGTGAGCAACCCGACGATCGGCCCCACGATGAGCGGCGCGGGCACGCCGATGAGGTAGAACCCCAGCGTGTACACCCCGATCATCGCGGCGCAGATGGTGAGCCGCCCGCGGACGAACCCGGCGATGACGGCGTCCATCTGCGCAAGCAGATCGATGGCCCGCCCCTTGCGCTTCTCGGGGATGAGGCGTTCCCAGAAGGCCAGGACCTTGCCGTAGCCCGTGCAGAAAAAGAAGAAAAAGAACGCGGTGAGGAAGGCCCCGAAGAGGATGGCGGAAAGGCGGGTGACGGTGGAGAGCGCGGCCCCGGCGACGCCGCCCGCGACCCCGCCTGTCACGTCGAGGGCGGACTTGCCCAGGGCGCTGGCGTTCTCCTTGACCCATTGCGACACCCACAGCGTGACGCGGTAGAGGTCGCTGGGTTCGGGCGGGGGCGTGGGCCGAGCGTCGGGGTCGGCCTGCCCCGCGGCGGCGGCGGCGCGGGCCTCGCGCCAGGCCTTCGTCAGCCGCTCCTGCTCGACCATCGAATCGCGCAGCCGCACCCACGAACGCCCGGCGAGGACGACCTCGGCCCGGGCGGCCCCGTCCTCCGGCCTTTGCACGCTGGCGACGAGCGCATCGATGTTGTGGGCCACGCGCTGGGCGAGTTTGCCCCCCTGTACCACCGCGAAGGCACCGCCCACACCCACCGGCACGACGACCACGATCGTGACGAGCACGATGAACGCCGCGGCGATCATGGGGCGGCCAACACGCCCGCCGCGCGTCAGGCGGCGGACCAGCGGCTCGACGAGGTAGGCCAGCGCGAGCGCCAGCAGGATCGGCACGGTGACGAGGCTGAGGACGTACCCGAGGTAGAGCAGGCCGAACAAGGCCGCGAGCACCAACCCGTCGCGTACGGGCTGGATCTGCCAGAGGTGCAGGCTCTTCCAGTCGGGGCGGGCGTCGGTGGGCGTGGGCATGGCCGGACGATACGGAGGACCGACCCCGGGGAAATGAACAACCCGCGTCCGGCGGGTGGCGCGGCGGCGTCATCGGGCGTATGGGGGTTATCGCGAATGAGAGAGGTCGGCGAAGGCCTCGTCGAAGTCGTACACGCCGCGGAAGTCGTCGATGGAATCGTCCTTGGACGTGCGCATCATCTCGGCCTGGACCATGGCGAACACGATGCGGCCGAAATCTTCGGTGCAGGTGATGTTCCAACTGCGCAGCACGGTCTTGGCGAGGCGGCCGTACTGGCGGATGGCGAAGTCGCGCAGCCCGATGCAGAGTTGGCGTCCGTTGATGTGACGGGATTCGTCCTCGGCCCCGGCGTGTTCGCCGTGGACCATCTTCACCGTGTGCGCCAGCCCGAGCCGGATGAACTCGACGGCCTGGGGCGGGAAGGGACCGATGTGCTGGGCGAGGACGCGCGGATCAGAAACGCCATCACTCACGTGAACACTCCTCAAAACACACCCCGCGAACACACGCCGGGGGCACGATGCTAGGCCCGTGGGGACACGCCCGGCAACATCCCGCGCCTTCCCCCGGGGCTGACATGGAACGACCCGGGAACCAGAAACCGCAGGGGTTTTCCGGCCCACTCCCCCGCGAAGGCGATGCCGATGCGGGGCGTGCGAACGGCCCGGCGGATCGGCGGGGCGGGTTCGATCCACAGGACGGTGCTCGCGCACAGATCAACGCCATCCTGGGCGCGGTCGATCCCCAGCGCCTGGCAGAGTTTGGCGGGGCCGGAGCAGACGGCGTGCGTTGCAGCGTTGGGAGCAAGCCGGCGTCGGCGGCGCATGGAGGCGAGACCTTCGGTAGGTTCGAGGGCGCGGACCAGCACGGCCTCGGGCACGCCCTCGCGGGCGCCCACGACGTTGAAGCAGTGGTGCATGCCGTACGTGAAGTAGACGTAGGCCAGGCCCGCCGGGCCGAACATGGACTCGTTGCGCGGCGTGCGCCGCCCGGCGAAGGCGTGGCTGGCGCGGTCGCGCGTGCCGACGTAGGCCTCGGTCTCGACGATGATCCCGGCGAGGCGCTGGCCGCCCGGCAGCACACGCACCAGGCGCTGCCCCAGCAGACGGCGCGCGAGGCGCACCGCGGACACGGCGAAGAAGTCGCGGCCGAGGCGGGAGTCGCGGGCGATCATGCGGCGGCTCAGGCGTAGGCGTGCAACCCGGGGAGAAGCAGGTTGACGCCGAAGTAGGTCCAGAGCATGACGATGAACCCGACGACGCTGAGCCACGCGGTGGTTAGGCCCTTGCGGGCCGGCGAGGCGACGCGCACGTGGATCACGATGAGGTACACGATCCAGGTAATGAGCGCCCAGGTTTCTTTCGGATCAAAGGCCCACCAGCGGCCCCAGGAGTGGTCGGCCCACCACGCCCCGAGCAGGATGCCCACGCCGAGGGTCCAGAACGCCAGCTGCAGCACGACCATCTGGGCTGTGTCGAGGTCGGCCAGGAGACGGTCGCGCGTCCCGATGACGCCGCGCTCATCGCCCAGCGCCACCGCCACCCCGGCGGGCGCGGGGACCGACGCGGGCGAGCCCTTGAACACCCCGGCGTAGTAGTGCCCGAGGTAGAACAGGCTGAGCACGAAGCCCAGGGCGATAAAGGCGTAGGAATAAAGCACGGTCGTGACGTGGTACTTGAGGAGCACGCTGGTGTTGAGGATGGCGGCCTCTCGGGCGATGAACTGCCCGGGAATGGCCGTCTGCGTGGCGACGATGAGCACGAGGAACCCGACCGCGGCCCCGGCGGCCCCGAACAGGAACTGCCGCCGCGCGAGCATGATGACGCCCGAGGCCATGACCCCGAACAGGCTCAGCCCGGTCATGGATTCGAACTGGTTCTGAATCGCGAACCGCTCGGCGATGATGCATCGCGTGACAAACCCGAACGCGTGCAGGACGATGCCCACGAGGAGCAGCCCCACGCCGAGGTTGGCGACCCAGCCCCGCCCGGTGGCGAAGGCCAGGAGGAGCGTGAGCAGGGCGATGCCATAGGCCCAGAACCCCCACTCGAAGGCGTTGGCGCGGTTGTAGGTGAGTTCGAGGGTCCGCTTCGAGGTCGGGTACACGGGGGCGTTGATGGCCGGGAGTTCGCGGGCCAGATCGCGGATGGCGGCATTGGCGGCGGCGGGGTCGGCGGCGCGCCAGGCGGCGCCCAGGGCCGCCGCGGCGGCGCGCGCGGGATGCTCCGCGGGCAGGCTCGAAAGGTGCGCCCAGGGCAGGTCGGCCCGTTCGGGGGCGACCATGACGAAGTTGGCGTGTGATTCGAGAAACAGCCCGATCGCCTGGTCGAGCGTGGAAAGTCCCCGCTGGAAGGCATCGTCCCGCATGTGCGTGGCGGCAAGGGCGTTGGCGTGGTCGCTGATCATGCGCGGGCTGACACGTCCGAGGCGAAGGTACCGATTCGCCCTCGCCTCGTCGTCGGGCATCGCCGCCTCCACCAGCGCTCGTCGCAGCGGGAGGTACTCCACCCCGATCAGCGGCTTTTCGATGTAGTACGCCGGATCGATAGTGACATCGAGCAGCGTAAAGAGCGGATCGAACTTCCGCGTGGTGATGCGCTTGCCCGAGTGGTCGGCCGGGTCGAGTTCGTCCTCGCGATAGACCGCCCGGCCGCAGAGGCGACGGACCGTCTCGCGCGCCAGCGTGTCGAGAATCTTCACCCGCCCGTTGTGCGACACAGCAAGATCGCGCAGCGGTTCAAGGTCCAGCGCGTTGGCGAAGGCGAGTTTCTCGTCGCCCGTCTTCACGCCGCGCAGCGTCCTCGCCGCCTCGCCGAAGGGGTTCGGCAGGCTGCGTCCCATGGCGGAGAGAGCCTGGGCCGCGGGGTGGGCGTTTCCCTCGGGGGCCGTCTGCCCTGTCGCCGGTGCCGCCACCCAAATCCAGGTCACCGCCAGGGCCAGCACACACATCAACGCTCGGATGATTGGGGGCGCTTGGGTCATGCCGGGGTCTCCGTGGTGGCCATCGGTTCGGGGAGCGGTCCCGGCAGGGGCGCGGCTCGCGGCGGGGTGTACGTCCCCGAAGCGACGGCCTGCTGGATGCGCCGACGCTCCCGCTGCACAAGATAGGGCTTGACATAGAACGCCCACGGGATGCCCAGCGCCATCAGGATGCCGCCGAGGGCGATGACGTGGATGCCCGGGTTGTTCCCCACGCCGAGAATGGTAAAACTGGCGAACGGGCGGGGAATCTGCCCGGCGTCGGCCTGGGCCTGCGTGCGCTGCCACCCGGCGGCGTCCCACCCCGCCTGACTGAGTTTGAACTGCCGGGGCGAGAACCCGCTGACGAGCCGTTGCGCCACATTGGCCGGAAGCGACCGTGATTCGCTCCACATGAACGGCGCGCGGAGGGGATAGTTGAGGGTGCTCGGATGGGTGTACTGCTCGAATCGTGCCCGGTCGACCGGGGTCACGCGTACGACCGACTGGTAGTCGCGCGGGGCGCCGCGGTGGTCGTACGCGATCATCTGAAAGTCCATCAGTTCGAGCACGAAGTCGGGGAAGGGGTGCTGCACGCGCCCGAAGGACAGCCGCACCTCGCGCCGATCGGGCAGCACCACGCGCCGTTCCGCCCCCTCCATCATCCCCAGGTAACGGTTGAACGGCAGCCAGACTATGCGTGAGAAGGACGTGCCGTCAGGTCGCGGGGCACGCACTTCGACCGCGAGCAGGGCTTTTTCATGCGTGCCGATGGCCTCACGCTCCTGCTGCGCCGCGGGCACGGGCGACGGACGATCCACCGGCGAGGCGTAGTCCCATCGCTCGCCGATGCGAAGATGGATCTTCTCGAACACGTCGCGCAAAAAACCGTCCGGGGGCACCTGCGATTCGTCGATCAACCGCACCGCGCCGAAGCGTTGCCGCACGATCGCCCTCGGTCGGCCCGCGGCGCTCTCGTCGATGTACACCTGGAGCCGGTCGGCCTCGATCAGCCCGATGCGGATCGCGGGGTCGGCGTCGCGGCGGATGGGCCGCCCGTCCTCGCGCGTCCCCAGCACATCCTGATTGATCTCCGGGAATCGGTGGTACACGTACCGCGTGAACGACTCGCCGCTCGGCGGCGTGACACGCACCACCGCCACGCTGCTCGTGCTCCCGCGGTACCCCTCGGTGATGATCGGGAACGGCGGATCGGGGAGAAGTTGCAGCACCTGCACGCGATACCCCCCGCCCGCGTCGAGCGTTTCGCCCCCGGCCACGGCGTGCACGGTGCGTGTGCCCGCCGAGGGCACCTCGAGCACGAGCGCGTGCTCGGCCCCCGAGGGGATCGGTTCGGCAAGGTCCTGCCAGCGCGCGGCGCTCATCCCGGCGTTGGGCCCCAGCGTGTACTCGAGCGCGAACGCCTCGTTCTCGCTCACCCGGTCCGCCGGCGAACGCGGCGGGAGGATGAACGCGTAGGCGGCCTTATCCAGGACCTTCCCTGTCACCGGGTCGGGCAGGTCCGAGTGCAGGTACACGATCCGCAGCGGCTGGGCGTCGATCCGATCGCTCACCCCGGGCACGTCGGCGGGATCGACGCGCACAAAGTCGCGTACCGTGGTCGCGTACGCGGCGTACCCCACGACGCGGAACTCAATGTCCTCGTCCACCAATCCGAACACCGAGGGGGGCACGTCGATGGACAACGCCCGAGGGGAGTTTTCCATCCATGGGCGGGCCAGCCCGGCGCGTTCCCACGCGGATTCGCCCGAAAAGGACGCGAGGCTGTAATCGTTGTACCGCGGCACGCCCTTCAGGTACCGCTGCTCATACCCTCGCCCCTGCGTGACGTACAGCGCCACGCGGGTGTTGTCGAAGAAGCGGTCCTGCGGCGGCCCCGGGGCCGGTTCGCCCGTGGGCGACCGCTCCCCCGCGAGCAGCAGCGTATCGCCCTCGAGTTTCAGGGCGCTGTAATACACGCTGCCCAGGGCGATGGTCACGATGCCCGTGTGCACCGTGAGCACCCCGATGTTGCGGAAGGAAAACTCGATCCGCCGAACCGTCGCCACCACCATGTTCGCGACAAAGAGCAGGAGCGCGAGTTTCAGAGGCCACCATGCGTAATACTCGAGTTCGGACATTTCGACACCCGGGAGGCGGCGGAGCGTCACACTGGAGTAGGCACGGACAAACTCGGGGAAGAACCGCACACCCGTGCCTTTGATCGGGTCATAGTGCAGCGGGGGCCAGAGCACGAAGTACCACACCGTCACCGCGACACACGCCAACGGGAGGAAACTCAGGACGGCCAACCCGCGCCGGGCCGGGGATGTCGCCCTTCGCCAGATGTAGAAGGCCGGCAAGGCCGCGAGCAGGGCGATCACGACGCCGAGGGTCAGCCCGTAGAACGCGTATGTCGGCGCCAGGGCAAGCAGCCCCACCGGCACGCTGGCCGACACGCCGTACAGCGCCACGAACACCAGCAGGATGACCGCGAGTGTGATACTGCTGAACACACGAAGAAAGGCTTTCACGGGCCACAGCCACCCGGTGAGGTTGGCGTCTTCCCAGGCCTTGTTTTCACGCCACTTTGCGCTCATGGAATCCTCGAAGGCCGCGTTGGCCGCGTGAGATCGACCCGTGGTTCAGGAACCATCCCCGCGTCCCGGGCGATTCTAGTCTCACAGGACTATTTCCCGAGTAGCAGAAGTTCGGGTGATCGCGTGTTATCCAACGCTCGGGTCAGCGGACACCCTTCGCCCGGTGGAAGCCCGACCGCCGCCACCCCGGCAAGCCATTCACCCGGCGTGAAGGCGAAGGCGGGTGCGTGCATCCCGAGCGCCGAAGCGCCGTGTAGGGTGGCCATGCGGAGCAGGAGGCGAGGGTCGGTGGTGTCCCGACGCCGCAGGAACCTCATTTCATCCCAGATACCCAGGCGTGGGGTGGGTAGGTTGATGATGGAGTCGGTACCGAGGGCGACAGGCACGCCGCGGGCAAGCAGCTCGCGGTAGCGGTGCGGGCCGAAGTGGCGATGGGCGCCGAAGTACTCCCCGGCCCGCGGGCAGTAGGCCACACAGGCCCCGAGGCGGGCGATGGCCTCGAGATCGTCGCCGAGGTCGTGGACATGAACGAGCGTGAGGGTCGGAAACGGACGAGGAACATCTTGAAGGGCATGGACGAGGTGGGCCACCGGGGACCAACCAAGGCCAAACTCGGCAAGAAGGGCATCGTCCCAGAGGTTGAGCGTTTCGAGGAGGGCGCGTTGCTGGCCGGAGGCGTGGGCGATGAAGGCGTGTTCGTCGGGCGACTCGGCCAGGTGGGTGGCCAACGGGAGGCCGAGTTCGCCGGCCAGCCGTACTGCGCGCCGGTAGCCAGCCGGTGAAACCGAGTACGGAGCGTGGGGCGAAAGACCGGGTCGTACGCGGCCGCGGCGAGAGGCCGCGTCGCGCAGGAGGCTCTCGACGCGTTCGAGACTTACGGATTCGGTTCGCCCGATGGCAAAGAACTCGACATACCCGACGCCATGGATGGGGGTGGATGCGAGCGTCTCGAACGCGGCGAGCGTGGGCCTGCCCCGGGGCGCTCCCCCAATGTCCCCCACCGCGACCACCCCGGCGGTCAAGGACCGGCGCACGCCCTCTCGGACGCTCTCGGCGATGGCCGCCGGCTCGACGGGGCGGCGATCGCGGACGAGGTCAATAAAGCCCGCGAATCCGGCCTCGGGGTCGAGGGGCTGGGGGCCGATCGCGGTCAGGTCGAGGTGCGTGTGGGCGTTGACCAACCCGGGTATCAACAGGTGTTGGGGGTAGGCACGGCGTTGGGTCATGGTCGAACCGGGATGCTGGTCGACCTCGGCGGGCGACCCGACGGCGAGAACGCGGATGTGGGCGTGTTCGAATCCCGGGCCGGGAATCGTGTGGTCGGACAGTTCGAGCAGGAGACTTCCGGGGGACCAGATTCCGTTCGCGTCGGCGATTCCCGCGGCGTCGAGACGGAGGATGTGAGGTTCGGCGGCTGTCATGGCGGCGCGGGCCGGCAAATCGCGAGGGGCGGGATTCATGGAGGAACTGACAGCCCGCCGATGTTTGTCGTCTGCGCCCCAGTGCATGACGCTAGCATCGCGCGGCCCGGAACGGAGTGCCGGGGCGCGATCGACGCGACGATGCGTCAGCACACCAGGCCCGTGACAAAGGAGTGTAGAACCATGTTCGTTGCCCGAGTGATCCGGCCGGCGCTACTCGCCGGGGTCCTGCTTCCCGCCGCGCTCATGACGGGGTGCGTGAACCAGTCGGCCTACGACCGGCTGTACGAGACGAATCGGAGCCTGACGGCCCGGAACGCGAATCTGGAGCGTGAGCGCGACGAGGCCCGCGCCCAGGCCGACCTCCTGCGCCGGAACTACGGCAACAGCGCCGGCGCCATCACCGAGCTCGAGCGTCAGAACGCCGAACTCCAGCGCCAGCGTGACCAGGCCATGGCGGACTATGCCGCGCTCGAGAAGCGCCTCGCCGGGCTGACTTTCGGCCCGGTGGACGCGACGACCGATCAGGCCCTTGAGGCGCTGGCGGCGGAGTACAAGGATTTCATCAAGTACGACGCGACCCGGGGCATGCTCCGCTTCGCGAGCGACCTCACCTTTGACAGCGGGTCGGATGCCCTGAAGGACACGGCCCGGCAGGCCATCGGCGCCCTGGCCCAGATCCTGACCAGTTCTTCGGCCGCGGGGTACGACGTGGTCATCGAGGGGCACACCGACAGCCAGCGCCTGGCGAATCCGGTCACGCTGCGCGAGCACAAGACCAACCGGCACCTCTCGGCCCACCGGGCCGTGAGCGTCACGAGCGAGCTGGCCAAGTTGGGCGTGATGAACGAGCGTCTGCTGGCGGCCGGGTGGGGTGAGTACCGCCCCGCGGTGCCCAACAACGCCAACGGGAACACGCCCGCCAACCGTCGCGTGGAAATCTTCCTCGTGAAGGGGTCGCGGGCCGTTACCTCGGCGCCCACGCCGGCGCCGACCCCGACCGCCACGCCGGAGCCGGCGCCCGAGTACTCCAAGTAATATCAACCCGGGATTCAACGACACGCCCCGGCCGACATGGCAGGGGCGTTTTTCATGGCGGGTCCGGGGGGATCGAACACCGCGCCCGGCTATCCTGTTGGCCTCATGCCGACCTCACACGAACCTTCCCAGGCCGGGATCCCGCCGTGGTTGGGTGTCGTCCTGACCCCGTTGACGTTTCTGGTGGTCCTGGGGCACGACCTGATCGAGCGGGTCCGCGGGTTCGGGCTGTTCGTGCGGTTCGCCGGGGCGACGGCCCGGGGCATCCTGGATATCAAGACCTGGGCGCGCCGTGACCGCCTTCTCCGGCAGTTGTACCTCGTCGGAACCACTTCGATCCCGGTGCTGGCGATTACCGGCGGGTTCATCGGGATGATCCTCGCGTTCGAGGGGTATCGACAGTTCGAGTCGATCGGGCAGGAGTCGCGATTGGGCGGGGTGATCAACCTCTCGGTGGTCAAGCAGATCGGCCCGGTGCTCGCGGGGCTGATGCTCGCCGGGCGCGTGGGCTGCGCCCTGACGGCGGAACTGGGGACGATGCGCGTCACCGAGCAACTCGACGCGATGCGCGCGATGGGGAGCGACCCGGTGCGGGTGCTCGTCGTGCCGCGGCTGCTGGCCTGCGTGCTCGTCATCCCCGCGCTCACCGTCGTCTCGAACCTTTGCGGCGTGATCGGCGGGTTCCTGATCACCACGCGGTTCTATGACTCGGACCAGCAACTCTACTGGCGGTACTCCGAAGCCTTCATCAACTGGTTCGACGTGATGAGCGGGCTGATCAAGAGCGTGTTCTTCGGCGCGGGCATCGGGCTGGTCGCGTGCTGGAAGGGCTTTTCCTGCAAGCCCGGGGCCGAGGGCGTGGGCGAAGCCACCACCGATTCCTTCGTGACGTCCTTCATCACCATCATCATCATGAGCCTGGTGCTGGCCAAGGTGCTCAACGACATCGATTTCCTGATGCGCGGCGGGGTCGATTCCGTGTTCCGCTGACGCCGCGACGATCGATCAGGCATCGGCCGTCACGCGTCGTGGCGCGAAGGCAAAGGCGATCGCGAAGGTGCCGATCGCGCCGCTGAACGCGGCGGCGGGCAGACGCCACCCCGCGGCGGCCAGCGCGTCGCCATAAAAGTTGTGCGTCGGTCCCACCCCCCCGGCCTTGGGCATGAGTTGCAAGGCCGCCTGGAACTGCCACGTGTTCTCGCGCAACTCCCCGGGCTTGGGCGGCTTGTTGCCGCTTGTTGTCGGGTACTCCAGGCGTTCGTGCGTGAACCCGCCACCCCGGCCTTCGTGGCCGCGGACGAACTCGTGAAAATCGAACGACCAATCCCGCTGCCATGCGGCCCCGAAGGTCTTGGGATCGACCCCCGGGCGAGGCGTGCGCGTCACGATCACCAGCCGGTAGTCGTTGTTCCGGGTCAGGTCGTCGAGGAACTCCCGCTCGGTCTTGTTGACGGCGGGTGCAAACGCGAGCACGCGCATCCAGTCGTTGTGCGGGATGAGTTTCGGCAGGCGGTAGTCGCCCGGCACCGTTACGCGAAGGCGAAGATCGTCCTCGCCGTACTTCACCACCAGGTACGGCTGGTCGGGAATGGCCAGGTCATTCGTCAGCGTCACCGGAATGCCGCCGAACGTGAACGCCGGCTCGCCGATGGTCTTGAAGGCGTAGATCTCGCGCGGGTGGTTCTTGTGGAACTCGCCGATCGTCCGGGCGATGCCCAGGCCGAAGTACACGCACGCGGCCCCCGAGAGCAGCGCAAGGCCGGCGGCGAGTAGGCGTGAACGATCCATGGCGTGCTTCGGATCTTCCGCTGAGACGTGCTCAGCGTCGAACAACTGGGCTAATGCGCCGGGGCCGCGTGCGCGTTGCCGGTGGCGGCTGTATCGAGGGCGCCCGAGAGGCCACGGCGCGGACGCGAGCGGTTCGCGGTGTTGCCCGTGTCCGCGTGCGAGGCGTGCCCGCCGTGCCCATGCCCGACGGTGGCGGCCTTGTCCGCCTCGAACTGTGCGAGAGCGGCGGCCTCGAGGGCGGCGTCGTCGAGTTCGGGGTGCGTGGCCTTGATTTTGTCACGGAGACGCTTCAGATACTCGTTGCGGGCGTGCAACGCGACGGATTCGCCCACGGGGGTCGTGATGGCCTTGTTCTCGCTGATGCCCTCGCCCCCCCACAACTGCCCGCCTGTGCCGCCGGCGACGATCGGGCCGGCCTTCCAGTCGTACACCTGGCTCCGGTTGAACAGGTCCATCCCCGTGAAGCAGATGAAGATCGCCAGCGCCGCCAACGTGACACCCATGATCAGCGTGTTCACCGGGTTGTCGTACTTGAGTTGCATGAAGATCGCCATCACCAGCAGCGCCTTGATGGTCGCGATGCTCATCGCGCCCGCCACGTTGACCCAATGCGGGAGCACCACGCCGAAGTAGGCCGAGGCCCACTGCTCGGCCTGGGCGAACCCGACGGTCATCGCCGTGAAGACGAGCAGGACGGCCAGGACGGCGCGGAGTTGCATCGGGCCGACGATGACGTGGCTGGCGTGGACGCCCGAGTGATGCGGGTCGAGTTCGTCGAAGGCCGCGGGGCTGGGAGTGGTGTCGTGTGCCATGGGTAACTTTCGTGCGTTCGCGTCAGTGGATGAGGTACAGGAGCGGGAAGAGGAAGATCCAGATGAGGTCCACCAGGTGCCAATACAACCCGGTGATCTCGACCCCGGCGTAGTAGGTCGGCCCGTAGACGCCCTTGCCGGCCAGGTGCCAGACGCGGGCGATGAGGGTCATGCCGATGAGGACGTGGGCGGCGTGAATGGCCGTGCCGCAGTAATAGATGGCCCACCAGACGGGAACCTGGGGATCAACGGCGAAGGGATAGGTAAAGAGCATGCCGGGGCGCTTGCCGCCGTACCCCTCGACAAACTGGAACAGCCCGAAGAACGCGGTCTTTCCCTCGACGATCATCGACTCATGATGATGCAGCGCGGGGTCGAGCACGAAGAAGTACCCCGACCACTTGGGGGTGTATTCGAGGGCGAGTTTCAGGATGACGAAGGCCAGGCCGAGGAGGAAGGTGACGGCGAGGTTCCACCTTGCACGGCTGATCTTGTTGGTCTGGATGCAGTAGATGCTCATCGCCATGGTGTACGACGAGACGAGCAGCACCGCCGTGTTGAAGGCGCCAATCTTCCAATCCAGTGCGGAGGACCCCTCCGCCCACGCCGTGGGGTAAAGCACCCGGAAGATCGCGTACCCGCAGAAGATGCCCCCGAACAGGAGCACTTCCGTGGCCAGGAAGAGCCAGAAGCCGAGTTTGCACCCGTCGAACTCCTCGGCCTGGGTGCGCCAGTGATGCCCGTGAACGTATCGCTGCCAGCGTGCGGCGGTCGTTGGGCTGGCGGCGTTGGTGGCGTGCGGCGTGCTCATGCGGCGTTTCTCGCGTGGTTCAGGTGGTACGGCTCAGTGCGCCCCGGCTGCTTTCAGGTTCTCCGCGGGCACGGGGTAGTCTTTCGGATCCCAGTGATACGGCACGGCGGACTCGTAGTCGTACGGGCCGTGCGTCACCAATGGCTCGTGCGGGAAGTTGTGCTCTTCGGGCGGGCTGTCCGCCAGCCACTCCAGCGTCAGGCCGCCCCACGGGTTCTTCTCCGCCTTGCGCCCCGCCACCAGGCTCTGCACCAGCACGAACAGGTGCCACAGGAACCCGACGAGCAGGATCAACGATCCGCCGGTGGAGATATGGTGCCAGATCTGCATCTCGTCGACGTACGAGGCGTAGCGACGGGGCATACCGCGCGTGCCCATGAAGAACTGCGTGAAGAACGTCACGTTGAACCCGATGAAGACGATGACCGCGGCGATCATCGCCTGCTTCTCGTTGTATGTCTTGCCGAACATCTTGGGCCACCAGTGGTGGATGCCCCCGATGATGGCCATGATCGTCCCGCCCATCATGACGTAGTGGAAGTGGGCGACCACGAAGTAGGTATCGTGCAGGTGCAGGTCGGTCGAGAGCGTGCCCAGCGGCAGCCCCGTCAGCCCGCCGATCGAGAACGTGAACAGGAAGATCAACGCGTACAGCATCGGCGCGTTGATCGAGATCGAGCCTTTGTAGAGCGTGGCGATCCAGTTGAAGACCTTCACCGCCGTGGGAATGGCCACCAGGAACGTGAGCCCCGAGAAGATCATGCTCGCGGTCTCGGACATGCTGGTGAACATGTGGTGTCCCCAGACGATGAACGACACGCCCGCGATGCCCAGGCTCGCGAAGGCCACGGCCTTGTACCCGAAGATCTTCTTGTGCGCGTGGACGCCGATCAGTTCCGAGATGATGGCCATGCCCGGGAGGATCATCACGTACACCACCGGGTGGCTGTAGAACCAGAAGAAGTGCTGGAAGAGCACCGGGTCGCCCCCCAGCGCGGGGTCGAAGATGCCGATGCGCGTGAACCGCTCGAACGCCAGGAGCAGCAGCGTGATGCCGATGACCGGCGTGGCGAGCACCTGGATGATCGCGCTCGAGTAAATGCCCCAGACGAAGAGCGGCATGTCGAACCAGCCCATGCCGGGGGCGCGCAGCTTGTGCACCGTCACCACGAAGTTCAGCCCCGTCAGGATCGATGAGAACCCGAGGATGAACGCCGCCAGCACCATCAGCACGACCTTGGGCTGCCCGAGCCAACTCGAACTCGAGTACGGGGTGTAGAACGTCCACCCGGTGTCCACCCCGCCGAGAATGATCGAACAGACCGCGAAGATCGACCCGACCACGTAGATGTACCACGAAAGCAGGTTGAGTTTGGGGAACGCGACGTCCTTGGCCCCGAGCATGAGCGGGAGCACGAAGTTGCCGATCGACGCCGGCACGCTCGGCACGATCACCATGAACACCATGATCGCCCCGTGCAGCGTGAACAGCACGTTGTACATGTTGTTCCCGGCCTCGAGCGAGACCGCATCGCTCGAACCGAAGAGTTGGCCCTTCACCCCGACGATGGCGCCCGCGGCGTCCTGGATGGGGCGGACGGGTTCGAGCAGTTCGAGGCGTACCGCGATGGCGGCCATGCCCCCGAAGAAGAACATGGTCATGATCGCGAAGAGGTACATGACCCCGATCTTCTTGTGATCGACGGTCGTGGCCCAGTCGACCACGTTGGTCCAGAAGGAGCCCTTGGACTCCAGGTAACTCCCGCCGTGATGTCCGTATCCTGACATGGATCGATCTCCGAACGTTCGAGCGGGCGCGGCCCCGCGGGTGTGCTTACTGCGTGGGGGTCTCGCTCTTCGGGGCGTGCACGCTGATGGACTTCATGTATTCGAGGATGCCCTGGACCTGGCTCGGGTTGAGCAGGCCGCGGAACGACGTCATATTCTGCTTCTCGTATCCCTTCACGATCTTGGCGCCCGGCTCGAAGATGGACTCGAGGATGTAGGCGTCGTCCACCAGAACCTGCGAGCCGTCCTTGAGCGTCTCCGTCTTGCCGTAGAGGTCCTTCCAGGTGGGGCCGGTGCTCGACGAACCGTCGTCGGTGTGGCAGGAGGCACACTTGGTCTTGAACAACCGCTTGCCGAGTTCGATCGGGTCGCTCGGCGTGCCGATGGCGGTGTGCCAGGCCTCGTACACCGAAGGCTCGACGACGCGGATGAAGGCCGCCATCTCGGAGTGCTCCGTGCCGCAGTACTCGGCGCAGAAGACCAGGTGCTCGGTGTACGCCGCCCCGGAGAGCGCCACCAGGTCGGGACGCTTCTTGCCCTCGGGCGAATCCTTGGACACCACCTCGTGGCGGGTCGTCGTTTTCTCGTTCGGGCCGTCGGCCTCGAACCAGACGGTCATGAGGCGGTTGGGGACCACGTCCTGCTTGATGCGGAAATCGGGCACCCAGAAGGCGTGCAGCACGTCCTTGCTCTGCATCTTCAGGCGGACTGGGGTCTTGGCCGGCATGTAGAACACGGGGATCTCGCGGAACCCCACGCGTCCGGTGGTCGGGGTTTCGGACCCGTTGGGGTAGTTGATCTGCCAGCCCCACTTGAACGCCGTGAGGTTCATGTCGATGGCGTGCCCGGGGGCGACGATCTTGTCGATGTAGCCGTAGAACCCCTTGAAGAAGATCCACACCAGAAACAGGCTGGGGATGACCGTCCAGACGATCTCCAGCGGCGTGTTGTGCGACGAACTGGGCGGGGCGATGGTGCCGGGCTTGCGGCGGTACTTGATGACGAAGATCACCATCAGGATCATCAGGCCCACGAACCAGATCACGCAGAACCACCAGAGCCAGATGAACATGAAGTCGGTCTCGCGGCCGACCTCGGTCGAGGCCGGGTGCCGGAGCCACGTGCGGGTCCAGAACCCGTCGGCGAGGGAGAAGAGCGGCGTCATGTCGGAAGGCGTGTGCATGATGGACTTATCCCGTCGTGACCGTCGGAGTCGCCGCGCCCAGGGCCGGGGCCGGGGTCGCGTGCTTGCGTCGATGTTCGGCTCGGATCATGAGGGCGATCCCCACGCCCACGATGAGCAGGGTGACCGCGCCGCCCACCTGCATGAGGCGGACGACATGCAGGGTGTACTTCCCGATACTGGCGTCGAAGACATAGCAGAAGGAGAGGAATCGTTCACCAATCGTCTTGCGGACCTTGCCCTCGGAAGCCTCGATGATGGCGAGGGTGAGGTCGCGGGCGTCGTCGGGATAGCCGTAGAGGTACCGGCTGATGCGCCCGTCGGGCGTGATGATGAACTGGCAGATCGGGTGCGAGTAGTTGCCGTCGCTGAGTTTGCGGTACTGGAAGCCCAGGGCGTCGGCCAGTTCGCGCGAGGCCGACTCCGTCCCTGTGTGGAATCGCCACCCCTCGGCGACCCCCGGTTCGGATCGGTTTGGGTAGGCGCTCAGGTACGTCTCTTTGGCGGCGGCGGCCTTGGCCGTCGTCTCGCGCGGATCGAAACTGAAAATCAACGCGTTGAACTGCTTGCCCGGCCGGTAGTCCATCTTCGCGAACACCTGCGCCTGCTTGCTCAGCACCAGGTCGCACACCAGCGGACAGTCGTAATACACCAGCGTCACCACCGCCGGCTTGTTCGTGTTTGTAAAGTACTCCCGCAGGGCCACCGCCTTGCCCTCGTCGTTCACGAATGTCAGTTCGAGCGGGAGGGTTTTGCCGATCTGCTCGGCCACGTCCATCCCGCGGATCTGCGCGGGCGTCTCGTAGTAGTTTTCCTGCGCCGCGGCGCGCCACGCCACGGCCCCCAGCACGAGGGCGGCCGACACGACGAGTTGGCGAACGAGGCGGTTCATCGTTATCGCTTCGCGTAGTCCGCAACGACCTTCTCCATGGCCTTGCCGATCGGAATCTGCACCCGGTCACCCCCCTCGGGCGACCAGGAATACTCCTCGTTCCCCTTGTACGCCCCCACAGACAGCACCGCCTCGGCGCTGTCCCGGGCGGCCCGGGCCGGCGCCGACAGGTGCTGCCACCCCTGACGTTCTTCCTTGTCCTGCTTATGCGCCGTCGTGTACGACGAGAAATACATCCCCAGCGCCACCATCACCACAACCAGCGCCACCGTCGTGAACGCGCCCCAGATGGAGATGCTCGTCACGTTCAGCACCGCGAGGTGCTCGGTCTGCGGCAGCCCCTCGGTGGCCTCGTGATGGTGCCACGAATCAGCGTGCTCGTGAACTTCGGGGGTGGTGTTGTGCCCTGACATCGTTCGGTCCCTTGTCTCGACCCGGCGGATGCCGCCGACAGGTCGGATGTGCGTTCAGACGTAGTTGCGGTGCTCCAATGATTCGTCGATCCACGGGTCGTTGTGGGCGACCAGCGACAGCCCGGGGATCTTCACGATGAGGAACCCGACAAGCACGGCGAATAGCCCCACGATCGCCGCCAGGTCCACCCACAGGTGTCCCATGATGTGGGGGGGCAGGCCCGTGCCCGCGTCCACCATCGGGCGGAGCACAAAGTAGATGTCCGCGAAGTGCATGCCCAGGCACCACAGCGCCACCAGCCCCAGGGCCAGCGGGCTTTTCTTCACCGGGCGGAACAGCACGATCAGGAACGGCGCGATGAAGTGCCCGATCATCAGCGTGATGCCCAGCGTGCGCCAGGGCGAGCCTTCGAACGTGCGGAAGTAGTAGTACGCCGTTTCTTCCGGGATGTTGCCGTACCAGATCAGGAAGTACTGGCTGAAGGAGATGTACGCCCAGAACACCGTGAAACTGAAGAGGATCTTGCCCTTGTCGTGGAAGTGCTCGCTCGTGACCACGCCCTCGAGCTTGCCCACGGCCTTGAGGCGGGCGAAGACAAGCACCAGCAGGGCCATGGCCGAGAAGGCGGCCCCCGAGAAGTACCACACCGGCCACATCGTGCTGAAGAACTTGAAGTCCACGCTCATCAGCCAGTCGAACGACGCGAACGCCGTCGTCAGGGCGAAGAGCAGCATGCCCCACGAACTCGTGAAGCGCGCCTTGGCCGCGAGCTCCACGCTCGGGGAGGCGTCCTGCGCCCGGCTCAGGGCGCACAACCGTCGCGAGAGCAACGTCCACACCACGCCGTAGACCAGCGCCCGCGCGAGGAAGAACACCGGCAACACCGGCTCGGTAGCGACTTTGTGCGTGTCATGGTCGACGATGTGGTTGGGAAGGTAGAAGAACGCGGACTTCACCTGCAACGCGTGGTCGTGGTAGTACGCCGGGTTCAGCCACGCGAAGAGCAGTCCGTGGTTCGCGATCTCGATCACCAGCGCGGGCAGCACGAGCAGCCACGCGAACGGGAGGAACGAGGCCAGATTTTCGCACTGGCGGCGGATGGTCGCCGACCACCCGGCGTTGGTCAAGTGGAAGACCATCGTGAAGAACAACCCGCCCAGGGCCATGGCGAGAACGCCCATCGCCCCGGTGTGGTAGACGGCCAGGGCGTGCTTCTTCGTCACGCCCGCGGCCCCGCTCAGGCCCATGCCCAGCACCGCGAGCGCCGCGAGCAGCCCGACGACGATCAGCGCCATGCCGACGCCGCGCCCGGCGCCTTTGGCGAGCGTGATGTTGTCCGCGGCGAGTTGAGGCCGGTGAACCGGCGCGGTGGTCATGGTGCACCTCCGGGGGCGGGCGTCGCGGGGATGGGTTTGGGCTTGCCCTTCAGCGCGTCCTGCTTGCTCGCGGGGACATCGGCCAGCGTCCCGGTGCGCGAGGCCTGCAAGGTCCGCACGTACGCCACCACGGCCCACGCGTCGCGCTCGTTCAACGCGTGCCCGTACGCGGGCATGGTCAGCACCTCCGGGTTCGCCGCGTCGGGCTTCCCGTGGCGGATCGTGTGGAAGATGTACCCGTCAAGGCTTCGGTTGTTCGTGGAATCAAAGAACGTCGCGTCGAAGTAACTCGGGACCACGGGGTTGTACCCGGCCTTGGCGACCATGCCCTGCCCGTCGCCGGCGTACCCGTGGCACGCCGTGCAGTAAATGTTGTATCGATCCTGTCCGCGCAGAAGGGTCTCCACATCCACCGGCATCGTTTTCGGAATGGTTCGGACGTACTTCGGCGTGCCGTCGGCGTTCTTGCCTTCGACACCCGTGTAGAACACGTCGTCGGCCTTGAGCAGATCGCCCCGCATCGCCTTCCAGTGACCGGCCCACGGCTCCTCGCCCGTGGCCGAGGACCGCCCCCACGCCACGGTGTTCGGCACCACGGGGCGGAGCGTGCGCCCGTCGGCGAACATCTCGCTCGAGGACTGCGGCGTCCACTTCATCTGGTCGTCCATATCGGGGAAGAACTGCCGCGGGGGTTCGTCTTCGCGCGTGCCCCGACACCCGGTGAGGGCGGCGGCGCCGATCACGGCGAGCGTCAGCAGAGCGCGGGTTGTGTGCTGGGTGTTCATGGCGTGTGCCCGCGGGCGCGGGGTCATTCCTCCACCAACTCGATGCTCGTGGCGCCCGACTCTTCGAGCAGGGCGCGGGTGCGGTCGGGATCAAACTTCGCGTCGCGGGCCTCGATGCAGATGAAGAACCGGTCGTCGCTGCTGGCGAGGAACCGCGTCTTCCTGAACAGCGGGTGATGATGCCGAGGCAGGCCGTTCATCGCCAGCATCCCGATCAGCGCCGTGAACGCGCTCAGCAGAATGCCCAGTTCGAACGTGATCGGCACGAACGCCTGCCACGAATCGTACGGCTTGCCCTGCACCGGCAACGGATAATCCAGCGACATCCACCACTGCATCAGGAACCCCAGCCCGGCGGACGACAGCCCCACCACCGCCACCAGCACGGGCAGTTTCGTGCGGGGGAACCCCATCGCATCCTCCATCCCGTGGATCGGGAAGGGCGAGTGCGTGTCCCACGACGCATACCCGGCGTCGCGGACCTTCTCGGCGGCGTGGTACAGCGCCGCGGGCGTCGCGTACTCGGCGAGAATTCCGTGGATCGTCTCGCCGGCCTCGGTCACATACAGACGGGTGCTCGCCATCGCTCAGTGCCCTCCCCCGTGTTGGTGCCCGCCCGAACCGTGGCCCGGCCCGTGGTGCGGGCTGGCGATCGGCAGCACCGCCTTCAACTCCGCCATCGCGAACATCGGCAGGAACCTCATGAACAGCAGGAACAGGTGCGTGAACACGCCCAGCGAACCCACGAAGATGCAGATGTCCACCGCGGTGGGCGAGAACATGTGCCACTCTCCGGGCAGGAACGCCCGGTGCAGGCTCGTCACGATGATCACGAACCGCTCGAACCACATCCCGATTGTCACCAGGATCGACACGATGAAGATCACGAACGGGCTGGTGCGCATCGCCTTGTTCCAGAAGACCTGCGGACTCAGCACGTTGCACCCGATCATGGTCCAATACGCCCACCAGTACGGCCCGGTAGCCCGGTTCTTGAAGGCGTACAACTCGAACTCGTTCCCGCCGTAGTACGCGATGAAAAACTCCATCGAGTACGCGAAACCCACCATCAGCCCGGTCAGCGTCAGGATCTTCGCCATGTTCTCCAGGTGGCGGAGCGTGATGAAGTCCTTCATGTGCGGGTACAACTCCCGCGCGGGGATCAGGAGCAGCAGCACCATGGCGAACCCGCCGAAGATCGCCCCCGCCACGAAGTACGGCGGGAAGATCGTCGTGTGCCATCCGGGCAGAATGCTCGTGGCGAAGTCCATCGACACGATCGAGTGCACGCTCAGCACCAGCGGGGTGCTGATGCCCGCGAGGATCAGGTATGCCGCCTCGTACCGGTGCCAGTGCCGCCCGCTGAAACGCCACCCCAGCGACAGGAATCCGTACACCTTGGCGCGGATCAGGTCGACGGGGATCGGCAGGAAGGGCAGGAGGGGGCCACCGCTCTGCGGGTTCAGCCGCAGCCGCCGGTCCGCACGGTCCCGCAGCGTCGCCACGTCCGGAATCATCCCCATGTACCAGAACAGCAGCGACACCGTCCCGTACGTCGAGATCGCGAAGACGTCCCACAAGAGCGGGGAGCGGAAGTTCGGCCAGATGGCGTTGGCGTTGGGCAGCGGGGGCAGGAACCACGCCATCCACTGGCGCCCGATGTGAATCCCCGGGAAGGTCGCGGCACAGATGACCGCGAAGATCGTCATCGCCTCCGCCGAACGGTTCACCGCCGTGCGCCACTTCTGCTTGAGCAGGCACAGGATGGCCGAGATCAGCGTCCCGGCGTGGCCGATGCCGATCCAGAACACGAAGTTCGTAATGTCCCACGCCCAGTCCACCTGGTTCGTCAGGCCCCACGTCCCGATGCCCGTGATGATCAGGTAGAGGATGAACACGGTCATCATGGCGGCGAGGCCCGCCGTCACCGCGGCCGCCGCGTACCACCACCGCGGCACCGGGTTTTCCGTATATCCGCAGATGATGTTCGTGATCTCCCCGAACGAACGGTCGTTCAAGACCAGCGGGGCGCGCACGCCGGGGGTATCGATCAGCGTGCCATCGCCGGTCACCGGATCGGGGTCCTTCCCGCCGACCGGCCCGCGCGCCAGGCCGGCGAGGCGCTGGGCCGTCAGTTCGTCAGGGTGCGGGGTGCTCGTCATGCGTGGCTCCCGGAGAGAATGTTGAGGCTGAGGGCGTACCCGCGGTCCTCACGCTTCCTGGTGTTGTCGATGCGGTGCGAATGCGGCTGTCCGGGCGGATGGTCGTGCCCGGAATGGTCGTCGTGCCCGCCGTGGAACGGGTTCTCCCACGCCGCCTTGCGCTCCGCCGAGCACAGCGCGGGGTTCGGGTTCATCACCCGCACCATGTGGCTGGTGCGCGGGCGCGTGTTGAGATACCCCAGCAGGGCGTAACTGCGGGCGTTGGCCCGGCTGGCGTACACCTTGCTCGACGGGTCGAGCATGTCGCCGAACACGATTGCGCCCGACGGGCACGCCTGCTGGCACGCCGACTGCACGAACCCGTCGGGGATGCCCGGCAGCCCCGCGAGTTTCGTCTCGATCCGCGCCGCGTTCAGCCGCTGGATGCAGTACGTGCACTTCTCCATCACGCCGCGGCTGCGCACCGTCACGTCCGGGTTCTTCTGCATGCGGCTGATCTGGTCCAGCTTCTGCCGCAGGCGGGGCGGGATCAGGTTCGGGTTGATCTTGTTGTACGCGCGGCTGCCCGTGATACCCTCCTGCCCGGGCACCTTGCCGCCAAGGTCGTCGATGATCTCCTTGAAGTAGTAGTCCCCGTTGAACTTCGTCACGCCGTAGTCGAAGAAGTTGAACCGGCGGACCTTGTACGGGCAGTTGTTGGCGCAGTACCGCGTGCCGATGCAGCGGTTGTACGTCATGTAGTTCAGCCCCTCCGGGCCGTGCACCGTCGCGTTCACCGGGCACACGGTCTCGCACGGCGCGTTCTCGCAGTGCACGCACGCCACCGGCTGGTGGTACATCGCGTCGGGCTTGTCCATGTCCCCGGTGAAGTAGCGGTCCACGCGGATCCACGTCATCTCGCGGCCCTTGGCCACTTCCTTCTTGCCCACCACGGGGATGTTGTTCTCCGCCTGGCAGGCGATGGTGCATGCGCCGCACCCGGTGCACGCCGTCTGGTCGATCGTCATCGCCCACTGCGGGCCTTTGGTGTACTGGGGGGGCGTGTTCTTCTGGTACGCCGCCCCGTCCGGCTTGCCGGGGTCGATGTTCTTCGGGTCCGGGTCCGCCGGTGAACGGTTGAATGGGTTGGCGTACAGCGAAATGTTCGGCGGGGTGTGGCTCAGTTCGCCCAGTCGCTCGGCGAAGTTGAGTTCCTTGACCTTGTCCTGATTGGCGTAGAACGAATCGACCGCCTTCTGCACCTCGTGGCCGTGCTTCTGCCAGCAGACCAGGTCGACCGCACGGACGATGCTGGTGCGCCCGTCCATCGACCAGTGGTTCTGCGTCGAGGCGATCATGTGCTCGCCGTCGATGCGGCGAACCGTCGCGCCGCTCGCCGACCGCGCCCCCGACGCCAGCCCGTAGAAGTTGAACCCGACCCCATCGCCCACCCGACCGGCGTGCGTGCGCCCATACCCGTGCGTGCACACCAGGGTGTGGTCGGGCATCCCGGGCAGGATCCATGCCGCGGCTTCGACCGAGCGGCCCCCGAGCGTCACCGCCACCTTCGCCGCCAGCGGGTACTTCACTTTCGTGTAAATCCCGCCCATGTCGTCCTTGCGCGAGAACCCCGCCGGGGTGACGCCCAGCGCCTCGGCGGTGCGCGGGCTCATCAGCACCGGGTTGTCCCACACCACGCGCGTGCCCGTGTCGGGCAGTTCCTGCAGCCACCCGACGTTCGCGTATCGCCCATCGCTCAGGTTCCCCACGACAAAGGTCACGTCCAGCGCGTCCTTCGTCGGCGCGGGGGCCAGTTTCAGTCCGGCGACCGCCTTGGCAACCTCGGCGTAGTTCGCCTTCGTCGCCTGCGGCTGCTGCGTGCTCCCCGCCAATACGCCGTCGTGCAGCGCCTGACGCCACATTTTCTCGAATCGGTCCGCGGGCTGCTTGATCGCCGCCTTCCAATACCCGCGCACGATCTCGTACCCGTCCACCTTCGCCGCGAAATCGCCCCCGGCGAGCAGGGTGAGGAACTCCAACTCGCTCATCGCCGGCTCGTAGAGCGGCGCGATCATCGGCTGCACCGGCGCGACCGTCCCATCGCTCGCCGCCGTATCACCCCACGACTCCAGGTACGTCGCCGCGTTGAGCATCCACGTGCTCGCCATCGCCGTCTCGGTCAGGTCGCTCGAAAGCGTCACCGTGGCCTTGGCCTTCGCGAACGCGTCGGCGAACCCGGGTGCGTCGTACACCGGGTTCGCCCCGACGCACACCACCGTCGTCACCTCGCCCGAAGCGATCTTCGCGGCCAAACCCGTGATCGCCGCCGCCGAGTCCGCGGCTTCATCCGCCTCCAGCGGCATGTACGAGACGCCCACCCCCACGTTGCCCAGCGTCGTGTTCAGCGCCGCCGCCAACGCGTGCACCGCGGCGGGCTGCGTCGGCCCGGCCGTGATCAGCGTCCGCCCGCGGTTCTCCGCCAGCAGCAGGTCCTTCCCGCACTCCTCGATCAGCGTCCGTGTTTCGCCGGAAAGATCCTCGCCCCCCGGCACGTTGACCGCGTTTACCGCCGCCACGACGGCTTCGGCGCCTGGCGCGTTCAACTTCGGCAGGACGAACTTCGCCAACTCCACCGCGAACGCCGAGACCCGCCCGGGCGAGAGCGCCGCCCGGTGGTCCGCCGCGGCGCCGGTGAGCGAGTACCCGCTCTCCGCCACGTACAGCCGCGACATCGTGTCCTTCGTCGTCGTCACCGCGCGCGACGCCGCGAACCCACGGGCATTCGGAATCTCATCCCGTTCGCGGCTCAGAAAATCACGGTCAAGCGACACGATCACCTTGGTCGTGTCCTTCCCGAAGTTGAACACTTCGCGCATCGGACGCCCGAAGGCCAGGCGCGTCCCTTCGATGCCCGCGCGGTCCTCGATCGCGGCGTATTCCACCACTACGGCCTTGGGATACTTCGCCCGGAATGCCGCGATGGCCCCACGCCGTGACGGGCTGGCCGCCTTCCCCACCACCAGCCCAAGCCCGGCCCCTTCGTTCTTCGTGAACGGCGTCAGATGCTCCCCGGCCCACGCGCGGAAGTCGTCCCACGTCGCCGCCACTTCGCCCCGCACCGGGTTCTTGTAGATCGGGTTCTTCAGGCGGTCGGGGTCGTACAGCCCCATGATGCTCGCCAGCGCCCACGAGGACACCTTCCCGTTGTTGTACGGGTGACGTGGGTTGCCCTCGATCTTCGTCGGGCGTCCCTCGTGCGTCTCAACAAGAAGGCCCTCGGCCCCGCCGTCGGGACGCGCGAAACTTGTCGCATAAAAAAGCGGCTTGCCGGGGATGATCTCTTCCGGCACGTTCTTGGCATACGGGAGGATCTTGTGATCGGGCTGACGGCAGCCCGGGATGGTCGCGGCCCCGGCGAGCGCCGCGGAGGCCCCCAGCAACTTCAGAAAATCGCGGCGAGACTCCCCGCCCCCCGCCTCGTCCGCTTCGGCACGATCGAGTTCCGACGCGCCCGCGGGAAACTCCCGCTCGAGCCAGTCTCGTAACTCACCCGTATCGGCGAGGTCGTCCACGCTCCGCCACGCGGCTTGCCCGTTGATCATCCCCGCCGAGCGGGTCAGGTGCGCCAGGGCTTCCTTGCCGGGCTTCTGCTTCGCGCCCTTCACGGTCGAGGGGCATTGGTCGTTGGTGCTCATGGGCTTCTCGGGTCGTCGGGGTCGGGTCGGTCGTGGTCGAGTTTTCGAGGATGGTTCGTGCGGGGCTAGTAGTGGCAGGCGCCGCAGTTCTGGGGCGGGGCCTCGCGCAGCGCGTCGAGGAGTTGGCGTCCGGAGGCGACTTCGCCCGGCATCCCCGCCGCCCGCGCCGCCAACTGGCCTTCGACAAGGTCCAGTCGCGTCACCAGGTCGCGAGGCACAAGGCTCGTTTCCGGCGCACGGTGGCAGTCCAGGCACCAGCTCATCGAGAGGGGCTGGGCCTGGTACACCACGGGCATCTGGTCAATGCGGCCATGGCATGAGAAGCATGACACGCCCGCCGCCACGTGCACGTGGTGCGGGAAGTTGTGCACGTAGTCGGGCACCTTGTGCACGCGACGCCATTGGATCGCCTCGTCGCTCGCGTATGCCGTGCGGATGAACTCCGTCCGCTCCTTGTGCGTCGCCGAGGTCGCCAGCAAATCGGCCAGTCTCCCGTCCGCGTGGCACCCGTTGCAGGTCGCCACGTTGGGGATGTTGGCCTCGTACGACTTCTCCACCTTCGTATGGCAGTACCGGCAGTCCATGCCGAGTTTCCCGGCGTGGATCTGATGGCTGAAGCCCCCGCCGGGCTGCTTGGGCATGTACCCCACGTTCCAGAACTTTGGGGTGGCGTAGTACCAGAATCCGCCCACCGCGCCCGCCGTTGCGGCCAGGCCGCCCAGCGCGGCGACCGTCGGGAACAGATTCATCCACTTCGGGAAGATCGCCGACACCAGCGCCCTCCTTCATAAGAGCGGCCAACCCCGCTCGGGTGGCCCGATTGTCCGGGCCGACTCGAGATTCACTTACACACACGCAGGACTGTTCCCCCATACGAGAACTTTTCTTGTCCTGCCGCAATTGACCCGATCTGCCCATACCCTGTCAAGTCCCGATTCCTGTCAAACCACAACTGAGACTCAATCTCAGCAACTCGGGAGGTCGACATTGACCATTTCAAGCCGCGCCGGGATTTCGGTTTTGGGTGCTGGGATCGTCGCGGGCTTTGCCGCGGCCGTCGGGCTTTGGGTTGTGTGGTTCGTGACCCATCTGCCGTGGATCAACCTGCCGGAGCGTCATTCCATCATTGGCCTGCTGGTGTGCTGGCTGGGGGCCTTCGTCGCGTGCGGGTACAACCTCGGTCGTGCACGTGGATGGGTCGTTGGGCTGACGGGAGGTGTCATCTCCGCAGTCCTCGGCCTGTTGGTTCTGGGGAGCAAACTTCGCCCCCCCGCATCCATCGAAGGCGAGTTGCAGGCCGTGCATCCCTCGGCGGGTGTCGTGGCGTTGGGGTTCGTGGCGATGGGAGCGGTGGTCGGCCTTGTCGGGGGTACGGCGGGCGGGATGATGGCGCCCGCGTCGCGTGCCTCAGATCCTGAGCCGGATTGGCTGGGCCGTTTCGCGTGGGTGACGTGCGCCGCCGCCATGCCGCTCCTCTTCATCGGCGGGCTGGTCACCAGCACCGACTCGGGCATGGCCGTCCCTGACTGGCCCAACACCTTCGGCTCCAACATGTTCTTGTACCCACTCGGGCCACGCTCGGCCTCGGACGTGTACCTCGAACATTCGCACCGGCTTTTCGGCACGTTGCTCGGACTGTCCGCGGTCGTTCTGACCATCTGGACGGTGCGTCGTAACGCGACCCAATTGGTGCGCACGCTCATGCTGGTGCTGCCGGTTCTCGTGGGCAGCGTCTCGCTCGGGCTGATCCTCTTCGCGAAAGTTCACGCGGGATTTGTCTTCGCGGTCGTGGGGATTCTGGGCATGGCGGCGGCCGTCGCGTGGCGCGAGCCGCGCGGCGCACGCTGGCCCAAGGTGCTCGCGCTGCTCGTGCTCGCGTTCATCGTGATCCAGGGCTGGCTCGGCGGGACGCGCGTGCTCGAGGACAGCCGCGCGAGGGCGATCATCCACGGCGTCTCCGCGCAGGCGATCCTCGCCGGGCTGGTAGGCCTGGCGGTTTACCTCTCTCCGTCCTTCGCGCGCCTCGCGACCATCGATCCGCCGGCCAAGGAATCTCGCCGTCTGAAGTTTCTCGCAACGGCGCTCATGCACTCGCTCCTGCTGCAGTTGATCCTGGGGGCGGTGTACCGGCACCTGCGGCACGGGCACGTGCTGTGGACGCACGCGGCCTTCGCGATGGTCGTGCTCGTCGCCGCCCTGGCCGCCGGGACCGTGGCGCAGGCGTACCGGCGTGATCAGGGCGGGCCGGCCCGGGCCATCCGACTCGCCGGCACGTGGGTTCTCGCGGTGGTTGGCGTGCAGTTCGTGCTTGGGTGGGTGGCGTTCATGGGCGCCGGGCAGGGCTTGAACACCGCGTCGGTCACGCAAGCCTTGATCCGAACCGCCCACCAGGCCAACGGGGCGCTTTTGCTCGCCGCGGCGACCGTGCTGTTCGTGATGGCTCGACAGGCGAACCGCCTTGCGGCACGATGATTCGCTTGTGAACGGACCGAGACGTGGTA
Source organism: Phycisphaerae bacterium (assembly GCA_022180725.1). Classification (GTDB taxonomy): domain Bacteria; phylum Planctomycetota; class Phycisphaerae; order Phycisphaerales; family UBA1924; genus RI-211. The sequence goes on from BQMO01000012.1 coordinate 162,661, forward strand.
CACTGACTTGTGCGGGAACTGGCCGGGCAATGAGCGGCCATCGGGGGCGTTGAGCGGGTGGGTCCACAAGCCCCAAGGAGCGGGTGCGATGCGCCAACCGGAACTCCCCAGCGTCCCCGACGCCGCCAAGGTCAAGGCCGCCAACCGTACCGACGACCGGCTGGAGGCATCGCTGAAGGCCATCCGCCGCCAGGACTTCAAGTACGAGCAGGCTCGCCACCTGCTGTGGCGTGCGGGGTTCGGAGGAACCGAGGCCCAGATCCGCTACCTCGCGGACCTCGGACCTGAGAAGGCCGTCGACCTGCTGCTGAACTACAAGTCCGCCGACCAGCCTTGGCCCAAGGAAGACGCCTTCGACAAGGACATCATGCGTCCACCGACCGCGGAGGAACGCGAGATGGTCCGCCGGGCGCAGCGATCGCAGGACGAGGAAGCCCTCGCGCGGGTCCGGCTCGAGCGGCAACGCCGTGAACAGCAGGATCGGCGGCAGATCGCCGAGGTCCAGAAGTGGTGGCTCGCCCGCATGATCGAGACGGCCAACCCGCTCGAAGAGAAGATGACGCTCTTCTGGCACGGCCTGCTCGCGACCAACTACCGGACGATCGAGAACTCCTACCACATGTTCCTGCAGAACCAGATGTTCCGCAAGCACGCGGTGGGGAGTTACGCCGACCTGCTCCGCGCGCTCATCCGCGACCCCGCGATGATCGCCTACCTGGACAACAACGACAGCCGCAAAAACCGCCCCAACGAGAACCTCGCCCGCGAACTCATGGAGTTGTTCTCCCTGGGCGTGGGGAACTACACCGAACGCGACATCAAGGAAGGCGCCCGCGCCCTGACGGGGTATACCTTCGAGGACGACACCTTTGTCTTCCAGCGTCAGAACCACGACACCGGCGGGAAGACCATCCTCGGGCAGCAGGGCAACTGGGACGGCGACGACTTCGTGCGCATCATTCTCGCCCAGCCCGCCTGCCCGCGGTACATCACGCGGCGGCTGTACCACTATTTCGTCGCCGACGTGCCCAGCGAGGAACGCGGCGGGGATCAGAGCCTGGAGCCCGCGCAGCGTTCCGTGCTCCGCGCGCTCGCGGGGACCTTCTCGCAAGCCAACTACGAGGTCAAGCCCGTGCTCCGCCGCCTCTTCCTCAGCGAGCACTTCTACGAGCCGCGGTTCATGAACGACCAGATCAAGTCCCCGGCGCAACTGGTCGTCGGCGCGTGCCGATCGCTCAACACTCCGACGCGGGACTTGTCGATCCTGAACGATGCGCTCGACCTGATGGGGCAGCGGCTGCTGCACCCCCCGAGCGTCAAGGGCTGGGAGGGCGGGCGGGCCTGGATGAACACGTCCACGTTCTACGTGCGGCAGAACATCCTCGCCTTTCTCATCGCCGGCAAACGCCCGCAGGGCTATGACGCCTCCGCGCAAACGCAACCCTTCGACGCCATGGCACTTCTCGCGCCCTTCGGGGCAGATTCCCCCGAGGGGCGGGGCGATCCGCAGGCCGTGGCCACGGCGCTGCTGCGGCTGGCGTTGGGATGGGCGCCCTCGCAAGGGGTCGAAACGCTGCGAACGCACCTGGCGGCCAGGAAGAACGTCGTGAACTCATCGACCGTGAGCGAGTTGCTGCTGCTCATCACGGCGATGCCGGAATATCAGTTGTGCTAGGGGGAGGCTCCGGGCACGGGGCCTCCGGGAAGAAGGACGCCGATGAACACGCCGACACCGTACACGCGACGCGAGTTCCTCCGAACTGGGTTGGTCATGGCCTCCGCGGCGGCCACGCTGCCGTCGTTCCTGAACGCCTCGGCGCTCGCGATGCACCGCGCCGCGGGGGGGTTGTCGAGCATTCCGGGCGTGCCCGAAGAGCACATCCTGGTGGTCATCCAACTGGGCGGGGGCAACGACGGACTGAACACCGTCGTGCCCTACTTCGCCCCCGAGTACTACAAGGCCCGCCCGGGGATCAACATCCCCGAGGCCCAGGTGCTGAAACTCAGCGGCGCGGACGGGGTCGGTCTGCACCCGCAGATGGCCGCCCTCCGCGAGATGTACGACGACGGGCTGGTCGGTGTCGTGCAGGGCGTGGGATATCCCAATCCGAACCGGTCGCACTTCAAGTCGATGGACATCTGGCACACCGCCGACACGACGGCCACCGGCGATGGGTGGCTGGGTCGTTACTTCGACAGCGAGTGCTGCGGGTTCGGCAAGGGAGAATCGGGCACTGCGGATGCGGGCGCGAGCGGCGGCCCGCCGGGCATCGCCATCGGGCGTTCGGCCCCTCTCGCCATGGAAGGCCGAACCATCAAGCCCGTGGCGTTCGAGTCGGCGGACCTGTTCAAGTGGTCCGCGGCTGAGATGGGCAAGGAGTTGCGGGAAGGGTACCAGGCGCTCAACTCGCGCACCGAGGGCGAGGGCCAGGCCGCCCGGGCCAACTCCAACGCGTCGTTCCTTCTCCGCACGGCCCTCGACGCCCAGGTCTCCAGCGACATGATCCGTCGGGCCGTGGCGACGCGCCCCACAACGCAGTTCCCGGGGTCCGACCTCGGGCGTCAGTTGTCGATGATCTCGAGCATGATCGGGGCGGGGTTGAAGACCCGCGTGTATTACGCCAGCATGGGCTCCTTCGACACTCACGCCGGGCAGGGCGGCCCGCAGGGGCGGCACGGTCAGTTGCTCAGCCAGTTCAGCCAGGCCGTCCGCGCCTTCTACCAGGAACTCAAGGCCCAGGGCAACGATCAACGGGTGATGAGTCTCGCTTTCTCCGAGTTTGGCCGGCGCGTGGGGCAGAACCAGAGCCAGGGCACCGACCACGGCACCGCAGCGCCGATGTTCACCTTCGGCCCCATGGTCCGCCGCGGCGTCATCGGCGATCATCCCTCGCTGAAGAACCTCGACGACGGCGACCTGAAGTACGGGATCGATTTCCGCAGTGTGTACGCCGGGGTGCTGGAGTCGTGGCTGAAGGCGGACAGCAAGGCCATCCTCGAAGGCACGTACCAGGCCCTGCCCGTCGTCGCATCGGCGGCCACTTCTCCCGCGTCGCGCGTGAAAGGTCGCTAGTCCCGAACCCAAGGCCTCGTCGCGCTAGGATGGGCTTCCTTCAGTGAGCGAGGATGTCCGCGTGACGCACGGTTCAACCACCCCCCCCATCGGCGTCATGGACGCCAGTTACGCCGAGGACCGGGCCCGCAAGCCGCACCTGGTCTTCCGCTACCGCTGCCGCGCCGAGATGGCCGCCCGGATGTACGAGCGCTTCCGCACGCATGAACGCCCGCCCCGCGTGCTCGACCTCGGATCGGCCGACGGACGGGCCATGGCGGCGGCGCACGCGCGGCTGGGGGCCTCCGAGTCTGTCGGCATCGAGTACGACCCGGGCCTCATTGCCCACGCACGCCTCCCCGAAGGATGCCGCCTGCACCAGGGTGACGTGACCAGGCCCCACCCGGCGGCGGCGGACGGCTCGTTCGATCTTGTCACGGCGCTCGCGGTGCTGGAACACGTGGCCGAGACCGAGGCGCTGGCGAAGCGCGTCTTCACGGCCCTGAAGCCCGGCGGAGTTTTCGTCGCGACGTGCCCGTATCCGCTGTGGGACGTGATCTCGGGGACGCTCCGCCTCCATAAAGACGAGCACCACGCCCGGAACTACACGCGCGCCACCTTCGAGGCCTTCGCCAAGGCCGGCGGGCTGGACACGCTGGCGTACCGGCGGTTCATGCTCGCGCCGGTCGGGTTCCTGCCGTATCTGCGACTGACGCCGTCGATCGGGATGGCGCTCGCGCTCGATTCGGTCATCGCCCCGATCCCGGTGCTGAACCTGCTCTGCGTGAACCAGGTCTTTGCGGCCCGCCGCCCGATTACTTCGCCCGCGTGATCTCCGCGTACGCGTTGTGGTTGTGGATCGATTCGAAGTTCTCCGAGTTGATCGAGTACCACGTGATGCGCGGGTGCGCCTGCAAGGCCAGCGCCAGGTCGCGCACGATGTCCTCGACGAACTTCGGGTTCTCGAAGGCCCGTTCGGTCACCCACTTCTCGTCCGGGCGCTTCAGCACCGCGAACACCGGGCAACTCGCCGCCCCTTCGAGCAGTTCCACCACGTCCTCGATCCACATCATCCCCGTGAACCGCACCTTCGCCGCGATGCGGCACCGCTGGTTGTGCGCGCCGTAGCGGCTGATTTCCTTGCTGCACGGGCACAGGCTCGTCGCCGGCGCCGCCACCGTCATCACGAAATCCTCGTCCCCGTTCGCCGTGCACTCGAACGTCACCTCGTAGTCCATCAGCCCCGCCTGCCCCGTCACCGGCGCGGGCTTGTTGATGAAGTACGTGAACCGCGCCTCGAAGTGCGCGACCTCCGCGTTCAGCCGCGACCGGATCGCCCGCGCGAGCACCGGGATCCGCCCCGGCGTCAGCGGCTCGCCCGTGTGGTCGTTGAGCACCTCCAGGAACCGGGACATGTGCGTCCCCTTCTGGTAGTGCGGCAACGCCACGTACATGTTCACCTTGGCTACCGTCGTCTGCTCGCCCCCGCCCCGCTTCGCCAGACGAATCGGGTACGTGATGTCCTTCACCCCCACCCGGTCGATCGGCATGTTCCGCGGGTCGCCCTTGGACTGCACGTCGGGCATCGCCCCCAGCGGCGACTCCTTGAACGGCGACGGCCCCGCGACGCGTTCGACCGGAAGGCGCGGACGGCGTGATGTCGATCGTTTGGGCATTTGTTTGGCTCAGAATCTCGTACGACGAATCGTAGGGACGCGGCACGCGTTCAGCGCACGCTGATGCACGATGTACCCGCGCGTCAGTCGTCCACCGCCCGTGCGTCGAGCATCGCCCCGGCCCACGAAATTCCGATCGGCCCGCCCAGCAGCGATCCCGCCGCCCAGTCCAGCGACACCGGCATCGCCAGCCCGAGCAGACTCCCGCGGTTCGAGGCGTCCAGCAACCCCGCCCCGTGCATCGCCCCCGCCAAGATCGGCCCGGCGAGCGCCACGACCAGCATGCCGAGCACGGGGAGCACCGGCGTGATCGTGCACCGCATCGACGAGGCGATGAGTTGCCCCACGGCCCCGCAGACCAGCGCGCCGCCGAACACGGCCATGAGCGTCTGTCCGCGGAGCGCCGAGATCGCGTCGAGCCATGTCATCCCCGCGCCCGCGACCAGCCCGACCGCGAGCGCGGCGAGCATCGCCTTCACGCGATATTCCCCTCCCAGGACGACCAAGGCGCCAAGCCCCCCCGGCGACGACGATTGGGCGCCCGCGGGTTGCCGTCTGGATGCAAGAAAAACAAACAGCCCGGCCATACACGCCGTGAGGAGTAGCGCCACGGCGTTCTCGCCCGCGAACACAAACCGGAACGCCCCCGTCGGCTCCTGCCGGATCATCGCGTCCACCGTGCCCAGCCCCCACCGCGCCCAGGCGAGGGTAATCCCCGCGCAGAGCAGCCCGGTGCCCATCGAAAAGAGGTGGGCACCAAGAGCACCGACGACGCCCGCGGCTCCAAATGCCGCCAGGCCTGCAAGAACGGCGGCCCCCGGCGTGGCGTTCAAGGCCAGCGTCACCGCATGCCCGCCCTGATCGTCGAGCACTCGCAGCACGAGAATGCGCACCGCAGGCCCGATCGCGAAGAGGCAGAACAGAATGAGCGTCCATCGGAGCGTGGCACGGAGCATGCGGGCGGATGGTAGCGTGCGCCACGGGCGGTCGGCGATCTGTGCAAGGAAGGACTTCCACGCATATCGTGCGCGGTCGGTGAGTCCCCGGAGAACGCATGCCGAGAAAACTGGACATCGGACCGTCGTTCGAGGAGTTCGCCTCGACGCTCACCTGGCCGCGACTTCTCCGGGCCGCGGGGTTGGCGATCCGCCCTTCGCGGGTGGGCCTGTCACTCGTGCTGTTGCTCCTGATCGGGCTGATCGCGCAGGCGCCCTCGCTGTGGCTGGGCACGGGCGTCGGCCCGATGCACACCGTCGTCGAGAACGCCGAGGCCGGCATGCGCAGCATCAAGCGGGCCGTGCTTGACGCGGACCTGCCGGCGCTGATCGACGGCCTTCGGATGATGTTCCTCGACGGCCCGCTCGCCGCCGCCGAGGCGTACCCGTGGAGTTCGCTCATCATCCTGATCCCGATTCTGACGGTGTGGGGCGTCCTGGGCGGCGCGATTTCGCGGCTGGCCGCCGAGGAGCACGCGCTCGGACTTCGCCGAGCGTGGACCGCGGGCCTGGCGTTCGCCCTCTCGCGGTGGTTCTCGCTGGCCATGTGCACGCTCGGCCCCATCCTGGTCGTGCTGGTGGTGTGTCTGGCGATGGCGTGCGTCGGCTGGCTGATGCTCGGCGTGCCGTACCTCCAGGTCGTGGGCGGGGCGCTGTTCGTGCTCGCGTTGCTCGTCGGCGCCTGCGTCACCGTGCTGGGGGGCGGGCTGCTTGTTGGCTCGCCCATGCTCGTGCCCGGCGTGGCGTGCGAAGGCACCGACGCCATCGATTCCGTTCAGCGCGTCCTCGCCTACATGATGGCCCGCCCGGGGAGAGTCGCCCTCTACCTCTTCGTCCTCCTGCTGCAACTCATCGTCGCGCTCTGGGCGCTCTGGATGGTCGTCCACGTCGTCGAAACGCTGACCACGCGCAGCGTCACGGCGATGCTCCCGAAAGAAACCGCGACGCTCGTCGCCGAGGCCGTCGCCGGCTCCCCACCCGCCGATGGCCTCTCGCCTTCGCAGGCCTGGATGGCGCGGGCCTTGGCCTTCTGGGGCGCCCTCCCCGACTTGTTTGTTGGCGCCTTCGCTGTGAGTTACTGGTTCAGTGGCGGGACGGTTTTGTACCTCGGCGTTCGGCGAATCTGCGACGGGCAAGACATCGAAGAACTCTGGACGCCCGGCCTCACGCCCGGCACCGTGCCCACCGAGGACGACCCGGCCGACGATGATGAGGAATGAAACCGTCCCATCATTCGACGCCGGCAACGCAACCGCCCGCGCGGTCGCCCTCGCGGGGTGGCTTGCCGAACGAGGCGTACGCCGCCTTCAGATCGTTTCGTCCACCCACGCCGTCGAAGGCGCCTCGCGCCGAACAAACCTGCCGGGCGAGATCGTTCGTTGCATGCCCTGCCTTGTCGCTGTACCCGAGGCGGGCATGGAGTTTGATGTTTCGCCGGCGGGCATCACGGCCCGGATGATTCAGCCGGGATCGGGCGAAGGTCGGCCTGCGTAAGCACCCCGGGCATGGAGTCGAGCGTCATCGCCTGATCGACGCGGTACGCACCGATCCGCGTTCTCCGCAACGCGCGCAGCATGCCCCCCGTCCCCAGCGCCGTACCCAGGTCACGCGCCAGGCTGCGGATGTACGTTCCCTTGCCGCAGGTGATCGCCGCGGTGAGCACGGGCCACTCGAACGATTCAACCTTGAAGGTTCGGACAAGCACGGGACGCGCCGGCAGCATGGGGGCCTCGCCGCGCCGCGCCATCCGGTACGCACGTTGCCCATCGATGTGAACCGCCGAGAAGGCCGGGGGCGCCTGCATGATCTCGCCGATGAACCCCTCGGCGATGACTCGCTCGATTCGCGCGCGGGTCGGGGGCGTTCCGACGTCAACCGGCGTGAGATTCCCCTCGGCGTCATCGGTCGTGGAGCGGGCGCTGAGGTCGATGGCGGCGTGATACTCCTTTTCGCCACCCATGAAGACACTGCACAGCCGCGTGGCCTTGCCCACGAGAATGATGAGCAGCCCCGTCGCACGCGGGTCGAGCGTTCCGGCGTGCCCGACCTTCACCCGCTTGGGCGCCCCGCCCTTGTGCAGCCGCGCGCGGATCGCCGCGCATACCCGCATCGACGTCGGCCCGAGGGGCTTGTCGATGAGCATCAGCCCTGACGGCGTGGGGACGGGCGTCGTCATCGCGGGAACTCCCCGAGAAACCACACCCCGTGCCTTCCCTTCGGATAGTTGTAGCCCTCCACCGATGCCAAAGGCCTGTACCCCGCGAAGTGCGGGGCGTAGTCCTCGGGGATCACCACCAGCGCCGTCGGGTTTGCCGCCACATAGTCGCGGAGCTCCAGCGGCTTCACCCACGACGCCTTCCCGCGCGTCAGAAAGACCGCGCTGTCCTCGCGCAGCACCACGAACGCCAGCGGCCGATGCCCCGCGGGGTCAAACGCCCGCGCCGACGCCACGAGCCGCGACACTACCCACGGCGTCTCCAACGCCGGCAGCGTCAGCCCCGCCACCACCAACGAGACCACCGCCACCCGCGCGGCGCTGGCCAGCAGCGGTCGGAACAACGCGTCGCGGACGAGCCTCCGTCCTTCCAGGACCATCAGCAGCGACCCCGCCGCACCGATGGCGAGCACACACCACCCCCACCCGTGCCCCTCGACAATCGCGAGCCACCCCAGCGCGGCGATCAGCCCCGCGAACGCCACACCCACGCCGCACCAGGCGCCGGCCAGGAATCGCACCCGGCGCGTCGCCAGCCACGCCCGCACCGCCGGCGCGTTCGACAGCGCTGCCCGCGCCATGAGCAGACATAACGCGGGGTACACCGGGAGCGTGTAGTGCGGTAGTTTCGTTTTTACGAGTTCCATCACCACCCATGCCGGCCCGATCATGCACAGCAAGAAACACTCCGCCCGCCGACCGCACGCCCGCGACGCGATCCACCCCAACACCCCGCGGGACCGCGCCCCGGCTCGCGCGGGCATCCCCAACATCACCCCGCGCCGCAGACCGGCGAGCAGAAACAGCGACCCCGGAAAGAGCAGGATGAACACCAGCACGCTGTGATACCCCGGGAACCCGCCATGCCCCTCGGCCGGCTCGACCCCGCGCCCCAGCGTCTCGCGGATCACGATCGTCAGGTACGTTTCCCACCCCACGCGCATGGCGACGAGCGCGACCCACGGGATCACCATGATCCCCACGACGAGCACGCCGATCATCGGGCGCAGCCGACGCGCATCGGCCAGGCCGCGATGGACGAAACACCACGCCGCCGCGCCCCCGAGCACTACCAACGGCGTCACCGGCCCCTTCACCAGCACCCCGCCCCCCACCGCCGCCCAGAATGCCAGCACGCGCATCGGCGTCGGGTGCGTCCAGACTTCCCACAACAACCACATCGCCGCCACGGTGAACGCGAGCAGCACCATGTCCGCCCGTGCCTGCTTGGCTTCCCACACCAGCACCGGGCAGATCGCCAGAAGCGCCGCGCCCAGCCAGGCCGCCCGGGCATCGAACATCGAACACCCCATCCGCCACGTGAGCAGCACCGCCGCCACGGCCGCGAGGAGCGATGGCACGCGGTACATCCAGATCGCATCGCGGCGAACATCGCCCCACGTGAACCCGCGCACCGACAGACTCTGAAGCCAATAGATCATCGGCGGCTTGTTCAGCCGGGGCTTGGCCAGCACCATCGGCACCGCGTAGTTTCCCGATTCCACCATCTGCCGCGATGCCTGCGCGAAGCGCGATTCGTCTCGATCGATCGGGGGCAACGAGAAGAACCCGGGAAGGTACACTGACAGGCACAACGCCAGGAGCATCCACAACCCCGGCACGCCCCCCAGCCGCCGACGCCACACCATCCCGCTCGTCGCGCCGGCACGAGACTCCATGATGAGTGATGCACCCTCGACCATGCCTGCCCTTGCCCCAGCCCAGCCCCAGGCCGGCCCCGACTATACACGCCGGGCGTGGGTCGCCCTGCTCGCGTGCATTCTCCTCGCGGGGCTCCTGCTGCCCATCGACGGATTCATCATGGCGCACGTCGCCGTCTTTCAGAAAGGCGGGCGGCTGCAACTCGGCGGCGACCTCCGCCGAACCCTCGAGTTCCTTCAACAGTTCGGCGACCTTGCCTCCAGCCTCCTCGTCGCCACCTGCATCTTCCTCCTCGACCCCGCCATACGCCGCCGCATGCTCGACTGGCTCGCCGCGGCCGCTGCCACTTCCCTCGCCGTTTGGCTCCTTAAAATGGCCATCGGCCGCGCCCGCCCGCGCCTCGCCCCGCCCGCCGGCGACGACGTCCTCTGGCAATCGCTCGCCTTCACCGGCCCCTTCGGCACATACCCGCTGACGCATACCCGCCCGGGCGGCATCCCGGAGGTCGTGCAGCGCCACTCGTGGGAGTTCTGGAACGGCGTCTCCGACCTCTGGTCCATGCCCTCCAGCCACACCTCCGCCGCCGCCGTCCTCGCCGTCGCGCTCGCCACCATGTACCCGAAACTCCGCCCCCTGGCGTGGTCCCTGCTCGGGCTCGTGGCCCTCACCCGCGTCCTCTTCGGCGCTCACTTCCCCAGCGATGTGGTCCTCGGCGCGGGCATCGGCGTCCTCGTCGCCTCGCTCGCCATGCATCACCGTTTGGGCCAGCGCCTCGTCACGCGCGTCGGGTGGATCAAGGAGTTCCCATCATGAAGGGCTTCGGCATCTTCCTCATCATCGCAGCGGTCGTCTCGCTGGTGCTGCCCTTCATGGGTCTTCAACTGCTCATTTTCCGCTGGGTCGATGCCTGGGGCCTTCCCACCGGCCTGCTGATCCGTCTTGGCATCATCGCCCTCGGCGCGCTCATGGTCTACCTCGACCGCCGCGCCGGCACCAGCGAGGACATCTGAACCCCCGATGATCCCCCGCGGTTGTAGCGCCGTCTCAGCGGCACCGCGACCTTTACCGCGACGATCCCTGTCCGCTCGGCTACCATGGCCCCACCGCGTCGCCTTTGGACGCATGCCCGGAGAGGTGTCCGAGAGGCTGAAGGAACGCGACTGGAAATCGCGTAAACGGGCAACCGTTTCGGGGGTTCGAATCCCCCCCTCTCCGCTTATAGTCAAGTCCTTTCTGGCTTGGCAACCCGAAAAAGGCCGCCGGAGTACGCTCTGGCGGCTTTTTCTTTGGCTTTCCAAACGGGTCGTAATCGATGAGGCGCTTCCAAGTGTCGGCGAATCCGGTGTTCGGCTGACCTGTGAGCGCGTCCGCGACTTCGACAAGGTCACTCCCCCCGCCAGCACCTTGCTTCGTCACCGAAACTAGATTGCCGTCGATCAGAGCGAACTCGCTCGGAGAATCTAGCAGGAGGAGCACCTCGCCGTCTGGCTTGACTGCGTAGACACCGCGACTGAACCCCACGCCCGGTCGGCCCTCGCTGCGCACGAGGACGCTGCTCCTGAGCCGCCACACATCGTCGGCCCGTGTGGCAGGAATGGAGATCGCCTTGGGCCAACTGGGCGGTAGAATCGTGGACCAGCGACCGTGCTGAACTACGGTCCATCCGCCTTCAAGCGGGCGAGCCAGAGCCCGCGCGTCGTCCGCCCACGCCGTGTCCTCACGTGGGTCTACGGAAAAAGTTCTTGACGCCTCAACACTTGTGTCCCGAAGCCTGAGCACTCCGATTTGCTCGGAAGGCGCGCTGGTGGCGTCGTCCCGTCCAAAGTACGCCGCGACAAGGACGGACTCACCGTCTGAGCAGAGATGATCCACGCGAAGGCCATCGCGAATCGTTTTGAGACCGACCGCCCCTTGCCGCTTGAGTGCGATTGCCGTCAGGTGCAAGCCCAAGCCGGACCGCAGCCGTTCCATGTACGCGACCTGCTCTGTATCGAACCGGGCCAGAAGCCCGGCGGTCAGTTCTCGCTCGGCGATCTGAGTCAGCACTTTACGGGCAGAATGCCCTTCACTGAGCACGTTGTCGGGCACACCCAGCGCCGACAGCAGCGCCGCTAACTCGTCGAGCCGTGCGGTTGCCGAGCGTTCAAGAGCGGCTCGCGGCGTGGCAAACTGCTCGGTCGCGGCCCCGAGTGCGACTTCGAGACAATCCACCCACTTCGTTCCGATGCCCGGCTGCCACGCGACAGAGTCAATCGCCGCAGCAGTATCAGCGACTCTCTGCTCGGAAGCGGGAAGCGATGCGCCGCGCCGTGCGACTTCAAGGACGGTTGCGCACTCCTGCTCAACGAGAACCACGGCGCGATCGAGGATTGCGTGGTATGTCGTGGTGAATCCGGTTGCGTGTTTCGCTGCGGCGTCACGAATGGCCTGCTCGGCCTCGCGCTGGAGTTGCGTGAATCGGGCCGAGAGCGCGCCGAGTCTCTGCTGCTCGACGGTCGGTGCATCCACAAATCGTTTCAGCGTAACGGACGCGCCGAACGCATTTGTGCCGACGATATTTCCGTCCCGAATGAAGTAGCCGTCGAGCAGGCCGAGTTTGATCGTTCCCGGGATCGGCTCCGGCCTGTATCGCTCGGTCTCGATGTAGACCTGCTCGTCCGTGAACCGCCCCTGATATCCCTTTCCCAACTCTCGCGGCTCGATGACGATGCGTACTCCGAGCGCTGCCTCCTCCTGCGCTCGGGCCTCCTGCTCGCCAATCTCTGCGTGCAAGGGTGCCAATGCCTGCTTGACTTCGGTTGTGTACGTCCGCACGAGCGACTGGAACGCTTCGACAGCCGGAGCCACGACCTGCTGGTTGGCTTGAATCAGTTCCGCGGAGGTCATCGACTGCACGCGTTGCGTGAGATCGATCCTGAGCGATGGGGCGGCGTCGAGTGCCTTCGCGAACTGACTTCGTGCTGCTGCAAGTTGATCCCGGAGGCGTGACTCTGCCTGCTCGCCCGCGTCGAGCCGCGTACCGGCTGGAGCGCTTGGGACGGCTCGCTGCTCCCCCGAGTAAGGCTGACGTGCAGACGTGGTCGGGCTTGCCTGCTGGGGTGAGGATTCGGGCTGCCGTTCACACGCGGCTACGAGAACGCAAACCGCTGGCCCTATGAGCACTCGTTCCCATTCAAGTCGGAGCATCGGTGCGTCCTCCACGCCCTCGGGCGGAGGGCTGTTACGGTCTTCGTAACAACAGGATACCCAAGCGATTCTGTTTCGGTGGCCGAAACACATCGAAAACGCCGACCCCCGAAGCAGCGACCAAACCCGCTGCACCGAAACGAGTACCAAGCGCTCCCGGGCATGCTCCGCCAGTGGCGGACGGCGGCGGGGATGACCGTGCGTGACTTGGCCGCAGTCATGGGCCGAAACGTCGCGTGGGTCAGCCGTTCCGAGCGAGGCGAGCGACGCGTTGACGCGGTCGAGTTTCTTGACTGGGTGAGTGCGTGCCGAATCGATGTGTCCGAGGCGGCGAAGGCGTTGCGCCGGGCTCAGCGCTGAACCAACGAGCAGTTGGATCGGTTGGCCCGTGCTGGCGGCGTGTCAGTTCAGCCAGACGCGGCTCCTTACCTGCGCGGCCCGGCGGCGACCGCCGCACGCTTCCATCGCGCGACACGTGGCTCAGCGTGCACACTGGAGGCTCCCAGACCGCGTTGGCAAGTCGGACCTCACGGGGAGCACCACTCGGGTACCGCGCCGCCGTGAAGCCATCGTCGGGCGGCAGCGTGTCAATCGACGCGAACTCGGTGGGGTCAGGGTTTCCAGTGTGGGAGCAGCGCGCTGATCGGCTGTGCATACGCGCCGCGCAAACGGACCGGCAAGGGTACCCGCACGAAATCATTTGATTGCATTACGTTAGGGCACCGCGGCACCCTAACGGACTAAAAACAGATATCCGGCAGGCTCGTCGGGTAGGTGACATCAGCGACGCGCCGAAACATCCGATTTCAAAATCATGTTTGCCATGCGATGGTGACAGCGGCTCATGAGTGAGTCCCGCGGAGTCGTGAAGATCACGAACGTCTCTACCGGTCATCCTGCACGACGCATCGATACCTCATCGATTCAGTACCCGAAGCACATCATTTGGATCGATGACGCTCAATGCACGCGGCGCGAGTGCTCGCTACGAGTTTCTCACTGACATTTAGTGCGTGAGCGAGCACAGAATCCGGGATGCTGGCCTTTCGAGCCAGCGCTCGAATCACTCGGCCCTGCGATCGCATCAGTTCGGAGGAAGGCTCACCCTTCCGCGGGCGACTGCCCGGGCACCATTCGAGGTTGCCGGACGCGCAGTTCCGTGGGTCGCCATCTTTGTGATCTACCCACCAATCACCCCAGCGCTCACCAAGGAACGCACGCGCAATCAGATTCTCGATCGGACATGGGCGGCCCTTGATGCTAACGCACGGACAACCAAACTTGTTGATGAACTCGCTCAATGCGTATGGCAAGCGCCTCTTCGAGGACACACCCGGCCCCGCCTTGAGCCTCCAAATCTTGCCGTCGGGCGTTGCGCCGTAGCGCGATTTGGTCTGAGGGATCGGAACCAGCCCCGGCTGCCGCTTCAGTACCGGGCGCAATGCGCGGAGGGCTATCTTCTTCAAGCCCTCTCGCAAGCGCGGGGACGGACGAACTCCAGATCGTTTTCTTGCCATAGCGCGAGCGTATAACGAAAACTCACCCGATGCCGAAGGTATCGGGTGTGTGTGGACTAGGAGGGGCCGAAGGCCCCGACTAGGACACACACCGCAGTTCCCCCTTTAGTACAGGAGATAGGGAGGTACCTCCCTGTGGTACTGCGATGCGGTACCATGGCAAGCACGATCTTGCTTGACATCAACGAATCTGACCACCCGTTCGTTGGGCCCACCCCGATGCTGAACGACCGTCCCCGGCGGCTCTACCCTGCGGGTGGGTGGACGGACTGACTCTGCCGGGATGCTTCGCACGCGTTGTTCGTGTCGATCCTAGCGGATTGACGCGCGAAGCGAGTACGCTCATTCAGCATCCGTACCGAGTAAACCGCCGCCAATGACCACCGTCGTCCAGCAACTCGCCGCAGACGTCGCTCGCATCAAGCGAGGGCTTTCCGAACTGCTCACACGCCACTCTCGGATTTCTCCACGCGAAGAGTCGGAGTACTTCATTGTCATCAGCGCGCATGGGAACAACGAATGGCATGAGTTGTCGGTCGAAGGACGCCGAGTGCAAGCAGCCGTGAAGGCGGACTACGACCACTACTCCGCTCTCGTGCTCGTGCTGATTCGCAGACTCACGACTGACACTCTTCAGCAGTACGAGGCAGCGGAAAGCACATTGCGCGCCTTCATTGAGCAATCGCACTCAACGTGGTGCGACACTCCCGCTCAGGCGCTTGCCAAGGCGGTGGAGACGCTCGACTCCATCCAGAGTCTCCTCGAACGGCTGCACTCAGCAGAAGGCGAGGCCATCGTTGTACCCGACACGAATGCCCTTCTTGCCGCTCCATATCTGGATCGGTGGCAGTTCGCAGGGCTCGACCACATTACTGTGGTTCTCGTTCCGACCATTCTCGCAGAACTCGACGAGTTGAAGATCTCGCATCGAAATCCTGACGTCCGAGACAAGGCAAAGGCCGTGATCGGGCGAATCAAGGAGTTCCTACGCCGCGGCGACTCGCACTCAGGGGTCCCGATCATGACGGGCAAGATCACGCTACGAACTGTCGCCACCGAGCCGCGCATGGCAGATTCGTTGCCGTGGTTCGATGCCATGAACAACGACGACCGATTCCTCGCCTCGGTCATCGAGCAGATGCGACTAAACGTTCGTTCCAACGTACAGATTGTCACAGAGGACATCAACCTGCTGAACAAGGCAACGACCGCGCGAATCTCTGTGCTGGAGCCGCCGGGCACATAGCCCGATTCCCATAGACGATTCGGGATCACGCCGAAAGTTCAGGCGGTCCTGCGCCCGTCAGCACTTTCGCCTCCGAGAAGTACCGCAATCCGCTGGAACGGGAATGGCCGTCCGTCCCGATTCTTTACACCGCGTGCTTCGAGTCGTTTGGCCATCTCGCGGAATGGCAGACCTCGGCGGCGAAGCGAGTGCATGATACCGAGCGTTCTCTGCTCTTGTACGTCTTCGTGCATCCGTCCGGCCCGCCACTTGAACCCGTACGGACAGTCACGACACCATCGCTTCCCCTGCTGACGCTTGTATCGCAATGCGAGCGACGTTCTCTCCGCAATCTGGTCGGCCTCAAACTGAGCCAGCGCTGCGAGCACCGCGTAGAACATCCGGCCCGCGGCGGTGCGCGTGTCCACGTTCTCCGAAATCAGGACAAGTTGCGCCCCGCACCGATCTAGCCGCTCCGCGATCAGGATTGCATCGCGAGTCGAACGTGCCAGCCGGGAAAGCGAGTAAACAACCAACGGCCCTTTGGTTCGGCAAGCGTGGTCGATTGCGGCCTCAAGGCCGGGGCGGTTGCAGGTTCGCCGCCCGCTAATGCCACGGTCGGCGTAGACCTCACCCAAGGGGATGTCGCGAGCCATGCAGTACGCGCCGATCTTGGCACGCTGGGCGTCCAATGACAGCCCTTCCTGAGCCTGCTCTACGGTTGACACACGCACGTAGCCGCACGCATCCGCACGGTTTGATTTCCGCTGTTTTTCCATTTGACGGCCTCAAGCCGCCCCGCTACCTTGCCTCCGGAGGCTGTATTTCCGATGGTCTTGATCGGGTGCGAAGCGAGCGGTGCATAGTCCCCCCCTCTCCGCTTGTTTGCTTGTAGTCGCTCTCGGCATTCAATCACGAATGCCCTCGGGTGCGTGGCCGCTGTGCAGGTTCCATCGCCGCGTACAACGGGACGCCTCTTGCAAGGCCTTACCATCCACCGTTCCATCGTCCTCGGCCCCGTGGCGGAATGGCAGACGCAGCGGACTTAAAATCCGCAGGCCCGCAAGGGCCGTGTGAGTTCAACTCTCACCGGGGCCATTGGAAATAGGCAGCGTCGATGACCCGCAGTACCCGCGACGGCCAAACGCGGCGTGCGAACACCCACGAAACGATCCAATGGGCAGGACTGGACTTGAACCAGCGACCCTGGCATTTTCAGTGCCATGCTCTACCAACTGAGCTACCTGCCCGACAAGACAGCAAGGGTAGGGCCTCTCCACGTGGGGTCAACCCCGACGCCACAGGCACCCGCGCCGATACACTCGTCACGGCCCATGCACGATTCGCCCCTCCTCGAGGTTGATCGCCTCACCATCCGATTCCGGCGCCACGCTCCCCCCTGGTCGCGCGGCGACCGGTACTTCACCGCCGTCAATGGCGTCTCGTTTGCCCTCGATCGCGCCCGCACCCTCGTCGTCCTCGGCGAATCCGGCTCCGGCAAGTCCACCCTCGCCCGCGCCATTCTCGGCCTGGTCCCCATCGCCAATGGGGCCGTACGCATCCTGGGGACCGACGTCGCGTCCGCACGCGGCATGGCCTTGCGCCGCATACGCCGCACCGCCCAGATGATCTTTCAGGACCCCGCCGGCTCGCTCAACCCGCGTCAACGCGTGGGCGACGCCGTCGCCGAGCCGCTCATGGTCCACCGCCTCGGCACGCGCACCGAACAACTCCGACGCGCCGCCGAACTCCTCGAACGCTGCGGGCTGCCGCCGGACGCCGCCCGCCGCTACCCGCACGAGTTTTCCGGCGGCCAGCGCCAACGTATCGCCATCGCCCGCGCCCTCGCGCTCTCGCCCGCACTCCTCGTCTGCGACGAGCCGACCAGCGCCCTCGATGTCTCCGTCCAGGCTCAGATCCTCAACCTGCTCGTGGACCTCCAACGCGAGCTCGGCCTCGCCTACCTGCTCATCACCCACGACCTCGCCGTGGCACGGCACATGGCCGATCACGTCGCCGTGATGCGTCACGGAGCCGTCGTCGAATCGGGCACGGCGGATTCTGTCCTCGGCTCGCCGCACGAGGCATACACGCGGACCCTCGTTACCGCCGCCGGGTGACTACGCCACCTTCCGCGGCGTCGCGGGCACGCAGCGCGCAAGCAACGCGTCATACCGTGCACGCAGTTCCGGGCTTCGGAGCACTTTGTACGCCTTGGCCGCGTTGGCGAACCGGGCCGCGGCATCAGGGGAGGGATTGCGATCCGGGTGCAGTTCCAGCGCCAGAGCGTGGTACGACCGCTTGATGGCCTCGTCCGTGGCTGTCCGATCGACCCCGAGCATCGCGTACAAGTCTTCAATTTCGATGGCGGCCCGGGGCGGGGATGTACGGCCGACGGAATCGCTGGGCGCCGAGGCGGCGGCGTCCGTGCCCGATCCGTCTGCCGTGATGAACCCGTACTTGCCCAGTTGCGTCAGCGCCGCCGCGATACCGGGGCGGACATTCACGAACTGCACGCCCATCAGCCCGCCACGAATCCCCGTCCGCTTCATCCACGCCACCCGCGCCGCGACCCGAACGCTCTGCGATTCGGACTGAACGAGTAGCGTGAACGATTCACCCTTCTCCACATCCGGGCTGGCCGCGAACCGCACCCGAGCCCCGGTCGACGACAGGTCCACGATGTCCCCCAGGGGGCACCGCAGCCCGACGGTCTGATAGCGCTCCGCCGCGCGAGGACGCAGCGGGCCGACCGCTCCCTTGCCAAACAGATTGCGGAGCATCGTGGTGGTATCGAGCGGACGCCCCCGTGCCCGCACTCTCCCCCGGACGCACGCCCTGGCCCCCGACGCGCCTACCGGCTGTGCCGGTTATTCCGGCGTGTATTCAGACGAACCGCCGACCCCACATCGCGATGTTCAGCATGGGCCAGGCTAGTTGCCACAACTCCTCCGCCCGCGCCGCCACCGTCTCCACTGCCGCCTCCGTGAACACCTCCCGCGCAAACTTGCTCTCGCGCAGCCATGACGACGCCCCGGGCAGCCAGTCCCGAAACGGCAGCGGAAAACTCGCCTTGGGTCGTTCGATCACACCCCGCGGCACGTCCCCGGCGAACGCCCGGCGGAGCGCGATCTTCGTGCCCCCCACCCCGGATGTCGCGGGGTCGAACTTCGACACCATCGGCAACGCCTCGGCCAGACGCGCCACTTCGACATCCGCGAACGGCGTTCGCCCCTCCACCCCTTCCAGCATCGTCGCCGTGTCCAGCCGTTGCAGCAGCCCTATCAGGTTTACACGCCGCTGAAACCGCAAGTGCGGGTCCAGCACATCATCCGCCCCCGCCGCCCGACATTCCTCGAACACGCGCCGATACTCCTCCACCAGCACGCCGTCCTGCTCCACCCCGCGCCACACGTCCTCGTTCAGCACCGCCGCCTTCGCATGCCGCGGCACCCACGCGGCGTCGTCCAACTGAAACTCTCCGCCGTGTCGTGCGTCCGCCCCCGCCGCCCGCGCCGCTTCATACGCCGCCGCCTGCCGCAGCGGATGCTCGTACCCCCCGAACAACTCGTCCGCGCCTTCCCCGCTGAGCGTCACGGTCTTCCCGTCCGCCCGCAGCCGACGCGCCACCGCGTTGATTGCCACCTCGTTCGGCGTCGACAACGGCACGCCCATCGCCCGGATCATCGCCGGCCAGCGCTCCAGGAACAGTTCCCGCGACACCGGCGCCTCAACGTGCACCGATCCGATTTCTCCCGCAACCCGACGCGCCCACGAAAGATCGTCGTCCGCCGCGTCCGTCGCAGCGCCCGCCGCGTAGGTGAACAGGTTCGGCAACGCCCGCCGCACAAGCATGCACACGATCGAACTGTCCAGCCCTCCGCTCAGCAGCGCGCATGTCGGCACGTCCGCCCGCAGGTGCGCACGCACCGACCCATCCACGACCTCGCGCACGCGCGCTTCGTCGGGTGCCCCGCCCCGCATCGCGGCGATCCGCCACTCCGCCGCGCCGGCGTGCGCCCGTGCCCCCGCATCCACCCGCATCACCTGCCCGGGAAGGACCGTCCGAATGTTGCGGAACAGCGTCCTCGCCCCCAGCGTCGTACGGATCGTCGTCAGATACGCGCTCACCGTCGCCAGGTCCGGCGCGTGCCCCACCCCCGGCAGCGCCAGCAACCCCGGAATCTCGCTCGCGAACGCCACGTGCGGAACCCCGTCCCGCTCGAACGCCGTCCAGTAGAGCGGCTTGATCCCCAGCGGATCGCGCGCCAGCAGCGTTTCGCCGGTGCGCGCATCAAAGTACACCAGCGCGTACATGCCGCGGAGCCGATCCAGCCCCGCCGGCCCCCAAGTCGCGAGCGCCGCCAGCACCGTTTCGGTATCGCTGCGGGTGCGAAACGCCCACCCCTCGCGCGACAACGCCGCCCGCAGTTCGGCGTCGTTGTACAACTCCCCGTTGTACACCAGCACGCCCCGCGCGTGCTCCCACGGCTGATGGCCCCCCGCCGTCGGGTCCACGACGATCAAGCGCCGATGGGCGAACACCACGCGCCCCCCGTCCCATAGCCCGTCGTCGTCCGGCCCGCGATGGGCCAGCGCCTCGCGCGCGCGGACAATCTCCTCCCGGGTGAACGGGACGCGATGGCCCGCGGGTGAGATAAGACCGAGGATGCCGCACACACCCGTCGGTATCGGATCATCGCCCCGGTGTGCCGGAGATTTGCGCTCCCAACACGGCCCCGCCGTTCGAACGTGGGTGGATCAAAGGCGTGTCGCCGTGTCGGCCGATACTGACCCCATGAACCTTGCCCTGTACATGCCGACCAAGCACGTTTCGCGCTACGCGCTCCTCGGCGCCATGGGGGCCGAACTCGCCGAGGCGTTCATGAGAGCCGGCGCCACCCTCAACCCCGCCGGCAACGTCGAGGCCCGCGCCGGCATGTACCTCTTCCTCAACTTCCCCGACACCTACGACAACTTCGCCGCCTGGTCCGGCATCGCGGCCGGCCGCGTCCCCCCGCGCTGCGCCCTCGTCCAGTTCTTTGTCGATCATCCGTTCGCCCTCAACGCCCCCTTCATGGACCGCGTCGCCCAACTCCCGCACTTCCGCCTCCTCCTTCCCTGCCCCGACGACGCTCACCTCCTCCGCCTCCGCTGGCCGACCCTCAAGCACCTCCCCTGCCGGCACGGCGTTTCCCGTGCCGCCCTTTGCGACGCGCCGACGCTCGAGGCCTCGCACGCCGGGCCGCCCCGCGCGGGCGCCCGCGACCTCGGCCTGCTCGTCGCCGGCTCCATCCACGACCCCCACGAACTCGCCCGCCTCAAGGCCCCGATCCCCCCGGCCCTCCACGCCGCCGCCGACGAGATGGTCCGCTTCATGCTCGAATACCCCCTCGCGTCCTTCGGGCAGGCCTTCGAACTTTGTACGCCCGGAGGCGTCTATGCCTCCAGCCAGTGGCAGTACCTGCAAACGCTCTGGCGTTACGTCACCGCCGCCCTCAACCGCGAACGCCGTGTCCGCTTGGTTTCGGCCATGCAGGGCATCCCCACCACCGTCATCGGCACCGCCGCCTGGCGCGAGTTCTGCACCGGCACGATCCGCTACGAGGGCGAGGCCGCCTACGACGCGCTCCCCGCGTGGTTTGCCCGTGCCAAGGTCTCGCTCGCGTGGGGACCGACCCAGTTCGTGCACGGGTACAGCGAACGCCTCCTGCTCGCCCTCGCCGGCGGGTGCGCCGCCGTCGCCGACGACCGCGCAGCCGTCCGCCGCGACTTCGGCGAGTGCACAGCTCGATTCGACGCCGCCAATACTGAGTCAGCGCGCGACGCCGTGTCGCGTCTGCTCGCCGACGAGGCCCGGCGTATCACGCTGGCCGCGCGGGGCCGGGCCGAGGTCGAGCGTGCCCATTTGTGGGACCATCGCCTCGAAGTCTTTGTCGCCGCGCTCAACGACGCGATGCGGTCCACCCACGCCCAGGCCGCCTGACCCGTTCGCGCGTCGCCGCGGCCTCGCGCACTCCGGCAAAAAGCAAAACGCGGCCCGCGAGGAGCCGCGTCGTTCAAGTTCATGCCAAGGCTTAGCCCGTGATCCCGGTCACCTTCACCTTCGTGTACCGCTGACGGTGCCCCGTCTTCTTCTGCCAGGCCTTTTTCGCCTGGAACTTCTGAATGTGCAGTTTCTCCCCCTGCACCATCGGCTCAACCACCTCGGCGGAAACCTTGGCCCCGGCGACGTACGGCTGGCCGAACTTCGCGCCCCCGCCGACCTCGCCCACCACCAGAACCTTGTCAAACGTGATCTTCTGGCCCGCCGTGGCGTCGGCCATCAGATCCGTCAGGAACTCCTCGCCGGACATGACCTTGCGCTGCGAACCCGATTCTTCGATAATGGCGTACATGGGCACCTTCTCCGCGGTAATTGGGAGGGGAGTGTAGGCGAGCACCTTGGCGATTCAAGCCCGCACGATTCAGGTCCATCGTCCCCCTTCTACATCCACCCCAACGCCCGCAGTTCCCGCGTCGGCTCCTCGAATGAACACGACCCGAACGAAAGGCAGAACCGCTCCCGTGCCGCCGCGAGTTGGGCCGTTTCCAGCCCGTGCCCTTTCCAACTCACCACATGGTCGCACCACGTAAACGTGTCCGGCTCTTCCTCCGTCAGCAGCGACGCTGCCTCGGTGTCGTTGGGCCCCTTGATCCGCACGAACGCCGCCGTCAGAAACACGTTCACAAACCCGTACATCTCGCACCCGGCGCACCCCGGCTCGTATGTCAGCGGGTGATAGCCACGCAGCGGGTGGTGCAGCCCCGCCGTCGCCTTGAATGGCACCCCCGCCGCCGCGCATGCGTTGATGAACGCCGTGATCTCCCCCGGTGTTGGAAATGCCGTCGGCACCACCCCGCCCGTGCGGATCTTCGCCGCCGCCTGCTCCCCCGCCAGGGCCGCCACGAACCCGCGGCAATCCGTCGGCGAACCGATCACCCCCACCGGGAACTCGTAGAACGGGTACAAATCCTCGGGCATCGCATCCAACGCGGCGTCCATCTCGGCGACTGTCGCGACCTTCATCTCCACACAGTCGATCACCGCCTGCCCGGCGTCCGCCGACTCGTGCCGCTCGTTGAACCGTCCGATCGCCTCCAGCCCCGCCTCCAGCGGCTGATCGAGCACCGCGGACAATCGCCACGGCTCCCCCGCCGCGTACTCCCGATAGCCGCTCGTCCCCGCCGTCCCGGGCATCAGCACCGCCGCGGCACGCTCAAACTCCTCCAGTCGCGACACCGGGCACACGAACCGTCCCAGCATCCACGCATCATCCCCCAGCCGCGCCCGCGCGTACGTCTCCACCGCCGCCGACATCCCCAGCCCCGCGGGCGGGTATAGCCCGGCGTAATCCACGATCCCCGTAAGAAGCGTCCGCAGCGATTCGGTCATTTCGCCAGTTTAGCCACCAGCCGCCATACGTCGTGCGGCCCGAGATTCCGCCCGGTCCGCGCGTTGAACCCCTGCACCACCCCGTCAAACTTCGCGTCGTACAGCAACTGATCCCGCTGTCCGAGCGTCCCCGCCGCCTCGACCACCAGATCGATCAGCACGGCATCCTCATCCGCGGTCACCATGACCGCGGGCGAGGCCGCCCGACCCAGTTTCGGCAGTTTCCCCGCCTTCCGCAGGTTCATTAGCCGGTGCAGCGCGTCCCGCCGGCTGCCCCACGTCTCCACGCCGCCCGCCGCCTCATACACCCGCTCAAAATCATCCGTATAAGGCAGATCATCCAGCGTCCGGCCCACCCGCAGATACGCCTCCACCAAGGCCGCGTCTCGCGTCCCCGCGGACGAACGCTTCGCCTCCACCGGATCGAACAGCCCGCTCACCGCTCCGCCCCGCCCGCGAACGGATTGGCCCCCTGGCCGCCGGCCCACTCCGCGATCCACAACTGGCTGCTCGGACGAGTCTCCCCGTCCATCTTCGCCCCGCGCGACGACGTCCACATCATCCAACGCCCGTCGGCGCTGAACGCGGGCAGAACATCGGCACCGTCCGCGTGCGTGATGCGCACCCGGCGAAGCGCCTCGGGCTTCACCGACCCATTCTTGAGCTTCCACACCGGCGTTTCGATCGCGAACACCTCGTAGTTGTGGTGCCCCACCTCGCTCGTGGCGTATACCAGAAACTCCCCCGACGGGTGCCAGAACGGACACCAGTTCACGTGCTCGTTGTTCGTGAGCTGGTACTCCTTCTCGATCCCCACCGGCACGTTTACCCCGTGCTCGTCCTTCTCGTGCCGGATGTCCGCCACGAACAGTTGCAGCAGGTCATCGCCCTTGCGGTCCGAGCGGTAGGTGATCCACCCGTCCCCGGGGCCGAAGAACGGCCCGCCGTCGTATCCGCCCGCCGCTACCAGCGGCGTGTGGGTCTTCTTCACCGTGTCGTACACGTAGATGTTTGCGTCGGCCCGGCCCATCGCCAACGCATCCTCAACGTGCGAATACAGCACGAACCGCCCCGTCGAGTCGTACGAACACTCCGCGTCGTAGTTGGGCCGCGAAAACACCGGCGTGGGTTTCCCGATTTGCTCGCGCGCGCCCCCGCGGAACGACCGCCCCGGCGTGCGCCCGTCCGGCGAGGCAATGCCCCCACCCATGAAGAACGGATGCACCTCCACCACTTCCATCTCCGCCGGGAACATCCACCGATACTTCCGCTCGCCCACCTGGAAGCCCGACTTCTGGTCATCACTTGGCCGTACCACCGTCGAGCCCATCAGCACCGTGTTCGGGTCCGACGGGTGAAACCACCCGCAGGTGTTCGCCGAATCCTTCGGGCTGATCCGTGTCACCGAATCCAACCCCGTCACGCGCCCGTGCGCCCGAACCAAACGCGCCACGTACATCGCGTAGAACGGGTCCGGCTCCTCTCCCGCCGCCGGGCGAGGCACCGCCTGGAACACGATCCACTCACCGTCCGGCGAGAAGTACGCCTCGCCCGCACGCACAAACTGCTCCGGGAATGTCAACTGCACGTGCCCGGTCAGGTACGGCGCCTCCAGTCGTTTCCAATCCAGCGGCTCGGCGGGGGTGCCCGGCGCCGCCGCCGGGGGCTGGCCAAGGTTCAACGCGGCCACAACAGACACGAACGCATGTGAAATCAGCATGCCGGATTATTGCATCGCGCCGGGCGCGGGGGCCGCCTCCGCCGCCGGCTCCACGTGGATCAGCACGTCCTCGACGCGTGGTACCTCGTGCCGCACCGCGTCCTTCACCCGATGCGCCAGCGTGTGAGCGTCCCGCACGCTCAACGTCCCATCCACCCACACGTGCATGTCGATCCAGTACCGCATCCCGCTCTTGCGGGCGAAGGCCTTCTGCACCCGCACCACCCCCGCCACGCGCTCCGCCGCCGCTCGCGCCCGCTCCGTCACCTCGCCCTCCGACACGTCCAGCAGCTCGCGGATCGGCGGGATCATGAGCGTCACCGCGTTGTACACGATCAGCCCCGCCGCCAGCAGCGCCGCCCAGTCGTCCGCCGGCGCGAACCGGTCCGTCCCCGTCATGTGCCGCCCCACCACCGCGATCCCGATCCCCACGAACGCCGCCCCCGACGTGATCGCGTCCGATGCGTGGTGCCACGCGTCCGCGTGCACCGCGGCGCTCCGCGTATCCGCCGCCGCGCGCGACGTCACCCGAAACAACGCCCATTTCACCCCCACCACTCCCACCAGCACCACCAGCGTCCACCACGCCGGCGAATGGTGCGGCGTCAGGATCTCCCGCACCGCCTCCACCGCGATACCAACCCCAGCGCCGAGAATCATCAGCGCCACCGCCAGCGCTGCCAACGCCTCGGCCTTCCCGTACCCGTACGGATGCTTCACGCTCGCCGGCCTCGACGACACGTGCAGCCCGCCCCAGATCACCACCGATCCTCCGATGTCCGCCAGCGATTCGATTGCGTCGGCCACCAGCGCGTACGAGTGCCCTACCAGCCCCGCCACCAGCTTCACCAGCGCCAGCGCGATGTTCGCCAGCAGCCCCCAGAGCGCCAGCCGCTGCGATCGCACGCTGTCCGATGCCGTCGTCACGCGGAACTGTAGTGGTTGAAGAGTCCGTCCCGCATCAGAACGGGCAGGGGCTGCGATACTCCACACGCGTTCGCGTCTCGGGGTCGTCGAACGCGAGGTACGACGCATGCAACAACAGCCGCGGCAACTCCCGACCGTACAAGGCATCCCCCACGATCGGGCACCCCAGCCCGCGCCGCGCCGCCGGCGGGGGCTGCACCAGGCTTGGCACGTCCCCGTCCAGCCCGGGCCAGGGCTTCGTCCCGTCCCCGAACGCCGAGTGCACCCGCAACTGGTGCGTCCGCCCCGTGATCGGCGTGAACTCCACCCGTGTTCGCCCGTCATCCCGCGACATCACGCGGTACCGCGTTCGCGAAGGCCGCCCCTGCTCGAAATCGACCACCTGAAACGGCCGATTGTTCAGGTCCACCCGCAGCGGCAAGTCGATCTCCCCGTCCTCATCGGGCACCTCGCCCTCCAGGATCGCCTCGTACGCTTTCGCCACCGTCCGCCGCTCAAACTGGATCGACAGGTCGCGCTGCGCCAACGCATCCAGCGCCAGCACCAGCAGCCCGCTGGTCTCCCAATCCAGCCGATGCACGATCAGCGGCCCGGTCGCACCGGGAATCATCGCCCGCACCCTCGCCTCCACACAATCCTGCTTCTCCGGCGTCTTCCCGCGCACCGACAGAAAGTTCGGCGGTTTCTGCACCACCGCGTACCGCTTCGTCGCCTGAATGATCCGGATCTCGGGCACTCGCCAGCGTAGCGACGCGCCGCTCGGGGAGTTCGCGTACGCTCCCTCCCATGTCCACCCATGCCCCACGCCTCGACGAGACGCACGACCCCGCGGTGCAATCCTGGGTTGAGTCGGCCAACGACCCCGCCACGGACTTTCCCATCCAGAACCTCCCTATTGCCGCCTACGAAGCCCAGCACGACGGGCACTCCCACGCGCACTACGCCACCATCATCGGCGACCAGGTTCTCGACGTCTCCATGCTGGTCGAGGCCGGCGCCCTCGGCCGCGAGCGCGACGAAGAAGACCTCGCCGAAGCACTTCAGATGCCCCACGCCTTCGGGCTCCTCCGCTTCCCCGAACTCCGCCGCCAACTCCGCCGCATTATCCACCGCTTCCTTCGCGCCGACACCGTCGCGGGTCAATCCGTCCGCCGCCTCCGCTCCAAAGTCCTCCGCCCACTCGCCGACACCACGCTTATCGAACCTGTCGCCATCTTCAACTACACCGACTTCTACGCCTCCATCCACCACGCCACCACCGTCGGCGCCATGTTCCGCCCCGACAACCCCCTCCTCCCCAACTACAAGTGGGTCCCCATCGGCTACCACGGGCGTGCCTCTTCCATCGTCGTATCGGGCGCCGACATCCGCCGCCCCAACGGTCAGTCCAAGGCCGACGATGCCCCGGCCCCGTCCTTCGGCCCGTCCAGGATGCTCGACTACGAACTCGAGGTCGGCTGCGTTGTCGGCCCGGGCAACCTTCTCGGCACGCCAGTTTCCATCCAGAACGCCCGCGAGCACATCGCCGGCCTGTGCCTGGTCAACGACTGGTCCGCACGCGACTTCCAAAAATGGGAATACCAGCCCCTCGGCCCGTTCCTCGCCAAGAACTTCGCCACCACCATCTCGCCCTGCCTCGTGACGCTCGAAGCCCTCGAGCCATTCCGTTGCCCGGCGTACCGACGCCCCGCCGGCGACCCCGCCCCGCTCCCCCATCTCCTCGACGAGACCGACCAGGCCCTCGGCGGGTTCGACCTCACGCTGGAGGTCTCTCTCCAGTCCAAGCAAATGGCCGCCCAAGGCCTTCCGCCGATCCGCCTCAGCACGGGCAACGCCTTCCGCGACATGTATTGGACCTTCGCCCAGATGCTGACCCACCACACCAGCAACGGGTGCAACCTCCAGCCCGGCGATCTCCTCGCCAGCGGCACCGTCAGCGGCCCAACGCCCGACTCACGCGGGTGCCTTCTCGAACTCACCTGGGACGGCCCGGGCAAGCCCCGCAAACCTATCGCCCTCCCCACCGGCGAAACACGCACTTTCCTCGCCGACGGCGACACCCTCATCCTCCGCGGGTACGCCCAGCGCGAGGGCTTCCGCCGCATCGGTTTCGGCGAGTGCCGCGGCACCATCCTTCCCGCGACGTAATCTCAACGCCGGCGTCGGCGCATCGCCACGACCCCGAGCACGCCCGCGAGGGACATCACGCTCGGCGCGGGCACGATCTCGTACCCCACGCGGATGTTGTCGATCCCCCACGATTCATCGTTCATGCCCTGAAGCCCTTCGTCACGCCAGGTGATCGAGATCATCTCGTTCTCCGGCAGTGTGAACGTCAGGCTGATGTC
This sequence comes from Phycisphaerae bacterium, assembly GCA_022180725.1. Taxonomy (GTDB): domain Bacteria; phylum Planctomycetota; class Phycisphaerae; order Phycisphaerales; family UBA1924; genus RI-211. Next base: position 190,619 of record BQMO01000012.1, read on the forward strand.
CCGATAGATCGAATCGTTGAAGATCGTCGAGTATCCCAGCGCGGCCGGGCCGGTGTTGGGTTGGCGAAATGTCTGCGTGCATCCGTCCTGGTTGGCGAACGTGTCGCGCAGGAGCGTCTGCCCGTTCACAATCACCTTGAACCAGTCCTGCCCGTAGGGGGCCGAATCGCCGTCCCACGAATCGATGATGTACAGGTCAAACGTGAGGGTGAACAGGAACGAGCGTTGCAGGCCGCCACCGCCACCGCCGCCGCCGCCACCGCCACCTCCGCCGCCACTCCCGTCGCCTGTCACGCCGGGCGGCGCCGGGGGCATCACGGGCTGCGCGAGCGAGAGCGTCGTGAACCCGTTCGAGTACCGCCCGTTCATGGTCGTGAAGGGGTTCATCTGGTCCCAATCGAGCACCGTGTTGCTCGACCACTCCGAGCCCACGTACCGCCCCTCGAACCCGTTGGAGTAAAACGTGGTCTGCCCCAGGGCATGCCCGGCGAGCAAGGGCAGAGCGACCGCAGTGACGGCGACGCCGATCTTCATGACACCCTCTCTTGGGCGACACGACGGCCAGGCCGCCGCGCCGCCTTGTTCCTGATCCACGCGTCCGGCGACTCGCGCCGGCTCGCACGAATATGCCGCGCATGCCAGAGTGTGCAAGCAATCCGAGTGTGTGGTGCGGCACTCCATTCTGTCCGCGCCGGCGCACTCGGCACAGCTTCTCGCGATGGCGCGGTTATCAGCCGATCACCTGGTTCGCCCGCCTCAATTTTCGCCTCGGCGTCACCCCGCCCTGCCCGGATAGAGTGCCGTATGAGTGACCTGTGGGGTCATCGCCGCGACGAAGCCGCCCGGGGCGTCGAGCCGCTTGCCGTACGGATGCGCCCGCGCGATCTGGCCGAGTTTGCCGGCCAGGAACACCTCCTGGGACCGGGGAAACTCCTCCGCCGGATGATCGAGGCCGACGCCATCACCAGCCTCATCCTCCACGGCCCGCCGGGCACGGGAAAGACGACGCTGGCGGAGCTGATCGCCCGCCACACGCGGCGTCACTTCGTGCGGGAAAACGCGGCGAGTGTGGGCGTCAAGCGCATCCGCGAGATCGTCGACGAGGCCGCCAATCGCCTCGCCCTCGAGCGCCGCCGGACCATTCTCTTCCTCGACGAGATTCACCGCTTTACCCGCGCGCAACAGGACGTGCTCCTGGCGGATGTCGAGAAGGGGCTGATCACCCTCATCGGCGCCACGACCGAGAACCCCCTCTTCGCCGTCAACTCGGCGCTGGTCAGCCGCAGCACGCTGATGCGTCTGGAATCTCTCGGCGAAACCTCCATCCTCGCGATTCTCCGCCGCGCCATCGCCGACGCCGAACGCGGCGTAGGGGCGCGGCGCATCGAGGCTACGGACGAGGCCTTGTCGGTCTGGGCGAGCAAGTCCGACGGCGACGCACGCCGCGCTCTCACCGCCCTCGAAATCGCCGTGCTCAGCGGGGGCAAGCACGGGCGTGACGACGCCGCGATCCAAAGTGTCATCGTCATCGACCGTGATGTTGCCGAGCAGAGCATCCAGCAAAAGGCCGCTGTATACGACGGGACCGGCGACGGGCACTACGACACGATCTCGGCGTTCATCAAGAGCGTGCGCGGCAGCGACCCGGACGCCGCCCTCTACTGGCTTGCCCACATGATCGAGGCCGGCGAAGACCCCCGCTTCATCGCCCGCCGCCTGGCCATCCTCGCCAGCGAGGACATCGGCAACGCCGACCCCAGGGGCATCATGGTCGCGACCGCCACGTGGGAACTCGTCGAACGCATCGGCCTGCCCGAGGCCCGCATCACCCTCGCCCAGTGCACCACCTATCTCGCCCTCGCGCCCAAGAGCAACGCGAGTTACCTGGCGATTGATGAGGCGCTGGCCGACGTCCGCGAGGGGCGCACCATACCCGTGCCGATACAAATCAAGGACGGCAACGTCCGCAAAGCCAGCGACCTGAGCGCGGGAAGCACGCGCGGCGCGGCCTACGAGTACGCCCACGATCAGCCCGACGCGATGGGCCGACAGGACTATCTGGGCGTCGATAAGTCGTACTACCGCCCCACCGACCGCGGCGCCGAAAAGGCCATGGGCGAGATGCTGGCTCGGGCGCGGCAGGCCCGAACGCAGGCGCCGCGCGATCAGGCCGGTTGAGGCGGCACAATCGCCTCCTCGGCGCCCCGCCTTCGAGTCAACACCCACTCGCGCGCCATGTCCAGACCCCGGTGCGCCGCGATCCCGCCCAGCACACCCGCCGCTGTCGCGAGCAGCCACTTCATCGTCATCGGCATGGGCGTTCGCCACAGCGCTACGTGCACAGCGAACACGACCGGCAGATGAACCACGTAGATCGTGAGTGTCGCCTCGGCGGCTCGGCGTAGCCACGTCCGACATCCGACCGACATCGACCGCTCGCGCGTCGCCAACCCCAGCCACCCGCCGACGGAGCACACCGAGCAGAAGGCGGCGCCGCAGGCCGAGACCATCGGCCTCCACTGTTCGGGGATCGCGTCGGTCCACACGGCGCCAATCCACAACGCGAACGATCCATGGGCCACCAGGAGCAGCGGCCAGGCGTACCGCGAGGCGCGCGCGAGCACGTCGCGGCGTCGCCAAAGAACGACCCCGAGCGCGAAGAACAGTCCGTTATACGCGAAGTACACCGGGCTCGGTAGAAACGCATTGCGAAAGTCCGCGATCAGGTCGGGCAAGAGCCAGTGCGTGCCGACGAGCGCCCCTCCAAACAGCAACGCGACCCCGACCATTCGCATCCCACGCGCCTTCGCGGGCGAGGCGCGGCGGATCGACGCCCTGCGAAGCCACCAGGCCAGGAACACCGTGTAGAGGGCGAGGTACTCCAGGTACCACAGGTGCGCCGGGCCGACCAGCCCCGTGGCATCCATCGCGTCATAGCGAATCTCGAGCACATCTTCATACCGTGGCGAATCCGTGCGCCATGCGCCCCAGAGCCACATGCCGTACATCAGCGGCACCACGACCAGCAACCCGACCAGAAAGGGCGCCCCGAGGCGGATCATGCGGCGTCGTAGAAACGCTTCGGCCCCCAGCCGCGCGCCGGCGTGGGCCGAGAGAAAACCCGCCGTCGCGAGGAACACCTGCATCGCCGTCCCTCGCGAGTACAGAAAAAACACATCCGCGGCCACCCCGCTCCCCGGCTCATGCACAGGCCACATCGCCGCGGAGGGAAACGTCGTGAGATACGCCATCGACGCGTGCGTCGCCACCACGACCACCGCCGCACACACCCGCAGCGCGTCAAGCCCCGGGTATCGCTCATCGCTCGTGATTGTGAGGTTCATGCGCGGGGTCGATCGCTTCGTCGGAGCGCCATGCCCCAGGGACTATCCTAGACGTTGAACAGGAAGTGGCAGATATCCCCGTCCTTCATCACGTAATCCTTTCCTTCCGCCCGCATCCGCCCGGCTTCCTTGATCGCCTTCTCCGACTTGTACTTTTCCAGATCGGGCAGGGTATAGACCTCGGCGCGGATGAAGCCCTTCTCGAAGTCCGTGTGGATCACCCCCGCCGCCTGCGGCGCCGTCGCCCCCACGGGGATCGTCCACGCCCGCACTTCCTTCTCCCCGGCCGTGAAGTACGAATGCAGCCCCAGCAGTCGGTACGCCGCGTGCGCCACCGCGTCGAGCGCCGGCTCATCGATGCCCAGCGCCTCGAGCATCTCCCGACGATCCTCGCCCTGCATCTGCGCCAGTTCGCTCTCGATCTTGGCGCACACGGGAACCACCTCGGACCCTTCCTTCGCCGCGTAGTCGCGGACCTTGCGGCAGGCCTCGCTCTGCCCGTGCAGGTCGTCCTCGTCGACGTTCATCACGTAGAGCACTTTCTTGCCGGTGATCAGCCCGAGGTGCTTCAACGCCTTCTGCTGTTCATGATCCTCGAACGATACCGCGCGCGCGGGCTTGCCCTCGCTCAGGACGGGCCTCAGTTTCTTCAGCACCTCGTAGCGGGCCACATCCTCGACCTTCCCGCCCTTGGCGGCGCGCTCGGCCTTCCCGATGGCCCCCTCGACGGTTTCGAGGTCGGCGAGCACCAGTTCGGTATTGATGATCTCGATGTCCCGCAGCGGATCCACCGACCCCGACACATGCAGGACTTCTTCCCCTCCGGGCGCCTTGGTAAAGCACCGCACCACCTGGAGAATCGCGTCCACCTCGCGGATGTGGCTCAGAAACTTGTTGCCCAGCCCTTCCCCCTGGCTCGCCCCCTTCACGATCCCCGCGATGTCCACCAGCCGCAACGCCGCCGGAATCACCTTCTGCGGCGGGATGTACTTCGTGATCCGCTCGAGCCGCGCGTCGGGAATCGGCACGACGCCGACGTTGGGTTCGATGGTGGCGAAGGGATAGTTCGCGGCCAGGGCGTTCCCCCGCGTCAGCGCATTGAAGAGCGTGCTCTTGCCGACGTTCGGGAGTCCGACGATGCCTGCTTCCATAGGGGCGGATGGTAGGAGCGACGGGTCGGAATATCCGCCGTGCGCACCCCCACCGCGGAGCCAGTACGATCCCACGATGCCCTCAGTCACACTGTCCGACCATCGCGCCGCCCAGGTCCGCGCGGCCTTGCGCGCGCACTACTTCACGTGGGACGATCCCGCGTTCTTCGCCTCCGAGGCCTTCGCCTTCGACCTCGAACAGCACGTCCGCGTCCGGTACGAAGAGTGTGCGGGGTTTGTCGTGCCATGGGTGAATCGCGTGATGTCACTCGCGGGGCGTCGGCTCGTCGAGATCGGGTGCGGCACGGGGTCCAGCACCGCCGCCTTCGGCGAGGCCGTCGGCCCCGAGGGACGCATCGTCGGGTACGACATCAACGCCCCGAGCGTGCACGCGGCCCGGGCGCGCCTCGAGGTCTTCGGCCTCCGCAACGCCGCGCTCCACGTCATCCGCCCTGAGGAACTCACCGCGGCCATGCGCGCCCATCACCCCGGCGGCGCCGACATCGTCCTCTGCTACGCCGTGCTCGAACACCAGACCTTGGCTGAGCGGCTGGATACCTTGTCGACGGCATGGGACGTGCTGCGCCCCGGCGGCCTGCTGGTGGTGGGTGATTCCCCCAACCGCCTCACCTGGATGGACTACCACACCTCGGGCCTGCCGTACTTCGATTGCCTGCCCGAGGCCCTAGCCATGATGTACGCACACCGCGCCCCGCGCGCGGAGTTCGCCAAGGCGTTCGCGGATAGCCGAGGTTCTCACGGCGAACACCCGACCCAAGCCGAGATTGAACGTCTGACCCGCTGGGGCCGCGGCATCAGTTACCACGAGTTCGAACTGGTCCTGGGCGATCTCGAGCCGCTGGTGGTCGCGGATTCCTTCGACCCCGAGATCATGGCGGCCCCGCACCGCGAGGTATCGCTGGAAGAGCGATTGCTGTTCGCCTTCGCCGCGTGGCACTCGCCCCGCGTCCCCCCCGCCTTCCTGCGGTCGGCCATCGAGGTCATCCTCCGCAAGCCCGGATCCCCGCACGACGCTCCGGCGCTCCGGCGAGTCATCCCCTCGGTCAAGGTGGTGTAGTTCCTGTGTACCGCGTCGCACGTTGCTGCCGAGCGAGCACCGGCAACACCCATAGATACACACCGGTGAGCCACAACCCCAGCAGCACCAGCCCGCTCGGCAGCATCACCAGGTACTTCGCGTTCGCATGAAACCACGTCCCGTCGTGCAGCGATTCGATCAGGTCACTCCGCCGGTACGCACTCCCGAGCACCGCCCCGGTCGACGCGCACACCTGCACCTCCCACCGCCCGCGCGACACGACCTTGATCAGCCCGTCCTTCACCCGCACATCCATCCGCTCCACATCCGCCCACGACCCCACACCCGCCTCCGGCACCGAACGTGCGGCCTCCAGCACCTGCTCGAACGAAACCGCCGGCGGCAACCCCGTCCCCACCGCCTGCGGCGGTTGCACCCATGCCACGTCCTTCTTGACCAGCAGGAGCAGCCCTGTGCCGATCACCACCAGCACCGGCAGCATCGCGGCGATCGCCCCCCACCGGTGAAGACGGCGGGACCAGCGATTCAACGCGGTGCGCACGGGCGATGACGGCATGATCCAGTGTATCGCCGGGTCGCGCCGGCAAACCCGTCGCCCGACACCTTCGCCTCTCTCAACGAAGGCTCTATCGCGCGGATTCGACAGCCCCGGCGTGGAAGTTCGCCGACGCGCGGCGTATCGTCGCCGAGTTTGCGCCCAGCGGATCGCCCCGGGACGCACGGAACAGCGAGGACCATGCCCAAGCGGACGGACATCAAGACCATTCTCGTGCTCGGCTCCGGCCCCATCGTCATCGGGCAGGGGTGCGAGTTCGATTACTCCGGCACTCAGGCCTGCAAGGCCCTCAAGGCCGAGGGATATCGCATCGTCCTCGTCAACTCCAACCCCGCCACCATCATGACCGATCCGCAGTTCTCGGATCGCACCTACATCGAGCCCATCACGCCGGAGTCGGTTCGAAAGATCATCGAGAAAGAGAACGCGCTGGCCGCCACAGCGGCCCGGCTCGGAGAGCCGGGCTACCCCATCGACGCCATCCTTCCCACCCTCGGCGGCCAGACCGCCCTCAACTGCGCCTGCGCCCTCTGGGACAACGGCACGCTCAAGGAGTTCCACGTCGAGATGATCGGCGCCAACCGCGAGGTCATCCACCGCGCCGAAGACCGCCAAACCTTCAAGGATATCGTCACGCGACTTGGTCTGAACATGCCCAAGGCCGCCGCGGTCAACACCCTCGATCAGGCCGAGGCCTTCCTCGACACCATCGGCCTCCCCGCCATCATCCGCCCCGCCTTCACCCTCGGCGGCTCCGGCGGCGGCATCGCGTACAACAAGGAAGAGTTCCGCGACATCGTGCAGCGGGGCCTCGCCGCCTCGATGATCCATCAGGTCCAGATCGATCAATCCGTGATCGGCTGGAAGGAGTATGAACTCGAAGTCGTTCGCGACCGCGCCGACAACTGCATCATCGTCTGCGGCGTCGAGAACATCGACCCCATGGGCGTTCACACCGGCGACTCCATCACCGTCGCGCCCATCCTCACGCTCTCCGACAAGGAATACCAGGCGATGCGCGACGCCGCGTTCGCGATCATGCGCGCCGTCGGCGTCGAGACCGGCGGCAGCAACGTCCAGTTCGCCGTGAATCCCAACCCCGCGCCCCGCGCCGACGGCACCAGGCCCTTCGAGATGGTCGTCGTCGAGATGAACCCCCGCGTCTCCCGCTCCTCCGCCCTCGCCAGCAAGGCCACGGGGTTCCCCATCGCCAAGATCGCCGCCAAACTCGCCGTGGGCTACACGCTGCACGAACTCCGCAACGACATCACCGGCACCACCAGCGCGTGTTTCGAGCCGGCGATTGACTACGTCGTGACCAAAATCCCCCGCTGGACCTTCGAAAAGTTCCCCGAGGCCGATGAAACCCTCACCACGCAGATGAAATCCGTCGGCGAGGTCATGGCCATCGGCCGTACCTTCAAAGAGTCCCTCCAGAAGGCCATCCGCTCCCTCGACGTGAAGCGCTTCGGCTTCGGCCTCGACCGTAACGACGCCTGGCTTGCCGCCATGCGCGCCGTCGAGCACGACCAACTTGTCCTCGATGTCTCCCCCGGCGCCAAGCCCGGCACCGGCAGCGTGAGCGACACCGGCCTGCGCACCGCCGACGGCCGCCCGATCGAGTGGCCCATCCCCCTCGACAAACTCTCCCGCAAACTCAGCGTGCCCAGCCAGGGCCGTTTCTATTACATCCGCTACGCCTTCAAGATGGGCTGGTCCCTCGAGAAAATCGCCGACCTCACCCGCATCGACCCCTTCTTCCTCGACCAGATGAAGGAGCTCGTCGAGTTTGAAGACACTCTCTGCGACTACAAGCATCTCGAAGACGTGCCCGCGGCCACACTCTTCCGCGCCAAGCAACTCGGCTACAGCGACGCACAACTCGCCAACCTCTACCTCGGCAAGATCAGCCCCGACACCATCCTCCGGGTCCGCGCCCGCCGCAAGGCCCTCGCCATCGAGCCCGTCTTCAAACTCGTCGACACCTGCGCCGCCGAGTTCGAGGCCGTCACCCCGTACTACTACTCGACGTATGAAACCAGAAGTTCCGAAGTTCGAAGTTCCGAAGTTCCGCAGGTCCGCAACTCGGGAACTTCGGAACTCCGGAACTCCGGAACTTCTCCCGACGAAATCCGCATCACCGACCGCCCGAAGGTCGTCATCCTGGGCGGCGGCCCCAACCGCGTCGGCCAAGGCATCGAGTTCGACTACTGCTGCTGTCACGCCGCGTACGCCGCCAAGGAACTCGGCTTCGAGTCCGTCATGATCAACTCCAACCCGGAGACGGTCAGTACCGACTACGACACCAGCGACCTCCTCTTCTTTGAGCCTCTCACGCTGGAAGACGTGCTGAACGTGATTGAGCGACTGAACTCCGGAACTTCGGAACTCCGGAACTCCGGAACTTCCTTCCCCGTCCTCGGCACCATCGTCCAGTTCGGCGGCCAGACCCCGCTTAACCTCGCCAAGGGCCTCGTCGCCGCGGGCGCTGCGATCATCGGCACCTCGCTGGATTCTATCGACCTTGCCGAAGACCGCGACCGATTCGACGCCCTCCTCGTCAAACTCAAACTCCAGCGCCCCGCCGCGGGAATCGCCCGCAGCGTCCCCGAGGCCGTGAAGGAAGCCGCCCGCATCGGCTACCCCGTCCTCATCCGCCCCTCGTACGTCCTCGGCGGGCGCGGCATGGAAATCTGCCCCGACGAAAAGGCCCTCCTCTCCTTCATCAACACCGCGCTGGAATCCAGCGGCATGGACGAGGCACCCGTCCTCATCGACAAGTTCCTCGCCGGCGCCACCGAGGTCGACGCCGACGTCGTCGGCGATTCCTCCGGCGAAGTCCGCATCGCGGGCATCATGGAGCAGATCGAGCACGCCGGCATCCACTCCGGCGACTCCGCCTGCACGCTCCCCCCCGCCTCCCTCCCCGCAGCGATCGTCGCCCGCATCCAATCCCTCGCCAAGGACATCGCCCGCGAACTCAAAGTCGTCGGCCTCATGAACATCCAGTTGGCCGTGAAGGACGGCGAGATCTTCATCCTCGAAGTCAACCCCCGCGCCAGCCGCACCGTCCCCTTTGTGAGCAAAGTCACGCACACCCCCTGGCCGGCCATCGCCGCCAAATGCATGATGGGCGCCTCGCTCAAGAATCTCACCCCCACGTCCCACTCCGGAACTTCGGAACTCCGGAACTCCGGAACGACCCCCTATTGGGCCGTCAAGGAATCCGTCTTCCCCTTCGGCAAGTTCCCCGGCGTCGATGTCGTGCTCGGCCCCGAGATGCGTTCCACCGGCGAGGTCATGGGCATCGACGCCAGCCTCCCCATCGCCTTCGCCAAGAGCCAGATGGCCGCCGGCACCAGCCTCCCCACCGACCCCGCCAAGGGTGCCGTCTTCGTCTCCGTCCGCGAGCAGGACCGCGACTCCATCATCGAGCCCGTCCGCATTCTCCTCGAATGCGGCTTCGATATCTGCGCCACCGGCGGGACCGCCTCGCACCTCGCGGCCCACAACCTCCCCGTCCGCGTCCTCCAGAAGATCGCCACCGGCGCCCGCCCCAACGTCATCGACCTCATGGCCAACGGCCAGATCGCCCTCATCGTCAACACCCCCACCCGCACCGGATGGCAGACCGACGAGGGTCGCATCCGCTCCACCGCCGTCCGCCTCAACGTCCCCATGATCTCCACCACGACCGCCGCCCTCGCCGCAGCCAAGGCCATTCGCGCGATGCGCGAACGCGACTGGGGCGTCGCCGCCCTCCAGGACTACGCGGCCAATCCCGAGCCGGCGATCATCGAAACCACTTCTCGCCGCGCCGTCGCCCCTCGGGCGTAACACGCCGTTTCCCCGATAAATTCTTTCGCGCCGCGTGAGCCCGCCGCGTGGCCGTCGCTTCACTCTTGCCGGAACGACATCCGGCCTCACGCGACGGACCCCCGCATGAGTTGAAACAGAATCTCCTCCTCTCTCTCTCTCGAACAACCCTCGCCCGACGGCGGGGGTTCTTCGTTTCCGGAGTTCGCCCCCTGGGGGGAAGTGCCGCGTTCGACCTTGATCGATGTCGATCGCGCACCACGGCAGGCGTGCAGCGCGGAGATACCCAGAATTCTTTTCGTTTTCTCGTGAGTCATTCTCTCACACATCGCTCATTCCTTTGTCGGCGAGCCTGTGCGACTGACCCCGCCGGATCGACGACCTCTCTTCCTCTCTCTCCTCCCTCTGAATAGCCCTCACCTAGCGGTGAGGGTTCTTCGTTTTTGCCCGTACTCGCGCAGCACAATCGCGGGCACAGATTGCGATTTCGGCGCGTGAGCATTTCCGAGTGCCGTCGCTGCCCGCGTGCCGACGAATCGATCGTCGGACGAACCCCGGAACCCCGAACCACAAGGAACCCGATCATGAAGACCGCCACGCACGCTGCCCTGTTCGCCTCGCTCCTGCTCGCCGGCTCGGCCCACGCCATCATCACCAGCGTCTCCCTCCCCAATATGCAGATCGCTCCCCCGCCGATCGCTAACTGGCCCGCCATCACCTTCCCCGACGCCGTCGCCTGGAACGAGCAGCAGAACGTCTTCGTGGCCAGCGGCGTGATGGCCGATCTGACCGTCAACCCCGGCAACTCCGGCTCCCCCACCCCGGGCATGCTCGTCGGCCTCTTCGATTCGCACTTCATCCACTGGGGCGCGTTCACCGGCGTCAACGCCGCCGGCACCGTCACCTTCCAAGACCCCATCGTCGCCGTCATCTTCAGCGACAACCTCCTCGACGTGTCTGACGCAACTTTCGGCGCCTTCGGCACCGTCTACCCCACCGGGCAGGCCCAGCGAGGCCTCGCCATGCAGTCCTTCGTCTCCATCCTCGGCAACACGCTCACCTTCAACTTCGCCCCCGTCGCCGGCGCCGTCGAGGTCGAGCAGGTCCGCGTCCTCACCCGGCCGATCCCCGCGCCGGGCGCTGTCGCCCTCGCCGGCCTCGGCGGCCTCCTCGTCGCCCGCCGCCGTCGCGCCTGATTCACCACACTCTCCCAAGGAACAAGCCATGAGGACCACCCTCGCCATCGCCTCTCTCGCCCTCGCCGCGAACGCCATGGGCTCCATCTCCGCCACCGGACTCCAGTGTGTCCAGATCAGCCCGCCAGTCGCCGCCAACTTTCCCCCGCTCTTCTCGCTCAATGCCGAAGCCTGGGATGAGTTGCAGGGCGTCATGGTCGCCAACGTCTTCTGCGACATGACCGTCAACCCGTCCAACTCCGGCGGCCCCACCCCGGGCCTGGTCTCAGGCCTCGTCGACAGCCACTTCATCCACTTCACCCACGGCTCCGTCCCCTTCGTCAGCGGGGATATCTGGTTCAACGACCCCATCGTCGGCGTCATGTTCAACGACGCGCCCCTTGACCTCAGCGATTGGCTCGGCGCCGGCGGCACACTCTACCCCACCGGGCAGATCGCCCGAGGCACCAACCTTGCCTTCGGCTCCAACATCGCCATCAACGGCAACTACATGCACTTCTCGCTCGTCGACATCAACCCCGCCATCGCCATCTCCCAGATCCGCGTCCTCACCCGCCCCGTCCCCGCGCCCGGCGCCATCGGCCTGGCCGCGCTCGGCGGACTCGTCGCCTTCCGCCGCCGCCGCTAACGACCCCTCCCGGAGGGAGGGGGACGGGGGGTGGGCTTGGACGCATCGCACCGCATCGTAACGCAGTATTTGATCTAACCAGTCGAGTTACTTGCTCAATAACGCCGCCGTGAACATCTTTCCCGTACTGTCCCGCTCCCACGTCCACGCCGGCCCGTGCTTCGACTCGTAGAACGTCCATAACTCCAGCCAGTATGACCGGAACGCCTGCGCCCCGAACGGGGCGTAGTGCGCTTTCAGCCGCTTCATCACCTGCGCCGTCGTGCCCCGGTACCCCAGCACGCTCCGCCCATGCCGTACGCTCTCGGTGTCCAGCGGCAGATGCGCATACCGCCCGAGGAGTTGCATGATGTTCGCCGCGGCGTACGGCCCCACCCCCGGCAGCCCCAGCAGCACCTCGCGCACCGCCTCATCCGGTGTCGCGGGGTCCTCGAGCCGCGCCACGTCCAGCCCGCCCTTCGCCGGCGGCGTACGGAACAGCCGCGCGAGTTCCACCAGCCGCTGATCTCGATACCCCACGCGGCACCGTGCGCGCAGCGTCTGCGGCCTCGCCCGGGCGAGTTTCGCCGCGTCAGGAAAGGTTCGCACGCCCTCGCCCCATGCCCCTCCTTCCGGGAGGGGGGTGCCGAGCACCTCACACAACCGCCGGTTCATCTGCACCGTGCCGGGCCAGGTCACGTTGCAACTTGTCACCGTCTTCACCACGTCCTCGAAAAGCGTCGGCGAACGCGAGACACGCCCCTGCCCAGTCCGCGCCCAGCGCGGATCGAGCCGGTGAAACACCGCGATGCTCGCCTCCGACTCATCCAGCCGCAGCATCCGCGCGAGTTGCCGGTGTGCTTCGTCGCGTTCGTCGCGCGACAACGTGTGCGACGTCTCCACGCGCAGCGCCGCCCCCTCGCCCCGCGGCTGGGTCACCCGCACCCCGACCACGCGCTCCGACAGCCGCAACGGCCTCCGCAGCGCCTGCTCCCGTACCGACCAATGGTTCGGGAACAGCAAAAAATACCCGTACGAGCAGAAGTCGCGCGGGAGCGAGTAATCCGCCGGCACGTGTAGGGTGAAACCCGGCATGGCCGATCACGCCGACAGACGCTTCGCGCTGGGGAAGAGGTACGTCGCCAGGTTCACGCACAGCCGGTCCGACAGCCGCGCGTACGTCTCGTACCACTGGTCGAACTGAACCTTGATCTCGCTCTCGGTCACCCCCGCGGCGGGGTAGAGTCCCTTCTCCGACGCCATCAGCGCCTCGGCCTGGGGACGGTCGCACTCGAAGTGCGCGAGGCTCGCGAACGTCCGTAGCCCGACCTTGAACACCGCGTGCCTGGCGTTCTTGCACGACGCTAGCAGCACGGCGCCCGGCGGCAGGGATTTGACCTCCTGCCCGCACGAGAACAACTGCGGCGAGTCCCACGCCACCCCCGCCAGGAGCGTCTCGGTCTGCCCCGCCGGCGTCAGGTGCATGCGATGAAAACCGACGCTGGGTTTTTCGCGCGGCGTCACCTCGCCCCCCAGCGCGTGCCCGATCAGTTGCGCCCCCAGGCATATGCCAATGATCGGCACCCCCGCCGCGTGCGCCTTACGAATCAACTCGGCCTCGGCCTGCATCCACGGATACTTGCCGAGGTCCGTCACGTTCTGCGGCCCGCCGAGCACGACCAGCCCGTGCACGTTGTCCAAGTCGCCCGGCACGCCCTTGGCGTGGCCGACAGGATGCAGATCGGGACGGCGGAAGTCCAGGGCATACCCGTGGTCGCGCAGGCACGCCCCCAGCCGCCCGGGGCCGCCAAGTTCGGAATGTTGCAGAATGAGAATCGCCATGGAACGGATGGTAGCGGCGTGCGTCGCTACCGCGCCGCCAAAGCCTGCCGAATAATCGCCTGAGCCGCGGCGAGTTCATCGCCAATAAGTTCCAGCCTCGGCGGCCTGACGCGGGCGCTCCCCAGCCCCACCTCGGCCTGGACCAACTTGATGAGTTGCACAAACTTCGGCACAGTATCCAGCCGCAGCAGCGGCAGAAACCATCGGTACAACGCCTCCGTCCGATCTCGGTCGCACGCCATCGCGTGCCGGAACAGCGTCACGGACTCGTCCGGCAGGGCGTTGGCCAGCCCCGCGACCCAGCCCACCGCCCCGGCCGCGACGCCTTCGACAACGCAGTCGTCCATCCCCACCAGCACGTCGAGCCGATCGCCCACGAGCGCCCGAATCGCCGTGATCCGCCGCGCGTCCCCGCTCGATTCCTTGACCGCGCGCAGGTTCGCGTGCTCGCTCGCCAACTCGGCGATCTGCGCGGGAACAAAGTCCGTGCGGTACGCAATCGGGTTGTTGTAGAGCATGCACGACAGCGGCGTCGCGGCGATCACCGCGGCCACGTGCGCCTTCATCTCGCGCCAGTCCGAGGTGTACACGTACGGGGGAAGCACCATCAGCCCGCGGCAGCCCAGCGACGCCGCCTCGCGGGCAAGCGCGACCGCCTCGGGCGTGCTCAGCGCCGAGACCGCCGCGACCACCGGCACGCGCGCACCGACCGCCCGCACAAGCGTTGAGAGCACGGCACGTTTCTCGTCCGCCGTCAGCGTGGCGCCCTCGCCCAGCGACCCCAGCGCGATGACCCCCGCGCAGCGATACTCCACCAGGTGCGCCGCGTGACGTGCGAGGAAGGCGTGATCAACGCCCCCGTCGACCCCGAACGGCGTGGTGATCGCGGGGAGCACGCCCCGCCAGATCGAATCGTTCATGAAATCCCCCATCGGAACGGATCGTCATCGTTCAGAACAAGTTCGGCCCGGGCGGTCACATGCGCCCGCCCGACGATGCTGGGCCTGATCACGCCGCGCGGATCGCTCTCGATCACCGCGAAGTGTCCCTCAAAAACGGTGCCCACGATGCTCTCCTGCCGCCAGACTTGTCCCGGGGCGAGTTTCCGGTCCGCGAACAGGCACGCGAGTTTGGCGCTGGTGCCCGTGCCGCAGGGAGATCGGTCGTACGCCCCGCCCGGACACAGGACAAAGTTCCGGCTGTCGGCGTGCGGGCCAGACGGTGGGCCGAAGAGTTCGACGTGGTCGATCTCGGCGCCATTGTCGCCCGTGATGCCCGCGGCGGCGAGGGCGGCACGCACCCGCAAACAGAAGTCGGTGAGTTCACGCACGCGGGCGAGCTCGAGAGATTGTCCGTGCTCGGCGACCAGAAAGAACCAGTTGCCCCCCCACGCCACGTCGCCACGCACGGGTCCGACGCCGGGAACATTCACCGTCACGTCCGCTCGGAAGCGGTAACTGGGCACGTTGTCGATCCGGATGCGCCCGTCGGGAGCGAGGGACGCGCCGACGACGCCGACGGGCGTTTCGACCGACACCTGCCCGTGCGAAAGTCGGTCCAGGTGGGCGAGGGTCGCGACCAGCCCGATGAGGCCGTGCCCGCACATGCCGAGGTAGCCGACGGTGTTGAAGAAAATGACCCCGGCGGCGTGGGCCGGATCGCTCGGCTCGCAGAGCATGGCCCCCACCATGGCCTCGCTCCCGCGCGGCTCGTTGACGATCGCCGCACGAAGATGGTCGTGCCGCGCCCGGAACACCTCGCGCCGCTGCGCGACCGAGCCCCCCGCGCGTCGGGTGAGTTCCTCGGGCATCCCGCCGATCACCACCCGGGTCGGTTCCCCGGCCGTGTGCGAGTCAATGACCGTGATCGTGAGTGCGGCGGGCATGACGCGGGCGGCATTGGGGGTCAGACGCGGATCATGGCGGCGTACTCGGCGACGCGGGCATCGATCTCGCGCTTCGTCAGCGTCTTGAGCCGTTCAAGGCTGAAAGACTCAATATTGAAACTGGCGACGATGGTGCCGTGGGCCAGGGCCGACCGGATGGAAGACATCGCGCCGGGATCGGGCGAGGGTGAGGAGGCCAGGGCGCCCATCATGCCGCCCGCGAACGTGTCCCCGCAGCCGGTGGGGTCGACAACGTTCTCGGTGGGGTAGGCAGGGAGCGCCGCGATGCCGTCGTGGTGCACCAGCAACGCACCGTGCTCGCCCTTCTTGATGACGACGAAGCGCGGGCCCATCTCCAAGATGTGGCGCCCGGCGGAGACCGGATTGCGCTTCCCGGTCAGCAGTTCCGCTTCGTCGAAGTTCAGCACCAGCCCGTCCACCTTGCGGAGCAGCACGAGCAGGTCCGCCTTCGCCGTATTGATCCAGAGGTCCATCGTGTCCGCGACCGCCAGCGTGCGTGCCGTGAGCTGCTCGAGCATCCCCAGTTGCACGCTCGGGTGCGTGTTGGCCAGAAATACAAAGCGCGAGTCACGGAACGTCTCGGGCACCTTGGGCGGCGTCTCGGCGAGCACGCCCAGTTCCGTGAACAGAGTGTCACGCCCGTTCATGTCGGGGTGGTACTTCCCTCCCCATGCGAACGTTCTGGATCCGCGGCGGACTTCCAGCCCCGCCATGTCCACGCCGCGAAAGTGCCCCAGCGTGCCCATGAAGGCCGGTGGAAAGTCATCCCCCACCGCGGCGACCAGCCGCACCGGGCCGTAGAAACTCGCCGCGGCCGCGAAGTACGTCCCCGACCCGCCCAACACACGCTCGGCGTGACCCGTGGGGGTATAAACCGTGTCGATCCCGATGGTGCCCGTCACAATCAGTGCCATGCGACCAGTGTAGAGCCTTTCCCGGACCCGGTACGAGCTACGACCGTGTGGGAGCGGTTCCTGGTCCAATCCGGTACGAGCCGCGACCGTGAGGGAGCGGTTCCTGATCCAATCCTGTACGAGCCGCGACCGTGAGGGAGCGGTTCCTATGGCATGGAGTAGAAGCCTCCACCCATGTCCTTGATGCGCCCAACTCGAGCGAGTTCCTTCCACACCTCGCGGGGGTAGTCGGTTGGCGGCACGATGCCCATGTTCTCAACCTTCTTGCCCGAGGTCATGGGTCGCGAGGCCCCCAGCCGCGACTCGTGGTCGAGTTTCGTGAGTTTGTGCCGCTTCTTGAAGGCCCCGAAAGCCCGGGTGAGGGTGTCTTCAGGAATCGACGTAGGCGGGGTGGGGTCGGGGGGCTGGGTCATGGTCGCACAGAATATCACGCGCGGCGGGGAGGCCTTGCAACTATGGCCGGGGGCTTGCGGTAGGAGAACCGCATGGCCGTGTACTTCGATCGCGCGGGAGAGCCACGGTGCTGGTTCTGCTGGATGTCGCTGAAAGGGCGCTCGGCGAGCGGCCGTTGCCCGCAATGCAACCATTGGTACACCCTCGCGTGCTCTCGCGTCGAGCCCGGGCGAGCGCGGCTGCTCGCACTCCTCGCCGCCGCCCCCAAAGACTGGATGCGCCGCGTCCTGATGATGCGCGTCATCGCCATCGTGGCGCTCACGGTCGGGAACACCGCGATCATCCTCGCACTGGTCTGGCTCGCCTGGCGTGAACTCCGCCACACCTTCGGGCTGTAATCGCAAAGTTCAAAGCGGCCGAAGCACCGCCCGCACGGGGCTGGCGTCAAAGCCCGCGAGCCGCAGCGGAAGGGCGATGAGTTCATACCGCCCCGGCGCGGCCTTCGAGAGGTCCAGCCCTTCGAGGATGGCCATGTCATGCCGGGCGATGGCCATATGCGCCGGCAGGTCTTTGGAGTCCTGAAGATCGACGCTGGGGGTATCGATGCCGATGGTGATGACCCCGCGGACGGCGAGCGCGTCGATGAGTTCAGCGGTCAGCCCGGCAAAGTCGTTGTTCCACGCGCTGGGGTCGGGGAACGTGCCGGTGCGGATCAGGACGCGCGGCGTGTCGGGTGAGACGGATTCCAGCCCGCCGACCACGTCGCCGACACGCACCCGTGCGCCGCGTGCAACGGGCGCGTCGAGCACGAGGCACGGGCCGAGGTAATGCACCAGCGACTGCTCGCCGATGCTCCGTCCACTCTTTGTGTAATGGTTCGGCCCGTCGGCGTGCGCCCCCAGGTGCACCGTGGTGCGGATCGTCGAGAGCGTGATGGTGTCGCCCTTCGCAAGGTCGCAGAGCACCTCGCGCGTCGGCGGCGTGTCGCCCGGCCAGACGGGGAGCGCGGGCGTGATGGCGGGCGAGAGATCGATCACCGCTGACGTCGGCGTCGTGGCGCAATCGACGACTAACCGTGCCGGCGCGGCGCGTGCCGCGAGCGACCGTGCCGCCTCGACAACGCGCCGCGTCCATTCCCGCTCGTCCAGGGACTGGGACTCGTGCACGGGCACGCGCTCGGCGAGGGCGTGCACAAGTTCCTCGATCCGCCGCCCGCGCGCGCGGGCCTGCGCATAGGGAACGGTGGAAAACGACACGAGGTTGTACTGCGGCGTATAGGCCTCGCCGAGGGCCTCGTGGACGGCCCGCTCGAGGCGCTTGCCGTACTGAAAGTCGGCCCGTCCCGCGAGGTCGCGCATCTCGACAAAGTTCGCGAGGGCCATGTCCGCGATCGCGTCGGCGTGGGGCTTGCGGGCCTCCTGCATCGCGGGGAGCGCCTGAGAAAAATCGCCGTGGTGCGCGTCGAGCAACTCGGCGAGCACGCGCACGTCCTCGAACGCGCAGTTCATCCCCTGGCCATAGAACGGCACGACAGCGTGCGCGGCATCGCCCAGAATGCCCACACGCCCTCCATGCTGCCACGGCCAGCACCGCACCGTCACCAGCGAGCCGACAGGGTTCCTTGCATAGTCGGCTTCGAGCGTGGGCATGAGCGGCACGGCGTCGGGATAATGCCGGGTGAAGTACTCGGCGACACCCGGTCCGGGCGGAACTGCGGCAAAGGAGTGCTCGCCCTCGAACGGCCAGAAGAGCGTGCAGGTGAACGACCCGTCGCGGTTGGGCAGCGCGATCATCATCGACGACCCGCGAGGCCAGATGTGCAGGGCGTGCGGTTCAAGGGCGAAGGCGTGTCCGCTCGCCGACGCGCGCGGCTCGTGCGGCGCGACGGGCGGAATATGCAGTTCCTTGTACCCGTGCGCAAGATACGACTGGCTCAAATCGAAGCGATCGAGTTTCTGAAGACGACCGCGCACAGGCGAGAAGGCCCCGTCGGCCCCGAGGAGCACGTCGGCTTCCATGCGGACCCGGCGACCGTCGGGCGCACGGAACAACCCCGCCGGGGCGTCGAGGTCCACGTCCTCGCACCAGTGGTCGAAGACGAACTCGACGTTGGGGTATTGGGCCGCCTCGTGCAGCAGCGTGAGGTTCAGCCCGCCGCGCGATACGGAGTTGATCGCGTCGTCGGGGTTCTTGCTGTACGGCTGGAACGACGTCCGCCCGACGGGGTCGTGCAGCATGCGTCCGGGCATCGCGATGGCGTCTTGCGCGAGCACGACGCGGTCAAGGTTCACGCCGGCAAGCCCCCACAGGCCCCGGGCCGAGAGCGCCAGGTTGATCGACCGCCCGCCGGCGTAGCCCTTGGCGCGCGGGTCGGGGCGGCGTTCGTAGACGCGCACGGAATACCCGCGACGGGCGAGGTACACCGCCATCAGGCACCCCGCCAGGCCGGCGCCGACGATGAGCACACGTGGCGAGGTCACACGACCTCCCCGAGGATCGAGGCGAAGCGCCACACGTCATGGAACGTGTTGTAGAGCGGCACCGGGGCGACGCGGACCACGCTCGGCTCGCGATAATCGGCCACGACGCCGCGCCGCTGAAGCGCCTTGTGTGCCGCGCGGGCGTCGCCGGGCAGCAGAAGGGAGAGTTGGCAGCCGCGCTGCGCAGGGTCCGTGGGCGTCAGCACGCCGACGCGGGCATGGCCCGGTCGTGCGTTCAGGTCGGCCAACAGCGACTCGAGGTACGCCGTCAGCCGGAGCGACTTCGCGCGGAGCGCGGGCATGCTCGCGCGGGTGAAAATATCGAGCGAGACGCGGAGTGGGCAGGCCGCGAGGATTGGCGGGTTCGAGAGGCTCCAGGCGTCCGCGGTGGCGCTGGGAATGAAGTCAGGGGTCATGGTGAAACGCGTGGCCGGGTCGTTGCCCCACCACCCGGCGAAGCGCGGGAATGTTGCGTCGCCCAGGTGACGCTCGTGCACGAACGCGCCCGCAAGGGCGCCCGGGCCGCTGTTGAGGTATTTATACGAACACCAGGCGGCGAAATCCGGCCCGTCCTCGTGCAAACGGAGAGAAACGTTCCCCGCGGCGTGGGCAAGGTCCCATCCCACGGCGATGCCGCGTTCGCGGGTGAACGTCGTGATGGCACGCAGGTCGAAGAGTTGCCCGGTGAGATAGTTCACCCCCCCGAGCATCACCAGCGCGATGGTCGCGTGCTCGCGGTCGATGGCCGCGAGAATATCGTCCGTCCGAATGGACGCCTCGCCCGCGCGCGGCTTAAGACGGATGAGGCCCCGCGCGGGGTCGAATCCCAGGGCGCGCGCGTGGAAGTCGAGTTGGCTCAGCACGGCGTAGGAATCGCTGGGGAACGCCGTGTCCTCGATCACGATCTTGTACCGCTCGCGCGTCGGACGGTAGAACGACACCATCAGCAGGTGCAGGTTGACAGTGAGCGAGTTCATCGCGACGACTTCACGTTCGGTGGCGCCCACGACGTGCGCCAGCCCCGCGCGGAGAGCCTCGTGATACGGATACCACGGGTGCTTCGCGTGAAAGTGTCCCTCGACCCCGAAACGCGCCCAGTCGTCAAGTTCCTGAGCCAGCGCGGCCCGCGTCGCCCGCGGCATCAGGCCCAGCGAGTTGCCCACGAAGTACAGCGCCGGCCCGGCGCCTTCCCCGCCCACGTCCGCCGCGGCGGGCACGTGAAACTCGTCCCGGAACGCGCGCAGCGGGTCGGCCTGGTCCTGCTCAAGCGCAAACGCTTCGTCGGTGCGGGGTCGCATCCGCACAGGATATCTCACCAACGCCACCGTCCGGTCGCGCCGGAATCGACGACACCGGGCGGCCTCGCGGACGCGACTTCAGTGTGTCCGCGCGGCGTGACCTTGCATGAATCGCCGCACGCCGCTACTTCAGTTCACGAATCTTGATGTTCCGGTACCACACCGGGTCGCCGTGATCCTGGAGTGCAATCCGCCCCTTGTCGCGTTTCCCGTAGTCGGGCATGCTCTTGAACTTGCTCGCCTCGACCGCCGCGGCGTATTCCGGGCTGGTCGTGTCCAAGTCCACCACCTTGAACCCGTTGAGGTGGTGCTCAATCCGCGAACCCCTGCACACGATGCGCCCGTGGTTCCACTCACCCGCCGGGCGGGCGACATCAAACGCCAGCGGCGCCACGGCGTACACGCACGCGGCCCGGGTGAGTTTCCCCTTGCCATCATTGTGGCGGCGGTCGTCGAGAATTTGATACTCGCGCCCGGTCTCCCACGGATAGGTCTTATCCTCCGTGCAGCGGTACATCACCCCGCTGTTGCCCCCCTCGGCAACTTTCCAGTCAAAGGAAAGTTCAAAGTCCGCGAACTCGCCGTCGGTCGCGATGTCTCCCCCGCCCTGGCCGGGCGTGAAACAGAGCGTGCCGCCCTGCACGCTCCACCCCTTGTCGGGGAACTTCGGCTGCTTCCAGCCATGCCACCCCGTCGTGGTCGATCCGTCAAACAGCAGCCGCCAGCCGTGCTGCTCCTCTTCGGGCGTCAGCATGTTCTGATCCACGGCACGCGGCGTCCACGCGGTCGGAAGCGTGACGGCACCCGTCGCGGCCCACTCGGCGCCTCGCACCAGCAGCGCGCGGAACCCCGGCGACACGATGCTCGACTTGGATTCGTCCGACCCGACCCAGACGTGCCCCAGCGGGGTGGCAAAGACGCGGCCCTTGCCGAACTGCACCGTGAGCGCCATCGGCTCGTACTTCCCCGTGCCCCCCGATTCCGTGCTCGACATCGCCCGCGCCAGCAGGTGATACGGCGCCTTCTGCGGGTTCACCATCTTGTGGTACAACTCGTCGGGCGTCTCGAAGCCGCTCAGCCCCTTCGTGATCGGGTGCTCGGCATCAACCAACTCGACCGCGAACGTATGAAACTTCCCGTGCCCCGTCTCGCCCTTGCGCCACAACAGTCCGAGCATGGCCTCGTAGTCGTTCCACCCCGGGAAGGCGTTGTTGGCCGCGTGAATCGCGACCACACCCGTGCCGGCACGCACGGCGTTCGCGAAGTTCGCCTCCGCCGCCGCGGGCCAGCGCGGCTCCGCGTTATAGTCGAGCACGACGAGGTCAATGCCCTTCAGCGCGTCGGGACGCGCCAGGTCCGTCTCCGGAGAGTCGGTAATCGTCACCGCGAACCGGCCCGTGGCTTCCAGCGTCTCGGCGTGCACGCGGCTCGTGTACCGCCAGTTGTGGTTGTTCTGCCCCGTCACCAAAAGGGTGCGGACCGACTGCCCCGCCGCGACGTTCGACAGCACCATCGCACTCATCAGGACCACCTGCTTCATGGGCTTCTCCTTCGGGCGCAGCATACCACGAACGAGCGCCGTCTTCACCCGCGACGCGGACACGTCGCCAGGTGATCGTTCACCAGCCCCGTCGCCTGCATGAACGCATACACGATTGTCGGGCCGACGAACCGGAACCCGCGACGCCGGAGGTCCTTCGACAACGCCTCGGCCTGGGGCGAAGTCACGGGCACGTCGCTCGCCCGACGGCGAACATGCCGCACAGGACGCCCGTCCACGAACCGCCACACGTACGCGTCGAACGTGCCGAACTCATCTTGCACGCGGAGATACGCCATGGCATTGGTGATCGACGACACAATCTTCAACCGGTTGCGCACCATACCCGGGTCCGCGAGCATGGCGGCCTGCTTCCGTTCGTCAAACCGCGCCACCCGCGACGGCTCAAATCCCTCGTACACCCTGCGGTACCGGTCACGCTTCCGAAGGATCGTCTCCCACGACAGCCCGGCCTGAGCACCCTCGAGCACCAGGAACTCGAAGAACGTCCGATCATCGTGCACGGGCTTCCCCCACTCCTCATCGTGGTATCGGACCGCCAGATCGCTCCTGGCCCATGGGCACCTCGGCATTCCGCACCGTAGGTGCGCCCGACGACGCGTTTTGCTGGCCAACCACGCCGCCGTGTGTACGCTATCGCCCGGTGCTCCATGAGCCGTTCTGATCGTGACATCGCCGCCCTGGTCCGCGAAGCGCTCCGGATTCCGCCAGAATCGCGGGCCGCCTTCCTGGATTCCTCGTGCCCCGACGCGGACACGCGTCGCATGGTCGAGCACCGCCTCAGCCGCGAATCACAGGACACGCTCGCCCCGGGGCAGGACGACCTCTTCGAACCTCCGGGGCACGAGGAACCCGTCACGCCGCCCCCGTCATCCGAGGGCTCCCGACGCCTCGGCAAGTACACCATCCTCGACATCCTCGGCGAGGGCGGCATGGGCGTGGTCTACCTGGCCCGGCAGGACCGCCCTGAACGCACCATCGCCCTCAAGGTCGTTCGGCCCGGGTTGCTCACCCCGCGCATGCTGCGCCGCTTCGAGCACGAATCCCAGATGCTCGGCCGACTCCAGCACCCGGGCATCGCCCAGATCTTCGAGGCGGGCACGGCCGACACCGGGCACGGCTCTCAGCCTTATTTCGCGATGGAGTTCATCAAGGGAATACCGCTCACGGAGTACGCGACGGCGCGTGACCTTCCGACGCGCCATCGCTTGCAGATGTTCATTCAGGTGTGCGAGGCCGTGCACCACGCGCACCAGAAGGGCGTCATCCACCGCGATCTCAAGCCCGGGAACATCCTCGTCGACGACGAGGGGCGGGCCAAGGTGCTCGACTTCGGCGTCGCGAGGGCGACCGACGACAACCCCGCGGGCACGCTCCACACCGAGGCCGGCGCGGTCGTGGGGACGCTGGCGTACATGAGCCCCGAGCAGTTGACGGGCGATCCGCTGGCGATCGACACCCGGGCCGACGTGTACGCGCTCGGCGTGATCTTGTACGAACTCCTTGCGGGGCGGCTGCCGTTCGTGGTGGAGCGGCGGACGCTGGTCGAGGTGGCCCGAATGGTCGCCGAGCTCGAACCGACGCCGCTTGGGACGATCAATCGGACGTACCGCGGCGACCTCCAGACCATCGTCGCCAAGGCGCTCGCGAAGGAGAAGGATCGGCGGTATCAGTCGGCCTCGGACCTGGCGGCCGACCTGGGGCGGTTCCTCCGGCACGAGCCGATCGCGGCACGCCCGCCCAGTGCCGCCTACCAGTTTCGCAAGTTCGCCCAGCGGAACAAGGCGGTCGTCATCGGCGCGGCGGCCGTGCTCGCGGCGATGGTCGGTGGGTTGGTGGGCATCGCCTGGCAGGCCGAACGCGCGACACGAGCCGCCGAGGTTGCCCGCGAAGAGGCCGATATCTCGCGCGAGGTCAGCGCGTTCCTCGACCGTATGCTCCGCGCGGTGAACCCCGAAGAGGCGCAGGGACGCGAACCAACCCTGCGCGAGTTGCTCGATTCGGCGGCGGCCGACCTGCAGACGCGCGCGTCGATCCACCCGCGCGTCGAACTCGCCCTCCGCGACACCATCGGGCACACCTACCACGCGATGTCCCGGCTCGACGAGGCCGAGACGCAGTACGAGAAGGTGCTCGCCCTCTGCCGACGCCTCTACGGCGACAACCACCGCGCCACGATCAGCGCCCGGCGGAACATCGTGGGCATCCGCGCCGACCGCGGCAAGTTCGACGACGCCGAACGCGATGCCCTGGCCATCATCGCCGATTGCGAGCGGGTGCTCGGCGCCAACGATCCCGAGACCATCTTCGCCCGACTTGATCTCGGACGGGTCTACCAGGAGACGGGGCGCTGGGCCGAGGCCGAGCCGATCCTGCGCACCGGCATGGAGGCCGCCCGCGCCGCCGTGGGTGATCACGACCAGCGGTACATCACCGCGCTGCACAACACGGGCACCGCGATCAAGGACTCGGGGCGCGTGGCCGAATCCGTCGGGCTGCTGCGCGAGGCGCTGCGGCTGCGGCGGGACACGCTCGGCGACAACCACCCCGACACGCTCTACACCATGAACAACCTCGCCGCCGCCCTGCAGCGGTCCACCTCCGAAGCCGACCGCGTCGAAGCCGAGCGGCTCATGCGAGAAACGCTCGAGGCCCGCACGCGCGTGCTGGGGCCTGACCACGTCGCGACGATCACGACGACGGGCAACCTCGCGGTCGCGCTCATCGAACAGAAGCGGCTGGAAGAAGCCCGGCCGCTCGCCGAACGCGCGTACGAGGGGTGGAAGGCGACGCTCGGCGAAGACCACCCCAAGACCATGATCGGGCTGGGCAACCTGGCCTACCTCTACGAAGACCTCGGCCGCGACGACCTCGCCGAGACGATGTACCGGCGTGTGATCGAGGTCCGTCGCAAGGCCTCGGGCGGCCAGGACCCGGACACGTGGTCGCCCATGAACAACCTGGCCATGCTCCTCTCGCGCACCGGCAAGCACGAGGAGGCCGAGCGGCAGTACCGGGAACTCCTCACGCTCTGCGCGGGCAAACTCCCCGCCGATCACCTCTACCTGGCCATCTTCCGCAACAACTTCGGCGAGTGCCTGACGGCGCTGGAGAAGTACGAGCAAGCCGAGAAGGAACTTCTTGAAAGCCACGCCCTCCTGGTATCGAAACTCGGACCGGCGCACGCGCGGACCCTCAAGGCGGTGCAGCGACTGATGGCGCTCTATGAACGTCGGGGCGATGAACCCGCGGCGGCCCGGTGGCGGGCGTCGCTCCCCGCGCCATGACTCCGCCCCCCGACACCGGGGCACGGTCGCGCCGACTACCCTTGGCGCATGGCCATCGCACCCCCGCTCAATCTCAGGAAGTGGATCAAGGACAACGCCAAGCACCTGGTGCCGCCGGTGTCGAACAAGCAACTCTTCACCGACAGCCCCGACGTCATCCTCTTCGTCTCGGGCGGGCCGAACACGCGCAACGACTTCCACGTCAACCCCACCGAGGAACTCTTCTACCAACTCAAGGGCGACATCGCCGTCCGCCTGAGACCCCTCGACGGCGGCAAGCCCTACGACCAGGTCATCAAGGAAGGTGAACTCTTCCTCCTGCCGCGCTGGGTGCCTCACCGTCCGCAGCGACCCAAGGGCACGGTCGGCCTCATCGCCGAGTTCCCGCGCGGCGTCGACGCCGAGGGCAACCCGCAGAAGGACGGCCTGCAGTGGTATTGCCCCCACTGCGACGCCCTCGTGTACGACGCCCGCTTCGTGCTCAAGAAGATCGACGAAGACCTCGCGGTGGTCATGAACGACTTCTGGGACGGCCCTGCCGAACGCCGCACCTGCAAGGCCTGCAACACCGTCATCGTCCGCGCGGGAGCAATCGAGATCAAGGGAGGCAAGGTCAAGGCCGCCGCGGGCAGGTCCCGGCCGAAGCCGTCCGCGAAAAAGCCCGCAAGCAAACCCTCGAAGCGCGCGGCGAGAAAGAGCGCGGGGCGGCGGTGAGAATCGCCCGCGCCAGCGTGCGCTCGAACGTGCGTCGCATGTCGCACCTCGCGTTCGGCGCGGGGGCGGTTCTGCTGCTCCTCGCCGTCGTCGCCTGGTCTTTCCCGATGGCCACGGCCTGGGGAACCGGCGGCCTGGCGCTCGGACGCGGGTCGTTCGTGTATGTCACCGCGGATTCGGGCGACCTGAAGGCGGCTTGGCCGAACTGGGTTGTCCTGGGTGGTTCACAGATCGCGCTCGGACCCACTCGCCGATGGCTCCCCAGCACCATGTCGGGTTTCGTGCGCATCTCCTCGCAATCCCCCGGCGCACCCATCGCCACCAAGACCGCGAACGTGCAATCCCACTGGTACCCGCTGTGGATGTTCGGCGGGGTGATCCTCGGATTGGCGGGATTCGGACGATACCTGTCACGCGGGTTCAGCGCCGGTTGCTGCTCGGGCTGCGGATATGACCTGCGCGGGCTTGGCACACACCCCGCCTGCCCCGAATGCGGCATGTCGAATCGCTCGGCGGACCCACGACTGGCATCGTAACAAACGAGCACCCATGCTCACCCTCGACCTCCACACCCACATCCTCCCCGAGCGCTGGCCCGATTGGTCGCTCAAGACGGGCTACCCCGGGTGGGTCGCCCTCGAACGCTTCGAGCGCGAGGGGTGCGCATGCGGGCGGATGGTGCAGACGCAGCCCGACGGCACCGTGAAGCACTTCCGCGTGATCGGTGAAAACTGCTGGAACCCCGCCGTCCGCCTCGCCGAAATGGACGCGTGCGGTGTCCACGCCCAAGTCCTCTCCACCGTGCCCGTCATGTTCTCCTACTGGGCCAAGCCCCAAGACGCCTACGACCTGGCTCGTGTGCTCAACGATCACATCGCGGGCGTCTGCGCGGCCGCGCCCATCGCCAAGCATCAGGCCTCCGCCGGTGTCGCACTCGGCATGTCTTTGGGCATGGGTGGCACGGGCGTCCCACCGGTGCGGCGGTTCATGGGGCTGGGGACGCTGCCCATGCAGGACCCCGCGCTGGCATGCCGTGAACTCGAACGCTGCGTCCGCGACCTGAAACTGCCCGGAATCCAGATCGGCACCAATATCAACGGCCGCAACCTCGACGACCCCGCCATTTTCGACGTGATGCACGAGTGCGAACGCCTCGGAGCCTGCGTCTTCGTGCACCCGTGGGACATGATGACGAAATTCACAAGCGGGACGCCTGTGCCACCCAAACCTCCGGAGGCCGACTCTCGATTCTCAAACTACTGGTTGCCGTGGCTCGCGGGAATGCCCACCGAAACTTGCACCGCCATCATGTCCATGATGTTCGGCGGTGTGCTCGACCGCCTGCCGCGCCTTCGCGTGTGCTTCGCGCACGGCGGGGGATCGTTCCCCGGAACGCTGGGTCGCATCGCGCACGGGTTTGATTGCCGCCGCGACCTCTTCCCACCAGCGGCACGCCACCCGCGCGAGTACCTCGCCACTCATCCCCCAACCGGAGAGATGCCCACGTCCGCGAAGGCGGCCGCAACATCCGCCCGTATCTACGTCGACTCCCTCGTCCACGACGCCGACGCGCTCCACCTCATCGTCCGCCTGTTCGGCGCCTCCCGCGTCGCCCTCGGCAGCGACTACCCCTTCCCCCTCGGCGAATCACCACCCGGCGAACTGGCGCGATCATGCCTCGCCGAGAACGACCTGCGAGAAGTACTCGGCGGGTCCGCGCTCCGGTTCCTCGGCTTGGCCACTATGACGTAGTTACGCCCGTTTATATCCAACGAGCCGTGAACGTGAGCGAGCAGTTCCTGGTTTCCAACGAGCCGCGAGCGTCAGCGAGCGGTTTCTCATCCCCCCCACGATCCGCGAGCACACGTCACGCAGGAATTCACTCGACGCCATGCGTGGGGCATGGTTGCGTACCTACGCCGCCGGCGATTCACCCAATGTACACCCGCTCGGATCGGTCCCTACACGAACTTCGTCTTCCCCGGCGTCGCCACCTCGGGCGTCGGCATCGTTCCCCATTCCAACGCCGGCGGCGTCAGGTCGAGTTCGCTGTTCCACGCCTGCTCCCAGGTGATCGGCCGGCCCGTGTACGCGCTCATCCGCCCCATGATCGCCGTCAGCGTGCTCTCCGCGATCCGCGTCCCCTCGTTCAGCCGCTCGCCCGAACGAATCGCCGCCACCAGGTCCGCCTGCTCCTGCTCGTACGGGCTGCGCTGGTCGCCCGTCCACTTCCACGCGTGCTCGCCGGTGATCGACGCCCGCCCGCTCGATGTGACGGCCTTGCCGAGCGTCCCCTGGAACACCTCTTCCACCCGGCTCTGGCACCCGTCGATCTGCTGGCACATGCTGGTGACGACCACGCCGTTCGCGTACTCGTACACGATCCCGAAATGGTCGAACACGTGCCCGTAGGCCGGGCTGGTTCGCACCTGCCGCCCGCCCATCGCCGTCTGCACCCGCACCGGGTTGCCCAGCACCCAGTTCACCACGTCGATGTTGTGCACGTGCTGCTCGACGATGTGATCCCCCGAGAGCCACGTGAAGTACAACCAGTTCCGCAGTTGCCACTCGGTGTCCGACCACTCCGGCTTGCGATCGTGCATCCACAGCCCGCCCTGCATCCAGTAGCACTGCGCCGACAGCACCGTGCCGATCGCCCCGGCTTTGATCCGGCTCATCGCCTCCAGGTAGCACCGTTCATGCCGGCGCTGCGTACCCGCGACGACCTTCAGGCCTTTCTCGTCGGCCAGTTTCGCCGCGGTGATCACCTTCCGCACCCCCGCCGGGTCCACCGCCACCGGCTTCTCCATGAACACGTGCCGTCCCTTCGCCACCGCGTACTCGAACATCGCCGGGCGAAAGCCGGGTGGCGTCGCCAGCATCACCACGTCGATCGGCGAATCGATCACCCGCCGATACGCGTCCCACCCGGTGAAGCACGTCTCGTCCGTCAGGTGCACGTGCGCGTTCAGCCCGTCGCCCAACCCCGCGAGGCTGGCGCGGCACGAAGCGACGCGCTCGCCCATTACGTCGCCGATGGCGACGATCTCCGCGTCATTCGTCGCCAGCATGTCCCGGGCCGCGCCCGTGCCGCGACCGCCGCACCCCACCAGCCCCACCCGCAGCCGATCGCCACGCCGGCGCGGCGTCAGCGCCTGCGCGGGCAGCACGCCCAACGCCGCGGCCCCCGCCGCCGCCATCACAAAGCCTCGCCGCGTCAAAGTCACCGCCATCGCTGATTGATCGTTCATCGTCGCGCTCCTGCAACCGGGCCGCCTTGGGTGCCAAGCCCATCACCGCGCACGGTAGCCGACCAACCCCCTTCCATGCAACCCCGGTGCTTCCCGCGTGAGCCATCACCCGGCGGCGTCGCTAACAGTCGGGCCGATCGGCACGCCGCCGGCCCTTCAGGAGCACCTCACATGAGCACGACGACACGTTCGATCCTTGGATTGGCATGGATGGTCTTCGGACTCGTTTCCTTCCCCGCCGAAGGGACCATCACCCTTGCGGGCAACACGGCCGGAAATCCCGGCGTCGCGTCCAAGGCTTGCGTCGACCATCCCGGGTTTACCTGCCAATCGAAACTCGCACCGGCCAGCGTCACGCTGCTCGAATCACCCTCGGACTGGTTCCGCGGCGTGCTCAACGCCGCCTACGGCGCCCCCAACTGGACCATCCACTACATGGGCGGCAACAACAACATGAACGGGCAGTTCAACGTCGACTACTACCGCGCCTACAACGACTGCGGCGTCGGTGACGACGTGCTCGGCGCCGAAATCAAAGTCACCTTTGTCCCCGAACCTGGTTCGCTCATCAACGACGTCCTGTGGGTGTCGGCCTATCGCGAGCGGTGGCCCGGCACCGACAACAGCCGCATGGACGACAACTCGCGTCTCCCCGCCGGGCAACGCCCCGGCACGATGGGCGGGCCGTTCTATCCCTTCCAGGACGAGGACGAGGACGTCGTTCCCGGGCGCTGGCAGAGCGGCTTCCAGTACGACTACTTCTACGACAAGCCGGGCGACCCCTGCCCAACGCCGGGTACCACCACGTCGCTCTACTTCGAGACCTACGCGACCTGGTGGGACGATTATTTCGCCGCGGACGGCACCATCGTCGACCGAGGCGAGCCGGGGCATCACTTGTACGTGCACGAGGGGTTCAGTTGGGGCTACGAACTCACGTGCGTTCCCTCGCCGGGCGCGGGGCTGCTCGCCGGGTTCGGGGTGCTCTTCGCCTCGGCCCGACGCCGCCGGTAAGTACGTGACTCAAACAGAAAAAGGCCCGGCCGATCCGTTCGGCCGGGCCTTGCCCTTTCATCGCGAATCGGACGATGCTCAGTGCTTCCGCGTGTAGTCGATCTGCATCATCTTGAACTCGCCCTTGCCGTCCATCGTCGGACCGTACATCTCCAACGTCATCGTGTTCGAGCCGGTGTGCTTCTCCACCAGCCGCATCCACGTGTCCTGGTCTATCATCGGGCAGTGGTAGTGCGACATCAGCGTCAGCGTCTTCCCGCCGTCGGAAAGATCGCCGGTGAAGGTCATGATCATCGGCGCCATCGTGTCCGACCACGTGCTCTCGAACTTCTTCGAGGCGTTGTTGTACGTGTTGATCCCGAAGCCCTCGAAGTTGACCATCTGCCCAGGAGCCATCTCCAGCGTGCCCTTGGTTTCGCACGTCGTATACAAACCATTCATCCGCGCGGTGATGATCGTCGTGCAGGTGCTCGTCGTCGGCTTCGCCGTGGGGTCCATCGGGTTCCACGACGTGCACTTGCCTTCCCATGTCCCCGCCGAGGACGTCAGGAACTCGTGCATCTTGCCCGGCTTGGCCAGCTCGGCCATGTGGGCCATCATCTCTTCCATCGTCGGCTGCCCATGCTCCGTCGCCGGCTTCGCGGGGGTCGCCGGAGTCGCAGGGGCTTTCGGCGCCGCGGGCGTCGTCGGGGTCGCGGGCGTCTTGGGTTTCTCCGGCTGGGCAAAGCCCAGCACGCCCGCCAGCACCATCGCCCCGCCGCACACCGCCACCAACCCGGTCGTCACGCTCTTCATTCGTTCGCTCCTTGTGTTCGACATAGCCCACCCCATCGCCCGTCGGTAACAATCGTACCCGCACACAACCCAACCTCAATATGCGGCAATGCACAATTCCTCGTTTTTCGTTGTTACTTGTTGTGATAAATGTACTTACGACTTGGTTGCCGCGTCGGAATTCATGCTTGCGACCACCTTGATCTCGAAATGAATCGGCGTGTTCCCACCCGTGGGCAGCGCCGACACTTCCACCGTCGTCCGCGTCGGCTGGTGTGGTCCGGGCGGAAAAAACTCCGCGTACACCCGGTTGTACGTAGGCCAATCACGCTTCATGTCCGTCAGAAATACCTGAACATCAACAATGCTCTCCCACCGCGACCCGGACTCGTTCAGGATGGTGCGGATGTTTTCGAAGCACGACCGCATTTCGGCCTCGATCGAGTAATCCACCAGCCGCCCCGTCGCATCAACCACCGCGCCGGGGATGTCCTTGCTCCCGCGCTTCCGCGGGCCGATCCCCGACAGGAACAGCAGGCCCCCCGCCCGGCGGGCGTGCGGGTACGGCCCCAACGGCTCGGCGGCGTGCTCGGATCGGTGAATCGTCATGACGGGAGCGTATCGACCCTCACACCTTCACGCACACGTTCTTCGGTTCCGTAAAGAACCGCAGGGCCTCCAACCCACCCTCGCGCCCCACCCCGCTCGCCTTCATCCCCCCGAACGGCGTCCGCAAGTCGCGCACCAGCCAGCAGTTCACCCACACCACCCCCGCCTGCACACGCTCCGCGAATCGATGCGCCCGCGACACATCCCCCGTGAACACCGACGCCGCCAATCCGTAATCCGTCCCGTTCGCCAGCGCCGCCGCCTGGTCCTCATCCTCGAAGGGCTGTACGGTCACCACCGGCCCGAAAATCTCTTCCCGCTCCACCCGGCACGCAGGGTCCAGCCCGGAGATCACCGTCGGCTGGTAGAAGTACCCGCCGCGGCAGCGCGCCGGCAGCGACACGCCCGGCACGGGGGCGCCCCCGCAGTGAATCACGCCGCCCGCGGCCCTCGCTTCGTCCACCATCGCCGCAACCTTCTCGAAGTGCGCCCGGCTGGTCAGCGACCCGAACTGCGTGGCCTCATCCCGGGGATCACCGACAACCAGCGCCCGTGCCCCCGTTGCCACCGCGTCGAGCACGCGCTCGAACACGCGCCGCTGCACCAGCAGCCTCGACCCGCACAGGCAGACCTGCCCCTGGTTCGTGAACGCCGCCCGCACCGCCGTGGGGATGGCCTGCCCCAGATCCGCATCATCGAAGATCACAAACGCGTTCTTGCCGCCCAGTTCAAGGCTCACGCGCTTCAGCATCCGCCCGCACGTCTCGCCGATCCACCGCCCCACCGCCGTCGACCCGGTGAACGACACCGCCGGCACTTCCGCGTGCTGCACGATCGCGCTCCCGCACGTCCGCCCGTCCCCGTGCACAATGTTGATCACCCCCGGCGGAAAGCCCGCCTCGCGCACCAGCCCCGCGAGCAGGTGCGCCGTCATCGGCGTCACCTCGCTCGGCTTGGCGACGCACGTATTGCCCGTGGCCACGGCCGGCGCGATCTTCCACGTCAGCAGGTACAGCGGCAGGTTCCATGGCGAGATCAGCCCCGCCACGCCGCGCGGCCTCCGGAGCGTGTAGTTGATGGCGTGCAGCGGTCCACCCACCGCCGGCTGGTCCGTCTCGTGGAACTCCCCCGGCGCGTGCAGAATGGCCGTCGCGAAGTACCGCATATTCGCCGCCGACCGCGGGATATCCACGCCTCGAGCCAACGCGATCGGCTTCCCGCAGTTGCGCGACTCGGCCTGCGCAAGTTGCTCCAGGTTCGCCTCGATCAGGTCCGCCAGACGGAGCAGAAGGCGCGACCTCTCCGCCGCGGGGGTCGAGGCCCAGGCGGGAAACGCCGCCCGCGCCGTGGCCGCCGCCCGGTTCACGTCCTCCGCGTCCGACATCGGCACGCGGGCGTACACCCCGCCTGTCGCCGGTTCGATGACGTCGAGATAATCGCGCGACGCCGGCTCGTCGAACTCGTTCGCGATGAAGTTGGCGATTCGCTCCATGATGCGCTACAGCGTACCAAGTCGTCCGCCGTCCACCGGCAGGTTGATCCCGTTGACATACCCCGCCGCCGGCGAGGCGAGGAACGCCACCGCCGCCGCGATCTCGGCGGCCTCACCCAGCCGCCGCGCGGGCGTCGACGCGATGATCTCCGCTTCGACCGCCTCTTCCGTTACGCCCTGCTTCGCCGCGCGTCCGCGGAAGAGGCTCGCGAGTCGCTCCGTCCGCGTGTACCCCGGCAGCACGTTGTTCACGGTGATCCCGTTTGGCCCCAGTTCCGTCGCGAGGCACTTGGCCCACGCCGCCACCGCCGGACGCACGATGTTCGAGATGCCCAGGTTCGGAATCGGCGCCTTCACGCTGGTGGAGGTGATGTTGATGATCCGCCCGAACCGGGCCGCCTTCATGCCGGGCACGACGAGCTGCGCGATGGCCTGCGCCGCCAGCAGTTGCGATTGAAAGGCAGCGAGCAACGCATCGGGCGACGCGTCCAGCGCGCTCCCCGCCGGCGGCCCGCCCGTGTTGTTCACCACAATATGAATCGTCGCTCCCGACTGCGCCAGCCATGCGGCCACCGCCGACCGAGCCGCGCCGGGGTCGGCAAGGTCCGCCGAGAGCACGGCGTGCTTTTGCCCCCGCGAACTTTCGAGGTCCCCCTGCACGGCGCGCAACTTCTCCGCGTCACGCGCCAAGAGCACGCACGAAGCACCCAGGGCCGCCAGCTCCATCGCGCACGCCCGCCCGATCCCCGACGAGGAGCCGCACACCAGCGCTGTCCGCCCGGAGAGATCGAGGTTCATGCCCGATTGTTGCGGCCCGAGCGCCCCGAAGCGAACAGCCCGCCGTACGCTCCCGTGATGGATCCGACCGGCATGACCCTCCAGGTGCTCGCGGGGCCTTCGCCCGGGCCGTTCCGCGTCGAAGGCGAAACCCCCGCCACCATTGGTCGCTCCGCGACCTGCGACGTTTCACTCCCGGACGACACCGTCTCGCGGTGCCACGCCGTGCTCGTGCGCAAACGCGGCGCGTGGTTCATCGAAGACGGGGGCAGCCGATCGGGAACACTCCTGAACGGCGTGCGACTGCCCAAGGGCATGCCCGCCCCGCTGGCCACCGGGGACATTCTCCGTATCGGACCGTGGGCTTTCCGGGTCGTGGTTGGCGCGCTACCGACCACCTCCACGGCCCGCACGATCGACGACACGTCGTCGCGGACGCAACGCATCGAGCGGCTGGGAACCTCTCGCCGGACAAGCGTGAGCGATCGTCGGCTGGCTCATTTATCCGAATGCATCCGCCGTCTGGGTGATGCGCTCGACGAACCCGCCGCCGCTTCCGTCGCCCTCGAACTCGCGCTGCGCGGCAGCGGGTACGCGCGTGGCGCGGTGCTCCGGCGAGTCGCCGGGGGCCAGGCCGTTCAGGTCGAGATCGTTGCGGCGAGCGCCGAGGGCCTCGAGTTCAGCCGCACGCTCCTGGAACAGGCGGCGACGGGCGAGAGCGCCCTCCTCACGGAAGACGCCGAGCCAGTCCGCCACGGGCAGAGCCTCGCCGAACTCGGCGTGCACTCGGCGCTCTGCGTGCCCGTCGCGATCGACGGCCCGGTGACCGGGTTCCTGTACCTCGACGCGCGCGGACGCGAGGCCGCCGTCCACGCCGACGCGGCGGGATACTGCGAGGCGGTTGCGACCGCGCTGGGCCTGGCCATCGGCGCCCTCCGCCGCGCCGAGGTCGAACGACGACGCCACGACATGCAGACCGAACTCGAGGCCGCCCGCGAAGTCCAGACCCTCATCATGCCCGACCCCGTCGGCACGATCGGGCCGATGGTCTACGCCGTCCGTTCGCGTCCGGGGAAGTTCGTCGCGGGCGACCTCGTCGACGTGCTCGACCTGGGCGCGGGCCGCACCGCGGTCTGCATCGGGGACGTGGCCGGGCACGGCGTCGGCGCCGCGATGCTCATGGCCACCGCCCGCGCCTTCCTCGCCGCCGAACTCCAGCGCCTCCACGCCTCGGCCGGCCCGGCCGCCGCAGTGACCGCGACGAACCGCTTTCTCGCCTCACGACCATTGGCCGGGCGGTTCCTCTCCCTCTGGGTCGGCATCCTTCACGCTGACGGCACGCTCCGATACACCGACGCCGGGCACGGGCACTGGTTCATCGTCAAACGCTGCGGGAACCTCCGCTCAACCGTCCACCAGCACACCGATGGGGGCATCCCCGTCGGCATCGACCCCGACGCCGCCTACGGCGAAGCGTCGCTCATCCTCCACCCGCGCGACGAGGTCGTCGTCTACAGCGATGGCATCATCGAGCAGCGTGGCCCCGAGGGCGTCTTCGGCGTGGACCGTCTCCTCGAGCAGATCATCCGCGGACAATCCCCCGACGAGGATGTCCGCTTCGTCTTCGACGCCCTCGAAGCCTTCGCCGGCACGCCCGCCTGGGACGACGACGCCACCGTCGCCGCCGTCGAGTTCCTCGGCCCGGAATAACGGACTACCCGCCGAACGTGTCGTCGTCCGACGGCTTGGCCGAGCGGCCCGGCGATCTCGGCGGCCTCGCGGACAGCGCGTTCACCACCCCCGCCAGGTCCGCCACGCGACGCTCCGTCACGATCGCATCAATCACCTTCTGCTCCACGCCGACCTTGCGCAACGTGTCGCCCGCCGACGCCCACAACTTCGCGGCCGCCTTCTCCGATTCCGCAAGATAGATCTCGCTCACGAGCTCCGCCAGTCGCTGCCACAGCACCGTGTCGCGGTGTTCATAGAACCGCTTGACAATCCCCTGCTGATACGCCGACAGATACTGCCCTTTCGCCATGCGTCAGCGTAGGGTCGGGTGAACGCTCCCCGGCCTACAAAGAAACACCCCCGGAACAACCGTCCGGGGGGTGTGGATCTCTCGTTCATCACGCCGTTAGAGGCCGGCCGTTGCGCCGCCCTGCGGCATGATCGTCCGCAGCAGCCGCTGCCGCGCCTGGCGATATTCCGGCTCGGTCAGCCCGAGTTTGCGCATCTCACCCAGCAGGCCCTCGATCTGCGCGATCCGCTCGGCGATCACCCGCTCTTCGGGGGTGTTCCGCACCCATGCCCGGAACGCCGCCGCGTCGAACGATCCTTCGTTCCCCAGCGCCTTCCACCGGGCGGAGGCTTCGGCGAACTCCCGGGCGATCTCGGCCGTGCGGTCTTGCTCCGCGGTCCCGAACACCGCGTTGTACCGCTCGACCAGCGCGATCACCACCTGGATGTCCTGCCGCGTCGCCGCGTAGGACCGCTCCGCCGCGAACGCCTCGGCGGCCCCGGGCAGGTCGTTGTACACCAGCGGGCCGCTCAGCCCGGCCTGGCTTTCGTTGGCGCTTGTCGGCCGGCCCTGCACGCCCATCCGCGCCAGCAGCCGAAGGTCAAACACCTCTACCTGCACGTAGTCCTTGAACCGCGGCGGGAAGTCCGTCGCGGCCCGCAACTCGTCGTCCACCGGAGGCGGCGGGGGCGGCGGCGGCGGCGGCGGCGGGGGCGGCGGCGGCGGCGGGGAGGTCGGAAGAGCACACGTCTGAACTCC
>BQMO01000013.1 GCA_022180725.1 Phycisphaerae bacterium
CTGCCCCCCCCCCCCCCCCCCCCCCCCCGCCCCCCCACCCCCCCCCACCCCCCACCCCCCCCCCCCGCCCCCCCCCCCCCCCCCCCCCCCCCCCCCCCCCCCCCCCCCCCCCCCCCCCCCCCCCCCCCCCCCCCCCCCCCCCCCCCCCCCCCCACGCCCGCGGACACAAGCCAAGGCAGCGGGACGAAGCGGAGGTCGCCGCGGGGGGGGGGGGGGGGGGGGGGGGGGGGGGGGGGGGATACACTGGCTTTGTCATGATGCTGATTAGCCGAGCACTCACTGCTTCGGTTTTCGCGTCGAGCGCCGTGCTGGCGTACGCACAATCGCCGTCTCAAGTATCAGACTGGCTCATTCGTGAACACCAAACCGCCCGGGCCCTTCCAGACCTTGGCGGTGCGAGCATGAAGTGGCGAACCGAAGACTACAGCACGCTCACCGCTGCTCAACTTGAAGCGCTTGCCCGCGAGGTGGAAGGCCGACGCGATCATCCGCGTCGCGCGGAGTACGAACGTGCGCTCGCGGAGCGTGCCAGCGGGCCGTACATCATCCGATATCAACTGTTCTGCGCGGGGGATGGCACATGGCGACTCAACACGACATACCCATCCGGCGACTATACCGACGCGGCGATGAGTGATGATGCGGCGTGGCAGTTTTCCGGGAAGAGTCTCAAGGTGTTCGACGTATCCGCGGTCGAAGCGGACCCCGAACAGGCAGTCAGCAAGAAAGTCCATGTCTTCAAGCCGATCCTCGATCGGTTGTTGTTCGCGGGACTGGGCGTTCGAGAACCTGCTGATTTCGAGGTCCGCGATGTCGTTGTATCCGCCAGCGGTTGGTCGGCCGTGTACGGACGACCAACGTCATTGACCGCGGAACGACAACTATGGTTTGTGCTGAAGGGCGTGTGGGATCATCGGCTCGATCGCGGTTTCGTTCAGAACACGACCCTGTACGGCAACGCCGGAGGGCCATCCGCCATTCGTGCCAGTTACGACTTTCAGGATTGGGCTTATGACGAACGCCTTGGCCGCTGGGTCGCTGGCCGAGTTGAGCACCGCACCGCGGCTGGTCTCCGCGATCGTGTGATCGTCTATGAAGGCAGCGAACCGCTACCCGCGGCGGGCCTGGCCTCCGTCCTCGACGTGCCAACACACGACGGCATCGACGCCATCCGTGGGAAGTACACATTCCTTGCGATCACCGACTTTCGGGATCGCACGGCCGCCGTGATCACGCCCGACGGGATCATTCCCCGATCATTTCCTATCGCGTCACATGACCCGACCAGGATTGATTTCCAAACGATCGGCTGGGGCTTGCTCGGAGCCGCGTCGGTCGTTCTCGTTGTACTCGTTGTACGGCGCAGGATGAACACAGTGAACTCGGGGTAACGAAGGGATATGCCGATGACAATGACGAAACGACATGCCATGGCCATGATCGCGGGGCTCTTCTCCGCGGGAGGTGCGTTGGCGGCGTGCTGGGTGAGCGCCGGGAGTGAAGACTGCTGTACGGTGCGCACGACCGACTGCACCGACGGAACCTACGGGTGGCAATGTGTCGCCATTCCCGACGCCGGTCCGTTCACGGTTCAAGTGGTCACCCTCGCGGGGAGTGGCGCGGCTGGCAGCGTGCATCTTCAAAGTTCGCCCGCGGGCGGCTGCAAGCGTGACAACTTCAAATGCGGCGATTTGCCGAACGAATGCATCAACCTGGGGCAGCAGGCCATTGATTGCGTCACCATGCTGCTTGCGCCGGGACATCCTTGTTCGGGCGGCTCCAGTTAACCCTGTGACCCGCACCCATGCCTATGTTGTCGATGCATCACGGCGATGCGAACGTCTGTACGGCCCAGCACGACGGCGCCCGCCATCGCCTTGGCGTCGTCCTCGCGGGTGCCGTGGTTGTATTCGTGGGCATCGCTGGAGTCACGAAACTTGTTGATTTGCGTGGGTTTGCCGATGCACTGTCTCACTGGCCTATCCCCCGCTGGGTCCAACTCGCCGCAACATTCACGATACCCGTGATCGAGTTTTTGGTTGCGGGGATGTGGCTTGCAAACCTCAAGCGAACGTGGATGGACGTAGTGCTGCTCGCGCTGCTCGTAGGGTTTACGGCCATGCTCGGGATTGTGCTGTCCACGGCAGTCCCCCCGTCGTGCGCGTGTATCACGCTCATCGAACGTCACTTCACGTGGGCCGGGTCCGTACGCGGGGCGCTTGCCCGTAATGCCGTACTCCTGGCGTTGCTCGGCGTCAGCGCCGTGCTCCGCACGCGAGCGACTTCAGTACCGATTTCGGTTTGGCGTTCGGCGGGCACGTCGCCCCGTGCATTCACCGTCCTTGAAACGTGCCTTGTCATCTTGATCGTAGGAATACTGGCGGCCCTGCTCGTTCCCACGCTCTCGAAGGTCCGTGCCCAGGGCTGGCGGACCCGCACGCTTTCGTATCTCGGGAGCAATGCTGCGACGCTTGCGGCCTACACGATCGATCACCGAGACGCCTTCCCTGCGTTCATGAACCCCGAGGCGACCTCCACGGTGCTCCGATATGCCGACGGCGCCTCTGACGTCGTTCCCGGCTACTTCTCCGGCATCTTCTTCTGGAATCGAGCCATCGCGGATCGTTACTACAACGGTGACCGCTTCGGAATTCATTTCTTCGATGCCGAGCAGACCGCGATGCAAGGCGGCCCCGGCGGGACCCCTTTTCTGCTTCCTTGTGCGTACTTCGCATCGCCGGAGTTCTGGAACCCCGATACCCGGTCGGGCGCCGACCAGTTTCGCGGCGTTTCCATGGCGCAATGCTTGTTTCCCTCCGCCAAATCACTTCTCGTCGACATCTATCCGCTCATCGCCACTCAAGATGCCGCGTCCGATGCGCCCTTCGCGTTCGTCGACGGACATGCCCAGAGCACGC
Source organism: Phycisphaerae bacterium (assembly GCA_022180725.1). Classification (GTDB taxonomy): domain Bacteria; phylum Planctomycetota; class Phycisphaerae; order Phycisphaerales; family UBA1924; genus RI-211. The sequence goes on from BQMO01000013.1 coordinate 2,919, forward strand.
CCCGGTCGCGCGTCCTTCCGGGCTACGACCTGGGGGAAGGCGACTATGCCCCCGAGCCCACACACCGATTCGATGTATGGCTGGGCCTTCATACCCTCGATGGCATTCGTGGCCGTGACGTGCGATAGCATCATCACGCGGCGTGCATGACCTCACGACACCCAATGCCGAGCGGCCCGCTTCGTGTTCTCCGCGATAGAACAAGGCCCGAGCCGAAGCCCGGGCCTTGAGGGTTGACGATCGCGGATCGATTACCGCTTCGAGAACTGGAAGCGACGGCGGGCGCCCGCCTGGCCGTACTTCTTGCGTTCGACCTCGCGCGAGTCGCGCGTGAGGAACCCGGCCTGGCGCAGCGCGCCTTCGCACGCGGGGTCGTAGTCCCGCAGCGCCCGGGCGATGCCCAGCCGGATCGCCTGCGACTGGCCCATCTTGCCCCCGCCGTGGCACTGCGCCACGACCTCGAACTTGCCTTCCATGTTCGCGGCCTTGAAGGCGGCGACGCAGTCGTTGCGGTCGCGCACCTCGGAGAAGTACTCGTCGATGGTCTTCTTCTTACCCGTCGCGCCGATGACGACGAACGTGGGGTTGGACGAGGGCTTCATCCGTACGCGGGCCACCGCCGTCTTGCGGCGGCCCGTGCCCCACCACCACCCGCGCTTGTCGGCGGGCTTGGCCACCTTGGGCGGACGGGTCGGCTGGGCCTCGGGCGTCGGAGCGGCCGCGGGGGCCATCCCGGGAATCGTGATCGTGGGAATCGTCGCCATTCGTGTTCCTTTCAGCGTGGCCCCCGCGTCGCCGGGGCCGACGCGTGCGTTCAGACCTTCAGTTCCGTCGGCGCCAGGCTCGCCATGTTGTGCTCGGCCCCGCCCACCACGCGCAGGTTCTTCATCATCACCCGCGCCAGCCGGTTCTTCGGGAGCATGCGCCGCACCGCCGTCTCCACCAGCAGGTCGGGCTTGCTGTCCCGCAACTGCCCGTACGTCCGCGTCTTGTGCCCGCCGGGGTACTTCGTGTACCACATGAACAGGCGCTGGTCGGCCTTGCGGCCCGTGAGCACGACCTTCGTCGCGTTCGTCACGATCACGCCCTCGCCCGTGTCCACGTGCGGGGTGTATTCCGGGCGGTGCTTGCCCATCAGCACGATCGCCACTTCCGCCGCCAGGCGGCCCAGCGGAATGCCCTCCGCGTTCACCACGCGCCAGGTCTTCTTGATCTCGCCGGGCTTGGCGAGGTAGGTTTGACGTCGAGACATCGCGAGCCTCCCTCGGCGGCGTGTGGTGCTGGAAGGAATAACCCCGTCCAGGCCGCACGCGGCCGATGCTGTTCGCCGCCTACCGGGCGGGGCGGGTCGGTTCCGACGCTCTCCGAACGCCGGGCCGACAAGATTTCGGGCATCACCCCGGGTCTATCCGTCACCCGGGGGAGCGAACAATAGCCGGGCACCACCCACACGGCAACCCGTCGGCCAATGGGCCGAACCCTGTTATTCCGCCGATGATGGCCTTATGAGCGAGTCCCCTGCTCCGGTCCAACGCCAGCCCGACCCCGGGACACCCCGTGCCGCGCTGATCGCCTGGATCGTCGCGACATTGTTGGTCGCGGTCACGGTGCTCTCCAACCAGTTCGGCGACAAGGCCGCCACCAAGCCCGTCGCCGAGGCGGGGGCCATTGAGCCGCCGGGGCTCGATCCGATGACGCTCAACGCGAAGGTCATGACGCGACTCGCCAAGGCGGTGCCCATGACCGAGGCGAACCTGAAGCAAATCCTCGGCGCGGTGAACAAGGAGGCCAAGTCACCCGCCGAGATCCTCCGGTCCGCCGCGGTCGCCGCCGAGCTGCTCAATGCCGACGCGGCAGCCGCCCGCCTTGATCTCGCCGCGACGCGTAACGACGCGGCGGCCCACCCCTCCCCTGCCTTGGCGCAGGACATCGACGCCGCGCGACGACTCGTGAAAGATCCCCACGCCGAACTCACCGACATCGAGCGCGAAGGCCTCAAGGCCCGCCACGGCTGGTTCGCCGAACTGCTGCTCACGAAGCACCTGCCCGACGAAGACCCCGCCCGCCAGGCACTCATCGGCGGCGGGATGCGGCTCGCCGTGGGTCTTGCGCTTTTCGGGTTCGCGCTGCTCGTCGCGGGCGCGGGCGGCCTCGCCGCGTTCATCGTCATGATCGTCCAGATCAACCGCGGGCGCCTCCGCCGGGCCTTTGTCCCGCCCGCCCCCGGCGGGAGCGTGTACCTCGAAGTGCTCCCCGTCTTTGTCGCCGCGTTCCTTGCGATGCACCTTCTCGCCGGCCTTGTCCCCTTGAACCCCGACGGCCACCCGCCCGCCTGGCTCCGTCCAACCACCCTGGCTATTCAGGCCTCGCTTCTGCTCTTGACGTTGTACCCGCTTCTCCGAGGCGTTTCGTGGACGCAGCACAAGGCCCTGATGGGCTGGCACGCCGGCACCGGCTTCTGGCGCGAGGTTGGCGCGGGGGTCTTCGGCTACTTCGCCGGGCTGCCCCTGATGGGCTTGGGCATGGTCCTGATGCTCGGCGTCGTCGCCGCCAAGCCCCTGCTCGCGGCCTTTGAGTGGCCTCAGCGGATCGGCATCGGGGCGGCGGTCGGCGTGCTGATCGGGGGGCTGGCGATGATCCTCTCGCTCGTCGCGCCGCGGCGTGCCTCGCGCCCTGGCCTCGCTGGCGCCGCCTCGTTCGGGGCCCTCATCGGACTCTGTGCCGCCATCGCCGCGTTCGGCCTGCTCGATGGGGACACTTCGCAACCGAAGAACCCCGTCGTGGATCTCATCGCCGGCGCCTCGCCCCTGGTGCTGCTCATCTTCGTCGGCATGGCTGTCGTGTGGGCGCCACTCGCCGAGGAGTCCATCTTCCGCGGGGCCTTCTTCCGTCACCTCCGCGCCCGCGTGGGCCTGGGCCTGGCCGCGGTGGTCTCGGCCATCGTCTTCGGCGTCATGCACTCCTACGACTTCGTGCTGCTCGTCGGCGTCATCACCCTGGGCTTCAACTTCGCCCTGATGCGCGAATGGCGCGACAGCCTCATCGCCCCGATGACGGCCCACGCCCTCCACAACGGCACCCTGATGGTGCTCCTGCTCGTGCTCTTCAAGCCGCTCCTGGCGTAGCCGCCCCTCAGGTGAGGTTCACCGGCATTACCACGTACAGGAAGTCGCCCCCGCTCTTGATGAGGCCCGGCTTGTTGGGCGCCTTGAGTTCCATGATCACCTGCGGCTCGCTGAGCACCTTGAGCGCATCGACGATGAACGCCGGGTTGAACCCGATCTCGATGTCGTCCCCGTCGTAGGTCGCCAGGTCCGCCGTGATGTTCGCCTCGCCCATCTCCGGCGCGCGGCTCGCCAGTTCAAGCTTCTTCGACTTGCCCTTGAACGCCAGCCGCACCCCGCGCGATTCCTCGTTGGTCAGGAGCGCCGCCCGCTTCACCGCGTGCGACATCACGTCGCGGTCGAACACCACCTTCTTGTCCTGCTCCTTGGGGATCACGTCCTCGTAGGGGGGGAACGCGCCCTCGGTGAGGTTGCTCACCAGCATGGCCCGCCCCGGGCTGCCCGCCGTGCCAAAACTGAAGTAGATTTGCGAGTCCGTGATCGCGATCTGCACCGGCTCGTCGTGGTCCTGGATCAGTTTCTGGAACATGCCCAGGCACTTGCCCGGCACGATGCACTGCACGGCCTTGGCATCCTTCTCGCTGCCCGTCAGGTTCGCCCGTGCCAGCGCCAGCCGCCGCCCGTCCGTCGCTACCAGTTCTAATCGCTTCCCGTCGCGCTTGAAGAGCACGCCGTTGATCGCGTACCGCGAGGTCTCCCGGGCCGTGGCGAAGAGCGTCCGCGCTACCAGCCCCGCCAGCGACCCCGCCGGGTGCGAGAGCACGGCCTTGGCCTGCGGCGCGCCGCCCGTGCCCGCCACCACCGCCGCGAACTCGGGGATCGGCGGAAAGTCCCCCGCCGGGTACCCGAACACCTTGAAGTGCGCGTCCACCCCGCGGATATGAATGGCATCGCCCTCGGATTCGATGGTCAGTGTCGGCTCGTTGTCCTCCGCCGACACGATCTGCCGGATCTTGTCCGCCGGCACCAGCGCCTCGCCGGGCTTCTGCACGTCCACCTTCGAGAGCGAGATGCGCAGGGCGATCTCGGCGTCGGTCGCCGACAGGATCAGTTCGCCCGCCCCCGCGCTTTTCGTGGCCGTCAGTTTCACGCACTGCAACTGCGGCTTGGGCGTCCGCGCTGCTACCGCCCCCGACACCAGGTTGATCCCCTCGAGCAACGCCCCGCGATCACAGATGACTTTCATGGTGGCTCCGTCCCTTCGTAGCCGAGAGTGTATCAGACGTACCGCCTCAACCGCACCGACAGGATCCGCACGGCTACGCGTGCTGTACCCGGCTCGCCAGCACCTGGTCCACCCGCTGGTAGTCCATGTCCACCACTTCCAGCCGCCACCCGTGCCATTCCACGGCCTCGCCCTTGGTCGGGATGCGCCCCAGCAGCGTCACCACCAGCCCTGCCACCGTGGAGACATCGGGCATCTCCCGCAGCGCCTCGGCCTGCAGTTTCAGCACCCCCAGCGCCTCGTGCAATCCCATGCGACCGTCGAGCAAGTACGACCCATCCTGCCGGCGCACCGCTCCCGGGGGCGGTTCATCGCCCACCCGCGCCAGGTTCCCCACCAGCGCCTGCACGATGTCGTTGACCGTGATGATCCCCTCGGTCCCGCCGTGCTCGTCGACCACGAACGCCACGTGCGTCTTGGACTTCTGCATGGTGTCGAGGAGTTTGAGCGCCGGCATGTTCTCGGGCGCGAAGAGCGGCTTCTGGGCGACCGCGGCGGGCTTGAAGTCCTTGCCCGCCAGCAGGCCGTACGCGATGAGGTCCTTGATGTGCACAACGCCCACCAGGTCGTCGAGCGTGCCTCGGCAGACCGGGAAGTGCGAGAAGGGGCTGGTGCCCAGCAGGACTCGAACCTCGTCGATGGGCATGGATTCATCGATCCACACCACGTCGGCCCGCGGCACCATGAGCGATCGCACCCGAAGATCGCCCAGCCGGAAGGCCCGCTGGAAAATGGCGTGCTCCAACGGATCGAACACGCCCGTCGAGGCCGCCCGCGCCACCAGCGCCTTGACGTCTTCTTCTGAAATGTCGTCGTTGGGCCTGGCCCGCACGGGGAGCACCGCCATCACCGCGTTCGTCGAGGCCGACAGCACTCTCACCGGGAGCGCCGCCACGATCGACAACGCTCGTAACGGCCTGGCGATCATCGACGCGATGGCCTCGGGATGCGCCAGCGCCAGCCGTTTGGGGACCAGTTCGCCGAAGACCAGCGTGAAGTAGGTGATGACCAGCACGACCAGCACCATGGCGATCGAATCGGCGTACCGGCCTATGTACGGGATCGTTTCCATCCAGCGCTGCAGCGGGGCCGAAAAGGCATCCTCACCCAGCGCGCCGGCGAAAATACCAACCAGCGTGATCCCCACTTGCACGGTCGAAAGAAACCGGGTCGGCTCTCGCGCCAAGGCCACGGCGGTCGCCGCACCGCCGTGCCCTCGCGCCGCCGCGTGTTGAAGCCGGCTCTGACGCGAGGTCATCATGGCCAGTTCCGACATCGCAAAGACCGCGTTGAGAAGCAGGAGGACGATGAACACGAAAATCGTGAGAAGCATGGGGGCATTATGACGCCCGGCGGGCATCGCGGCGTGGCCAAGCCGCCTGTCAGTATCGGCACCGGATTTGCACATTCCCGGCCCCGCCCAGTTGCCCGGGGCTGATGGGAGGGCGATACTCCCCCGTCCCGTCGGCCCGAGTTTCGCCGACGGCGTGGCGCACCCGCCCGGCGCGATGGGTGCGTCGCGATGATCACAACTCACTGTGCCACCGATAGTTCGGTAGCATCGCCAAGGAATGCCGCCCATGTCCTTCGAAGCCGCTGTTCACGCCCAGGCCATTGAACTCGACCGTCTATCGCTCGAAATGTGCGCCGCCGCGGGCAGCGGGCACCCGACCAGCGCCGCGAGCATCGGGCACCTGGTGACGGTGCTGATGTTTTCGACCATGCGCTGGGCGCCCGACTACCCCGACTACCCCACCAGTGACCGGCTTGTCCTTTCCGAAGGCCACGCCGTGCCCGCGGTCTACGCCGCCGCGGCCAAACTCGGGGTGATGTACGGCAAGGACCCCGCCAGCCGAAAGCGCCTGACCGTCGCCGACCTCAAGAACCTCCGTGCCATGGCCAGTGAACTCGAAGGCCACCCCAACCCCATGGAGGGCTTTCCCTTCTTCGACGCGGCGACCGGCAGCCTGGGTCAGGGCCTCTCCATCGCCGCCGGCCTGGGTGAGGCCGCCCGCCTCGACAACTTCGACCGCCGTATCTACTGCATCATTGGTGACGGCGAGTCTCGCGAAGGACAGATCGCCGAGGCCCTCGATTTTATCGTGGACCGAGGGCTGAAAAACGTTCTCCCGATCTTCAACTGTAACGAGTACGGCCAGGCCGACCGCGTGAGCGGTCAGCAATCCGCGGACCTGCTTTCCGCGAAACTCGAGGCCACGGGATTTGAGGTCAAAGTCATCGACGGGCACAACCCCGCGCAGATCAAGGGTGCATTCGACGCCTTCATCGCCGGGGCCAAGTCCGGCAAGCCCCTCGCCGTCGTGGCCAAGACCGTCAAAGGGTGGGGCTCACCCAGTCTGCATGGCGGGGGCTGGCACGGCAAGCCCCCCACGGGCGAGGCGCTCAAGAAGGCCCTCGCCGAACTCGACCAGAAGCGCATCGAACTCACCACCTCCCTCGCGACGTCCGATGCCTTTACCATAAATCCGCCCGCCGAACTTTCCGCCGCGCCGGCCGAACCCGGCGAACCGCCGACGCTCAGCGAGTTCATGAACGCCAACGACATGGGGACGCTCCTCCAGAGCGGCGCCCTGGCGACCCGCCGCGCGTACGGCATCGCCCTGCGCGCCCTCGGGCAGGTCAACGACCGGGTGGTCGTGCTGGACGCCGACGTTTCCAACTCGACGTTCGCGGAGATGTTCAAGAAGGACGCGAAGTGCGCGGGCCGCTTCGTCGAGTGCAAAATCGCCGAGCAGAACATGTTCTCGGTCGCCGCCGGCATGAGCGCAGGCGGCAAGGTCGCCTTCGCCTCCACCTTCGCCAAGTTCGCGACGCGCGGCTACGACCAGATCGAGATGGCCATCTACAGCGGCGCCAACCTGAAGATCGTGGGAAGCCACGCGGGCATCACCCTCGCCGCCGACGGCCCCAGCCAGATGTCCCTCCCCGACGTCGCGTGGTTCCGGTCGTTCGCGACGATGCGCGATCACCGCGGCAACCCCGGCTGCTATGTCCTCCAGCCCTCGGACGCGTACGCGGCCTATGCGCTCACGCTCGCCATGGCCGAGTACGAGGGCGCGTGCTACATGCGCACGCTGCGGGCCGATACGGAACTGCTGTACAACGACGGTGTCGCCTTCAACCTCGGTGGGTTCGAGGTTCTCAACGAAGGACGCGATATCGCCATCCTCGCCGCGGGCTACATGGTGCACGAGGCCAACAAGGCCGTCGACCTGCTCGACAAGGAGGGCATCTCCGCGTCCCTCCTCGACATGTATTCGATCCCCTTCGATGCCGAGGGCGTGCTCGACCTCGTCGGGCAGAACAACGGGCTGGCGCTCAGCGTCGAGGACAACTTCGGCGGCGGGCTAGGCTCGGCCGTGGCCGACGCGCTGCTGGACAGCGGCGACGCCTTCAAACTCCGCCAGATGCACGTGAAGCGCATCCCCAAGAGCGCCCGGACGCCCGACGAGATGCTCCAGATGTGCGGGCTGACGGCGGCGGACATCGTCAAGAACGCGAAGGAGATGATGGGGGTGTGAATCCTCTATATGAAGAGCAGTTCCGCGCCTTCGAGGCGAGGGGGTGCTCGGCAGCGGTCGTGTTCGCTCAGAGTTGCCTCGCAAGGAGTGCGAGAACGTGCGAGGCTGAGTTCGCGACTTCGGCATTGTCGTCGCGTTGCAAGGTCATTAAAAACTCGACAGTTGTCTCATCAGGGTAGTTTGCGAGTGCGAGCACGGCGATTTGCCGGGTTTCCACGCGTGTACCGAGTTTTCCACCGGTTGCTGTTTCCATCAGTGTGCGTTTTGCCTTCTCGCCGTTGATCGAGATTGCCGCTTCGTAGACCTGATGGGGCGGGGCGTCGGGGCGGTCGATGAGCGACAAGAGGTATGCTGCCGCGTCAGGCGCGTCTGCGTGCGCCAGTGCCGTGGCCGCAGACTGAAGCACATCGTCATCGGAGGGATGGCGTTCCGGGTCGAGGAGCGACATCAGACCTGAAACCGCCCTTCGATTTCGCACATGGGACAGGAGCGAGACGAGGCGGTCGCGAGATTCCGAAGGCGGCAACGACTCGATCTCTTCCGCCAATCGTCGGGCGTCGTTGCTTTCGAAACTTGCGCCAAGGGCTTCGGTACACGCCTGGACGACTCGATCATCTTGGCTCTCAACGAGAACTGCGAGAAGCAACTCATGTGAATCCGAGTTGCGCACATCGCCAAGGCTGCGAGCGATGTCATCCCCAAGTTCGCTATCGCCAGCACGATACTTCAGGTCGATGATCGCCATAACTGCGGTTGGGGTGCCGATTTCGGAGAGCACCGCAGCGGCTTCTGCCCAGAGCATCGGATCATGGTGGTCGCGCGTCCAAGACTGGAGGACTTCGAGCAAGATCGACGAATCTGCGCTCAATATGCCAACCAGTTCCCTCACCGGCAACGAAGTGTGACTCGAGAGGTGTGTGCCGTACCCACGTGCGTCCGATGGTGATTTTGACGGCAACGCGGGTTGAAGAGTGGTGCGAGCAGTCGGCAATCCGTGCGCGATGAATGTTGAGATGCGCGTCGGAAGCGTCAGGGCAACGAACACACCCGTCGCGAGAAGCAGAATCGAAGAAAGCACTAATCGTCGGAGAGTCATGGTTGATGTCTCGGCTTAGCGGTTGATCGTCGTGATTGCTGAGTTTCCACGCGCCATGTACTTGAACTGAGTCGCCAACGGAACGCCTCCGGAGGCCGTAACATTGAACACGCCCTCGAATGGTCGCGTGATGTTATTGGCCGTCGTGCCCACCCCATTGAATACGTTCTCTTTCCAGATGGCGCGTACTGGCATCTGCGATGGCTGGAAATGGCCGCCGAACGCGCCGTCCATGACGATCTTCGCATACTGTGTCACAATGCCGTTGTGGACATCCGACGCTCCCACCAAGCCCAACAAAGGCACGCTAGCGGGGAATGTGAGTACGAACGACGCGTCCGCCCGTTCTGCGTAAGTTTGACTTCCGTAGGCACTGCCGGTGAAATTTCCCCTGCCAAGGAACGCCCACGCGACCTTGGAGTGTTTCTTGAAGTCGATGTCCTTGAACGAGGTCATATCGGAAACGGAGTTTGCCGGGTCAAGCGCCACGAATCGGTTAACCTTGATCTTCCGAGCCACTTCGTTACCGACGTATGTACCCCAACTGTGGCCAGCGATATCCAAGAGGTCACCGGAGATGCTGTGGTTGCCTTTGAGAATGGTGCTCGCGGCCTGGCCGACGCGATCAAACCGGTTTCGGTACAGCGCGACAGGGACGATCGAGGCTGCGGTGGTGCTCCAGTCCAGGTAGGCAAGTTGCCCGCGCCCGTTGTAGGTCTGAGTTGCGAGTGCGTCGCCCAAATCACGCACGTACTCAGAAGTTGGGCTTGCGTTGCGACCGTGGACCACAAGCCAAGTCTTGGTGCCCGGCAGAAGGCTGCCACCGGTGTACGGTCGGATTCGCACCAAGTGGCTTTCGTTTCCATGAAGGACGGGCATCGTCAGTGCATCAACGTACGTTGCGACCAGCGACACCCCATCGAACTCACGATACCCTCGAACGAGTACATACCAGTTTCCCGCAGTGGGATTCAGAATCTCGATGACCTCGTCGTTGCCCGCCTTGGTGGATTTTGTTCTGTATGAGTTGCGAGTGGCTGGCGAGTCGGCCTGAACGTAGATGTCGGCGTTTTCGTTGTTGGCACGGGAACCGCCGAAGAGGCGCACCACGAGTCGCTTCTGGTTGGTCGGCACGGCGATCCTGAACTGCTGTTCTGACGACTGCAGGCCGGATATCCCGGAACGCACCACGTTCGACTCGAGCGCGGTGACAGAAACCGTAGGCGTCGTCGAATGTACAGCGGTGAGCGTGATGCCGGAGTACGCCGCGCTGCCCCAGAGTGCAATGTACCAATCGCCCGCTTGCGGCGACTCGACGACGACGGACTCTGCATTGTTTGGAGTTGCGGAGATGCGGTCATACTCGTTGAACGAAGGAACCTCGCCACGAAGTACCAGCATGTCGACGTTGCCATGTCCGCCGCTTGTCCTGATTTCCAGACGCGCGCGACCGACCGGGACCGTGATCTTATAGATGCGGAGCGAGTACCGATCTCCGCTGATTCCTGTTCGTGGCTGGGCGTTCGTCAAGTTCGTCACGGTGGCCGCGCTGTGCGGTTGAACGGCCGCCATGATCGATACCCCGCTGTACGTCGGGTCGCCTTTGAGCATGACATACCACTCCCCTGGAGCGGGGTCGGGAATCCCAACCGCTTCTTGGTTTCCGGGACCCTCTGAGGCATCGTCGTAGTTGAGCGTCGTCGGCGGAGATCCATGCCGCACATACAGGTCAACGTCTCCCGAACCGCCGCCCGTCGCAACGGCGAAGGCCGCCTGGCCTGTCGGCACAATGACTCTGAAGACCCGAACCTGACCGGCTGATCCGCTCAGGCCGTTAACTTGCTCGTAGGGCGGGAGGTTCACTGGTGGCGGATTAGATTGCGCACTCGCGACGCGCGGACATAGGCACAGGATAATCGCGGCAAGCAAGGCTGCATGAGTCCATGTGTGGCAGTTGATGAAATGTGATTGGATTGAGTTCATGGTGCCTCCAGATTGGTGCCGGGGGTCAGAACAACCCCTCATGACATCAAACGCAGGCCGCGGCAACGCATAGGGCAATGGGGACTCTCACGGCCACGCCACGCCCGGGAGTGGGCGGGGGACGATTGCGTGTCCGGGACGGTTTTCCAGTTTCCAGCGGAGGATGTCACCGCCCGGGCCGAGGGCCGCGTCCCAGCCGTCGGCGGGGGTGCGGGTCTTGATTTCGCCGGTGGCGGGGTCGATGTAGATCGTGAGCATGGCGGAGCGCGGCGATTGTGGGGCTGCTGGCGTGCGGTACTCGTCGGGGTGGAGGCCACGGAAGCCCAACGCGATCTCCCACTTCCCATGGCCCGCAGGCTCGACGCGCGGCAACTGAACGTTCATCACGAACTTGTCGCCGACTGGCGAGACGATCTCCTCCGGGTAGTTCAGAAACTTGTACCAGAGGACATCGGGATCGATACGGTCCTCGCCGGGGAAGCGGACATTGATCACGCCGCGCCGGTCTGGATCGTCTGCCATACGGGGTGTCTGAAGCACAGGTCGGATCGCGAAGACTGACGTCGCGTGGTTCACCACTTCGCCGTTTGCGAGGTCGTGCGGCGACGCGAGCGGATGAGCGTTAGAGGTGGCCTTGAAGACCGCGAAGCCGCCCGCAGGGTCAGGAACCCAGATCGGGACACTGAGGCTGCCGGAGTGCCAGGCCTCGAAGAGCACGACGCCCGTGGCCAGTTCGTAGACGCGGAAACATGAGCGGCCGCCGCTGCTGCGGATGTGTGTTGCGAGGACTTCATCACCCGGGTGCTGCGCATCGGTGAACACGTCCGCGAGGATCGCGCCATTGAGATTGAACTTGTCGTTGTCCTCGTGCAAGCCGGGCGGCGCCTTGATATCCGGTGGCACAATGCCGGTTTGCCATCTGGGGGGCGCGTTGGCTTCCAGCCCGTCGACGTCGTAGCACGCCATGCCAGAAAAGGCGGCGCCCCACGAAGGCGTCGTGCCGCTGGAGAGCACAATCACTTGTCGTCCGCCATGCGACTTGTCGAGACGGGCGAGCAAGTGAATGGGTTCAACATAGCGTCCCTCACTACTCCGGGCTGTGGCCCATTCCCAGGCCGGAAGCCCGGATCGTCGCTCAAGGTACAGCCGCCCATCCGCGGCGGAGAACCGCGTGTGTGTCGGTTCGCCTTTGAAGGTAAACCACGCCGCCGCGCCAACCACGCCCGCCGTGGCAAACACGCTCAGTGATACAACCCCTGCACCAATTCCCGCGGCCGCCTTCGGGTGCCGCCCCGCCCATCTCGTGGCCCGCGTCCACACACCCGGCGTCGTCGCCTCCACGGCTTCGCCCCGAAGCCATCGCTCCAGGTCTTTGGCAAGGTCGGCCGCACTTGTGTAGCGCTGCGATGGGTCGCGGGCGCAGGCCTTGCCGAGGATTGCGGCGAGGGGATTGGGGAGGTTGGGTTGGAGTGTGCGTGGCTCGCGTGGGGGTTCGTGGGCGACGCGGCTGATGGCCGTGTGGAGGCTCGTCGCCGTGTCGTGCGGGGTGTGCCCGGTGAGCACTTGGTAGGCAGTGGCCCCCAAGCCGTACACGTCGGTACGGGTGGAGATTTTGTCGCGTTCGCCGCGGGCCTGCTCGGGGGCTATGAATGCGGGCGTGCCGATGGGTGATTCGGTCTGCGAGATGGTGGCGATGGGGGCGTCGGCGTGGAAGGCGAGGCCGAAGTCCACGATCATGATGTCGCCCGCGGGCGTGACGAGGATGTTGGCGGGCTTGAGGTCGCGGTGGATGACGCCACGCTCGTGCAGGGTTTGCACAGCGAGGGCGACGGAGACCAAGAGCGAGACGCGGGAACGAAGGTCGGCCGCGGCGAGGCCATCGGCATATTCGTCGAGGCGTCGGCCTTCGACGAAGTCCTCGGCGATGTAAAGGCGGCCCTGGTGCACGCCGTAGTCGAGGATTCGGGGGACGCAAGAGAGGTGGAGGGATTCGAGCATCTCCAACTCACGGCGGGCGCGTTGCAGGCCGGCCTCTCCAGCGAGGTCGCGGATGATTTTGATGGCCACGGGGCGGTCGGAGCCGTCGCGGAAGGCACGGTAGACCATGCCGCCCCCGCCGCTGCCGACTGTGGCGACGATGGTGTAGCCGGGGATGTTCGGTGCGCCGGCGGGCGACGGCAGGGTTTCGCGTAAATTCGGATCGGGGGCGTCGAGCGCCCGCAGGAGTTGGCGAGCGACATCCGGGGTGATCTGATCGGCCGAGAATGGTGGCGGCGTGGACATGATGAGCGCGCAGCGTCGCGGGTGTGGGCGCGATGCCTCTTGCAGAAACGCAGCGGATGTGCCATGATAGTGCCCGGTGGTATTCTATGTGGGGGCACACATGGCCGGTTCGCGGGGGCTGGAACAGACCGGGGCGAGATTCGAGACGACGCGATGGTCGCTGGTGGCTCGCCTGCGCGATGGGGGCGGGGCGGACCGGGACGAAGCGTACAACGAACTCGCGCGGGTGTATTGGCCGCCGGTGTATGGGTTTCTGCGTGGTCGCGGTATGCACGTGCACGATGCGCGGGACGCGACGCAGGCGTTCTTCGCGGATGTTGTTGTGGGGCGGTCGCTGGTGGAGACGGCCACGGGCGGGCGGCTGCGGGCGTTGATCCTGGTCGCGCTGAAGCGGTATGTGGTGGACCTGAGTCGTCGCGACGACGTGCGCGGCAGGCGCGTCGTGCACGTCGAGATCGACGCGGATCGCGCGGAGCAGATGCGGGATACGACGGCGAACGGTGACCTGGGCACGGCGTTCGAGGCGGAGTGGGACGCGGCGGAACTGCGCGAGGCGGTGCGGCGTTGCGAGGCATATTGCCGCGCGAAGGGGATGGCGAACCACTGGGAGGTGTTCGAGGCGCGGGAGTTACGGCCGAGGCTGTCGCAGGTAGAAGCGGTTCCCTTGGCGGTGTTGGCGGCGCGTCTGGGGTATCGGACCGAGGCGGACGCCGCGGCGGGTGTGCAGGTCGTCAAGAAGCGGCTGCGGGTGTTTTTGAGCGAGGTGAGGGCGGAGGCGGATGGGGTGTAAGGCTACTCGCCGCTATCGCGTCGCCCCCGCTTGATCTCGCCACGGATCCGCTTGCCTTCGAGCCGGCGTTCCTTGCTGCCACGGCTGGGCCTGGTCTTCTTGCGGATCTTCGGGCGCACGAGCGCGTGCTTGACAAGGTCGCCGAGTCGCTCAATGGCCAAGGCTTTATTGCGCTCCTGCGAGCGCTCTTCGTCGGCGGGAATGACCAGTTCATCGTGCGTCGTCAGGTAGAGCGACGCGTGGGAGCGCAGGCGGGCGAGCGCGTCGTGATGCAGCGGCAGGTCGAGGAGTCGCACGCGGAGCGTGGCCTTGGTGGCCCGCTTGTTGACGTTCTGCCCCCCGGGGCCGGAACTGCTGGCGAACGTGAACTCCAGCACGCCGGGCGACACGACCACGCCGGGAGCAAGGCGGATGCCGGGATGGTCGTTCGCCGCGGTCATGCCCGGAGCGTATTCGGGCACAAGGCCCGATGGGCACGGGGGGCGGGGCCGCGACGGCGAGGACTACCCTGAGACATGCCCAGCGAGATTCCGCTCTCCAAGCCCGACATTACCGACCTCGAAATCCAACTGGTCGTGCGGGCGTTGCGGTCGGGCCGGCTATCGATCGGCCCGATGGTGGAGCAGTTCGAGAACCTGGTGGCGCTGCGGGCGCAATGCCGGCACGCCGTGGCCGTGAACTCGGGGACGAGCGGCCTGCACCTGGTCTTGCAGTCCCTGAACATCGGCCCGGGCGACGAGGTCATCACCACGCCCTTCTCGTTCATTGCCTCGTCCAACTGCATCCTCTTCGTCGGCGCCACGCCGCGGTTCGTGGACATCTGCCCCCGCTCGCTGAACATGGACCCGGCGAAGGTCCAGGCGGCGGTCGGGGTCAAGACCAAGGCGATCCTCGCGGTCGAAACGTTCGGCAATCCCACGTACATGGATCAGTACGCGAACCTGGCGGCCCGGCATGAACTGCCGCTGATCGAGGACTGCTGCGAGGCGCTGGGCGCGACGTACAAGGGACGGCCTGCGGGGCACTTCGGCCGCGCGGGCGTCTTTGGCTTCTACCCCAACAAGCAGATCACCACCGGCGAGGGCGGGATGATCGTGACCGACGACGAACGCCTCGCGGCGATGTGCCGGAGTTTGCGTAACCAGGGCCGCCCGCTGGGCGCGTCCACGACCCCGACGCACGGCGGCTCGCCCACCGGCTCGTGGCTCAAGCACGAGCGCCTCGGGTACAACTACCGCCTGCCCGAACTCAACGCCGCACTCGGGGTGGCGCAGATGCGCCGCCTCGACGAGATCACCCAGAAACGCCACGAAGTCGCGCTGCGATACATCCGGCGGCTGGGCGGGCACCCGGCGCTTGTTCTGCCGACGGTGGACCCCGAGAGCGTCATGTCGTGGTTCGTGTTCGTGGTGCGTCTCGCGCCGACCTACACGGCGGAGGAGCGGGACCGGATCATCGCCGGCTTGCGCCGCCACGAGATCGGCGCCAGCGACTACTTCCCGTGCATCCACCTTCAGCCGTTCTACCGCGAACGATTCGGCCTGCGCGAGGGGATGTTCCCGATCGCGGAGAGCGTGAGCAACCGGACCATCGCGCTGCCCTTCCACAACGACCTCACCGAGCACGAGATCGATCAGGTCGCGCAGACCCTGGAGATGCTCATCAAGTCCGAGAGCATTTCGAGGGTGTAGCGCGGGCGCGGCGCGTCAGGCACGCGGTTCCACCGCGGCTCGGATGCGGCTGATCGCGCCGAGCAGCGCGGGGACGGACTCCAGCGGGAGCATCGTACTTGCGTCGCTCATGGCCTTCGCGGGATCAGGGTGCGTCTCGATGAACAAGGCGTGGACACCCGCCGCCGTTGCGGCCTTGGCCAGCAGCGGGCCGCGGTCGGGGCGGCCGCCGGTGGTTTCGCCCGCGCCGGGGAGTTGCGTGGAATGGGTGACGTCAAAGCAAACGGGGGGCGGGCCGCCATCGGCCTTGAGGTCCATCAGGTCCCCCAGGCCGAGGAAGTCGTTGACGAGGCGGCCGTAGCCGAAGGTTGTGCCGCGCTCGGTGAGCATGATGTTGGTGCAGCCGGCTTCGGCGAGTTTGCGGGCTGGGCCGGTCATCTCGTGCGGGGCGAGGAACTGGCCCTTCTTGACGTTGACGCCCCGCCCGTGCTTCGCCGCGCCCTCGCCCGCCGCGCACAACAGGTCGGTCTGTCGGCACAGGAACGCGGGAATCTGGAGGAGATCAACGACCGCCGCGGCCGGCTCGGCCTGCTCGGGCGTGTGGATGTCAGTGGTAAGGGGCGTGCCCAGTTTCTCGCGGATGGTGTGCATCCAGGAGAGGCCGCGCTCCAGGCCCGGCCCGCGGGGCGAGCGGATGCTGGATCGGTTGGCCTTGTCAAACGAGGCCTTGAATACGTAGGCGAGCCCCAGGGCGGCGCAGGCGTCGCGGAGCCGCGTGCCGATGGCCAGACCCATGTCGAGCGATTCGAGCACGCACGGCCCGGCGATGATCGCGAGCGGGCGCGATGGTCCGATCGTGACATGGCCTACGGTGCACAGTCGCGGCATTGCCAGAGGGTAGCGGGCGCGGAGTGCCAACGGCGGCACTAGAATAATGGAGTTCGGCATTGGTTATTGCGGCGATCAGATTGGAGGCCACATGCCCACGGGTTCAGCGGTCGTTGTCGGGGTTGATTTCTCCACCTGCGGGGCGACCGCGCTGCGCCAGGCCGTCCGAATCGGCTCGTGGTCCCGCTCGGCGGTGCACGCGGTGCACGTCATTGACACGATGGCGCTCATCGAACTCGAATCCGCCTTCATGACCTCGGCCCCGGACCTGCACCGGTACATGACCGAAGAGGCGACGCGCTCGTGGGGCAGGATTTCGGCGGACGTGCCCGGGGCCGCCGGGGCCAAGTTCCACGTCGCGACCGATACGCCGGCGCGTGGGCTGGCGCGGGCGGCGAGCGAGCACGCGGCGTGGCTGCTGGTGGTCGGTGCGCACGGGGAACGGGCGCACGCGGGAGCCGGGGTCGTGGCCAGCGCCTGCGCCCGGAGCGCCCCGTGCGACGTGCTGCTGGCGGCCGAAGGCGCCGCCGGGCCGTACAAGACCATCGTGGTCGGTATCGATTTCTCCGAAACGTCCCGCCGGGCACTCGAACGGGCGATGCGCATCGCCGCCCAGGACGGCGCCCAGGTGCACGCCGTGCACGTCTACCGCGCGCCGTGGGCGGGGCTGCACCTGCGCCCCGCGGCCTTGAAGGACGACCCGACGGGCCAGGCGCGATACCGCGACATGCTCCGCGAGAAACTGGAAGCGTTTTGTGCACCGACCGACCCGGAGGTGACGTGGACCAAGCCGCGCTTCGAGGTGATCGACAGCCGTGGGCACGGGCACGGGCTGGCGTCGTACACACGGTCGAGCGGGGCCGACCTGGTCGTGCTCGGGACGCGCGGGAAAACGAACGTGCGTGATGTCCTGCTGGGAAGTACGGCGGAGCGGGTGATCCGCGAGTCGCCGTGCTCCATGCTGGTCGTGAGGCCCGCGGAATGAACAACGCCCGCGACAATGGGTCGCGGGCGTCATGAACTCCACGGTTGTGCGGATCAGAACATGACCTGCGCCTGAACTCGGAGGGCCACCTGGCCGTCTTCCGTATCGGCGAGGAGGTTGGAGCCGGTCGTGGGCGACACGAGGGCGTTGGTGCCCTCGTCGTTGAAGTAATACTGGACGTCGGCGGAGATTTTGACGGCGTGGGACTGGGGCGAGACGTAGTAGTTGACGCCCGCGGTCAGCGTGTGGAAATCGTCGCCGTTGGCGTCGTCCGGGAAGATGGCGTCGTAGCGGGCGAACGCCTCGCACTGGTCGGAGAAGAAGAACCCGCCCTGAACGACAACGCCGAAATCGTCGGTCGAGGCGCCCCCGGCGGGGTCGGTATTGCGCCATGCGCCCGCGGCGAAGAGGTTCCATCCATCGCCCTCGATGGACACGTCGACGGTGGCGGAGAAGACGGCGGTGTCGGTGGTGCCGCCGGTTTCGCCCCCATCGTGATAATGGACGGCCGCGCCGACCAGCCCGGCGTACTTCGAGCCACGCCACGAGGTGAAGTCCTCGAAGCGCTTGAAGTCGCCGTCGCCCCAACGGAACTCGCCGCGGGCGGTCAGGCCGAAGTCGGCCTCGCTGCCGCTGGTGAAGTCGGTGTTGATGGCGTTGCCCCCGTCGGAGACCTCGGCCCAGCCGCGGAACTTCTCGCCCTCGTAGCCGAGCTGGATGCCCTGGGAGCGCATCTGGCTGAACACGGTGTTGAACGTGGATCGCTCCACGGTGAGTTGGCGGACGTCGGAGATGAGTTCCTCGCGCATGAAGGGGACTTTGAACTGACCCCAGCGGACGTTCATGCCGTTGTCGAACTTGTACTGGGCGAAACCGTCGACCAGCGTGAAGACACCCGTGGAACGCGAGAACTCTCCGACGATGTCGAAGGTGAGGTTCTTGTCCCAGATGGAGCCCTTCATGCCGAGGCGGGTGCGGCGCATCTGGAAGCCGTGCGTGAAGTCGCCCTGCTCCCCGGCGGAATCTTCATCGCGAAAGTTGGCGAGGTAGCGGAACTGGGTGAACCCGTACACCTTCAGCGTGTTGGCACCGCCGTCGGTGATGAAGAAGTTGCCCTTCTCCCAGCCCGCGCCGGTTTCCGCGAGCGACGAGGTGCGCATCGCGGCGTCGGCGCGGAGTTCATCGGCGGGGTCGAACGATTGGGCCGAGGCCGACCCGGCGATGAGGGCGAGCGGGAGAGCGATGATCTTCATGCAAGGCTCCAGGTTTGGGTGCATTGAACCGGCGAAGGGCTGGGGAACTGCCGGATGATCCCGTCTTAACAATAAGACGGCGCTAAGCGGATGTGAATCGACTGTTCAGGATTGATGAGCGCCGCCCGCGATGACGTGATCCCGACAGACGGCTGGTGCGCCCCCATGGTGGTCAATCACGGAACGTGCCGTGGCAATCCTTGCACGTGGCGGCGATCAGTTTGAACTGCGCTGAAAGTTTCTTGGAATCATTCTCGCCCGCAGCCAGCATGTGCTCGAGCATCTCCGCCTCGGCGCTGTTCCGGCGCAGCAACTCCGCGAACTGGGCGGGCTTGGACTTGGCCTTGGCTGTCTCGGCGGAGAACTTGAGCAGATTGGCCAGGTTGCCCGCCACCGCGGCGGGAACGAGGTCGGGATGGTCCTTGGGAACCGTCCACCCGGCCCTCTCGATTTCCTTCAGGTGCTCGTGGGCCTCATCGATCTCGACCATGGCCTTGAGAAACCCCGTGGGTCGGGCACGCTCGGGGAACATGGGGCTGACGGCGTCGATCTCGGCCGAGGAAAGCACGCCCGCGTTGGTGACGCAGGCGAACAGACCCTTG
The DNA here is from genome assembly GCA_022180725.1 of Phycisphaerae bacterium. Lineage (GTDB taxonomy): Bacteria > Planctomycetota > Phycisphaerae > Phycisphaerales > UBA1924 > RI-211. The sequence goes on from BQMO01000013.1 coordinate 22,361, forward strand.
TACCCGGCGGCCGTGCCGGACACTTTCATGCGTGCAACCATGGCCTCGGGCGATGCCCAGCCGAGACTCGCTATGGCCGTTCCCGCGGCCCCGGCCGAACGGTGCTTGCCGTGGTGGCAGTGAACGTAAACGGGGCCAAGAGCGAGGGCGTCGCGGGTGGCGCGCGTGAGTTCGAGTTTGCGCTGCTCGTCAAAGCCGTTGTACCCGATGGGGAGGTGGATATAGCGGATGCCGCGGGCCTTGGCCGACTCCACGTCGGGCGCCCCGCCGTCCACGCTGATGATCGTCTTCACGCCCATCCCCGCGAGCGTGTCGAACCCCGCATCGCCCTCGGGAACGCTCCCGGACCAGTAGTGCTCGTGATACGCCACGACGTTGTGCAGCCCGGGCAGGTCCACGGGCGTGGTGTCGGCCATCGTGGGGCCGATGACCTTGGGGTAGACCTTCACGGGCTGCTTTGTGCGTACGGCGCACGAAAAAAGGGCCATGGTGACAAGTACACCCGCTACCCCGAACGCCAACATCACGAAGAGCGATGCGATGAACTTTCTTTGATGGCGCGCGATCAACATACTTGGGCCTGCGATTTGCAACGGGCCTCGACGACAGCCAGGCGGCATCATCGCCCGCGGCGCATTGTTACCGGGGCGGACAGGGCAGGTTGCACCCTCCGGAGAAATGTGATTCACAGGCTACGGACGGGGACGGCCCCTGCTCGACGTACCGGCTCCCGAGAAGTGCGCGCTGGTTGCCGTGTTACCCCGGGCCGGTCTTGGGCTTGCCGGTGGCGATGTCCTGGTTGCGGAAGTGGCGGACCATGTCGCGCATCATCTGGGCGCCGCGGGCACGCTGGGCCGCGTTCTGATTCGTGGAAATCGCGTTGTTCATGAACGCCGCGACTCGCCCGATGGCCTCGGGGGGCGGCTGGACGCGCCCCTCGCGCAGCGCGGCCCGATCGCGATTCGCCTGCTGGCGCACCTCGTTGATCCGATCGGCGTCGGAGACCTCGCGCGGCTCGCCGCCCAGGGCCTCGACCGTCTTGGTCATGTCCACAAAGACCTGTTCGAGGAAGTCTGACCGTTCCTCGGGCTTCACCTTGTCGTAGTCCTTCGCGTACTTGTCCCACATATCGATGGCCAGGCGCGCACCGTTCTGCTGAATCTGGTCCCGCGCCGCCCCGGCGATGCCCGCGGCGAAACTCGCCATCAGCACGCTGTCGCCCGCGTCCATGTTCTTCAGGCGATTCACCAGTTGCCCGATGAGTTTCATCCGCTCCTCGACGGGCAGCGCGTTGAACTCGTCGGTCAGCAGCGTGTAGTTGAAGACCTCGTCCATGCCCGCGGTGTCGTAGTCGGGCTGAGGAATGGGGCGCAGCCAGAAGTACAACCCCAGCCCGATCGCCAGCGCAGCGGCGCCGCTCGACGCCGACAGGATCGTGAGGGTCTTGCGGCGTTCTTCGTCGCTGCGCGTGTGGTCGCTCCACCAGCGGGCGAGCCAGTCACGCCCGTTGAGCACGGCCGTATCGAGCATGTCGCGTCGAAACCTCATCCGCCCAGCCCTCCCCCGAATCGGATCGTGTCCATGACCAGCCGCGCGATGTCCTGCTCGCCGAAGTACGGGGACTTGGCGGCCCGCCAATCGCCGTAGAACACCGCGTTGCGGTCCCAGATCACGTCGGCGGCGAGGTCGCCCCGGCGGTCGGTCTGGAAGCGGAGGTTGTGCCAGTCGTCCGCGTCGATGATGACCGGCAGCGCGGGATTGAAGTTCTCGAACGCCTTGCTCACCCCGTGCTGCACGTTGCGGATCGTCAGCACCTCGGCGGCCACCATCACGAACGCGGGGGTGTACTCGTAACTCGTCCCCGTGATCTGCCACAGGGGCTTGTTGTTGTTGGCGGCGTCGCCGGAATCCATGTCGCTGGGGCAGCGCCACGGCTCGGGCACTGTCCAGTCCGAGTCGGGCGTTTCGCGGAAGGGCATCGCCGCGTCGGTGTACTTGCGCATGACGTCGAGCAGCGACGGATCATTCTCGTTGCTGCCCTCGTTGAGCGGGCGCACCTTGGGCAGCATGCCCTTGCCCTCCTGGTCCATGTACATCTGGAGGCTCGTGCCGATGCTCTTGAGGTTCACCATGCACTTGGTCCGCCGGGCGCTCTCGCGGGCCTTGCCGACGGCGGGCAGGGTAATGCTCACCAGGATGGTGATGATCGCCAGCACGACAAGGAGTTCGATGAGCGTGAACGCCCGCCGTGTTCCGTACATGACATTGCTCTCGGTCAAAGTCCGCATGGCTCGTTCCCATCAACCCGGGGTCGGTCGCCCCGGCGAGGATTGTTCGCCGGCAACGGCCGGGCGTTACGATGGGGGATGCCCGACCGAACGCCGATCGACCCCGTCGCCAGAGCCGCCCACCTGGACTGGCTCCGCGACCTGACGCAGATTCCCACGGCCGCGGGCCGGGAAGATCGCGTGATCCGCTGGATCAAGGCCTGGGCGGCGGCCCGGACGGGCATCATGCTCGCCGAGGACCAAGCCGGAAACCTTACCCTCGGTCGAGCCAATACCCCGAGCGGCTTGCCCGTGGTGTACTACACGGCCCACCTGGATCATCCGGCGTTCGTGGTCGAACGGGTCGTGGCGCCGACGGTGGTGGAACTCTCCTTCCGCGGCGGGGTGATGTCGGACTACTTCACGAACGCGCGGGTTCGCGTGTTCGACCATGACGATGGGTGGTACACGGGCACCCTGACCGGGAAGGCCGACGCGCCGGGGCCGTTCACGCACTACACCGCCGAGTTGGAGCGGGTGGGGAAATCCCTCCGCGTGGGCGACGTGGGCGTGTGGGACCTGCCCCCCGCGGGGATCGTGGATGGGTGCATGCACACGCACGCGTGCGACGACCTCGCGGCGGCGGCGGCGGCGTTGGCGGCGTTCGACGTGCTGCTCACACGCCCCCCAACGCAGGACGTGCGATTGCTCTTGACGCGGGCGGAAGAGGTGGGCTTTCTCGGGGCGATCGCGGCGGTCCGGCTCGGCACGGTGCCGAAGGGCGCGCGAATACTCGCGCTCGAGAACAGCCGGAGTTTCCCGGACTCCCCGATCGGCGGCGGGCCGATCGTGCGCGTGGGCGACCGCATCTCGATTTTTTCCCCCCGGCTCACCGACGCGGTGGCGAAGCGGGCCGAGCAGATCGCCGGCGGGCCGGCGCAGGCAACCGCTCAGCAGAAGAACAGCGGGCTGCCCTCGTGGAAGTGGCAGCGCAAACTCATGGCCGGGGGCGCCTGCGAGGCGAGCGTCTTTTGCGAGGCCGGGTACGAGTGCACCTGCGTCTGCCTGCCGCTGGGAAACTACCACAACATGGGCGACTTGGCGGCGGTGCAGGCGGGGACGAACACCAAGCCCGCGACCATCGAGCGCGAGTTCATCGCGGTGGCGGACTACGAGGGACTGGTCGATCTGCTGGTGGGGTGCGGGGTGGCGTTGCCCGCGTCGGGCGGGAATGCGGCCCTGTTCGAGAAGTTGTATACGGAGAAGAGGTTTGTGCTGGGGTCGAACCTGTAGCCACGTGCTCGCGGCTCAGCCGCCGGTGCGTTCCTTCCAACGTGCCAGCACCTCGGCCTCGGAATCGCGCGACGGGCCGGCGCGGAGCAGAGCCGGGTTGGCCATCGGGGGTGGGGCCTCGCCACGGGCTTTGGCGGCGTCGATCATCTCCTGCGTCACGCGGGCGCGGCGTTCGAGTTCCCCGGGCCACCACGAGAGAATTTCGGCGCAGGTGTCGGCGGCGGGACGCGTCGTGAGACCCGCGGCCACGGCCCGCGCGATGCTCCGCTGATGAAACCCGGCGTATTCGCCCGTCGGGGGAATCCAGATGGAGAAACCCTCCTTCGGCCCGTTCGCTTCGAGCCACGAGGCGGACACCCACGTGCGCTCCGCGGGGGCATGGGTGAGCCGGCGCGAAGCCTCGGCGCAGGCGTCGAGCGTCTTGCCCCAGGTTGTGCCGCCGACCGGGCCGGTGACGTTCATCACGCCGGCCGTCTTGTGCTCGATGCCGTGGAGGATGAACGCGGCGAGGTCGCGCACGTCGATGAACTGCACGGGGTCGTCCGGCGTGCCGGGCGCGAGCATCATGCCGCCTTGGCTCGTGCGGACGGGCCAGTAAGTGAAGCGGTCGGTATCGTCGCGCACGCCGACGATGTACCCGGGGCGGAGATTGAGCGTGCGCCCGGGGAAGGCGGCCTCGGCGGCCTGTTCGCACAGGGCCTTGAGCGGGCCGTAGTACGACATCTGCGGTCCCATGTTCTCGATCGTCGGATCGGGCATCACGCCCACCGGCGCGGCCTCGTCCATACCGCCTTTCTCGTTGCTCGCGTAGACCGAGAGGGTCGAGATGAACACGTACATCCCCGCGGCCGGGGCGAGCAGTTCGGCGGAAGCCTTGACGACGCGCGGGTAGTACCCGCTGGTATCAACGACGGCGTCCCATTTCGCACCCTTCGCGATGGCGTCTGCAATCTCGGCAAGGCCCTTGGGGCCTTCCGGCTTGGGGTCCTCGGCGTGCTTGTCGGGGTCGCGGTTGCCGTGAAGACGCGTTGCGAAGTCGAAGGTCGTGCCCTTGGTCTTTTCACGTCGCCCGCGGTTGAAGAGGGTCAACTCGTGCCCGCGTTTCTGGGCCTCCTCGACGATCGCCGGGCCGAGGAACCCCGTCCCGCCGAGGATCAGGATGCGCAGCGGCTTGCGGCGGGGCCGGGCCAGGGCGCCGGGGGTGAATGCCAGGGCCGCCGAGGCGGCGAGGGAGGCCTGAAGGAATGCGCGTCGCGATGTGGTCATGGGTGAAGGTTCCCGGGTGTCGGTGGTCCGCATGGATGCGGACGGGGAGGTTTCCCGTCGGCGAATGCCGCGGGAGCGAACAGGGTTCTGGGCCGCCCGTACGATTCTCCATGCATGTGCCGTTCTTGCTCTGCGCGACGGTCGCCCTGGGCCTCGGACACGCCCAGCCCCCGGCCGCCCCGTCCGACCCCCCGCCGCAGGTTCGACTGGGGCAGCGCGTCGAACGTGTGCGGCAGGCGGCGCAGGTGTGCCCGACGCTGGTGATCGTGCCCGACGCGGCGTCGTACATCGAGGCCATCGCCCGTTGGACTCCCAGCCTGCGGTACCCCGTGCTGATCGACGACGGTACCCCCGCGACCAGAAACCTGATCGCCCTCTTCGCGCGGGGGTTCGAGCCGATGCGCGTGGTGCGTTGGTCACGGACGCCCGGGGCCACGTTTCGGGCCGAGGACTTCGCGAAACTCGACGCCCGCGCGGTGACGGCGGCGGTGGCGCGGGCGTGGGGCGTGCCCGAGGGCGACGCGACCGACGACGCGTTGCTCTCCCGATGGAAAGCCGGCGGATACACGCCCCCGGGCGTCGTGGTCGTGGGCCTGGATGACCCGGCATGGACGGCGGGACTCGCACTGGCGGCGGGGCGGGGCCAGCCGCTGGTGTTCGTCAAGGCTCGGCAGGGCGTGGACACGCTCACCGGCCCGCCCGAGGCCGAGGCACTGCTGCGGGCCATCGAGATCGGCGCGGAATCGACCGGGTTGACCTGGCGCAGCCTGGGCGACGACCTCGACGCCGTCACGCTCTGCCTGAACACGCCGAATCGGTACGACGCCGAGAAGGACCACCTCGCGATGACCGACCGCGTGGGGCGGCTCGGGCCCGCGGCGACGCCGGGCGACCGCTGGGCCTGGTGCGGTCAAATCTTCGGCACGGCCCCCCGCGCCGCGTACGCCGCCATGGGCGCGCTGTTCCTGGAACCCGGCGGCGCGTGGTTCTTCGACGGGTACGAGGACGCGGCCCCGTGGAACACGTTCGACGCGGGCAAGGCCGCGTCGTACTTCACCCGCGCGGGCGTCCGTGTCGAAGTGCACGACACCCCCCGGCAGGGGGCGGCTGACTGGCGCCTGCGCGCCGCCCGCCCGCTCGACGCCGGGGTGATCTTCGTCAATACCAAGGGCTACGTCGACTACTTCGATCTTCAGCCCGGCAAGTGCACCCCCAACGACGTGCCCTTCGTGTCAACGCCCGCCGCCGCGTTTATCGTGCACTCTTGGTCCGCCGCCAACGCCGGGAACCGCGATCAACTGGCCGGCCGATGGCTCGAACGCGGCGTCTTCGCCTACGTCGGCTCGGTTCACGAACCGTTCCTGCACGCCTTTGTCCCCACCCCCGTGCTGGCGGCGCGCCTGGCCTCGGGCGCGCCCCTCGGGGCGGCGGCGCGGCACGACCCCTCGACCTGGTGGAAAGTCGCCGTGCTGGGCGACCCGCTGTACACGCTCGGCCCCGCGGTCCGGCGCGCCGCGAGCCAGCCCCCGCTGGACGACGCCGAGGATGTCCAGGCGAACCTGCGCGACCTGCTCACCCACGCGAAGTACGCCGAGGCATTCGCCGCGCTAAACCTCGCCGGGCGCGAGAACGAAACGGCCCGCCTGGCGGGGGCGCTGCTGCGGAGCACCCCCGACGCGATCACCCCCGTCGCGGCCCGCGAGGCCGTGCTGCCGCTCTTTCGCGAAGGCGAGACCGATGCCGTGTGGCGAGTCTTCGCCCGACTCGACGTGGCGGACCAGCGCGACCCGACTCTCCGCGACGCGCTCTGGCTGAGCGCCACCCCCCTGCTCGACGGCCAGCCCGATGCGGGGCTTCTGACGCTCCTCGCCGCGAACGTGCGGGCGTATCAACCCGTGCGCGACGCGCTGCTCGTGGCCCGCGCGGTACACGCGGCGCGGGGCCTCGCCGCGGCGGAGGCCGTGCTCGCGGAGATTCGCGCCCGGCTCGCGCCCGCGGACCGTGAACAACTCGACGCTGGTGCCAAGCAACCCCCGGAGACGTGGGGACGGTGACACTCGATTTTGGTCCGGTCCTAGAGCCGTTCCGCCTGACGCCGAAGTTTCTCCAGCAGGTCGTCGTGCTGCTGCCGCACGGCCCGCCCCTCTCGCGAGTCCGGCTCGTACGACTGCGTGAGCGATTCCAACGCCCATAAAGCAAGTCCAGGACGGCCGTAGTTGTCCCCCGCCGTGAGTTTGTTCAAGAGTCCGAGCCGGCGTTCCTCGTAGGAATCACGCCAGAAATCGCCGGGGGGCGGTGGGGCCGCCTCCTGGAGCAACTGCACACCCGAGGCCACGAAATCGGCCGCCGAGGCGATGCCGCGCACAGGTTGCATCGCCATGAACATCTGATCGAGCACATCGAGCCGTGTAATAGCCATCGTTGGGTCGCGGAGCGCCTCCGGGGTCGTCACTTCCTGCCAGGTGCTTTCGAGCATGCGAACGGCACGGGGGAAGTACCGACCTTCGGCCCATGTCTGTGCCACACGGAGCGCCATCGTGCGCGCGATCTCCGCCCGATTCACGGCCCGATAGGCCTCGACCGCGCGCTCCCCAGCCTCGCCGGCCTCGGCGTAGCGATGCTGCGCCGCCAAGGACGCGTGGAGCATGGACAGCGCCGCGGCCCGCTCCACCGGGGGCATGTACGCCTCGTCGACTCGTTCAAGGATCGTCCGCGCGACCCACTCGGCGCCGATGTAGTCCTTGCGCACCAGCCGATCCACCGCGAGGTTGTTCAGCGACGCCTCGGCGCATCCCCCCGTGCTCGCCCATCGCTCGTCGAGGACGAGCCCGCCCGCCTGGATGAGTTCCCAGATCTCCTCGCGAAGCCTGAGCACCTCGGCCTTGGCGCTGCCCGGACTGGGGACAAGGGCGCGAAGCCCCGGCGCGATCAGGTGTATGAGCATGCACTTGGCACGCACGCGGATCGGTCCGGAGATGGGCGCATCGCCGAGGAGCCTGAGCAGATGTTCCGCGTCGCCGCGTTGCGCACCGTCGAGCACTTCATCGCGGGAGGCGTACACGATTCCCGCCGCCCAATCCAGCGCTGCCTCGTGGGTGCCGAAGCGCGTGATGACGCTCATCAGCCCCGCCGTGTCCTGTTCGCCGTACACCATCCGCTTCGCGTTCGTCGCGGGAAGTCCCGGCTCCGGGGCGCGACGAACCAGCACCACCACCACCCCGACCAGACCCAGCGTCACGATAAACGCCGCCACGCCGTGCCGGCGGCTCTGACGTGCGAAGTCGTTGATAGGTTTATCCGTGGTCATCGTGCCACCCTTGTCTACTGATCGACGTAACACCCGCAGCACGGCTGTTCACCCGGCGCCAAGGCAACGCACGGGATGACACTCGGGCAGCATGGCTCGGCACGTTTGCCATCGAACGGGTCCGGGTCGGGAATCTGCCCACCGCATTCGCCCGGCAAGGGCGCAATCTGCCAATCCGGCCATGGCTTGTGCACCACCGATGACGACACCACCTGCACGCATTCCGCACTCCCCGGGTACGGATTCCCGGCCGCGTTGTAGCAGGTGTAGGTGCATCGATGGGTGTACTCCACCGACGCATGGACGCGCTTCTCGACTTTCACAAAGCGGCCGAAGTGCTTCCAGCAGTGTTGCTGCAAAATGTTGCCCGGAAGTCGCTGCGTCTCTTCGTGGCAATGGCTGTACCCAGCCTCGACCTCGATCGACGCATCCACGAGATTGGCAAGAAAGAGCGATAGCGGTATCGTGGCTTTGGTCGATCCGGACCAGCAGGTGCTCTGCTTGACTTCCTTCCCGGCGTCACAGAAGCCCGGCGGCGGCACCTGGCTGCATGGGAGCAACGCGCATGGGGTACTCGTGCACGGAATCCATGGTTCGGGTGTGAGCGTTGTCGTTATTGTTGGCTCAATCAGCCAGCGCGCCTCATAGGCGTATTGAATGCCCGACGCCGGGAATCCCTGACCGCTACACGTAGGGCTTGTGCAACAGGCACGATCATTCGGCGCGGGTGGGTCATCCGCAGACAGCGCATGACTCGCGCCGCTCACACCGAGGACCAGTGCGATCAGTTTCATACCCGACCGAGCGTCATGCGTCCAATCGTTCATGCATTCCTCTCTTGTCACCCACTACCGTGGGAACTTTGAGGATGCTACCCCCCCCCCTGGGGTTGTCAAGGGGATTGTTGCATAATGGACTGACGAGGACGTGACTACTCCCCCACCGTGGCGGGGTCCTTGCCCTCTTCCATCGCGGCGATCTTGCGCACGCGGCGGGCGTGACGCCCACCCTCGAACTCTGAGTGCAGCCAGACGTGCGCGATCTGTTCGATGAGCCGCTGGCCGAGCAGGTCGGCGGACATGCACAGCACGTTGGCGTTGTTGTGGCTGCGGGAGAGCTGGGCCGTCATCTCGTCGTGCACCACCGCCGCCCGAACGCCCTTCACCTTGTTCGCCGCGATCGACATCCCGATGCCGGTTCCGCAGAGGAGGATCCCCACGTCGGCCTTCCCCTCGGCCACCGCCTTGCCCACCTGCCAGGCGCGCTCGGGGTAGTCGCACGGGGCGCCCGAACAGTCGCCCAGGACGATGGCCTCGTGCCCTTCGCGGGTAAGTTTCTCGGCCAGTTGCCGGATGCCGGCATACCCGCGATGGTCCGCGCTCAGGGCGATTTTCATGGTGCTGCTCCGGGGGGGTCGTCCAACTCGCGCAATCGTCGCTCGACAAACGTTCGCAGTCGCTCGGCGGTATGACGGTAGACCGCCGAACCCTGCCCGATCGGATCGGGCACATCGTCCCCGTCGGGGTCGAGCAGGCGAGCCTTGGCCGCGACGCCGGGGCCCAGGCGTTGCAGGGCGGCCAGGTGGGACCGGGTCATCGCGAAAATGATCTCGGCCTCCTCGGCATCTCGTCGGTCGAGCGGGCGGGAGGCATGGGGATCAAAGCCGACCCCGAGCGCCCGGAGCGCCTCGCCGGCCTCGTCGGTCATGGGGCCGCCCTCGCCCGCGGCCAACCCGGCGGATTCGAACATGACTGGAATCCCGGCGGATCGTTCGGGGCGATTCGCCATCGCCGGCCAGAGGTGACGCGCGAGGGCCTGCGCCATCGGACTCCGGCACGTATTCCCCGTGCAGACAAACAGCACCACGCGGGCCATGCGACGCCGTGCCCAATCCCCGGCCTCGTTCCGATCAACCACGGTCCAGGTTCCATCCGCGTGCAACGTCACCGTGGCCGACGGCCTCCCCGTGGGCGATGCGCCGTCCGTCACCACCAACACGCCCGCGGCCTGGGCGGCGCGTCGATCATCCTCGCGCAGGATCGCGCCCCGACCAAAACCCAACACGTCGGCACGGGCCGCGACCATCGGCTCCCCCGCCGCGGCAATGACCGCCTGCGCGGCGGCGTGGTCGGGCACGCGCACGGCCAGCGACCCGCCGTCGTCCAGAACGCCCGCCGCCACGCCGAGGTGTTCGCGGACCGTCGCGATCCACGCGGGGTCTCGCTCGAACACCAGCCTCGCCGGGCCGGGGAGCAATCGGTCCACGGCTCGCGCATGCGCGGGCGGCATCAGGCCACACGCTGCGAGAATGTCTTCGCGCGATGCGGCGTGCCAGGTGAAGGGTCCGATGTCCGCGCCATGGGCAGAGCGAACCAGATCGCGAAGGGCCCCGACCCCCGTGCGCGCGCTCGCCGCGACGGCGTAGAAAGTCTCGGTCGGGATCAGCACGAGTTTCCCCGCGCGCAGCGCTTCGCCGGCCTGTTCGACCTGGGCGGGGCGCGATGCCGAGTCGGTGCTCACGCCTCTCATTGTCAGGCCCGACCGACGTTCAATCAACCACACCCGTGGCGCAGACTTCACGGGCACGATTCGCCGCGATCACGCCGTACGCCCACCGCCCCGCATGCGCCACTCCGGGCACGTACAGCAGAAGCGACGGGAGGCAGCCCAGAGGCGTCTGCGCGGCGGCGCGGCGCACCGCGTCAAACCCGTTCAGCACCCGCCCCTCGCGCGTCCGCATCGGCATGCCGCGCAGCGCCGATTCCATCGGCACGGGCAGTTCGCCCGGATGGGCCGTGAAGTCGCGGAACTCAAGCCGACCGAGCCAGTCGAGCCGACGAAGCCACCGGGTCGTCCGTCGGCACAAGCCGCACCGGCCGTCAAAGTAGCAGGTGTCCCGGTTCACGGTCTCATCGTAGGAATCAGCCGCAGTCCGCACGCACTCCGGTGCTGCGGCGCATCGTGATTTTCGGTACGCTGTGCGGCTCGCCCGACGGGGCGATCACGAAGGAACCCGGCCATGGTCGTTCGGCGATTCATTCTTGCGGCGTGTCTGACCGTATCGGCGGCGAATGCACACCAGCCCGAGGCGCGGCTTGACGCGCTCGCCGTCGCGCACCCCGAGGTCGTGAGCCTGTTCACGTTCGGCACGAGCGGCGACGGCGTGCCGCTGCGCGGGGCGCGACTCGCGGCCGCGGGCGAGGGACCAACCCCCGAGGATCGACCCGCCATCGTCATCGTCGCCGGGCTGAACCCCCTCCACCGCGTCGGCATGGACACGGCCCTGGGCCTCATCGACGAACTCGCCTCGAACCAGCACGAGTTTCTCTCGAAACGGTGCGTGTACGTCATCCCCTGCGCAAACCCGGACGGGTTCTCGCGGGTGGAACGTGCCTCCCCCCGCATGGACTGGCCGCGAACGCCCCACACCGGCGACGCCGATCACGACGCGCGTCGTGGCGAGGATCCGGCCGAGGATCTGAACGGCGACGGCTTCATCACGATGATGCGCCTCAAAGACCCATCCCCCACCACCGGCTTGGCCGCAGAGTTCATGCTCGATCCCGCGGATGGGCGGATTCTCAAACGCCCCGATACCGCCAAGGGTGAGCGCGCGCAGTACGCCCTGCTCATCGAGGGCGTGGACAACGACGGCGACGGGAAGTTCAACGAGGACGGCCCGGGCGGCGCGGGTGATATCGACCCCTCGACCAACTTCCCGTATCGCTGGCCGGAGTTCGCCGACGGCGCGGGCGACCATGCCCTGTGCCTGCCCGAGACGCGGGCGCTCGCGGAGTGGTTCATCGAGAAACGGAACATCGCGGCGGTGCTCGTCTTCGGCCCGGGCGACACGCTGATCAACGTGCCCCCGACGGGCCGGTTTGACGCCTCCGGGCAGGTGCCGCTCGGGATCGAGGAGGGGGACAAGGCGGCGTACGACGCCGTGTCCGCGGCCTTCAAGGAGGCCACGAAGATGAACGCCGCGACGGCGCTCGACAACGCCGGCTCGCTCCAGGGCTGGGTCTACGCGCACCTGGGAATCCTGAGTTTCCAGACGCCGGTGTGGGTCAGACCCGATCAGATCGCCAAGGCCGACGAGGCGCGACCCGCCGAGACCCCGCCCGCGAACGAGCCGACACCCGCGGAAACACCCGCGGCGGACGATCCGCGTGCCCGGCTGCGGGCCTTCCAGAACGCCACGCCCGCCGAACGCGAACGCATGATGGCCGAGTTCGAGGCCATGCCCGCCGCCGAACGCGAACGCATCATGGCGGCCGTGCGAGGCGGTCAGCCGGGCGGTCAACCCGGGGCCGGAGCGCCGCCCAGTGGCGGCCCCCCCGCGGGCGGTCCCCCGGGTGGAGGCCGGCGCGGTGGCGGGCGAGGCCCAGGTCGCGGCGGGTCTGCCCCCGGCGGCGGCGCTTCCGCCGGCCCCACAGCGGCCCCCGCCACCGACGACGAGGCGTGGCTGAAGTACGACGCCGAGCGCGTCGCCGCGGGTGATGAATCCGGTTTCATCCTGTGGACGCCGTTCACACACCCCCAGCTCGGGGAGATCGAGATCGGCGGATGGAAGCCCGGCTTCAAGCACAACCCACCCGCCGACGAACTCCCCAGGCTCGTCGCCGAGCAGACCGCCTTCCTGAAATCGCTCTCGACCAAGTTCCCGAACCTCACGCCGCAAGGCCCCTGGGTCGAGCGTCTCGGCCCCTCGCTCTGGCGGATCACGGTGCGCGTGGTGAACGAAGGCACCCAGCCCTCGATGCCCTCACTCGCCGTGAAAGCCCGACGGACGACGCCCACGCTTGTGACCATCGGCGTACCGATTGAACGGATCATCTCGGGCGAGAAGATCGCCCGACACTGGGCCATCGCCGGCTCGGGCGGCGTCGCCGAGACATCCTGGGTCATCACGGGCGCCGAGGGTTCGACGGCCCCCATCAGCGTTCGACCCAGCCTCGGCGCGCCCGTCACGCTCAACGCCCGCCTGGATGGAGGTGCCAAGTGAACTCACTCTTTCAAAGCACGATCAGGTGTGTCGTCGCGGCGTGTGCGGCGTCGGCCATCGCCCAGCCGCACATCCCCGGCAAGGTCGAGATTCCCTTCAACCGCTACTACACCTACGTGGAGTTGGAGGGGCACCTCAGGGCCATCGCCGCGGCCTATCCGAACCTCGTCACGCTGACGGAGATCGGCCAGAGCCTCGAAGGCCGCAGCCTGTGGGTCGCCATCGTCAACAACCCCGCCACCGGCCCAGACTCCTCCAAGCCCGCGATGTGGATCGACGGTAACGTGCACGGGAACGAGATCCAGTCCGCCGAGGCCGTGCTCTATTCGCTGTGGTACCTGACGAAGGCGCACGGCGTGAACCCGGACCTGACCAGACTCCTCGACGAGTGCTCGTTCTACATGATGGTCTCGCAGAACCCCGACGGCCGGGAGGCCTGGTTCCGCGATGTCCAGAACTCCTCGTCGTCGCGGTCCAACCGCCGCCCCGTCGACAACGACCGCGACGGACTCTTCGACGAGGACGGCCCGGACGACCTCGACGGCGACGGCTCCATCACCCAGATGTGGAAGCAGGACCCCTCGGGACGGTTCATCCGTGACCGGAGCGACCCCCGCGTGTTCATCCGCGTGGCGGACACCGAAAAGGGCGAGTGGACCAGTCTCGGCTCAGAGGGGCTGGACAACGACGGCGACGGGCAGATCAACGAGGACGGCCCCGGCGGCGACGACATGAACCGCAACTGGCCCAGCGATTGGCAGCCCGATTATGTCCAGGGCGGGGCGGGCCTCTTCCCGCTCTCCAACCCCGAGCCGCGCGCCATCGCCGCGTTCATCCTCGCGCACCCCAACATCGCCGCCGTGCAGAGTTACCACAACTCGGGCGGCATGATCCTCCGCGGGCCCGGCGCGGCCTACCGCGAGGGAACCTACCCCCAGGGCGATATCCGCGCCTACGACGAAATCGCCCGCGTGGGCGAGGAACTCCTCCCGTACTACAAGTCGATGGTCATCTACCGCGACCTCTACACCGTGCACGGCGGATTCGTGAACTGGACCGCCGAGGGCCTGGGCATCTTCTCGTTCACCAACGAAATGTGGCACCAGGGCAAGTACTTCCAGCGCGAGGCCCCCGACGCCGACGGCAAACGCATGTGGACCTTCCGCGACAAACTCGAGTTCGGCCAGACCTTCACGCCCTACAAGGAGTTCAATCACCCGCAGCATGGCGCCGTGCTCATCGGCGGGCTGAACAAATGGTCCAGCCGCGTCACCCCGACCTTTATGCTCGAGGAGGAGTGCCACCGCAACTTCGCGTTCACCATGTTCCACGCGGCGGAAACGCCCCGGTTGTCATTCGCCCGAACCGAAGTTGCCCGCGGGACCGGGCCGGATTCGTGGATCATCACCACCGAGATTCGCAACGACAAACTCATCCCCTCCCGCAGCGGCATCGCCCGCCAGCGCGGCATCGGCTCGGCCGATGTGCTGACCCTTTCACCACCAGGGGGTGTCGCCGCCGCCGGCACACTCTCGTCGTGGACCAACCCGCGCATGGACGATGTCCGCCGTGAACCGGCCCGCGTGCAGCTGCCCGGCGGCATCCCCGGCCGCGGCTCGGTCATCTTCCGGTTCTACGTCACGGGCAATCCGGGCGACACCATCACCCTCGAATACACCTCGCAGAAGGCCCGCACGATCCGCTCGACCGTGCAACTCCGATAGATCGTGCTCCGATTACCCCTTCACCGCGAAGATGTGCAGCCGGTGTCCCTTGGCCGTCAGTCCCAACTTTGCGCACACCTTGTCGCGCAGCGCGACCAACTCGGGGATCTGCACCGCGATCGCCTCGCCCCCGTCCAGTCGGATGACCAGGTCCGACCCGCCCCCGCCGTACACCACCTGGTACCGTGCCTGATCCTCGTCGAGCAGCACCCGCTGGATGATGCCCGCGTCCTGGAGCAGTTTGATGGTCCGGTACACCGTGGCTTTGCTCACGCGGATGCCCGAGGTCTTGACCGCGTCGATCACCCGCTCGGCCTCGAACAGCCCCTCGAACCCCAGTACCGCGTCGAGCACCTGCGCCCGCTCGGGCGTGTACTTCAACCCCTCGGCCCTGAGTTTCCGCCGAAAGACCGCGCACAGCGGCTCAAAGATTTCCGGTTGGACCACGCCTCGCTCCATGCCGTCACAGTATGAGGTCATCCCGAATGGCCGCCTCGGTGCATGGACGATGGCGTGGACGATACGCTTGTTCGCCGATGCCGCCCCCCATCGATCACGCTCCCCACGCCATGCCGCGCAGGCTGACGCTTCTCGTCGCGGGCGTGCTTCTGATCGGCGGCGTTCTTGCGATGACCAGCCTCGGCAACGACACGCCGCTCACGCTCACCCTGGCCATTCTCGCCGAGCGACTGATCCTCGGCGGGGGGCTGGCCGCGTGGTACCTCCTCGCCGCCGTGGGCTTGGGCCGCCTGGCCCGCCCCTGGCTGCGCGGCGTGGCACACCCGCTGTCGATCCAGACCGCGCTCGGCCTGGGCGGCCTCCTGTGGCTCTCCCACCTCTTCGGCTGTCTGGGCCTGTTCGCCGGGCACGCCGGACAAGTCTTTGCCCTCGCCCTCCTCGGCGTGGGGGCCGGGGCGGCCCTGCAACAGTTCATCGCCTTCGCCCGGCACGGCTTCGAGCCTCGTCTCCATCCATTCCTTCTCTTCGCCGTCCCCGCCTTCGCCACCCTCCTTGTCGCCGCCTCCAACCCGCCCGGGTGGCTCTGGTCCAGCGAGTTCGGCGGCTACGACGCGCTCAGTTACCACCTTGCCCTTCCGCAGGAATGGCTCGCCATGGGCCGCCTTCGCCCCGTCTCGCACAACGTCTACTCGTTCCTCCCGTCGTACCTCGAAGCGGCCTTCCTGCACCTCGCCGCGGCGTCTCAGGCCCCCCTTCCCGACTCGCGCCACGCGTGGGGCCTGGTCGCCGGTGAGGGCCACCGCGTCTTTGCATGTCAGTATCTCCACGCGGGCATCACGCTGCTGGCGGCGTGGTGGACGGGTCTGGCAGCGCGAGCCGCGGCGACACGCAGCGGCCTTGCTGAACGGGCCGGCGCCTTCGCGGGCGTTGTGGCCGGGTCCATCCTGCTAATCACGCCGTGGAGCATCGTTACCGGCTCGCTCGCCTATAACGACATGGGCGTGCTCGCCTTGCTGGCCGCGGCGTTGTGCGTCGTGTTCGATCCGTCGTTCGCGGCGTCACGGCGCGGCGTCATCCTCGGCGTGCTCGTGGGCGCCGCGTGCTCCATCAAGCCCACTGCGCTTTTCATGGTCGCCGCCCCGATAGCCCTGGCCGTCTTGCTCACGCAACCGCCACGCTCGTGGCTCCGTCTGGCACTCGGCGGCGTGCCGGTCTTTCTCCTCGTGCTCGCGCCGTGGCTCGTGCGCAACACCCTCGCCTGCGGCAATCCGGTCTTCCCGTTCGCCGCGGCGATCTTCGCCAACCCCGACGGCTCCATGGCCCACTGGTCCGCCGAGCAGGTCTCGCGCTACGCCGCCGCGCACCGCTTCGACGGCGGGCTCCTCGACCGCCTCCGCCTCGCCCTCGTGCCCGAGCCGCCCGCCGAGGGCGTGCCCGACATCGCACGCTACCGCGGGCTGACGCACCCGAACTTCGGCGTGCTCCTCCCCGTCGTTGCGGCGGCTTCGATCATCGGCGCCCTCCGACGAAGTACCCACCGCGCCGCCATGCTCATGGTCGCTCTCCTGCTTGTTCAGTTCGTCGCGTGGCTCTTCCTCACGCACCTGCAATCTCGGTTCCTGCTGCCCATGCTCCCCATCGCCGCGACGCTGATCGCCCTGGCGCTCGCGGCTGTTCCATGGCGGACAGCGCGCGCCATCCTCGCCGGGTTGGCCACCGCCACGCAGGGCGCGTTCCTGATCGCCGCCTTCGCCGGGCAGCGGCCCGTGCCCGGCGAGTCGAAGGGGAGGCCCAATGCGCTCCTGGTGCAGGGCGTGCACGCGCGGACCGGGACCGCGGCGATCGAATCCTTGGCCAGCGCGACGACCGCCGAACGCGATGCATGGCTGGCCACGGCGCCCCCCGAGGCGTTCGTCAATGCCGTGTTCCCGGGAAGGCGGGTGTACCTCCTCGGCGGGGCCACGCCGCTCTACTTCGCCGGGCCGGTCGTGGTGAACACCACCTGGGACGCCTGGCCCATGGGAGATTTCATCGCCGCCCATCCCGACACCCCGGCCGCGTGGTCCGCCGCACTCCGCGAGCGCTCCATCGACCTCGTGCTCATCGACACCGGCGAGATCGACCGCCTCGCACGATCGGGCTGGATCGATCCCCGCGTGAAAGCCGATGACATCCGCCAGTGGATGCGGAACCACACGACGCTCGTTCAGGCCTGGCCTCGCGCGGGAATCTACCTCGTCGCGCCGACGAGCGCGGGAGTGCCGTCTCCATGAGCGCTCCCCGGCCCGGCCTCTTCGCCTCCCTCCGACGCATCGCCGGCCACCTGTACACGACGACCACGGCGCGCGGCCGAGGCCGGCTCATCGTTCAGGCCATCGGCACCCTCGTCGCCCTCGCGCTGCTCGCCTGGGTTGTCGGCATGGCCGTCAACAACCGCGACCTGCTCGCCCGCCTCCTCGACGCGCCGCCTCACTGGCTCCTCCTGCTCTTTGGCCTTTCCATCATCAGCCTCTTTCTCAACGGCCTGTCCTTCTGGATCACCCTCCGCCCCGTCAAGGTCATCCCGCTCCTCGACATGCTCGCGGCCAACTGCGTCGCCTCCGCCGTCGCCCTCATCCCCGGCAAACTCAGCGTCATCTGGCGCATCCTCGTCCACAACCGCCGTGACCACATCCCCGTCCTCACCATCGGGTCGTACCTGATCGCCAACGGCGTGATCGTGCTCGCGGTCGCCGTGCCGCTCGGCCTCGTCGGGCTGTGGCGCAAGGGCGCCGACCTCTCCTACGCCCTCGCCTCGCTCGGCGGCGTTTCGCTCTGCGCCGGCCTCGCCTACCTCTTCGCCCTTCTCTTCGCCCACGAGTGTGGCCTCGCCCGCCTGCGCACCCTCGCCATGTACCTCCGCCTCGGCTTCCTCGACCGCGCCCTCGCCTCCGCGCCCTTCGCCAAACTCCACCGTGCCCTGGCCATCCTCGCGCATCCGCCCACCCTCGCGGGCGCCATCGCCGTCCGCACCTTCGACCTGCTTGTGCAATCCGCCCGCTTCACCGTCGCCGCAGCCGCGTTGGGTCTCACCGTCTCGTACGACAAAGCCGTGCTCGCGGGAACGACGTATTTCCTGATCGGCGTGGCCAGCCCGACGGGAGCGCTCGGCAGCAGCGAGGGCGGCACCACGGGCCTCGCCGCCATCACCGACATCTCCGGCCTCTCGACGCACGACTTCGCCGTCGTCACCCTCGCGGTCGGCCTCTCGCAGATGCTCGTCTGGCTCACCGCCGCGACGATCTCCATCCTCTACCTCCGCCCCAATCGCTGGGTCGGACCTTCAGAAACACGCCCGTAAGGAAGCGTCCGGCCACGCCGCTCCCTGATTTGGGCGGCTCAGGCGTCCCACCGGTGCGGCCTCGATATCGCGCGCAAGAATCGTCAAGACCAACTCCGCACGCTCCGCTAGCATGCCCCGCACACCACGGAGAACCCATCCATGACCCTCCTCCGCATCATCTCCCTCATCGGCGTCGGCACCCTCGTCCTCGTCGCCAACGTCGCCGCCAGTATCCTCTACATGGTCGTCTACGGCCACCTCATCAACCCCGGCCACCCCAAACCCTTCTACGACGAGCACGTCAAAGTCGCCGCGCCGTACTGCAGCATTGTCGCCGGTATCCCCCTCATGTTCCTCGCGGGCCTGTGGGTCGCCGGCTGGGGAGGGCCGCAGGCCCAACTCGGCGTCAAGGCCGCGCTCACCGTCTGGCTCGCGTACGTCGTCATCGACCTGGGCATCATCGCTGTCGTGGGCGGCGTCACGACCAGGTTGTGCTGGCTGATCGCCATCTCGGCCCTCACCAAACTCGCGGCCGTCTACGCCGGCGCGCATGTCCGCGCCTCGTGACGTGCCAACGACTCCGCCTGTCCTCAGGCCGAGTCGGTGCGAACCGAAAGACGCGTACGCCCACACCCATCGCACAAGCACGCCACTATGGACCACGCCTCGCTCACCCAAGCCCTCACTCACATCCAGGCCCACCTCGACGGCGACCTCTCCCTCAACGCCCTCGCCACCGTCGCGGGATGCTCGCCGCCGTACTTCGCCCGCCGTTTCGCCGCCCTGATGCGGGAAACGCCCAAGCACTACACCTCCCGACTCCGCCTCGAGCGTGCGGCCTTGCGCCTCGTCCTCCTCAACGACCCCATCATCAACATCGCCCTCGATTGTGGCTTCGCCAACCACGAGACCTTCAGCCGCGCCTTCCGCCGCCGATTCCGCGTATCGCCCAGCGCGTTCCGCGAGAAACGCCGGCTCCCCACCAAGCCCGATGCCAAAGCAGAACTTCCGCAACGCGCCTCCGCCGCAACACCCATCTCGCTCTCCAGCACCTCCATCCGCACCCTGCAACCGATGTCCCTCGCCTTCATCCGCCACACCGGGCCGTACGTAAACGTGCCGCTCACCCTGTGGGACACACTCCTCGACTGGGCGCGACGACACAAGGTTCCCGGGCCGTACATTCTGCTCGGCATCGCCCACGACGCCCCGGGCATCACGCCCGACGACAAACTCCGCTTCGACGCGGCCATCCGCATCCCCGATTCGTGGGGCGAGTTCCGCCCAGCGCGGAGAAGTAGGATCGGCCACCAGCACCTCCCCGGCGGCCTCTTCGCCCTCACCACCAACGTCGGCCCCTTCACCTCGCTCCCGGCGGCGTACGCCGAAATCTTCCAACGCCTCCGCCACAACCGCTCACTGGCCGTCGTGGGCCTGCCGTGCGTGGAGTTCTACCGCGTCAATCGCGTCACCACCGACACGGCCATCGTGCACACCGAAATCGCCGTGCCAGTCAGAAACGCGCCCGTCAGGAAGCGTCGGCCACGGTTGTGACGGTTGATGAAGAACAACCTTCACCCGGAGGCGCGGATGACGCGGCGTCGCTCGATGCCAACCGCCTATACATTCAGAGATTTCTGTCGTTTACGTGTGAGTTGGCCTGCTTCGCTTATCGTGCTGCATGTCAGCAAAAGATCGATCGCGGCGTACACACGATTGGCCATGACGATGCGACCGTTCCTGACCTCCTTGAACGGGAGAATCTTCGGTCCGAGGGTGTACAGGTAATGCGGCCGTGAGAACTTGAAGCGGAAGCCCGGGATTCGATTGCCTATCTGCTCCACAACCTCCCAACGATCCGCATGGCAGATGAACTGAAGTCGCCCATCAAAGCGAAAGCCCAAGTAGTTGACCGGCTTGGGTGGATAACCGCCACCAACCGGATGGAAGTACATGCAGTGGTTGGTCACAATGTCTCGCCACGAGATTTGACAGCCTTTGGGAGTCTGTTTGCTCAGTACAACTACAAACACATTGTTCGACTCGAAATCCTGCATGTGCGAGATCCTCTTGAGGTAGCCTTGCAACTCCGTCAGCAGTCGCTTTTCAGCATGAGTGCCATCGCGGTGCGACGCAAGGCCGATCAACCGCCTCATGGACATGTGTACGCATGGTACATCGCGAACGCTTCGGCTGTCCCCGCCATTCACACACCGCTCCTGAGCCGCGGACAGCGTCACCAACACGCGGCGCTTGGCTGACGAGTTGAGGAGCCGTCCCGCGTATCGCTTCAGTTGATTGTTGCTCGGAAGCGCAAGCTCCCGCTTGGCCTCGACGATGCAATGGAAGTCAGGCCCGACGAGCTCGATGTCCGTGATTCCATCGTTGTCGCGATGTTGAAGCTCTACCGACACTACTTCCGGATTCACACGCCCATCGAAAATACTCGATACAAAGCGGCGGCAGAAGCGAGGGCACTTTGTCAGCGCCCAGCCGAGGCTGTATGTCATGTCGTTTTCTTGGTCTCCTAGGAGATCAAAAACGCTCTGGATGAACTTGCCATGAAGGCGAAGCTGCACAGCCATAGATTGCAGGGTATCAGGTGGGGCAGACCCGCGGCGAGTGGGCGGATCACCTGTACGGCCACGGCTCGCCGCTCCCTCACGGTCGCGTTTCTGATAGCCACTACCATCCTCAACATGCGTCTCGCCCTCTGCCCGCTCAACCCCACCATCGGCGACATCCCGGGCAACGCCGCGCTCGCCGACGCGGCCATTGCGGCCGCGCGTGAGGCCGGGGCCGACCTGGTCGTGCTTCCCGAACTCTGCATCAGCGGCTATCCGCCGAAGGACCTGCTCCTGGTCGAGGGCTTCGTCGCTTCGTGCGAGGCCGCGGCTCAGGCGTTGGGTGCGTCTTCGACCGCCGCGACTGCGGGCACCAAGAGCATCACGGCCATCTTCGGCTCTCCCCGCGCCATCGACCCCGCCCACCCCGCGCACGGCACCGCGAACTCCCTCTACGCCTACCGCGATGGCCGCCTGCTCGCCATTCACGACAAGCGGCTCCTCCCCACCTACGACGTCTTCGACGAGGACCGCTACTTCACGCCCGGCCTGCGCCCGGTCGTCATCGACGTACAGACCGCCTCGGGCGCCACCCGCGTGGGCCTGGCCATCTGCGAAGACCTGTGGAAGGGCGAGGACGCCGGCTTCTCGACGCGGTATCTCAACGCCCCCGACCCGGTTACCGAGGTCGTCGCGGCGGGCGCAACGCTACTGGTCTCCCCCTCCGCCAGCCCCTTCGTCCTCGGCAAGGGCCACCGCCATCAGAGCATCCTCGCTCGTCACGCCCGCGCCCACCGCATCCACGTCGCCTCGGTCAATCAACTCGGCGGCAACGACGACCTCATCTTCGACGGCCACACGCTGCTCTACGCCCCCTCCGGCGACCTCCTCGCCCCGGGCGCCACCTTCACCACCAACCCTCTCATCACCACGCTCACGCCCTCACCCTCTCGCCCCTCCACCCTCTCGCCCCCTCCCGACGAACTGCAACTCTTCCACGCTCTCACGCTCGGCATCCGCGACTACCTCCGCAAGACCGGCCACCGCCACGCCCTCATCGGCCTCTCGGGCGGCATCGACTCGGCGCTCACCGCCGTTCTCGCCGTGGCCGCGCTCGGGGCCGCCAACGTGCAAGGCCTGGCCATGCCCGGCCCGTACTCCAGCGACCACGCCCTCACCGACGCCCAGACGCTCGCCCGCAACCTCGGCATCGATCTTCTCACGATCCCGATCACGCCGCCGATGGACGCCTTCCGTTCGACCATCGACCCCGCGTTTCTCTCTCGCTCGCTCTCGCCCTTGGGCGCGTCCCTCCCCGACCTCACCGAAGAGAATCTCCAATCCCGCCTGCGCGGCACAACCCTGATGGCCCTTTCCAACCGCACGGGTGCACTCGTCCTCACCACCGGCAACAAATCCGAACTCAGCGTCGGCTATTGCACGCTGTACGGCGACATGAACGGCGGCCTAGCCGTGCTGTCGGACCTCTCCAAGCACTGGGTCTACGCCCTCTCCCGGTGGATCAACGCGAACCCCGCCGCGTGCGGCTTTTCGGGGCCGCCGATCCCCGAAGGCTCGATCACCAAGCCCCCGAGCGCGGAACTCCGCCCCAACCAGACCGATCAGGATTCGCTGCCGCCCTACGACACGCTCGACGAGATCATCCGGCGGTATGTGGAGCACCGCGAATCACCCGCTCGAATCGCGCGTGAGACCGGCCTCGACGCCGCACTCGTCGCGCGGGTTGCCCGCATGATCAATACGTCAGAGTTCAAGCGGCGACAACTGGCCGTGGGGTTGAAAGTTACCACCGTGGCGTACGGCACCGGACGCCGCATGCCCATCGCGCAGAACTACCGCCCAACGTAAGGAACTCAGGCCGCGACCGAGTTCACATCCAGCCCTCGCGATTCCGCGGCCCCGCACCCCGGACAGGCTGATTCATGCTCGGGGATCACGCTCCCGCAATGCACGCACGCGTAGGACCTGCATCGTGGAAGTACCCCGATGGCGATCGAGGTGACGCCGACCGCAAGGAGGCCGATCAAGAGGGCTTTCACGACAAGCAGGGTGAATACATGGCCAACGGCAACGGTCAGCATCGCGGCTCCAACTCCCGCCGCCAGACCGAGCGCCAACTGCGAGAAGGGACGCTTGACACGCGGGTCGAGCAGCCGCCGTGGGGTTCGGCGGTGGATGATCAGCATCGTGATCGTCGCCAGCGCGATCGGGAGGACAAAGGTAAACGGCGCCCGTTGCAAGGCTGTCATCGAGGGTTCGCGCAGCCAACCCCCGTCAACCATCAACCCGGTGATAAACCGGATGACGAACGCGAGGGCAAACCCGATCACAAACTTGTGCATTGCACGTTCCAGCCCCCCACGCCCATTATGCGGCGGATCAGCCCGCCCGTAGATACTACGCACGGGTGCCGTACGGGAACCCGGATTCCGATCTGTTTTTTGCCGATAGCCGAAATCCTGCAATCCTTGCTGGATATCGGAACACGCCCCCATCCCGTTCAGATCGATGATCGTTCGACGTCCACGGAAAGCCGTCCACATTCCGGGCAGCGTGCCAGATCGACCAGTTCATACCCACAGTGCACGCACGCGCCAGGCCGGACGCGCGGGAGGAGCCATGCCGCGCCGCCCGCCGCGACGGCGCTCCCACCCGCGACCGCGAGCAACTGCCCAACGCCGTCGGACGTCACCAGGACCACGCCGCCCGTCAGCGCCGCGCTCGCGAGCCCGGCGGCCAGGCCCGAGAGCACCAGATGCGGCGTCGCATCCACGCACGGGTGCAACGCCCGCGGACAGCGCAGCCTCGTGACCACCGCCCCGCCCGTAAGCGCCCCCAGCACGGGCAGCCCCAGGAGCGTGACGACCATGGACCACCGACTGCTCGCGGCCATCACATAGGGACTGGTCGCCTGGGCAACCATGAGCAGAATGATCCACACCAGGGCGAACGACGACAGGAATCGCAGCATCTTTCACCCCCCCCCGTTACTGCCCATTCCACGGCCCGGGGGCGCACATTTCCCCAACCAGAAACTGCCCGCCAACAGGCGTCACCCCCGTCGGCCTGGCCCATCGCGCGAGCGTCGCGAAAGGCTCGATCTGATCAAGATTCACCGTCGTTGCGCGCGTCCGAGACATGACGACCGCGGTCACGACGGCCAGGACGGCTGCCACGGTTCGGAGCGCCAGCCGCGCGGCCCTGGCCCGAACCCGTGCCAGTCCGACCGGACAATCCGCCGTCAACACCGTGCCATCGGCGCGTCGGTAAAGTCGCAGGCACGCGCGACCCTCACGGGCCACGATCAGCCGCTCGGCCTCGTCACGGGTCATCGCCGTCACGTTGTACACATACTTATCGCATTGACCGCATCGACGCACACGGTCGTCCCCGTCCATGCCATCCCATGACGCCGGGCATGGGGATGCGATGCGAACGCGATCAAGAACCGAGAGAGAAATCGAACGCGGCATACGGGCCTCCGAGTACGTGGGTACTGCGTGATACCCCGAACTCGGCGAGGTGTTCGCCGTCGTGATCGCGCCCGTGACACTGGCGTGACATTCGGGCGATCAGGAACCGGGCTTGGGGGGGGCGCCCCCGCCGCCGGCGCCGTTACGTCGGGTAATGGTCAGCCGCACCGCTCGGTTGGCGACCTCGAATCGCAGAGCGCCCCCGGGAAGGCCCGTGAACACCGCGTCCTTGCTGGGAATACCCCGCTCCAGTTCCTCGAAGGACAGCGGGACGAACGCAATGATCGGAAGGGTTCGATCCTCAACCTGACGGATCAGGTCGGCGGGGCCTGAAACGGTGACGTCGATCAGCGTGCGGTCCTGTTCGTTGATATCGATGTTGAACTTCGCGAGTTCCCCCGGGGCGATGCGCAAATGAACCGGCACGCTGGGCAAGATGACCGACGCGGTCCTCGACCGCACGGTGAGCACCACGTCGGCGGTGGGTGGTTCAAGCCGGGCGCGACGCGAGGCGCTCATCTCGTCGGGCAGTTCGAGCCGAACAGCCGGGATGATCTCGCGACGGCCGGGGACCAACCTTGCCCAGGTCGCCTCGTCCACCCGGGCCGTCGCCGTGGAGGTCTCGCGCAGGCCCGCGAGTTCCTTCGCCGGGCCGACCACGCGCACGACGCGCGGCGTGGCTTCCGGCTGGCCGTCCAGGTCGCCCATCGGCGTCACGACGCTCACCCTCACGTCGCGGGACCCCACCTCGTCGACGGTGATCGAGACGCTCGCCGGCTCCACCTTGCGGATGGTCAGCCCGCTGTCCTTGAAATCGTGCTGCAACCGAAGCACGTCCCGCAGGTCGAGCGTGTACGCGCCCGGCGCCGTCGGCACGCCCCCACTCCCCGGGGCGACATGCACGACGCGCCCCTGCCCACGACGCGTCAGGGCGTCGACCGCGCCCGTCGAGCCTTCGATCGACACCGTCAGCCGCACCGCCGAGCCGGGGAAGAGCCACCCCCCGGCCCCATCCCCCACCTCCACGGCGCGGGGAGGCTCGCTCGAGCCTTCGATCACCAGTTCCAGCGACACGTCCTGGGATCGCAGGCTCTCGGCCTCGGCGTACACCCACACCAGCACCGCGAGCACCAGGGCCGTCAGGATGGCGCGAACCTGGGTCCTCATGCGGCGGCCTCTCGGTCGGGGTTCTGATCCGAGGTCGATTCGGCCAACGCTCCGCGGGCCGTCGGGCGTTCCCGCGCCATGCGGAACATCAGTTCATCGCGGAGGTCGTCGGCCGACATCGGGTCCGACAACCGCCCTCGTTCGGCGATACGGATCGCGCCGGACTCTTCGCTCACGATCACCGCGAGCGCGTCGCCCTCCTTCGTCACTCCCACGCCCGCGCGGTGCCGAGACCCGAGCGCCGGGTCGGGCATCTCGCCCGGCTCGGCCAGGGGCAACTGCACCCCCGCCGCGTGAATAGTCCGCCCTTTCACGATCACCGCCAGATCGTGCAGCGCCGAGCCGGGGAAGAAGATCGTCTGGAGAATCCGCGCACTCAACTCCGCGTTGAGCACCGTTCCGCCCTCGACGACACCCGCGAGCGGCGTGTTCCGCTCGATCACGATGATCGCCCCGAACTTCGCCCGCGAGAGATACGAGCACGCCTGGGTAATCTCCCCCGCCAGAATCTGGATGTCCCGCGGCGTGCCGCGCAGGAAAGGCGTTTCCCCAAGCCGCACCAGCGCCCGCCGCAACTCCGGCTGGAAGATGACCACCAGCGCGATGGCGAACAGGGCGAGGAACTTGTCGTGCAGGAGGCCGATGCGCTGGAACGAGCCCGTCCCGCCGAGAAGCCGGGAACCGATCGTCACGAGCACCACGAGCACCAGCAGGCCCTTGAGCGCCCCCGCCGCCCGCGTCCCCTGCACGAACCGGATGACCAGGTACATCATCAGCCAGATCACCAGAATCTCGACGGCCACCTCGACCGGCGAGTAGGTCGCCAGGCGGGACAGCAGCCCCAGGATTCGGTCGGACACCATCACGCGGCACGTCTCCGATTGGCCGGCACGTTCCCGGCCCGAGAGTCTACCGCTGTATCGGCCCGCCGACAGGCGTGTTCGTACACTCGCGCGGAGGTTTTTTCACGTTGCCGTATTCGGTCCTCGAGTTCCAGACCACGCCCAACCCCCACGCCGTCAAGGTCGTGGTCCGACCTTCGCCCGCGCCGACCCGGCCCCGGTCATACCGAGCGCCCCCAAGCCACGCGGATGATCCCCTCGCCGCCGCGATCATGGCCGTCCCGGGCGTGATCCACCTGCTGATTCACGACGGCTGGATCACCGTGGGCAAATCCCCGTCCGCCGCGTGGCCCGCGGTCCGCGCGGGCGTCCGCGGCGTCCTCGAATCCATCCCCGAGGGCGGCCCATGACGCCCGAAGTGCTGGCACGATCCCTCACGCGTTGGTTCCAGAAATCACGCCGCGATCTTCCGTGGCGGGCCGTCGATCCCTCCACCGGTCAGCGTAAACCCTACCACGCGCTGGTCAGCGAGTTCATGCTCCAGCAAACGCAGGTCGCGCGCGTGCTGGAGTTCTTTCCGGTATTCCTCCAGCGCTTCCCCACCGTCGAGTCGCTCGCCCAGGCCCGCGATGAGCATGTGCTCGCGGCGTGGGCCGGGCTGGGGTACTACCGCCGGGCGCGGCTGCTCCACGCCGCCGCCCGGACCATCGTCGGCGAGTTCAGCGGCCGCATCCCCGACGACCCCGAGACGCTCCGCCAACTCCCCGGCGTGGGGGCGTACACCGCGGGCGCGATGGCCTCGATCGTGTTCGGCGCCCGCGTGCCCGCGGTCGACGGGAACGTGGTCCGCGTGCTGCTCCGCGTGCACGGACGGGCAGGCGCCGCCGACGACCCGCGATCCCTTCGATTTGTGCACGCTCGTGCGTCTGAACTTGTCGCCGTGGCTCGTCACCCCGGCGTGGTGAACGAGGGGCTGATGGAACTGGGCGCCACGGTCTGCACCCCCGCCAATCCGCGGTGCGGCGCGTGCCCGTGGGCCGCGGGATGCATTGCCAGGCGAGACGAACGAACGCGCGACATCCCGCGTCCCAAGCGCTCGCCCCGCGTCACGGGCCTCGTGCTGCGATGCGCGGTGGTGACCGATGCCCGCGGGCGCGTGCTCCTGGAACGCGCCCCCGCCGGGGCACTCTGGGCCGGCCTGTGGCGATTGCCCACCGCGGAGATGACGCCGAGACGTTTGGCGGCGGCACTCGGACTCGCGGGGGTCTCGCTCCGACGTGCGGGCCGGGCGCGCGCAACCCTCTCGCACAGACAAGTCGAACTTCGACTCTGGCGGGGCCACGCCGCAAACCCGACCGCATGCCGGGCCGAAGATCGCCGATGGTTCGACCTCGCCGCGCTGCGCCGGGCGGGGGTCTCCTCGGCTCACCGGCAGGCCCTGGCCGGCCTGCTCGACGCGGAGCCAAAGAAACGGCCCCGGCGTGCACCGGGGCCGCGTTCGCGTCAATGATCCAATCCGCCGCCCCATTGGGCGGCCATGATCGTTACGGGCAGACCCCGCCGACCGCGTTCTCGACCGCCTCAACGTCGGTGCCGTTCACCGCGCCGTCGCGGTTGAAATCTCCGTCATCCACCCCGGGGATGCCCACCTGGCAGTAGTCGGTGAAGTCGCCACCCACGGCCAGTTCCTGCACTTCCACGTCCACGCCGTTGGCCGATCCGTCGCAGTTCACGTCCGGGTCGCACGCCGGTCCGCTGGGCGGGAGGGCGATGCGGATCAGGGCCTGCCCGCGATCCGTGTCGGCCGCGCCGCACTGCGCCGACGCCGCGTCGCGCAGCCGGACGACCACGTACAGATCGGTGTTGGTCATGAAGGCACGATCGTCGATGAACGTGCGGAGGTAGTAGCCGTCGTCGAACTGGCCGTTGTTGTCCAGGTCGATGGGGTCGTTCTCGCGAAGAAGCACGGTCGTGCCGTTGAGGACCAGCACGGCGTTCGCGTTCACGTCCGCCGCGCTGGTCACCCCGCCGACAACATAGTCACCGTTGTTGTTCCCCAGCATCATGAAGAACGTCGCGGCGAAGGACGAGTGCCCGTAGGTCTCGGACGACCCGGTGAAGATCGGCGCCCCCGTCTCGGCGACAACCGTGCCGTTGCGGACCACCCAGTCGTGCCCGTCGGTGATGTTGCTCCCGCGGACAAACCAGTCGCCGTTGTGCTCCATGCGGTTGCCGGCGATGGTGGTCACCGTGTTGGCGAAGCCCGACCCGGGCACCGCGAACCCCTCCTGGATCCGGACTTCACCATCGACGACGACGGCAGCGTCCGAGGTGGTCGGTTGTCCGAAGAGCGAGGTTTGGTAGCAGTGATGCGCGTGGTCGGCGCTGAGGAAGTACCCGAGCTGGGCGGAGCCGTTGGCGACATCGTTCACGGTGAAGGTGCCCCCGCCGCCCAGGCCGACCACCGTTGTGAACTGTTCCTGCGTGACCGTGGTGTTCCCGTTGTTGGTGAGCGTGAACTCATCGTTGGCCGTCGCGACGCCGGCGATCTGGTGGAGCATGCCCACGGACCCGTTCTGCGCGATGGCCACCGACCCGCGCGTCGCCCCGTAGAACGTGCCCCCGGTCTGCGCGGGCGCTTCGACCACGTTCTCCTGGGCGATCAGCGTGAGCGTCCCGCCCGAGTTGCCCTTGATGACGTACCCGTCATTGGTCGTCGTCGAGCGGCTGTCGATGCCGGAGAAGACGTACTCCCCGGCGTCGTTGATCCCGTACACCACATCGAACGACGTGAAGGGGTAGTAGGGCGGGCCGACGGTGTGCGACCCTTGTTGTGTCGGCAACTCCGTCACGCCCTCGCGCGCCGCGACCGCGCCGGCGCCGTTATCCACGACGATCAGCACCGAATCCATCGTCGTCGCCGCGTCGGTGCTCCACGCCTGGATGAACTTCGTCCCGTCCGGGCTGCTGAATGGCCGCCCCGGGGGGTTCAGCCCGGTGTCGAACCGCTCCGACCCGCCCGACCCGGGCACGATCGACGAATCGCTCGTGGCGATGTTCGAGAACACGCCCTTCGCGTCCGCCGTCGCCGGGGGAGAACCGATCACGTTCGTGGTCTCCGTGTCCGAGTTGTTCCCGCTCACGGGGTCGCTCGTCGCCGACGACACGCTCGCCGTGATCGTCAGCACCCCGGTCTGATCCGCCGTCGCGTTGATGGCCACCGTGTCCGTCCCGCCGTTGCCCAGCGTGGCAAGGTTGAACGTCAGGGTGCTGCCCACGGGGATGACCGGCGGCGTGGAGTTCTGGAAAGTCACGCCCTCGGGGAGCGTCACCACCAGCACCGGGCTCTCGGCGCTCTCCGTCCCGTTGTTCGTCACCGCGACCTGGTACGCCAGCGTCCCGCCCTGCCCGACGGCACAGTCCGCCGGGTCGGTGATGTTCACCGCCAGGTCCGCCATCGGGGCGCGAACCGTCGTGTTCGCGTTCGCGGCGTTGTTGTTCGGGTTGTTGTCCGTCGACGTGCCCGTCACGCTCGCCGAGTTCTGGTACGAACCGATCGTGTTGGTCGTCACCACGACATTGAACACGCGCGTCTCGCCCGAGGCCATGCCGCCGATGTTCGCCGTCACGATCCCCCCGCTCTCGGAGGCGCCGCCGTCCACCGAGATGAACGTCATCCCCGCGGGCAGCGTGTCGGTCATTACGACGCCCGTAGCCGCCTCGGGCCCGTTGTTGCGCACTGTCACGACGTACGTCACGTTCCCACCCGGCGGGATGACCAGTGTGCTCGGGTTGCTCACGTTCGTGATCGTCAGGTCCGCGCCCGTCGGCGGAATGAGCAGCCCCGGCGCCCACGCCCCGCCCGAGAAGATGCCCGTGGTCGCGGTGAACGGATTGGGCAAGGACGTCTCGAACTGACCAGCGGCCAGGTTCCAGACGTAGATGCCCTGGTTCGCGGTGCTGTTGTCGTTGACGAGGTACAACTTGCCGTTGCCGGCGCCCAGACCGTCGATGTCGGTGTCGCCGCCCGGATAGTCCGCGAGTTCCGTGAACGTGGGCGACGTGATCGGCTTGTCAATGCGGTACAGACCCCGCCCGCCCGGGAGCGCCGTCGTCGACGTGCTGTCGTTCAGGCCGTAGAACGCGTCCGTCCCGGCGTCGTACTCGAACCCGCCGAAGTCCTGCGCCGTGATCGCGTACACCGTCGTCGGCGCGCCGGTCGTCAGGTTGTACTGCACAAAGCCCGCGCTCGTGCGCCCGTACAACGCGCCGAGGGCCGAGTCGAACGCCAGGCCCGTGGGTGCCCCGGCCGAGGTCGTCATGGTGATCGGCACCATCGGGTTGTTCATGTCGTACGCCGCCTTGTACAGCGTCGAGCCGTTGTTCCAGTACAGGATCCCGTTCACATCGTCCGCCGCGGCTCCCCATCCGGTGTTCTGGGCGTTCGTCCCGGCGATCAACGAACGGTTCGCCTGCGACCCGCTCAGATCGATGAGCCAGACGGCCGCACCCGAAGTTTGATCGTTGGTGGCGACCAACTGCGCCCTCGCCGATCCGACACCCACACACCCGCCCGCGATGAGCGCGAGCACCGCCGCACGTTGCATTCTCATGATCGCTCCTCTTTCACCCCTGTGGATTTTTTGACCCATACGACAACTACACCATGACACACACCCGGGTCATGGACTCATGCAGCGCGCAGTTTACGACCAACTCGCACAAGTACCAATGCGAATATTGCACTAACATACACACAAACGGGCAGAATCGGCCTCAGTTGATGGCTTTGCGTCAAACCCTGGCATAATTCATGGGCACGGTCCGCCGCCGACAACCAGTTCGACGGCCTCGACATCCACCCCGTTCACCGCGCCGTCTCGGTTGAAATCTCCGTCATCCACCCCGGGGATGCCCACCTGGCAGTAGTCGGTGAAGTCTCCTCCCACGGCCAGTTCCTGGATCTCCACATCCACGCCGTTGGCCGACCCGTCGCAGTTCACGTCGGCGTCGCACGGCGCGGCCGGACCGGGGATGCGGACCAGCGCCACGCCGAGGTCGAGATCGTCGCCCACACACCGGGCCGCGTCGCCGTTGCGGACATGGACCAGCGCGACGAGCGAGCCGTCGGCGGCGAGGAACGTGCCGTTGAGTACGAACGAGCGGATATACAAGTCCTCGTTGAAGATGCCGTCCCCGTTCAGGTCGATCGGGTCGTTCTCGCGCAGGAGCACCTCGACGCCGTCGCGGACGATCACACTGTCGCGCAGCGGGTCGGGGTGGTTGGTGGCCCCGCCGAGGATGATCGAGCCGGTGCTGCTCTGCGTCGCGACCAGGAAGGTCGTGGGAAGCGTGAGTTGGCTCCAGCGTTCGCCCGAGCCGGCGATGATCTCGTTGTCGGTCCGCGCGATCACCACGCCGTTGCGAAACACCCAGTCCTGCGCGTCGGCGTTCGACCCCATCACGAACCAATCGCCCGACGCTTCCATGCGGATCGACTGCACGGGTGCCCCCCCCGCGGCGGGCGATGAGAACCCGGGCAGCGGCACGCCTTCCTGCACCACAACGACATTGTCCACCACGACGACGCGGTCAAAGTTCGCCGAATCCGCCACCGTACCAGACGCGATGAACCGCGTGCCGGTTGCGTCGCTCCCCGCTGCGAGCGCAGGATTGCCGCCCAGATCAAAGCCCGTGTACGCGAACGCGTTCCCCAGACGCTGTCCCGAGGGAATGGTCACGCCCTTGCGGGCTACGCCCCAGGCGCCGCTCAGCGCGAGGACGCCCTGGTCCGTACCCGGCGACACGCCCCCGCCCGACAAACTCGCCGCGAACAGCACGGATCCGCTATCTGACAGCCGCGCTCCGCCCCGAAGTGAACCGAAGTTCACCCCGCCGCCCATCGCCGGCAATGCCCCGCCTTCTTGCGCAATCAGTTGGTACGCCGCCCCGTTCCACATCACGACGTACCCGTCGTCGGTGGTCGTTGGGCGGTTGTCGATCCCCGACATGGCCCAGCGGCCCGCGTCGTCCACCGCGAGCACCGGGTCGATCGCAAACGGGCTGAACGAGTTCGCGGGGATCGTCGGCAGCAGGGGGAAGGTGTTCTCCCGCGCCACGACCTGGTGCCCGGCCGAGTCGCCCAGCGCCACCACCGCGTCGATCGTGGTCGGCGCATCCGTGTCGGCCGCCAGCACCCAGCGATTCCCGCTCGGGCTTGAGAACGGCGCGCCCAGATCGGTGTATCGCACGCCGCCATGCCCCGGCACAAGCGACGACGGGTGCGACGCGAGCGTGGACACCAGCCCCAGCGCCCGCGCGCTGGTCGGCGTGGGGGTCGCGATCCGCGTGGGTTGGAAGAAAAAGTTGTTCGTCAGGTTGGGGTCCTCGGTCGTGGGGATCGCCTGCGAGGACAGCGCCACCTGCCCCGCCTGCGTCGCCTGCACGAACACCTCGACCTGCACCGCGTCATTCACCGCGAGCGCCCCCACCGGGAGCGTCAGCGTGTTGTTCGAGGGGGTCAGCACCGGCACGCTCCCCAGGAACGCCGCGTTCGTCGGCAGGAACATGAGCAACGACGCCCCGGCGCTGCCCTCGGGCCCCAAGTTCGTCAGCGTGACGACGTACGAGTACGACTCGCCCACGTTCAGCACGCAATCGGTCGGGTCGGTGATCGTCACGCGCAGGTCGGCCTGCACGTTCCGCACCGTCGTCGTCGCCTGCGCCTGGTTGTTCGCCGCGTTCGGGTCGCCCGCCGTCGAGGACACGTTCACCACGCTCACCAGGTTCGCCGGCCCGCCCGTCTGCACGTTTACATTCAGCACGCGCTCCTCGCTCGGCGCCAGCGTGCCCAGGTTACCCGAGACGGTGCCGCCGGCGTGCGACAAGGGCGCGCTCGCCGAGAGGAACGTGACGCCCCCGGGCAGCGATTGCTGCACCTGCACCGCCGGCGCGGCCGCCGGGCCGTTGTTCCGCACCGTGATCGTGTACTGGAGCGTCCCCCCGGGCGGCACGACCGGGTCGGGCGCATCGGCGAGCGTCACCTCCACGTCCGCCGAGGTCGACGGCCCCATCAGCCCCGGCGCCCACGCGCCGCCCGCCGACGTACCCGTGCCCGTCATCGGGTTCGCGAGCGATGACAGGTACTGGTCGGATGACAGGTCGTAGCGATAGATGCCCTGCGCCGCGGTATCGTTCACGAGATACACCACACCACCGCCCACGCCCAGGCCGTCGATGTCCGTGTCCCCCGAGGGGTACGACGCCAGGCGCGTGAACGTCGGCGACGAGAGCGGCTTGTTGATGCGGTACAACCCGCGCCCGGGCACGAGCACCACCGACGTGCTGTCGTTGGCCGCATAAAACGCGTTGGTCGCCGCGTCGTACTCCAGCCCGCCGAAGTCCTGCGCGGACGAGGCGAAGATGGTTGTCGTCACGGCATTGGTGGTGTTGATGGCGTAGAACCCGCCCGAGCCGCGTCCGACCAGCACGCCATCCGTCGAGTCGTACGCCAGTGCGGTGATCGACGTGGCGGCCCCGGAAAATGTGCCGACGAGCACGGGCGTCAAGGCCCCGCTGGACTGGTACGCCGCCTTGTACAGCGTGGTGAGGTTCGTCCAGTACAGCGTCTGCCCCGCGTCGTCCGCCGTCAGGCCCGACACCGACGCCGCCGTGCCCGTCAGGAGGGCGCGCGGCGACGACGCCCCGGTAACGTCCACCAGCCAGATTGTCGACGGCGACTGATCACTCCCAACAACCAGTTGCCCGAGCGCAGGGATCGCCATGACCATGGCGGCAATACCAGCCAGATTCCGTACCATGCTTTCCTCCACCCACCGATGCACAATCAGCCCAACGGGAATGTACCGCGCACCGACTCCTCCGGCCTGAATTCCCATGGTTTCCGATGCATGATTTCAGACAAGGGACTACCTCTCGGACCATTCCGACCTGTTCTGGCCGCGTGTATTGATACGTGCACAGGCGAAAGCCGGGTCCATCGAAGCGGATTGACCCCAAACGGGCGTTCGCTACTATCCCCTCCCCCGGGTGAGCATGATGTGCCCGGTGGGCTTTGGACGCGCCCCCGGCGTTCAAGGTAGTGGTCCGTGGTATTGGGTCGCCACCGTAGCTCAGTGGTAGAGCACTCCCTTGGTAAGGGAGAGGTCATGGGTTCAAGTCCCATTGGTGGCTTTGGGAAGGGTGTCGGCCCGCGTGGGCCGGGGCCATTTCCCGTCCTCGCCTTTGGCAAGCGGGGAGGTTGGACGTGCGTGTTAGCAGCGCTGGTCTGGTGGAGGCGCATGGGAGCCCCGCCCCAGACCTTCTAGATGGGTATCCCGAACCAGGTTGGAGATCGTTCCCATGGCAAAAGGCACATTCACCCGCAACAAACCCCACGTCAACGTCGGCACCATCGGTCACATCGACCATGGAAAGTCCACGCTGACCGCCGCCCTCTCGGCCCGCTCGGCGGCCCGTTTCGGCGGCGTCATCAAGTCCTACGCGGAAATCACCAAGGGCGGCACCGTCCGTGACGCCAACAAGACCGTCACCATCGCCTCGTCCCACACCGAGTACGAGACCGAGAAGCGCCACTACGCCCACGTCGACTGCCCGGGCCACGCCGACTTCGTCAAGAACATGATCACCGGCGCCGCTCAGATGGACGGGGCCATCCTCGTCGTCTCCGCCGCCGACGGCCCCATGCCCCAGACGCGCGAGCACGTGCTGCTCGCCCGTCAGGTCGGCGTGCCCTACATCGTCGTCTTCCTCAACAAGGTTGACCTCGTCGACGACCCCGAACTCCTCGACCTGGTCGAACTCGAGGTGCGTGAACTCCTGAAGAAGTACGGCTTCCCGGGCGACACCACCCCGGTCATCCGTGGGCAGTCCAAGCTCGCCGTCGAGAACCCCAAGGACGACAAGGCCTGCAAGCCCATCGACGACCTCTTTACCGCGATCGACACGTTCATCCCCGAGCCGACCCGCGAGATGGACAAGCCCTTCCTCATGAGCGTGGAAGACGTCTTCTCGATCAAGGGCCGCGGCACCGTGGCCACGGGCCGCATCGACCGCGGCATGGTCAAGGTCGGCGACACCGTCGAGATCGTCGGGCTGCGCCCCGAGAAGAAGTCCACCGTCGTCACCGGCGTTGAAATGTTCCAGAAGACCCTCGACAGCGGCATGGCCGGCGACAACGTCGGGTGTCTGCTCCGCGGCGTCGAAAAGGACGACATCGAGCGCGGGCAGGTGCTCTGCAAGCCCAACTCCATCCAGCCCCACACCAAGTTCAAGGGCGAGGTCTACGTCCTCACCAAGGAAGAGGGCGGGCGTCACACCCCGTTCTTCTCCGGCTACCGCCCCCAGTTCTACTTCCGCACCACCGACGTGACCGGCACCACCAAACTCCTCGGCGGGGCCGAGATGTGCATGCCCGGCGACAACATCACCATGGAAATCGACCTCATGGGCAAGCCCGTGGCCATGGAGAAGGGCCTTCGCTTCGCCGTCCGCGAAGGCGGCCGGACCATCGGCTCGGGCGTCGTCACCGAGATCATCGAGTGACCCTCACCCCCTCCCCGTGGGAGGGGGCCGGGGGGGTGGGTGCTTCGGGCAGAACCGAGCAACCGCCCCGCCTAAACTGACCTTCACCGTCCGGGCCTGACCGCCCGGACGGTGGTTTCTACGGGGGACGCACTTCCCGGGTGGGGCGGTGCGAACCTCGGGCCGAGTCGGCTCATAGTTCCTGAGGACGCCCCGCGTCCTTGCCACAGGCCCCCGTTCCGGGGGGTGAAAGGTTGGGTTGGTCATGGCGAAGAAGAAAGCGGCCGCACGCGAATACCTCTGGCTTCAGTGCACGGAGTGCGGCGATCTCAACTACCGCACCAGCGTCAACACCAAGGGCGGCATGCCCGAGAGCCTCAAGGAGGGCATGATGAAGTTCTCCCCGCGCCTCCGCAAGCACACCCGCCACAAGGTCAAACGCAAGTAAGCATTCGCGGCGTGTACGTGCTGGGCAACGGTTTCTCGGGAGTGGCCTTTCGTGTCGCAAGCAAGCAACGACAAACCTACGGCGGTAGCTCAACTGGTAGAGCAGCGGATTCCAAATCCGCAGGTTGCGGGTTCAAGTCCCTCCCGCCGTGTTGACCCGGACGCCGGCGACGATCGCTCGCGGTTCTCGTTCGGGCTGTACAAGTTCGGGCAGGGGTACTGGGTCCGCATCCTCACCGCGTCCATGCTGGGCGTGCTGGTCATGTCCACGGCGCTCTGGATGGCCGGCGAACTCAAGGCCTTCCCCATCCCCACGCCGCGCTGGTCCCTCCCGGTCGAGGTCAACGCCGGCGAGGCCGCCCCGGGCGACACCGTCACCCTCCGCGCTGCCGACGACACCGCCCTCGGGTCGGCGGTCGTCGAGTCCTACACCGTGTCGAGCGGCGTGGGACGGATGGTCGTGGGCCAAGTATCGCTCCTGGCGTCCCGGTCCTCGGTGGCCGACACCAAGCGCGTCGTGGTCGCCGGGGGCGAGGGTCAGCCCGCGAAGTTCAGCGCCGCCGTTTCCGTCCCCCAGGGTCTGCCCATCTTTCAACTCATCTACCTTCAGGCCGGCGCGGCCTTGGTCATCCTCCTGGTGGGCGGGGGGCTGGTCTACTACTTCGTCGGGCTGAAGCCGGCCACGGTCGATTTCCTCATCCACACCGACGGTGAAATGAAGAAAGTGAACTGGTCCACGAAGAAGATCATCCGGGACTCGACCTCGGTCGTCATCACCGCGATGTTCTTCGTGGCCGCGTTACTGTTCGTGTTCGACGTGGGGCTGCACACGCTGGCCAAGGTCATCGGCCTGCTGGACGTGTGACGCCACGCCCGATCGTCCCCGGCCGTCGTGGGCGGCGCCGGCCGGGCGCTTTGGGCGGAACAACCCGTGTGTATCGATTCGTCGTGTTCCGCGCGGGCCTTCGCCGCGTATTCCGCCCCTTGCCTTTCGCAGGAGATTGCCCATGAGCACCGACAACGCCACCATGGACGGGCGCCCCAACGAGCGGACGGACATCCTCAAGCCCGACGAGCCTGTCCGCCAGGAGGGCATGAACTGGTTCGTCCTGCGCGTCGCCTCCAACAAGGAATCCAGCGTTCAGAACACGCTCCTGCGCAAGGTGCAGATCGAGAAGATGCCCCACCTGGTCGGGCGCATCCTCGTCCCCACCGAGAAGACCAAGACCATCAAGGCCGGCAAGCAGCGCATCACTGAAAGCAAGCTCTACCCCGGCTACGTCTTCGTCGAGATGAAACTCGAGGACGACGGGCGCATCCCCCAGGACGTCTTCTTCCTCATCAAGGAGACGACCGGCGTGGGCGACTTCGTCGGCACCGCCGGGCGCCCCACCCCGATGAAGGACCACGAGATCGAGAAGATGCTCCGCGACAGCCGCAAGCCCGAGGACGAGCCGAGCGTCAAACTCGTCTTCTCCAAGGGCGAGCATGTCGTCATCAAGGAAGGCCCCTTCCAGAGTTACGAGGGCACCGTCGACGAACTCTTCCCCGAGAAGGGCGTCGTCCGCGTCCTGGTCACCATCTTCGGGCGCCAGGCCCCCGTCGACCTCGAAGAGTGGCAGATCGGCAAGGCCGAGGGAACTTGACTCACACCCCCTCCCCGCGGGAGGGGGCTGGGGGTGGGCAATCCTTCCCCCAGGGGGAGGACTTTTTTCTTGGGTAGCCCGGCACTCCGTGCCGGGCCTGCCGTGCCATCTTTCACGCATTCCCCACCGAATTCCGCTGGCATGAGTGCCGGGCGTGATGCATACTTCACGCATGAGCGCTCCTGCCAGATCGTCCTTCGACCGCCGCGCTCTCGGCCAGATCGTCGCGATGGCGGCCGCCCTGGCCGTGTTCCACGCGCTCGCCCTCGCCCAGCCCGACCCCTCGGGTATCGACTTTGTCACCATCGGTGCGCCGGGAAACGCGGCCTGGGACGGAACCGGAATCACCCCCGATGGCGACCCGCGCGTGATCGGGCGTGGCTCAGTGGGCTACGAGTACCGCATCGGCCGCACCGAGGTCACGACCGCGCAGTGGGTCGAGTTCTTCAACGCGGCCTACGACCGGCCGCAGAGCGATTGGCTGCCGCACTTGTTCCCGCCGGACCATTGGGGGGCGGTCTCGACCACACCCAACACGCCGGGCGGACGCCGGTGGAGCGTGCCCGCGGGCAACGAGATGCGGGCGGTGGGGGACATCAGTTGGCGCATGGCCGCGATGTACTGTAACTGGCTGCACAACGATAAATCACTAGACCGTACGGCGTTTCTGAACGGCGCGTACGACGTCAGTACGTTCGGCTTTCAGGGCACGTTCTTCACCGACCAACTGACACACCACCCGAGCGCGAAGTTCTGGGTGCCCACGTTGGACGAGTGGTTGAAGGCCGTGCACTTTGACCCGAACGCCAACGCGGGTCAGGGCCGCTGGTGGCTCTACCCCAACGGCACCGACCAGCGCCTCGCGTACGGCCCGCCGGGCGTGCGTGCTCGCACGGAGTTCCCGCTCGGTCCCGACCCCAACGGCATCCTCGCGCAGGCCAACGGCGGGTGGGACAGCCAGGACTTCCCGGGCTACAACCCGTTCACCGTTCCTCTCGGCGCGTACCCCGACGCGACCAGCCCATTCGGGCTTTTGGACGTGGCTGGCGGGACGCGGGAATGGACCGAGTATGTTTTCCTGACGAACGGTACTTGGCCGACCGGGAGAGGCTTCGATGGGAGTGCTTGGACAACAGGATTTGGACTCGACCGAATTTACGCGCCGGGCGGCGACTTCCCGAACACCGCAACCTTCGATTACGGATTCAGAGTTGCCTCAGCAGTTCCATCGGCGGGGGCTTGTTTTTCTCTGGCGACCTATGGTATCTTCTGGCTTGGTTCTAGGACCAGAAAAGGGGTGACCCATGAGGGCAGGTAGCACCGAGGTGAATTCCCCCGTGCCACCCTCATTCTCCGCGGGGAACAGCGCCGTACATCATGACACCCGCGCATGCCGCCACCCCGCGCCGAGGCGTTGCTCGGCACGGGGCGGGGCGTGATTACGCCGAGTCCTGTCCCGAGAGGCCCGGGCCGTCCAGGCGGACGCCGTACGGCTCGCGCGGGTCGCCCGCGGGCGCGACGCCGGCCGTGCTCAGGGGCGGGCCGCCCATGTCGACCTCGCCGGTGAGGTACCGGACGATCGTGCCCAGGGCGACGGCGTAGACGGCGTGCTCGCGCGGGGTCAGGTCGCGCGGGTGGCGGGCCGCCTCGCACATGCCGCACGGGTTCTCGATCTGGCGCAGGTACTCCAGCGTGCGCAGGGCGGCGTTGACGCGCCCGGGCACCTGTTCGAACACGCTGCGCAGCGTTTCTTCATTCATGCGATCGACCATGACATCAACCCTTCGTGAAGCGTGAAGGCCGTTCGGTCCAGCAAACGTGTGTGAATATGCGACACCCGCCGCGCGTGGGCGGCGTTGCGACAGAGCACCCACGGGTACTCAGGCCCCGGCGGACGATGCTGTCGCCGCAGGGCGCGGAACAGATGTTGTGGAAGAGCGCGGGCAAACGCCCGTGCCGCGTTACCCGGCGTGCATCGATACGTACCACCGCCGCGCTCGATTGGCATGGCTCGAAGCACGTTTGGGGTTGTGATCACGAAGCAGCACGCCATGGTCTCCAGGGCCGGGCACGAACAAACAGCCCGGCGAGGGATT
Source organism: Phycisphaerae bacterium (assembly GCA_022180725.1). Classification (GTDB taxonomy): domain Bacteria; phylum Planctomycetota; class Phycisphaerae; order Phycisphaerales; family UBA1924; genus RI-211. The sequence goes on from BQMO01000013.1 coordinate 62,803, forward strand.
GAAACGCCCGAAAAGTGAAACTGTTGCATGGGGAATGCGATTTTTTCTCTCGCGTGCCCGCCGGCGTGTTCCGGCCCTTGCCGGGCATGGGGTTACACCGCGTGCGTTGCGAACGCTGTGGCCTAGAGCGTGTGAACCGCCCCGGCGCTCGGCGGCGTAACCTCTCGCGGAACCATGCGGGAGGGCGGCGTCGATGAGCGACGGGAATGATTTTTGGGGCGACACGGGGAAGACGCCGCCGCAGCGGCGCGAGGCGGGGGGTCTGCGCGGCGGGCAACCCGACGACAAACCGGGGTTCTGGGGCAAGGAAGTCGCCCAGCCCGACCAGCCCGCGCGGCCCGAGGGGGCGGAGTTCTGGGACAAGGCCGAGAAGACCCGCGAGCGCGACCAGGCCGAGCGCGACGCCCTGCTGAAAGACCCGGACCTGAAGAGGCGTCGGCGTCGGCGGTTGGTGAAGCGCGTGCTGCTGTCGACGCTGATAGTGGTGGTGCTGGCGCTCACGCTGGGCGTCGTCTTCCTGCCGCAGATTGCCTCGCGGTTCGCGCCGGGGATGATCGAGAAGAAGGCGAGCGAGCAGATCGCCGGGACAGTGTCGGTGGGCGGCGTGGCGCTCTCGTGGGGCGGACCACAGCGGGTCGAGGGGCTTCGGCTGCTTGACCCGGAGAAGAAGGAAGTGGTCCGCGCGACGGTGGAATCATCGACCGGGTTGTGGGGGTTGATCCGCGGGCGGCTTGACCTGGGCGAGGTCCGCGTGACCGGCGGCAAGGCCGACCTGGTGCGGGAGGCCGACGGCTCGACGAACCTGGCGCGTGCGGTGGCGCCGAAAGTGGCTCCGCCGAAGCCCAAGCCCGGCGCGAAGCCCCCGCCGGCAAGCGAAACGCGCCTGCCCGAAGGGCTGCGCGCGAGACTGGTAGTGAAGGGATTGGACGCGACGGTGACGGACCGCACGACGCCCGGACAGGCAACGACGATCACCGTGCGCGACGTGGACGTGAAAGCGACGATCGCGCCGGGCGAGGCGCTGGTGGCCGAGGCGTCGCTGAAGGCGTACCCGGGGTTGGTGAGCGGACGAACGCTGCCGGAGGGGGGCGAGGTGACGCTGTCCGCACGGGTGGATTCATGGTCGCGGGCCGACGGGCTGGTGACACTCGACCGGGCGAAAGGCAAGGCGCAGGTCGCGGTTGCCGACCTGCCGATGGCGCTGCTGGATGCGCTCGTGCCGGCGGTGGCGAAGGACGAACAGGGCCGGCCCGTGACGCTCGCGGCGGCGCTGGGGCCCACGGCCACGGTGCGCCTCTCCGCAGACGGCGACGGGAGCACGACCAACGCGGACCTGGACCTCGCCTTCGCCAACGCGACGCTCGCGGGGAGCGTGGCCTACACCGGGCGCGACGTGCGCGTGACCAAGACACTGACGCTCCGCGCGAAGGGAGGCGTCATTCGCACGCTGGCCCCGGGGATGGACGTGTCGATGGCGAACGCGGGTATCACGCTCGACGCGGTGCCCGATGTGACATTCGTGGTCGATCGCGGGGCCTTCCCGCTGCCCAAGGCCGGCGTGCTGGACTTCCGCGGCGTGCCGATGGACGCGCGGCTGGACGTGGGCGCCACGGGCGGGCGCGTGGTGATCGATCCCTCGCAGCCGGGCAAGGCGTTCGCGCTCGACCCGATCACGCTCCGCGTGAAGTGCGACGATCTCGCGTCGGCGGCGCGCATCACGCTGGCGACCAAGGCAACGCTGGAGGGAGCGCCGGCGGGGGCGCTCGACGCGGACGTGTCGGCCACGGGATTGCTCACCCCGCAGGGGGCGTTCGCGGGCATCCCCGCGGGGCTGAACGGCACCGTGCGCGTGCTGGGCATCGCCAGTTCCATCGCCCAGCCGTGGGCCTCGGCGGCGGGGCTGAACCTGGCGCAGGATGTCGGCCCGGTGCTCGACGTCACGCTGACCGCGACAAGCGACGCGGGGCGGGCCTCCAGCGTGTCGGGCGCCACGGGCGGGCAGGTCATACCCCCCACGATCGTGCATGCCGAGGTGCGGGGCGAGTTTCTGTCGTTGCGTGGCGCGGTCGAGCAGACAACCACGGCCGTACGAAGCGTGGACGATGGCGTCACGCTGACGCTCGACCGGGCCGGGGCCATCGCGGCGCGTTTCATCCCCGCCACGTCGGGGTGGCGACTTGAACCCGGCTCGGAGGCGCGCGGCGTGGTTCGGCTTTCCGGGCTGAACATGCCGCGCGATACGTCGACGGGCGCGTGGAAACTCGACCAACTCGCCGCCGACGTGTCGGTCGAGCAAGGCCCGGTCGTTCTTGTCGCCTCCGACGGCAAGGGCGATGTGCGTATCGCGAGCGTGCGGGCCGGAGTCGGGCTGCGCCCCGGGGGCACCGCGCGGGTGACGGCCGACACGCGTGCAACGCACGGCGGGCAGAACTTCGACGTGCGGGCGGCGTTCGACGTGGCGAACCTGTACGCCGCGGGGACGGATGGACGGTTGACGTTCACGCCCCCGATGCGTCTTCGTCCGGCGGGGACGCTGGACGCGAAAGGCCTGCCCCCCGCGCTGGCGGGGCTGTTCGTGCCGGCGGCGGGTGATGGCGAACTGGACCTGGCCCGTGTGCTCGCCGACGCCCTGGCCGGGCCGACGGACGTGCGCGTGGCGTTCAAGGGCGTGGCGGGGAACGCCGACGCGGTGGACGCGTCGGTCGAGGTAACCGCGCCGAAACTGACGGCGGGCGCGGGCGGCGTGGTGGACCGCGAGCGCGCCTCGCTGCGCGCCACGACGCTGAGCACGTCGCTCTCGCCGGACCTGGTCGGCACGCTGGTGCGGACGTACGCGCCGTCGATGCGCGACTCGATCGGCGAGTTGACCCTGGCGGGGCCCGCACGGGTGCAGGTGGGTGTTGATCCGATCGTGCTCCCGCTGACGGCCGAGGGCGCCCCCGCGCTCGACCGCACGGGCACGGCACGGGTACGCCTGACGATCGCGGGGCAGACCTATGTCGACGGTCTGCGCGTGGCGGACGAGCGCGGCACGACGCGATCACTGGGACGCGTCGGGGTCGAGGACTTCACCGTGCGGGCCGAGGTGCCCGTCGCCGCGATGGTCGCGCCCCCGCTGGGCGAGGAGCGCACCGCCACCGTGACGCTCCAGGGCCAGGTGCTGGGCGCCTCCGGCCCGGCGGTGCTCACGCTCGACGGTCGCGGCACGGGCGAGTTCTCGCACGGCAAGCCCAAGGGGCCGCTCGCCGCATCGCTCAAGATCACGCGGGCCAACACCCGGGTCGTCGAGCAGTGGCTCGGGCGCGACGGGCTGCTTACGGGGCTGATGGGCCCGACGGCGGACGTCGAGGCCTCGGTCGCGGTCACGCCGCCCACGCTGGGCTACGCGCCCGACGCGATCCTGAGCACGGCGAACATCGAGGCCGGCGTGGCGGTGTCTTCGGCCCGCCTTCGGGCCGACAAGCCCGTGCGGGTGCGCCTGGGGCGCGACCGGTTCGACCTGGTCGAGCCCGCGACGATCTCCATCTCGCCCGATGCGGTCGCGGCGACGGAGTTTCTGCGCGGGAAGGGCGAGTCGGGGCGCGCCTCGCTCGAACTGCTCGACGCCGAGACGATCGTGATCCGGTTGACGCAGTGCTCGATCCCCCGCGTCGGCGCGAGCGCGGCGACCGCACCACCCGCACCCGCCGAGATCAATCTCACCCTCGACGCCCCGTCGATCACGCTGCGCTCGGCGGATCAGCAGCGCATCATCCTCCAGGGCACGCGATTCGTCGTGCTCACCGAGAAGATCAAGCCCGACAAGGACGGGAAACTCCCTCCCGGCGGACCGGCGGTCACCTTCGCCTTCGACGTGGGAGAGGCCAAGGTCGGCGAGTCGCCCGCGGCCAAAGGGGTCAACCTCACCGGGCGCGTCGCCCCGCTCTTCGCCGCCGACGGCGCCCTGGACCTGACGCCGGCACGCCTGAACATGACCGGGCAGGTCCCCGCGGCCCCCACCGCGCTGCTCGACGCGCTGCTCGAACAGGACGGGGCGATGCTCGAGGCCCTCGGCCCGGTCATCGCCGTCAAGGTCACCGTCGAACGCTTGCCGCTCGTGCAGCCCCCGTTGGGCCCCGACGGGAAGTACCCGCGGTTCGACCCCGCGCCGCTCATCGACCTGGAGGCGCGCTCGCCGCGTGCCACCATGACCTTCCGCGGCTCGGTCAACGAGGGTCTGTACGTCTCGGAGCGCCCGCTCGAGATCTCGGTCATCGAACTGACCTCGGACTTTGTGAAGCGGTACATCGGCGCGATGCCGCTGCTGGGCGTCGCCGAGAAGACCGCCGCCGACGCCCCGGCCCTCTTGCGGGCCACCGGCATGACCGTGCCGCTGGACAAGAACTGGGCGCGACTGAACGCGAACATCGACCTGGACCCCGGGCAATGCCGCTTCCAGACCAGCGGGCACTTCGCGAACATCCTGAAGATGGCCCATCAGAAGACCGCCGGCACCGCCGGGGCGCGCATCGATCCCCTCAAGGTCACCATCCGCAACGGCGTCTCGACGTATGAACGCTGGCGCGTGCCGCTCGGGGAGTTCACCGCCGAGACCATCGGCGTGGTCAACCTCACCGATGCGACCGTGCGCGCCACGCGCCCCGACGGCAAGGAAGTCACCCTCGGCCCGCGTTCGCTCGACGTGGTCACGTGGGTCCCCGTCGGCGCCGTCACTGATCAGGCCCTCGGGCTGTTCAACATCGGGCTGGGGTCCATGTTTGCTCGGCTCACGCCGGGCCTGCTCGAACCCCTCACCATGCTCCCCTTCCGCACCACCGGGCCGATGGACAACCCCAGCACCAAGGCCGATTCCGAGATGGTCGGCGAGGGGGTCAAGAACCAACTCCGCAAACTCGACCCCCGGCGGCTGTTTGAAGCGCCTAAGCCCCAGCCAACGGCCCCTTCCACCCCGACCACTCCCTCGACGACTCCGCCTTCCACGCCGACGGCCCCATCGACCACGCCGCCCGCCACGCCCAAGCCGCCCGCCACCGGGCCGAAGTAAGTGCGGGCGACAGGACTTGAACCTGCACGGCCTTTCGGCCACGGGAACCTAAATCCCGTGCGTCTGCCAGTTTCGCCACGCCCGCGACGCTCCATCCTACGCCGACAGGCCTCCAAACCCCTGTTTCTGCCGTGAATAACCCGATTCGGCCGATGGTCAGGTACCCACGGAGATTCCCCCACCATGCCCGCCCAGGCCAACCCGCTCGCCCCGCTCCTGCTCCGCTTCGCGCTCGGGGTCACGTTCATCTGGGCGGGGATGGGGAAGATCGCCGCCGACATGTCCGTCAGCGGGTCCAAGGCGGCGCGCCTCGCCAACTGGGGCGTGCTGAGCGCTACCGGCCCATCCGGGTCCGTCGTGCCCCACGATTCAACGTCGTCGCCCCAAGGCCGCCCCACCCCGCGCGAGCCGAGCGATACACCCGGCGGCGGGCGCTCCGACGGCGACCGCGCGGGGGTGGTTCGCTTTGCGTCGTTCGAGCACGCCATCGTCGCCGTCGCGCAGCCCGTGAACACCTACACCGCCGCGGACTTTCCCACCGAGGTGAAGGCCAAGCGCGTGTATGGCGTGGCACTCCTCCTTCACGCCGCCGGCAACCCCAAACTCAACGACGCCGGCAAGACGCCCATGGCCCTCCTCCCGGCCTTCGCTGTCAAGGACAAACTCCCCGTCTACCTCGCGTGGGCGGTGGCCATCGCCGAACTGGCCGGGGGCGGCCTGCTCCTCGTCGGGCTGCTCACGCGCCTCGCCGCCTTCGGCATCGCCGGCACCATGCTCGGGGCCATCTGGCTCGGCGAAGTCGGCCCGGCCATTCAAGCAGGCACAACCATCCTGGGCTTCATCCCGGAACACCCCGGCGGCTACGACGTGGCGCTGGCCCCCACGGGCTACGTCACGCTCCTGTGGCAGATCGCGCTGCTGGCGATGGCCCTCGCGGTGCTCCTGCTGGGGCCGGGCGCGTTGTCGCTCGACGGCGCGATGGGCAAACCCAAGGCCCCGCCGCCCAGGCCGCCCGCCCCCAAGCCCGCGCCCCCGGGCGGGGTGTGAGCGCAGCTCGCATCGGATACGGTCGGGCATGTGGACCCGCCACGCGTCCCTACTCCTCGTACCAGTACGCGTACAGAAACAGGTCCGCGTCGGCCTGGTCGATCACCTCGTCGCGGTTCACGTCCGCGATCGGGTTCTCCTGCACAAACCCCTCGACGAACGCCTCCAGGTCCGCCCCGTCCACCACCTCGTCCGCGTTCAGGTCCGCGATCTTCAGCGCGTACTCGGGATCGGGGATGAGGCCGGCGCTCGCGCTCTTCACGGGCACGGCCTGGAGCAGGTCGAACCACGACGTGGCGCCCCCGGCCCCCGTGTGATCGTGATAGATCCGCAGGAGCAGGTGCGGGTAGTCGTGCGTCTGGTTTGGCGGCTGCACGAACCGGTTGTACGCGCCGTGCGGCGCGCCCTGAGCCAGAACGTCCGGCGGATCGCCCGGAGTTCGGCGGGGTCCATCGTGTCCCACTCCACGGTGGTATCGGAACCGTACTTCTCCGCGTCGTCCATCGTGCGGACGCGCACCCACTGGTCAAGCAACCGGTCACGGGCAAAGAGCGAGCCGATGACGCCCGACGGCGCGACCGCTTCGAGGTTGATCTCGAAGTGGTGGTTCAAGGAGAAGAGGCGATCATCCAGGGGCACGCGGATGACGACCTCCATCGCCACGATGCCGGGCGGGGTGTCGGTCGATTCGAGGCCGAACATCACGTCCGCGCCGTTCTCGTCGCGCAGGGTGTCGTCGAGCGTCCCGCCGCCCTCGGGTTCGTGGGCATCACCCAGGAGCGTGACGATCGAGACAACGTCCGTCGCCCAGACGCGGTTCACCAGGTCCCGCGTGTCCACAAACGCATGAAACTGCTCGTCGGCGTCCCAACTCTCTTCCTCGTGCGTGAACCAGAACTTGATCCGCGGTACGCCCTTCGCGCGGAGCATCGCGAGCACCATGCGGTTCTCGCGCTCCGCGCTGCGGTAGACCGATTGGTTGCCGCCGCTCTTGATGAACGCCGAGACCCACGGCCCAAGCCTCGCCTCGTTCCCGCCATTGCCCGCGTTGATGATCGACTCCACCGCATGGCGCTGAATCACCAGGCGCGTCTGCGCTTTGGTTTCCTTGAGGTACGTCCAGTTGCCCCACGTCGGGTCGGCGATGGCGCCGGGGTATGCGGCGCCGGGCGATTGCGTGCCGTCGTACTGCTCGTTGGGCGGCACGTACGGGTTGAGCGACCAATGCCCGTGGATGTCAAGCACGTGGTTGCCGGCCCACTGCACCGGGCTCAACTGGTACAACTCCGGCGCGTCCACCTGCCCCAGCGACTTCCGCCGATACCCGATCCACCGGTCGCTCCGGCTCGCCGGCTCGTACAAGTACCGCGATTGAGAAGGCGAGAGATACGCCCCGGGCATCGCCCGGGTATAGTGCGGCTCGGTTTCCGCCGGGTTCCATGAGTCGGGGTCGTTCGGGTCGGGCACGGTCGGCCACTTGGACTTGTCCGCGAACCACGTCGAGGTCGGCCGGGGCGTCGGCGTGGGGTCGGTGAGGTCGTCGTAGTTCGCCGCGTTGTAGTTCGAGCACGTGGCGTCGGGCCAGCCGTGCGTCGGGTCGCGCAGCACGTCGTACGCGCTGGTGAACATCACGGCCTCGCGGGCGCGTTCGCAAATCGACACGAACCACAGGAAGTAGCGGCGATTGTTGTCGTCCTCGTGGTTCAAGTCGGGCTTGATGCCATCGGTCTCATCGAAAATGTCCTCCGGCCAGGGGTCGTCGGAGGCCGAGGTCACGATCACCATCTTTGCGTACAACTCCGCGAGGGTCTCGCCGGTGGTGTTGGTGGCGTGGCTCGCGCTGGGCGCCCAGCCGAGCGACCCGGGCACTTTCCAGGTGTTCCAGATCGTGGCGTTACTCGCGAGGAAGGCGAGCATCTTGATGGTTTCGTGATTCTCCGGCGTGACGTGCGTCTCCATGTCGAACCCGAACTCGAACGTGTTGGGGTCCACGTCGAGTTCGAGTTCGTTGATCCAGTACGCCAGGGAATCGCGGTAGGCGATCATCCACGCACGCAGCGGCCCGCCCGTGGTGCGTTGATGAGAAAGGGATGTTTGTTGGAGTGCGCATCGTCTCCGGTATATCCGGACAACTTGTCCGCCTCACGGAAGAACGCTCGGTCGTCCTCATCGGGGAGTGTCGGCCACGGGCCGCAGTTGTTGTTCTGGGGCACGCCGGTCACCGGGTGAACGGGGTATTCGTGCCCGATCGAGCGCAGCGAGATGAGCACGTTGGAACCCTGGCCCACGATCCACGGCGCGTCGCGGAGTTGATACGCGGCCGCCTTGCCGGCGAGCGCGCCGGTGGTGAGGCAGGCGTGACTAATCTCCGCGTGGACCGACCGCCACAGGCCGTGCAGCATCGGGACGAAGTCTGCCGTGAACGGCTCGGAGAGTTGAGGCCATTGCCAGGTCGAGCAGAGGGGCTTGGCCGGCTGGCCGTGTGCCGATAAGACCAGAGCGAGAGTCGTAAGCACGACGGTCGGCGTGATCCGGTTCATGGGAGGCTCCTTGGGATCAGACGGGGAACGCGCTACGCGAGCGGCGGCGCGCGAGAGGAACGAGCGTACAGAGCAGGAGTGTTGCGGGGGACGGGATCGTGGCGACCCACGACTGTCGGGATAAACCAGAAACAGATGTGTAACCCACGATCGTACGGCCGTCTCGTGAAATACCCGTGGCGTCATTCAGGTCGATTCCGGCGGGCACACTCATGCCGATGGAGAGCAGGTACGACTCCAGCGGCTCCCAGCCGATGCCGGAGCGCCAGAGCCCGGCCGAGAATGTGTTCCCGATGCGAACCTGGCCGACGATGACGCCGCCGTCGTCGTTCACGGCGCGGGCGCAGGTGCCCTGCAATCGACCCGTGCCCAGGTCCACCGCCTGGCCGTTCATCCACATCACGCCCCGTTCTATGCCCGATGAGGGGCTGAGCACGCCGACGATGATCGAGGCATCCTGGTTCATTCCGTAGGCAAAGTAATACCCGCTCGGTGCACCGGGAATGGATGGAAGAATCGACATGCCGCCGACGGTTGTCCAAAGGAACGCATCTCCCGGCCCCGGCACACCGTAACTAAATCCAATGACCCGCATGCCATCCGCGCTCACCGCGGCGGCCTCGCTGTGGTGGTGCTGACCGGGGCGGGTGACGCCGAGGTTCTGCATGCCGCCGGCCGGCGTCCAGCGGAAGGCGCGGGCGACGTTGGAGGAGAAGTCGTTGATGGAAAAGCCCACGACCACGGCGCCGTCGTAACTCGCGCCCGTCGCGCGGGACTGGTCCAGCCCGCCGCCCAGCGCGCCGAGGTTCGTCATCACCCCCGTCGTGCGGTCATAGCGGGAAGCAAGAATCGGGGAGTTGGCGAATCCAAGGCTCGTTTCGCCGACGAGGACATTCCCGTTGCCGCTGATCCCGTACGATCCGGTATTGAACGGGAGGCCCGGGCCGACCACGTCCACCCGCCCATCCTGCGGCGTCCAGTACCACCCCGGGCCGTACCTGGACGAACCACTCGAACGTCCCGCGACAGAACCACCGTCATACGAGACGCCATACGCGTACGACTGAATCATCCCTGCCGGCGGCTCGACCAGTTGAAAACTCTGCCCGCCGGCCCGAGAAGTAGCGACCCCCAGCCACGCCGCGACGCCGCACGCCGCCCAGGCCCGGGTTGTCGCCGTTGCGGTCATGCGCCCGCCCTTCGCGCCTTCAGCCTACCACGGTTTCCATTGGACGCAAGCGAAACCCGGCCCCGGCGGCCGCTTTCCTGACCGGAAATCCGCAAGGCGTGCCGAAACAGGCTCCTGGCCGCCATGGGGCCTTCGAAGCGAGCCGATCTAGAGTTCCGGGCTTACGCGATGAAGACCGGACGCATATCCCGAGTTGGCACGCCCATGCACGTCGCGGTGATGGCCTCGATCGTGCTGCACGGGGTGCTGCTGTACGCCGTGGCATCGGTCACGATCCTGGCGCCCACGGCACGGCCTGATCGGCTGACGGATGCGCCGGCGACGTCACTCACGCTCGCACCCGACGCCGCGCCGGTGCCGCACGCGCCGCCCGAACCACCGCCCGAGGCTGCGCCCGAGGTGCCGGTCGTGCCAAAGGCGACTGAACCCGTGCCGACGCCGCCACCCGCCCCGGTTGCCGAGATCGTCCTGACGTCGCCCGCGCCGACCCCGCCGCCCGCGTCGCCTCCGACGCCCGCGCCGGCCGTCGTGCCCCCGCCCGAGCCGATGCCGATGCCGGCGTCGTTCGCGGGTGTGCAGGCCGAGCGCGCCTCGCGCATCGTGTACGTCATCGACGCGTCGGCGGCGATGGTGCCGACGTTTCCATTTCTGAAGGCCGAACTCGTTCATTCGCTGGAGCGGCTGGACCCCGCGCAGTCGTTCCAGATCGTCGCGTATCGGCACCGACCGCCCGCGGGTGATCGCGCGGGGAGCGCGGAAGTGCGACGCTTCGACACAAACCGCGCGTTCGCACCGGCGACCGCCGCGTCGCGCCGCGCGGCGGAACAGTGGCTCGCGGCGCTCCAGCCCAGCGGCTCGAGCGTGCCGCTGACCGGGCTTCGCGAGGCGCTGGGGCTTTCGCCCGACCTGGTTTTTCTGCTGACGAGCAGCATCCCACGCTCGGCGGCGGAATGGGGCGACGGCACGGCGGCCACGCTTGCCGCGCTCGACTCGCTCAACCCGATCAACCCCCACACACGCCAGCGCCCCGCCGTCATCAAGGCCATCTCGTTCCTGCACCAGGACCACACCGGGCTGCTCGCGGCCATCGCGAGGGAACACGGCGACGGCGAGGGGTCTTACCGGGTGCTGGGCGAGATCGAACACGAACCCCGCCGCTGAGGCAACTTTCCACGCTCCGCTGCGTATCGACGCGCCCGGTTTTCGCGCGGAAAGGGTCACATTGGGGTTGACGCGGGCGCGAGATCGCCGACACTATCGAAGCACGGGCGCCCAGGCGTCCCATAACCAGGAGCGTGAAGCATGCGTGGAACCCGGCTTGTTCAGGCGGCGTGTGTTGTGGGCGGCGTGGCGGCGGCGTGCGGCCTGGCGTCTGGCCAGCAGACCCTCGCGACGCAATCCGTCGCGACCGGGTTGACGCGTCCTCTCTTCGTCACCGCACCCCCGGGCGATACATCCCGCATCTTCGTGGTCGAACAGCGCTCGGGCAGTGTCGGCCGCATCCGCGTCGTGAACATCCCCGCGAACACGCTCAACGCCACGATCTATCTCTCGGTCACGCCCGTCGCCACGGGCAGCGAGCAGGGCCTGCTCGGGTTGGCCTTTCACCCCAACTTCCTCCAGAACGGCTACTTCTTCGTGAACTACACCCGCCCGGCCGAGTCGGGCATCTCCGCGGGCAGCACCATCATCGCGCGCTACCGTGCCAACGCCCCCTTCGCCACCTCGACCACCGCCGACGCCGCCAGCGCCACCATTCTGCTCACCATCCCCCAGCCCGACGCGAACCACAACGGCGGGTGGATGGGTTTCGGCCCCGACGGGCACCTGTACATCGCCACCGGCGACGGCGGGTGCGGCAATGACACCAACTGTTCCTCGCCCAACCCGCCCTCGGTCAACCCGCCCGGGCACGTCACCGGGGGCAACGCCCAGAGCATCACCGCCAACCTGCTCGGCAAGATCCTCCGCATCGACGTGGACGGGGCCGACAACATCCCCGGCAACGACGACGACGACGGCGTGCTCGGCTCCAGCACCGGCCCGCAGTACACCATCCCCGCGGGCAACCCGTACGCCGGCCCCACCACCGGGTTGGACGAAATCTTCGCCCATGGCGTGCGCAACCCGTGGCGGCCATCCTTCGACCGGCTTACGGGTGACTTCTGGATTGCCGACGTCGGGCAGGGGGCGCGCGAGGAAGTCAACTTCATTCCGCTCGGCACCTTGGCAGGCCGCAACTTCGGGTGGCGCTGCATGGAGGGCACCAACTGCACCGGCCTCTCCGGGTGCACCTGCAACGCCGCGTCCCTCACACTCCCCATCCTTCAGTACCCGCACAGCGGCACCATCGCCCCCACGACGCTCAACGGCTGCTCCATCACCGGCGGCTACGTCTACCGCGGGAGCGCCATTCCCTGCCTCCGCGGGCACTACTTCTTCGCCGACTACTGCACGCCGCAGATCTGGTCCTTCCGCTACACCGGCTCGGCGGTGGTCGATGTCGTCAACCGCACGACGCAACTCGACCCGCCCGGCGCGCAGACCATCGACAACGTCATGAGTTTCGGCGAGGACGCCAACGGCGAACTCTACATCTGCGACCAGACCGGGGGCGAGGTCTTCAAAGTCGTCCTGGCGAGCACCACGGGGCCCGATTGCAACACCAACGGCGTGCCGGACGCCTGCGACATCGCCCAGGGCACCAGCACCGACGCCAACGGCAACGGCATCCCCGACGAGTGCGAGTGCGACCCGGACGTGAACTGCGACGGGGCCGCCAACGGCGTTGACGTCGAGGTCCAGGAACGGGCCGTGGGCGGGGACATGGGCGATTACTGCCTCCCCGACGCGGACTTCAACCAGGACGGCGCGATCAACGGGAACGACGTCGAGGCCGTCGAACGCGTCGTCGGCGGCGGGCCGTGCCAATAAATCGCGCGTGAGAAAACCGAGTCTTTGTCGCTGGCCCGGCGCACGGATGCGGCACGCCGGGTCCGACGTGCCGTCCGCCCTCGGGCCTACGGACGGCCCGCAGACTCGGGAGACCCGCCATGCACCTCGCGCTCCTCTGCCTCGCCTCGCTCGCCTCCATCGCCTTCGCCGGCCCCCCGGGGGATTACGGCGACGCCCCCGTCGGGAACAACGGCGACGGCATCAACGCCTACCCCGGCGTCACGGCGCGCTGGGTCACGCGGTACACCCACACCAACACCGTCTTCAACGCCCAGCACAACCAGGGTTCGTGGCTCAACACCGGGGGCACCGCCTACGCCGGCACGATTCCGCCCGTCACGCGCAACGACAGCGCGATGAACCCGGGCCTGCCCGAGAACGACGCCGCGCCCGTGCTGCTCATCTGGACCGACCCGCCCTTCCCCGGCTCAAACCCGCTCGCGGAGGTCGAGGTCACCGTCACCACGACCCCGGCGCATCCCGCCGGCGCACCGGTGTACCTGAACATCTGGATCGATCAGAATCGGGATGGGCAGATGAAGGACGGGTACTACTTCGGCGGGTCGGTCGCGTCGTGGAACCTGGAGTGGGCCGTGCAGGATGTCGCCACGCTGCTGCCCCCGGGCACCACCGCGCGCGTCAACGTCGGGGGCATCCGCCTCGAAGACCCCACGGCGAGCGTGTGGCTCCGCGTGATGGTCACCGATCAACCCATCGGCGCGCACTTCCGCGGGCCGGCAGGGCAGTGGTCGTGGTGGTGGGACGGCACCATGAACGCCGCCCACATCTTCAAGGGCGAGATCGAGGATCACCTCCTCGACTGGCAGACCAGCCCGCCCGGCCCGACGCTCGCCAAGGGCGTGTGGTACAAGAGCGTGTACAACCAGGTCGCCCCTCCGGGCGGGGGCGCCAAGCCCGCGTGCGACGTGTTCTACAAAGGCCCGTTCCGCGTCTTCACCCCCGCCTGCCCGGGCGGGATCACCTTTCCGCTCAACTACACGCAGTCCGAACGCAACGGCGGGTGCTCGCTCGCACCCGTGCTGTGGGGGATGTACGGCCTGAAGCACGTCGCGGGCATCATGGCCCCGCCCGTGGTCGGCCTGAACGCTCCCTTGCCCCTTGGCTCGGTCATTGGCGCGAACACCATGACGTGCCCCAATGGGGACACCCCGACCCTGGCCGCGAACATCGTCGGCGAAGGCCCGCTCATGGCGAGCATGACCGTGCCCTCGGCGAGCATTACCGGCCCCGGACGCATCAACATCTTCGCGTGCTACTTTGACCCGCCCAAGCGCTTCCGTGCGTACCGCGTCTTCTTCCATCACTTCACCTGCGGCAGCGTGCACGCGGCCCGATCGGTCGTCGAGTACCCCGAGACCGGCGTCACGATGGCGCACGCGGTTGTCGGCGGCCCGGGCCAGGGCGCGGACTACTGCGACCTCGAGTACGGCGGCCTGGAAGAGGCCTTCCAGGACCCCGCGTGGAACCGCCCCTTCCCCGACCCGGACTTCACGGACTTCACGTGGTCGCTCCACGGACCCGGCTCGATCGCCCAACTGACCCCAGACACGTACTACTCCGCGCCGACGTGCATGCGCCTCCGTCGGGCAACGTACATGGTCCGCCCCACCTTCCCGGCCCACTACGAAGCCGCGTCGGTCAGCCTGTGGTACACGGGAGAACTCGCGACCGTGTCCCTTGTGTCCGTCGACGGAACGACGCAGATGATGACATTGGCCCCCGCCGACGATTGGCGGCAGGTCACCATGGCGCTGCCCGACGGTTTCCGGCTCGACACGATCGTGGTCGACACGGACATCGCCGTGGACTTCGACGACATCTTCTGCTCGCTGCGTGAACTTCCAGCGCCCCCGGGCGGGTCCGAGTGCGACCCGGACGTGAACTGCGACGGGGCGGCCAACGGCGTTGACGTCGAGGTGCAGGAACGCGCCGTCGGCGGCGACATGGCGGATTACTGCCAGGACGACGCCGATTTCAACCGCGACGGCGCGGTGAACGGGCTGGACGTCGAGGCGGTCGAGATCGCGGTGGGTGGCGGGCCTTGCCCGTAGACGCGGGGTGGTCGGGGCCGACGCCGCGGATGGGTTGATCGCTCGTCCGCGGCGTTTTCGTTCATGGCCCCGAGGCGGGCACACGGGTTTCCCAGAAACGCACCATGCCCTGGATATCCGCCGTGACAAGGGTCGGTCCGTCGGGAAGCACGTCGGCCCGGAACGGCGTGGCGGTGTGCCCGAGGAGCGAAGCCAGTTCCTCGCATCGGGCGGCGTCCCACACACGGACGGTGCGGTCGGCGTGGGATGTTACAAACCGGGAGCCGTCGGGCATGAAGGCGACCGACATCGCTTGCGCACCAATGTTGACGGTCGTGTGGCTGGGCATCCCGCTGATCGCATTCCAGAATCGCAACTCACCGTTCATGGTCGCGCCGATCAGAAGACGCCCGTCCGGGCTGAGCGCAAACTCCTGGATGATGTCCGTGTAGGTGATCCGCGGGCCGAGAAACGCCCCGGCGACCGACCACCGCCCGATCGACGATCGGGCATGCCCGATGAACAAATCGCCGTCGGGCGTCCACGCGAGGCCCCCGAGCGTGTCGATGCCCGTCTCGAACGTCGTGAGAATGGCCCGCGCCGCGAGGTCCACCACCGTGACGCCCGCGCGCATGTCCTGAATCGCCAGCCGCCGCCCGTCCGCGGAGACCGCCGCCCGGGCGTGCCCTTGCGGAAACACCTCGAACGGCACGATCTCCGGCGCCTCGCCATCCCACGTCCAGACGGTTCCCCGATCGGTCACGCCGCACACCAACCCGCCCGCGGCGGGAAAGACCCCGCGCGTGTCCGGCGGGCATCGGGTCGGACGCGGCGTTGCATGAAGGGACACCTGATCCACGTCGTAGATCGTGCCATCGCGCGCGAACACGAACACCCCGCGCCGGTCGGGTCTGGGCGCCTGGCCGAGCACCGTCGTGCCGACATGGAGGGCCGGGGCCGGCGGTCGCGGGTTCAGGTGCCAGGTGCGGAGCACGGCATCGCGGCCCATCGCGACCACGCCCTCGCCCGCCGCCGTCGGGAACATCGCCACCGAGGGCGTCACCGGGGTGCGTCGGCGCCATCGCATCGCCCCGCTCGCGACGTCCCAGCACTGCAGCGTCGGATCGCGCTGGGAGGCGACGAACCAGGCCCCGTCGCGGCTGAAGGACATCGTGAACGGCGCGCTGTCCAGGCCGCGGAGTTCGCGTGGGACTCCCTCTCCCCGCCAGGTCCACAGCAGCACGCGCATCTGGTGCAACCCCACCGCCAACACGGACCCGTCGGGCGAAAAGACGACCCTGACGGCCTGGCCGTCCGGCTTGAGATTCGCCACCAGGGTCCCGGTGCGCGGGTCCCACATGCGTACGCCACCATCCGTTGACGCCGTCGCGACGATCCGCCCGTCGTCGGTCACATCCAGGTCGAAGATATCCGATTCCGCGGCCTTCCATTGTCGCTGGAGTGCCCCCGTCGACGCATCGAACACGAACACGTCGCGTCGCAGGGCCGCGGCGAAGATCGCGCGTCCGCCATCTACCCAGGCCACGCGATACAGCCCGACGAACGGCGAGTCCATCGCGGGGGCCTCGATCCGTTGAACGCGCGCACCCGTCACCGTATCGAAAATGTCGACCCCACCCTGATAGATCGTGCACGCGACGCGGCTTTCGTCCGGGCTGAGCGCGACCTGCATGTGCTTGGCATCGCTTTCAAAGACGCGGCGAACCTCGCCGGTCAGCGCGTTGGTGGCGCGGAGCACGCCGTGCGTGTCCGTCGTGTAGAGCACGCGGCCGTCGGCGCTCACGTCGGCAAAGCGCGGCTCCCACGCGAGGGTCACCTGGGCCGTGCTCTGGTCGCACCGGTACCGGATGTGATGCCACTCCCAGCCCCGGTCCTCGGGGCGGCAACGGTCAAGTTGATCCGCCGCGCGCAGCAGATCACCGCCCGCCACGGCTGCCTGCGCGAACCCGATGCGGCTTTGGTAGAGCGCCTCTTCCAGTTCCGTGGCACGACGGTCGGCCAGCGTGAGGGCCTCGTCCGCGCGAATCTTCGCGGCGCCCTCCGACTCGGCCAACCGCCGATTCGCCTCGGCCTGCCACGAGGCGTACACGGCGAACCCCGCCAGCCCGAGCGCCGCCGCGCACGCCCCCCCCACCGCCCATCGATACCGCGACAACCGCTTTCCGAGCAGGTACATCGTGTCGCGCGTCGCGAGGATCGGCTCGCCCGCGAGGTATCGACGAAGATCCTCGGCGAGTTCGGCGGCGCTTTGGTACCGCCGGGCCTTGTCCTTTTCCAGCGCCTTGGCCACGATCGTGTCGATCTCCCCTCGGAAAACCTTGCTGACCCGGCTCAGCCGTTCGGGCTCCTCGTCGCGGATGGCGCGCACCGCCTCGGGCAGGGATTTCGTCCCGACGGCGTGCGGAAGTTTTCCGGTGAGCACCTGGTACATCACCACGCCCAGCGCGTAGACGTCGCTGCGCGTGTCAATCTCGGCGGGGTCGCCCACCACCTGCTCCGGGCTCATGTACGCCAGCGTGCCGATCAGTTGTCCCACCCCCGTGCGCAGTGCGGTCATCTGCACCGAGGCGTCCGCCGCTCGCGCCACGCCGAAGTCCAGCACTTTGGGCTGCCCCTCGGCGTTCACCAGGATGTTCGCGGGTTTGAGGTCCCGGTGGATGATCCCGCGCTGGTGCGCATGGTGCACCGCGTCGCAGACGCGGGCGAGCAGGTCCAGCCGCGCCTTGGTCCCCAGCTTCGCCCGCTCGGCAAAGTCCGTCAACGGGGGGCCTTGCACGTACTCCATCGCGATGTAGGGGTGGCGTTCACCATGCACGTCCGCGCTCCCGGCGGCGTACACCTGCGCGATGCCCGGGTGCTGCAGCCGCGCCAGCATCTCCGCCTCGTGCTCGAAGCGCCGCAGCAGCCCCGTCGTGCCCAGGCCCCGCCGGATGACCTTCAGCGCCACCGTCCGCCGCGGCCGCTCCTGCCGCGCGACGTACACCACCCCCATCCCCCCGGCCCCGAGCACCCCCTCGAGCGTGTACTCCCCCAATCGCGTGCCCGGCGGCAGCGCCGCTTCGTCCTCCGCCGCGTCCTGTTCCAGCTTGCCGACCATCGTGAGACGGCGAATCTCGGCGGGGTTGAGGAATGATTCCCCGGCCTCCTCGCTCGCCGCGAGCAACTCGTTCACGTACGCGCCAATGTCGGGTGGTTGTCCCGCGCACTTTGCCTGTACAAACTCGGCTCGCTGATCGGGCGGCAGATCGCACGCCTCTGCGAAAATATCCTCGGCCAGTCGCGCCTGCTCGGGGGTCACGCGCCCGCTCCGT
The DNA here is from genome assembly GCA_022180725.1 of Phycisphaerae bacterium. Lineage (GTDB taxonomy): Bacteria > Planctomycetota > Phycisphaerae > Phycisphaerales > UBA1924 > RI-211. Next base: position 80,961 of record BQMO01000013.1, read on the forward strand.
CACCCTCGCCCGCCATGACGCGGAACAACCTCGCCCGCGCCACGGCCCAGTCGGCTTTCACCGTCGAGGGCGCCACGTCCAGCGCCCGGGCCGTCTCCTCGATCGACAACCCCGCGAAGTATCGCAGCATCACCACGTCATACCGACGCCGATCCTTCGTCTCCAGGTCGCGCAGCGCGTCGTCCAGCGCCACGAGGTCGGTCGAGCCGGACTCGTCGGCCACGTCGGCCTCGTGCATGTCCTCACGCCGCCGACCCCCGCCGTGCTTCACCCGCCCGCGCGCCCGCGCCCGATCCACGAGGATGCGCCGCATGGCCAGCGCCGCCGCCGCGAAGAAGTGCCCGCGGTTGTTCCACCGCACGTCGCCGTCGCCCACCAGTTTCAGGTACGCCTCGTGCACGAGCGCCGTGGGTTGCAGCGTCTGCCCCGGCGCCTCGCCCGCCAACCGGCTCCGCGCCAGCCGACGCAGGTGCTCGTACACGAGCGGCAGGAGTTCGGCCGAGGCTTTGCTGTCGCCCGCGCTGACGGCCTCGAGCAGCAGGGTGACCTGTTCTGGGTTTGGGGTAGGGTCTGACACGGGGTACCTCGGCGTTGCGGGGCGAGTATACCGCGCGGGGGGCCTGTCACGGTGGCATGCAGGACATCGGATGCGTGCGGAGAAACGCGGCGAGCGCGTTGGGGGTGTGACGTGTCAGTTCGAACCAACCTGTGTCGAGCATGTCCCACTGCTCATCGTTGATCTCATCCATCAGGGTGCAACTGAGCCACTCGTCACTCCCACAGTCGGCGCCTGGGTGTCGGGCTTCGGCCTCGCCGACCAGTCGCAGCGCCAGGCCGCACCGTTCGGCGCATTCGTGCATGCCGAGCAGCCGGTAGCCCCGCGCCGCCAACGGCACGGCCCACCCGACGCGGTTGTAGTAGATGCTCGGCCAGCCGCCATGGCTGATCATCGGCTCCAGGTGCCACCAGATGGCAAGGAGCGCCGCAGCGTCCGACCCGTCGTTCCATGGCGGCCCGCCACGATCCGCACGCCCGAGTGTCCGCGCGTAGCGGTCCTCGAACTGTTTGACAATCGCATGTGTCGAACCGGGCATGGTGCCGAGTCTAGCCCCGCGGTCGTCGCTGTCCGGCTCGCCGCTCGTCCCACCAATACCATCACATGTTCGGCGAGTCATCCACCATGGACAAGAACCCGATCAACCCCGGCGTCCGCATCGGGCACGTGCACTTGAAGGTCGCGGATATCGAGCGTTCGCTCGCGTTCTACCGCGACATTCTGGGGTTCACGGTCACCCAGCGCCTCGGAAACCGCGCCGTGTTCCTGGCCGCGGGCGGGTATCACCACCACCTCGGGCTCAACACCTGGGAGAGCAAGGGCGGTTCGCCCCCCGCACACGGCACGACGGGCTTGTACCACGTCGCGATCTTGTACCCCACGCGAGCGCTTCTTGCCGACGCGCTCCGACGGTTGCGTGCGGCGAACATCACGCTCGATGGCGCGGCCGATCACGGCGTGAGCGAAGCGTTGTACCTGCGCGATCCCGACCACAACGGCGTGGAGTTGTACTGGGACAGGCCGCCCGAGCAATGGCCCCGAGACGCCGAGGGCGGCATCACGATGTATTCACACCCCATGGACCTGGACGGGTTATTGCGCGAAGCGTCTTTGTAATCACGAGCGGCTTACACCGATGCCGAAGCCGCGGACGCCGCTGCGCTCGGCTTGGCGTGAGCGCCGCAGCAGCCCTTGTGCCGGTGCTTGCCCTTCTCGCCCGCCGCGAGAATCCGCTCGGCGTCCTCGGGGCGGATCGACCCCTCGGCGACATACGCCGCGAGTTCCCGCCGCGTCTGCTCCCGCTCCTTGCTCGCCGCGGTCCGCGCGATGACGTTGAAGATGATGCTCGTCAGGGCGATGAGCACGCCCCCCACGATGACAATCGCCGCGAGGGCGCTCCCTTCGATCGCCGCGAAGGTAAAGGTATCGAGGCCGTTGAGGTTCGACATGCGTGTGGTTCCTTACGTGTGCTTCTCGCCCGCCTTCATGAGTTTCTCGCCCTGCTCGGGGGACATGGCCCCCTCGGCGATGAACGCCGCGATCTCCCGCCGCGTCCGCTCGCGGGCGATGCTCGAGATCACCCCCGCCGCCGAGCGGATCAGCACCACGAGCACGATCCCCAGAAAAATCAGGATCGGCGTGAGCACGTCCCGGTTCTGAAGGACGTCACCGATCGAGTTGATCTGCATGCACCCCTGCCTTTCCGCGCCCCGGCGACGCGTGATTATTGGGAGAAGACCCCGGCCCGGTTTCACCCACCCGTCGCCGACCGCTTCCCGCGGCGATACAGGCTGATCCGCCCCAGAATCGCCGAATAGAGATCGAACGCCAGGTGCCCGCCGCGGCTCGTCCCCCCGCGGGCCGCCCGGACGCTCATGAAGTCCGGCGTCAGCGCCGTCAGGCTCGAATCTGCCCCGAAACCCGTGTCGACCTGGGCCGCAGGCGCCTGCTCGGCCAGCACCACCGCCGCCCGATCCGTGTTCTCGATATCCGACACGCCCAGCCGCCCCAGCAGTTCCAGGAACGAGAACCGCGAGGCGTCGAGCCGGTACGCCGTCCCGTCGCGCAGGTGAAGGTCGAGCAGTTCCGTGTACTTCGCGGATCGGCTCCGCACCACCGGCGCCGGCACTTCGGGCATGCCGGTGTATCGGTTGACCTTCGCACTCAGCAGGTTCGTCGGCGAATCGACGCGGACTTCCGCGGTCACCACGCGCGTCCGCCCCCGCACCAGCAGCCGGATGTCCGCCGCCGCGAACCCCGCCGTCACCCCTCGGTCGAAGTGGGCGAGGTACATCGGCTCGGGCGCCCCCTCGGCGGGGCACAGCCGCCGCATGGCAGGCGGCCCGAGCAGGCCCGCCAGTTCCGCGTGCGTCGCCGACATCGCCGCGATGTGCTGCGCCCGTAGCGCTCCCACCGACCGCGCCGCGGTATCTGGCTCGGCCCGGCACACAAAAAGAGGCGCCGCACGCCGCGCCGCTTCCATCCCGTCATACGCGCTCAGCCCGCACGCCTCGCACAGCGCCGCGCCGCGGGCTTCCTCGCTCAACCCCGCCGGCCACTCGGCGACAAAGACATACGCTCGGTCCTTGGGCGTCATGCCCCGATTGTCCCACATTCCGCCGAACATGCAAGGACCATGCCCGACCCCGCTCCCACCCCGCCCCGCGCCCCGCTGACCGCGTCCGAGCGCCGCACGGTCGCCGCCGTGCTCCGCATGTACCGCGAGGGCTGGTTCCCCATGCGCCGCGAGTCGGGCCGGGGGGTCGAGTGGGTCCAGCCCGAGCACCGCGCCATCATCCCGCTCGACGATCGCTTCCACGTGCCGCGCTCGCTCGCGCAGCGTCTCCGCTCGGGGCGATTCGTGTTCACCACCGACCGCGCGTTCGGCGAGGTGATCCGCGCGTGCGCCCAGCCCGCCTCGGGCCGCGAAGACACCTGGCTTGACCCTTCCATCATCGAGGCCTTCGATCTGCTCCACAAGGCCGGGCACGCCCACAGCATCGAGGCCTGGCGCGTCCCGCCCGGCGTCACCACGTCGCGGCCCCGCTCGGCCACGGGCCTTCACACGGACCACCTGCCCGCCGGGGCGGTCCTCGTCGGCGGGCTCTACGGCCTGGCGCTGGGGTCGGTCTTCTGCGGGGAGTCCATGTTCTCGCGCCCCGCCCTGGGCGGGACCGACGCCAGCAAGGCCTGCCTGGTCGCCCTTGTCCACCACCTCCGCGCCCGCGGATTCACCCTGCTCGACGCGCAACTCGCCAACGACCACCTCGCGCAGTTCGGACAGTTCGAGATGCCCCGCGAGTCGTACCTGACGCACCTCGCCGCCCACGCCGAGAATTCCGTGACGTGGTAACCCCCCGCGGCCTTCATCGCACGTCACGCCCACGCACCCCGGCGTAGGTGTGCGTCATCGGAACCCACCAGGGCCAGTGAGCACCATACGCCAAGTACGGCCCGTCGCCAGGACCAAGTTGCGGCCCCAAGTGCCGTGCGGCATCAAACGCCGCGGCGTGGCCATCCGCCAGTGCCGCCATAAACCTGGCGGTATCACGCTCGTACGTGCCGCCATCGGCATTGTCACAACTCCCGTCGGTAAGCACTCCTTTCGCCGATGGGAAAAGGACACTCGTCAGTGTCACCGGGCGGAGTTGCGATGGTGGGTCAAGGCGGTTCTCGGAGGTAAAATACTCCGGGAGCGCATACGTCGTGCATGAGAGCACGTATGATCCGCCCGTGACTTCGGGTGGCTCCAGGGGCGAACGAAATGTCGGGCTTCGCCAGTTCCCGTTGTAATATCCGTCCGCCAAGCCGATCCACCACACCTCCGCCGCTTCAAAGTACCGCGCTGTGACCACGATGCCCGCCGATTCACAGCGGATGACAGACCATGTGGCGTTCGGGTCTGTCAAGTACGGGAAGAGGTCCCGGTGCTCGCCCGCGTAGGCGGCCAGTGTTGCGGCATGCTGGCGGAGGTTGGAAAGGCTGACGGTTTCTCGCCCGCCACGACGGACGTTCGAGAGACTCGGAAGCAGCAACGCAATCAGCGTCCCGGCAAGCGCGACGGCCACCAGCAACTCGGGGAGCGTAAATCCTCGCTTCCCCCCTATCATCAGTGCAGGAGAGCGCGTGTGCACCCAGGGATGTGATCTCGGCCGTCCAAGAAGTGCGGCGACGAACACGCCTGTGAGAAGACCGTTTCGGACCAGCACGGCCTGGGCGGTGTCGAGAAACTGAACTCGCGCGGTTAAGACACCCATGCAGCCGCAGTGCGGCGTGCCGTGCGCAAACCATTCCCATGCATACGCGACCGAGAATATGGTCAGCATCACCAAGCCAAGGACTACGCAGAGATCACGACGAATACCGAGCAGCCAGCACCCCGCGATGCCAACCTCGGCGATCGGAACCGCAACGCTCCCCGCGGCCTTGAGCCACGCCGGAAGGGACCGCCAGGACGCGATCGATTGCATGAACGCGGGATAATCAGCGAGCTTCAGGAGGCCGGCCAACGCAATGACGCACATGCCCGCCGCGGTGATCCACCGCAGCACCATGCCGGTTGAACATCGTTCGACGTCGCATTTCATGCAGACCCCTGACACGCCGAACCGCCACCGGCAGAGGATGGCGTTATGGATTCCGGTATCGGGTCGAGGAATGGAACGCAGTACCCCCCGACCGAGCACTTCATCGCCTGAAACGTACAGGTACACGATGGGCCATTCACAGTGCCGGAGTTGCCGGCGATGCCCGGGGCCGCGCTCTTGTGATGCGTGACCGTCCCGGAACTCGTCTTGGTGTCACAGCAGTTCGGATCGTTTGTGCAGGCCCTGCATTCAACACGGATCAGAGAAAGTTCACAGCAGTCAAGGTTATACACGTTGACATAACAGTTGGCGCCCAAGGCGATACCGGCCGCGGCGCACATGATCGATGAGCATCCCATCAGGCGTGTAATCCACCGCATCGGTTCTTCTCCTTTCCGAGTTTACTCCCTGAAGCCACACCACGTCATACTACGACGACCGCGCCGAAGATCGGGAGCCGGGCTTCGTCGATATGTGTACGCGCAGCAGCACGAGCGTGATGAGCAACAACCCCGCGACCACCCAGCCCGCAACCCGCCAGGCACCCATACGTGACTGCGCGACGATCATCGACTCGGAGGCCGTGGCACCCTGACGCTCCCACGAAGTTGCCATGCCCGGGCGAACGTCGGAGATGCTTGAGACCTTCACGGCGCCGCGAATCGGATCGGGCGTATCAAGACGTGGCACACGGACGAGTTCTTTGAACTGCGCCTCGTCGAACTCCTCGACGCGCACGAGTCGATATCGGATCACGGGTTGATTTCTCGCGTCCAGTTGCGTCACCACCCCGGCCACGTTCAAGCCAAGCCGCGGCTGATATTCCCACCCGGCGCTCTCGTAGATTTCCGCGTTGTCGGGTTGCCCGGGCGATGCAATGCGAACCTCGCAACGGCTCACCGTGCCCACCGCTTCGCTCGCATCCCATCCGCCCTCCGCGCGGATGACAATGGTTCGTGACTCTTCAACTTTGACGGCCTCGACCGCCCAGCGGTTCTCCGTGATCATCCGTGGCCGCAGGTCCACACGGAGTGCACTCGCATTGAGCAACCCACCGGTGATAAGAATGCCGGTCTCCAGTGTCATTCCGCTGGATTGCGATGCAACTTCTCGCCCTACCTGGGACTCCGCCGACTGCGGCACGACCGTCAGTTTCTGAGGCGTCAAGTGCCAAGCGCCATCCGGCCCTGACGCGAAATCCCAGAAAGACAGTTCAGCGGTCGAGTACGACTTGCTGAGCCGCCAGTCGCTCCCAAGACGCCAAACCTGATACTCCGATGTGTCCGGCTTCCCGGTCTTCAGCCGCCGCTCGTAGACCTCGAGGGCGAATCGCTCGGGGTGAATCGGATGGCCCGCAACCCTCGAACGCATGGCCGCAAGTTCGTCCGCGGGCGGGATGTAGACCAACTCACGGACATACTTCAGGCTCACCCCGTCGAGCCTCGGCCCGGCCGCGCCCCCGCTGGTGATCTTCGACCACCACGCCTCGAACTCCGGCGTGCCGACCTGCCCGCGCGCACTCGAAACTCCAAGAGCACACGCCGCCACGATCATGATCGCCATGATCCGTGCCATGGTCCCAGCATATCCCCCCCCCCCCCCCCCCCCCCCCGTGTCAACCCCCGGGGACGGCCTCCCCCGCCTTCCACCCGCTGCCGCACTCGGGGCAGCGGTCCAGCGTCGGCGTGCGCGTCATGTCATACCCGCACACCTCGCAGTGCCCGGCGTACCAGCGGCGGCGGCGCTTCGCCAGCAGCGGCAACAGCACCGCCGGCCCGAGCACGAACAACCCCACCGCCCCGCACAGCGACAACGCCATGTACGTCCCCGTCGCGCACACGCAATCTTCCTTTCGGCGGACGAGCACGTCGAGCGGAATGATCGCGGCGGCCTCGACGAGCGTCCCCACGAACAGCCGCGCCGCCACGCGCTGCACCACCCCCTCGGGCCGCCCGCGCCGCGTGAAGGCGATGAGCAAGGGCGTGGCCACCAGCCACCCGCCCGCCAGCACGCCCAGCGTCCCCCACCAGATCACCTTGTCGCCGGGAATTTCGCCGTCGGTGAGCGAGAAGACGGCGTGCCCCACCGCCAGCACCGCCCCCGCCGCGAGCAGGCCGATCATCAGCCCCGCCGCCGCCAGGCTCCACCACAACGGTCGCCGCGACCCGCCCGCGCCGGGCTTGCGGATCGGCATCAGGAACACCACGTGCAGCGCGACGTACAGCAGCACCACGCCCGCCGACGCCGCGCCCCACTTCTTGTCCAGGTCCAGCGCCCCTTCGATCTGCCAGACCAGCGGCATGGTGACGGCGTAGGCCGCCACCCCCACCGCCGCGAGGTACGCCAGTATCGCCACGCGCCGGTTCCGGAGCCATCGAGGAGTGGTCATGCGCGGGGCAACTCCATCGGCGTCAGTTCTTCGGCAACGCGGCGTCGATGATCTTCGAGAGTTTCTCTTCCAGGTCCGGGCTGTAGCCCTGCTCGACGCCCACGATCGTCCCGTCCGGCCCCACCACGTACAACTGCGGATAGCCCAGCACCTTGTACGCCTTGGTGATCTTCTCGGCGTTCAGCACGAGGCCGTACGTGAAGTTGTTCCGCTTCATGAACCCCGCCGGGTCGGCGTCGGGGTCGTTCTCGGTGTTCATCCCCAGCACGACCACGCCCCGGTCCGCGTACTTCTTGTGCACCGCCTCGATCGCGGGCATCGCCTTCACGCACCACACGCACCACGTGCCCCAGAAGTCGAGCACCACCACCTTGCCCTTGAAGTCCGCCAGCGACACCGTCTTGCCGCTCGCGTCCTTGAGTTCCCACGCCGGGGCGGCGTCGCCCACCTTCAGGGGCTGCATCGACGCCTGCAACTTCTTCTCCGGGTCGCCCAGCAGCGAGCCCTTGTCCACGTCGCCCCCGGCGACCTTCGCCCCCGCCCGGCCCGGGTCGCGGATGCGGTACCCCGTCGGCGTCGGCAGGGCGTAGACCGCGCTCAGCACGTCGGGCCCCGTACGCACGCTTGTCAGCGTCAGCGTGCCCGCGTCGGCGCCAACCCGCTCGATCCGCCGCGGCAGGCTGTCGCTCACGCCCAGCGCGTACCGCACGCCCGGGCCGCTCGCGCCCTCGGGCGGCCTCACGCGCACCACGTCGCACAGCACCCCGTCGAGCGTTTCCTGCCCCTCGAACGCGAGGGTAATGTCCGCACCGGGGAGCACGTCCTCGCCGAACACCTCCCACGCCACGATCGGCCTGGCGCCCTGCGCGGTCATGAACGCCAAGAGTTCGTCCCACTCAAACGCGCTCGTCTCGTACACCACGCTGTCCTCTTCCGCGATCGACCGCGCCGTCGCGCCGTCATACCCAATCTCGAACGGCTTGCTCTTGCCCGCCACGCCGCCCTCGCCCGAACGCACGCCCGTCCCCTTTACGTGCATCATCCACCCGCCCGCCTCGGCCCGCGTCGCCGTCACCTCGCCCTTCGCGGAAGGTTCGCCCCCGCCCGGCCCGACAAAAGCGCCCGTATAGGAAAGTACCTGCACCTTCTCCACTGCTGCACGGGCCGCCGAGAGCACCTGCGCCGGGTCCTTGCGCACCTTGGGCGGCTCGGCCGGGGACGGCGCCGGCGTGGGCGCCGGAGCCGGCTTCGGCGGGACGGGTCGATCACACCCGGGCATGAGCGCCATCAGAACTCCTGCCGTGCACGCCATGATCCTGATAGTGCGACCCATGACACCCTCCGCGAATGGCTCGGCGACCTCCGATGCACTATCGTACAGACAAGCCGCCCCGCAGGTTTTCTTCTATTTCACCACTTCTTCAGCGCCGGATTTTCAGGAGCGTTCCTACGCTCCACGTCAGGAAGGCTACACCATGTCATCGCTCACGAACATCCTCGTCGGCATCGACTTCACCCCCTGCTCGCGCGTGGCCCTCGGGCACGCTCTGCGCCTGGCCGCCGCCTCGGGCGCCGCCGTCCACGCCGTGCACGTCCTCGACACCCTCGTCGTGCTCGACCTCGAGGAAGCCCTCTCGCCCGTGCAGCAGGGCATCCGCGACGGGCTGCTCCGCGATGCCCGCGACACGTGGGCGAAGTTCACCGCGGGCCTGCCCGCCGACAAGGTCACGTTCGACGTGTTCATCAACAACCGCCTCGAGGGCATCCGGCTGAAAGCCCGCGACGTAAAGGCCGATCTGCTCGTCATGGGCGCCTACGGCGAGCGCGCCCCCGACGTGGGCGTGGGCACCGTCGCCACCGCCTGCGTCCGCCATGTGCCCGCCGATGTCCTCCTCGTCCGCGACACTCACCCGGGCAAGTTCACCTCCATCGCCGTCGGCGTCGATTTCTCCGAGACCTCGCTCAAGGCCGTGCAGCGCGCCGCGACGATCGCCCGCCTCGACGGGGCCGCCCTCCACGCCGTCCACGTTTACGACGGCCCGTGGCACCACCTCCATTACAAGTCCCCCACGCCCGAGGCCGCCCCGGAATACCAGAAGCAGTACACCCTCGCCCTTCGCGGCCGCCTGGCCTCCTTCCTCGCTCCTGTCCGCGCCGCCAACCCGGGCCTCACCATCCACGAAGTCCTTCACGACGCCCGCGGACACCGCGCCGCCCTCACCAGCGTCGCCGCGAGCGTCAACGCCGACCTGCTCGCCCTGGGCACGCGCGGCCGGACCAACCTCCGCGACGTGCTCCTGGGCAGTACCGCCGAGAAGGCCCTCACGCACTCCCGCTGCGCCGTGCTCGCCGTCAAGCCCGCCGCGACGTGATACCTACCGTCACGCCGTGAACCCCACGCCGCCGAACGACACGCCCGCCGGTTTCTCCGCCCGGGCCAAGAGCAAGTACCCCACGAAGTGGTCCACCGCCTTGCGCGGCCTCGTCGGCGCGAACCCCATCCCGCTCCTCTCCACCCGCATGCCCGGCCAAAGCCATGCCGGCCCGCTGCCCGCACTCTCGCCAACCCAGGCCGCCCTCGCCGATGAACTCCGCCGCGATGTCGCCGAACTCGCCGGCCCGCTCGCCGGGCGGAACGTCTTCAACCCCCCGCGCCTCCGTGCCTGCGAAGAGTTCCTCTCCGCTGCTCTGGCCGCGACAGGCCGCCCCGTCACGCGGCAGACTTTCCGCTGCCACGGGCAGGACGTCGCCAACTTCGAGGTCGAGTTCCCCGGGCGCGACGCGCCGGGCGATATCCTCGTCGTCGGGGCGCACTACGACGCCGTCGAACTTCCCGCTGGCGGATGCCCCGCGGCCAACGACAACGGCAGCGGCACCGCCGCCGTGCTCGCCCTCGCACGCCGATTCGCCACGCTCGCGCCCCCACGCCGCACCGTTCGTTTCGTCCTCTGGGTCAACGAAGAGCCGCCCTTCTTCTGGACCGACCTCATGGGCAGCCTCGTCTACGCCCGCGCCTGCCGCCAACGCCGCGAAAAGATCGTCGGCATGATCACCCCCGAAACGCTCGGCTGCTACAGCGACGACGAAGGCTCCCAGCGCTACCCGCTCTCCCTCTTCAAGCGCTGGTACCCCACGCGGGGCGACTTCGTCGCCTTCCTCGGCATGTTCGAGGCCCGCGCCTTCATCCGCGACTGCGTCGGCGCCTTCCGTTCCCACGCCGCTTTCCCCAGCCTCGGCGCCGCCCTCCCCGCGATCGTTCCCCACGTCGGCGCCAGCGATCACTGGAGTTTCTGGAAGTGCGGCTACCCCGCCCTCATGGTCACCGACACCGCCCCCTACCGCTACCGCTGGTACCACACCATGCACGACACGCCCGACCGCATGAACTTTGAACGCATGGCCCGCGTCGTCGATGGGCTGGGCGCCGCCATCACCACACTCGCCGGATGAGGCCGGATTCGCTTCGCCTCCGCACCCCGCGCGTGCCCCGGGTCGTATTGTGGATATCATTGTCCACTAATACCGGAGACCCCGCGCGTGAAGACGATCATCGAGCCGTTCCGCATCAAGGCCGTCGAGCCGATCCGCATGACCACCCCTGCGCAGCGCGACGCCATCCTGCGCGCCGCGAAGTTCAACCCCTTCCTCATCCCCGCGCGCGACGTGCTCATCGACCTCCTCACCGACTCGGGCGCCAGCGCCATGAGCAGCGATCAATGGGCCGGCATCATGCGGGGCGACGAGAGTTACGCCGGCAGCGAGTCCTTCTTCGCCCTCCGCCGCGTCGTCGAAGACCTCACCGGCTTCACCAACATCCTCCCCACCCATCAGGGCCGCGCCAGCGAACGCATCCTCTTCGAACTCATCGGCGGCCCGGGCAAGGTCGTCCCCAGCAACGCCCACTTCGACACCACCCGTGCCAACATCGAGCACTCCGGCGCCCGCGCGATCAACCTCCCTATCCCCCAGGCCTCCCGCCCGCGCGACCGTCACCCCTTCAAAGGCGACATGGACGTGGCGGCCCTCGAAACCCTCATCCGCGCCGAAGGCACGGCGAACATCCCCGCGGTGATGATGACCGTGACCAACAACACCAGCGGCGGACAACCCGTCAGCCTCGCCAACCTCCGCGCCGTCCGCGAGGTCTGCACCCGCCACGGCCTGCCCCTCATCCTCGACGCCTGCCGATTCGCCGAGAATGCCTGGTTTATCCGCACGCGCGAGCCCGCGTTCGTCGATCGCCCCGTCCGCGATATCGCCCGCGCCATGTTCGACCTCGCCGACGGCGTCACCATCTCCGCCAAGAAGGACGGCCTGGTGAACATCGGCGGGCTGCTCCTGATCCGCGACCACGCCCTCTTCCAGCGCGCCTGCAACCTCCTCATCCTCACCGAGGGGTTCGTGACCTACGGCGGCCTGGCCGGACGCGACCTCGAAGCCATGGCCCAGGGCTTCCGCGAAGTCGTCGACGAAGACTACCTCTCCTACCGCATCCGAAGCGTCGAGTACCTCGGGCAGAAACTCCTCGACGCGGGCGTGCAGATCATCGAACCGCCCGGCGGGCACGCCATCTACATCGACGCCGCCCACTTCGCCCCGCACATCCCGCCCGAGCAGTACCCGGGGCAGGCCGTCGTCTGCGGGCTGTACCGCGCCGCGGGCATCCGCGCATGCGAGATCGGGAGCGTCATGGCCGGACCTCACCGCCGCCCCGAGATGGAACTCGTCCGCCTCGCCCTCCCGCGCCGCGCGTACACCCAGAGCCATTACGACTACGTCGCCGAGGCCTGCGCCGAACTCTTCACCCGCCGTCGCGAACTCCGCGGGCTGCGCATTCTCGAAGCGCCCGACGTGCTCCGACACTTTACCGCCACCTTCGAGGAACTCTGACCCCCGCGCGACACGCCGTCACCGCTGAAGCGCCTTCAGGTCCGCCGCGTCGCGGGCGCTGCGCTCCACCACCGCCTCCACGTCCGCCGGCGTCATCCACGGCAGGGCCTCGAGTTTCGCCCGCAGGTGGGCCGGGAACGGCTTGCCCGTCCGCTCGTGCAGCGGGCGGCTGCGCCACACCCGGTGCATCCAGAAGTACTGCTCCGGCGACCGCCGCACCATCGCCTCCAGCGCCCGGCGATACCGCGCGGTGATGTAGTACAACGGATCAGGCTGCGCCATGTACTCGTCCGGCCCGAACACATCGACCGTTTCCACCACGTACCGCAGCGTGTCCGCGGACGCCGCGCGTGGCTGCTCGCCGAGCATGGTCGGCGGCGGCGGCTCGCCCGGCGCCAACCGCCGCGCATACCCGCACACCAATCGCGCCTTCGATTGCAGCGCCAGCATCCCTACCGACTTGTACGTGCTCGTCAGCCGCCCGAAGAACGGCACGAACACCCCCCGCTCGCCGCCGGATTGATCCGCCACCAGCCCCACCGGCTCGCGCCGCGCCAACGCCCGCGGCAGGGCCTTCATCGCCCCGAACTTGCTCACCAGCGTCAGCCCGCGACGCTCGCGCGTGTCGCGCACCCACGCGTCCAGCGGGCGAAGGTCCAGCGGGCGGTACACCGCGTGCACCCGGAACCCCAGCATCGACATCGCGTAGCCCACCAGTTCCCAGTTCCCCACGTGCCCGGTGATCAGGATCACCGGCGAATCCGAGAGCACCTCCAGCACGCCCGGCAGTGACGCGTTCGAAAAATGCAGATGCCGGGCGAACGTCTCGCGCGTCACCAGCCGCGGCGTAAAGAGCAACTCCACCCCGAGCTGAAACAGGTGCTGGTACGACGCCACCGCGTTGGCCCGCACCCGATCCTCGCTCCACGCCGGGTACGCGTCACGCAGGTTGCGCACGGCCCGCTCAAACCGCTTCGGTTGCAGCCGCGGATACACCTCGCCCAGCCCCCGCGCCATGCCCAGCGCGGCCGGAAGCCCCAGCGCGAGCGGCGCGGTCATCGCGCCCCGGATCAGCGCCGCGATCGGCGCCTCGACGAGTGCGGGAAGGTGTTTGCGTTTTCGGCGCACGCCCAAGTCCGGCCGACCGTGCCGCCTACCGCCGCGCGGGCGAGGGCGTCTTCCCGATCAGCGTGTACAACCGGTTCTCCGTCAAAATCGGCACGCTCGTCGCCACCGCCTGCCGCTGCAACTCGTCGTACCGCTGCACGTCCTTCGTCCGCGACTGGAACTCCAAAACCACCACCAGCGGCGCGTCGCTCCCCGGGCGGATCGGCATCGTCGGCCGCTGCCCCAGCACCAGGAAGTCCGCGTCCCCCGTCAGGTCCGTCACCAGCGTGCCGCCCCAGGCCTCGATCATCGACCGCACCTCGGCCTGTTCCAGTTCCGTCGCGATCCCGTCCCGGTCCGTGTCGAAGTTCCCGTACACCACGAACTTGTACACCTTGTTCGGGTCGTACACCGCGTTCGCGATCACGTCCCCCTTCACCACCGGGTTCCCGCGCACTTCGCTCACGATGCGGCACGTGCTCGTCGACTCCCCGACGTTCACCACCTCCAGCGACGCCTTCCCGCGCGGGTAGTTGCCCTCCTCGTCAGGCCGCAGCGCCGCCGCGTTCGCGTACACCGAGAACGTCATCCCCAGCACCACGTTGTGCTTGCGCCCCAGGCTGATGAACACCTGCCGCGCCGCCCCGTCCACCGACACGATCTCCCCGTCCACCAGCGCGTACTCGTCGTTCGCACGCACCTGGTTCGCGTTGCGCTGCCCACGCAGCGAGGCCAACTGGTTCTCCAGGATCAACTTCTCTTCGGTCATCCGCTGGAGCAGGTCCTGCAGCCGCCGATCGCTCTCCGCCGCCGCCGTCTTCACCTTGTCCAGTTCCGCGTCCACGTTCTTCTTGTACTCGTCCGTCCCGCGGCGGTATTCCTCGTTCATGTCGCGGTACTGGTTGATCATCGCCGTCAGCGCGTCCACCGTCCGCTTGTGGCTCGATTCGATCCCCGCCACGCGGTCAACCTCGGCCTGCTGGTTGGCGATCGCCGCCAGCCGCGCCGCGTCCGCCTGCTTCACCTGCTCGCGCAGCGACGCGATCTCCGTGTTCCGCGTCGCGATCAGCGACAGCAGCGACGCCGACTCGGCCCCCGCCACCCCGCTCAACTTGTTCATGAAGTCGCTCGGCCGGTCCCGCCGCGAACCTGTCACCCGCGCCATCATCCCTTCCTGCGCCTCGACCAGATACCCCACCAGGCTCTTGCCCCCGGCGCTGCGAGCCTCGTCGATCAGCAGCCGCACGTCGTCCCGGTTGCGCTCGTCGGGCCGCACCACGTCGGCCTGGTCGTTCTGTGCCTGCTGGAGTTTCTGCAAGGCCCCGCTGTACTTCCCGTAGAAGACCGCGAAGGCCACGAAGAACCCCAGCGCCGCGAGCGCCAGAATCGTGATGGTCGCGCCCACGCCGAACGATGCACTGGTCCTGCCTGCCATGGTTCACAACTCCAAGGTTGGGATCTTCCCGCGTCGGGGCCTCGGCCGCGGCCGTGCCCCGATCCGCCGGGTGGGGAGCATAGGCCCACGCCCCCGGGCCGGGCAGTTTCCCCGATTTCGCCCCGCCCGTCAAGCCGCCGGAATCGGGGTCTGTTCGAGTGGGTGTCGCGCGTTAGATCGGCTCGTCGCGCCCGTGCAGCCCCCACGGCGTCATGTGGAACGCGCCGCTCCCCCACCACTCCCGAGCCACGCCCGCGTTGAACTCTCGCGGCCGAACGAGTCCGCCGTGCCCGTCGAAGTACCACACGCTGCTCGGACCGATCGTGCCCCCGAGCACCAAGGCCGACACGTCCGTCTCGGTGGTCCATGAGCCGCGCCACGCGTGCCACACCCGCTGCTCCACCACGCCGACCTTCATCGATGGGAATCTCACGTCGCTCAGGCGTTGCAGGCGTGCCCCCGCGGCAGGATTCGGCATCTCGAACGGCCCGTCCGGATCAAGCCGCGCCGGGTCCAGGTACGCGCACCGCACGATCTCATAATCCGTCCGCCACGGCCCTTCCGGCTTGCGCGTCTCCAGAAACGCCGCCTGCACCCGCGGACACAGCCCCGTGTTCGAGAACCGGTCGATCCCGGAATAGTTCTGCCACATCCCCGACGCGAACATGAACGCGCTCTGATTGTTGTACCGAACCTGCTGCGCCCGCGTCAGGAGTGCCGCCGGCGAGTCCGCGTGATACGCCGGCAAGGCGTCGCGATAGTCCGCCGCGTACGTCGCGACCAGTGTTCCAAGTCCACGGCACCGGGCCGCGCACGACGCCTGCGCCGAGCGCGTCCTCGACGCGGCGACCGCGGCGATCACGAGACCCATGAGCACACTTACCACCAGCGCGACCACGAGCGTCTCGACGAGCGTGAACCCGGTGACCTCCCGATGCCGATTTGACATGCCCCCCCCCCGTGATAGTGTTGGGTCGAGAACGGGTACCCATGGCAATTACTATACAGGAGTTGACCCCATGAATGTTCGATCTCGCGCGTTCACCCTCCTCGGCATCACGATGTCCACCGCGGCGATGACCGCGGGTTTCGAATCCAGCGGCCCGTGCTACACCATCGAACATCCCGTGCGTCAGGACGCGCCCACCGGGTGCTCCACGTACACAAACTGCTGGAACGCGACCCAGTGCGTCGCCGGCGTGGTGTATTCAGATTGCGGCATCGCCGACTGCAACTTCCCGCGCATGTGCACCAAGTACGCCGGGGGCACCTTCAACCCGGCCACGGGCCTCTGCGAGGGCGGCATGTTCATTACGTCCTGGCAGGACGGCGTCGTGTGCTACCACTCCAGCCCGATCGTGGGATGCCATGAAAACTAATCCTCGTCTGCTCATGGTGTTCGTCCTCTCCTTAGCCGCTCTTCAGGCGAACGCACAATCCACGGATGCACGACTGCCCGACTGGGTCGCCGCATGGGTTCGCGCCTGCCAGGCCGTGCCCGGTTGCACCGTGGTCTGGAAGACCGGCGTCCCGCACACCGACGCCGCCGGAACGCCCCTTGGCGTGATGACCTTCCGGCATTCATTGCTGTACCGCTGGCCGGATTGTCTGCGCCGCGACGAGGAATACCTCGGCGGCGGGCCGGAATCGCCCGGCGCGCAGCGCCAGGGCATGGCCATGCTCTACGAACGGTCCGTGGTCATCACCCCCGACGCTCATCGCTGGACGCTCAGTGCCAGCCGCCCGAGCGCCCCCGAACTCGGCGTGCCCCTCGATTCGCACTACGTCCTGCCCCGCGAGATTCCGAGCACGCCCTGGCTCCTCGGGCGATGGTTGGCCGACCACCCTGATGACTTCACATTCGAATCGATGCCCGATCAGGCCGTACGGGTCGTCGTGCCCGCGTTGCGCCTTCGCGCCGCGCTCTCGCGTATCGGCGAGTTGGCGATCGTTCGCTCCCTCGACGAGTTCCAGCACGGGAACATTGTGCTCCGCTACGAGTTTGACGATGTCCGCACGTCCCCGGGTTGGTCCATTCCGCTCGCGCACGCACGCACCCTTTTCGCCCCCGGGGCCGACGACTCGCTCGCCGCTGTCCACACCGACACCCTCGAACTCGCCCGCCCCGAGCACGCCCTCACCGACGCCGAGTTCTCGCCCGAACGCACCCGCCTCGGCGACCGTCTTCCCGGCCTCATCGCCCAAGCCCGACGCCAAGCGCCGGCCACGCCCCTCGAACCCTCGCCCGCGGGGTCCATGCTCGGCGAAGGCGACGCCGCCCCTACGACGCGTGCCTTCGCCCTGTGGTTCTGGGGTGGTGCTCTGGCCAGCATCGTTGTCGTTGCCAGCACCGTGTGGCTTGTCCGCCGCCGGTATGCACCCGCACGATGACGGCGCACGCCGCGTACGCGCGAGCCGTGCTTCTACGCTTCTCCATGCGCACCCTCGGCACCGTCCTCCTCCTCCTGTTCTCCAACGCCTTCATGACCACCGCCTGGTACTACCACCTCAAGAAAACCGGGTGGGGCCTGCTCGCGGCCATCGGCATCTCCTGGCTCATCGCCCTCCCCGAATACTGCCTCCAAGTACCCGCCAACCGCCTCGGGCACGCCGCCTTCGGCGGGCCTTTCACCGCCCCGCAACTTAAGGTCCTGCAAGAGGCCATCACCCTCGCCGTCTTCGCGGGGTTCTCCATCTTCGTCCTGCACGAACGCCTCCGCTGGTCGGACATCACCGCCTTCGTCCTCATCTTCGCCGGCGTGGGCGTCTCACAACTCGGTCCCCGCTTCGCCGGAGCCTCTTCGTGACTCCCGCCCTCGTGCGTTCCCTCAAACTCGCGCTCGGCGTGGCCGTCGCGCTGGCGCTCTACGCCCTGCTCGGCCCCTCGACCGGCTTCAGCGAACAGGCCCGACGAACCGCCGCCGCCGCCGCCCTCATCGCCGTGTGGTGGGTCACCGAGGCCCTCCCGCTCGAAGCCACCGGCCTGCTCCCCATCGCCCTCTTCCCCCTCCTGGGCATCGCCGACCTCAAGCAGGCCTCTGCCCCCTACGCCAACAACGTCATCTTCCTCTTCCTCGCGGGCATGCTCCTGGGCCAGGCCATGGAAACCTGGAACCTCCATCGCCGCCTGGCGCTGGGCGTGCTCCGCGCCTTCGGGCAAGGCCCGGCCATGCTCGTGGGCGGCTTCCTCGTCGCCACCGCCTTCGTCAGCATGTGGGTTTCCAACCTCGCCGCCAGCGTCATGATGGCCCCCATCGCCCTCAGCGTCGCCACCGCCTTCTCCGTGCGCGACGCCGGGCCGTCCTTCCGCCCCGCCCTGCTCCTCGCCGTCGCCTTCGGCGCCTCCATCGGCGGGCTGGGCACGCTCATCGGCACGCCCCCCACCGCCCAGTTCGCCGCCTTCATGGCCGCCGATGTCAACCGCCCCGTCACCTTCCTCGAATGGCTGAAGATCGGCCTGCCCCTCCAGGCCGTCATGCTCCCCCTCGCCTGGCTTATCCTCACCCGCCTGGCCTTCCGCGTGCCCGCGCGGGCCGCACGCGTCGAAGGTTCGCACGCCGCGACCGATCTCGGCCCGTGGTCGTGGGAAGAGCGCGCCGTCGCCATCGTCTTCCTTCTCGCCGCGGCCGGGTGGATCTTCACGCCCGTTCTCGCCAAGTGGTCCGCCCTCGACGGCACCCTCGCCGGCGCGATCCTCGCGCGCGTCACCGACACCGGCGTGGGTGTGACCTGCGCCATCGCCCTCTTCATCATCCCCGCGCGAACACGCACCGATCAACCCAACCCCACCCCGCGAGGCCTGCTCACCTGGCGCGACGCCGAGAAGGTCCACTGGGGCGTCCTCCTCCTCTTCGGCGGGGGGCTGTCCCTCGCCGAGACGCTCACCCGCCACGGCGTGGACGCGCGCCTCGCCCACCTCGCCGAGCCGCTCCATTCGCTCCCGCTCTTCTTCACGCTGTGGATCATCACCCTGGGGGCGATCATCCTCACCGAGTTCGCGAGCAACACCGCCCTGGTCGCCGCGGGGCTGCCCATCGCCCTGGGCATGAGCAAGGCCCTGGGCGTCGCGCCCGAGGTGCTCCTGGTCACCATCACCCTCGCGGCCAGCCTGGGCTTCATGCTCCCCGCGGGCACGCCCCCCAACGCGGTCGTCTTCGCCACGCGCCAGGTCACCATGCGCCAGATGATGCGGGGCGGCCTGCTGCTCGACCTCGCCGCCTCGCTCCTCGTGCCGCTCCTCGTGCTCGCGTGCGCCAAGGCGGGCGTGCTGCCGGGAGTGTAACTGGGCACCGCGCACTTCCAAGGGCCGAGCCGTCGGCACGCACCCGGCGAGTTGCGCGCATGGCTACCGCTTCTTCTTCCCGCTCATCGTCAGCAGCAGCACCAGCACGATCACGACCGCCGTGGCCCCGCCGATCAGGTACATCATGGTCATGCCCATGCGGCCCTCCTTCCGGCTCGTCGAGTTATCGCTTCATGCTGTCCGGTTGTTCCGACCCCGGCCCGGGCAGTTTCACCACCACCCGCTCGCGCGGGTCTTCCTTCACCTTGAACCGCTTGTGCTCGGCGTCGGCCCACTTGTCCGCCAGGCGCCACCACCACAGCGTGAACGGCACGCCGATGAACACCACCAGCCCGGCCACAATCCACACCGGTGTCATCACGCACCGCCTCTCGCGGCCTACACCGCCACTTCGACCATGTCCGTCGCCGTCGGCGCTTCCTCGGGCGGCAGCGCCACGCCCGCGAACACCCCGCCCATCTCCCGCCGAACCGCCGCCGCGTCGAACACCGGTCCGAACGGCACCGCCACCTGCAACCCCGCGGCCACCTGCCCGCGCGTCGTCTCCAGCACCACCGGCGCCACCCGCTCCAGCGGCGGGGTCACCCCGTCGAGCACCGCGCCAAAGTCCCACGCAATCTGCCCCTCGCTCCGCGCCGCCTCGACCGGCGGAATCGCCCGCGCGAAGGCCTGCACCAGACCCTTCGCGTTCTCGAAGCACCCGCTCTTCTCCAGCCACGTCGCCCCGGGCAGCACCACGTCGGCCCGATCGGTCAGCCGCGTCGGCAGCGTGTCGATCAGCACCACGAACTTCCCGCCCAGGCACTTCTCGAACTCCTCCGTCACCCATTCGCTTGGGTAGTTGCCCGTCACGATCGCCGCGCCGATGTCCGACGCGCCCAGGCCCTTGCCAAGGGCCCGCAGGAACGTGTCGTACGACTCGACGTTGCCGCCGAGCGATTCCAGCGCCCGCCGCACGCCGCGCGCGTTGGGCGCCTTCTCCGCGTACATCGTGAACGCCTTGGGGTCCTCGGCCTTCGCCCCGGCGGGGAAGACCTTGTCCTGCCCGCTCACCGGCACCGGCCCCACCGCGAGCACGGCCTTCGCGTCCAGCCGCCGCGCCAGCCGACCCAACGCCCACGCCTCCTCGCACGGCAGCATCGGCGACACCATGACCGCCAGGCGCTTCCCCGACGCCACGGCCTTCTTCATCCCCTCGATCGCGTCGTCATACGCCCGCGCCCAGTCACACGCCACGCTCGCGCCGAACTGCCTCCGCCGCGGCGTGCGCAGCCGCGCCGGATCGTGCACGAACTTCCACCCGTACCGCACCTCGTCGGTGATCCACCACTTGTTCACCTGCGCATTGTGCCGCGGCTTCACGCGGTAGACCTTCCCCTCGTTGTGGTGCACCCACAGGTTGTCCCCGCTCGCCGTCAGCCCGTCCACGCTCGGCGTTTCCTTCAGGAACCACACGCGCTGCGCGAACAAAAAGTCCTTATCCAGCAGCGCCCCCACCGGGCACAGGTCGATCACGTTGGCCGACAGCTCGTTGTCCAGCCCCACGCCCGGGAAGACGTCGATCTCTTCCTTGTTGCCGCGCCCCGTGACGCACAACTCCGCCGTCCCCGTCACCTCGCGCGTGAAGCGCACGCACCGCGTGCACATGATGCAGCGATCGGCGTAGAGCAGCACGTTCTTCCCCACGTCTTTCTTCGGCTGCTTGACCTTCTGCTCCTCGAAGCGCGACACGCCCCGGCCGTACAGGTACGAGTAATCCTGCAGGAAGCACTCCCCGCTCTGGTCGCACACCGGGCAATCCAGCGGGTGGTTGATGAGCAGGTACTCCATCACCGCCTTCTGGTTGCCCACGGCCTTGGGGCTGTCGCTGCGGACCTCCATCCCGTCCATCGCCGTCTGCTGGCAACTGGGCACCAACTTCCCCCCCATGAACGGCTCCATCGCGCCGGTCTTGGGGTTTGGCGTCCAGCACTCCACCAGGCAGATCCGGCACGACGCCACGATCGACAGCCCCTCGTGGTAGCAGTACTGCGGGATCTCCATCCCGTGGGCGTTGGCAACCTGGAGAATCGTCTGCCCGGGCGTGTACTCGAACTTCCGCCCGTTGATGGTGATGCTCGGCATAGGAGGCAATGGTAGCCGAACCCTCTCCGTGCTTACACGCGCAACGCATGGAACGCCGTCCCCTGCCTCTACGCCAACACACAGCGCCCATGCGGCATTGGGCCGCGTCGTCCATTTTCATCAGACACGGGCAAGGCTTGGCGCATGTGATCGAATCCCGGATTCGTGGTCGCCCGGGAGATAGCCATCCAACGATTCCGCCACCGATACGCGGGAATCCCACTCTCAGATCGAAACGTCTGCATCGCTCACTGGCAATGTCTATGTGCGATATACCCGAACAAATATATATCGAGAGTGACGGGAGGGTTTCCGCTGAGTTCTGTTTGAACAGTTATAAATACCGGCACTATACCATTACCCTAACTCGTTCATTTACACAATTTTGCATCTAAAATCCACGATTTTCCATTGATAGTTCATCTAACTCTGGTACTCTTGCCCCTGAGAGAGAACTTCTTGGGCAGCGGCGGTACCGCTGATCTCAGAAGGAAGGGAGAGCAAGACATGATCGGTGATATTCGTGTGTTTCGCGCTGTCAGTGCGGCGTCTGTGATGGCGTTGTCATCGATGGCGGGAGCAAGTGTGTCGTTCAATGCGACCGACGGCGCCGGGCGTTCCGCCACGGCCGAGTTCGACGTGCAGGGCGGTCAACTTGTTGTCACCCTGACGAACGATGCGTCGATGGATGTGCTGATCCCGGTGCACGTGCTGACGTGCCTCTTCTTCGAGTACAGCGGCGGCTCGCTCAGCCTGACCCCCGTCAGCGCGCAACTCAATGCCGGGTCAGTCGTTTTCTTCGGCTCCAACGGCGGCGGGAACGTCGGCGGCGAGTGGGCCTACGTCGGCGGGG
Organism: Phycisphaerae bacterium; assembly: GCA_022180725.1. GTDB lineage: Bacteria > Planctomycetota > Phycisphaerae > Phycisphaerales > UBA1924 > RI-211. Next base: position 103,204 of record BQMO01000013.1, read on the forward strand.
CTGTCTGGCCCGAAGGCTCCGGTTACGGCATCGGCTCGGCGGGCCTGGGCGTCTTCGGCGCAAGCAACTTCAACGGCCCGGACCTTGACCCCCCGGGGGCCGTCAACGGTTTGAACTACGGCATCACTACCGCCGGCGACAATCCCGCCACAGGGAACGCCCAAGTCACCGGCAATGTACCTCTTATCAAGAACAGCGTTGTCTTTCGTCTGTCGGGCTTGCCCGGAAACTTCAACCTCAACAACATCCACAATGTCTGGTTCCAGTACGGCACCGACTTCAGCGAGCCGCGCACCCCGGCCCCGGGCGCCCTCGCCCTTCTCGGCCTGGGCGGGCTGCTGATTTCCCGTCGCCGCCGCTAACTCGCATCGCAGCCTCACTCAACGCCCGGCCGCCACAGGCCGGGCGTTTTTCATTGGCTCGATTCGTTCTCGGAACCAGCGATGATCGGGCCCAAGCCACATATCCCGCATGCGATGCGCCCCATGTCATGATCTCGGGCTTTTCTTCCTCTCCTCGTGGCAATCCAACCGCGTGCGTGGCATCTTCAGGGTGGTTCACGCCGCCACGCGGCGTTCTGACTGGAGGAGAAAGAGATGACCCGAATCTCCTGTTCCGCGGCCGCTTTGATCGCCGCATGCTCGATCGTCTCGACCGCATCCGCATCGGTGGTGTGGACCGGTTCGTCCGGGTCACGCGCCGCCGAGATCGAGTTCGCCGTCACCGGCGGGAATCTCGAAGTCACCCTCAGCAACACGTCACCCAACGACGTGCTCGTGCCCGTGGATGTCCTCACCGGTGTCTTTTTCGACATCGCCGGCGCTCCACTTACGCTCACGCGTCAGAGCGCCAAGGTCGCGCCCGGCTCGACCGTCCTCTTCGGAACGACCGACCCCGGGAACGTGGTCGGCGGCGAGTGGGCCTACAAGGGCGGCCTGAGCGGCGGCCCCCATGGCGCCAAGTACGGCCTCAGTTCCTCAGGCCTGGGCCTCTTCGGCCCCGGCGACATCTTCCCGGGTTCCAACCTTGAAGGACCCGCATCCCCCGGCGGCCTCGAGTACGGCATCACCTCCATCGGCGACAATCCCGCCACCGGCAACACTCCGGTCACAGGCTCCAACGCCCTCATCAAGCACTCCGTGGTCTTCGTCCTCGGCGGCGTCGGCGAATCCTTCGATCTCAACCGTATCGGCAACGTTTCGTTCCAGTACGGCACGGCCCTCTCCGAGCCGAACACGCCCGGCACCCCCGCCCCCGGGGCCGCCGCACTCCTCGGCCTCGGGAGCCTGCTCATCGCTCGCCGGCGCCGCTGATCGACATTCCTCGTCATGGCACCCAAGGCCCGTGCATCCCGCACGGGCCTTTTTCATACACCATCCCTGCGCGCACAGTGACGCCGTTGTGATTGCTCCGATTCGTTCCCTCACGTTGGGGCAATCAGGCGGCCTCACGGGTGCCGTCCCTACGCTCACGCCTCATGCCCCCGTTCCAGGCCCCCAAAGGCACCCGCGACCTGTACCCCCTCGACGCCGCCCGTCGACGGTTCATCACCGAGGCGTGGCGCGCCGCATCCATCCGTCACGGATTCGACGAGATCGACGGCCCGACCTTCGAGCCGCTGGGCTTGTACACGGTGAAGTCGGGCGAGGGGATCGTGTCGGAGTTGTTCTCGTTCCGTCGGGCGGGCGGGGAGGATGACTACGCCCTGAGGCCGGAGTTCACGCCCACGCTGGCGCGGATGTACGCGGCGAAGGCGGGGAGCCTGCCCCGGCCGACGAAGTGGTTCATGGCCGGGCCGTTCTTCCGGGCCGAGCGCCCGCAGCGAGGGCGCCTGCGCGAGTTCCTGCAGTGGAACGCGGACTTCCTGGGGCTGGGGGGCGACCCCAAGACGCCCGAGGAAGTCGAGGCCGCCAAGGCCGCCGCCGACGCGGAGATCATCGCCACGTGCGTGTCGCTTCTGGCGTCGCTGGGCCTGAAGCCGACCGACGTACGGATACGCGTCAATCACCGCTACGCGCTGTCCGCGTGGCTCACGACGCAGGGTGTCGCGCCGGAGCGACAGCCGGACCTGTTCAAACTGCTCGACCAGCGCGGGAAGATGCCCGAGGCGCAGTTCGCGGCGGGGCTGGGCGCGTTCGGCTTCTCGCCCCAGCAGGCCGAGGTCTTCCAGAAGGGCGTCGTGCGCATCACCACCGACGATCCGCAGGCCCGCGACAGCGTGCTCGATCTGACACTCTTCTCGCACGCCGTTCTGCCGCTGGCCAATCAGTTCGCGCAGATGGGCATCGTGGACTGGATCGACTTTGACCTGACAATCGTGCGGGGGTTGGCGTACTACACGGGGATGGTCTTCGAGGTGCACGAGGCCGGGGGGGCCGAGCGGGCCATCGCCGGGGGCGGGCGGTACGACGGGCTGGTGGAACTCTTCGGCGGCCCGGCGACGCCCGCGGTGGGCTTCGGCATGGGCGACGTGGTGCTCGCGCTGGTGTTGCAGGACAAGGGGCTGATGCCCCCGGACGCGTCGCTGCTCGAGGCCGCGGGACAGCGGCCTGACGTGTTCGTCCTGAGCAACGGCACGCCGCAGGCCGAGGTGTGGGTGAGGCCGATCGTCGCGCAACTGCGCGCCGCAGGCCTCCACGCGCGGCACACGTACAAGGCGACGCGGAACATCGGCAAACTGCTGAAGGAAGCCGGTGATGCGCACGCCCGCGTCGCGGTCATCATCGAATCGCCCCAGCAGGCGACGCTGAAGGACCTTGGGACGGGCGTCCAGACGCCGGTACCGCTCGCGGAGGCGTGCCGGACGGTGCAAGGTTTGATTGCCCGGTAAACTGGCTGCGGCGCATCGTGCCGTGAACACACAGAACCGCGTCATACGAATCGTTCATGGTGCGTTCGCGACGAATCGACGTTGCACGCCCGGGATTGTGCTTGGCGATCATCGCGGTTTCGAGTACAAGCGAGGCACGCACCACGCCCGGGCCGGGGCGCTTCGTGGGTGATCCGGCCGCGGCGCGCGAGGCCTCGCCATGCCGAACCCCGGACAAGAACTCTCCAGCATCGACTTTGAATCCATGCTCGGCGGGCCGCTGGTCGCGGTCATCAACGCCCAGGCCCAGGCCGCCATCTCCACGGTGAACTTCATCAAGGAAGTCGGCTTCAAGAAGAAGGCGCAGCAGGACGCCGCCGGGGGCGACACCTCGACGATGGACCCCATCTACGTCACCTTTCAGTACCCCAAGGAACTTGCCCCGTTCCAGCCGGCGATCCCCGCGAACCCGGGCAACCCCAACGCGAACCCGCCCATTCCCGCGACGCCCGCGGTGCCCGCGGTGCCCGCGGTCTTCCAGACGCAGGAACTGCGGGTTCCGATCCTGACGATGCTGCCAATCCCGTTCATCCGCATCGACCTCACGACGATCGACTTCAACGCGAAGATCAACTCGGTCGAGTTCCGCCGGACGGACACGAATCTCAAGGTCGATGCCGCCCTCGAGGCCAAGGCCGGGTGGCTGTGGGGCTCGGCGAAACTGAACGTCTCCACGTCGTACCAGCGATCGACGCAGCAGGGGAGCAAGGTGGACCGGACGTACTCGATGGCGGTGCACATCAAGGCCGTGCAGGACGAAATGCCCGCGGGCATGGAGCGTCTGCTGGGCATTCTCGAAGGGGCGATCACGTCGCAGCCCGCATAAGCGTGATCGCCGTCGTGCCGGCCGCGCAGAACGGAGCACCCACGCATGCCCAACCTCGGCGACTACCTGGGGCAGTTGCTCTCCGAGATCGCGATGGCCCGCGCCCAGGCCGATCTGGAAACGGTGCGTCTGGCGGAGGTGTACGCGTCGCACCCGCTGCTGAAGCACCTTCCCGTGCCGCACATCCGCCTGCCCGAGGTCAATCTCGACGTGCCCGTGCTGGTGCAGCAGAGCGAGCAACCCCGCGTGGGGGAAACGCCCCGGGGCGGCGCGTCGCGCGAAGCCCTCGCCAAGGCCTTCGACACGCTTCTGGCGACACGCCTCGTCCAGGCCGGGCTTGAACTCACCGCCCCGGAGAAGCGAACGCTGGGCACGGCGGTGGCGTCGCGGGTGGCCGGCGCGACGGCGGTCGCCGAGGTCGCCGTGGACGTGCTGCGCCTGGCCGACGACCTGACCTCGACGGCGGTCGCCACGCTGACGCAGTTGAAGCACCCGGTCGCACCCGCCGGGGCGGCACGCCCGCCCGGGTCCGTCCCCGCGACGTTCGTGGATGAACTCCGCGACGCCGCCCGCGTCGAGTTTCTCAAGGCCCGCACCCCCCCGCCGCGCGTCGCCGTCGGTGTGCGCACCGCTGAAATCAAAGAGAGCGGCGGCGGGGACCAGGTCATGCGGCTCCACCTGAAGATTACCGAGCAGGGCATGGAATGGAAATCCATCGAGACCGACCGCGGCCGCGAGGATCGGCTGATCCTGGAGTAGCCGCATGCTCCACCTGCGTCACCTCGAAGACCTCCGGCGGCTGCTCCTCGAACTCCCCGACTTGACGCGTCGACGGGACCGAGCCGACGTGCCCTTCCATGACCTCGTCCTCGCGTGGCTCGCGCGCGTCGAGGATTCGCTGATCGCCGGGCGGCTGCACCACGCCGGGACCATCGCGGCCCTGCGCGACCTGATCGCCGACGCCGGCGCGGGCGGTGTCCCGCGGGGCGTCGTGGTTGCGGGCCCGATGTCGCGGCGAAAACTCCGCGCCGCGGCCGCCTCGTTCGCGCTGCGTGAAGGCACTGATCTGCTCGCCGCGTTGATCGATCAGCACACGCCTCGCCTCGACGAGGCCGAGCGTGTGGCCCGGCAGATCGTCGCCGCGCTGATGTCCGCCGGGCTGACGCCGACGCGATCGGCCTACCCCGACACGACGTCGTACCTCGCCACGGTGCGTCGTGTGCTGTCCTCGCGGGCCGACCTCGAAGCCGCCGCCATCCACCTCGAAGGACTGGTGGACCGCTACGACGCACTCCTGCTGCTCGACCGGGCCATGGCTCCGTACGAGCACGCCGCCGCGACGCCCGTCGGGCCGGGAGGCACACCATGAGCGACGCGAACCTGAGCGGGAAGGACTGGTGGCGGGCCAACCAGGGAAAGTACCCCAACAGCCGCAGCGTGGACGACCTCGATCCGGCCTTCCGCGACCGCGTCGAGCGATTCCTGGCCAGTCTGCGCGACGCCGGCGCGTCGATCACCATTGCCAGCACCCGTCGCAACGCGACCCGCGCGCACCTCATGCACTACGCGTGGCGCGTCGCCTACGACCGTTTCAATCCGGCCGACGTGCCGCCCGTCGCGGGGCTGAACATCCAATGGGACCACGGCGACGCCGAGGCCTCGCGCCGGGGGGCGCTCGACATGGTCAACCTCTTCGGGATGAAACACATCGCCTCGCTCACGTCACGCCACATTCAGGGCAAAGCCATCGACATGACGCTCTCGTGGAAGAGCGTACTCGAAGTCACACGGCCCGCACCCCTCAACGCGCGGATCGAATCCCTCCCGCGAAGCGGGCAGAACCGCGAACTGCATGAACTGGGCGCGACGGTGTTCGGCGTGCACAAACTCCGGTCCGACCCGCCCCACTGGTCGATCGACGGGAAGTGACGCTACCAGATGAACCGCATCCGCCCGAAGTCGGGGATGGGGATGCCCTGCCGCCGCGCCGGCGAGGGGAAGTACACCCAGAACGCCTTCCCGATGATCAGGTCGCGGTGCACCACGCCCACGGCGTCGTCGTCGACCCCGTGCGCCACCCAGGGGCTAGGCTTGTCCCACAGCCGCCCGTCGAGGCTCGCCGGGCTGTTGTCCCCGCACATGAAATACTGCGCCCCGCTGAGCACCGGCGTGTTCGACGGGTGCGTGGCCCGCGCGGGCCTGCCCTGTTCGCTGTGCCGCGGGCGCGGCGGATCGGGGTTCGGGTACACGTCCGGTCGGTAGTAAATGTCCCGCGCCAGCGCCACACGGAACAGCGTCACGGGCCCGCCCGAAAACTCCCAGCGGACCTCCGGCACGCTGTACGCCGCGCCGGTCAAGGCCGTGGGTCCTTCGAACACCGCCTGCGCCGCGGTCGTGTGGCACGCGAACGTGATCCGCTCGTTGGGGCCCCACTCGTACTCGCCGTGCGCCACCTCCACGTCGTCCACGAACAGCGTCAAACACTGATCGGCGTGCCAGAAGTCCAGGTTCGTCACGGCGTCCGGCGCGAGGGCCCTGGGCAGCGTCCCCGTGCCCAGCACCACCCACTCGCCCGGCGGCTCGACGATCATCCCCGGCGAGTCGGGGTCCGGGCGGGGGCCGCCGTACCGCTTCATGCGGAGCGTGACCGACGCCCCGGCGATGTCGCACCGGAACTCGTGCCCGCGCGACACCAGGACCGCACTCACGCGCAGGTCCGCCGTGGACGGCTTCAGTCCCAGCGACATTCGAATGTCCGACACCGGATACCGCACCTGGTGGGGTGACTGCCGGAAGTCGTTGTACGGATAGAAATCCTCAATCCGTCGGGCATTCCAATCCCACGCCAGCGCCGTGGGGCCCGTGCCCGTGTACGCGTACGACGTGTTCGCGCCGATCTTCCACCCGGCCGGGTCGCTCCCGGGGGCGGCTTTCCACGGCGGGCGGAACGCGCTCATGCCGATCGGCGCCCGTTCGCTCGTGAACACGTCCTGCCACATCGCGCGCTGCGCCCGCTCGGGCTTGCGCGCCACGCGCCAGCCCGGTCGCAGCCACGGATTGACCGAGTCATCCTCGCCCGGCGCGGGCACGCGCGTGAACACGTCGCCGTCGACCAGCGCCACCTGCTCGCCCGGCAGCCCCAGCAGTCGCTTGATGAAGTTCTGCGTCGGGTCGGTGGGATTCTTGAAGACCACCACGTCGTACCGCTCGGGCTCGTACACCGAGTACAGGTACTTCATCACGAAGATGCGGTCCCCCCAGCGCGTCGGCACGTTCGAGGCCGTCTCCGCCTGCCCGCTCATCGGATCGATCACTTTGAGGGCTTCCCGCGTGCCCTGCACGGGCAGCGGCTCGTTGTTGATCTGATCGCGCGTGTCGGTCGCCCACGAGTACCCCGTCGAGCGTCCCTGCCAGCGCAGGTGCGCGCCCAGCAGCGTCGGGGCCATCGACCCCGTGGGGATCAGGAACGCCTCGATCACGAACCCGCGGAACACGAACGCCATCGCGAACGCGATGATGATCGAGATCAGCGTCTCGCGGATGGAACTCTTCGGGGCGGCGTGAGGCGCGCTGGGCGTGCTCATGGCCCCAACCATACGCCGCCGCGCCCCGCCACGGGCATCACGCGTACCATCCCCTGCGGCCCGCGGCGCGCCGACCCATCACCGCTTCTCAGGAGTTACGCCATGAGCGACTACCCACGCGACGACTACCGCGACACCCGGGGCGGACGGGGCGGACATCGGGGCCACGGCGGGCACGGCGGCCCGCGCCACGAACGCCGCGGCGTGCCCCTCTCCGAACTCGACCCCACCACCACCGAAGCCTCCCGCAAGGTCATCGGCGCCGCCATCGAAGTCCACCGCGCTCTGGGCCCGGGCTTCCCGCGCGAGGTCTACGCCGCCGCCCTCAAGTCCGAACTCGACGCCCTGGGTGTGAAGTACGAAACCGGCAAGAACCTCGACGTCCGCTACAAGGACCACGTCATCGGGCACATCGCCACCGATCTCTTCGTGGAAGGCCGATTCCTCGTCACCGTCGCCGCGATTTCCGGGCCGGTCGGCACCGCCGACCGCATGAACCTCCGCGCCCAACTCAAGGCCGCCGACTTCGAACTCGGGCTGGTCGTCAACTTCGGTGAACGCCGCCTGAAGGACGGCCTGGTGCGCGTGGTCAACATCGACAAGATCCGGGCCGAGAAGGGGGTGGGCATGGAGGACGACTTCGGCGACGAGGGCGGCGAATCCACCCACGATTTCGACCGCTGAACGTTCGTGCCTCCCCTCCCTGCCGTGACCCAAACATGGGCTTGTGATCGGCACGTGCTGGACCCGCCGCCTCGCCCGCCTAGACTTCAGGCCCTGCCGGGAGCATCCCGACCGGTTCGTCTCGGAGTTTCGCCATGATCGACCTCACCAAGTTCAAGGCCGGGCAAAGCCTTTCCTGCACCGTCGCCAAGGTGCCCACCGCCCACGGCGCCCAGACCACCCTCGAGCGCCTGATGCGCCTTGATCCGTCGGCCCGGAAGGCCCTCCGCCGCGCCCAGCGCCTGCGCAAGCAGCGCGAGGTCGTCTACAACCGCGGCAATCGCGACTGGGTCAGCCGCGAGAAGCCCGCCCGCGTGGTGCACCTTGCCGCCGGCGAGACGTGGACGATGGCCTTCAACCACGACATTGCCCGCGACCTGGCCTCGGTCGGAAAGTACCTGACGATCAAGGCGTCGTAGAAGGTCGTCGTCACCAGTTCCACATTCCGTTTCGTGACCCTGGGCGTCCCGCGCCGTGGGCGCGATACACTGCCGTGGCATGAACGTGCTGCAGGCCATCTTTCAGTTCATCAAGAACAACCCCGGCGCGCTGGTCACGCTCATCCTCATCGGGGCGCCGATCTTCAGCGCGATCATGAAGGCCCTCGCGCAGAAGAAGCAGGAACGCGACGCCCTGGCTCGCCGCGAGCAGGCCCAACTCGATGCCATGCGAACCGGCAGACCCGTGGCCGACACGCCCGCCGATCAGGTCTCCGCCCGGCAGCGTTTGGAGGAAATCGCCCAGCGGCGGCGGCAGGCGATTCGCCAGAGCGGCGGCCAGGCCCGCACGTCCCAGCCTCCCACGCTCGCCGCGCCGCAGGCTCCGGCCTCCACCCCGGGCATGCGCCAGATCCGCCTGCCGGGGGGCATCGTCCTCGAAGTTCCCGAGGAACTCACGCAGCCAACCCCGCCTCCCCAAGCCCCGCCCCAGCCTTCACCTCGGCCACCAAGCCCGGAACGTCGCAAAGGGTCGAAGCGTCGCGCGTCGCCGCAGCCCATGCCGACCCAGCCGCAGGCGCCCGCGCGAAGTCAATCCCCAACGGCGGCCGAGCCCCAGAAGATTACACGTTCCGCCCAGCGGGCCGCGCTGGCCGCCGCCGCAAGCGAATCGGAACCGCTTCCGGGCCCCGCCGATCCTCACGCCGCCAGGCCCACCCCCACGAAGCGCGAGGCGATGCGCGATGCCGTGGGCATCGGCCCCTGGACCCGGGCCGACTGGCGCCGCGCCATCATCATGCGCGAACTCCTCGGCCCGCCCGTCGGCATGCGGTAGGTCAGCCCCCGGGTCCTTCCGTCGGCGTCCACCCGGCCATCAGGAACCGGACGGGCTTGCTGCCTGTGCGCATGGGGTCGTCGTACTCTGCCACGAGCCGCGCCGCCTCCGCCGTCAGATCCTCCACAAAGGCCCTCCGATCGGCGACATTCGCAAACCGCACGGTGATCGTGCCGATGGATGCGGCGTGATCGCCCGCGGCGCCGTCAGCCCGGTTCGCGATAACCGCAGCGACCAAGCGCGAGGCTTCGAGAATCAGCCGCTCCGCGACGGGCGAACTCTCCGTCGCGGGGCCGAGGCCCATCAGGTCTGGATTCACGACATACCGCCGTGCCGTGGCGCGCACCACGCGCTCGGTGCAGTTCCCGCGGCGCTGCTCGCGGACAAACTCCACCAGCCCGGCCTTCTCCAACGCCCGCAGGTGGTAGTTCACGCGCTGGCGCGGCAGCCCAAGCCGCCTCGCCACCCCGCTGGCTGAATCTGGCTCCGTCAGCGCACGGATCACCGCAAGGCGCGTCTCGTCCATCAGCGCCGCGGCCTGGTCAAGGCTCGAAATAATCTGCACGTCCCGCAGATTCGATTCACCAGACATGAATACGAATTCGACCGAATACATTCATTGTCAAGAGGTTTTTTCTTTATAGACAATATTATTTGTCGGTTCTTAGTCCAATAACGATGCCATGTTCAGCGAACACTCCCGCTGATTGGAAGTGCCCGCTCGTTGCAAGCCCGCGATTGAACCGGTCCATTGCGTCACGTTCAGGAGATGATCCGGGCGGATCCGTAATCCACCAATGGCTGCCGAGGATGTTGTCGGCCGCGAGGATGCCCCCGGGGCGGAGCATCGGGGTCACCAGATCGAGATACCGCGGGTACTCCACCTTGGTTGCGTCGAGAAAAACCATGTCGAGGGAGCCGTCGCCGAAAGCCCGGGCAAGGCGCGGCAGCACGTCGAGCGCGGCTCCGACGACGATATCGACCCTGGCCCCCACGCCCGCCGCGTCGAAGGCAGCGCGGGCAAAGGCCGCGTGCTTCGGCTCGAACTCGATGGTCGTGAGCGTGGCCCCGGGGCGCAGGTTCCGGGCGAGGTGGATGCCCGAATAGCCCGCGAGGGTACCGACCTCGAGCACGCGTCCGGTTGAGCGGGGGTGGTGCGTGGCGAGATGGGCCAGCAGGCCCACGAATCGCGCGACCGAGGGCGAGACGGCGATGTCGGGCAACCCCGCGGCCACGGCGCGCGGCATCAGCGTGCGCAGGTGCTCGTCGTCGGCGTCGCCGAAAACCTCGTCGAGGTACGCCTGCGAGCCGCGCCAGTGTTCGGGCGTCATGTCCATGCCCGCAGCGTACCAGCACCGCGGAATCGCGGGGACGGCGGCCCCGGTGTCAGGCGGCGGCCTGCGAGGGCGTGGTGGGCTTGCGCGTGAGGCGTGCCCACGCCGAGGCCACGCCGCGCCGCACGGCCTGCGCCGGCCTGCTCATCGCGGCCGCGCGAACCCCGCCGTGCGCTCGTCGAGCCGCGTGCGCGCCCTTGGCGCAGACGCCGCACACGCCGACACCCGCGGCGACGCACGCGTCCTTCATCCCGCCCGCGGCGGTGCGGCAACGCCCCCACCACGTGGTCGGCGCGTCCTTGGCCTGGCGGCGAGCCACATGCCGAACAACGTACAACGACGCCACCGCGACGACGAGCGTGATCCAACCCCACATCATCCAGCCATGCGCCGTGGTGATCGAGTCGCCCGAGGCGAGCGAACGGGCGAGCAGCCCGGCGCCCGCCGAGGAGGCGAGCGTGCTGACGTACCCGCCCATCAACGCACCGGTCGGCGGCGGGGTCGGGGCGGGGGTCGAATCGACGACCTCGAAGGCCGCCTGCTGGGAATCACCGAAGCGCGGGGCATCGGTGTGGAGTCGAGGCGGGGGCGGGACATCGTGCGGGGCAAGAGTCGCCGAGCCCGCCGCCCGCCGTTCGTCGGGTTCGTCGAAGGCCCACCACACGCCCTTGTACGCGGCCCAGGTGAGCCAGACGGGGGCCAGGGCGATCCGGAACATGATTCGAGCGACCTGCAAGCCAGCGTGCATGAACGCACCTCCGGGACGGTCCCGGACGCGTTCTTGGGAGATCGCGCTTCCGACTTTCACGCCCGCGCGAGCGATTCAATCGTCCACGGATGCAAAGTCGAAGAGCATGACATAGCCACCCCGCCAGACGGGATAGACCACATCGCACCGGAAGCCCACGAACTCGTCGATGGGCCAGGCGAGTTCGTCGAAGACATGCCGGACCAGGTCCGGGTACTTCGCGAACGCGGTTGTCCCGACGTTCTCGAGCGAGAGCGGGGTGAGTTTCGGGCCGCCGGGGAGCCTGGTAGACCATCGGGCGGCGTCGTGTCGTGCGCCGACGTCGGGCATCCAGAGGTGCGCCTCGATGGTGGGGACGCAGGCAGCGGCCAGGTCCCGGTGCAGGAAGGTATCGAAGACCAGGCGTCGCGCAGGGATGTTCTGCAAGGCCCAAACCTCGCCAACCGGCGGGCTAAGCGTGGCCGGGTGAGGATCGGGCCTTGCAACGCGCGTGGCCGTCACGATGTCCGCCGGGCCGTGCCCGCCCGCCGAGTCGGTGTCGACGACATGGACGACGCGTTTCCCCGCGGCCTTGGCCACGACCGATGGAAGCGGGCGAGAGCAGAACTCGGGGAGCAGCGCCGACCCGGCCTGAAGCGCGTCAGGTTCGAGGGCGCTCATCGCCGGCCCGGCGTTCGGGCTGCGCAACGTGGCGGTCCCCCCGATCTCCAGGGGTGTGGCGTGCATGCGCCATTGGTGCCCGGCCAGGACGCGTGCCCGCGCCCAATCGGTCAGCGAAGCGTCACCCGGTACGGGGCGGATGATCGAGAGGTGCACCGAAGCCTGGGACCATCGCCCGACAACATTCGCCGCCGCGAGGAAGAGCGTTTCCCGCGCCGCCGCATCGTCGGCCGGCGGATGCAGCCGGGGGGTCTTTCCCTCCGGGCCGTCCAGCAGCGCCCGAAGGCCGCGCTGGCTCAGGTTCACATCCTCCAGGAACTGCTCGAAGCGATCGACCGCGGCGAGGGCGCCGTGCAAGGCCTCCGCCCCGGAGTTCACGCGCGATGCAGCCGCCCCGAGAAAAAGCCGCAACCCCTCAATCCCTGGAAGGGCTACGAGCGTGCGTGGGCCTGCTTCACAGCCGCAGGCGCCCTGCACGATGCGTTGGCAGGTTGCGCGATCGACCTGAAGAAAGCGTGACACCGCGCTCGCCGATCGATGCTCGGCCGGGAGCAGCGCCAGGACTTCCCGAAACTCCGCCTGCAGGCGACGGCCAATCTGGTCGGCCTTCGCTAGCGCCGACTCGGACAACTTCCCGGCATGTGGCCGATCACCCATACCTTGGACCATTGTCGAATTGGGCGTTGAATGCTGCACGGTCACTTTAGAATAATACTCGATCAACGATGTCCAATAGAAATGTCCTTGCATGTGATCTGAGAACAGATACGATGGTGTAGCGTGGTGGGGAGACACGGAACTCGCGCCCGATGACGGCGCCCGGAAAGGACCCATGACATCTCGGACCTGCCTCGCCGTCGTTGCTGGTACTTCGTTGATGTGCGGATCGGCGGCTGGCCAATGGTCCGCCGACCCCATGGTGAACACGACCGTCGCCAACGGCCCGAGCGACCAGGGAGTCCCGCTGCTCGTCGCGACGCCGGACGGGGGGTGCTACATCTCGTGGTACCACGGTGTGGCGTCGGGGAACGATGTGCGGCTCCAACGCCTCGACGCCGCGGGCGTCGCCCAGTTCGGCTCCAACGGGCTGCTCGTCGCCGATCGGAACTTCTCGTCCACGGTCGGGCATGACCTGATGATCGACGCGGCCGGGAATGCCCTGCTCACCTTCAACGACGACCGCACGGGGAGCAATCAGATCTGCGTGACGAAGGTCAGCCCGGCGGGGGTGCAACTCTGGGGCAACGCGGGCGTGACAGTCTCGAGCGGCACGCTGAGCAAGTCCAACCCGCACGTGGCCGAACTGAGCAACGGGGACCTCATCGTCGGCTGGACGGAAAACGCGACGATGATGTTCCGGCGGATGGGGAGCGACGGCACGCCCCTGGGCGCCGCGTTCAACGTGGCCGAGACCGGGCACCAGTTGACCGTGTGCGACATCCAACCCAGCCTGAACGGTTCATTTATCGTGTGGTGGACACGATCGTTCACGACCAACTTCATGAGCAACAAGGCGCTGTACGCCCAGCGGTATGACGCGGCGTATGCCCCGCTGTGGCCCAACACCGGCTCGGCCCCGGCGCTGGTGGTGTACGGGCCGGTCTCGGGCGACCCCTGGCCCACCGGCTCGGGCACCTACCCGACGCAGGGCGGCTCGGTGCAGATCGGATACACCCCGCCGATGGTCCCCGACGGGCAGGGCGGGGCCGTCTTCGCGTGGTATGAGAATGTCGGCCCGCGTGGGGCCTACCTCCAGCACGTCCTGGCCGACGGCACAATGCGGTTCCAACTGCACGGCCTGCCGACGGTGGTGACGCCGACAACGCGTATCCGCTACAGCGCCGCCGCCGCGTTTGACCGCGACGCTGACGAGTATTTCGTCGCCTCCGTCGAGGGGGACGCCAGCCCGCAGGCCAACTATCGCTCCATCGTGCAGAAGTTCAGCGGCGAAGGGACGCGGCTATGGGGCGCGGGCGGCGCGGAAGCGCAGGCCAACTCGGGCTTCCAGCAGTCGTTCACGACGTGCCTGACGGACGGCGCGGGCGGGTGCCTGGTCTTCGGCTTCGACGGGCGCAACGCCGCGAGTTCGACGCACGTGCTGTGGGGGACGCGCCTCAACTCGAGCGGCACACCGCTGTGGGCGAACTTCCCATCGTCGGTGATCGAGGCCAAGGGGCGCCTGGCCGCCGTGAAGAGCACGCAGGGGTTTGCGATCCTCACCTTCAGCGGGAACCGCGCGGGCGACCCGGACGTGTACGCGCAGAACGTGACGCGTGACGGCGCGCTCGGGCCGATCGCGCCGCCCTGCGACGCGGACGTGAACTGCGACGGGGCGACCAACGGGGTGGATGTCGAGGTGCAGGAACTGGCCGTGGGCGGCGACCTGGCCGACTACTGCCTGCCCGACGCGGACTTCAACCTGGACGGCGCGGTGAACGGGACCGACGTGGAGGCGGTGGAACTGGTGGTCGGCGGGGCGCCGTGCCCATGACGTGCTAGTACCCGTCGGGGCGGCCGCCCTTGCGCGGGTCGCTGGCGGCCTGCCAACGTTCACCGTGGCGCACGACGATCTGTACGTTGCCGATGGCCTTGCGCGCACCAACCGCGTGCCCGACGCGTTCGAGGGCCGCCTTGACGGGCGAGCCGGAGAGCGCGGGTTCGAGGTCCAGTCGATCCGGCTCCCACTGGTGATGAAACCGCGGCGCGGCGAGAGCTTCGCCCGCGTTCATCCCCCACACCTGCACGTTGAGGATCGCCTGCAACGTGCCCGAGATGATGCGTGGCCCGCCCGCGCCCCCCGCCAGCATGCGGACCTCGCCAAACCGGCCCGCCTCGCCGGCATCGAGGACCATCGTCGGGGTCATGCTCGAGAGGGGACGTTTGCCAGGCTGGGGCCGGTTGCGGTCGGCATGGCTGAGGCCGAAGGCGTTCGCCTTCCCGCGACGCGTCAGGAAATCGTCCATCTCGTCGTTGAGCACGAACCCGAACGGCTCGGCGACGAGCATCGACCCGAAGATCAGGTTCACCGTCTCAGTGCAACTCACCGCGCCGCCATGGGCGTCGACCACGCAGAAGTGGCTGGTGCCCGCGTCGTCCTTGCTCCACGAGGCCGCGCCGTACGCCTCGTGCGGAAGCGTCCGCGCAGGGTCGATCATCGCGGCCTTGGCGCGGAGGTACGCGGGGTCGAGCAGCCTGCCCAGGGGCACGTCCACGAACGCGGGGTCGCCCATCCAGCGGGCACGATCGGCGAAGGCGTGCTTGCTCGCCTCGGTGACCAGGTGGATCGCGTTCGCGCCATGCGGCCCGCCCTCGCGTTGGTACGCCCGCAGATCGGCCTCGCGGGCCTCGAGCATGCCGAAGACCTGCGCGAGCACGATCCCCCCGCTGCTGGGCGGGGGCATGGTCAGGATCGTCGAGCCCCGGAACGAGGCACGGAGCGGCTCAACCTCGCGCACGGCGTACCCGGCCAGGTCGTCGAGCGTAAGGAATCCACCGTCGCGCTGCACGGCGTCCACCATCGAACGCGCGACCGGCCCCTTGTAGAAACCGTCGCGCCCGTGCCGGGCGATGAGCCGCAAGGCCTCGGCCTGTTCGGGGACGTGGATGCGATCGCCCGCGGCGACTTCGCCGCCCTTCAGATACCGCGTCCACATGAACGCAAAGCGCCGCGGGCGAACGGGATCCTTCCTGAACCACGGGATCACCAGGTCGTCGAGATGGGTGGAGTCGATGTAGTGCTGATCGGCGTGGAAGCCCGCCTCGGCCAGGCGGATGGCCGGGGCCAGAACTGCCGCGCGGTTCATCGTGCCGTACTTCTCCAGCGCGTAGAGCAGCCCGGCGACGGTGCCGGGGACGCAGACGGCCTTGCCGCCGTGCGTGGCGGCGTCGGGGTCGGGGTCTTGCTCGAAACTGTCTGGCTTCACCGCCCCAGGGCCGGTCTCGCGGTAGTTGATCGCGGTCGTGACTTCGCCGAGACGCGGGTGCTGTTTCAGGTGGATGACCATGAACCCCCCGCCCCCCAGGCCGCAGGAGTACGGCCTGACGACCGAGAGTGCGAAGGAGGTGGCGACGGCGGCGTCGACGGCGTTGCCACCTTGGCGGAGAATCTCGGCCCCGGCTTCGCTGGCCAGGTGGTGGTCCGCCGCGACACACGCGTTGGGGTAGGTACCCATCCAATCTCCCGGTATTCGGTCTTGACCCGCCGCGACCCCCGACCAAAGGGCGGCCAGAATCACGATAACTCCTCCGATTCGGCGTGAAAGGCTGGCCAACGGGGGCATCATGCGGCACAATAGACCCGTCGGCGCCGTGGGTGAGTGGGAACCACGCGCCAAGGCGTGCGGAAGGGATAAGTCCGGGCCGATGGGTCCGGTTCATAGGGGTGTGAACATGAAGCGTGTCTCGCTCGCGATCGTCGCCGCCATGGCTGTTCCCGCGCTGGCCCAGCACGAGCCGCCCCCGGGGCCGTACGTGGGCCATCAGTTGGTGCGGGTGAGCGTGCAGACGGCGGCCCAGCGTGACGCGGCGTTGGGAATCGCGACCACGGCGTGGAACTGCACGCCGGGCCTGCGCGACCTGGACTTGCAGGTGACGCCCGAGCAGCTCGACGCGTTGCGGGCGATGGGCCTCGCGCCCGAGGTGGTGCTGCCCGACGTGCAGGCGTTCCTGGACGCGGCCCAGGCTGAGAACGACGCCGCCCGCATGCAGCGCGACGCCTCGTGGTTCGGGGCGTTCAAGACATTGGCGGAGATTCACGCCCGGCTGGACCAGTTGGCCGCGCAGTACCCGGCGATCTGCACGACGTTCGTGGCGGGACAGACGCTGGAAGGTCGCGACATCAAGGGGCTGCGCATCACCGGGCCGGACCAGCCCGGCAACCCGCGCAGCACGCGCCCCGCGGTGCTCTACAACGCCTGCCAGCACGCGCGCGAGTGGGCGACGCCCATGACCGTGATGTGGATCGCCGATCGACTGGTCGAGACGTACGGCACCGACGCGCGGCTGTCGTGGTACGTCAACAACCTCGAGGTCATCATCATCCCCGTGGTGAACGCGGACGGGTATGAGTTCTCGTGGGGGCAGGGCAACCGCCTGTGGCGGAAGAACCGCCGCCCCAACGCGGGCGGATCGTTCGGCGTGGACACCAACCGCAACTGGGGCTTCGGGTGGGGCGGGGAGGGCGCGAGCACGACGCCCAGCAACGACACCTACCGCGGGACCGGCCCGTTCTCCGAACCGGAGACGCAGGTGATGCGGGACTTCATGACAGCGAACCCGCGGATTCTCGCGCACATCGACGTGCACTCGTACTCGCAACTCATCATGACGGCGTGGGGGAGTTGGGTGACGCCCCCGCCCGAGCGACCGATCTTCGCGCTGATCGAGCAGGCCATGGAAAGCCGCGCCGAGGCGGTGTACGGCACGCCGTATGTCAGCGGGCCGATCTACACGACGATCTACCCGGCCTCGGGGGGCGCGGTGGACTGGGCCTTCGGGGACCGGGGCATGCTCAGTGCCACTATCGAGGTCCGCGACACGGGTGGGTACGGGTTCGTCATGCCCGTGAGCGAGATCATCCCCAACGCGGAAGAGAACATGGAGGCCGCGCTGGCGCTGGCGGACTACGCGGCGATGCCGCTGGTCATCGCGCCGGTCGGGGGCGTGCCGACGACGCTCGGGTCCGGCGGCGCCACGCTTCGCGTCGCCGTGCGGAACAACGCCGGAACCCTCGCGGGCGACGTCATGCTCGCCGAACGCGTGGGCGGGGGCAACTGGACCATGCGCCCGATGACCACCGCGGGCGGGATCGAGTACACGGCGGCCTTGGCGTCCCAGCCCTGCGGCGCCACCCTGCAGTATTACGTCGAAGCCACCACCACCGACGGGCGCCTCGTGCGCTACCCCGCGGGCGGGGCGTCTACGCCGCTGGTCGCCCGGGGCGTCGATACGTTCATCATTTTCGAGGACGACATGGAGCAGGACCGCGGGTGGACTGCGGGCGCCCCCGGCGACACCGCGACGCTGGGGTTGTGGTCTCGCTGCGACCCCGAACCGACCGCCGCCCAGCCCGGCGACGACCACACCCCGCCCCCGGGCACGCTCGCGTGGATCACCGACTGCCGCGCCGGCACGGGGGTCGGTTCGTTCGACGTGGACGGCGGGATAACGTCGCTCACAAGCCCGCGCTTCAATCCGTTCGTGCGGCGGACCATGTTCATCGAGGAAGTGCGCCTGACATTCTGGCGGTGGTACTCGAACAACCAGGGCAGCAGCCCCAACGCCGACGTCATGCCCATCCTGGTGTCCACCGACGACGGGCTGACCTGGACACAGGTCGCGCAGGTGAGCGACAACGCCGGCGCCTGGACGTTCCAGAGCCTCAACCTCTCGGCGTTCGTCGCGCCCACCGACCGCATGCGCGTGCGGTTCGTGGCGCAGGACCTCGGCGCGGGATCGGTCGTCGAGGCGGGGATCGACGACGTGCGAATCGAGGTGGTCGCGTGTGTGCCCGATGCCGACGTGAACTGCGACGGGGCGATGAACGGGGTGGACGTGGAAGTACAGGAACTGGCCGTGGGCGGGGACCTGACGGACTACTGCCTCCCCGACGCGGACTTCAATCAGGACGGGGCGGTCAACGGGTTCGACGTGCTCGATGTCGAAGTGGCCGTCGGAGGCGGGTGATCGGCCCTTGACGGGTCGAGGGTCAATCGCCGCGCCCGGCGTGCCGATAATTGGGTGATCGTCACCTCCGCATGATCCCCCGCCGCCAATCCAGCCGCGCCCGCTTCGACGAGTACCAGGTCCGTCGCAAGGGCGATCCCTCGTGGGCGACCCAGGGGGGCCCGTCGAAACCGACGCCATCGAAGAAGGCTCGCGCCCGGTCGTTCTTCGACCTCTTCGCCCGGTTCTGGGAGCAGACCCACGGGCACCGCCCGTTCATCGCGCTGGCGCTGACGACGCTCACGATCGTGACGGCGGTCGGGCTGGTGGTGCCCGCGTCGACGAAGGTGGCCATCGATTTCATCCTGACGGACAACCCCGGGCCGGAGGGGATTCCCGCGTGGGTGCGCGACCCGCTGGGGCTGACGACGCACCGGGTGGAGTTGCTGTGGGCGCTGGGCCTCGCCGTGGTCGCCATCGCGGTGTTCGGCGTGGCCTTGGGGTCGGTGGGGCGATGGCAGATGACGCGGATTACCAAGCGTCTTCAGGCGGACCTGCGCCGGCGGACGTTCGAGCATGCCGTGCACCTGCCCCTGCACCGGATCCACCACTACAAGTCCGGGGGCATGGCGAGCCTGCTGCGCGAGGACGCGGGGATGGCGGGTGAACTGCTCTTCTCGATGATCTACAACCCCTGGCGGGCGATCGTGCAGTTGGTGGGCACGCTCACCATCCTGGCGTTCGTGGACTGGCGCATGCTCGCGGGCGGGCTGATGCTCGTGCCCGTGGTGTGGGTGACGCACCGCACGTGGATCGCGCGGATCCGCCCGCTGTACCGCGACGCCAAGCAGGTGCGGCAGACCATCGACGCGACGACGACCGAGGCCTTCGGGGGCATGCGCGTGGTGCGCGGATTCTCGCGCGAGCGCCGCGAGGCCGCCCGATTCACCACCGGGCAGCACTATATGACCCGCCTCGAGATCCTCACGTGGTGGTGGTCGCGAATGCTGGAAATGGCGTGGACGGTGCTGATCCCCGCGGCCTCCGCGGCCGTGCTCATCTACGGCGGAACGCAGGTCCTCAACAAGTCGCTCACCATCGGCGACGTGATGATGTTCTCCACGTACCTGCTCATGCTGCTGGGCCCGATGGAGACGCTGACCTCCACCGCCGCCGCCATCCAGAGCAACCTCGCCGCCCTCGACCGCGTGCTCGACCTGCTGCACGAGGAGCCGGAGTTCGCGGGCACGCCCGGCGACGTGGTCGTGACACGCAGCACCGCCGAGGGGAGCGTCGAACTCCGCGACGTGTGGTTCACGTACCCGCGCCCGACGCGACGCACGGGCAAGGACGAACCCCCCGCGCCCGACCCCGAGCCGGTCCTTCGCGGCATCTCCCTCGCGGTCGCGGCGGGAGAAACCATCGCCCTGGTCGGGCCTTCGGGTTCGGGCAAAACCACCCTCTGCAACCTCATCGCCCGCTTTCACGACCCCACGGCGGGGACGATCCTCTTCGACGGGATCGACCTCAAACGCCTCGACGTGGCCTCGTACCGATCGCTCCTGGGCATCGTCGAGCAGGACGTGTTCCTCTTCGACGGCACCGTGGCGGAGAACATCGCCTACGGAAGGCCGAGCGCCACGCACGACCAGATCATCGACGCCGCCAAGGCCGCCAACGCCCACGCCTTCGTTACCGCGCTCGACCAGGGCTACGACACGATCATCGGGGAGCGCGGGGTGCGGCTGTCGGGCGGGCAGAAGCAACGCCTGGCCATCGCCCGGGCCATTCTCGCCGACCCGCTCATCCTCATCCTCGACGAAGCCACCAGCAACCTGGATACGGAGAGCGAAGTGCTCATCCAGCGGTCGCTCGCCACGCTCATGAAGGGCCGCACGTGCTTCGTGATCGCGCACCGCCTGAGCACGGTGCGCCACGCCAGCCGCATCGCCGTCCTCGAACAGGGGCGGCTGACCGAACTGGGCACGCACGATGAACTCCTGGCCTCGGGCGGGCGCTACGCCGACCTGCTGAAACTCCAGATCGAGGGCGCCGCCACCCCCAAGGCCCCGTGACCGCCCCGAAAAATGCACGGGCAAAGCCCCGCCGTTCTGGTAGACTGCGCGGCACAAGGAGTCCCCCATGCGCACGCTCCGCCCCGCCATGCTCCCGCTGCTCGCCGGCTGTCTGCTCGTCGGCCTGGTCGCCTGCGACGACAAACTCTCGCAGGAGAACTTCGACAAGATCACCATCGGGATGACCGAGGGGCAGGTGCAGGGCATCCTCGGCAAGGGCGAACGCCTCGACGTGGGCGGGATGAGCATCTCGGGCGCGGGCGTGGCCAGCGGCGCGGCCCGCAACAGCCAGGTCACCTACGAGTGGAAGAAGAAGAACACCATGATCTCCATCACCTTCGCCGACGGCAAGGTGGTGCAGAAGGTCATGCGTTGAATCGCTCGCCGCCTTGCATGATGCCCGACCTCGCCGCGGCGTGTTGACCGAACGCCACGCGCCGCACATTCGCCTCGCCATGGACGGACCACGGATGCTGCGCGGCGGTTCTTATCGGAACGCCCGCCACGGCACGCGCGTTGACGCACTTCCGGGCGAGTGCTCGACGCCATCGCCCAGACCCCGACGACCTGGACCCCCGCGCGACTCCCGCGGCACGCGGAGGCCGCCTGCCCCGAGCGTGACGACACGCACGGCGAGCATCGGGCGCCGTGGGCGGCGAGCGGGCACGACGCTGTCGAGCCGAGGCCGTACTGGGAGTACCTCGAAGGGCA
The DNA here is from genome assembly GCA_022180725.1 of Phycisphaerae bacterium. GTDB lineage: Bacteria > Planctomycetota > Phycisphaerae > Phycisphaerales > UBA1924 > RI-211. The sequence goes on from BQMO01000013.1 coordinate 124,669, forward strand.
GAATGCGCGTCTGCGGAACGCCGACCGCGTGGAGTGGGCCGCGCGAACGCACGCGACGCCGATCGTGCCCGAGCGCCCGCCCGCACCCGCCGACCTGCGGAGCGCGAAGATCGGGGACGTCTCGCCCGTGCGGATCGCGACCCATGCGCGGGCCGTGGAGCAGTATGTCATGGCACGACGCCTCGGCTCGGGGCGGCTGGTTGACGTCATCGCGTAACCGTCAACGCCCCCCAATCACGCCGCCTGTCTGTCCTGCTCAATATGCCTTCACGACTTCCGCCCCGGGGTAGAAGGCCCTGAGCATGGTCGCCCAGTCCAGCCCGGCGTCGGCCATGCCCTTGGCGCACCACTGGCACATGCCCACGCCGTGCCCCCACCCGCGCCCGCGCACCTTCACCTGGTTCGCCCACACTTCCACTTCCAGGTCGCCGCTCTTGACGGTGTTCTCCATCGTGAGCGGGCCGACGCCGTTCGCCGACGCGTTGAAGGCGTTGCGCAGTTCCTCCGCCGAGAGCGAGTACGTCCGCCCGCCCTCGTCGATGAGCGCGTAGCGATCGGGCCTGCCCGCGGCGTTGGTCTTCTCCACCTCGACGCGGCGCAGGCGCGTCAGGTCGCGCACGACGTGGCTGTTCGCCTTGCCCCACGAACGCAGTCGCCGGTTCACGTCGTCGTCCGTCCGCGTTACCTCCCACCGGTAGTGCTTGCTCGCCTGGCAATAGGCCTGCCGTGATTGGCCTTGCAGCGGCTCGGCGAGGTTGAACTCGTACCCCGCGTCCGTCCGCCACACCGCCCCCGCCGAGGAGGGCCGCCCCCCGCACGTGCTCGAGTAGTACGCCCGCAGCAAGCGCCCCTTGTTGGTGATGACCAGCCCGCGCGTGGCCCGCGTGGCCTCCAGCGGCACGATCGCCGTCGTGCTCCCGCCGTACACCTGGTCGTTCGTCGAATCCTCCACGTCGTAGGCCCGCCCCTCGGTCCGCGAGCGTCCCCGCTCGTGCAGGGCGTAGGTTCGCGCCGCGATGGCCTGGGCCTCGAACGTCTGCCGGGGCCACGTGCTCCACAGTTCGTGCGTGAGCACCCCAGGCAGGTACGTCTCCACCGGCATCGACACGACCACATCGAACGACACCGGGTTCACGCTCCACCGCGGCCGGATCGTCACGAACCCCGGGTAACGTGTCGATTCGACCTGGAGCGACACCGCCGAGGCTTGTCCGTCCGTCGTCGCGGGCGCGATCTCGACGTCCTCGCCGAAGGGGAATACTGCCCGCCCCTCGGGGTGCGCCACGGCCACGCCCTTGTCCGAACTGCTCACCGTCACCGGCCCCCGCACCGTCACGGGCGCGGCCTTGCCCCCCGCCACCGGGCGAACTACCAACCGGTCCGGCCCTGAGATCTTCCGCACATCGACCCCCGCGGCGACGCGCACGCGCATGTCCGGCTCGCCCTTGAAGGCGATGACCCCGGCCTGATCGTCGGCCTGACCGCTCGGGCGCTCGCGGACTTCGCGGATGTCCTCGCGCAGGCCGTGCACCGTGTTGCACGCCCCCGTCACACACGCCACCAGCCCCATCATCACGCCGAGCACTGTCCGTGTCATCCCCGCCGCCTTTCTCCATTCCTTCCCCCCGGGAGTCTGGTATCCTCCCGCTGGGGACGGGCGCTGTTCGGCCCGCCTACGGAGGCTTCATGCCGCACTGCGTCCGCATTCGTCACGTCGTATCCTGGGTCGCGCTGGCGACGTGCATCGCCACGGGCGCCCTGCCATTGATCGGCTGCCGATCCTTCTCCCCTGTACCGGCCTTCAGCGATCGTGCCTTCGAAGGCCCGCCCATTTCCATCGCCCCGGGCACGTCGAATCACACCGTGGTCATCGAGGCCCCGCACGCCGGGTGGAGCGCCACGCTCTCGTGCATCCGCCCCGGCCCCGGACACCAGGCCGCATTCGTCACCATCCGCAAACCCTTCCCCGGGGTGATCTACGCCCAGGCGGTCGTCACGCTGCGCGTCGGCACGGGCATCCCCAGCACCGAGCCGATCCATGTCTACGCCCGCGTCGTCGAACATGACGCCCCGAGCGGCGTGGACGACGAATACACCCTGGCCGCCGCCGCGGGTATTGCGAAGTAGATTCATGGACGCCCCATCGGTCAGCCCGATGCCCGACGCCGAGCGCTTCGCGCGGCTGCGGCTCACCCTCACCCCGGGCCTCGGTCCGGTGCTGATCGCCCGGGCGCTGGAATACTTCGGGTCGGCGTCGGCGGCATGCGGCGCCTCGCCCGCCGAGTTCGAACAGTTGGACCGGGTCGGCCCGGCCAAGGCCGCGATCATCGCCGCGGGGTTGAAGGCTTCCGAACAGATCGCGGCGGACGAACTCGCCGCGGTCCGCCGCGCCGGCGTGACGCTGACCTTCAAGGGCGACGCCGACTACCCCCCGCTCCTGTCCGAACTCCCCGACGCCCCCCCCATGCTCTACGTGCTCGGCTCGCCCGAGTGGGCCGGGGCCGATCGTTTCCCCGTGGCCATCGTCGGCTCGCGCGACTGCACGCACTATGGACAGGAACAGGCGCGGCGGTTCGCCGGCTCGTTCGCGCAGGCCGGGTTGTGTGTGGTCTCCGGCGGCGCGCGCGGGGTCGATTCCGCCGCCCACCATGGGGCGCTGGTGGGAGGTGGGCGCACCATCGCCGTACTGGGGTGCGGGCTGAATCACCTCTACCCACCCGAGAATAAGGAACTGTTCGGGCGCATCCTCGATCACGGGGCCGTGGTCTCGGAACTCCCGATGGCCACGCCGCCAAGTCACGAGAACTTCCCCGCCCGCAATCGCATCATCTCGGGCCTGTCGCTGGGGGTGCTCGTGGTCGAGGCGGGCGAACGCTCCGGGGCGCTTATCACCGCCAAGGTCGCGGCGGAAGACCACGGACGGGATGTCTTCGCCGTGCCGGGACGGGTCGATTCCCCCGCCTCGCGCGGCACGCTGAATCTTCTCAAAGTCGGCGGGGCGGCCATCGCGACCGAGCCGGCCGACGTCATCGCCGCCGTTGAGGCCGCGGCGCATCACCTGTACCGAGGTACGCACGCGGAACGATTCCCCGCCGTCGAGGCTCGACCCATGCTCTTCGAGCCGCCGCCCTCTCTCCCGAAGGAGCGTTCACCCGCGCTGAATCCGACCCAGTCAGCCATTCTCGAAACTCTTCATGAGCCTTCGAGCGTGGACGCCGTGTGTGAAACCACAGGTTTGCCCATCGCCCGGGTTCGGACGGAACTCACCCTGCTCGAAATTCAGGGGAGGGTGCGGCGGCACGGTTCCAAGTTCATTATCAACAGTAAGTTATGAAAAAGTCCCAGAATAAACCGCGCCGATTGATCGGAATGCGGCTTGTTCGGGTTTTGGGCACTTTTGCGGAACAATCTCTTGCTGTGCGGCGTATGATATGCTATCGTTGACCGAACAAAGTTGACGAAAACTGATCGGGTTTCGGTATGAGGCACGATACAAGGAACATCAGTCGGGCGGAGTTTGTGAGGCCCGATCGAGCAGGAACGCGGCGGCCCCGGGGGACAGGGTGCCGACGCGCGAGCGAGTGTGAACATGTCCACGACGCACACGGCGGTGCTGAGGCTTGGTCCCGGCGGCGATTACGTCAGCGAGTATCAGGCAAAGCAGGACGATCAGGGACGGGTGACGGGGCAATGGGTTGCGGGCGAATCCATCGGCGAGCGGCATGCGCTGGCCGCGTTCGGGGGTGGGGCGCGGGCGCTGCTGGCCGGGCTGTTGTCGGCCGCGGACGCGGCGATGGCCGCGCAGCGAACGGCGTTGCGGGCGGTGAAGGACGCCTGGGTTGGCTCGGCCACGGGCGTGCTGACCGGGCGGGATGGTTGGGCTTTGACAGGGACGGGGCGCCGGCATGTCGGCGCCGCGACGGGTGGGCACAAGTCGGAAAGGAGCGTGTCGGATGAACCTGACTCCCAAGCAGTTGAAGATTCTCCAGTTGATCCGGGATTGGCGCGTGCGCCGGGGCTATTCCCCGACGATGCAGGAACTCGCCGACGAGATCGGGGTCTCCAAGGTCACGGTGTTCGAGCACGTCGAGGCGCTCATCAAGAAGGGCGCGCTCGTGCGCGAGCCGAACAAGGCACGCTCTTTGTCGATCGCTGACGGCATCGCCGTGCCCGACGAGTCGCGCCCCTTGCGCTTCCCGCTGGTGGGGCGCATCGCCGCGGGCAACCCGATCGAGAAGGTGGCCGATTCCGACGAGATCGACCTGGCCGACGTGCTCTGCGGGACGCGGACGCAGAACTCCACCTTCGCCCTCAAGGTCGAGGGAGACTCGATGCGCGACGAGGGCATTCTCGACGGGGACTTCGTGCTCATCGAGCGGACCCAGACGGCCGCCAACGGGGACAAGGTCGTGGCGCTCCTGCCCGACGGCTCGACGACGCTCAAGACCTTCTACAAGGAAGACGATCACATCCGCCTGCAGCCGGCCAACCCGCAGTTCGACCCCATCCGCGTGAAGTTCTGCCAGGTGCAGGGGATCGTGAAGGGCGTGGTGCGAAGGTACGGGCGGTAGCGACGCCGTCGCGCGAAATCACGACGCGTCTCGACGTCATCACGATGGCGTCGGCTAAAAAAAGGCCGATGTCATACGCGATGCAGAAGGATGCGGCGGCCTGCTCGCGCACGGCGCAGGTCGAACGCCGTTTCACTGCTGTATCGTTGCGTTACAGTCCGCCCGGAATAAAGACCGCGGTGAGCGAGGTCGAGTAGTAAAGGATCGACTGTGTTGAATCGTTGTACAGCGACGTCTTAAATGATCTGGTGCCCACGGTAACCGGGATCGTCCACTCTACGGATAGTTCTTCCCTCACGTTCGAGAGTGCCGTTGTCGCGCCGGCGAAGGCACCGAACCCCGTTTCATTCAGCACGACAGAAGGTCCGCCGGTCGTCTCTTCAAGTTTGAAGTAGGCCACCGACGTCTGGTTGCTCGTCCACCATGTTCGCAGTTGGATCGTGCCGCGCAGGATCAGAACACCAGTGCCAGGAATGCTCACGCTGATCGTGTCGATGTCAGGCGATTGATTGGCGCCGATCGTCACCCCGGCTGCTAAATCTCTTACGTTCCGATACGTCTGGACCGTCTTCGTTCTGGGCATGTTCGCCGCGGTGATTGTGCCCTGGAAAGTTGCGTTTCCACTCCCGTCGTCAAGAGTGTTGCGCCAGGTGGGCGAGAGGCCAGTATTTGTCAGCGTACCGACGCGGCCTGTGTTCTCGATGCCGAACATCGAGCGTTGTCCACCAATGGGCACGGCGCCCCATGCCTCGCCCGAGGGGTTGAACATGCCGAACTGAAGCGTGACGTAGGTGTTCTGCACAAACCCGCCGCCGATATCGTTGGTATTCCGCACGCGGAGCATCGCATCGGCCTGCGAGAGTTCCAGGAGCGACGAGGGCGACGTGGTACCCAGGCCCAGGCGTCCCGCGGTATCGAGCGTGAATCGCACGGCTCCGGCGGTCTGGTCGCGGAGGAGGAGTTTGCCGGCGCCTTCGCCGTTGGCGCTGCCCGTGGCGATCAGGTTCCACGTGCGTCCGCCGCCGGTGTTCTGGAGGTTGACCCACGTGCCGCCGGTGTTCGAGCCGATGAGCGTGAGCGGGGTCTGCGATGAGACGTTGATGGCTTGCGTATCGGTGAATATGTTCGACTGGGCCAGCCGCGGGATGTTCGACGCGATACGCGCATCGGCGATCGTGCCGCTGGTGATCGCGGCGGCGTCGTGCGTGTGCGCCGCGAGCGCAAAGGCCGTGCTGTTCAACCCGTCGAGCAGGTCGGCGTTGAGGTTGGTCACGACGGTGGAGCTGGCGACGCTAAAGGGCGCGCCCGCCGCGATGAAGGCGGGGGCGGCGTTGAAGGTCTTGACGCCGGTGAAAGTCTGCGACCCGGCCAGCGTGGTGACGTTCGTGCTCAGGCGGGCATCGGGCAGGGTGCCGCTCGAAAGGTTCGCGGCGTTCTGGTAGAACGACGCGGGCTGGCTGTTGAGTTGCGACGCATTGCTCGCGGCATTGGCGAGCAACGCGTACGCGGCGTGGGGCGTAGCGCTGAGCCGTTGACGCGGCCCGAGCACGATGAACCCAGCGGTCAGGGCGCATGAAAGTCCGGTGTCCTGACGCACATCGATTTCCAGGAACCGCGAGGCGCCGGTGAAGACGTCGCCGAAGGCCAGTTCGACGGTGAACCGGCCGTTCACGACCTGGACATTGTCCGCGCAGAGCGTCGGTCCGGTCTGCACCCCGCCGGCGAGGGCGTCGTAGAGGCGAAAGCGAAGGTCGTACGTGCCCGAGGCGGGCTGCCCGCCCTGCGCAAGTTCACCTTGATACGTGAATGCCGAGTTTACCTGGGCAACGGCCACGGACGAACCCATCAACGCACACACCGCGGTCAACGGAAGCCATCGCATGTCAAACCTCCTCGTGGGCATGATACCGATGAGCACGTATTGTGTGAAGATGCAGTCGATGAACACACCGCGAGGTGAAGGCGTTTCCGTGGAGGGTTGAAGGATCGCGTGGGTGTTACAGGACGTGCGCGGGCAGGGGAGACGCAGGCCTGCGGCATGAAGAGCGCGGCGGCCCGTGTGGGTACCGCCGCGGATAGTGTCGTGGACTCGGGCCAATCAACTACGGGCAGATGCCGCCGACGGCATTCTCGACGGCCTCGACGTCGGTGCCGTTGACCGCGCCGTCGCGGTTGAAGTCGCCGTCGTCGACGCCGGGGATGCCGACCTGGCAGAAGTCGGTGAAGTCGCCGCCGACCGCCAGCTCCATGATCTCCACATCGATGCCATTGGCGGACCCGTCGCAGTTCACGTCGGGATCGCAGGGCGGGGCGAGGTTGGGGAAGCAGGCGCCGGTGAGGTTGATGCGGTAGGCGCCGGCGGCGGTGGTAACGCCGGTCCACGAGGCCACGGGGTTGAACATGCCCGGGCCGTCGGGGGCTCGCTCGACGTTGAAGGGCGTGTTGTTCCACAGGAGTTGCCCGGCTTCGTCGACAGGGTCGCGGTTGTAGCGGGTGATGGCCAGGAGGTAGCGTCCCGGCCCGGGGACGAATCCGAACGTGATGATGGAAGCGGTGCCCGAGGCGTCGTCGTTGAAGGAGACGCCCGTGCCGTCGAGGTTGAAGAGGAAGAGTTGCGTATCGAAGGAAGCGCCGACGGTGCTGGCCGAGAAGTTGAAGAGGTCGCAGATTTCGATCTCGAACATGTCGGTGTCGTTGGCGGCGTTGTTGCCGACGATGGCCCCGACCGGCCCGGTGCCGATGAGCACCTGATGGAAGTTGGGCAGTTCGCCCGCGTCCGAGCCGCCATCGACGAGTTCGTTCCAGGCGTACGCGTTGACGGTAAGGGCGATGTTCCCATTGCTGGAACGGGACTGGTTGTCGGCCACGCTGAAGGGAAGGGCGTAGTTGCCCAGGCCCTGAGACTGGGCGATGGTCATCTGGAAGCCGAAGACCCCGTCGCCGGCGTTCCCGTCGCCGTGGAACCCGTCGTCGAAGAACGGCTGGTTGGACGAGCCGCCGAGTTGGGAGAGGTCGGCCTGAACTTGGATGCCCGTGCTGGGCGGGTTCGTGCCGGGGAAGGTGGTGACGGTAAAGGTCTGGAAGCGGCCGATTTCCCCCGGGTTGGGGATGGCCGCTCCGACGCCCGTGGGAGGCGTGGGGCTGGAGTCGGGAACGGTGTCGCGGAAGGTGGCGGCGTAGACGGCGTACCCGCGGGCGTCGCCGGGGCTGGCGTTCTGGAAAGTCAACCCGATGAGTCGTTTGCCGGTGTGGTCGCCCAGGCCGGCGTTGAGAAGGGACGTGGTCGAGAAGACGGCTTCAACCACGTTGAGGAGCGGCGCGCCGGTGGTCGCCATGTCCTGGTTGGACGTGGCGGAATACTGCCCGAGTTGGCGCTGGACCTCGACGCCCGGGAGCGGCCCGGTGGGGTGCTGGTCCTGATACCAGTCGGGCGCGTGGACGGTCACGGACACCGAGGATGCGTCGGCGAACTCGAGGGTGACGTCGAACACGCCCCCGTTGTTCGAGACGTTGTAGAGCACGCCCACGCGCGTGCTGGGGCCCATGGCGATGGCGAGCGGGGTGAGGTCGGTGCGTTGCGGCGGGCGGTGATCAAGGTTGGTGAGCCAGTCGGGACGGATGCCCATGTTGTCGCCGTCCGGCGCGGCATCCCAGAAGCGCGGGCTGGCGCCCGAGCCGGTCAGGCCCAGGTGCACGATGTCGAGCGTGCCGGCGTTGGGCGCGGTGACGTAGGGGATGAAGTCGGTGCCGACGAGCACGCCGCCGTTGATGGCGCCCGGCCCGCCGTGCACGTGAAGGGCACGGTCGGAGATGGAACGGAACCCGTCGGGGTTGTCGGGCTGGCCCTCTTCGCCGGGGTGGACCATGCCGTTCCAGTTGTACGCGAGGGGGATCGGGAGGTCGCTGTGCGATTGGGGCGCGTCGTCGATGTCAATCGTGAACTGCCCCTCGCCCCCGCCATTGACGGCGACGCGGAAGGTGTACGTGGTGTTGGCCACCGCGGTCCATTGCAGGCGTGAGGCCAGCCCGCACCCATGATCGTTGCACGAGATGGCCGATCCGCCGCAGGTGGCGTAGCGGGTGATGGTGGTGTCGAGGGCCGAGCCGCAGGTGCGGATCTCGTGGAGGCCCGAGGAGGCGGCGGTGTAGGTGTACCAGACGTCCTTGGTGTCGCCGTTGCCGCAGGTGGAGGGGACGGATTCGGTGGCACGGATGTTCTCACCCGCATTGGAGCCCAGCGCGAGAGCGAAGGCGCCAGCGCAGGAGTCATTGGCGGGCGGCCCCAGGCCGTTGACCACGGTGCAGGAGAAGATGGCGTACCCGCGGTTGGGCTGGTTGGGCGCCTGGAAGGTGATGGACTGGAGGGTCTTGCCGGCGTGGTTGCCCAGGCCGTCGTTGAGCATCTCGGCGACGGAGACGACGGCCTCGACGATGCCGAGGTCCTGCGTGGGGTAGGGCTGGACAATGGGCGAATCGGTATTGCTGGCGCCGGTGAAGGTTCGCCGCGTGCCGGAGTTGGGGGGCATGAGGGCCTGCGAGGCCACCCCCAGCCCGGCGACGGGTGGGTTGACCGGCCCGAACCAGTCGTTGCCGGCGAGGGTCACCGTGACGCTGGAAGCGTCAGTGAACATGAGGACCATCTGGAAGTTGCCCCCGCCGTTGGTGATGTGATAGAGCACGCCGATGGACGAGAGGGAATCCAGCGTGAGGTTGAGGGCGGAGACATCGGTGGTCTGTGGCATCAGGTGATCGGAAAGTCCGGCGAGCCACGCCGGCTGAATGCCGCGGTTGGCGTTGAGGCCCGTGGTAAGGTCGAACCAGCGCGTGGGGCAGCCGGGGCACGTGCCCGTCGCGGTCGAGAGCGCGGTGTTGCCCAGGTGCACGCAGTCGAGCACGCCGCCGCCGGCCTGGAAGGTGTACGAGATGCCGGTATTGCCGGCGAGCGGAACGGTCCCGAAGGAAAAGGCCCCGCCGTCAACAACGATGGAACGGTCGGCGATTGACCGAAACCCGTTAGGATCATCGACGCTGAACACTTCCCCGACGTGATAGATCCCGTTCCAGTTGTAGTTGAGGGGGATGTGGTTATCGATGGCCCAGGCCGAGCCCGTGCACACGACGAGGCCACCAACGACGGCAAGAGTGCTGCAACGCATCATGGGAACGCTCCTTGGACTGGCCCGGGGCCTCTCCTCCCGCCGGGTGTGCGCAGTGTACAACTCCGGCCTTTGTCGGCAAGGGGACTCTTGGGGACTTTTCGCTCGAATCGCGGAGCGAATATGTCGCGGGTATGCGCGAGTTCGCGGCAATTGGGACGATTTGCGTTCTCGTCACCGCGCGAACTACGGACAGGACGCGCCGCCCACGACGAGTTCCACGGCCTCGACGTCCAGCCCGTTGACGGCCCCGTCCTGATTGAAGTCGGCCTCGGGGAGGCAGTAATCGGCCAGGTCGCCCCCGACGGCGAGTTCCTGCACTTCGACGTCAAGCCCGTTGATCGCGCCGTCGCAGTTGACGTCCGCGTCGCACGGCGGGGGCGCAATGGTGATGAGGACGGTGTCGTCGTCGGTCAGCCCGCCGTTGTCGGTGACGGTGAGCGTGATCAGGTGTTCACCCACCGCGAGGACCACATTCGCCGATGGGGAAGGCCCCGAGGCGATGGTCACGGCGCCGTTCTTCCATTCATACTGCACGATGGAGCCGTCGGGGTCGGTCGAGGCCGAGCCGTCGAGCGTGATGAGTTCCGCGCCGGAGTTGTCGAGGTCGACAAGGTTCTGGTCCGGCCCGGCGTGGGCGATCGGGGACGCGTTGGGCGGCACGACCATGCCGGTGACGGGGACGAGGATTGTCGGACGCTCGGGGTCGTTGGTGGTGATGGTGATGGAGCCCGATCGCGGGCCGAGCGTGGCGGTGGACATGAAGATGGTGTGGGCGTTGAACGATCCGCCGGCGGGGTCGGCGTGGTTTCCACCCGGCCCGGCGAATCCGGTGGGGTACGCCATGGAATAGTTGAGCGCAGCGATGCCCGAGGCGTTCCAGCGGGCCACGTCGCCGGCATTGCCGACCTGGAGCGTGCGCTGCACCGACGGTGAGCCTTGCACGACGGTGCCGAAATCCAGGCTGGGCGTGGCGTCGGCGACGGCGGGCACGCGGAGATCGAGGTACACGGGAAGATGCCCGGCGGGCCCGAGGCTGGAGATGCAGACGTTCACCAGGGACTGCGCGATGGCCGATCCGACCATCTGGTTGTTGGTGATGGTGAGGTTGGCGTCGAAACTGGTCCCGTCGTTGCCGTAGGCGCGGTACGAGTGGTTGGGATCGGCGAAGGTGGCGAGGTTCCAGGCGACGGGCGTTTGCGGCGCGGAGAGCGTGCCGACGTAGTCGAGGCCGACGAGGTCGAGCAGCGAGCCGGAGAGGAGAATCTGATCGTGGCGGTCGTCCATGCCCCCGGCGCCGATGGGGTCCTGCGTATGAAGCACGGCGAACATGCCGTTGTTATTCCACGAGCCTGGGCGGGCGATGGGATCGAAGAATCGGCCTGCGTTGTTGGACTGGCTGGCGACGAGTTGCTGGTAGGCCGACTGGGTCGAGGTCTGGATGTTGAAATCCCCGAGGACGAGGAAGTGGTAGCCCGCGGGCAGGCCCGTGCCCGGGCCGTTGGTGTCGATCCCGGCGGCGTTGTTGCGGATGCGCGTGGTCTCGACGAGGCGGCGGGCGTTGTCGTCGCTGGTGCTGCCGGACTTGAGGTGCACGCCGTAGACGCCGATGGAGTTCGCGGGGATGGCGCCGTAGCCGTAGGGACGGATGTCCCAGCGGTAGGTATGCCGGGGCTGTTCGGTGAGGTCGTTGGCGACGCCGACGGCGATGATGGTGGTGTCGCGGACGAGGACGACGCGCGAGGTGCGATACAGCAGGACGCTCTCGGTGTCCGGACCGTTGACGAAAGTGGCGATCTGCCAATCGCCCGGGCTGCCCGGATCGGCGGGTGGATTGGGATACCCCGGGGCGGTGTTGAGGACGGTCCGGAGCGTATTGAGCGCCGAGGCGGACTCAACCTCTTGCACGCAGAGGACATCGGGGGCCATGCGCTGGCCGTTGAACGTGCCGTAGACGGCGCGCTGAATATCGGCGGCGCGGGTCGTGCCGTCGTAGGCGGAGATGTTCCAGGTGGCGATGCGGAGTTGGCCGAGGGCCGTTGACGCGCCGAGGCCAAGGACACACGCCGACAGGTACCACTTCATGCGGTGCAAGCTCCCAACCCCCCACGATGAAGACTCACAGGCCGATTATAGACGCGATGCCCCGGATCGCCGACACAATTCACGCGATGGCACGGGGTTAGGTGCAATCCCCACCCAGCCGGCGCTCGTACGCCTCGATGTCCAGGCCATTGAGTGCGCCGTCCTGATTGACGTCGGCGTCGGGGTGATCAGCGGCCCCGCCGATAATCAGTTCGAGTTCTTCCATATCGGTGCCGTTCGCGGCGCCGTCGCCATTGAAATCCGTGGCGATGCACTCGCGGACTGGAACTCCAGCCATGCCGAGCGCGGCCCCGAAATATCCCCCGGTGGGGCCGACCACCGTTCCCAGGCCTGTAATCGGGTCGATCCGCACCAGGGCGCCCGAGGTGAGATCGATCGTGAACAATCGACCGTCCTCGGTGCAGGCCAGGGCGTGACAATCCATCGCGGGTTGCCCGAGCGAACCGACGACCATCCACGCTTCGGCGGCCAAGTCAAACCGAAGAAGCCGCATCCCCGAGGCCACGCGGGACAGGGCGTAGGGTGTGCCGTCTCGCGGATCGGCGTCGAGGGCCTGCACCCCGGCGCCGGCGGAAGACCCCATCGAAACCGGCACGGACGTGCCGTCGGTGAAGGCCAACAGTTGACCATCCGCGCAAAGGGCGAGGAGTCGATCGCGCGTCGGGTCGAAGCCCAGGCCGATGACGGCACATGACACGGTGGGCTGCGGGTCCATCACGGCGACCGTACCGTTTTCGGGGTCGATCGTTCGGAACACCCTCGCGGTATCGACCGTCACCACGCGGTCACGCACCCCGTCGTACGTCATGCCGACGACCCCGGGGGGCATCCACCCGCGGGCGCCGAAGCGGCCTTGTTCGTCGACCTGCCCGAACTGGTTGAGAACATCGCACGCGGCCCAGAGCGGGCCGGCGGGAAGGGAAACACCCGAGGCGCATACGCCGCGCGGAATCTTGATCGCCGCCCGAAGGTCGTCGTGGTGGATTGACGTGCCCGCATTGGCCCCGCCCGTCGTCGTGCAGCCCCCGTGCGTGTGAATGCCCATGACCGTCCGCGAGGGCTCCACGATGATCGGCGACCCGGAGTTGCCGCCCGTGGTATCCGCGACGTGCGAGAGCACGTTTCCGCTGACACTGGTGATCACGCCGACGTGCGAAGTTTGCACGCGATTCCACGTCCAGGACACCGGCGGATAGATCGTGCCGTAGCCGGTCACCCGGACCGGCAAATCCGCCGATGCACCGGCCTGCGCGAGGTACAGGCACGCGCCCTGCGCGCGATAGGCGCAGAGGCCGGTCTCGCTGTTGGGAAAGCACCCGAAGTACGCCCAGTCGTTCCCGACGCTTCCCGAAGCGGCCTGGACCGACTCGGGGTCCACGGGGTACTGGTCGCTCGGGGGCGGGTGCTGGAGCGCCCCTTGCGGGGTGGAGAGCGGCACATTGAACTGCGCGACGGATTCGTTCGTCAGGGCGCAGTGCCCGGCGGACAGAAACGACCGGGTCGCGTCGTTCACGATCCACGCGGTACACCCCGAGGGCATCATGCGCGCGACCACGGGGTCGTGCCAGAGCACGCGGTCGTCGACGCCGCCGCAGATGGAGCGGCCTTCGTACGCGCCGGGATCGTCCGCCTCGCCCGCGATGAGCGACGCGATCTCAACCGACGCCGGCCCGGCGTGGCCGCGCGACACGAGTTCGACAATCACCTCGTCGCCGTTGAAGTACGCACTCGTGTTGGACCAGTACGCGAGGTGCTCGCGGTCGAGGTGCTGCACGGCCCCGTCGCGCGTCGAGGTGATGGTGATGGACCACGCGTCGAGGCCGGGTACGCCGGGAAGTTGGGATTCTCCGAACCGCACGCGGACCCAGGCGGCCCCTTCGGCCCGGAGCACCGTGCGCATCGTGGGGACGGCGGGCTCGGCGTTGTCCGGCGACCGGAGCGTGACAGACGCGGGGACCACACGCGCGGGCGGGGGGACGGGCTGCGCCATCGCGGACCCGATAGCCAGGATGACGCCCGCGAGTACAACCAGATTGCAGGGTGACATACGCGTTCGGCTCCGTCCGAATCGAAGGGGTCTTCCGCGGACCGCCGGGCGCGGTTACGGACAGGGGGCGCCGCCAACCACCAGCTCAACCGCCTCGACGTCCGTGCCGTTGACGGCGCCATCGCGGTTAAAGTCGGCGTCGGGCTGGCAATAGTCGGTGAGTTCGCCGCCCACGGCGAGTTCCTGGATCTCAACGTCTACGCCGTTGGCGCTCCCGTCGCAGTTCACGTCCGGGTCGCACGGCGGGAGCGGCGCGGTCAGCACCATCGAGATGTTGTCGGCGTACCCGTTGTTGTAGTTGCCGTTGGTGCGGATCATCGTGAGCGCGAGGGTGATCGAGCGCGTCCCCACGGGCACGGTCCCCGCGGCGGTCCGGAGAAGCAGCCCGGTCTGGTTGCCGCGTTCCCCGGCGAAGGGGCCGGCGAGCGTGCTGGTGCCGATGCTCTGTCCGTCACCGTCGTTGAAGACCGCGGCGACCTGGGCGGTGTCGTCCTGCGAGCCCGCGCCGCCGAGCCACGCCCGGAAGTCGAACACCACCTGGCCCGAATCGATCTCCTCGGAACCCGCGGTCAGGTCGATGACCTGCGACGCGGTCGAGAAGGGGGAGTTGTTGCCCCCGCTGAAGAACTGCTGGCCGCGCTGGACGGGACCCGGCGACCCGACGACCGGGAACTCGCCCCCGGTCTGATACCGCACGACGTTGACGCCGGTGAAGAACGACCATCCGGGAATCGAGGTGACCGGCGCGTATCCATCGGGCGAGAACGGGCCGGCCTCGGCGCCGCCGTTCTGCACGAGTTCAACGCCGAAGACCTGCGCCCACGATGGCTGGAACAGGGTCAGCGACAGACACGCGGCCAGCAAACCGGGCTGGGTGAAATGCTTCATAACTCTCTCCTGGGACACGAGTTTCCTCTGTCCCCCCCACCAGCCGAGGAGTGTACCGTCTGAGAACAGTTCCTCCAAGAGAAATCGGACAACGTTATGAAGCGGCTCGTCCCATAAAGACCCCGACCCGGGCGCTGGCGCCCGGGTCGGGAGTGGCGATCGATCGGTTACTTTACGGGCATGGCCCGCCGCCGACGACGAGTTCGACGGCCTCGACGTCGAGGCCGTTGACGGCCCCGTCCTGATTGAAGTCGGGGTCCAGTTGGCAGAAGTCGGTCATGTCGCCGCCGACAGCGAGTTCCATGATTTCCACGTCGGTGCCGTTCGCGCTGCCGTCGCAGTTGACGTCCGCGTCGCAGGATGGTCCGGGCGGCGTGACGGTGATCAGCACGGTGTCGGAGGCGGTGCTGCCGCGGTTGTCGGTGACAATCAGCGTGACGGTGTGGGTGCCGACCGCGAAAGGAACGTTCGCCGTGGGCGAGGCGCCGTTGGCGAGCGTCGTCTCGCCCTCCTTCCAGTGGTAGTTGGCGATGGCGCCGTCGTGATCGAGCGACGCCGAACCATTCAAGGTGATGCTCTCGCTCCCGTTGTTGTCGGCATCGAGGACGTTCTGGTCGGACCCGGCGTCGGCCACCGGCACGCGGTTCACCGTGATAACCGCCGTGTCCGAGTGCACGCCGCCGAGATTGTCCGTCACGATGAGCGAGATGGTGTGCGCACCCCACCCCAACGCGATGGTGGGCGACGATTCCGGCCCATCGGCCAGGGTCGCCGCGCCCTCTTGCCACAGGTAGTTCGCGATCGTGCCGTCGGGATCGGACGAGCCCGCGCCGTCGAGCGTGACGGCCTGGTCGCCGTCGTCGTCGATGTCGTCGATGATGAGGTCCGGGCCGGCGTTCGCGACGGGGCGGCGGTTCACCGTGATCACCACCTCGTCAGAATCCGTCGCGCCGCTGTTGTCGGTGACGGTGAGCGTGATGGTGTGCACCCCCGCGGCAAGGTTCACGACCGGGGACGACAACGCGCTGTTGAAGAGCGTGGTCTCACCCTCGGCCCAGTGGTAGTTGGTAATCGACCCGTCGGGATCGGACGAGCCCGATCCGTTCAGCACGACAGGTTCGGTCAGGTTGCCGTCAGCGTCCTGGACAACCTGATCGGGGCCGGCGTTGGCGACGGGCGGCTGGTTGGCCAGGCCGCGCGAACCCGGGTCGCCCAGGAGCGTGGTGTAGCGATACAGAGTGCTGCCGGTCTGCTGCACGCGGACCCAGTAGTAATACGTGGTGCCCGGGGCCGCCGTCGCATCGTCGTACGTGGTGCCCGGAGCGATGGTCGCGAGCGTGGTGATGCCCGTGGTGTTGTTGACGGTATTGCGCATGACCTGGTAGCCGGTCGCGTCGGGAATGGCCGGCCAGGTGACGCGGACGAAATCGGGGAACGTGCCGTCGGAGGCGCTGGGCGCGAGGTTGGTGTTCGTCACCGTGATCGAGAGGGTGTAGCACTGCACCTGCGATCCCGAGGTTACACCCGATACGCGGACATAGTTCGTGCCGTTGGACATGAGCAGTCCGGTGATGGTCTCGGCGCTGCCGGCCGCCGTGGCGTTCTGGTTGCGCGATTGCGTCGTGCCGTTCGCAATGTAGGTGATGAGGTTGAGGTCGGTGATCGCGAGCGAGTTGACGTTGTTCGTCGGCGTGGTCTGGCACGAGCCGTCCCCGTTCTGATCAAGGTCGGTATACGTCAACCCGTTGGGCGTCGCCGTGATGTTGACCAGGCGCGGCTCGTTGAGCGAGAGGCTGTAGTAGTCGATGTCGCCCACGTGGAGGCTGACGAGCGAGGACGATCCGATGGCCGGGCTGGGGATGGTCCCGATGGTGGTCGTGGTGCCGGCGTTGAGGGTGCCCAGCGCGGTCGCCGTCGCCGCGGAGTTGTTGGACTCCATCGGGTCGCCGTAGAAGTGATGCGAAGCGCGGAGTTCGTCGTGGCGCGGGCCGTCGAACCCCGTGTTGAGCAACGGCTCCATGAGTTTCGTGCCGTTGCCGGGGCAGACGTGGGCCAGGCCCATGCCATGCCCGTGCTCGTGCGAGATGGTGTTGCGGAGGAAGATGTACGACGGAGCGCCGCTGGCCCAGGATTCGGACCGGTCGATGACCATGTCGCCCGCGTCGGGGTAACTGTTGTACGCGAGGATGCCGCTCCCGCCGTCGATGTTCTTCATCGAGATGCGGACGTCGCCGCGCGTCGTGTCGTTGCCCGCCGTGCCCCAGGCGGCGCCGTCGTCCCACGCCACGCCCGACGCCGTCACGCGGGTGTACGACAACCCGGAGAGGGCGGCCCAGCGGTTGAAGACATTGGTGAACTGCGCGATCCACGTGGCGCGGTTGGCGGCGCCGAACAGGGCGTCCATGCGCGCGAACAACTCGCTGTTCGCGACGGCCTCGCCCACGCCGCTGGGGATCGACAAACCATCCGGCACGAACGACCACGAGAGCGCCATGGGCGAGCCGTTGCTCCCGCCGGACCAGCGGTCCACGGCGTTGTACCGGCTGGAATATCCGTCGGCCAAGGCCGCGTTCAACGCCGCCCACTGTTCCGGGGTCGGGGTGTAGCCCTCGGCGAAGCACGCCGCGAGCGGGCCGAGGTCCTCGGGATCACCGCCCGCCGGACGGCCCAGCGGCCTCTCGGGCCAGACCCGGCCGTCGGCTTCGCGTGTGCGCCCGTCCTGAAAATCAACTTCCGGATAGAGCCACCCGCCGGTCGGCTGTGTCGTCGGCGGTGTCCCCCCGCCAAACGCCAGTCCCGCGCTCCCCAAGAGGACAATCGCCGCACACCCCTGCTTGATCATGATGACTCCAGTTATCAATAAACCGCGTGAATCGATAGACCGTCAATGAGTCCGGCCGTGACCTGAACCATCAACCAGCGTCGCGTCCGATGCCTCGACGCCGGTACAAGACACTGTTCTTCCCGATAAAGACACGACAAGACCGCCGCCCAATGAAGGGGCCCTCTCACTATTGCCTTTCGTCCTTCTCTTACCACGGGGTTCCGGGTCGGTCAATGTTTTTGGCATGAATCGCGCGTTTGTTCGGATTATGCAAGGAAGATTCTAGAAGTTCCCGGTGAACACGAAAAGGGCCGCGGGACATTGTGTCCCGCGGCCCCCGAGGAAAGAAAGGAGTGTTCTGTATCCACGGCGTGCCGCGGCACGCGCCGCACCGTGGAAAGTTATGGGCAGGGCGCGCCGCCGACGACGAGTTCAACCGCCTCGACGTCGAGGCCGTTGACCGCGCCGTCGCCGTTGAAGTCGGGGTCGGGCTGGCAGTAGTCATCGAGAACACCGCCGACGGCGAGTTCCTGGATCTCCACGTCGACACCGTTCGTGGCGCCGTCGCAGTTGACGTCCGGATCGCAGCATTGCGTCAAGGGAGTCCCGGAGATGGTGAGCGTGCCCGCGCCGCTGCTGGGAACGCCCGCCCCGGAGGCGGAGACGCGGATCAGGACGTCGCCGGTGATGGTGAGGTCGACGATGCGGGCCTGGTTGCTGGTGCACCCGGTGACGCCGGAGCCGACGTTGTCGTTGCAGGCCAGGAGGTTGAGGTTGTGGCAGGAATCAAAGACGTGGATCATGGGGTTGGAGATGGTCGAGCCGCAGGTGGCGATGGTGTAGGTTCCGCCGCAGTCGGAGACGAGTCGGTACCAGAGGTCGCGGTTGGAGACGAGGGCGCCGCCGCCCGTGGCGCATCCGAAGTTGAATCCGTCGTCGGTCGCCTCGCCGAGGTTGAAGGCCGTGGGGCCCATGCCGATGGGGGTCGCCGACGCGCAGTCATCGTTGGCGGGGATCGGCGGGGCGACGCTGATGCTGAGCGACCCGGTGCCGGTGGGCACGCCGAGTGCGCCGACCCGGATGAGCACGGGCACGCCCTGGGTGACGGGGAAGCGTGAGATCAGGCTGCGGGCGCTGTTGCACGACGTGCCGACCAGGCCGCGGGCGCCGACGTCGTCGTTGCACGCGAGGACGGCGGCGGAGGGGCCGCAGTCGTCGAGGATCATGAGCGTGGTGTTGAAGGACGAGGCGCAGGTCTGGAAGCGGGCCTCGCCGGTGAAGGTCGGGGTGTAGCGGTACCAGACGTCGCCGTTATCCGAGACGCCGGTGGAGGTAATGCACTGCGAGAAGCCCTCGTCGGCCCAGGCGTTGCAGATGTTGAAGGTGTGAGTGCCTTCGCCGACCGCGGTGGCGGTCGAGCAGATGTCATTCGCGGGCGCGGGGATGGACGA
Organism: Phycisphaerae bacterium; assembly: GCA_022180725.1. Lineage (GTDB taxonomy): Bacteria > Planctomycetota > Phycisphaerae > Phycisphaerales > UBA1924 > RI-211. The sequence continues at coordinate 143,712 of BQMO01000013.1, forward strand.
ATCGAGCGCCGCGGTGACGACGGTGGTGGACACGGACTGCGCGTTGCAGCCGGACATGACGCAGTGGTAGTCGCCGGCGTCGGCGGCGGTGGCGAAGTTCACGCGGAGCTGCGAGCCGGTGGCTCCGGTGATGGTCGAGCCGTTGCCGGTCGGGCCGTTGGCCAGGGGCTGCCCGTTGCGGTACCACTGGTAGGTGATGGGCAGGGTGCCCCCGGCACGGGCGTTGAGGATGATGCCCAGCGAGGAGCAGCGGGTGAAGGTGGTGTTGGAGGGTTGTGTGGTGATGAAGGGCGCCACGCACGAGGGTCCGCCGCTCATGCGGAGCACCCACGGAACCGCGCCGATGACGATCTGGTTGCCGCCCTGCCAGCCGATGATGGTCTGTCCGTCGGGCGAGATGCTGCTGGGGTTGCCCAGGCGTGGCAGGCCGACCACGACCGGGTTGTTGTCGATGTCGATCGGGCCGTATTCGGTGGTGACGTTGGGAACGCCGATCTCCTGGCAGTACTCGTACCAATCCTTGATCTGCCCGTCGGCCTGGTGCCAGATCCATCCGCCTCGCATGAACGAACCGCAGGTGCTCCAGGTGGCGAAGCCGACGATGACGGAGCCGTCCTCGGTCATGCCCGTGGGCGTGAGGGTGGGCGGCAGGCCGCAGGACGTGACGGCCGGGGGGAGCCACGCGGGGTTGGCCGCGAGCGTGCCTCCCAGGAGTTCACGGTCCCAGGTGGAGGTGCCGGCGTTCCAGGTCCACTTGGCGATCCCGCCGCCGGTGGTCTCGTTGAGGCCCGAGGTGCCGACGATGATGGTGCCCGCGGCGTTGATATAGAAACTGTCGACGTTCCGGGTGATGGGGTTGCCGTTGGTGCTGCGGACGTAGTCGGGCAGGTAGGTCGCCTCATACTGCGCGGTGTTGGTGTTCCAGCGCCAGACGATGGGGCGCCCGCCGTCGGGGTTGGGGTTATCGAAGCTCGTGGACTGGTTGGGTTCCTGCCCGCCGACGATCACAGAGCCGTCGGCGCTGACGGCGAGGGCACGTCCGTCGCGGATGCGGTTGTTGGTGAGCGAGGTGGTCATACCGGTGGGGAGCACGATGGCCTCACCCGCGCCGCCATTGCCCGCGGCGTTCCAGACGTACGGGCGGAAGCGGCCGGCCGTCACGCTGATGGCGGTTCCCGTGCCGTTGTACGAGGAAATGTAGGTTTGCCCGACCATGAACTGGCCGTTGGCGGACATGCCACGGACGTCGTTGATGGTCGAGCCGCTGTTACCGATGCCGAAGCACATGAGGGCGTTGTGGTAGGCGTTATTGGCGTAGCCGCCGGTGTGGGTCCAGGTGGTGGTGTTCGCGTTCCACCGGGCGGCGATGTTGGCGGTGGTGGCGATCGGGGCGGGGGTAAAGGAGGTGGGGATCGACCAGGCCGGGGAGACAGTGGTCACGTTGTTCCCGGAGACCTGGGGGTTATTGAGGATCGTGCCCGCGTAGTAAACGCCGTCGGTGGACATCATCCCGCCGCCGGAGGCAAACCCTGCGATCGACTCGTAGGAGTATGTTCCCGCGTTGTAAATCCATCGCACGCCGCCAGCGCTGATGTGCGTGCCGCCGTTGGTGACGCCCGCGGGCGATCCCGTCCCGAGCGAAGTGATCGTCGGCTGAGCCGACGCAGTCCCGGCGATCAACGCCATCACCGCCGCCATCCCGAGTGTCCGCATCATCGTTCGACTCCATCTTTATGGTGCGTTGTGCACCGGTGCTGAATCGCCGTCCTGACCTGTGGATCGCCCAGAAGCACCCCGGGCAGGTCCATAGTATCGTCTCTCGAACGATTTGCAATAGAATCTCCAGAGATTTTAATAAACATTCTTGCAAAATCGCACGAAGCATGTACGATCTGGTACACTAACCTCTGCATGGCGCTCAATTATGATCCAAACACATACCGATCAACTGGTGGAATCAACGCGAGACGCAATTCAGGGGCTTCGTGTGGCATTGATCGAGTTGTTTGGCCAGGCCGGCGTGAACGCGGCACAACCGGTCGAGGTGGCCAAGGCAATCGGGTTTCACAAGAACCTGGCGTGGCGCATCTCGCGGGTGATCTCGGCGTCGGACCCGTTCGCGGCGTTGGCGCACATGCCCGGAACCTCGGGGTTTGAGATCGCCATCGCGGCGTTCGAACGGGCGAACGTATCGGCGAGCGCGGTCGCGGCGGCGCGCGAGGCCCTTCGCCGATTCGACGAGGTGGTGGATCACCATGCCGGGGACCGTGCGCACCTGGAGCTGATCCTGGACAGCATGGGGCTGCTCGGAAACGAGAACCGGCTGGAGAGCAGCCGGGAGATGTTCTTCAAGGGCGCGAGCGGCTTGTGGGGGGTGCAGGCGCGGACGCGGCTGATGTCGGTGATTCTGGCGCCGTCGAAGACGAGCGCGGATTATTACGACGCGGTGATGGTGGCGGGATTCATGGGCTTTCGGCGTCTGCGACCGACGGCGACGTGGCGGCTGTTCCGCTATCAGTATTCGGACGAGAAGCAGCCCGTGAACGGGAAGGCGCCGCCGACCCCGCCGAGCGACGTGCCGTACTCGGAGCCGCTGGACACGAACCCGGGTGAGCATCCGATGCTGCTGCGGCGGTTCTGCTCGGCGAACATGCCACCGATCGAGGCGGTGCGGGTGGGCGATAAGGTGGAGCACTACCTGGCCGGGGGCCCGGTGGGCAATGCCGGGACATTCGACTGCACGGTGGGGAACATCACGCGCAATCTGCCGGGGTACGCGACGCCGGAGGACGCAACGAGTTCATTCGCGTCGTCGGTGTCGCTCCCGGTGGAGCAGTTGGTGTTCGACATCATCGTGCATCGGGAGCGGCCGCTGCCCACGCCGGAGGTGCGGGTGTTCGGGTTCCCGCACGGCGGGCCGGACGATCCATCGGCGCAGCAGCAACGGAACCTCCTGCCGATTTCGGGGGAGTTCGAGGAGTTGGCGGGGTCGCCCCCGGCGGTGACGACGCCGTCGGTGCCGCGGTACGCGGAGATCGCGCAGAGCGTGTACGAGCGGCTGGGGTACCGACCAGCGGAGTTCCGCGGGATTCGCATGGTGATGCCCTATCCCCCGATGAACTCGATGGTGGTGGCGCGGTGGGACCTGCCGAAGCGGACGTAGCGGGGTATACAAGCCGGATCACGACGTAAACGACGACCGCAGCAGGTCGAGGCTGCGAGGAATCGCGGTCTGCCAGTCTTCCATGCCCTCGAACTCGAGGCTGATCCAGCCGCGGTAATGGTGGCGGCGGAGCATGGCGGCGATGCGGGGGTAGTCGAGGTCGAGGGTGTACCACTTGCCGCCCCCGAAGTAGGTTTTGGCCTGGACGAAGCAGGTGTGCGGGGCCATGAGTTCGAGCCGGTCATAGGGGTCTTCGAGGAAGTTGCCGGTGTCGAGGGTGCAGCGCAGCCAGGGCGAGTTGACGGCGTTGACGATGCGGAGCACGCCCTGGGGCGTGAGGCCCAGGCCCCAGTGATTCTCCAGGCCCATGGTGACGCCGCAACGCGCGGCGAGATCGGTGCACTGGGCGAGGGCGTCGATGACCCATGTGAAGGCCTCGTCCTCGGCCACGCCGGGGATGGGCGGCTCGACGCCGCGGTCGCGCATGAGTTGATCGAAGTCCTTGGTGGTGCCCCAGCGGCCGGTGTTGACGCGCATGGTGGGGATGCCCATGGCGCCGGCGAGTTCGAGGCAATGCTTCGTGTGCTCGATGTTCTTCTTGCGCTCGGCGGGGTCGGTGTTGACGAATCCCTGGTGGATGGAGAAGCCGACGAGGGGGCAGCCCTCGAGAAGGGAGACCTGCTTGAGGCGCTGGAGGGTGGCGTTGTCTTCGCCGTCCATCTGACGGTGGAGAATCTCGACGCCGTCGAACCCCATGGCGGAGGCCCGGCGGATGCAATCGTCGATGGGGAGGCGCATGCCTTCGTTGAAGCGCCAGAAGGAATAGGTGGAGACGGCGATGGGGTTGCCGCGGACGCGGCCCGGCGAGGGCGCGGGGGTCGTGGCGGGCTGGGCGAGGGCGCGGCCCGCGGCAAGCGTGGCGAGGGCGGAGGACGCGAGCAGGGCGCGGCGGGTGGGCATGCGAAGACTCCTCGACGCGCAGTGTACCGACGGCGCGCGGAACGCGCCGCGCCCAGGGAACTTGCTGTCGGCGTGCGAGTGCGGGCGGGTTCGGGGTGAAGCGAGCTATTGTCGAGCGGGAGGACCCATGGGCAGCGTAAATCGATCGGGGAAGAGGACGAGCAAGCCGGCGGGGGCGGGCGGGACGAAGCGGCGGACCGCGACGGAAAAACGCGTGCGCGGCTCGCGCGTGGAGCCCTCGATGATCACCGAGAAGAAGCGTGGCGAGCGCGCGAAGCGTGAAGGCCGGGCCTAAAGATCCGCGGACGATTACTCGCCGCGCGGCGCACCCGCGCGGGGGTTCTCCTTCGCGATGGTCTCGAACATGGCGTTCATGGTCGGGCCATGGATGGAGTGGATCATGTCGGGGATGATCTGCACGTCGGCATCGGCGCGGAGGCCCTCGAGCGTGGCCTTGAGGTTACGGACGGCGCCGTCGAGGAAGTAGGTGTCGTACCCGCCGGCGACGATGTGGAGCTTGCCCTTGAGTTTGGGGCCAAGTTCGCCCCAGCGTCGCATGAGGATGAGGTTGATGTCGTAGGCCTCCCAGGCCTTGGCGGTGAGAGGATCGACATTGCCGGTGGCGCGGTCGAAGAGCGGGCGGGGCTGGCCGTTGGGCAGGCGCGGGGAGAAGACGGCCTCGAAGGAGTGGATCTGCCCGCCCGGGCCCATGACGGTTTCCATCCGCATGAAGTCGTCGTAGAAGAGCGTATTTCGGCCCGCCGAACGGGCGAGCGGGCGGCGTTCGCCGCCATGGTCCTTGTACATATTGACGCCGGCGGCGTACAGATTGATCTGTTGGAAGTCGGAGAAGTCGACGGGGTCGGGGCAGTGCGACCACACGCCGTGGAAGGTGTCGTGGTAGGTCACCTGAAGCCAGAGGCTGGACCACCCGCCGGAAGAGATGCCGGTGAGGTAGCGATGGCCGTTGCCGTGGAAAGCGGCGTCGATGGCGGGGACAAGTTCCGTGGTGAAGGCGCGACCCCAGGGGCCGTTGTTGGCCGAGTCGGCAAAGACGCTGTGGCCGCGGTAGCAGGAGGCGTCGGGGACGACGATGACGAGGTTGTCGGCGAGGGGCTGATTCTGGAGAATGGTGCGGAGTTGACGGGCGAAGGTGTGGTCGGAACCGAAGCCCCCGATGAAGTAGAGGACGGGGTAGGTGGCAATGGGGTTGAAGTCCTTCGGGAGAATGACCCCCGCACGGAGTGAGAAGGGACGCCCCAGGAACTCGGTGAGGGCGGGGCTGGGCAGGGTGAACTCGCGGACGCGATCGGACGTGGGGAACCCCGCGGACTTCACCTCCTGGTTGAGGACGAGGTCGGCAACCCCAGGCTCGGGCTGTCGGAAGGTAACGCGAATGACATCGCTGAAGAGGTCGCCTACGCCCTGGCCCGGCTCGGGGGAATCGAGATTGCGACGGGCGAAGGCCTGAACATAGAGCGCGCCCTGCGCGGCCTGGGCGAGGGGCTTGGGGTAGGCCAGCGCGTTCTCGCCGATGGTGATGCTCCCGCCGGGTGGAAGGTCGGTGACGTCAACCGCGAAGACCTGGAGGGGCTGATACCAGTCGAAGGCTCGGCGACGGAGTGGAGGCTGGCCGTGCGTGGAGAGCGCGACGTACACCCGCCCCGTGTAGGGCGTGGGTTGGATCGCGGCGTCGAAGGTGACGCGGAACGACCCGGCGGCGGGTGGTTCGGTCGTGGCTGGCGGCGTCTGGGCGCAGGCGACGGGGGCGAACAGGGCAAACACCACCGCGACCCAGGAACGGATGTTCATGGGCGCATCGTACTGCGGCTGGATTGTCGGCGGATCAGCCGGGGAGGTTGCGAACGGCGATCAGTTCGGCCTCGATCTCGAGGTCAACGCCCTGGGGGCGCTTCACCTGGAGTTGGGGCGGCGCGTGGTTCATCTCGGCGGGGACGTGGATGCGTCGCTTGCCGCCGACCTTCATGCCGGCGAGGGCGGCCTGCATGGCGTCGAACTGGGTGCCCGGGGCGTTCACTTCACCGGGGAGCCAGATGAAGGGTCTGGCGGCGGTCGTCGTCTCGACGACCTCGCCGTTGACCTTGATGGTGTGGGCGGTGGCGGGGACGCAGCGGGCAGTGGCGGCTTCGCCCTCGCCGGGAGCGATGTCTTCAACCTGGAGGGCGTCGGTGAGTTGGATGACGAAGACGAGGTCGGAGTTGGCGGGGAGATCAGGCCCCATGGCGCGGTCGCCGTAGGCCATGGCGGCGGGGATGGTGAGCCGGCGGACGCCGCCGACCTTCATGCCGGGGACGCCCTTTTGCCACCCGAGGATGACGCCGTTGAGGGAGAAGGCGATGGGCTTGCCACGCTCGAAGGCGGAGTCGAAGACCTTGCCGGTTGCCTTGAGGGTACCGTGGTAGAGGGCGACGACGGCGCCCTGCTCCTTGACTTCGTAGCCGGTGCCGATGACAAGGTCTTCGACGAGCAGGCCGCCGTCGAGTTCGGCCTTGTGGATGACGGGGCCGTCGGGAACGGGGATGGGCACGGGGGCGGTCTCCGGCGGGGTGGGGGGTTGGAAGGCGCCGGCGAACGAGGTGAGCGCGGCGGCGAGGGCGAACACGGACACGAGGCGCATGGATGGTCCTTTCGGTGAGTGGCGAAGGGTAGGCGAATTGAAGCGGCCCGCACGCTCTGCCGAGCGTGCGGGCCTACGCGAACCCAAGGAGCCATGCGATGGGGTGGAGATTTCAGGATCGGCGTCGGCGAGCGAGGAAGAGGCCGCCGAGGCCCGCAAGGGCAAGAGCACCCGGGGCCGGCACGGTGGGTGTGCAGACGCTGACCGCCTGGATACCGATGATGCGACGGCCGTTGTTCAGCCCCGCGGCGATATTCGACAGGTCGACCGTTTCGACGGCGGGCTGCGGGGTGATATCCCAGGTCATGTAGAGCACGAGGAGGCTTGCCCCGTTGAAGTTCTCCCGCTGCCACCCGGCGCCGGTCATGGTCGAGGTCGAGTTGGGGGCGGTGCAGGAGCCCCAGACACCGGCGCCCGCGGGTTGGCCTGGCGCGGCGCCGCCGCCCGGGGGGTTGTAGCCATTTTCCTGGTTCGTGACCACGCGCACCCAGAGATGCTTGGTGTAGTCCTCCATGCGGTGGTTGTTGAGGGTGAGCATGTGCGTGGTGGGGTTGTAGGAACTGCCGCCCATGAGGCCCTGCTGATTCGGAGGGAGCGTGTTCGGCCAATGGCCGTTGGGGCCGGGGGTGTTTTCGGAGCCTTGGTAACCGCTGCGCCCGATCTCATTGGGGCTGGGCGGGGGCGGGGGGAGCGGGCCGTTGACGACATTGGGAAAGGCACCGGCGAGGCTGACGAGCGCCAGGGATGCGAGCGAGGCGATTCGTGTGGCCCGATGCGTGGTGCGATTCATTGTGGTTCCTCCTGTGGCCCGCGGCGTCGTGCTCGGGGCCGCACTGTTAGCGACATTCGCCCGAGATCCAACACGCCTGCGCGCGGTGTGGACGGTCCGAGCCGGCGGGCGGTAGGATGGGAGCACCTCGCCGACGCACCATGAAGTACCTTGCCACCCAGTTCACGTTCCTCTTCCGCCAGCGCCGCGTGAAGCAGAACATCTTCGCGCTGATGCGCTTCGTCGGCGTGCTTGTGGGGATGATGGTGACGTACAGCGTGCTGTTTCACTACCTCATGGCCCTCGAAGGCCGCGAGCACAGTTGGCTGACGGGCTTCTACTGGACGCTCACGGTCATGACGACGCTGGGGTTCGGCGACATCACGTTCGAGAGCGATCTCGGCCGGGCGTTCTCGATGGTGGTCATGCTCTCGGGCGTGATTTTCCTCATGATCCTGCTCCCGTTCACGTTCATTCAGTTCTTCTATGCCCCGTGGATGGAGGCCCAGGCCGCGTCGCGCGCCCCGAGCGAACTGCCGCGCCACACGCGCGGGCACGTGCTCATGACGAGCCACGACGCGGTGACGGTGGCGCTCATCAAGCGTCTGAAGGCATCCCACCAGGAGTATGCCGTCATCGTGCCCGATCTCGCCGAGGCGCTCCGACTGCACGACCAGGGCGTGCGCGTCGCGGTGGGCGACCTGGATGATCCGGAGACCTACGCCCGCATGCGCGCCGATCAGGCCGCGATGGTGGTCACCACGCAGCCCGACATCATCAACACGAACATTTCGTTCACGGCCCGGGAGGTGGCCCCGGACCTGGCGATCGTGGCCACCGCGAACAGCGACGCCGCGGCCGACATCCTCTCGCGGAGCGGCGCGACGCGGGTGCTGCAACTGCACGAGATGATGGGGCAGGCCCTGGCCCGCTGCACCATCGGCGGCGACGCGGTAAGCCACGTCGTCGCGCAGGTGGACGAGGTCCTGATCGCCGAGGCCAGCGCCGCCCGCACGCCCTTGGTGGGCAAGACGCTGCGCGAGAACCGGCTGACGGACCTGGGGGTGAGTGTCATCGGCGTCTGGGAACGTGGCCGGTTCGAGTTCGCCACGGCGGACACCCGGGTTGACGCCCACGCGATCCTGGTCCTCGTCGGCTCCGCCCAGCAACTCCAGAACTACGACGAGGCCTTTGCCATCTACAACCAGTCCGGCGAGCCGGCCCTCATCCTGGGAGGCGGAAAGGTCGGACGCGCCACCGCCCGCACGCTCGGCCAGCGCGGCATCGACTGCCGCATCGTCGAGCAGGCCCCCGAGCGCGTCCGCGACGCGGCCCGCACCATTGTCGGCAACGCCGCCACGCGCGAGGTACTGGAGCAGGCCGGCATCCGCAAGGCCCCGGCCGTGCTCGTGACGACGCACGACGACAATCTCAACATCTACCTCACGATCTACGTCCGCAAGTTGCGACCGGACGTTCAGATCGTCTCGCGCTGCACGCACGAGCGCAACATCGCGACGCTCCACCGCGCCGGAGCCGACCATGTGCTCAGTTATGCCAACATGGGCGCCGGGGCGATCATGAGCCTCCTCCGCAAGAGCCGGGTCTCGACCGTGGTGGAGGGTCTCGATGTATTCCGGACGCCCGCGCCGCCGGCGCTGTTCGGAAGGTCCCTGGCCGAATCGGGCGTGCGGGAGCGAAGCGGCTGCAGTATCGTGGCGGTACGCTCGGCGGGCGGCTCGCTCACGATCAACCCCTCGGCGGGGCAGGTGCTGCGCGAAGGCGACGACCTCGTGCTGGTCGGGGGGATCGACTCCGAGGCGCGGTTCAAGGATGAGTTCGGAGCGACATAAAAGCAGCCCCTTGTGGGGGCTGCTCGATCAAGGCACCGGTGCGCCGTCGCTTACCGCGTCGCGGCCTTGCGGCGGGATGAGGCCGCCGCGAAGGTCGGCACGCCGTCGCCCTTCTCGAAAAGGTCCGCGAACTTGAAGGCTTTGCGGCCCTTCCAGGCGCCGCGGTGGTACGCGTCGCTGGCGAGGATCGGGAACAGGGCCGAGAGTTCGCCGAAGACCATCTGCTCGTGGACGACGTCGACCTTGCCCCAGGAGCAAGCCTCGCGGAGGGTGGAGCCGCTGAGCGCCCCGTCGCGCGAGTCGGCGACGGTCATCTGAACGGCGTACTTGTGCATGCCAACTTCATTCGCGGCACGGAGTGCCGCGCCACCCTTGCCGCCCTTGCGCTCGTGGAGCAGTTCAGCCGCGACGACGATGTCCTGCGCGAAGTTCTTCGGGACGCCCCCGCCCAGCATGAGCAGGCCGGTGTCCTTGCAGGCGAGTTTGATGTCGGTCAGTTCGCGGAAGTCCTTGCCGGAGTCGAAGGCGACCTGGCCGCGGCCTTCCTCGATGGCCTCGGTCTGCTGGAGGACGATGCCGAACCCGGCGGAACAGTCGCTGAAGGCGGGGACGAAGATCGGGACGCGCTTGAGGTAGGCCGTCTTTACGATGGACTCGTTCTTCGCCAGTTTCGGCGTGTTCGCCAGGTACGCCCCCATCGCCTCGATGAACTCGCGGCTGGAGTAGGCCCCCGGCTCGAAGGCGTTGAAGATCTCATGAGTGCGGGCGTCGCAGTCGCGAAGGTCGTCCTCGTTGATGTAGGTGTCGTAGATGCGGTCGATCATCATGTTGCGCAGGGTCATGTCGTCGACGGGCGGGGCCTCGGGGCTGCCAGGGGCGATGTAGTGCTTGAACCCCAGCCCCTCGAAGAAGTCCTGATCGACGATGTTCGCGCCGGTGGAGACGATGGCGTCCACCATGTTGTGCTCGAGGAGCGTGATGATGGCCTTCTTGAGGCCGGCGGAGATGAGCGACCCGGCGAGGGTCAGGATCACCGCGCACTCCTTGTCCTTGAGCATCATGGAGTAGATGTCGGCCGCGTTGGCGAGGGTGCGGGCGGAATACGCCATGTCGCGGTAGGACTTGACGACGCCGCGGGCGTCGAACTTGGTGATATCGATGTGCTCGATGGGGCGGGAGAGAAGTTCCTGCTTGGTCCACTTGCCGTTGGCCATGTGACGACTCCGTCTTATTCGGCCAAGCCCCCCTGGCCCTGCGTGTGATTGAGAGGCCGCCCCGGGGGTGGCAGGGCGATGGCTGATGATATGCGCGGCTCGACAATCATTCCGATCCCGTCTGAGATGTATGCTTATCACGTGAACCCTGACGACGAGGTGTGCCTGTGCTTTCATGTGACGCTGCGGAAGATCCGCACGTACTTGGCGCGGG